>JADKGB010000018.1 GCA_016717225.1 Flavobacteriales bacterium | reverse complement strand
GCTTCCTGTGCCAGCACTCGTCCATGCCGATGACCTCGCCTTCTTCGGCGTGGAAACCGAGGCGCACGGTATAAATGATGGTTGCCATCTTCTGTTGGGCCTACGATGCTGTGCCCAAGCGTTTGTGTGCAGCGAAAAGGGCCAGCTCCACCCCTGCCCGGGCCAAAACCTCCACCTTTGGGTGGAGGCTCCCTCCCTCCACCTTTGGGTGGATACCACCTTCTGCAAGGCACGCCCATCAAGGGTTCTTGGCCTTCGGAGGAGAATGCAGTGGCTTTTCGGGCCCCGTTTCAGCCTTTGAAGGTCACGGCTCAGCCTTTGAAGGTTGCGGCTCAGCCTTTGAAGGTCACGGCTCAGCCTTTGAAGGTCACGGCTCAGCCTTTGAAGGTCGCGGCTCCACCTTTGAAGGTCGCGGCTCAGCCTTTTGAAGGTCGCGGCTCAGCCTCTGAAGGTCGCGGCTCAGCCTTTGAAGGTCGCGGCTCAGCCTTTGAAGGTCGCGGCTCAGCCTTTGAAGGTCGCGGCTCAGCCTTTGAAGGTCGCGGCTCAGCCTTTGAAGGTCGCGGCTCAGCCTTTGAAGGTCGCGGCTCAGCCTTTGAAGGTCGCGGCTCAGCCTTTGAAGGTCACGGCTCAACCTTTGAAGGTCACGGCTCAACCTTTGAAGGTCGCGGCTCAGCCTTTGAAGGTCACGGCTCCACCTTTGAAGGTCGCGGCTCAACCTTCAAAGGCCAGCGCTCAGCCTTTGAAGGTCGCGGGGCCAAAAGAGGGGGCCGAACCTTCCGTTCTGAACGCTTCCCCTGGTTGTTCCGGGTCTTCCCGTTCAGGTGGCATGAGTCGCCTGCCTGCCGGCCTTGTCTGCCGAAGGCGAAGGCAGGATAGCCATGGACTCGACCTCGCGGCCCCGCCCACCCCGCACATTACGGCAGTTGGGCCGAACGCACGGCATTGGGCGTGTTGCCACCGATGGTCACCAGCACGGGATCGCGGTCGTTGCCGGCACCTATGTACTTCACGACACCATCCAGGTTCACGTCCTCGGTGTAGTAACCGTTCACCGTGTTGGTGGGCACGTTCCCGCCGATACGCACCAGGATGGGATCACGGTCGTTGCCTGCGCCCGTGTACTTCACCTGATCATTGAAGGTGACATCGCCGGCCCACAACACACGCACGTTGCCGATCGCTTTGCGTGCGTCCGTGCCGTAGGTGAGCGTGGTGGGTGTTGTAAAGTCCACGGTGGTGGGTGTGCCGCTGAGCGCCACGGGGCTCGCGGTCATGCAGGTCAAATGATTGCGGTGACCAACGGCCACGAAGTAGCTGGCTGCTGGCGCGGCGAAGGTCACCGCGCTGGTGCCATCCATGTCCACCACATCGCCATCGCGTTGCACGAGCGCCGTGCGCGACGCCACGACGACGGTATTGTTGCCGGAGGCGCGCAATTCCAGCAGCACATGATCCACGATGGCATTGTTGCCCGTGATGGCGAGCGCTCCTGTGGATGTGGATGGCGATGGCGCACCCGCATGCACGTAGCCCAGCGCGGGATAGGGATCGGTCAAGGGGATCAAGCCGGCTGTGCGGAGCCCGTCGTCCATCAGGCCGGTGCCGCTCACGAACGGACCATCGAGCAATAGGCGGGGTGCCAGCAGGATGCCCGGCACCGGCTGTGCGAGGCGCGCTGTGCCGCCACCGGTCACATACACCGCGTAGTCGCTGCCCAGGGCGAAACCGTTGCTGTAGCTGCTGGGCGTGGTGATGAACCAACCGGTGCTGCCATCGCTGTTCACCTTGCAGATGCCCATGGCGAAGAGCGTACCCGCACAGAGGTAGGCGTTGTTGGACGCGTCCATCATCATCTGGGCATGGAGGAGGTAGTTCTCCGGACCATCGGCGTTGTTGTTCACCCACAGCTGCGTGCCACTGGCATCAGCCTTCAGGAAGGCCGCGCCGCCACTGCCGCCCGAGGGGAAGCCGCTGATGACCGGTGCGTTGTCGCTGCCCACTTCCACCCGGTAGGCGGTGATGGGATAGCTGTTCTGCCAGATGAGCGTGCCGCTGGGCGAGACCTTCCGGATGATGCTGCTGGTGGAACTGGGGTATGCGCTGTGCACCAGGTAGGTGTTACCTGCCGCATCACCGGCGAGGTCGCCCACGGTGAGGCTGTTCGCGGTGTAGTTCCAGATCGTGGTGCCGTTCCGGGTGAGCTTCGTGTAGCCGTTCACGCTCCCGGTTATGCCTCGGTGCGAGATGACGAGCGCGCTGTCCGGCGTGAACTTGATGTTGATGGGTCCGCCGATCCCGACATCCAACCAGTTCCAGACGGTGGATCCATCGGGCGCCATCTTCTTCACCTTGGTGACGGACGGGCTCAACCCGAGCACATAGATGTACCCGGCCTTATCGACAACGCATTTGCGCGTGCTCGAGCCATCGAAGCCGCTCTCATAGACCACGCGCCAGAGCAGCTGACCCGCAGGACTGAACTTCTCCACGAGGCTGCTCGCGTTCACGGGGTTCGAGAACCCGCTGGTTATTGTACCGGTCACGATGGCATTGCCCTGTTGATCCGTGGCCACCCAGGTCGCTCGGTCCGTGAGCGTGGTGCTCGTCTGGTTGTAGGCTGCGGTCCAGAGCAGCGCGCCGGTGGAGGAGCGTTTGGTGAGGGTGATGTCGCCCCCCAGGTTGCCGTCGTTGTTCACGGTGAACACGTTGTTCTGCTGGTCCAGGGCAATGGACAGCCCCACCTCGAGCACGTTCCAATCCACGGTGACCTGGGCTTGGAGGTGGAAGCCGATAAGGGCGGCAATGCTCAGTGTTCGTAGGCGCATGGTCCTTGGTTGATGGTGATCTTCTCGCACCAAAATTGACGAGCGCCTGCATTGGAAAAGGTGACCTACATCACCTTTTGCGCCGGATACGGAAACGAAGCGGACGGAACGGGCCATACGCCGACCGAAGCGGACAGGGCCATGGCCCCAGCGTGCCTATCCGTTGAATGGCGCCATCATACTACCTCGCATCAAGGCAATACCGCCGCTGCTGCTCAACGAAGCCGGGGCACTCCAGCGCCCTCTTGTACTTCAGTTGCTCGCGGCTCTTGCGCATATGCGGGTGCCAGCCGAAGAAGTTGATGGTGCCGGGGATCCCTTCCTGCACATTCCAACAACGCTCGAAGACCTGACCACCCTTGGTCCAGCGCAAGCCGATGTTGCTGTGACCAGGCCAGATGTCGATCTTGCCGATGCACTTGTCCCATGCGGCATCCTCCACACCGGGCTGGCGGCGCAGGAAGGCCACAAGGCTGTCGTACGTGGGCGTATAGGAACTGTAGCTGCCATTCGGCGTGCTGATCAACTGCCTTTTGCGATGGCGGTGCAGCTCGTGCTTCATCCAACGGTCCATTGCGCGGTCGTTGTCGGAGCCGAGCGCGCGTTGGAAGCGCTTCGTATCCTGCGCATCCGTGAGCAGGGGTGCGATGATCATGAAGATCAGGATGGACCTCATTTCTTGTATCGTTCGTCCACCTCAAAGTAAAGCCCTTGGCACAGTAAGGAGATCCACATCGCGCAGATGCTGACCAACGCATGGGATCATTCCCCACATTGACCGGTACACGCATCGCGATCCGAAGTTCGAACCTTTCGGGCCGTTGCGGGTACAGCGCACCGATGCGCGCCACCACCTTGCTCTTCGGCCTCCTGCCATTCATGCTCCACGCACAGCATTGCGCCTTCGACCACTACTCCATCATTGTGGTACGGCCGCATGTGGAAGGTGATACGAACGTGGTGGAAGGCCTGCGCATTGTGCTGCTGGATGAGAACAACTTACCGGCCACGGCCACCGGCACACCGTTCCACCTGTTCCAACGGAACACCGAGCGGCCGCAGCAATGGATGCATCCATCCACCTGGCGCCGCAACGGGAAGCGCCAGTTCCCCTTCGCGGAGGACAACTACATACTCGTAGTGCCCAACCACTTCCACATGGACAACTACCGTGTGCTGGTGTTGGACGAGCGGCCCGGGACCAACGGACCGCGCTACAGGTATCAATTGCTACATCTTCATCCCACCCATTGCAAGCCACTTTGCGGGCACTACAACGACGAGGTATATCGGACCGGGCCGGGGGAGTTCCCTTTGAATGTGGCGTACATTTCATTGTTCGAACGATGAGGATCAGCACCTTCCTGTTCTCGATGGCGCTTGCAAGCGGTGGACTTGCCCAGCCCGACTTCGACCGCAACTACTGCGGCTTCGCGCCGAACGACAGCATCGATATCACGAACGATGGCATCGCGGACCTGGTGGTGCAGGGAGTCCGCATCGGCACGGACGACGAGCCGAGCAGTTCGGGCAATTGCACGCTTTACGTCATGAACCTGCCAGGTACCGCACTCCTCAGCGGTCGCTATGGCCAAGGTTACCGGCACCTGAAGGTCTTTGCCAAAGGAGACACCGTCACACCATTACCTACGGACCGGCTGGACGACCTGTACATCCCTGAACTGGCTTATGTGGACGGTTCGATACGCGTAGCACAATGGGGATACGGCCATCAGCGTGCATTGCCGGAGGTGCTCCCCCACTTGACAGAGCAGTTCTACGTGTTCCAAACGATGGGCAGGGACCGGGTTTGGCAGGGTTCGTTCACCATTGAGCCACCCGTGCGAGCCCGGCGCAATACGCGGTGGGCGTTCTTGCACCTGCGGGCCAAGCTTTCATTGTGCAGTGATGCACATCACCTTTGTCTTCCATCTTCGCTCATACTGAACCATGGCCCGCACACTTCTTTTCCTTCTTGCACTCGGCATGTACACCTTGCTCAACGCCCAGTTCAACTGGCAATGGGCGCGGCAGCTCACGGCGCAGACCCAACCATCCGTTGCTGGCTTGGAGGTGGATGCCGCCGGCAATACGGTGATGTGTGGGGGCTTCTTCGGGACACTGACCATCGGCACGCTTCCGCCACTCACGAGCACCGGGCTGAACGATGTGTATGTAGCCAAGTTCGCCGCGGACGGCACGCCGTTGTGGGTGCGCGGCGCAGGAGGGCTCGACTTCGATGAGGCCATGGCGGTGACGGTGGATGATGAAGGTCGCATCACGCTCACCGGCTACTTCGAAAGCCCCAGCATCACCGTGGGAAGCACTACGCTGAACCGGCTTGGCACCATGGATATCCTGGTGGCCCAGTACGATGGGGACGGCAATGCCCTTTGGGCCAACCGCTACGGGTGGTCGTCCAACAGCGGACTGGAGTGGGGGCGCGCCATCGTGGCCGATGCGAACGGCGACCTCTATGTGGCGGGCCAGTACAAGACCGTGCTGCAAGTGCCGGGACTGCCCGATCTGCAAGCCTGCAACGGCCGTGAGCAAGGCTTCCTGATGAAGTTGGACGCGGCAGGGAACGGCATCTGGTCGCTGATGCCACAGTGTACGGGAGATGACGCTCTGGGGCTGACCATGTGCAACGCGCTGGCACTGGATCCGGATGGCAACGTGTACCTGGGAGGTCACTTCAGGGGCGACACAGCCTTCTTCGCCACCGACACCCTGGCCAATATCATGTCCAGTGGCCAGAGCGATGATGCCTTCGTGGTAAGGTACACGCCGGAGGGCGATGAAGTGTGGGTGCGTGCATGGGCCAGCTTGAACTACGACGACCTGAAGGCGCTGGCCACGGACAGCGAAGGGAATATCCTGGTAGCTACCACCCGCGAAGGCGGTTACCTGATCGACGGCATCGATCTGCCTGTTGCGGGATCCAACGGCAGATACCGCATGAGCTTGTGGAAGATGGACCCCGATGGCACAGCCCTTTGGGGCCGACGTGCAGGCGACACCAATTTCAACCATGAGTTCCAAGATCTGGCCGTGGATGCGAACGATCATGTGTGGGCCGGCGGCTACTTCGAATCGCGCTGCACCTTCGATAACATCGTGTTCCCGAACAACGGGAATGGCGAGTACTATGGCATGTTCACCGCACATTACGATGCGGATGGGACCGTGCAGGAAGTCTTCACCGATCGGGCCCAAACGCCAAGACGTGTGAACCAACTGGCCTGCGATGCGGTGGGTGGCCTTTATATGGCCGGTGGCTACACCGACTCCATCGCCTTCGCTCCCCTGCCCTACCTGATGGGCGATGGCGCCTACCTGGCCAAGAGCGATGACCTCTCAACAGGTATCGCGAACGCACAGAGCGATCACACGTGGTCTGTGGCACCTGTCCCAGCCGATGCGCACTGCGTGATCACACACCGGGAAGGAGTACCGCTCGGGTCAGTTCGCGTGCTTGACCCCATGGGCCGCGAGGTCCTTCGCACCACTGCGCAAGCAGCAGCGGTGACGATCGATTGCGCCAGTTGGTGGCCGGGCAGCTATGTGGTGCTTTGCGGGGATGTGCGGCAGCGGATCATCGTACTGCACTGATGGCGCGGTTCTCCGCTATCCGATCCCGGTCAGCTCCGCTGGTGGTCACTTTGCTGTTGACCATACAATACGTCCATGCCCAAGCCGATCGCATCATCCCCGGACCACCTGCGGATGAATACGTGGATGTGACCGGCGATGGCATCGCGGATCTGTTGATCACCTCCCGAACGGTGCATGTCTCCGATCCGCAGCAACCCGGCTACCTCGGTATGTACAAGCTGGGCGTGCGGACGCTCAGCGGCACATCCATGCTGCTGTGGAGCACGCCCAGCAACCAGCGCTGGTACACGGTGGAAGACAGCACACGGCTCGACACCGGACTGCTTGCCAAGCGCATCCACTTCAAGCAACTGAGCTGGACCGGTCCCGACCAACCAACGGAATTCTGGCTGCTGGAACGCCCCTTCGGTCCTGCGATCACTAAGGAACAAGATGGCTGGTACGGAACCGGGGAGCATTACGAGGGCACCTTGGTGCTCCGCAGCGCGAACGAGCGCGGCACGAGCATCGCGGCCTTCGCTTTCGAGCTTCCTTATCCGTATGGCCGCGTGGTGATCAGGACGTGAAGCAGGCGGTGCGGGTGCCGAACGGCTTCGGTGACGAGGGAGACCCGATACCCCGTGAACCGATCAAGGAAGATCCTTGGTCCTTTGGACATGAAGCTCAAGAGCCGCAGGTCATGGTGCCGCCGGGCGTGGCTCCGGATGAGCCGGTCGACATCCACGACGATGAGGTGGATGATCTGGTGATCAGGTCCATGGATGAGGACTGGCACGGAACAGACGGATCCGGGTACTACGTGCGCGGCATCTCGCCGTTGCCCGGTACGGCCTTTCTCATGACGAACACTCGCTGGGGCGTGTGGGGCCCCTACCATCTGACCGAAGTTGATGCACTGACGCCGGAGAACCTTGCCTATGGCCTGAAAAGCGGGACCATGCGATGGGCTTCACCCTTGAACGAGCCCGTGTTCATCGATGTGCTGCGCCACCCTCATGGCTTGGAAGGCGTACCGATGGAATGGTCCGCCACGCCCGCTGCTTCCCCGGGCTATCTCGTGTACAGCACCACCTCCTACGGGCGGGTGTACATCGGGGCGATGGAGGTCTTGTACACATTGCCCGGCGGCGAGCTCGGTGTTCGCTCGCAAGCTTGGGTGGAGGAAGGAAAGGTGCTACAGGTGCGGTAAGGACTGCGTACGGTCGCTATTCCTTGGGTGAAGAAGCGCCTAAGCGAAGGTGCCTCGCGCCCCTCCGTCCGCGCAGGGTCAACGTCTTCGAGACCCTGCGCCCATTTCTCTCACTGGCGTGACTCTTGTCGAACCCAACCCACACACTGATCAACTTTCAACCATGAACACACGCACCTTCTCAACCCTGTCCACCCCCGCCTTGGCCTTGGCCATCGCCCTGCTCGCCTCGGCATGCGGCAGTGACAACAGCGCCACCGATGCACAGCACGATGGCACCAATACCACCGGTTCTACGAACGGATCCGGCACGCTCTCCAACACGCCGAACGGCACCGACGCGAACACGACCACCGAACGGGACCATACGGACGTGAACACGATGGAGAACACGGAGATCCGCATCAACGGAGCCACACGGGGCACCCCTGCATATGATGAGCGCTATGCGGCCAGCAAGGATATACGCGGCTACCGTGCCCTGCTGATGGTGGAATTGGAAGCGATCCGCACCCGCTTGAACGATGGCACCAGGCCCGCTGATGCCGCCCAGAAGGACCAGGACCGCGCGGCCGATCTGGCGCAAGGACTGGAGCGCATGGACCGTTTGGTGAAGGCCGTGGAAGAGTCCGACGACCTCACGTGGACCTCGATCCGCGAGAGCCAGTTGAAGGAAGCCGGTGAGGTGCGCGTATGGGCCACCGAGCACGGCTACAAAGTGAGCTGAGTTCGATCCTGTCTACCATCGGAGCGTGTATCCGGGCGCTGCTCGGGTACACGCTTTGCGTGGAGGGAATTGCACAGTGGAGCCACTGAACAGGGGAAGAAATGCCCCAACCCACCTGCTTCGCACCGCGTTGACCCAGCAATGGTTCTTCCCTTCATCGGATCAGGTTCGCTGACGGCCGCCCACTCCTCTTCGCCCTCCTCTGGAAGTTGCTGAACCGTGACGCTTGCACGGGACGGCATAGGCAGGCGTGAACGCAGCCATGGCCGTTGCGCGTGAAAAAAGGAAATAGCGCAAAGAAGCCCGCGATCGCTCGCGGGCTTCTTCAGTGAACCGATCGCCTTTTTCTTCGCCCTACTTCAGGTGAAGCAGTTGGTTCAACGCTGATCCCGCACAGCCACTAGCACTCCATCGGGCGTGAACTCTTCCCCGTGCACCAACTTACCGTCGCGGTATTGCAGCCGATGATTGAGGCCATCAAGCGTGCGAAGCACCCATGTACCGGTGCGTTTGCCGTGATCGAATTGCACGCGGGCCGTCCGGCGGCCTTGGGGATCGAACTGCGTCCAACGGCCATGGTTCTTTCCGTCCAGCACGGTCCCTCGCTCCTGCACTCTGCCGTTCTCGTGGTATTTGATGAAATGCACCACATCGTCCGTGTTCCAGATGATCTTGCTCACTTCTCCGTTGGGGAAATGCTCGTACTGGTATGCTGTCTGGGCGCTCAACAAGCACGGTGTCACCAGGATCGAGAGGAGGATAAGTGCGGTTTTCATGGCTGTAGTCTTGAAGTCCAAATATAATACAGAATATACGCCTTGGCAACATTGAGTTAACATTGCGAACAGGTCAGTGTTCAACAGCCAGCATTCCGATACCGCTTATAGAGGACGGAGAACCGATACTTCGCTCATCACTTAAGCCCCGCGCAACCCTTCGTTGCGGCTCGTAAGGCTTCGCAGCCCAAGGGGCCTCATCATTTACCACAGGACCAGCGCGGAGATCGGCGTGTGGTTGCGCGGGCAGCCCGGGACCTCATCTTCGCCCCGATGGAAGAAAAAGACCTGGTGCGCCGTTTACGCCGTCTGCGCCGTACGGTGGATATGCTGCAAACAGACCTGCGGCACGGCCACCTGAACAACACCCTGTTGGCCGAGATCGAAGCGCATATGGAGCATGGCCTGGCCACTGAGCCCAGGTGCTTGGGTCTTCGCACCTCTGTGGATGCCATGCGCGAGTGCACCTTCACCCCGCGTCCGGAACTCCACGCCGACACCTTACGTGCGGGCGATCAGGTGAAAGACGCGATCGAAGAACTGGTGAGCGGAAAGAGATGAACCGTTCGTTCTTGGACTCCTTGTTTTTTTAGCCCGCGCACCGCAAGACGACACCTTGATCGTTCACGAACCGCAACGCACAAGGCGTGAGCCCTTCAAACGCAAGAAGCCCGCGATCGCTCGCGGGCTTCTTGCATTGGGAGGTTGATGGAAAGCGTTTCGCGGCAACTACTGCGCACTGCTCCTCAACGCGTGATCACGATGCGCAGCACAGGCGTGGTACCGTTCTGCAACAAGCGCAGGAAGTACATCCCCTGCTCTGCCCCGCTCATGTCCACCGTGGTGCGCGTTCCAACCAGCTTGCTCGTGAGCACCTGCTTTCCGGTGGCATCAACGATCTCGAAGGGTTGTCCGGATGCAACGGGCCACTGGATGGCGAACGTTCCGCTCGATGGGTTGGGGAGCACCTGAACATTTTCAGAAGCCAACCCATTGATACCTGTAACGAGGTAGATCCATCCGTCGGATGTGCTGCTGCATCCGCTCGTATCGGTGAACTGCACGGTGTAGGTTCCGTTCTCGGTAGGCACCCACCACGGGTCGGTGGCAGTGTCGATCGCGTTACCGTCCACGTACCACTGGAAGGTTCCTGTGCCGCTCGTGAGCAACGAATCATTGGACCAGCCGATCAGGGGCGCTGGAGGCAATGGGTTCACCACCACATCGATCGCATCGCTCGTGGCGCTGCAGTTCTGCAGCGTTGTGATCACCACCGTGTATTGACCAGCCGCCGTCACCGCCAATTGCGTGCTTTCCGCCCCGGCGATCGCTACACCATCAAGCATCCATTGGTACGTCACGTCGTCGATCAGATCGGCGATAAGCCCCGTTGCGAGTCCTTCGCAGAATGTGGTAGGCTCAGTGCTGCTCACGTTCGGCGCGGTGACTGATAACACGTCCAACAACACATCCTCTGTGGTGAATGTGCAACCCGTGGTGCCGTTGGTCACCACCAGTGTATACAGGCCGGCCAGCGTGGCAGCAACCATGCTATCTGTGGCGTCCACTATCGGAGCATTATTGAGGTACCACTGGTAGGTGAGCGGTGACTGGCCGTTCTGGTCGTGCGCAATGATGTCCACCGAATCACCAGCGCAGATGAGGTAGTTCTGCTGGTCCACAGTATAGGTGGGTGGTGCGTTCACCGCCACGGTGATGCTGTTGGATGTCGCGGTGCCGCATGTATTGTCCACCAGTACGGTGTAGTCACCGGCAAGTGTTGCCCCGTAGGTCGCATCCATCGCACCAGCGATGTCCGCACCGTCGAGTTGCCATTGGTACCCGGGGCCACCCACGGCCGTGAGCACCAGTGTATCGTCGGTGCAGATCAGCGAAGGGCCCGCCGCGGTGATCGAAGCCGTCGGCGTTCCGCCGATGCTGATGTCGAACGGATCGCTCGCGCCGATGAAGTCGGGGCTGGTACTGATCACACGGATCCGATAGCCCGTACCAGGCGGCGTGTTGGCCGGAATGGTGACCGTGATAGAGCCCGAAGTGGTGGCCGTTACATCGCCGATGGTGATGGGTGCGGCGAAGCTGCCCGTGGCATCGGAGACTTGCGCTGTGAAGTGGTTCGCTGGCACAAAGAAGCCACCGGCGTTGAAGGCACCTGTGCTTTCATAGAACACAGGGAGCGTGGCACCCGGGCACAGGGTGGAGGCCAACGGTGCCACCACGTCGATGCTGCGTGGCACGTCATAGTAGTAGATGGCGGTCACCACCTCTTGGCCGAAGATCGTTGTGGTGTTCACCTGGAGCACTGGCACGCGCAGCCCTTGCGTCAGCCACTTGTACTCGTGCACTACCGGGCGCGCTATCGCGAAACCGAAGATGCTGTCGCGCATCGTCAACGTGGTCTTTACGCGCAATACATCGAACACTCCACCGGGCGTGGTAATGGCTCCCCAGCCGTCCACCTCATTCGTGCGGTCTTGCTCGAAGCCGTAGTAACCCACGTTCGGTATTTCAATATGGTAGGCACTGTGCGAAGCGCTCGCATCGCCGAAGTCCAACGGTAACTCGTAGATCACATCATGCTCATCGAAAATGATGGGTACTCCGATCCCTGCGAGTTCCACACCATAGCCCACGGTCTTGTACACCGAGGAGGAACGGTAGCGGAACGTATACGGGTTGGTGATCGGCAGCAGGTTGCTGAAGGCGATATCCGTACCCTGCTTCGCGTGGTTCGCACGGTTGCCGTTGAAGAAGATGTCCGCGTAGACGATGGCATAGATGAAATTGGTCGAGGCCACGGTCTGGTAGTTCGTGGTATCGCCTGCATTGGCGGCCAGGTTCGCGAAGTCCCAGGTATGCGCCGGCCCTGTCGCGGTGTAGTTGATGAAAGGATTCGTTACTGCCTTCACCCGCACGAGTTCATCGTTCGCGTGCGGCATCTCAGCTTGGCCGATGGTGATCTGCGCCTGCGCGCCAAGGGCCGTGAAGATCGCAAGAGAGAGGGAGTACAGCTGTTTCATGGAGAGGGGTATGTGAAAGGCACAAATTAGGCTGTTTCAAGAGCTGGCGCAAACGGGTACGTGTGCCCGTGGTGCTTTGGGCCTACGCCGCAGGTTCCTGAATGAACCGATCCCTTTGTGCGGTGCATCGAGCCACAGGGCCTCGCCATCCGCCATTCACAGCTCCGCCGCTGCCGCTCTCTCCGTCTCCATCATGCGCTTCAATACCACCAACATGCCCATCGCCAGCACCAACATGCCGGTGAACACATACCACGTCACCTGATAGCCGAAGTGATCGATGAGGTTCAATCCCAACGTGTGCCCGATGATGTGCGCTACACTCCACGAGATGGTGAATAGCGCCATGTACGCTCCAGGCTGTCCGTGTTCCGCGCGATCATACGCGAATCGGTTCATGAAGGGGAAGTTGAGCATCTCGCCGAGGGTAACGAACACCATGCCCAACCACAGCATGGCCAAGCCTGGGAAAAGGTTCAACACCAGGAAGCTCAGCGCGATGAGCACCGTACTGAACAGGAGAACGCGAATGATGTTGTAAGCGCGGTCCTCGCAATGCTTTATCAATGGCATTTCGATGAGGAAGATCAACAGGCCGTTCATGCCCAGCAAAAGCCCGATCTGGAATTCGCTCTGGTGATGCACGTCGTTCCAGAAGAGCGGGATGGAACTGAAGTATTGCAAGAAGGGTATCTCGATCAGCAGTGAACAGAGCAGAAAAAAAAGGTAAGGACCATCGCGGTAAGGCGATCGTTGCCCAACGGACTTCGCGGTCCCGTGGTCCTTGTTCGCCTGCTTGCGCGGAAGCCTGTTGAGCATGAGTGCTGCGGCGGCGATGCACGTGAGGCCGTCGACCCAGAACAATCCACCGTAGCTCCAAGCAGCGATGATGAGGCCGCCGATCGCTGGGCCCATGCTGAATCCCAGGTTGATCGCCAAGCGGATCAGGGTAACGGAGCGCGTACGTGAATCCGGTGTGGCGTAGGCACGGATGGCCACGAACAAAGCCGGGCGGAACGCGTCCGAAAGCACCAACAGAAAGAAGACACCGACGCAGAATGGCAGAAAGCCCTGCACGTATTGCAAGAGCACGAAAGCCACGCCCGAAGTGATCAACGCGCCGAGCATCACATCGTAGAAGCCCAGTTTGTCCGCGAGTTTGCCGCCCAACCAGGAACCCACCACCGACCCCGCACCGAAGCTGCTCATGATCCAGCCCACCTGTGCCAGCGTGAGGCCCATGTCCTTGGTGAGGTACAGCGAGAGGAAAGGCACCACCATGGTACCCGCGCGGTTCACGAACGTGATGAACGCCAGCATCCACACCTCGCGACTGAGTCCGCTGAAGGAACCGATGTAGAAGCGGTAGCCGCGGGAGAGGAATTGCACCGGGCGAAACTACACGTGGGTGACTGGTGGGACTACTGCCACAGCGAATGCGTTGCGACCACACCGCTCGCGTTGTCGATGATCACCAGCAACGGCTCGCTCACCTTGTCGGGCACAGGTGGTCGTGTGCCCACGAAAGCGAACGACTCATTACCGGGCAGGATCTGCTCCAGTTTGAAGCGGTCGATGCCTGTATCCACCTTCCAGATGATGCTACCGTCGGTTCCCACACGCGCGACCATCGTCGTGCCGCCGAGGCCACTTGCCGAAGTGTAGATCATCAGCGCACCATCTGGATCGGTAAGTCGCAGCGGTTCCGAGGTATCATCCATGCGCAGGAAAGCGGCGTTGAAGAATTCCTCGTCGCCAATCCGGGTCATGGAGAGGATGCGGTGGTACTTGTCGTCCACGGGGGCATCGAGCGCTCCACGGTAGAAGCGACGCATCTGCTTGGCGTCTTCCTGAGGTACTACACGGCGCACGAATTTCTTCGGTGCGAATTCGCGTTCGAGCTCGGCCGCGGAATGAAGGCCCAACCAGCTATTCGGAGAGGTGACGAAGCCTGCGCTCAAGTAACTGCCCACCGATGGCGCGAAGGGCGAGCCTTGCTGCGGCACGAACGGATCACTCACTTCGCTTGGCTTCAGCAACGCGTAGCTCTTCACGTCCACGCCGGCGATGCCTTGTACATCGAACCAGAGCGTGCTGCCATCGCTGCCCAGGATCTTGGCCAAGCTCATGGCGGATGAGGAATAGCCACCACCGATCGGAATGAGTTTCGTTCCGGAACCATCCAATGGAACAAGGAAGAGACTGAACCGGTACGTGTCGTTGCCGTGGTTGCGATCCAGCGATGGTGTGTAAGGCTCCAGTGTTTGGATCAGCGTAGCGATATGTATGTCGGTGCGCACGCTGGAGCCCACGGCCGTGCCTTTTCCGGGATCGATCACCAGCACCTTGTTCTTGAACCACGTCACACCGCCGAAGATCAGTGCAACGATCAGCACGACGATGCCGAGCAAGGCCTTCAAGCTGCTCAGTCGGCGCACAAAGGAGACATCGCGTGTGCTTGGTGGCGGTGTTGTCGGACCGACCTGCCGCAAGAGGATCTCGCCGGCCGCTTCGTTGATCTCAGCGCGGCATTTGGGCGCCTTCTGCCGGATCACTTCATGGGCCACGAAGTGGAGAATGTCCGCCCTCCGACCAGCGATCCACGGAGCGTCCAAGGCGGCATGGTCCTCCACTTGAACGAGTGCGACCACATCGCCTCCGCCGAATTCCCAATAGAAGGAAAGACTGCCTGCGGGCTCGCGATAAACGACCGAACCGGTTCGACCATTCTCCGTGATATCGACGCTACGATGGGCTGTATCGGGCATTCGCTCTGATGGTATCGATCCCACCAAACTTACACGTCGCACCATAATGGGCGCGGCTTGCTGGGGGCGCCCCCCCGCCGCCGCTGAACTCCGTACCACCCCCGCCCCCCCCCCCCACCCCCCCCCGCTGAGGCCCGCCCCCGGTGGCTTGGCGGCCAGCATCCGCTTGGCGGTGGCCGGACATGCCGTGCAGGTGTTCGAGCAGGCACCGCAGGGCGGCAACTGTCGCAAGCAGTGGAACCGCTTGACCGGGGCCTTCACAGCCGCTTGGTGGAGGACCTGTTCACGTTGGCGGGTGTGCCCATTGCAGAGCACTTCCGCTATGAGCGATTGGTCGAAGCCAACCGCTATTTCTGGCAGGATGGCACACGGGTGACAGGATGGAGCGATCCCCTGCGATTCGCAAACGAGCTGCAGGAACGGCTCTCCATCGATCAGGAGACCACCCTGCGCTATCTCAACCGTGCCACCCTCTTGCTGGAAAGTACAGGGCGCACCTTCCTGGAGCACTCCCTGCACCGTTGGGAAACCCTGCGCGAAGGCGGCGTCCGCAAGGCTCTGACCACCGCGCGGTGGAACGAGCTCACCGGCACCTTGAACGACATCAACCGGTCTGCCTTCAAGAACGAGAAGGCCGTGCAACTGTTCAACCGCTTCGCCACTTACAACGGTAGCAGCCCGTACAAGACGCCCGCCTCCGCCCGCATCTCCCGGAATGGGACCGCCCTAGCGCTGCACCAACTGGCCCTGTGGTCGGAACCCGGGCACCCTGCACAAGCCAACGACCACGCAGTGCCTTGCCTTGCCCCTTCTGATGGAGCACTACTACTACCTCTTCCTCGACATCTTCAGCATTTCGTTCCCGCTGGCGGCGAGCTTCGAGAAGCGCGTTCACTACTGGCGCAAATGGCCGGGGCTGTTCACCGGCATCGGCGTAATGGCGTTGGTATTCCTGGTGTGGGATGCGATCTTCACGGCCAACGGCGTGTGGGGCTTCAATCCGCGCTATACGCTGGGTCCTCGTTTCCTGCATCTGCCCATCGAGGAGTGGCTCTTCTTTCTGGCCGTGCCCTATTCCTGCATGTTCCTCTACGAAGTGATGCGCTATTACGTGCGGCGCGATGTGTTCGGGCCCTATGCGCGCACATTCAGCATCGGCCTCATCGTGTTGCTCCTCTCCGTTGGGCTGCTGACTTGGGGCCGCATCTACACGAACGTCACCTTCTTCTGCACGGCGCTGTTCCTCGCCTATCATGTCTTCATCGCGAAGAGCCCATGGCTTGGGCGCTTCTATGTGGGCTACGCGGTGAGCCTTATCCCCTTCTTTCTGGTGAATGGCATCCTTACCGGATGGTTGCTGCCCGAGCCCATCGTCTGGTACAACAACGAGGAGAACCTCGGCATCCGCTTGAACACGATCCCTATCGAGGATAGCATGTACCTGCTCTTCTTCCTGCTGATCGTGACCACCTTCTATGAGCGCGCGTTGAAGCGTTCACACGGTGATCTGCCAGCTGTTGAAGCTTGAGTTTCTATTCCTGGCGTGCTTCTTCTGCGCAGTCGATCACTGCTTCACTACCCGCGTCCGATGAACACGCTCCGCGTCATTCACCAAGACCGTGTAGTTCCCGGGCGCAAGTCCTTGGCCCAACTCAGCACCCAGTCCGTTGGCACGCTGTACCAAGCGACCGGTCGCATCGAATAGTTTGACGGATACAGATGAGCTGTTCTCCAATGAGCCGCATACCAGCCGGAAACCAGAATTGAAGACTGACGGATAAGCCACCAGATCATCGTTCACCGTGATCGCGTCGACAATACCCGTGCTCAGATCTGGATCCACCCGCGCAACGACGGAGCCGCGCGTAACACCCGGATCCACGGTGAAGGGCCCAAGGGTGAAGGAGTCGTTCGTGAGGCCCGCGATATGCGCCGTGCCATTGGGCGCGACAGAGAGACCGTACATCGCATCCGAGATCAAGCTACCGCCATCCAGTCCCCAGCGAGGAAGGCCAGTGTCATCAAAGCTCATCAGCGCGATGGACTTGTCCGTGATCTCAGGGCCTGAACCGGTGACCACGCCGTTGCCCCAATCGAAACTGCCGCCCAAATTGCCCAGCACATAGCTGTTGCCATCGGCATCTACTCCGAGGGCGTTACCGTTCGCTATGCTGAATTGCCCGGAAGCGAGCGTTGATGGCGGTGCGACGCCCCATTCGAAGGTCCCGAGGCTGTCGAGACGCGTGAGGAAGAACGACTGCCCCCAGCGCGGATCGCCGAACGGAATAGTGCCCCACGTGAGCGGTTCGAAGTAGTTGCCCAAGAAGTAGGCATGGCCGCTCTGATCCGCTTGTACCAGGGGCTCCTGGAAGGAGATATCCTCCGCAGTGTTTACCCACTGCGCTTCACCAGCTGCGTTCATACGGGTAACGAAGAAGGCGTAGTTCTCCGGCACGCTGAAGAGTGTTCCGTTGACCGTGATATCCGGCGATTCGGCGGCGCCGGAAACGTATAGCCCACCCCACGGATCGAAGCTGATACTGCCGATCAATTTGGAGTCGATGATGGTCCTGCTCTCAGCCTGCGTGCCATCGGTGTTCAGGCGAACAATGTCCGCTTGGAAAAAGGTGTTCAATGCGGCCCAGAAACGGCCTTGTTCATCCACGGCGATGGAGGAAACCCGTCGGTCATCGTTCAGCCCGCCCGACACGTCCTGTTGCCAAAGCAGCTGGCCATCGGAATTCCACGCACACAGGAATGAACCTGCCGAGACGTGCCCAGCAGGAACAGCAAGCACGGGATCGCCATCGATCAGCAAGCGGCGGTAATACCGCCCACCAAGAACCACATTGCCTTGGTCATCGCTCGCGATGTTCTCCACCTGCACAGTGTCGCCCAAGCTCACGCTCCAGAGTGTAGCGCCATCAGCGCCTTGTCGGCTCAAGGTACTTGGGCCCATGGGCTGGTTGTTGCTGTAGGCGATCGCGTTCAGGCGTGACACATATACATGTGCAGGATCCTTGGCGCTGATCACATTCCCGGGAGCGGTCGGATAGGAGAACCAATCGATGGGCGTCGTGGTGAGCCATTGGACTTGTTGTGCGGAAACGATCGCGGGCAATACCGCTGCAGAGAATCCAAGACCGAGGTAGAGGTTGCGGATCATGTTGGAGGGATCGATCAAGGAGCGAACAAATTACGCTTCCAGCTTGAACAACAGGTTCTTTTTCACCGCAGGCCATTCGTGCGGAAGGATGGAATAGACGCAGGTGTCTCGCAATGTCCCATCGGGCATCTGCATGTGGTTGCGCAGGATGCCATCGCTTTTGGCGCCCAATCGTTCGATCGCACGGCGGCTTTGGAAGTTGAACGAACTCGTGCGGAATTCCACGGCAATGCACTCCAAGGCTTCGAAGGCATGGGTGAGCAAGAGGAGCTTGCATTCGGTGTTCAGCGCTGTGCGCTGCACCGAGCGAGCATACCAAGTGGAGCCGATCTCCACGCGTGGCTTATCTGCTTCGATGTTCATGAACGTGGTCATACCTACAACCTTATCTCTGGACAAGTCCCTTACAGCCCATGGCACCATGGCACCTCCTGCGTGTAAGGCGTTCCGGCGATCGATCTCAGCGCGCATACCCTCCGGTGATGGCACGATGGTGTACCAAAGTTTCCACAAGTCCCCATCGCGGGTGGCTTCACACAGGTCGTCGTGATGCTGGTGTGAAAGCGGTTCCAGAGCTACATGCTTCCCGGTGAGCTTAAGAGATCGAGAGACAGATGTCATTTGTTCCGGGTTGCAGTGATAGCTCAAATTACGGATCGCATCAGACTTCCACGGGGTCTCTCCTACGGCTTCCTGCGTACAATTCGTAACGAAGAAAACGACAGTCCAGCGCACCGTTGTACAACTTGATCTTCGGCTTCGGCGTGAGCTTGATGTGTTTCGCCGCTTCCATGTTGGAGGTGATCACCCACGCTGTCCAACCGGCCCATTTCTTCTTCAGCGTGTCGCCTATCATTTTGTACACCGCGTTGATGTCCTCGTCCTGATCCATACGTTCACCGTAAGGCGGGTTGATGATGAGAACCCCAGGTCCTTCCGGCACATCAAGATCCGCGAACGCGCACGTGTTCACCGTTATATGGTCTTCCAAACCAGCGTTGAGGATGTTGGCAACGGCCTTGCGCGAAACATTCGGCGATATCTCCCCACCCACGATCGCAGGACCCTTGGTCAAGACCTTCGCCATGGCTTCGTCGTAGGTGCGCTTCCATAGATCCGCGTCGAAGTCCTTCCAACGCTCGAAGCCGAACTGCGCCCGGTCGTGGTTCGGTGGAATGTTGTACGCGATCATCGCTGCTTCGACCAAAATGGTACCCGAGCCGCACATGGGATCCACCAAGTTGCTCTGCTTGTCCCAGCCGCTCAACAATACCATGCCCGCAGCGAGCACTTCGTTGATCGGTGCGAGATTGGTTTGATCCCGATACCCGCGTTGATGAAGTGTGCTGCCCGAACTATCCAACGAGATGGTGCAACGATCGCCATGCACATGAAGAAAGATCCGCAGTGTCGGCAGGTCCACGTCCACCGATGGTCGCATGCCCGTCTTTTCCCGAAAGCGGTCCGCGATGGCATCCTTCGTCCGCAATGCGAGGAATTGCGAATGGTTGAATCGATCCGAGTTCAGCGTGCAGTGGATCGCCAGCGTGTCCTTCACATCCATATAGGCCTCCCACTCCATCGTGAAGACCTTGTCGTAAAGTTCCTGCTCATTGCGAATGACGAATGTCTCGATCGGAACAAGTATTCGCACCGCCGTTCGCAGGCAGAGATTCGCTCGGTACATGCATCCGATGTCCCCAACAAAACTCACGGCCCGGTTGTGTGCGTCGATATCCTTCGCACCAATTGCAGCCAGTTCCGTGGACAGCACGCCTTCCAGGCCGAACAAGGTCTGGGCGATCATCTCGAATTCAACGTCCGGCATCCGTTCTGGCTATGGGCCGAAACTACGCTCTCGACGATGGAAGGGAATTGCAGGTGGTTCAAGGGCGGATCCGCTCATGAACATGGACAGTGATCGATCTACGGGATCGCTTTACACGCCGGAAAGCGGTCTCCCGGGCATGGTCATTGTTCGTAGTTATCCAACTCGCAAGTAATAGTTGCACATACAACTATTCGTATTATGTTTGCGCCGTGAGCGAGTCGAAGAGTTCCTACTGCAACTGCCTCTACCATGCCGCAAACGCGATGGCGCGCAGCATCTCGCGCATCGCGGATGAGGAGTTCGCCGAAGCGGACATCTCCCCTACCCAAGGCTTTATTGTTATGACCGTGGTGAAACGGCCGGGCATCCGTGCCGGGGACATCGCCAAAGAGATGCAACTGACCCCCAGCACCATCACGCGGATGTTGGATAAACTGGAGGAACGGGGATTGATATCCCGATCCAGCGAGGGCAAGTCGATGCTTGTGTATCCTACCCCGGAAGCCATCGGCGCCGAGCAACGGATCAAGACCGCTTGGGGCAAGATGTACGCGCGGTCCTCCAAGATCCTCGGCAAGGAAAAAGGAACGGCATTGGTGCAGGACCTCGTGCGCGCAAGTGCTATGCTGGACCAACAGGACTGAATGCGGTCCCAAACGATTGTAAATACAACAATAACCCAAAAAACGATGAGCAAGAAAATCGGCATCCTCGGTACAGGCATGGTGGGCCAAGTGCTCGCCAACGGATTCATGAAACACGGTCATCAGGTGATGATCGCAACACGCGAGGCCAGCAAGGTGAACGATTGGCTGGACAAGAACCCCGATGGTAAAGTGGGCAGCCACAAAGAGGTGGCGAAGTGGGCGGACATCATCGTACTCGCGACGAAAGGCACCGCTGCCGAAGCAGCCATCCGTCTCTGCGATAGCGCCGACCTCGCGGGCAAAACGGTGATCGATGCCACCAACCCGATCGCGGATGCAGCTCCGACCAACGGCGTGCTGCACTACTTCACCACGCTGGAAGAGAGCCTGATGGAGCAGCTACAGAAGGTCAGCCCCAAGGCCAACTTCGTAAAAGCCTTCAACAGCGTGGGCAACGCCTTCATGGTGAACCCCGACTTCGGTGGCGTTAAGCCCACCATGTTCATCTGCGGCAACGATGCGAACGCGAAGAAGGAAGTGACCGCGATCCTCGACCAGTTCGGCTGGGAGAGCGAGGACATGGGCGGCGTGGAAGGCGCGCGCGCCATCGAGCCGCTATGCATGCTCTGGTGCATCCCCGGCTTTGCCCGAAACCAATGGAACCATGCGTTCAAACTCTTAAAGAAGTAAGTAAGGGCCGGACCCCGGATGAAACTCCGGGGCCGCCCCGACCAGAACCCGAACAACCTAACAAACAACCAAAAACACCATGAGCACCTACCTGATCACTGGAGCTACCGGGAACACCGGCAAGCCCGCCGCCCTCGGCCTGCTGGCCGCTGGCCACACCGTACGCATCATCAGCCGCGACGCCGCCAAGGCGAAAGCGCTGACCGACATAGGAGCGGAACTCTTCATCGGCGACACCAGTGATAGCGCGCTGGTCACCAAAGCCCTCACGGGCGTGGACGCCGCCTACTTCATGGTCCCTATGGACTGGACAAGCAACGACTACACCGCTTCGCAGATGAAGCATGTGAATGCTTTCGCTGCCGCCGCGAAAGCCGCAGGGTTGAAGAAGCTCGTCACGCTGAGCAGCGTGGGCGCCCACCTGCCCGAGGGCAATGGCGTGGTGAACGGCCTGTACCACATGGAGCAGGCGATGAACACGATCCCTGGTCTCGACGTGCTGCACCTGCGTGCGACCTACTTCATGGAGAACACGCTCGGACAGGCCGGCATGATCAAGCACATGGGCATCATGGGCACCCCGGTGAAGGCCGACCTGAAGATCCCGATGGTGGCCACACGCGACATCGGAGCGAAGGCACTCGCACACCTGCTGGCACTGGACTTCAGCGGCAAGAGCGTGGAGTACGTGCTCGGGCCACGCGACCTGTCCTACAACGAGGCCGCCGGCATCCTGGGATCCGCCATCGGCAAGGCTGACCTGAAGTACGTGGAGTTCCCTTACGACCAGGCCGAACAGGCCATGGTGCAGCAGATGGGCGCCGGCCCCAACGTGGCCAAGCGCCTCATCGAGTTCGTGCAGTGCCTGAACGAGGGTCATGTGATGGAGCCGGTGCAGCGCACCGTGAGCAACACCACACCCACCGACATGAAGGACTTCGCCGCCACCTTCAAGGCGGTGTACGAGATGAACTGATAAGCTTGATCGACACCATGCTCTGGACGCCGGGACCGCCCGATCCACGGTCCCGGCTGAGCTACCCGACATTCGCTTCAAATTGCACCCATGACCACCACATCATCCATACAAGTCGAATATCGGATCTACCTCTCGAAGGCGATCACCTATGCCGACTATCGCCGGAACATGGGCGCCGAGATCGCTTCTGGCGTGGAAACGAGCACGTCATCGCACCTGCCGTTGAATGAAAGCCGGATGCGGCGTATCGAAAAGACCTACGTGCCCGGCGAAGCGGCTCGAGCAAGGATCGCAGCGCTTGACATGCCCCTCGATTGGCTCGTGCTGAGTGAGCACTGGTGCGGCGATGCGGCACAGATCCTTCCCGTGATGAACGCATTGGCAGCGTTGTCCGGTGGCTTGTTGCGACTTTCCCTGGTATACCGCGATGCGAACCTGGACCTGATGGACGCTCACTTGACCGGCACCAGCCGATCCATTCCCAAGCTCATTCAGTTGAACGTGCAGCACGAGGTGATCGCCACGTGGGGACCTCGACCTGCGGAAGCCCAAGCCCTGGTGATCGCCCTGAAGAGCGATCCGGCAACCGCTACCGACTATAAGGAGCCGCTGCATGCATGGTATGCCAAGGACAAGCAACAGGCCATCGAGCGTGAACTCATCGCGCTGTTGCCGGGTATTTGAGAACGGACTTCAACCCACACTTCCATGGACCCTCGACCACCCCTTCCCCCATTCAACGAAGAGACCGCTAAGCAGAAGATCCAAATGGCCGAGGACGCCTGGAACAGCAAGGATCCCGAGCGCGTGGCAAAAGCCTACACACCGGACAGCGAATGGCGCAACCGGAACGAGTTCATCAACGGCCGGGACGAGATCGTCGCCTTCCTGAAGCGCAAGTGGGCCAAGGAACTGGACTACCGCCTGAAGAAGGAATACTGGGCGCACAGCGGGAACCGGATCGCCGTGCGTTTCGAGTACGAGTGGCGCGATGAGGCCGGCAACTGGTTCCGCAGCTATGGCAACGAGAACTGGGAGTTCGATGAGCTCGGCTACATGGCCAAGCGCTACGCGAGCATCAACGACCTGGCGATCACCGAAGGCGAACGGAAACTGCGTTGAGCACGAAGCGCATGACCACGGCCACGCAGGTGACCTCCCGCATCATCCCAGCCACCCTCGACTTCCTCAAGGACCTCGATCGCCACAACGACCGCGATTGGTTCCTGAAGCACAAGGACCGCTACCAAGCGGCGCAGACCAACGTGGCCAACTTCATCGATGCGTTGCTCGAGCGCATGCGGAAGCACGACAAGCTCTCTACGGATACGGGCAAGGAAGCGATGTACCGCATTTACAACGACACCCGCTTCCACAAGGACAAGCCGCCGTACAAGACGTGGCTCGGGGGAAGCATTGGTCGTGTGAAACCGGCCTTGCGCGGGGGCTACAACTTCCGCATCAAGCCCGGTGGCTCCTTCGTGGCCTGCGGCTTCTTCGCCCCAGAGCCTGCAGACCTCAAGCGTATTCGCGTGGACATCGATCAGGACCTGGAGACCTGGCGCAAGCTGCTCAAAGGCAAGAAGCTGCGCGACACCTTCGGTGAGATCATCGGGGATGGTGTGAAGACCGCGCCCAAAGGCTATTCCAAGGACCATCCCGGCATTGATCTGTTGCGGCGGAACCAGTTCCTGTTCCGGCATGCGTTCACCGATCGTGAGGTGCTCGCTGCGGACTTCGTGGGGCAGATAGATGCCGCCTATCGCAACATCCGGCCATTCTTCGACCACATGAGCGAGTTGCTCACAACGGATGAGAACGGAGTGTCGGTGTTGCGTGTGAAGAACTAGCACGCTTCCCACACGACCTATCGCAACGAGTCAGCCGAGTCCAACCTTCGGAATAGAACCCCACATAGCTGACAACCAAACTATCGATGCTGCGACTTGAACAACCACCTAGTTCGCCCAACTCGAATGACCGCCTCAAGACGCCTTCTTGTCCTGCGACTTCATGTAGCGGTCCTGTTCCCGTGCTTGGATCTTGTGCTGCTTATTGATCATGCTCAACAGGCCGAACATATAACCGCCAAATATGATCGCACCGAGGACGAATATCCAGATGTCGTTCATGGCCGTTGCTTTTCGAACTCCAGTTTGAAGTAGATGCCCGCAGCGAGAATGGAGGGCACCCATATGCCGACGAATTGCCCCTCCTCCTTCCTTCCAGTGAACCATAAGGACACCGAGAGCAGGAAGCTGATGAACGCGAGGATCATGGGATACCACCTGTTGAAGAACTCCATTTTGTCTTTTCCTTCAAGACACCTGCGAACCGGCTTTGTTCATTTCGAGCTTCAGGTAACGCCATTCCGAATGTTCAGATGTCCGGCCTTGCGGCGTTCAGAACCTCCATCGATCCTCTCTTGCAGCACCCTTGTATCAACGCATGGTCCACGGCAGGGTGCCTGAATGATCGCCGTCAACCGCTTCTTGGTTCAAAGTCCTTGGCTCTGCTGGGACCGTAACCGTCCGTACATCTCATGCATCACGCCCATATGTGGCGCGGTGAGCACCGCGAGCCCTGCGATCACCGAGATCATCAGCGCTTCGGTACTGAGGTAAACGAATCCGCAAGCAGCCAGTAGAGCCATACCCACCAATGCCAAGATGCTATAGAACACGACCCGACCAAGGATGACCTGGGTGGAGAAGAGCCCATCCTTCCGGAGGTAGGAGAGAATGTTGCTGAGCGACAACACGGAGTGCCACACGATGAAGTAGAAGGTGAATCCGAGCACGAGCGGGAGAAAGTGCAAGAGCAACGCAAGCATGGCGAAGCGCGCTATGAAGTCGCCACCACCCGCATGCGAAGAAGGATTCAACACGAAGTAGGCGAAGGCGCTGCCGAAGAACAGCACCATCGAAGTGCCAAGCAACAGCAACTTCGAGCTGATGACCCATTCCAGCCAGAGCGCTTGTTGCGGTGATGCCTCCAGCACCGCTAGGATCGGTTCCACTTCCTCCGCATGACCGAGCAGGATGATCCCGAGGATGACCAGTCCGTAGTTGAGCACCACAAACTTTCCCCAAAGTGTCTCCGTTCGCAACTTGGCAAGGTCCGTCTCCCCAAAATGGTACGCGGAAAAGAGGATGAACAACGCGGAGCCTAAGACCGGGAGGAAGTAGAGCACTGCCGCGAACACCAACAAACGTCCTACATACCCTAGCAAGAACTTGGGTGTGTGGAACATCCTGCCCGCATCACGTGCCTGTTGCGTCGACACCAACAGGTCAGCAGCGCCATGCGGAACACCCACCAACACGACCCCCAGAAAGAACAAGCCCACCTGTACTTCCGGGGTGAAGACCCGCAGTCCCTGTTGACCGATCAACAGGGCGGCACCAAAGAGCAACAGCCAGGTACGCATCATCGTTGGTTCTGCCCATCCAACAGGTGACCACGAACCAGAACGCCTGATCCGTGGTCACCCGAATGGATGAACGCTTGCCTTAGGCCTTGGCCAACACCCTATCGGATTGCGCCAACACATAGATCACCAGGCCGAAGCCGATCTTGTTGACCGCATCACCGATGTTGTAGACCACATCCAATGACAAGCCGCTGAGTACAGGCATGCCAAACAGACCACCTGCGGTACCCGCGATGTAGCCGATCGGATAAATGGCCCAACCAACAAGCACGAACCAAGCGAGGGTCCTGTTCGCCTTGCGCACCGCACCACCGGCCTTCTCGGCCAGCTGCGCCACTTCACCGAACCAGATGAGGTACACGATGTAGAAGTAGCCGATGCTGCTCACAAAGCCCCAGATCCAACTTTGTGTCTCGGTGGGATAGATGGCCTCGCCGATGTAACCGGTGACCAACATGAACACCGAAGCAGCGATGAGCTTCCACAACAGCGCGACCTTCGCACCGGCCTTCTTGGTGATGAGGTAGAACTCCACGCACATCAAGGGCACGGTGAGCAACCAATCCACGTAACGGAAGAACACCGGAGACTGTCCGGTAGCGAGGTTGTAATCGCGCATGTAGTAGTAGTGCACCGCCGCGATGAAGGTGATCAGGCCACTGATGAGCACTGAGGTCCGCCACTTCGGGTCGGTGTTGCCCACTTCGAAGAAAAAGAACACCGAAGCGGCCATCATGGCCATGGTGCCAACGAAGAAGGTGAAGGCCACGTAGTTGTCAGTTGCAATGGGAAGGATGGTCAGCAGCACTGAATGCATTGTGAAAAGGGTTAAGGTGAAGGACGGGACGACTCAACACACGAAAGCGGAAGTGGGTACCTGCGCTCTAGATCGCTGGTCAAACCTTCACAAGCGACCCTCTGATCGGGGTCACGTAATCCAACACCGCTATTTCAAAATAGTTCATTACGATGCGGGATCGACGAACCGCCGTGAACGCCGCTGGACCAGCGTGGACATAGCCGCGCAACTGAACACGCGGTCGGATCCATGACGGACCGTGAAGCATTGCGCATGCAGCATACTCTGCGCACGACCTACAAACCCGGATCACATGACAGAAACGAATGTTGTAGTGGATTTCGCGATCGGATCCGATGGACGGTGGCGCAAGCTCAGCGGACGTTGTGTTCCCGACGTTAACACGACCTACACCAACCCAGGCCGTTCGTTAAGGACTCACAATGCTCGTGAACCTTCAGCATGCCGGTGTGTTCTCACTACCCAACTAACAACCTCATACATATGATGATGAAGATGATCGTAACCGCGGGCCTCGCGCTCGCCAGTGTTCTCTCGTTCGCTCAAGACGTGGATGTCGTGGATATCGCTATCGGCTCGAAGGACCACACAACGCTGGTGGCTGCCGTGAAGGCCGCCGACCTCGTTGGAACGCTGAAAGGCAAAGGACCGTTCACCGTATTCGCTCCGACCAACGCGGCGTTCGACAAGTTGCCGAAAGGCACCGTGGAAGGTCTGTTGAAGCCTGAATCCAAGAGCGCGCTTGCCGGAATCCTTACCTACCACGTGGTGGCTGGGAACATCGATGCCGCTGCTGTGATGGCGGCCATTAAGGAAGGAAAGGGTAAGGCTGTGCTCACCACCGTGAACGGTGCCAAGCTCACCGCTTCCGTGAAAGGTGGCAAGGTGATGCTCACCGACAGCAAGGGTGGGATGTCCACCGTGACCGCTACCGACCTCAAGGGATCGAACGGCGTCGTCCACGTCATTGATACGGTCGTGATGCCGTAAGGTATTGATCGATCAGCGCTGAACAGCCATTCCGCTATGCGGGGTGGCTGTTCGTCCGTTCAGCCCTATCCTTTGCAACTTCGTACGGAACACCAACTACCAAAACGAACACGCACAGTATGAAACTCGAGGCCAAAGGGAGACATATCCCGCCGCCCACCCTCCAACAGCCGCTGGAGCGCGTATCGCTTGCGGTTCAAGCGCTGCCCGGTGTGATCAGTGCCACGCATTGGGACCTCTTCCGACCAACGGTACCCGATGGCGCGGACTTCTATGTTGGCGAAGAAGAACTGGGGCACATCCACTTCAGCGGTGACATGCACCTTGCCACGTCGACACCGTTAGCGCAAGCGCTGATCGCAAAAGGGCTGGCGCGGAAGTTCCGCTACGGCGGCCCAGCCTATGCGGATTGGACGGAGTTCACCATCCGCACTGTGAAAGATGCCGCTCACGCCGAGTGGTTGTTCCTCTTGAATTATCGTCGGTTGAAAGGGGAAACGATGAGCCTGCGTTAAAGACGGAGGAGTGGGTACTCAGCCCGAACCCTCTACTTCTGCTTCTTGCTAAGATCGAAGTTCACGTACGCATTCACGATCAACCCCTGGTTGTTTTGGAACACGTTCCGGCCCTCGATCCGCCTTCCGAACTGCACGATCTGGTTGAGGTAACCCGCTTCCACGCGGACAGTGCCGTTGAACCGGTAGCCCAGGAGCATCCCAAGCCGGTTCTGGTCGAACACGTTCGCGTTCACGTTCTTCCCGAAACCGATGAAGACCTCGTTGTAAACGGCCGCATACGGGGTCTTGTCCGCGATCGTCGTTCCCTTCAGGGGCGCTTGTATGCGCACCATGTAGCGGGCACGATGCAGCAGCGGGAACTCATCCTCCGTGTCCACAGCTGCGCTGCTGTAACGCCCTACGAAGCGCTGCTCCAGCATGAAGCGGTGGGACAGGTCGAAGATGCCCTCCTTCTGCGTGAGCTGCACCATCTGGAACGTGCGGTGCTCCGTGAAGTCGCGGCCCAGCCCGTTGAGCGGTAGCTCGCCATAGGGGAACGTCTCGATCCACGCATAGCCCACCCGGAGCAGTACTGTAGGTTTGAGCTGGTAGTTCATCCCTGCACGCACGAGGCTTTGTTGCCAGTCGGTGATCAGGTTGTCCCTGCGCCATTGGTACTCGGCATGCACGCCCCATTTGTCTGACAGCTTGAAGGTGCCGAAGGTGTTGTACCAACCGATCGTGCCGCGGTTGTTGATGCGATCGTTCTGTGCCTGCGCATGAGCGGTGCATACCAATAACAGGACGAGGATGGTAGTTCTCATTGATCCGCTGAAGGTGTGGTAAAAAGCCGACTGCGGACCCTTTCCAGCCCGCAGTCGACCGCGTTCTTGTCCGTTAGCTAGGCTTGTACGGAAGGGCTGACTTGTGAACGATGATGCGCAGCTTGCCGTCCTTCCCTTTCTTGAAGACCCAAGTCTTGTCCACCATCACTTCATCCCCAGCCTCGTTGGTCACCCACACGTTGCCCATGGTGATGGCGACCGACCCGTAGATCTGGATGCCCTCGTTCTTGTTACCCGCGTTGCCGTACCGTGCCTTCACCCAAGGCGTAAGGGCGAAGCCCTTGTCGTTCGGATAGTCCGGGTCGCCACCAACGAAGTAGGCCAAAGCCCCTTTCTTGTCGTTCCGGAACGTCTGGTCACCGAAGGCCAGCGTGGGCTTGAAGAAGACCTTGCCTTGGTCGTAGTTGTACGCTTCGGAAAGCACCTGTTCGGCAAAGGCTCGATAGTCGCCGCCTTCTTTCTTCAGCTGTCCGATGCGCACCAGGGCATCGCACCACGCCTGTTGGGCCGCGTTGACCTCATCGTAAGTGATGATGTCCTGCGCCCCTTCCTCCACATAGACCAGGCCCAGTTCATCGATGACCTTCTGAACCTTGTCGTTGGTGGTTGCAACCACGGCTTTCACCTCCTTGGCTTGCTCTACCACCTCAGTGCATGCGGAAAGCAGCGCGATCGTAGCTATTGCTCCAAGGGGTTTCACCCATGGGTATCCTGTCATCGTCGTCATGTTGTTCGTTGTGTTGGTTATGCGGCGAACGCACCCAGGCAGCCGTTTGTTCCCCGGACATGCCCCTGGTTAACGAAGATCAACAGCGCGCCATACCGGCCTGCCAATAGAGTGAGCACCACTACCGGACCTCATAGCCCTGCCGCTTCAACGTTGCATCCGTTCCGCAACTTGAGCGCTTTGTGCACCTTGCCACCATCATCGGCTTCATGGCCGATCTCCGTTCCCGCCGCCGATCAGCGCAACCGGCTTCGACCAAGCCGAACATTCTCCAATTCCGCGTGTTACACCGCGCGCACTTCCAACTCATGAGATCCGTCCACCTTACCTGCATCGTATTACGGCGCCGTGCCCTTTTGGTCGCCCTAGCGATGCTGCTGGTCCTGGGGGGAGCCATCGCCCAAAGCGGCCGCGCCACCCTCAGCGGAACCGTACGTGACAGCACCAGCGGCGAAGAGCTGATCGGGGCATCCATCATACTGAAAGGGGCAACCCAGGTGGGCGCGGTGGCGAACGAGTACGGCTTCTATTCGCTCACGGTGGAACCGGGCACGTACACCGTGGCTTGCATCTACGTGGGTTTCGCGAGATACGAGCGCGTGGTGGACCTGCGCGAGAAGCAGGTGCTGGACATCGCGCTCACGCCGAATTCGGTGCTCAAGGAAGTGGTGGTGACCGAGGATCGCACGGTGCGCCCGATCGATCGCCCGGACATCGGTGTGGAGCGCTTGAACATGTCCTCCGTGGAGAAGATGCCCGTGATCTTCGGTGAACGGGATGTGCTGAAGTCGTTGCAGCTCTTGCCCGGCGTAAAGAGCGGCGGGGATGGAAGTGCCGGGCTATTCGTGCGTGGCGGAGCCAGCGATCAGAACCTCATCCTCTTCGATGAAGCGCCGGTGTACAACCCGAACCATCTGCTCGGCTTCTTCAGCACGTTCAACACGAACGTCGTCAAGGATGTGCAACTGTTCAAGGGCAGCATTCCCGCCGAATACGGCGGCCGTTTGTCCTCGGTGTTGGACATCCGGTTGAAAGAAGGCAACGACCAGCGAGTGAAGTACAGCGGCAGCGTGGGCTTGATCAGTACGAACCTGATGGCCGAAGGACCGATCATGAAGGACAAAGCCTCGTTCCTCATCGCAGCCCGTCGCACCTATGCGGACGTTTTTCTGAAACTCTCGCCGGATGAGGGCACGAGCAGCAGCCAGTTGTACTTCTACGACATCAACACGAAGCTGAACTGGGATGTGGGGAAGAAGGACAAGCTCTTCCTCAGCGGCTACTTCGGGCGCGATCGGCTCGGCTTCGGTACCGCCTTCGGCCTCGACTGGGGTAACCTCACGGGCACGTTGCGCTGGAACCACATCTACGGATCACGTTGGTTCTCGAACACCTCGCTCATTTACTCGGACTATCGTTACACCGTCTCCATCAAGAGCGGTGATGCGGACTTTCGGGTGCGCAGCGGCGTGCGCGATGTCAACCTGTCCCATGAGATCAGCTACTACCAGAAACCCGGTTCCCGGTTCCGCTTCGGGTTCAATTCCATCCACCATACGGCCTTACCCGGCGTGGTCACCTCCGAAGGATCCGGATTGAACGACACCCGCATACAGGACCGGTATGGTTGGGAGAACGGCTTGTACGCCTCGTGGGACAAGTCGATCACCGATAAACTGTCCATCGCCGTGGGTACCCGCTTGTCGGTGTACAGCGTGCTCGGCCCTGGCGACTTCTACGCCTTCGATCGGGAGGGTAATGCGATCGATACCAGCTCTGCCACTGGTGACTTCCTGAAAACCTATGTGAACCCTGAGCCACGGGCGTCCTTCAGCTATATGCTCACGAAGAACACCTCCTTAAAGGCCGCCTATGCGCGCACCACGCAGCATATACACCTGCTTAGTACCAGCTCTGGCAACAACCCGAGCGACCAGTGGATCCCGAACACGAACAACGTGCGGCCGGAGATCGGCGATCAGGTCTCCGGCGGCTGGTTCCACGACCTTGTGTGCAAGGAGAATACCATTCAGTTGAGCGTAGAAGCTTACTATAAGTGGATGCAGAACCAGATCGACTACCGAAGTGGAACGGAACTGCAGGCGAACCAGTTGGTGGAGGGCGATCTGGTCTTCGGGAAAGGCCGGGCCTATGGCGTGGAGTTCCTCGCACGCAAGAACAGCGGCCGCTTCACGGGCTGGGTGGGCTATACGCTCAGCCGCACGGAACGTTCTTTCGCCGAAATCGATCAGGGCGCCTGGTTCGCTGCACGGCAGGACCGTACGCACGACGTGAGCATCGTGGGCATGTACGAGCTGAGCAAGCGCGTGAGCCTTTCCGCCCTTTGGACCTTTCAGACCGGCAACGCCGTTACCGTTCCGTCAGGTAAGTACATCTTGGACGGGGATGTGGTCTTCGCTTACACAGCACGCAACAGCAGCCGCCTGCCCGCTTACCACCGGTTGGACCTTTCGCTCGTGCTGAAAAAGCGGCCAGAAGCGAAGTTCGAAGGGAACTGGGCGTTCTCGATCTACAACGCGTATGGCCGGGAGTATCCCTTCAGCGTGGCGTTCGAGACCGATCCAAATGATCCAAGCCGCACGCGCGCCTTGCAAACGAGCCTCTTCCGCTGGGTGCCGTCAGTCTCTTACAACTTCTCCTTCTGATGACCATGCGTAACAACAAAGAAGCTGTCATTCCGGGCTTGACCCGGAATCTCGGCTCGTTCGCGTTCCTGCTCACAATGACCGCGCTCCTTCTAAGTGGGTGCGAGAAGGAGATCGTACTGGACTATGATGAAGCCAGCTCGCGCTTGGTGATCGAGGGAGAGGTGACCCCCGGCAATGGCCCGCACGAAGTGCGCATCAGTCGCTCGGTCACGTTCACGGAGCCGAACGTGCTCCCGGCGGTGGAGAACGCTACAGTGACCATCACCGACGACCAAGGCGATGATGAGGCCCTTGTGCACCAAGGCGGGGGCGTTTACCGCAGTACCGGGCTCCTGTCCGGTGCGCCCGGTCATACGTATACGCTCACCGTTGCCGTGGACGGGGAAACGACAACAGGTTCCAGCACCATGCCGGTGGAGGTTTCCCTGGACACCTTGTCCGTCGACAGCCTCAGTGTATTCGGGAACGTGAACCTGATCGTGGTACCCATCTATACAGACCCCGCGGGCATCGTGAACTACTACCGCTTACGTGTGCGGGTGAACGGGACCAAATGGCCCTTGGTGTTCGCGCGTGATGACCGCCTATCCGACGGACAGGTCAATGGACAGCCCTTGTTCAACAACGACGAACCCGTGGAACCAGGCGACCTTCTGAGCGTCGATCTGCTCACGATCGACGAAACCGTCTTCAACTACTGGTCCACCTTGGAGAGCTTCACCAGCAGCGGTGGAGTGGCACCTGCCGATCCAACGTCCAACCTGAGCGGGAACGTCTTGGGGTACTTCTCCGCCCATAGCATCTCCACGGTCACGCTGGTGGTGCCATGATCGGGTCATTCGAATAGCACCGGATCCGAGGGCCATTCAGGGAACGCGGTTCGGAGTCGATCAATAGGTCTATCGCGTATGGCTCGCATCGGGTTCGTTGGGGCGGTTCGTTCGATCCCTCCGCAGCGGTGCTCCGTAAACACGAACGCCATCCCGGTCGGAGGATGGCGACCGGTTGTCTCAGTTCGCCTGAGACTACATTCGCAACCCCAACGCAGAACACAAACATCCATGCCAGTCAATCGCAAAGCAACCGCCACCTGGAGCGGCTCCGGCAAAGAAGGATCCGGCCATATCACCACCTTGAGCGGCGTGCTGACCAACACGCCCCACTCCTTCCTCACGCGTTTCGTGAGCGAGGACGGCAAGGCCGGTACGAACCCGGAAGAGCTTGTCGCAGCTGCACATGCCAGCTGCTTCACCATGAAGCTGAGCTTTGTGCTCGGCAACCACGGCTTCACGCCGACTGAGCTGCGCTGCACCTCCGAGATCCACATGGGGCCTGTGCCCGGTGGCAACGGCATCGTGGGCATTCACCTCGACCTGCAGGCGAAGGTCCCCGGCATCGATCAAGCCACGTTCGACACCTGCACGGAGGATGCGAAGGTGAACTGCCCCATCAGCCAAGTGCTGAAGAGCGTGCCCATTACGCTGAGTGCCCAGCTGAGCTAAAAGCCTGTTGGCCGTATTACGAAATCACTGTTGTCCGGAGACCTTCGGGAGACTGCGCCCCGGATGAGGCTCCGGGGCAGGGCCGCAGTGACATTGGTGTAGGAAGCCGCGATCGGCGGGCTGTGCCCGCCGATCGCGGCTTCCATGAAATCTGTCATTCCGGGCCTGACCCGGAATCTCGGCTTGTTCACGACCATGTTGAGCAGTTCGAAAACAGAAGCCCCCCTCAAACTCAACTCTCTGAAAACCCTTGCGGTTCTTCGGTTCCACGATTTCGGCTGGATCTTTCCCGGACAACAGTGATTGCGAAATGCTATTAGCTATTCCAAGCAACTGATATACGCGTCTCCGCCACTCCCATTCTGATCGTTCAACTTTCGCTAAAACACGATCAGCTTGCCCAACTGTAGCGTGCGACCGGAACGATCCTGAACACTGAAGAAATAAGTACCGCTTCCGTTGATCATGTAATCGAAATTCTGCTGTCCGGAAGAAAGCGGGAATCGATCCAACTCCCTCCACGCGAGATCATGGATCGACATCACGTGGGAGCCATTGCTGGCTATTGATCCTTGAAAGTGGAAAACGCCAGAACTGGGATTGGGATAACACGAGAGTGTGCTTACCGCATTGCTGGCCTCCACCGATGTATTGATGCACGTTCCGGGTATGTTGGCATCGAGCCACGCGAGGCGCAATGTGATCCACGCCTTCAGGGAATCGAGTTCGGCGGCATACGTGGTGGCCACAGGGCCGACATCCGGTGCTTCTCCCCCTACGCCAAGGAGGGGCCACTTCTGGAAGTGCCGGGCCTGCGCATTCTGTACGCGATCACCGATGCTGTCGATGTAATTGAAGAGGAAAGCAGTATCCAACACCGTGGTGCGGTATTCCTCGTAGCTGCACCGCAATTCATCGTTGAAGGAGCTGTCCTGAAGAAGCCGCAAATACCAGCCGCAGGAATAGTTGTCAGTGAAGCAATCGTTGATCTGGTGCGCCCATCCCGATCCATCGGTGGCTGAGAAGATCGAACAGCTGGCGATGTTTTTCCAAGCCCAGTCGAAATCCCATACCGGTCCCGCCTTCAATTTGCCACCGTTCGAGTTCTTGTCCTTGTGGAAGTACACGCTCTTCTTGAAGCCATCATTGCTCCGCGACACCTCGTTCACCAGGAAGTAATCGATGAACGACTTCACGTCCATGTATTTCCGGTAACCGATAGCCGGATCAGCGAACGCAGTGCTGTACAACGCCGTTTCCACTGAATCGACAAAGGCAGCTATGTAATCACGCTGCGGATCAGTAATGGAATCGGGTGATGGAGTATGGTAGACGAAATACACATCGAATTCGGGATGATCGATGGGGTGGTAATTGGAGAGGAAACTGTTGTTGTTGTCCCAATAGGCCTGCATGAAGATGTATCCTCCGGTAAGATCGTCGCCGGAATTCTCATCCGCAGTGAGCTTGGCGATATCAACCCGCCCGGCATCGCGCTTGATCTTTTCACCGAACACGTAGATGCCCTTGTAAACACTGTCGACAAGCACTTCGCAGAGGTGTGTGCGCGGTGCATACTGCCCCATTCCCTCCGAAACCTTGAAAGCGAGCTGGTTCTTGATCAGCGAGCGGTCGTTGTAGTTGGAGAGCAGCACCCAATCATGTTCCGCCGGCATGCCGAGCAACGACACATCGAGGTTCGCACCCAAGGAGTCGCGCGTTTCGAAGCCATAGGGACGCTGCGGATAGCCAGCGGACGATGCACCGCGTATCTCGATACCAACAACCCCATTGTACACGTTCGCTGGATCCGTAACGTAGGTAAGGTTGCCCGGTCCGTTGTACTTGATCTCCATCAGCGCGTCGATCTTCGGTTCGTCCACGATCTCCTGACCAAGTGTGTTGATCATGACGATCGGCAACTCGGAGCTTTCCAGCGTAACGGTACCCAGGTCGGTAACACAGAGTTCGAACGCCCCAGTTCCTCCGCCGTAGCCGAAGACCTGTATGTAGAGCATTTCCCCAACGGGCAGCTCGTACGCCAAGGCCAGGGAGAAATAAACATCACCGCCATCATCATCACAACCGCGCTGGGTGAGATCAATGCAGTTCGTACCGGTCCATAGAGCCACACCGGTGTCATTCAAACCTCCCGCATCGTAGGTACCCACACTCACGTTGCCGCTCGGCGGAACGGGCATAACATACCAGAGATCGGAACCCTGATAGTTGGCGCAACCGGGATCGATGCCTGTCCCGATGGCAGTTGTATTATCCACCAGCAGGCAGTCCACTGTATCAATGGGAATGGCAGCGCACGGAACGCTTCCTGGAGCAGCCACTGCATCGCAATCCCCCACACCCGTGAATACGATACCTGTGTTCGGGGTGGGGCCATCAGCGAAGACCACATTGCCCGCAGGATCGAAGAGCTGGTAGGTGTTCTCGTTCTCATAATCACCGGCGGAGTACACCAGTTCCAATTGATCTCCATTGCACACCGTGAACACCGTGTCGTTCCCTGCTCCGATCGCCGAAAAAATGCCAATTAGCGATCCATTTCTGTTCACTTGCAGCAGGCCTCCGTTCCAATCGTCGCCGTAGCTGTCATGCATTACCAGGAGGTAGTCGCAGCATTGCGCGCTGGCCATACTGCTGATCCAAAAGACGGAAGTGGTGAATGCGAATTTTCGCAATGTTCTGTTCATGCGGGCTTATGTGATCATACCCGCCGCGCGGGATAACCCGGATCGGCAATGGAACAACCGCAGGTGGCAAACATAGGCGACGCTCCGTCCTGAAGCGATGCCGCTCGATGGATCCAGATCCGGGCACGGCCCATCAACGATAGATCCCGCGCTCGTTCAGTGCCCGCTGATAGCGACGAGCGTTCACCAGATGCTGCTCGTACGTCTTGGCGAAATTGCTATAGCCATCAAGTGTTTCCCGAGCACAGAAGTACAGGTAGTCGTTCTTCTGAGCGTTCAACACAGCATCGATGTATCGTGGCTCGGGCATGTTGATGGGACCTGGTGGCAACCCAACATGTGTGTACGTATTGTAGGGTGAATCGATCTCCAGGTCTTTGGTCAAGATGCGGGTGAGGCTATCCATTCCCAAAGCGAATTTGAGTGTTGGGTCCGCTTGCAGGGCCATGCCGATGCGAAGCCGGTTCAGGTACACGGCCGCAATGATCGGAGCCTCCTCGGGTTTGGCGGTCTCCGCTTGCACGATACTGGCCAAAGTGCTCACTTCACTTTGGGAAAGTTCGATCCGCTTCGCTTTGGATTTTCGGTCTTCGGTCCAGTAACGCTTGTACTCTTTCGACATACGCTCAAGGAACTCTTCGGGTTTGGTGGTCCACCAGAATTCATAGGTGTTGGGAACGAACAAACACATCATCGTTTCCGATCGGAACCCCAGCCGGTCGATGGTCGCTTGATCACGCATCGATTCGATCAACGCAAGTGAATCGGCTTCGATGTACTTGCTTACTTGACCGGCCAATTGAGGCAGTGTTCGAATGTTCGTAAACGTGATCCTCACCGGTTCCTGTTCCCCGCTTCGCAGCTTGTTCAACAGATCGTTCAACGAGGTACCGCTCGGTAACCGATATCGACCTGGCTTCACTTTTGAAGCGTACTTCTTGCGCTTGGCCAAAAGATCGAAGGTCTTTTCATCCTCTACCACCCCGCTCTGCTTCAAGCTCTCCACCACCTGCTCGTATGTGGATCCCGTGGGTATGAGGAGGATCCGATCCCCATTATCGAACCGGGGACCTGGCCCGAAAACCGTTTTGTAAAGGCGCCAGCCGAAGAATCCACCGGCCGCCAAGAACAGCGCTAAACCAATGATCAGAACACGCTTCATATTCTGTTAGAGATCGATCAGGCCCGTAAAAACCTCTTTAACAGGACCAGCTAACGTAACGCCTTCGAATCCGCCTTGACCTGTGGACCTTGCTTCAACCCGAAGTTCACCTCCACGGGTATGCACATTACAGGATGCCGTGATAAATCCGCGGCTCATCGCGCTCAAAGCGGCAGCCGTTACCCCAGTGCCACAGCTCAGTGTTTCGCCCTCCACCCCACGCTCGTACGTGCGCATCTCCAAGCCGCCTTCTTTCCAATGCAAGAAATTCACGTTCACACCTTCTTTGGCGAAGCGCTGGCTATACCGATGCTTATGAGCTTCGGTTATGATATCGAGGGCTTCGGGATCATCCACCCAACAAAGCAGGTGAGGCGAACCCGTATGCGCATGATCCGTGTTATCGTCAATGCGTTCGATCGACTTCACGTCACGCATACTGATACGGACCAGGCCATTCGTCCATTGAGCAGTATGCTCGCCATCGATCGCCGTGAAGGAGGCTGCCTCTCCAGCACCTGTCAACTTCGACCAGAACGCGAACGCGCACCGGCTACCGTTACCACAAAAACTCTGGCTCCCGTCCGGATTGAAAAATTCCATGTGATAGGAAGTGTCCATTGTGCGCTGTGGTTGTAACAGGATCAACCCGTCGCTACCGATCCCGACATGCCGATCGCACAGCTTGCGAACAAGGTCCAGATCAGCTGTGGAAAAGGCCAACTCCCTATCGTCCACCACGACAAAGTCGTTTCCTGTTCCTTGCCATTTTGAAAAAGCCAGACGTGCCATTGTGCCACAAAGATGCGTTGGCACAATGCTCGCAGAACCCAGTGGCGGCGGGATGATCCAACAATCCTTGTGGATCACAGTCTTTAACAGCACTTGAACGCACAAACTTTTAGGACGAGCGTTGTTTTGCGAGAGGGATCGTAAAAGCAACGATAGAACGAACAATAACGCAACCAACCAAAGTCGCACAACAGATGAAACGCACATTGAGCTACATCGGTATGGCCATTTCAGGAGCCTTGGTCGCCTTGGTCGCCCATGACCGTTTTCTCCCAACCGATCAGAAACCGGCGCTTGTCAGCCCATCGTCTCCGTCAGCTCCCGTGAAGTTCGTGAGCTTGCCCGGTCCAGCAGGTACCTCCATGGTCGCTGTCGATTTTACCGAAGCTGCGGAAAGAACGGTGAATGCCGTGGTTCATGTAACCACCGAGACCCAGGTGCAGCGGCGCGATCCATTCGCGGACTTCTTCTACGGTAACCGGCAAATGCCTCCGCAAACCCAATTGGGTGCTGGTAGTGGTGTGATCATGAGTGATGATGGATTCATCGTTACCAATAACCACGTCGTACAAGGTGCGGACAAGATCATAGTACATCTGAACGATGAACGCCAGTTCGAGGCAAAAGTGATCGGCCGGGACCCCAGTACAGACATCGCCTTGATCAAGGTGGACGCCAAGGACCTTCCAACGCTTTCGTACGGGAATAGCGATGATGTGCGAGTTGGACAATGGGTGCTCGCAGTAGGCAATCCAATGAATCTCACAAGCACCGTGACGGCCGGGATCGTAAGTGCGAAAGGCCGGAACATCAACATTCTCCAAGGGGATCAAAGTCGGGACATCCTCCCTATCGAAAGCTTCATTCAAACCGATGCCGCCGTCAATCCGGGCAACAGTGGCGGTGCTTTGGTTGATGCCAGCGGAAACCTGATCGGTATCAACAGCGCCATTGCCAGTACTACGGGAGCCTATACCGGCTATTCATTCGCCGTACCCTCGAATCTGGTGCGAAAGGTTGCTGCTGACCTGATGGAGTTCGGCAGTGTGCAACGAGCCTTCATAGGAGTGAGCATTGGTGATATCGACCAGGCCATGGCACAAGAGCTTGGATTGGCCAAACCGCAAGGCGTCTACGTCCGGGGACTTACGGAAGGTGGGGCTGCCGAAGATGCGGGCATGAAAACCGGAGATGTGATCGTGAAAGTGGGCAATATGGATGTGAACAATGTACCTCAGCTCCAGGAACAGGTGGGCAAATTCAGCCCTGGCGACCGTGTAACGGTGAGTGTTATGCGGAATGGTCGTGAGCAAGTGATCGATATGGAACTGCGTGGTCGAGAAGGGGCTACAACCGTTGCCTCCAAAAGAGAAGTGGAGCTCAGCACGGTGCTGGGGGCTGAAATGAAAACCGCCAGTGAAGAGGAACTCAAAGCCTTGCGGATCGGGAATGGTGTGAAAGTGGTGAACATCAACGGTGGCAAGCTGCGCAGCGCAGGTATCCGCGAAGGGTTCGTGATCACCAAGATAGACGATGTACGGGTGCGTGAGCCGAAAGATGTCCTGCAGGCCCTCGAGGAGAAACGTGGTGGTGTGCTCATCGAGGGGGTTTACCCCAATGGCCAGCGGGCCTATTACGGACTGGGTGTTTGAAAGGCCCATTGATCACGTATCTCCGTGCGAAGTGCGCCCCCCGGTCGTCCGACTTGTTCGGTTCGATCGGGGGGTCGTACCTTCGGCGCCCGGATCAACGGACGTGACCAGTTTGTTGCTCGGGTGTCTTTAGAAACCAGACCCACTCTAACCCATTAATACCCCCAGCCGCCCGTGACAAGCAGGATGCGCCAACTGAAGATCACCAAGTCGATCACCAATCGCGAGAGCCAGTCGCTGGACAAGTACTTGCAGGAGATCGGCAAAGAGGGATTGATAAATGCGGAGATGGAGGTGGAACTCGCCCGGCGCATCAAGCAAGGGGATGGGACAGCCTTGGAGAAATTGGTGAAAGCCAACCTTCGCTTCGTTGTTTCTGTAGCCAAGCAGTACCAGAATCAGGGCCTCAGCCTGCCGGATCTTATCAACGAAGGGAACCTCGGCCTTATCAAAGCAGCACAGCGCTTCGATGAAACACGCGGCTTCAAGTTCATCAGCTACGCAGTGTGGTGGATCCGTCAAAGCATTTTGCAGGCATTGGCCGAACAGAGCCGTATTGTGCGTTTGCCACTGAACCAGGTAGGTTCCCTGAACAAGATCAACAAAGCATTTGCGAAACTCGAGCAGGAATTCGAGCGCCCGCCAAGTGCGGATGAATTGGCCACCCTGCTTGATCTACCCCCTGAAAAGGTGGCAGATACCATGAAGGTGAGCGGTCGACACATCAGTATGGATGCTCCCTTCGTTGAAGGCGAGAGCAACAGCCTGTTGGACGTGCTGCCGAACAACGACAGTGCCCCCGCGGACAGGATGCTCATCAACGAGAGCCTTTCCAAAGAGATCGACCGTGCCCTGTGCACCCTGACGGAGCGCGAGCGTGATGTGGTGAAGCTCTTCTTTGGCATCAACATCAACCACGGTCTTACCTTGGAAGAGATCGGTGCGAAATTCGACTTGACCCGCGAGCGCGTGCGTCAGATCAAGGAGAAGGCCATTCGCCGCTTGCGCCATACCAGCCGTAGTAAGTTGTTGAAGGCGTATCTCGGTTGATACATCTTTCGTAGGAACGCACAATTCCTTAAATATCTATCATGGAGACCGCTGAAGCCAAGGCCGGTTATGAGGCCGGGTTGAGAGACTACGTGGACCGCGAAAAAGCCGCTGTCGACCTGATGAACTCGGTAGGGCAGTTGATGTACGCCAAGGGCGTAGAGCTGGTCTTTTTCCGCAACCACCTGCTGGACATCAGCGGTAGTGAAGTGTTGAACCTGTTCAACTACTCGAAAAATGTGGTTCAGAAGCCTATTGACGTGTTCGCCGCAGCGAATGTGGCCCGTGCGCTCTTGGGTGCGGACTTGGCTCCGAGCAAGATCGATATCGGCAAGCTGACTTGGGAGTTCAAGCAGAGTGGCACCACGGATGTGGCCACATTCGTTGGAACAACGCTCAAGAACTTGATCGGGGCGGATAAGCACAAATTCAATCCACAGGATGTTGTCCTCTACGGCTTCGGTCGAATTGGTCGCATTGCCGCCCGCGAGCTGGTGAAACAAGCCGGTAAGGGGCAGCAATTACGCCTTCGTGCCATTGTACTTCGTACGGTGAATGACGAGGAGGTTGTCAAACGCGCCGCATTGTTGCGTAATGACAGTGTTCACGGTGCCTTCAAGGGTGCCGTGATCGAAGACCTGCCGAACAAGGCGATCTGGGTGAACGGCCAAATGGTGAAGTTGATCGCGGCCTCAAATCCAGAGGATATCGACTATACGGAATATGGTATCCAGAACGCACTGATCATCGACAACACGGGGGTTTTCACCAAGCGCGCTGATCTTGGCCGTCATTTGAAGGCAAAAGGGGTCAGCAAAGTGCTTCTTACCGCTCCTGGCAAGGAAATGCCGAACGTGGTTTACGGCATCAACCATAAGGACCTCGACATCGAGAGCGAACAGCTTTTCAGCGCTGCCAGTTGCACCACCAACGCCATTTGCCCGATCCTGAAAGTCATCGAGGACAACTTAGGGATCGAGCGCGGGCACATCGAGACCGTGCATGCGTATACCAACGACCAGAACCTGCTGGACAACTATCACAAGAAGCCCCGTCGTGGCCGGAGCGCAGCCATCAATATGGTGATCACCAGCACTGGAGCTGGAAGCGCGGTAACCAAAGCCATTCCGAGCCTGAAGGACAAGTTGACGGCCAACGCTGTGCGCGTGCCCACTCCGAATGGATCCTTGGCGATCATGAGCCTGAGTGTGAGCAAGACCGCGACCAGGGAGCAAGTGAACGAGCTGATCAGGAACGCTGCCCTGAACGGAGAATTGGTGAACCAGATCCATTACCAGATCGACCCTGAACTGGTCAGCAGCGATATTGTCGGTGATTCATGCTGTAGTGTGTTCGACAGCACCGCAACCATCGCTAGCGGCGACGGCAAGAACATCGTTCTGTATGCCTGGTACGATAATGAATTCGGCTACACCAAGCAGGTTATCCGGTTGGCCAAACATGTAACCAAGGTTCGCCGGTTGGTGTACTATTGATCGGCCACTCCCCATTCCGAAAAGCCTCCGCATTGGGGGCTTTTCTTTTTTGTACCATTTCGTAATACAAAGTCGTCCAAAGATGAACCGCATTTTTTCGCAGGACGATCCGAGGAGGTCTATGTACCGGGCGACATCATAGGATAAATAATGAGGAGAAAGAGCAAGCAGGTCGGATGATTTTGAAATGCGAACTGCTATGCCCAACAATTCTGTGATCGAAACCTGTAAAAGCCGAAAGCCCTCCATGATGGAAGGCTTCGGTCGTAACGACGTGCCAGTCTACCGCTTCGTAGTTGGCCGCCGGGGGGATCGGATCAATCGAACATCATTAACAGCAGGAACATTGTTATCACTGCGACAACCATCGCGATCCAGCAAATTCTTTGGCCGTATACATTCTGCTTGATCATTTCACGAGAGTTCATCATTCGTTCCACGGGGCAAAACTGCGTATACATCTTCCGGTCCACAATACCCAGAAGTGGGTATTTTCAGGAGTAGATGCAAAAAAGAACCCCGCCTTCCGGCGGGGTTCTTTCAGTAAGAGATATCTCCTTGGCTTACTGCATCACCAACCGTTGGGTGTACAGCTTTCCATCGATGGTCACGTTCACCATGTACATGCCTTGGCCAATGCGGCCGGCCAAGTCCATACGGTGGTTCAACATACCCTCGGCAACTGGTGCGGTCTCGGTTACAACCGGCTTGCCGAGCAGATCGTAGATAACCACATCAACGTTCGCTCCATCGGCGATCTCCAGTCCTTCCATGCTGATCGTCAACTGACCATCGCGGTTCGGGTTCGGGTAGATCGTCATGCTCGCAACTGTCTCATCCGAGAACTCCATGCTGCGGAAACCTGAGCCACCGCTGTTCGGGATGAATTTGATACGGCAAGCTGCACCGAACTCACCGAAGGTGCTACCAATGCGCGACCGAACACGGATGTTCAGGTTCACGTTCGTTGGCACTGGATCAGTAAGCAAGGTGGATGGCACCAACGTTGGGTTGGCTACGGTTACACGACGGTTGTAGGTACCATGTGCATCATAGATCCAGAACTGGTAGCCATTGGCACCAGGCTGTGCGTTGCAATACACCGGGCTTTGAACCAGAAGGTTCGTGCGGTCGCACCAGTTGTTGAGGATCTTGATGTTGCTGATCGGCACACAGAAGTTACGGTTCGGGTTGCTGCCTGTGTTGATCTGGCTCACGCTGCTGAAGCTTCCCAAAGATGCATCGATGATCCGACGACTGCTTGCGTCCCTGAGAACATAGCCGCCACCCGTAATACCATTGTTACCTGAATCGTTCACACGCAGGTGATAGCAACCAACAGGCACACAGATCGGAACAGTAACCGTTGTGTTTGCCTGACCTGCAGTGAACCCACCGGATGTGATCGTTGTGGTCTCCGTAGCATCCAAGAGGGTCCAAGTGGTCTCTGTTGGGTTTCCATCCAGCTTCACCGACAAGGTGAGGTTCTCCGTGCAGCCGCCGATAATAGGTCCTACACACTGGCAATTCGCGTTCAACGCGTCAGGGCCAGTGTTGGCATTACCATCATTACAAGCACTTCCGATCTGGCCTGTAACCGTTGGACAGTTGTCGTTCGCATCGCAAACTCCATCTCCGTCCGTATCCACTACGGTACCAGCGCAAACGCAGCTGGCGTTGTAAACATCACCGGTAGTGCACACGTTACCGTCTTTACAAGCGGAACCGATCGTGGCTGTGCCACCTGGTACACCAAGGCAGTCAAATGGCAGACCAATGCATACGCAGTTCGGGCTCCAGGTGTCCTGACCTGTGGTGGTCAAACCATCGTCGCAGGCAGTTCCGGGCAAAGCGCTACCACCGGGTGTTCCTTCGCAGTCAACGCCCAGCGGGGTTCCGATGCACACGCAGTTCGCGTTGATCACATCACCAACAGTACCCGCATTGTTGTCATTGCATGCAGTGCCAGGCTCAGCATTGCCGCAACCGCAGATACCAGGAGCGATCTTGTTCGGATCGTTCGCGCAACCATCGGTAAGGTCACATGTACCATCACCGTCGGTGTCCAGCAGTGGTGTGTTCACACAGATAGTTCCGTTGAACGAATCCAATGTGCATGGGTCATTGTCGTTGCAATCAACCGTGCTACCAGCACATACGCAGTTCCCGTTGATCACATCACCGGTTGTACCAACGATGCCATCGTCGCATGGTGAACCAATTTGGCCAGTGAGGTTCGGGCAGCTATCCACACAATCCGCAGCACCGTCGCCGTCGGTATCCGTATCAGCTACACCGCAACCGCAGATACCGGGAGCGATCTTGTTCGGATCCGTTGGGCAACCATCGTTGCAGTTCGGGGTGCCGTCACCATCACCATCCGCATCACTGATACCGCAGCCGCAGATACCTGCAGCGATCTTGTTCGGATCATTCGGGCAACCGTCGATCAGATCGCAGGTTCCGTCACCATCGGCATCAGGACCGGGTGTGTTCACACAGATCGTTCCATTGAAGGAGTCGATAGTGCATGGGTCGTTGTCGTTGCAATCCACCGTGCTACCCTCGCAAACGCAGTTCGCGTTCAACACATCGCCCGTTGTACCGACGATACCATCATCGCAAGCAGATCCGATCTGACCTACAACAGTTGGGCAGTTGTCATTGCAGTTCGCAACTCCGTCGCCATCGGTATCGGTATCAGCAACACCACAACCGCACTGGCCTGCAGCGATCTTGTTCGGATCCGTTGGGCAACCGTCGTTGCAATTCGGAGTACCATCACCATCTGTGTCGGTGTCAGCTACGCCGCAACCGCAGATGCCAGCCGCGATCTTGTTCGGATCATTCGGGCAACCGTCGTTGCAGTTCGCAGTGCCGTCACCATCGGTGTCGGTGTCAGCTACGCCGCAACCGCAGATGCCAGCCGCGATCTTGTTCGGATCATTTGGGCAACCATCGTTGCAGTTCGCAGTGCCGTCACCATCGGTGTCGGTATCAGCTACGCCACAACCGCAGATACCTGCAGCGATCTTGTTCGGATCGTTCGGGCAACCGTCGATCAGATCGCAGGTTCCGTCACCATCGGCATCAGGACCAGGTGCGTTCACACAGATCGTTCCATTGAAGGAGTCGATAGTGCATGGGTCGTTGTCGTTGCAATCCACCGTGCTTCCCACGCAAACGCAGCTCGCGTTCAACGCATCGCCCGTTGTATTGATGTTCCCATCATCGCACGTAGAGCCGATCTGACCGACAACCGTTGGGCAGTTGTCATTGCAGTTCGCAACTCCGTCGCCATCCGTATCGGTATCGGCAACTCCGCAACCGCACTGGCCTGCAGCGATCTTGTTCGGATCGGTAGGGCAGCCGTCGTTGGCGTTGCATGTACCATCACCATCCGTGTCTTGGAATGTTCCCACACAAGCGCAGCTCGCGTTCAACACATCGTTGATCGTGCAGACGTCATTGTCATTGCAGGTAGAACCGATCTGGCCAACCACGTTCGGGCAGTTGTCAGAGCAGTTCGGAACACCATCACCGTCCGTATCCGTGTTGTTCAAGGTGCCTGCGCAAACGCAACTCGCGTTCAGCACATCGTTGTCCGTGCAGGCGTTGCCGTCATTGCAAGTAGAACCGATCTGACCGGCTACCGTAGGGCAGTTGTCAGAGCAGTTCGGAACGCCATCACCATCCGTATCCGTGTTGTTCAGTGTGCCAACGCAAACACAGCTCGCGTTCAACACATCGTTGTCCGTACATGCATTGCCGTCATTGCAAGTAGAACCGATCTGACCGGCTACCGTAGGGCAGTTGTCAGAGCAGTTCGGAACGCCATCACCATCCGTATCTGTATTGTCCAGTGTGCCTGCACAGACACAACTTGCGTTCAACACATCGCCTGTCTGTGCATGCATTGCCGTCGTTGCAAGCAGAACCGATCGACCAACAACTGTAGGGCAGTTGTCAGAGCAGTTCGGAACGCCATCACCATCCGTATCTGTATTGTTCAGTGTGCCTGTGCATACGCAGCTTGCGTTCAACACGTCGCCCGTTGTACATGCATTGCCGTCGTTGCAAGTAGAACCGATCTGACCAACAACTGTAGGGCAGTTGTCAGAACAGTTCGGAACGCCATCACCGTCCGTATCCGTGTTGTTCACGGTGCCTGCGCAAACGCAACTCGCGTTCAGCACATCGTTGTCTGTGCAAGCGTTGTTGTCGTTACAAGCAGAACCGATCTGACCAACAACTGTAGGGCAGTTGTCAGAGCAGTTCGGAACGCCATCACCATCCGTATCTGTATTGTTCAGTGTGCCTGCACAAACACAGCTTGCGTTCAACACATCACCTGTTGTACATGCATTGCCGTCGTTGCAAGCAGAACCGATCTGACCAACAACTGTAGGGCAGTTGTCCGAACAGTTTGGAACGCCATCGCCATCCGTATCCGTGTTGTTCACGGTGCCTGCGCAAACGCAACTCGCGTTCAGCACATCGTTGTCTGTGCAAGCGTTGTTGTCGTTACAAGTAGAACCGATCTGACCAACGACCGTTGGGCAGTTGTCAGAACAGTTCGGAACGCCATCACCGTCTGTATCCGTGTTGTCCGGTGTGCCTGCGCAACCACAGTTCGGGGCGGTTCCGGTATAGACGTCATTTATCGTACAGGCATTGTTGTCATTGCATGCAGTACCAGGTAATGCTGTACCACCGATCACGCCCAGGCAGTCAACAGTGCAAGAACCTATGTTCACCGCAGTAGGCTCTATGATTCCGGTTTTAGGAATACCGCCCAACGAGACGAAAAAGTTTCGATTGATCGAAGGTGCGGCAGTCCACGCATCATTTGCGATCTGGAATGTGGTGCAACCCGGATTCCCGGTAACTGGAACCGTCATGATCGTTACCCATGTGTCAGCAAGCCAAGGATCGCATCCATCTTCCACGAGACCAGCCAAAGACACCACGTTGTAAGTACGATAGTTGAAGCCTGTAGGTGCTCCGGTACAGTTCACTCCAACGCATGGCGGACCGTTCGGGTTGGTGACCTGCGCTGTCTGAGCAGGCGTCGAAGCACTACACGGAGCTGTACGTGTGCCAAGTGCAGCAGCGGTACCTGTTGCCCATCGGATCGTAAAAGTCAAGTTGCTCACTACATCACCAAAATCATCACCATTGGGGCGCACGCGCACCTCCAATCGTGTGGGGTCAGTGTTCTGAACCAGGTCGATATCGACCGAGGTCGGGTTCTGCGCATTGGCTGCACCAATGAGCAGAATTGAAGTGGCAAAGCCAAGCAGCAGGCCTTTCCAATTCTTTGGGTTGAACTTCATCATGTTTTGGAGGTTTGGGTCTTTCAAGTTCAGGGTAAGGTTGGCAAATTAACTCGTTTTGGGGAATTCGATCAGGGAATTTGTTCGGTCAGTACATTATTCGGTTGTGTGCTTCCAACATTCACCAGGATCGGGTCCCGATCATTGTTGATGCCAGTATACTTGATCACACCATCCAAATTCACATCGGTGCCGTTGTAACCGGTCGCTGTGTTGGTAGGCACCACCCCACCAACCGCCTGTAGGATGGGATCGCGATCATTGGCAACGCCAACGTACATGAGCTGGCCGTTCAAAACTGCGTTACCTGCCCATAGCGTCATAACCGACCCAGTGGCTCTGCGCGCGTTCGTACCCCAAGTGCCGGTAGCTATGCCAGACAGATCCAAGGTAGCGGGAACGGAGGTCAACGGGATCGCGGCGGAAGTCATGCAGCCCAAGTGGTTCCTATGACGCACAGCAACGTAATAGTTGCCTGCCCCCACACCAAATGTGATCGGGGAAACTCCGTCCGCTGAAACCACATCGCCATCACGCTGCACCAAGGCTTGTCGTGTTGCCATCACCACGTTCGGTGAAGGTGCTGACCGCAATTCGACACGCACCCAGTCCACAATAGCATTGCTGCCTGTGGTCAGCAAGGGTGTCCCCGTGATGACTTCTCCTCCACCACCCGCCAATTGTGCAAAGCCCAGCGCACTGTATGGCTCAGACATAGGGATAAGACCTCCTGCTCGCAGGTCGTCCTTCATAAGTCCATTATCCACATCAAAGGGGCCTTCGAGTTTGACATTCATACTCAAAGCGACAGGGTTCACAATGGTCGCGGTAACTTGGGTCCGAGCGCTTACGGCATTGACGGTTGGCGTGCTTACTACCCAGTCATAGAGGTAGTAGTAGTTGGTGGTTCCGTCAGAAGCACCCGTAATGGACCCGATAGTTCCCAAGCTGTACGGGTAAGTGTTGCCCGCGTTATTGTACCACAGATCGCGCACCACTTCAGTATTGTCATCGAACGCACTGATCTTGTGCTGAACTCCCGCTGGCACATCCCAATTCACAACGATCGTATTAAGACCTGCGGGGATCTCGATGTACTTCTCGGCGATCAGATTACCCAACCGGTCCACCAATACAAAGTGGCGTTGCCCGATACTGTTCGCACGGACCTTGAAGGATTCAAGCTTGAATGGCTTGATAGCATCGAACAAGAGCCATTGCTTCGAACTCAGGTACGCTCCTTGTGTGGTGTTATTGGCCCGGCCTGCATTGAGGTTCACACCGGGCGAACTAGCACGGTTTTCAACCCAATAATTCGTGGTGACATTAATTGGTGGCGTAAGGAATCCAGGACCCGATCCAACTTCGCTCCCACCGGAAGCAACATCGAACCAGTGGAGATCCGAACCCGTGGCGCTCAGGCTGACTTGACCAGGACCCACATTGCTGGCTCCGCTGCCAACTGGCACCGGTGCGACCAAAGAGGTCAACGTCAAACTTGGTGTTGCCAAGCTACCACATGGGCAAGTCACTGTGCAGGAATAAGTACCAGCAGCCCCGACCGTGATACTGCGGCTCGTAGCGCCGGTGTTCCAGCTGTACGCTGTGCCGGGGGAAGCAGTAAGAACGCGGGTTTCGGAAGGTGCAATTACCGTACTTCCACTGCAGAAAATATTCGCGGTGCCACCATTATTGGCCGCGGTCTGTGCAGCGAGGGTAATAGGCAACGACGTCCAATTGTTGTTCTCGTTCGACTCAATGAAATCATTGGCAGGATCAGCCATCGCAACAATGTGGTACTGGCCATTGCACAACCCCGGCAGCATGTTGATCCACATACCATCCAAACCCTCATCATAAATATCTCCCTTGCCAACAACAATGCTCTGCACATCATCCGAGCAACCCGGTTGGGACCCCAATGCGTAGTTATTGCCAAAGGCCGTATTCAGGATGTTGTTACCCAAGCCATAGCGATGATCGTCCTTGCAATAACCCGGACTGCCCGAACATGTGTAGAGGTTGGTAAGGCAAAAGCCCAATTTTCCCCCAGTGGCAACGATCGGCCATTGGGTCGGATCCGTCACTCCCGGCTGAGCCAATCGTAGCGTCATGGTTGTCCAACCATTCATGGTAATGCGCGTGTGTGGGGTGATAGGTCATGGTACCTCGCTCGTATTCATTGAACGACATGGTGGTATCGTTCTTATGGTAGATCCGCTGAAAAAGGATCTGCTTGGCCGTGTACCCGTTCGTACAGGAGAAGTTTATGTTATTGGTCAAGGGCGAATAGACAGAATCCACGACCGGTCCACAAATGAATTTTCGGTATCCATCTGCCCTAACGCCACGCACCTCCAAAGGCCCAAAACCGACATTCGGGGTGGCACCACTGATCCTTAGACGACCCGCGCTGGACGAGGCATTCTGAGCATACTCGCTGGGTCCGCTGGAAATATTCTGTAATCCCAGCCAGCTGATCATGATATCCGGCAATAGATCACAATTGGTCTGACCAAGGTCGGCGCACCTGCAGGTCTTGGCCATGTTGTTCACGCCGTTCACGCTAATGTCATCGCATTGTGCGGTAACGTCGTGTGCGAGAAGAAGTGCCAAAAACACACTGGCCAACGCGGAAGCGTAGGATGTTCTCATGCTGTTCGAACTAGTTGCAAGAAATGCTTGTTGGAGCAAGGGTTCCAAATGTAAGTCGACAATCACTTTTTGGTCAACAGGATCCAAGTCAGTGAAATATTTGGAATTTCCGCGTCATACGGCCGGAACCAACAGTCACGTTCATGACATATATCCCAGAGGACAAGCCGGTAAGCTCCACTTGTTGATCAGTGTGATGAGCGGATCCATTCAGCAAGGATCGACCTTGGGAATCCGATATTGACCAACTCCAGTCCGAACCTTCTTCCTTGACCCGGATATTCACCAGCCCATCACACGGGTTTGGAAAGAGGTCGAAGTCGGCTTGCGTGAATTCCTTGATCGACCCTTGAAAGGTGAGTCGAGCGGCCCCTCCAAATCCGGTTGCGACCCAGATACTCCCATCGCCAGCAAGCAATATACTTTCGATGGAATTGTTCGGTAATCCGGAATTGATCGTGTTGTAACTGATGAACGAACCATTTGGATCCCGGACGCCAATGCCGGCGATCAGTGTCCCGAGCCACACACGACCCAGATCATCCACAACAACACAAGTCACCGAATTTGAAGGGATCATTGAGTTCGAAGTGGTGTACTGGAACCAGGGGCCATTTTCCCATGCACCGCCTTGGCGCAGCAAGCCTTGGGATGGTGTGGCCAACCAACGCTCATCATTCACATTGTCGAATGCGACCGAGTTCTGGGTGTTATCCGGAAACTGGTTATCGAAGGTGGTCAGGAAAAAGATCGATGTATCGGTCAAGTAATGGAAGCCTCCGTTCTGAGTGCATATCGCGACAAGTCCATCCTCGCGGACGCCAATATCCTCGATCACATTCCCGTGCATCATCAGTCCGCCATAACTCGTATCCGATGAATTGTACAAACGCCAATCGGAACCTGTGTAACAAGCGACTCCGAGGTAGGTCCCTATCCAGGCCCAACCACGGTGGTCAATAGTGATACAGTTGATCTCATTGTCCGGCAGTGGTGAATTATCGGTGTTCAAATAGTCCCACGAGGTCCCATCATAAATACCTATGCCGTTCAGCAATGTTCCCACCCACAATCGGTTGGTACTATCCACAGCAAGGCACTTCACCGAGTTTCCGGGAAGACCAGAATTATCGCTCTGCAATACCGACCAACTGGAGCCATCATATCGGCAAAGTCCGAAGCCTGTTCCGGCCCATATCGTACCATCGCTATCCTCAACGATATCCGACACGTTGTTACTGGGGAAGCCAGCTGTTACGTTATCGAAAACTTCCCATGTTTGGGCATTGGTCGATACGCTCACCAAACAGCAAAATGCAGCACACAATCGGACACGACCGCGGCCAACGAGTTGGGGTTGGGGCCGAATTATTCGACGGGTAAATAGCATGTAACCCATAAGGAACTTGCCGAATGTAGACCCATCGTTCGGTGATCTTCCACAATATCGACGAAACTCAAATTATATGCGACCGTTGCTCAAGGCAGTTGTTCCGCACGGGTGTTCGTGGGCAACACGCTACCGATGTTCACCAGGATCGGATCACGATCATTCTCAGCCCCGGTGTACTTCACGTTACCGCTCAAGTTCACGTCCTCGCGCATGTATCCGCTCACAACGGATGTAGGAGTAGTGCCACCCACCGCTGTAAGAATAACGTCGCGGTCATTGCTCACTCCCACGTATTTCAGGACACTGACAGAACCATCACGGAATACGTTTCCTGCCCATAACAGCATTGTTGCGCCACTCACTTTCCGTGCTTCGGTGCCCCACGTAGCCGTTGCCGCACTGCGGAAATCAACAGTAACCGAAGAACCCGATAGCGCAACAGCAGAGGCTGTCATGACACCGAGGTGGTTCCTATGTCGCACGGAGACGAAGTAATTCCCTGGCGATACGGGGAAGATCACGCTGGCCGATCCGTCCAGGTCCACAATATCCCCGTCCCGCTGAAGCAAGGCACAACGCGCGGCCAACACGGTGGCAGGTGATCCGCTATTTCGAAGTTCCACCAACACCCAATCCACAACCGCATTGTCGCCAGTAACACCAAACACTTGGCCACCGGCCACCTCTCCCCCTCCCGTTTGTATGAAGTTCATGGAAGTGTATGGCTCTGGGGAAGGCAGAAGAGATGCGACACGCAGGTCATCGCGCATTTTACTTACCCCGTCGAACGGACCTTCCAGCATCACCTTCGCACTCACGGCCACCACATTGTTAACGGTGATGCAAGGGCCTGTGATACGCCCAGTGATGTTGTTCGCGTCCTTGTTAACGATATCCTGAATGGACGCAATGCAGATCTGCGTACCGGTCAAACTCAGGTAGCGAACACGGCACAAGGGAACGAAACCCGTATTCTTCGCCAACGAGGAATCGATGTAGCTGAGGCCGATCACTTTGTTCCCACCCAGTGCGCTGCTCCAGACTATATCCCCCTGTATTTGCGGGTTCAAATTCTCGACCGTTTGGATGGTGATCCCGCTCATATTGAATTCGTAACCAAGCGTCCGGCAGGTGCTGTTCTTGATCCAGATGTCAACGTACTTGTCGGTTGGGTTGAAGGCTCCGATAGTGATATCGGCCGTATCAATGGTGCTGACATAACCCCTCGGGAAATCACACCACGGGTGGTAGTGGATCAGGTGCGTTTGACCGTCATGAGCGGTTTGTTGATTGTAACAATTGGCAAGCAACGCGGCATCGGTAACCGTGATCTCCCCATCGATATTCAGGTCGGTGCACGGGGAAACCACAGCGTCATCGCCAAGGATCTCCGAGACATACATCTGTGCGTCAGGCTGATCCTGAATTCCGTTGTTGGTCCGGTCACCGGACTTCGTGGTTCCATTGCAGGTGCCAACACAATCGGGTTTGGCATCACCATAGGCCTGCCCCATACAATCTATCACAGGCGCGCATCCTGTGGCGACCGTGAACGCCCGGGTACCACCAGGTGTGCCTGTCAGGTTGATACAAGCGGAAGTATAATTATTGGTATAGTTCATTTCATGGCGGCCCAATGCATCCGGGCGGCGCGCCCAATTCGTGCGCAAGACCATAGTATACAGGCCAGCTGGCACGTCGGTAACATCGATCCAGTTGCAGGTGGTACCGCTTCCGTAAATATCATAGCAGCCTTTGCTGATGCCCATATTGCTACACCCATAGTGCGAGACAAAGCCTGGATTACAACCTACGTCGATCACACAATAGCCGTTCTTGAACCCAACAGGTATAGGGTTGTTGTTCTGATCGAACAAGAGGTAATCAGCATAACCGCTGTAGTGCGCATGTCCGTGACAATTCTGGGTGCTGAACATGCCGGGTTGGCCACTCGGGCTTCCGATGTAATAATCCGCTTGACCGATATTGTTGATCCGTGTGGTGAATCGAATAACACTGCGATTGCCAAAACCCTTCACACATCCTTCCTGAACAGCGCAGATATCGTTCGTCGCGATGTTCACCACCTGCAATGCGTTGGTCGCGTTCAACGAACTGATCAGCGCAGGTCCATCCATAGTCAGATCAGGTCCCATTGGGCACGCAGGATCACCCACAGCCAAACAGCAATTGGTGCACGCCACTGTTGCCAAAGGATCGTAGTTGCACGAGTTCACATTCATACAACCAACAGCGGGGCCGTTGTAATCGATACGAAAGGACGCCGATGTGCATGAGCCCCCGTTCGTACCAACACGAATGTGATAAAGTTGCCCAGCCGGCATGTTGGCCGTGATCCGCGCCTGCAGGCCGCACCCGCCGTTATCATCATCGGCGAACGTGGCACCTTCTACACCGGAACTCAGATTGATCGAACCGCAAGCCATGTCGTACAACCAAAGCTTGGTGTCGCACGTGTTCAGTCCACATGTTGTGATCGTGTATGACCCTGCCGCCGCTGGTGTCCAATTGTACCAGTACTCCACCAACGGAGCCGTGTAGACCTGGCCTGTGACCGCTACGGTTGCTGTACTGCACGAATATCCAGGAGGACAGTTGAAGCTGGTTTCCTGATATTGGGTGAACTGTCCACCGGTGAATACCACTGCACCGTCGAACGATATCGAATAGGCACCGTAGCCGTAACTCGCATGCCAAATTCCATCACCCGCAGTGTCGTTTATACGGAACAACAAACACGTGTTCTCGGGAACACAGACCGAGGTACCAACCGAGGTTCCGCTTGCCAATGTGGCATTCGTGCTGGCGTTCTTCAGGGTCCAACTTGATTCCTGCGGATAGTTATCGGCAACGATGTCGATCGTCACGCGCTTTTGGCCAACCGGGCAACTATACTCGCAAGTGGCGTTGTTCACATTGGCGGCGGAACTGTAGTTGCTCGCTAGCACATCAGGACAACCGAACACAGGAGTCAAGTTACCAACCACCACATCATCGATCGCGATGTCGCTAAGTGCACCTGACCCTGTGATCGCACGGAATCGTATACGAAGGTTCGTTTGGCCGAGGTAAGGAGCCAGGTTCAACCAGCCTTGCTTCCATGTAACCACTTGGTTCCCGCTCACAGTCCATAGGTTCGGCACAATACTGCCATTAACGTTCAGATCCACCGTGAGCGAACCCATATTGGCACCACGCATGCTGTACCAGAACGTGAGATAGGGTGATGCTAGCGAGGAGATATCGTAACAATTGCTCTGCAGAATAGCCGACTTGGAAGGCGAAGCACCTGCGCTTCCAGATTCCACGTACATGTACTTACCGCCGGTGTTGTTGCTCGTATGATCACCGATGGGGCCGGTGATGGTGGTCATTACCCCGCCATTCGTGCCATTATTGTCGACATTCCAATCCAGGTCATCCGCGGAGAGATTGCTCCAACCGGTCACCAAGGTTCCAGGCACCCCAACGGTGCCGCCAGTAAAATTCTCCGTTGACGGAAAAGTGGTGATGCATTGGGCATTGGCCAGCACAACGCAAACAGAGGTAACCAGAAAGGCAGAAGTGCGAAACATGATGGAGCGGGTATTCATGGAGCGGCCAGCAAGATAATGGATGTGACCCGTCAGGCGTCAATAAGATCCGGGCAGGCTTAGACCCCTACCACCGTGGACGGAACGTCCTGGCCGTGAAAGAGATCACGGAAGTTGTTCCAGCCGAACATTGTTAGGGATCGTGCTTCCCACATTCACCAACATAGGATCGCGGTCGTTCCCAACACCGATATATTTCACTACGCCATCAAGTGTAGCATCTTCAAGCCAATAGCCAGTTACGGTATTATTCGGTGTTGTGCCACCAACACGTAATAGCACTGGGTCCCGATCATTGTCCGTTCCGATGTACTTCAGCTGCCCATCGCGGAACACATTTCCCATCCACATGGCGTTGGCCGTACCCAAGATGACGGCAGGTGCATTGCCGAACAAGGGTGTGCTGCCGTCCGCGAGGTTGTAACTCTTTTCAGCAACACTCACGCGCACGGGTGCAGCGGTCATTATGCCCAAGTGATTGCGATGACGCACCGCCACGTGATAGTCGCCGACCGCACTTGTGAATTGAACCGCGGAAAGACCATCCATCCCCACAATATCACCATCCCGTTGGATCAAAGCGCAGCGCGACTCACGCACTACCGAAGAGTTGGCCGAATTACGTAGTTCCAAGACCACCCAATCGACGATCGCGTTGGCCCCATTTGACAAGAAGACCGAAGCTGTAGTCGTCTCCCCTCCTCCACCAACATGCGTGTAACCCAATGCCGTGTAGGGTTCAACCAGCGGCAACAAGCCTCTCACGCGTAGGCTATCGTGCATCAAAGCAGTGTTCGCATCATACGGGCCTTCGAGCAAGGCCCGCACGCGCAAACTCAAACGTGGGCGCAGAATGAACAGACCGTTCGCATAGTCGCTGACGACCACAACTCCACTATTGAAGAACGGGTAATTGCCCCACGCGCCATCATAGTTCGCGGCGTTATTCGTGGTATAGGTATCGAAGAAGGCCGCTTGGGAAAGTGCAGCCGTTGAAATATTATCCATCGCCAAGATCCGCAAGCCACTGCTGTAATTCGATTCCCATACAAGGTCTTTGTTCACGTACAAGTTGTGGTCGGTACTGGCATTGGGGCCGCTGTAATAACCGACCAACGGCGCGGGATTGTCCAGGTCACTGATGTTGAAGATCCGGGTTCGCGTGGTATGTCCCTGATTGATCTCATCGCCTTCATCATTCATTAGGAGGTAGCGATGATCGGGTGTCACCCATCCTTGATGAGTTATGCTCGCACCAACGTAAGTGGTCGTATTCAAGCGGGTCATGTCGGTCTTGTTCGTCACGTCCACGAACGTGATCCTATCGGGACTGCCACTGTGAAAATTGATGCTGATATCCTGACCGACATGGGCCAGATCCGGGCCATTGTAGTCGATGACAAGATTCTCGTGGATATAACCATCCTGCGTGTACGTGCCTGCTAACACAGGGGCCAATGGGTTCTGCACATTGACAACATGCAGCCCGCCACTGGCTGTGTTAGTGCCCTCGCAAAAGACGAATCCATCATTATCCGCAAAAAGCGAATGGCAATTGCTGAAGCCCGGATAGTGGGCATCCTCTGTGAAGGTCTGCGGTGGAGTAACCACATTTCTCAACCGTGTCAGATCGAAGATCTGCATGCCATGACCGCTGGTTTCACTTACGACGTACGCGTAATTACCGATCACATCCACATCGCGCCACAAGGTGTTCGAACCGGAGATATGGCTTGGCAATACTCCCGTTAGCACTGGAACGGCCGGGTTGTTCAAGTTCACGAAGGCTGTGCCCGTGCGCATGCCTACCAATGCATATTCGACCCCGGTAACTGGATCGGTCCAGCCCCACAGGTCTGCAAGATTCGTTTGTCCGCCCAGTTGGGCAATTGACATTCGCGACAACAGATCCACCTTATCGCACGGATAGATCCCGGCAAAACCGTTCACACAAGGAGTTTGAGCGGAGGCTTGCGCAATGATACCAAAGCAGCCAAATAAAGATCGTGAGCGCAAAAAGTTCAACATTCCCATCGATCCGGATCTGCGGTATTCAAATACGAGCGGATCATTTCAACAATTGGAATGACCAAGAAATTGTCCCTTACCTCTTCAACACGATCAAGGATCGCGTTCCATCATCAACAGTCAGTCTTAGCACATAGGCACCAGAAGTCATTCCCTTCATGTCCATGGTTTCGCTCACTGACCTGTTTGAACGCTTGCTCCACACCACGCGCCCTGCGGCATCCAGCAGATCGAGACCGGTCACGGTCGATCCGTGGGGACCGAAGGAAACTACAGCTTGATCCGTAACCGGATTGGGCCATACAGAAACGGTTCGTTCGTTCGAAAGGCTCGATCCTTGAAAGGATCCTGTACTCTGGTCGTAAATGATCCCGGTTCCATCAGCGCCATTCAACGAGATGAAATAATCGGCGTTGTTCACCGCCGTCCAATCGTCGTTCACCATAACGAAGGCATCAGCGGCATTGAGGATCGGCAACTTGCATAAGGTGTATTCCTGTCCACCCAGCAGGACGAATGAGATCTCCGATAACGGGGTCAAACTGAAAGCCACATAAACCTGATAACGATAGTCGCCAACCACTTGCTCCGGGCCGCTCTTGCTCACATTACATACATCCAACGCGGTCGCGTCCTGAATTTCGCTACCGAGACTTGCACCGGAAGCATTGCTCCAGCGAACAGTAAAGACCATGCCTGCAACCAAGCCATCGAAGTCCATGTCGGGGCGCAGTCGCACTTCCAGGTCATTGTTCTGGCCAGGCACGAGCGTGATATCCATAGTGGTTTGAGCACCAGCCGTAGAAAGAACAGCAAGAGGAATGGCAAAAAAGAAGGATCGTAATGTTCGTTTCATAACCGGCATGCCAAAAGCTCTGAGCTTTCAGCTTGAGACGAAGATAAGGTCAACAAGCAGCCTTCGTCCAGAGATGAAATGAACAGGTGTTGACGACGCACCGATCCGTAGATGGATCATCGATCCATCTACAAGCCTCAGAGCACCTGGTCGACGATATTGTCAACGGTGACCCCTTCCGCTTCAGCCTTGTAGTTCCGCACCAAGCGATGGCGCAGAATGGGCTTTGCTACAGCTTGTACGTCCTCGATGTCAGGGCTGAATTTACCGTGAGTAAGTGCGTGACATTTGGCGCCGATCACCAGGAATTGGCTGGCGCGTGGGCCAGCACCCCAGCTGATGTGATCGTTGATGATAGCTGGCACCCCTTCCCGACCTGGTCTTGTGCGACTAGCAAGCTTCACAGCGTATTCGACCACATTATCAGCAACCGGAATGCGACGCACAAGTCCTTGGTAGAACTGGATCTCTTCTGCACTTAGCACTGGCTTTACATCGGCAGGGGTGTCGCTGGTGGTCGCCTTAACGACCGCCAGTTCCTCCGCGTAGCTTGGATAATCCACGTGGATGCTGAACATGAAGCGATCGAGTTGGGCTTCTGGCAACGGATATGTTCCTTCCTGCTCGATCGGGTTCTGCGTTGCCAGAACAAAGAAGGGCTCGGGAAGCTGCCACGTTCGCCCTGCAGCGGTTACCGCTTTCTCCTGCATGGCCTCAAGCAATGCTGCTTGGGTTTTCGGTGGTGTTCGGTTGATCTCGTCCGCCAAGATGATGTTCGCGAAGAGGGGACCCTTGATGAATTTGAAGTTGCGGTCCTGGTCCAGGATCTCGGAACCAATGATGTCACTGGGCATGAGATCGGGTGTGAACTGGATCCTATTGAAACCCAACCCCAACGCTCTGCCCACTGTGTTCACGAGCAAGGTTTTGGCCAAACCTGGCACGCCGACCAGCAACCCATGGCCCCTGCTGAAGATCGCGATCAGTACATCATCGACCACGCGGTCCTGGCCGATGATAACCTTCTGCACCTCTGCTTTGAGCAATCTGTACTTCGCGCCGAAATCTTCCACTGCGCGTGCATCGTTCGTCCGTTCGGTCATTTTGAATAGTGGAAAGGTGATAGGGTAGGATCAGGGATCGCCTCGCATTCGGCTAGCGATGAATAACCAAAGGTGAATTTTGTCAAGGTGCAACAGGTTTGACCCAAGCGTGTTCGAAGGTGCAACCAGCGTAATCAGGTATGATGCGCACGTAAATATTCGAGAGTCGCTCTTTCACCCAGGCATCGACGATCTTTTGCCTGGCCGCATTCTCGGCGGCCTCGTTCACCAACGGGTAGTCTTCAACAAGGTCCATTACGTGTGGCTCCGTGCGCTTGATCAACTTGAAGACGCGATAGCCTTTCTCGCCGCTCGGAAGCTCGAACGATTGTGGGACACTTATGTCGCCCACAGCCAACTTGTCGAGAATGGAGAAAGTCTCCTTGTCCAGATCACCGATCGCCCACCGAGGGTTGTTCCCATTCGGCTCGATCACAGTACCATTGGTGCCCTTCGTATCCTCATCGTCGTTCATTTCCGATGCAGCTCTGGCGAACGTTATCGTGCCTTCGCGAACCAATGCAGTCGTGCTGTCCATAAAATTCTTCGCGAGCATCATATCGTCGGCTGAGGTTTCCAGTTTCAAGAGGATATGACGAGCCTGATACTCCTCGCCTTTGCGTTCCATCATGCTCATGACGTGGTATCCGAAATCCGTCTTGAAGACCTGGCTGACCTCCCCATCCTTCAAACTCATGGCCACGGCATCGAACTCGGGTACCATGATGCCGGGTTTTACCATGGGCAGCTTGCCGCCGTCACGAACGGAGCCTACGTCCTGACTGTACAAACTGGCTGCGGTCGCGAAATCAAGTTTACCCGTTGTGATGCGCGTGCGCAGTTCCTCGAGACTTTTTTTCACCCGACGTTCCTCCGCCTCACTGGGCTTGGCATACTTCACTATGCGCGCGAATTCGACCCCCGCATTGATGAACGGCAAACTGTCCTTCGGGATCGCATTGAAATAGGCCGTTACTTCCTTGGGCGTTGCACTGCGATCACCCGTTATCTTCTGTTGCATTTGCTGCGCCAGTAACTGATCGGACACCTGCTGGCGGAAATCCGCTTTGATGCGCGTGATGCTCTTTCCATAGTACTTCTCCAACGCCTCATCACTGCCTATCTGTTGCGCGAAATATCGAATGCGACGGTCCAACTCAGCGTTCACTTGCGCTTCGTCCGGCACCACACTATCCAAACGGGCTTGCTCGAGCAAGAGCTGCTGGAACAACAGTTCTTCCAATTCACCACACACTTGAGGATCGTTCATGCGCTCGCCACTCTGTTGGGCTTGCGCAACGCGACCTGCCAATTCGCTATAGAGAACGATGCGACCAGCTACGTTCGCGATCACGCGGTCTATCAGCTGACCTTCTAACGCAACCGAGCCATCCGTCCGCACCTGTCCACTTGCGCAGATCTGAAGCAGAACCGCAGCGAACACGAGCCCCTTAGAACAATCGAACATCTTTTTGGGCAAGAGCATCTTTGTACAGGTCTTCGCGCATGCGCTCTATAAGCTGGAGCTTGCGCTGATTGATGAGGATGGAGCGGATCTCCATGGAGACCAGCTCCTGGGGAGACATACTGTTCTTTATGCGGTGATCCAAAAATTCCACGAAATAGGACCCAACACTATCAGCAGCCATAGCGCGAGAATTGCGCTGGAGCCAGTCAGTAGGATTGTCGGGGCGTAAAGGCACGAGTTGCTGTAGTTCAGAAAAAGAGATCCAATCGTCGCCTGTATCGTTCATCGCAGAGCCACGCTGTGCGAGCAATCGCTCCAATTCACTTCGATCATCGGGCTTATCACTTTGCCAAAGGCTTTGTACGTTCTTCAGAACGCGCTTATCGGTTTCGCGTAATTTGAACCACCGGACACGAACGATATTGTCCTTCAGTTCGAAATTCTTGGCGTTCTCCTTGTAATAACCGGCTATTTCCTCCGCGCTGATGTTCGTATCCAGTTTTTGCCGAACAAGGGCTTGCTCATAGGTATATGTGATCAACGATCCACGATAACTGCGCAGTTGGTCATCAACGTTCTTCTGCACTGCCGTGAGGTTCTCCTCGGCCTTGTGCAGCAGTACGATCTCGCGAGCCCACGTATCCACGAAGCGCTGTGCCAATGCCGCACTGTCTTCCTTTGGCGTATCGGCCGGGATCATGCGGCGCAGATCACTGCGGAACAATTGCTGGTCGTATGCTTCGGCCACCAAGGGATCCGATGGATCGGAGGCCATGCTGCACGCTGAAAGGGAAAGGGCGGCGATCACCGCCGCCCTCCCGTTCCGAACAATGCTTTTGGCCAACGCCATGCTCAGTGAATGCTGTAGAGAACGTCCTGTTCCACTTTCACCGTGTATTTGGCGCGAAGCTCTTTGATCCAGTCTTTTTCCAACTGGTCCTGATACGCTGCCGTTACCAACCCGCGTGCTTCATTGAGTGGTTTGGGGCTTGGTGGAACGATCTTCTTCATGTCAACGAGCACCACACGACCATCCACCACTTGGCCCGCTGTGAGCCCCGGCTTCACGACGCCTTTGATCATCGGTTTTTCTTCTTCGGTGAACACGCCGCTCTCGACGTCTATCAACGCGCTCTTGTCATCCTTGTTCAAGGCCTTCGCGATGTCCATGCCCCGCTTGCCTTTCTTGTACAATGCGTTCATCTGCTTGACCACCGCATCATTGGCGCAGGAATAAATATCAAGATCGTAGCGCGTATCATACAGGTAGTTCATCTTGTTCGCCTCGTAATATCCCTGCAGGCCCGTTGTATCCTTCACCGCCTTGCTCCACACCTTCTGATCGGTGAGTTCGAACAGAAGAATACCGTCCCGGTACTCTTTCATCAACATGCGGAATTCCGGGTATTTGGTTTCCAACTGCCCGTCTTCGTGCGCGAGCATTTCCTCATCGACGAATTGCTTGAAACGGTCCTGCAAATAAACCGGTGTGGACACCATGGGCTCACGCTTCTGCTTGGCTTCAAGCCAACCCAGGAATTGCTGTTGGCTCCAAGCACGTCCATCGATACTGAACACGTTCTTGGTAAGCTTGGTTGCCTTGGTGCGATCATATGACCACCCCTCCTGCACATCACGTACGATGACCGTGTCGTTCGGTGAAGGCTTCAGTTCATCGTGTTTGCGACTGCGAACGTTCACCACTTTACCACCCTGCAGCGTGCCGTTCAACTCGCGACGGAACTTCATGCCGTTGTGCATCACGATGCCCTCCACGACGTCCTTGCGGATCAGTGTATCCGTAATGGTCGTACCCTTCTTGAAAATTGTACTGTCCACCAACGGGTATAACGCTTTCAACGCTTTCTCATCGGTCTTGGCGTGATACGTTGCCTTCAGGTCGGAAAGGAACTTCTGACGCGTGATCTCCGCACGACTATCACGTGCGATCTTTTGTTTCAGATCACCCTTGGCCTCTTCGAACGCAGGAGGTGCTTTGTACTCCAAACGCTTTACGATATGCCATCCGTAGCGGGTCTTGAACGGGCCGCTCACATCTCCATCCAGCTTGAGACCAAAACTGACATCCTCGAATTCCTCGATCATTTTACCTGAACCGAACATGGGCAATTCGCCGCCTTTCGTATTCGTGCTTTCGTCATCGCTGTATTTCAACGCCCCATCAGAGAAGTTGATCTCCCCGCTCTTCAACCGATCGTTCACCTGTTCGATCTTCTGCTTCGACAGGGTTTGTTTTTCAGGACTGTCCTGATCCGTGCTACGGATCATGATGTGTGCGACTTTCATCTGGCCACGAGCTGGACGCCTATCGATCACCTTGATGATATGGTAACCGAATCGGGTGCGAACAGGCTTACTGATCTGGCCAGGCTGTGTGCTGTATGCTGCGTTCTCGAAAGGGTAAACCATTTGCAAAGCGCTGAACCAACCGAGATCGCCACCGTTCTTGGCCGCGCTCGGGTCGTCACTTCCTCCTTTGCCGCTGGCAACACTGGCCCAATCCTCACCAGCGTTCACCCGATCGCGTAGCGCCATGATCTTCTTCCAAGCAGCCAGTGTATCTGCCGGGGCAGGATCCGCAGGCATTTGGGCCAGGATGTGGCTCGCACGGACTTCGATGCCACTGCGATCGAAGGCCTCCTTGATCAGGTCATCGTTCAGATTTCGATCGATCAAATACGGACGAGCCAATTGCTTGCGGTAGCCGTCGAGTTCGGTCTTGAACTTGCCAACGGTGTCCATGCCCAATTCTTCTGCGGCCCGGACCTTCAATTTGTAATTGATGAACAGGTCCAGGTATTCGTTCAGCGCTTCCTTGGTAACAGCTGCATCCTTGTTGTTCTTCTTATAGATGGCCTCGAATTCGCTACGCGTAACCGGCTTTCCATCCACGGTCATAAGAACCGGGTCGTCGCTCACAACAGGAGCTTTGACAGGTTCTTTCTGAGCCTGAGTGCTCAGGGTGATCAACAGTACGGCACTAGCCAGAACAGACTTCATCATGGGGTGGTCGTTGCAAAAGGGAGCCAAATGTAGCCGAAGGCCTCTAGCTTGGAACCGGCGTATGTCAAGCCGATGTTAATAGGATCAAAGTACTCCGTGACAACAAGGCTTTGAGGCCCTTGAATTCTTCATTCATCCTTGCATAGCACCTTTGCGTCGCTCCTCTATAGAGCCCTTGTCTTTTGCGGCTACCACAACACATTCGCTACTTGCTTCGCATTTATGCGGTCATCGTCACCGTATGCGTGCTGTTCAGGCTGCTGCTTTTGGGGGTGGTTGCTTCAGCTTGGAGCCTGAACCTTGGCCCATGGATCGACTTGCTGCACGCCTTGTTCATCGGTTGGCGCTTCGATACGGTGGTGGCCTGTTACCTGCTGGCCTTGCCATTCCTTCTTCTTTCGCTGGGTCACTTCCTGGGCGCGCGGTCCGATCGCTGGATCCAATGGGCGGATCGCTTTTTTCTCATGATCATGTTGCCGGTACTGTTCATCCTCGCGGCCGACATCCCCTGGTTCATGCACAACTACGCGCGTTTCAGCTTTTCCGCACTGCACTGGATGGATAATGGTAGCTACATGGCCAATTTGGTAATTCAAGAGCGCTCGTTCTGGATCTACCTTCTACCGTTCATTGGAGCATACGCTATAGCGATACTTGGATCACGTTGGGCGAAACGGGCTTCCGCCACAACACATCCTGTTGGATCCACTTCCGCCAATAGCAACTCGCATATCCGTGTAGCGTCGATCTCCTTCATCGTTTCTGGCTGTCTGATCTTCTTGGGCATGCGTGGCCGGGTCGATGAGAAATCGCCGATCCAGGTAGGCACTGCTTATTTCGGAGAAGATCCCTTCTTGAACCAATTAGGCTTGAACCCGGTGTTCACGTTCATCGTTTCCACTGAAAAGAATCTATCCTCTTCGAGAACACCGGTGTCGCTAATGGATGCCGAGGCCGCCACGTGGAACGCCATGCACGAGTTGGGTGCTGAACAGGGACTCATGACTTCGCCGATAGCGAGACGGATCACCCCCAACGCGCCGATGGACAGTGCCAATGTGGTGATCATCCTATTGGAAAGCATGAGCACCTTCAAGATGGGGCAGTATGGTGGGCCTGCTGGCCTTACTCCGTTCCTCAGTGCCCTGCAGAAAGTCTCACTGAACTGCGGCCATGCATATAGCGCAGGTATTCACACCTTCAATGGCATCTATTCCACGCTGTATTCGTTTCCCGCACTTTACCAGCAGCAACCCTTGGAAGATTGGCTCAGCCTGAAACACCAAGGCCTTGCCCGGGTTTTGCGAGCGAACGGGTATTCAACCTTGTTCTGTACGACCCATGATCCCGAATTCGACAACATGAAAGGATTCCTCTTGTCGCAAGGGTTCGACCGGGTGATATCTGAAGATGATTACCCGGACGAATGGATAGCCAGCACCAACGGCATTCCGGATCACCGGATGTTCGAGTACGCGGTGCCCGAATTGAACGCTTTGGCGAAGAAGGGGCCGTTTCTTTCGGTGTTCATGACCACCAGCGATCATAAGCCGTACATCTTACCGGACAGCCTTTGGTTCGAGCCGCACAGTGAGAAAATCGAAGACCGCATCGTTGAGTATGTCGATCGATCGGTCGCTCGTTTTTTCGAACTTTCTTCCAAGGAACCATGGTACAAGAACACCGTGTTCGTGATCCTCGGTGATCACGGCGTGAACATGGGCCATACGTACGATATGCCACTCTCGTTCCACCATACACCGCTCATATTCCACGTGCCTTCGGGGCACATATCACCTGGCATTGTCAATTCACCTTGCGGGCAGATCGATGCAGCGCCAACCATCCTGGGCATGCTGAATATTACGTGGACGAACACCACCATGGGCATCGACATCACCAAAGAGCAAAGACCCTTCATGTATTTCTGCGCTGATGACCGGATCGGATGTATCGATAGTGTTCATTATTTCATCGATCGGGGTAATGGTCACGAGACGCTGTATCGCTTCGCCGATCTTTCCACCGTGGACCTCACCAAGCAATTTCCAGAAAAATCGGAAGCCATGAAACGCTACACGTACAGCATGATGCAGACCACACAATGGCTTGTGGAACATGACTTGTTGGACGGTGGAAAGGCTGCCGCGAACACCTCTTTGCCTTGATCAGGAGCAACACGTTCAGGATCGCTGCGGTGATCGCCATTTGCCTGCTTGTCCTGGTCTTCGGTATTGGAGGTGGCTTTGGCCCGAAGGCGAACCATTCAAGATTGAACATTGTACCCCTCGCCCACTTCGCCCACCGCGGAAGTGACGCGGTATTTCCCGAGAATAGCCTTGAAGGCATCGCGCATTCGATCGCCTTGGGTTATACCGGGGTAGAACTCGATATTCACGAAACGAAGGATCACGTTTTCGTGCTTTTTCATGATGATACGTGCAAGCGACTTCTAGGTATGGACGGACTTGTAAAGGACAAGGATCTCCGGACATTGGAAGGGCCGGTTCTGTTGCGTCATTCCATTCCTTCCGGGTGCCATATCCCAACACTGGATGCTGCTCTATCGCGTATCGGTGACACCCTGCTGATCTACTTGGATGCAAAATTCTCCGGCCTCGATCAAGCCGATAGCCTTGCGAAGCTTATTGCGCGCCACCACGCGGAAGAGATCACGTTGGTTGCCAGTTCCAGTATCACTTTCCTGACCTATCTCGAATTCCATCACCCCGAGTTGAACACCGTACTTGAAGGCTTCGACCAGGGTGAGGAATGGACCTACTGGTTTTTTCCAAAAAGCTTCCGCCCTGACTTCCTCAGCAGTTTCGATGATGAAGTGAACGATGAACATATCGGATGGTTGCGCGAACACGATCTGCTGGCCAACAAGCTTGTATATGGAATGGACAGCGCAGGCTATGTACGTATGCGAACCGTAGGCATCACACGACTGATCGTAGATGAGGGCGTGCCAGTGATCGGCCGTTAGCCCTACACTTGTGGACATGCTCGCGTCCCTCTTCCGCAAGAAACCGATCGCCAGTGCACTAAAACAGCACGAGCCGGTCGTGGGACATCCAACACCCGATAGTGAGGACCATTCCGGATCAGTGTCCGGGACCGGCATGCATCGTACGCTCGGTGTTCGCGACCTTACGTTCTTCGGTATTGCCGCGATCATTGGCGCAGGCAGTTTCAGCAGCATGGGTACTGCGTGCGCCAGTGGTGGGCCAGGCGTGGTGCTTCTTTTTGTAATGTGCGGTATCGCCTGCGGATTCACAGCTTTGTGTTATGCTGAGTTCGCCTCCCGTGTGCCGGTGAGCGGCAGTGCGTACACGTACGCGTATGTGAGCTTCGGGGAGGTCTTCGCGTGGATCATCGGCTGGGCCCTACTGATGGAGTACAGCATTGGAAACATTTACGTGGCCTTCAGTTGGAGCGGGTACTTCACCAACCTGTTGGACAGTGTGGTAGTGGGTGGCAAGCACATCTTGCATTTGCCGGAGTGGCTCACGGTGAACTACACCAGCGCACATGCGACCGCGATCGCGGGTACCGCAGGTGAGGGATCCAAAGCATGGAACAGCGCCCCCATGCTGGGCAGCTTGCGCATCATCTTCGATCTGCCCGCTGTGCTGATCAATATTCTCATTACGGCGGTGGTGTACGTAGGCGTAAAGGAGAGCCGGAACGCCAGCAACATCATGGTGATGATCAAGCTCGCGATCATCGCGTTGGTGATCATCGTTGGCGCCACGCACATCGATATCGACAACTGGACGCCCTTCCTTCCAAAAGGATTCGGTGGTGTGATGGCCGGCGTGAGCGCGGTGTTCTTCGCTTACATCGGGTTCGATGCCGTCAGCACTTTGGCCGAAGAAAGCAAGGACCCACAGCGTGATCTCCCTCGAAGTATGATGTGGTCCCTGGTGATCTGCACTGGTCTGTATATCCTGCTCGCCTTGGTTCTCACCGGAATGGTGCCGTTCTCTCAGCTTGGTGTGAGCGATCCACTGGCTGAAGTATTCCAGCTAACGGGTGTGAAATGGATGTTGCTGATCGTGAGCATTGCCGCCGTAGTGGCCATGACCAGCGTGATGCTCGTGTTCCAACTGGGTCAACCCCGCATATGGATGAGCATGAGCCGTGATGGACTTCTACCTCCGCGCTTCGGTCACCTGCACCGCAAGTATCAGACACCTGGATTCAGCACCATCGTAACAGGGTTGGTTGTAGGGATCCCGATCTTCTTCACCGATGAGAGTTTCATCTTGGACTTCACCAGTATCGGAACATTGTTCGCCTTCGTGCTCGTCTGCGGCGGAGTGCTCATGTTGCCCAAGAGAGACAAGGCGCCTGGTCGCTTTCACCTGACATACATCAACGCCAAGTTCATCGTTCCTTTCATGGCATTGGCTGGGTTGGCCTTGCTGGTTTGGCTTGACCCGAACCATTTCCATCGCATACTGGGTCGCACGGGATTCCCTCCGAATGTTCCCCTGGCAGTCTTCTATGTTCTTTGTGCGGTGGTGGCCTTCTACAGTTTCCAAAAGGAGTGGTCGCTGATACCTGTTCTAGGCCTGATGAGTTGTTGTTACCTGCTCACCGGAATGGCCGTGAGCAATTGGACCTGGTTCAGCATCTGGCTCGTTGTGGGGCTGATCTGCTACTTCGCCTACGGTTACCGGAAGAGCAAGTTGGCTCAAGGATAGTCGCAGAAGTGCGGAAAAACTGACCAGGCCAGCCAGTGATCAACTCGAATTACCGAACGACCACTTCGCTCGGGACTTCCCAATAAAACCGAAACCCTTCCATAGCTGCACGTGTGGATCGGTGCTACGAACGATCTTCGCACCCCTCGAATGGCTTTCCTCTTCCCTTCTTTTCTCTGGGCGCTCGCTGCGCTGGCCGTTCCTGTTATCATTCATCTGTTCCAGCTCCGGCGCTTCAAGCGGATCGAGTTCTCCAATGTTCGATTCCTGCAGGAGGTGAGTCAACGCACGCGTTCCCGAAAACAAGTGAAGCACTGGTTGGTGCTGTTCGCCCGGCTTTTGGCCGTGGCCAGTCTGGTGCTTGCCTTTTCTCAACCTTATTTGCCCAATGCCACGGGAGCTGTGAAAGCCGGACAACGCGCTGTGAGTTTTTTCCTGGACGACAGTTGGAGCATGGACGGCACCAATCCACAAGGTCGATTATTGGACCAAGCACGTAAGAACGCCCAGGATGCTGTGATGGCGTACAAAGCCACCGACCGTTTCCAGGTGTTAACGAACACCTTCGAAGGCCGCCAGCAAATGCTGATCGGGCGGGATGAAGCACTGGAAGCCGCTGCCAGAGCAGAAGTAGGTCCATACAGTCGCCCGCTGAGCCAGGTGCTTCAACGGCAACGAGAAGCGCTCGCGCGAGGTGATGCGCCCGTGAAACAAGCGTTCATGTTCACTGACCTTCAGCGCGGTTCAGCGGATGTTGAGAATTGGACCAACGACAGTTTGATACCCACCACCATTGTCCCTCTGCCACCCATCAATGCCAGCAACTTGGCGATCGATTCGGTGTGGTTCTCTACTCCGGTTCGTCGCTTGGGCCAATACGAATTGCTGAATGTGCGCATCAAGAATTTCGGATCGCAGGCGCTCGACAACGTTCCGCTGAAACTCACCATCGACGGTCGCCAGCGCGCGTTGGCCACCTTTGGTGTTGAAGCACAGGCAACCGTGGATACCGTGCTTCGCTTCACCAACGACGCAACCGGTCAACACTGGGGCGAAGTGAGCCTCACCGATCGCCCGGTGACTTTCGACGATAACTTTTTCATAGCCTACCGCACGGCTGATAAACTGCGTGTTCAGCTGGTCAGTGGTGGTGATGCTGAAAGCGACCAAAGCGTAGAAGCCGTCTTCGTGGGTGATAGCACGCACGCGTTCGCGACACAGCCATACCGCCAAGTGGATCTGGCTTCTTTCGCTCGCACGGATCTGATCGTACTGAACGCCCTGCCCGATGTTCCGAGCGGCACGGCCAGTGCTTTGAAGGAGTTCGTTGCGAATGGTGGTAGTCTTGCGCTATTCCCCGGAAAAGAACCTGATGCTGCAAGTTGGGGAGCACTGCTCGCGCAGTTCGGTGCGGGTTTCGGTGCCCGAGATACGACCAGTATGAAAGTGGATCGAATCGATCTGCAGCAACCGTTCTACAACGAGGTTTTTACGGCTATGCCGAAGAACGTGGAACTCCCGTTGTCACGCCTGCGCTTCAATATCACTGCGCCTCCAACAGCCGATGCTTTGTTGCGATTGCAGAATGGCAACTTGTTCCTCGCGTCAATACCCATAGGGAAAGGTCGAGTATACACCTGTGCATCACCATTGAACAACGAAGGTGGCAACTTCACGCAGCACGCGCTTTTCGTAACCTCCTTACTGCGCATGGCCGAGCTGAGCCGACCGATGGGTGCTCTCTACCACATTATCGGTGCCGAGGTGAACATCGCACTTGACGGTGTGGACATCTCCGGCGAGGAAGCTCCTCATTTGAAAGGACCAGGCAATGCCGATCTGGTACCTGAAGTTCGCCGAACCTTGAGTACCAATACCATCGCGTTGCACGATGAAGACCTCGCTCCGGGTGCATACGCGCTCACTATGGGCAACGATACCATCGCCAACATAGCGCTCAATTTGCCACGCAGTGAAAGCGACCTGAGCACCTATACACCCGAGCAGTTGGAGCTACGACTTGCGGAACGCGGCCTTACCAGTTTCAGCGTGATCGATGCGAACGGTGAGAACCTCGCAGTACGTTTGAGCGAACTGGACCAGGGCACGAAGCTGTGGAAGTGGTTCGTGATCGCAGCGCTCCTCTTCCTGGCTTTGGAGATCCTCATCATACGCCTCACCAAATGAACACGCTGCTGCTGAGACAGGTCACGGTGATCGATCCGGGAGGACCGCACCATGACGAAGTACTGGATGTGTTGATCACCAATGGCCGTATTGAAAAGATCGGCAAGCGGATCCCGAAAAGTGATGCTCCCGAATTGCGGGTCCAAGGGCTTCACCTTTCTCCGGGCTGGGTGGAAACCCGCGCGCACTTCCGCGATCCGGGCGAAGAGTACAAACAAGGTGTGACCAACGGACTGGATGCTGCGGCGGCGGGCGGTTTCACGCAAGTGGCGGTCCTGCCTTCGACAGAACCGGTGATGGACTCACGTTCCGGTGTCGAATATCTGCTGCGGAAAGCACAAGGTCATTCGGTAAGGATCCTACCGATCGGCGCGCTCACCAAAGGGTTGAAAGGTGATCAGCTCGCTGAGCATTTCGATATGCGACAGGCTGGTGCAGTTGCCTTCTGCGATGATCAGCATCCGGTGCGCAACTCGCGATTGATGTTGCTGGCCCTTCAATACGCAATGAACTTCGATGGCCGCGTGATCAGCTTCCCGATGGATCCGGATCTGGCAGCCCATGGTCAAATGCACGAAGGCCACATGAACGTGCGCCTCGGCATGCGCGGTATTCCGGCCGTAGCAGAAGCCATGCAACTGTCCCGGGACCTGGCCCTGTTGGAGTATACCGGTTCACGCATGCATGTAGCCACGATAAGCACGGCTGAAAGTGTTGAACTGATCCGCCAGGCAAAGGCGAAGAAATTGCGCGTGACGGCGAGTGTAGCCGCACACAACCTCTTGCTCGATGATGGCTGCCTTCGAGGCTTCGACACGCTCTATAAGGTAATGCCCCCGCTGCGCGACCTTGAACACATCGAAGCGTTGCGTGAAGGCGTGAAGGATGGCACCATCGATACGATCACCAGCGATCACCGGCCAGAAGACGTCGAACACAAGAGACTGGAATTCCCCCAAGCGGCCGCAGGGATCATCGGTTTGGAAACGGCTTATGCCGTGGCGAACACAGCCATGAAAAGCCGGATGAGTGTGCGCAAATTGGTCGAACGGTTCTGCCAGGGACCACGAACAGCACTAGGTCTTCCGATCCCGCACATCGCGGAAGGCTCCGAGGCCGAGATCACCATGTTCTCACCAGAGCATGAGTGGACCTTCACGGAAGCGGACATCGTTAGCCGATCGAAGAACACCCCCTTCGTCGGTTATCACCTTACGGGCAAGGTGTTCGGCATTGTCGCGCAGGGCCAAGTGCGTTTGACGGGTGCTTTGCACGCGGAGGCGCAGTAGTGCAGCTTTTGCTATTTGCCCTTCGCCGCTTCGGCTTTCTCTGCTTCCGCGTTCATCTTTTCGAATTTCTCGATCAATTGCGCGTCCGTGTATTGCAGGTTCTCGATCATCTGCTTCGCATCCGCAGCGAACTTGTGATCCGGGAAGCGGTTGATCACTTCTTCGTACGCGGTCTTCGCCTCGCCCTTCTGGCCAAGGTCATTGTCGATCGTGAACGCCCGCAAATAATAAGTATCCGCGATACGCTTCCAGCTTGAATAGTCCTTGATGATGCGATCGTAAAGCTCAAGCGTCTTCTTCGGCTCGCCCAACGTGCGTGCAACTCCCGCTGCCCGGAAGAGGTATTCCGGTGTTAATGAGTCCAACGGATTCGTTTTGGCGTAGGCCAGATAAACATCCTCAAGGGACATCGCACCCCTGCGATCGAACACGCTCTTTGTGAACAGGCTGTCCTCTTGCGCACGGATCCGGGTGCGCGCCTCGAACAATTTCCCCTGTGTTGAATCCATACTTGAAGCGGTCTTGGCATTGGACCCGCCCCCACACGAGGTCATCACGGTGATGATCGCGAACGCTGGCAACGCCAACAGGCCAACAGAGCGGCGGGTACAAAAAAGGAACTTGTGCATGGTGCTGGTTATTTCTGTGGAGTGAATCGCATATTGTACTTCGCGTCCGTTTTGCCTATGCTGATGTCACGCAATTTGCCTTTCAACATGCGCTTTCGAAACGGAGGCAAATGATCGGTGAACAGGATCCCGTCCAAGTGATCGTGTTCGTGCTGGATCACACGTGCGGCGAATCCATCGAATTCCTCCTCGTGCTCCTTGAAATTCTCATCCAGGTATTGCAATACGATCTTCGGCTGACGTTCTACCTCTTCACGGATCCCGGGAATGCTCAAACACCCCTCTTCGAAAGGCCATTCGTCGCCCTCCTCTTCCACGATATACGGGTTGATGAAGATCCTTTTGAAGTCCTTCAAGTGAACGTCTTCGGTGGGCTTGCCATTCTCATCTTCAGCAAAAGGAGAAGCATCCACAATGAAAAGGCGAATGCTCTGGCCTACCTGTGGTGCGGCCAAACCAACACCGCTGGCGGCGTACATCGTCTCGAACATGTCCGCGATCAACTGCTCCAAACCAGGATGACCCTTGGAAATATCGGTAGCGACTTTCTTGAGAACCGGGTCGCCAAAAGCTCTTATTGGAAGTATCATGGTGGTTTCGGGGCGCGAAAATACCCCGGCTCTTCATATATCACGGCCGGGGGTCCGGACTACCTGCGCTGATCCTGTTGCTGAAGCCACCCCTGCAACAAGATGGTGGCGCTGATCCGATCAAGGGTGCCTTTGTCCCTCCGGTTCATCTTTCCGGCACCACTGTCGAGCAGGGTCTGCTTGGCCATTGTGCTGCTGAAGCGTTCGTCAACGGTTTCTACCCAGTGATTCGGCAAGTGCCTCTTCAACTCCTTGATGAATGCCTGAACATGAGGCGTTGCATCTGTGGCCGCACCGTTCAAATTCACTGGAAGGCCAACAACGAAGCCGTCCACTTGCTCCTTCACCACATATTTCTTCAGGTAGTCGATCAGGGCCTTGGTTTCAACGGTTTCCAGCGCGCTGGCAATGATGCGCAGGGGATCCGTTACCGCCAAGCCAGTTCGTTTGAGCCCGAAATCGATGGCGAGAACACGCATGTATCTGAAGATCGGGAATGACTTTGGAGTTTCGTCCAGGGATCAGAAAATGGAATGCAAAGCTCGCGAAGTGAGGGATCCAGATTGAATGATCATCCGAATATCTGATCCGGATAGGCAATGAAGTAGTGCATTCGCTAGGGAAAAGGCCAGCTGTTGCTTGGTGTTCGCCGAATGCAGGAAAGTCTTTTGATATCATGGCGGGCGTTGTGCAGATCCAATGACCAAGGCACCTACTTTCGTTTGAACCTCTTCCACATGGAATTACGCGCCGTCCTTCGCTTCGCCATCAGTGCCTACATGGCGCTTCACCTCCCCTCCGCGCACGGCCAGTTCGTAGTGAACGATGCGACCATGCTGGAATCCTTGACCGAGCAAGTGCCCGCAGCCTTGAGTGGCAACGTTCTCGACACACTGCATCCCGATGTACTCAGCACGACCTACCTCGTACTGTGGAGCGATCAGGGGAACTTATTGCAAAGCGCCGAGGGCATCCAGTTCTTCGATTCCTTGGAGACATTGTACATACCCTATATGGCAGGAACCCAACTGCCACCACTTCCCGCAGGGTTGAAGAATCTAGGCATCGATCATGGGCTCCTTACAAGTTTACCCATGCTGCCGCAGGGCCTCGTACAACTGATCTGCAAACAGAACGACCTCACGACCCTCCCAGACCTACCCAGCACACTGAAGGAGCTGACGTGCGACAACAATACTGACCTCTCGGCACTGCCTGCCCTTCCGCAAGCATTGGAGATCCTTAGGTGCGCGTACGCCCAACTCACCGAACTGCCTTCACTTCCTCCCAGCCTCTTCCTTCTGGAGTGCCATGGTAATGCGCTCACCTCATTGCCTTTGCTTCCACCAGAACTGAACTACCTGCGCTGCGAGTACAACAGCCTTTCCACGCTTCCAACACTGCCACCCGGACTCGCAACGATCTATTGCCACCACAATCCGATCACCACCTTACCTGAACTTCCTGTCGGATTGAACTTCCTGAGCTGCGGGAACACGTCGCTCACTGCCCTTCCTGCACTGAATGATAGCCTTCGAATACTATCCTGCTTCGACAATGCGCTCACCGTATTGCCTGCGCTGCCGGCCGGATTGACCTTCTTGAATTGCTACAACAACCAATTCACCACGTTGCCCGATCTACCGGATTCGTTGGAGACCCTCGTCTGCTACGACAACCAACTGGGCTGCTTGCCATGGCTACCCAACAGCTTGGGGACCATCCATTGCTACAACAATCCGCTGGGCTGTCTGCCGAACATCCCCACGAGCTTCAACGTGAACAGCATCCTCGGATTTCCGTTGAACATCTGCAATCTCAATACCGCACCTTGTCCGATAAACGATGAAGCGGTGTCCGGTTCGGTCTTCATCGACGCGAACAGCAACGGCAGCAAGGATCCCGGTGAGGCTCCCTTCCGCTACACCTACGTGCGTGCCACACCCGGCTCCTTCATTACTGCGCCGGACTCCGCAGGGCGCTTTGCGATGCCGCTGGATGTAGGGAGCTATTCGGTGGACGGTGATGCCATGCCCTACCACACGCGAACGAACCCGCCATACAATGTGTCATTGGCGGCATTGGAAACGGACACGGGCCTCCACATCGGATATTGGCCCGCACCGGGTGTGCATGATCTGCGGGTCGACCTGGCAGCATTTCCGGCTGTTCGAGGCCAGGACAATAACGTATGGATCCAAGTGCAGAATCCCGGCACGGAGCCCGAGGAAGCGGTGGTCGATCTCGCTTTCGCAGTTGCCCAGACCTGGGTGAGCAGTTCGCAACCGCCGGATGCCGTTGATGTCGAGAGCGCCCAATGGTCGGTGCACATGCTGCCCGGAGCGATATGGAACTGCACGGTCACCATGCACACCCCGCCGTCGACACTGGCAGAAACGCCTGTGCCATATGCGCTCTCAGCGTTCGGTGCCGAACAGGACACAACGCCGAACAACAATTCGGTAGAGTTCTACCAAGAGGTGCTGACATCCTGCGACCCGAATGATAAACACGTATCGCCTGCGTCCATTTTGCCGGGTGAGGATCTGCCAACTGCCGGCTTGGACTACATGATCCGCTTCCAGAATACTGGAACCGCCCATGCGTTCCGCGTTGTGATCACCGATACCCTGCCACCTTCACTCGATGCAGGCAGTATCAGCTCCATCAGCAGCAGCCACGTTCAGCACTGGTTCGTCCAGAACAATGTGCTGCATTTCGTCTTCGACCCGATCGATCTTCCAGATAGCACCACCGACCAAGCCAACAGCCAAGGCTTCGTCAAGTTCAGCATTCGTCCCTTCCCTGGCCTGCAACCAGGCAATGTGGTACTGAACCAAGCGAACATCTACTTCGACTTCAACGACCCGGTGATCACAGCACCGTCGACCTTCTCCAGCGCATTCCCCGAAGGATTGCCTTCCGCAACCCAGCCGGCATTGATGCAAGTACGCCCGAACCCCGCGACGGATCACGTGCAGATCCTTCACCCGGCCGGCATCGATCGTGTGGATGTGATCACCACCGATGGACGCTTGCTCCATCGCTTCGCCGGGCGTGAACGACAGTTGCAACTCGACTTGGGCGATCTGCCCCGTGGGTGTGTTCTGGTCCGCTTGATAACAGGAACGAACGTATACGTGGAGCGCCTGCTGTTGCGATAGCCATCTTTGCGAGCCGGCAAACCACTGGAACACAACAATGCACGAACTGATCGAATTGGCTTGGGAGGACCGCAACCTGCTCCGCGATGCGGATGTTGTGAGCCATATTGAAACGGTGATCGAGAAGTTGGATCGGGGCCAGATCCGGGTGGCCGAACCTATTGGCGATGGGTGGAAGGTGAACGACTGGGTGAAAAAAGCCGTGATCATGTACTTCCCGATCCGGCAGATGCACACCATCGAGCTCGGGCCTTTCGAGTTCCACGACAAGATGAAACTGAAGCACGGCTACGCACAGCTCGGTGTGCGGGTGGTGCCTCATGCTGTGGCGCGATACGGGGCGTTCCTCGCACGTGGTGTGATCCTGATGCCCAGCTACGTGAACATCGGTGCCTACGTGGACAGCGACACCATGGTGGACACTTGGGCTACGGTGGGCAGCTGCGCGCAGATCGGCAAGGGCGTTCACCTGAGCGGTGGCGTAGGCATCGGCGGTGTGCTGGAACCTGTGCAGGCCGCACCGGTGATCATCGAAGACGGCGCGTTCATCGGTTCTCGTGCTATCGTTGTGGAAGGCGTGCGTGTGGGCAAGGAGGCGGTGCTCGGTGCGAACGTCGTGCTCACGGCCAGTACCCGCATCATCGATGTGACGAGACCGGAGCCCAAGGAGATGAAGGGCTTCGTTCCTCCGCGTTCAGTGGTCATTCCGGGGTCTGTTCCAAAGAAATTCCCTGCGGGTGAATACGGTGTCCCCTGCGCACTGATAATTGGACAGCGTAAGGAGAGCACCGACAAAAAGACGTCGTTGAACGAAGCCTTGCGCGAGCACAACGTGGCCGTTTGAAGAAGTTTCTGGTCATACAAACCGCCTTCCTCGGTGATGCTGTGCTTGCCACGGCATTGCTGGAGAAACTGCATGCGTTCTTCCCCGACGCCGCGATCGACCTTGTGATTCGCGAAGGCAACGAAGGTCTCTTCGAAGGTCATCCGTTCCTGAACAAGTTGTTCATCTGGAACAAGCGCACAAACAAGACGAGCAACCTCTTCAAGCTTATCAACGACATACGGAAGACGCGCTATGATCACGTGATCAATTGCCAGCGATTCTTCAGCACGGGCTTGATGACGGTGCTGGCCAAGGGGGACGAAAAGATCGGCTACGACAAGAACCCGATGGCTCCCTTCTTCACGCGGTTGGTGAAGCATGTGATAGGAGATGGTCGACATGAAGTGGACCGGCTGAACGCGCTGATCGAACACCTCACCGACAAGTCACGGCCGTTGCCCAAGCTCTATCCAACAGCAAAGGACCAACAAGCCGCAGCGCGATCGGGCAAGTATGTATGCATCGCCCCCACCTCGGTTTGGTTCACCAAGCAATGGCCCGAGGCGAAGTGGATCGAGCTGATCCGCCTGCTTCCTACGGATGTCCGTGTGTTCCTGCTCGGCGCACCCGGCGATGCCGAAGCCTGTTCACGTATCGCGCAACAAGCCGGACGTGGCGATGTGCTCGCGGGCAAACTCTCACTTCTCGGCACCGCGCATCTGATGCAGGGCGCCACGATGAACTATGTGAACGACAGCGCACCGCTGCACATCGCCTCCGCGATGAACGCACCCGTGACCGTAGTGTTCTGCAGCACGGTCCCGGCCTTCGGATTCGGGCCGCTGCGGGAGAACGGACGCGTGGTGGAGACATCGGAAAAGCTCGATTGCCGGCCATGCGGATTGCATGGGTACAAGGCTTGTCCGAAGGGGCACTTCAGATGTGCGTTGGGGATAGAAGTGCACCGGGTGATGGAACGCTGATACCGCTGATCGAGCGGATCAACGCTGATACGCTCAATGTTCCGCTGCTTCAGACCCGCGCTGATCATAAAGATCCGCGTCATCTGCGTTCTACTCCCCGATATCCTCATTCCACAGATCCGGCTCATCCGCGATAAATTCCTCCATCATAGCCACGCACTCCGGTAGATCGAGGTCGATCACCTCCACTCCGTGACTTTCCATGAATCCACGCGCGCCAGCGAACGTGCGTGATTCGCCCACGATCACCTTCTTGATCTTGAACTGCACGATGGTGCCGGCGCACATGTAGCACGGCATTAGCGTGGAATAGATCACTGTGCCCTTGTAACTGCCGATGCGGCCCGCGTTGTTGAGGCAGTCCATCTCGCCGTGCAGGATCGGGTTCTTCTCCTGCACGCGCTTGTTGTGCCCGCGCGCGATGATCTTGCCGTCGCGCACCAATACGCTGCCGATAGGGATGCCACCTTGTGACCGGCCCAAGCGGGCTTCGGCGATGGCGGCGAGCATGTATTCGTCCATGGTGTTCAACCCTTGTAATGCCTCGGCTTCTTCGTCAAGGCCTCGGCAGGTTCCGGCACCCAATGGTGCAGCCCACCCGCGAGTTCATCATCGAAGGTTTTCGGGATATTCCCTGCAGCCGTGCGTTCGCCCCAAGTGAGGTGCTCCTTGCCATCATCACGGCGCTCCATGGTGATGCAATCCTCGACTGGGCAAACGAGCGAGCAGAGGTTGCAGCCCACGCAATTCTCATCGATGATGCTCGGGATACGGTTCGTAGGGTCGCTGGATAGTGCGATGGCCTGTGCGCGCCGTCCTCGCAGGCAGTGTAACAAAGCTGGCAGCCGATGCACTTGTCCTCGTTGATGCTGGCAACGACCTTGTACTTCAGGTTGAGGTCCTCCCAGTGCAGGATGTTCGGTAGCGCCTTGCCACGGAAGTCCTCGATGGTCTTGAATCCCTTTTCGTCCATGTAGCGTTCCAGGCCGGGCAGCATTTCACGGATGATGCCGAACCCGAAGTGCATCACAGCGGTGCACACCTGCACGGAGGTCGCGCCGAGCAGGATGAATTCCACAGCATCGCGCCAGTTCTCCACGCCACCGATGCCGCTGATGGGCAGGTTCACGTCGGGGTGCTGCGCGCAGTTCTTCACCATGTTCAACGCGATCGGTTTCACGGCCGGGCCACAATAGCCGCCGTTGGTGCTCTTGCCGTCCACGATCGGGTAGGGCACGAACCGATCGATGTCCACGCCCACGATGCTCTGGATGGTGTTGATCAACGAGATCGCATCGGCGCCACCGGCACGCGCAGCCCGCGCCGGACGCGTGATGTCCGAGATGTTCGGCGTGAGTTTCACGATCACCGGCACCTTCGCCACCTCCTTGACCCACTCTACGATCATCTGCAGCACCTTGGGCTCTGCCCCACCGCGCTGCCCATACCGCGCTCGCACATGCCGTGCGGGCAACCGAAGTTCAGTTCGATGCCATCGGCGCCCGCGTTCTCCATCGCGCACGATCTGGTGCCACTCCTCCTTCGTTTCCACCATGAGCGAAGCGATCACCGCGTGGTCCGGGAAACGCTTCTTCACCTCGGAGATCTCGCGCAGGTTGTCCTTCAGCGGCCGGTCGGTGATGAGCTCGATGTTGTTGAAGCCCACCATGCGCTTGTCGCGGTAGTTCACAGCACCGTAGCGGCTGCTCACGTTCACCACGGGCACGCCGAGGGTCTTCCATACGGCACCGCCCCAGCCCGCATCGAAGGCTTTCATGATCTACCTCGGTCGAGACATCAGCGAGCCGTTGGTTATATCGCGCCTTTGCCGCTGTGTCCGGGATGGTATCCATGCGTTGTGCTATGCCGAGGAAGGTATCTACAGCGCGTGCATCCAAGGTGTAGGTAACAGGTCGCAGTTTGGTGATGAAGGCGAGTCCGGGCACATCCTCCTTCACCTGCCGTTTGAAGCGTGCATCGCTCAGGTTCTGCCAAGCACCATAGCCACCGGTGAGGTTGTTGTTCGTAACGGTGCCGATCACCGCGCGGTTGCTGATGGTGGCCGTAGCGGTGTAGCCCACCGTGATGGTACCGCCAAGCGCTCCGGAGTTGGGACCCGACCACACTCCAACTGAGGTATTGTTGCTGCCGACGGTATTATAGTAGAGGGCAGCCACACCCATTGCGGCATTTGCGGTCCCCGACGTGTTGTTATAGAGCGAGTAGGCACCCATGGCCGCGTTGGACAGGCCGGTGGTGTTATATACCAGTGCGTCATACCCGAATGCGGCGTTGTCGTTGCCGGTGGTATTGGAGTAGAGCGCACCGTAGCCCATTCCGGCATTGTTGCCACCGGTGGTGTTGGCCCAAAGTGCGTATCCGCCCATGGCGCAGTTGTAGAAGCTGGTGGTGCTCTGGTACAACGCTTGGTAGCCGAATGCTGCGTTCACGCCGCCCGTGGTATTAGCGTTCATCGCCTGTGCGCCAGCGGCGGTGTTGCCATTCCGGTGGTGTTCGATTGCAACGCCCCCCCCCGAAAGCCGCATTCTCGGTAGCGGTCGTGCTCTGGGCCAGCGCGGTCCTGCCCACAGCCGTGTTCCAATTGCCTGTTGTGTTGGCATTCAAAGCCATGACACCGGTTGCCACATTGTCCGTTCCTTGGTATTGCTACCGAGCGCAGCATTGCCGTACGCGGCATTCTGCGATCCGGTGGTGTTCGAGAACATGGAGCCCGCGCCTGAAGAAGTATTGGAAGTGCCGGTGGTGTTGGCATTCAGCGCGAGGTTCCCGAAGGGGAAAGCGCAATTGTCAAACCCGGTGGTATTGAAACGCAGAGATGATATGCCGATCGCCGTATTCGAGCCCCCCGTAGTGTTGAATTGAAGGGCGTTGTTGCCAACACCCGTGTTGAACACACCGGTGGTATTGTTGTTCAGGGCCATGAAGCCGTTTGCCACGTTGAACGAGCCGGTGGTATTCGACACCATGGCACCAGCACCTGTTGCCGTGTTGTTGCTACCGGTGGTGTTGTCGTGCAATGCCCCCTGTCCGGTGGCGGTGTTGCTACCGCCTGTTGTGTTGTTGTAAAGGGCTCGTTGCCCCAGTGCGGTGTTGTTGATGCCCGTCGTGTTCCCCCGAAGCGCGAAGTGCCCGGTAGCGGTGTTCGATCCGCCGGTGGTCGTATTCAAAAGGGCCTCGTAGCCAACAGCGGTGTTGAAGATCGCTGTGGTATTGTAGTAGAGCGCGTTGGACCCGGTAGCGGTGTTCTGGCTGCCGGTGGTGTTCGAGGCCAGAGCGCCCGTTCCGGTGGCGGTGTTGGCGGAACCGGTGGTGTTCAGGCGCAGGGCGTTCAAACCGATGGCTGTGTTCTGGCCGCCGGTTGAGTTGGTGAAGAGCGCCTCCTGCCCAATGGCCGTGTTACCACCCCCAGTTGTATTGAGGCGCAACGCGTTGGCACCTACACCGGTGTTGGATGGTCCTGTGGTATTGCTGAACAGCGCTCCGATCCCAAGAGCGCTGTTGTACAGGCCCGTTGTATTGAGTTGAAGAGCACCGGAACCCACAGCGGTGTTCTGGGTGCCAGTGGTGTTCGTCAGGAGGGCGTACAGGCCCACAGCGGTATTGTCTATTCCGGTGGTGTTGTTGCCGAGCGCCCATGCGCCAGTTGCCGTGTTGTTGCTGCCAGTGGAGTTCTGGCCCAACGCGTTGTGGCCTGTCGCCGTATTTAGGGCACCGGTGGTTTGTGTGGTCAACGCTCGGTGACCAACCGCAGTGTTGCCATAACCACTGGTGGTTGCGGCCAAGGCCTGGGGGCTATGTGCGGTGTTGTAGTCACCGCCCGCTGTAGTTGCTGACAAAGCCTGATAGCCGGTGGCCGTATTCCAATTCCCCAGAGAAGTGGCGAGCGCTTGGTAGCCCCAAGAGGTATTGGTGGTGGCCGCTGGTGATAGATAGCCGGACCGTGCACCGCTCACGCGCACCTCGAACGGCACCGCATCGGTGGTTCCGAGGAAGTTCGTTCCAGCCACTGTACCCGCATTGCCCGTAAGCGACCAACCAGCACCTCCGCTGGAAAGCTGTACCCAGATCGTTCCATTGAAATACCAGAACCCGTTGGTGGTGGTCTCGTACACCAGCAGACCTGTCGCGGGTGCCGGTATCGCCACGCGCTCGGCGCTGGTCATGCGCGGGATCAGCAAACCCTTCTTGGTTCCGGCGATCGCGCTCGCGTCTATATCGAGCAGCGCCGATGCATTCGGCGTTGCGCCATTCGCGTTGATGCCGATGTTCTG
>JADKGB010000017.1 GCA_016717225.1 Flavobacteriales bacterium | reverse complement strand
GGTGGTCATGCCCCAAATGCGGGGTTGCTGTGCAGCGAGTTGCAGGGAAAGAACAAGTGTAGGGTAGAGGTGCGCATGGCGAGAGGGTCTTCCACCACAAATGTATTCAGTAGGGGATCGTTGGAACGGATGCAGGCCGATCCATTCAAGAACGCAGAAGGCCCGGCACGCTCAGGTGCCAAGCCTAAGGAACACCGCTACGCCTACGTGCGTGGCCGCCTTTGCCTCGGCCCAGTAGCAGCCGATGACCTCACCGATGCAGGCCGTCCATACCATGTTGGCCAGCACATCAACCAGCACTACCGTCGTGGTGGCGAAGTAGTTCTTCGCCCATGGTCGAAGGCTTCCGAGGTCGAACGCTCAGGAAGAAGAGGCCACCGATCAGCGCGCCGGTCATGGCGCCACCCATCAGGTCCTTGATGCCCATGCGTTGGAACAAGAGGGCCATCAACAACAACTAAGCGTTAAGTTGCTCAAGAACATTAGTCCGAGGTTCATTTCACCTTCTGTCTTCATGAGCCCTTCGTAGTGATCTGGCCTCGTAGTAGCCCCATGCGACGTGCCCCAAATAAGCCAACCCAAAAGGGATGCGACCACGCCGCCAACCAAGGCAGCAACGAGTAATTTATGTCATGGTGATGTGGGGTTTTGGTGAATATCGAATGTAGTTACCACGTCCATGCGGCGTGCGGCGATGGGGCCAATGGGTCAACGGGTGACGGTTGAAAAGGGGTGAGAAAAAGTGCGAAAAAAGAAGGCAATGGTGAATGCTAGCCACTTCCGGCGAAAAGACCGAAACCACGCACGGCCCGGTGCAGGGGCCAACAGAGTGACAGTAACATGGTGGCACAGCTGAGGGAGAACAGGCGAACCAGCCCGAGACTGCTACGCACGGATCACCGATGTGCGCTGGCGGGGAGTACGAAGGTGGTGGTGCGAAAAAATCGATAGCCCCTCAACCGTTCAGTAGAGGGGCTATCCATTCGGATCAGCGGTCGCTTAATGGATGACCAGTCTTTCGGTGTAGCGGTGTTCGCCGACGGTCAGGTTCACCAGGTAGAGGCCCGGTGCGAGTTCCTGCTCGAAGTTCACGGCGGTGTTCAGGTAACGCTCCTGCACAGGTATAGTGCGGGTGGAGACCAGCTTGCCGAATACATCCGTCACATCCATCGATACCACGGATACGGCGGCATCGAACTCGGTAAGTGAGATGTTCATGACGGCACCATCGTTCGGGTTCGGCCAGAGGGTCATTCGTGCTTCGTCCGCTGTGCTGATGTGGTCACTGCTTCCATCAAGCGCCATGCCGCTGCTGCAGTTGGCAGTGCCTATGGTGATGTTGCAGTACGGACCGAACGGACAGTAGGTGGCGCTGTTGTCAAAGCTCACCCGCACGCGCACTTGGTAACAGAAGTTCACCTGCAGCGGCAGTGTCGCGAAGTTCAAGCCCGTTGAGCGCGTCCCGGAAAGGAGGCGGCGTGTGTAGCCGGACCTGCTGAATTCGAATTGATAGCCCGTAGCCCCGGGAACGTTGTTGGCCCAAATAGTGCTGCTGACAGTGAGGCCCAGTGCACCGCAGGAGACTACCGGGCTGGCTGTGGTAGTGAGTTGTGTAGTGGCGCAAGTTGGCACAGGAATGATCAGACGGCAGGCAGGGCCGAAGTTGCTATAGACACCGGCCACTTGGGAGCGTACGCGCACGTTCAGCAGGATGCCTTTCGGAATAAGCGGAGCACTGCTGTTCATGAAGCTGAGCAGAAAGTAGCTCGCCTTTTGAGCGGCAGGTGTTCCTGCAGGTGAACCACTGCCTGGGGTGGCATGGGTCAACAAGATGCGCCGAGTGAAACCGCCATTGGGGTTGGTGACCCAGAACTGGTAGCCACTGGTGCTATTGCTCGATCCGAACTGGGCGGTCACTGCCGGGTTCAACTCGGCGCGGAGTACCGTTGTCAACGCAGCGTTCTCCAAATCGCAGCTGTTTGCCTGTAGCGTATTGATGCTCAAGGGCACACAGAAGCCAAAGGGTGAAAGGCTCAGGGTTGTGAAGCTCGCTCCGTTGCCCGCGTTGTCGATGATACGGTTGCCATTGCCGTCGCGCAGTACGTAGCCACCGCCCGCGATGCCGTCACCGAAATCGTCGGTGACCACGAGGTCATAGCAGCCGTTGGGCAGGCAGCAGTTCACGCTGATGCTGGAACTGTTCGCCAAGCCGGACCCACTGCACACTGCCGTGTTGGTGCCGGTGAGCATCACGTACCAAGTGATCTGCGATGCGTTCGCATCCGTATTGAGGGTGAGCGTTACCGGGTTGGTGTTGCAGCCTATCGGTGTTCCTACGCACTGGCAGTTCGCGTTCAGCAAGTCGTTGATGGTGTTCGTATCAGCGTCGTCACAACTCGATCCGATCTGGCCCGTCACAATTGGGCAGTTGTCGTTGGCATCGCACACGCCATCGCCATCGCTGTCCTGTATCGTACCCGCGCACGCGCAATCGGTCACCACATCGTTGATCGTGCATGCGTTGCCGTCATCGCAGGTGTTGCCGTTGACCAGGTTGGCGAGCAAGGGCAAGGATCGGCGGCATCGCAGAGACCATCGTTGTCGGAATCCGGGCTGTCGTTCTCTTCCACCGAGATGATGAACTCCGCATCGGCCTCCACCACGATGTGGTAGAGGGTGTTGGGCGCAACAGGGAAGGCGATGAGCGAAGAGCCGTTGGTGATGGCACCGCAGAAGGCGGGCAGTGTTCCATCGCCGGTGGCCAGGTGTGCGCCGCTGGCATCGAGCAGGTGTAGGACATCGCCGCCACAGAGCTCCACATCGATGGTAAGGGCACAAGCACCGGTGGTGTAGCTGTAGAACACATCGTGATCGCCGGAAGCGCTGGCATCGCCGGGAGTGCTCACATCGGTGTAGGCGTTGGAGTAGCAGGTGGCATCGCCAACGGCACCACCGGATACGGTGATGTCCACGGCTGTGGCGAAGACATCACCGGCACCGGGCCCTGTTGGGGAATGGGTCGGCGGCATCGCAGAGACCATCGTTGTCGGAATCCGGGCTGTCGTTCTCTTCCACCGAGATGATGAACTCCGCATCGGCCTCCACCACGATGTGGTAGAGGGTGTTGGGCGCAACAGGGAAGGCGATCAGCGAAGAGCCGTTGGTGATGGCACCGCAGAATGCGGGTAGTGTTGCATCGCCGGTGGCCAGGTGTGCACCGCTGGCATCGAGCAGGTGGAGGACATCGCCGCCACAGAGCTCCACATCGATGGTAAGGGCACAAGCACCGGTGGTGTAGGAGTAGAACACATCGTGGTCACCGGAAGCGCTGGCATCACCGGGAGTGCTCACATCGGTGTATGCGTTGGAGTAGCAGGTGGCATCGCCAACGGCACCACCGGATACGGTGATGTCCACGGCAGTTGCGAAGACATCACCGGCACCGGGTGCCTGGTTGGGGCATGGATCGGCGGCATCGCAGAGACCATCGTTGTCGGAATCCGGGCTGTCGTTCTCTTCCACCGAGATGATGAACTCCGCATCGGCCTCCACCACGATGTGGTAGAGGGTGTTGGGCGCCACGGGGAAGGCGATCAGCGAAGAGCCGTTGGTGATGGCACCGCAGAAGGCGGGCAGTGTTGCATCGCCGGTGGCCAGGTGGGCACCGCTGGCATCCAGCAGGTGGAGGACATCGCCGCCGCAGAGCTCCACGTCCACGCTTTGTGCGCAAGGTCCCGTGGTGTATGCGTAGAACACATCGTGATCAGGGGAAGCGCTGGCATCACCGGGAGTGCTCACATCGGTGTATGCGTTGGTGTAGCAAGTGGCATCGCCGATGGCACCACCGGATATGGTGATGTCCACCGCAGTTGCGAAGACATCACCGGCACCGGGCCTGGTTGGGGCATGGATCGGCGGCATCGCAGAGACCATCGTTGTCGGAATCCGGGCTGTCGTTCTCTTCCACCGAGATGATGAACTCCGCATCGGCCTCCACCACGATGTGGTAGAGTGTGTTGGGTGCCACGGGGAAGGCGAGCAGCGAAGAGCCGTTGGTGATGGCACCGCAGAAGGCGGGCAGTGTTGCATCGCCGGTGGCCAGGTGTGCACCGCTGGCATCGAGCAGGTGTAGGACATCGCCGCCACAGAGTTCCACATCGAGAGTGAGGGCACAAGTACCGGTGGTGTAGCTGTAGAACACATCGTGATCGCCGGAAGCGCTGGCATCACCGGGAGTGCTCACATCGGTGTAGGCGTTGGAGTAGCAGGTGGCGTCGCCAACAGCACCACCGCTCAGGGTGATGTCCACGGCGGTGGCGAACACATCACCGGCGCCGGGTGCTTGGTTGGGGCATGGATCGGCGGCATCGCAGAGGCCGTCGTTGTCGGAGTCCGGGCTGTCGTTCTCTTCCACCGAGATGATGAACTCCGCATCGGCCTCCACCACGATGTGGTAGAGGGTGTTGGGCGCAACGGGGAAGGCGATCAGCGAAAGAGCCGTTGGTGATGGCACCGCAGAAGGCGGGCAGTGTGCCATCGCCGGTGGCCAGGTGCGCGCCGCTGGCATCCAGCAGGTGGAGGACATCGCCGCCACAGAGCTCCACATCCACGGTTAGTGCACAAGCCCGGTGGTGTAGCGTAGAACACACGTGATCACCGGAAGCGCTGGCATCACCGGGAGTGCTCACATCGGTGTATGCGTTGGTGTAGCAGGTGGCATCACCAACGGCGCCACCGTCGGTGGTGATGTCCACGGCATCGGCGAAGGCATCGCCTTCACCGGGGGCTTGGTTGGGGCAGGGATCGGCGGCATCGCAGAGACCATCGTTGTCGGAGTCCGGCTGTCGTTCTCTTCCACCGAGATGATGAACTCCGCATCGGCCTCCACCACGATGTGGTAGAGGTGTTGGGCGCCACGGGAAGGCGATCAGCGAAGAGCCGTTGGTGATGGCCCGCAGAAGGCGGGCAGTGTTCCATCGCCGGTGGCCAGGTGGGCACCGCTGGCATCCAGCAGGTGGAGGACATCGCCGCCACAGAGCTCCACGTCCAGGCTTTGAGCGCAAGCACCGGTGGTGTGGCGTAGAACACATCGTGATCGCCGGAAGCGCTGGCATCACCGGGAGTGCTCACATCGGTGTATGCGTTGGAGTAGCAGGTGGCATCGCCAACGGCACCACCGGATATGGTGATGTCCACGGCATGTTGCGAAGACATCACCGGCACCGGGTGCCTGGTTGGGGCATGGGTCGGCGGCATCGCAGAGACCATCGTTGTCGGAGTCCGGGCTGTCGTTCTCTTCCACCGAGATGATGAACTCCGCATCGGCCTCCACCACGATGTGGTAGAGGGTGTTGGGCGCCACGGGGAAGGCGATGAGCGAAGAGCCGTTGGTGATGGCACCGCAGAATGCGGGTAGTGTTGCATCGCCGGTGGCCAGGTGGGCACCGCTGGCATCGAGCAGGTGGAGGACATCGCCGCCACAGAGTTCCACGTCCAGGCTTTGAACGCAGGCACCGGTGGTGTAGCTGTAGAACACATCGTGATCGCCGGAAGCGCTGGCATCACCGGGAGTGCTCACATCGGTGTATGCGTTGGAGTAGCAGGTGGCATCGCCAACGGCACCACCGGATACGGTGATGTCCACGGCTGTGGCGAAGACATCACCGGCACCGGGTGCCTGGTTGGGGCATGGGTCGGCGGCATCGCAGAGACCATCGTTGTCGGAATCCGGGCTGTCGTTCTCTTCCACCGAGATGATGAACTCCGCATCGGCCTCCACCACGATGTGGTAGAGGGTGTTGGGCGCAACAGGGAAGGCGATCAGCGAAGAGCCGTTGGTGATGGCACCGCAGAAGGCGGGCAGTGTTGCATCGCCGGTGGCCAGATGCGCACCGCTGGCATCGAGCAGGTGGAGGACACCGCCGCAGAGCTCCACGTCCAGGATGAGCGCGCATGCACCGGTGGTGTAGCTGTAGAACACATCGTGATCGCCGGAAGCGCTGGCATCGCCGGGAGTGCTCACATCGGTGTAGGCGTTGGAGAAGCAGGTGGCATCGCCAACGGCACCACCGGATACGGTGATGTCCACGGCTGTGGCGAACACATCACCGGCGCCGGGTGCTTGGTTGGGGCAGGGATCGGCGGCATCGCAGAGACCATCGTTGTCGGAATCCGGGCTGTCGTTCTCTTCCACCGGAGATGATGAACTCCGCATCGGCCTCCACCACGATGTGGTAGAGGGTGTTGGGCGCAACAGGGAAGGCGAGCAGCGAAGAGCCGTTGGTGATGGCACCGCAGAAGGCGGGCAGTGTTGCATCCCCGGTGGCCAGGTGTGCGCCGCTGGCATCGAGCAGGTGTAGGACATCGCCGCCACAGAGCTCCACATCGAGAGTGAGGGCACAAGCACCGGTGGTGTAGCTGTAGAACACATCGTGGTCGCCGGAAGCGCTGGCATCGCCGGGAGTGCTCACATCGGTGTATGCGTTGGAGTAGCAGGTGGCATCGCCAACGGCACCACCGGATACGGTGATGTCCACGGCAGTTGCGAAGACATCACCGGCACCGGGTGCTTCGGTGGGACAGGGGTCACTGGCATCACATACGCCATCGCCATCAGCATCCTGCAGCACGTGCGTGCATTGCGCCGTACCACAGTTGTAGCTGTCCACCGTGCATGCGATGCCATCATCGCAATTCTGTGTTACCTCCTCCACCAGTTCGAGCTGGAGTTGTCGAAGGTGGTCGCGTTGTAACCGTCCACCTGCACATAATAAGTGGCACCAGCGGTAACGCATACGGGTGCGATCGCCGCATCGTACGGGTACGGCGGTGTTCCGACGTAGTCATCGTTGGCCGCGACCAGTACCGCGCCGCCTGTGAGCAGTGCGTTGCAATCCGGTGCGCTCCAGAGGGCGATCTGGCTGTCCCACGTATTGGTGGAGCCGAAGTTCAAGCTGATCTTCCCGGAAGGTGGTGCCACGAAACTGAACCACACCGAGTGGCTCGGCACTTGACCACTGCACCAACCCAATTGGTTGTTGCATGTACCGGTGGGTGGTTGTGGTTCTCCGGCTTGAACCGATGCGGCCACGTTGGAGTATGGGCCGTTCACGCCCACCACGATCGGACCCGCTGAACACGCTTGGTCGAAACAAGTGGTCGGCGATTGTGCGCAAGAACACCCGGTCGCGCCTACCGGTGTACCGCTCGCGGTACCCGGGCAGTCGTCGTTCATATCGCATACGCCATCGCTATCCGCATCGATCAGGGTGTGCGTGACGTTGCCGTCCACGCAGTCATCTATGGTGCATGGCCGCCGTCATCCACCACTTGCTGGGAACAGGCGCAGCCGTTTGTGTTCACAGCTTCGCCGGTCAAGGTTCCGGGCAGCTGTCTGCCACCATCGCAAACGCCGTCCAGGTCTTCGTCGCCATTCTGCAGCAACTATGGGTCACGATCCCGTTAACGCAGTCATCTACGGTGCATGGGTCGCCATCATCCACTATCAGTTGCGAGCAGGAGCAACCGTCGGTGTTGACTACTTCGCCCACGGGCGTATCGGAACAGAGGTCGTTCTCGTCACATACGCCATCACCATCGGCGTCGTTCAAAGGGGTTCCCGCACAGGTGCAATTTGCGCCGTACACATCGTTGATGGTGCAGATGAGGCCATCATCGCATGAAGCCCCGACAACACACGTCGTTCCTGGTGTGTATTCGCGGAAGTCAGCAAGGAAGCCCATGTTGTTCACCCCGGTTCCGATGTATCCCCTTCCATTGAGGGCAAAGCCTGTCGCGCCGTGGCGGATATCACCGCTGTAGTTGGCCCGCGGTGCCCAACTGTCGGTGAGGGGGTCATACTCATGGAAGTCCTGAAGATCACCGGCATTGTCCTCGCCGGTGCCTAGATAGCCCTTATTGCCAATGGCGAAGGCTACCGCAGAGCTGCGGGCCGTTCCCGCAAAGTCGCCGAGTTGGGTCCATGTATCTGTTGTGGTATCATATTCCCAGAAGTCGTTGTTGTTGTTGAAGCCATCGGTGCCCGTGCCTACGTAGCCTTTGGAACCGATGCTGAATCCGACGGCGCCGGCGCGCGGCAGGCCGTTGCCGAAGGCGGCTCTAGATGTCCATGTTCCTGTACCGGTATCGAATGACCAGAGATCCTGTGTGAGACCGAATGGGGTCTGACCAGTCCTACGTAACCAATGTCCCCGATGCTGAATGCCACAGCCCGGAACCGGCCATTGCCTTGGGGGTCGGTGGAGCTTACCAGTATCCAGCCATTGGTCAACGGATCGTATTCCCAGAGGTCCTGTTGGTAGGTCCCTTGTTCATCCATGCCTTCTCCCACATAGCCATGGCTGCTTGTGGCGAAGGCGAACGCACCGGTGCGGAGGGTACCGCCCACATCCGCCATCTGCGCCCATGTATTGGTGGCGGGGTCGAAGCGCCAGAGATCCTGGTACGTGTTCAGATCATTCGAGCCGGTTCCCATGTAGCCGTAGTTGCCAACACTGAAACCTACTGCGTCCTTGCGCCCTGTCCCCGGCAAGTCCGCGCGCACTGTCCATGAATCAGGCGGTGTGATCGTGCCTTCGCAGATGCAAACGGCGTTGAGCACGTCGTTCACGGAGTTCGCATTGCCATCGTCGCAACTGGAGCCGATAACACCCGGTGTGTTCGGGCAATCGTCCTGCGTATCGCAGACACCGTCGCCATCCGTATCGGGCGTGCCGGTCCCTTGGCACAGGCAGATCGAATTCACTTCATCGTTGATGGTGCAGGGATCACCGTCGTCGCAGGGCGATCCGATAACACCAGGCTGAAATGGGCAGTTGTCGCTGGCGTTGCAGACCCCGTCGCCGTCTGTATCTTGAAAACTCCCTTGGCATACGCAGAACGCGTCCACATTGTCGTTCACAGTGCAGGCATCACCATCATCACATGCGTCACCGGGAGTGAGGTTGGCAAGTAGAGGACACGGATCGGTCGCATCGCAGATGCCATCGTTGTCGGTATCCGCGAATGTGCCTGCGCACACGCAGTTGGTCACGATGTCGTTGATCGTGCATGCATCACCATCATTGCAGGATTGGCCGTTGCTCAGGTTCGGCAGGAGAGGGCATGGATCCGACAGGTCGCAAATACCGTCGCTATCCGTATCGGGCGCATTGGTTCCGGCACATCCGCAACTGCTCGTGACGGTATCTGATCGTGCAGGGTACACCGTCATCACATGCACTCCCCACCGAACAGCCTTGAACCGGGTCGAATTCCCAGAAGTCAGCGACGATATCGCTGATCGTGTTGGTCAGTCCAGTGCCAACGTAGCCCACGGGCCCAATGGAGAATCCGATCGCTTGGGCGCGACCTCCTCCCGTGAAGTCGACCACTTGCGCCCAGGAATCCGACGAAGGAGTGTATCGCCATAGGTCGTTGATCACAGTGTTCCCGGTGCCGTACCCTGTGCCAAGGAAGCCAGAGGCGCCAATGCAGAACCCTATTGCCTGGTCCCTTGCACTGCCTGGAAGGTCGGCCTTTTGGATCCATGCGTTCGTCGACGGATCATACTCCCAGAGATCGTTATGGACGAGAACGGAAGACGAACGTCCTGTGCCTACATATCCCTTTGAGCCTACTGAAAATCCCACAGCCCCATAACGCACACCACCCGGAAAGCCCGCTTTTTGTGTCCAGGCATCGGTCGTTGGATCGTATTCCCAGAAATCACTCTGTGGATCCCCCCCTATGTAATTGAAACCGGTACCTACGTATCCCTTTGAGCCGATGGAAAAGCCAACGGCCAGGGATCCTTGGTTGCACCACCCCGAAATCGGCTTTCTGGGTCCATGTGTTGAACGAGGGGATCATACTCCCAGAAGCCCGGCAGAGATCCAATGTACCCTTTGCCGCCGATAGCGAATCCCACGCCGTAGGCGATGCCTTGCGTGTAGACGTTGGCCTTTTGGCTCCAGCTGTTCGTAGTCGGGTCAAACTCCCAGAAGTCGGCCGTCGCGCCGCCTCCGATCTCATGCCCGGTCCCGATATACCCTTTGCTTCCGATGGAGAAGCCAACTGCACCGCGGCGTGCCCCGCCACCGTAGTCGGCTTTTTGGGTCCAACCGTTCTGTGCCATGCACAAGGGTGCAGGCGCGAGCGCTGTGATCAGCAGGAGGGGTTTCATAAGGGATATCATGGTTCAGGGTATTTTAGGATCAGAGTCCGAGGGCTTTGAGTTCTTCAAGCGTTACGGTGGGCGGCATCTCGCCGCGCTGGATCTTTTCGATCACCAGTGCGCTGAGCTTTTCCGCCTGCTCACGTTTTGGGCAACCGTTGTTGCCGGGGCGGCCGGGCACATTGGTCTGGCGCACGAAGAGCGCACCATCAGAAAGCACTTCGTAGCCGAAGGTGCCGTTGGGCGCTTCGATGATGCGCGCGGTGAGCTTCGCCTCGCTATGCGCGTTCGCGGCTGGGAAGGCCACGGAAGTCGCGCTGGCCGCTTCTTGTTGTTGGGCAAATGCGCTTCCGCTGGCGGCTATGAAAAGGGCCGCGATCAGAGCGCGAACGAGGGATGGATCGTGTTGCTTCCGCATGATGGCACAAGGCTATCGGGGCGGGAGCAGGGTCTCAATCGCATGATAGTGGGGGTGGAATGCGATGAACCGCAACGACGCGACGACGCAACGAATGCGCGACGTTTTTTTGAATGCCAATGACAGGGATGCGATGTAGAAGGAGATGCCGCATGACCCCTTCACGTGGCGGTCCCGTTGCGTCGTCGCGTCGTTGCGGTGGAAATTCTTACCGCTCGAACACCTTGTTCAACGCATCCGTCCTGCTCTGCACCTGGAGCTTGGTGTAGATGTCGCGGATGTAGCTGCGCACCGTATCGATGCTCAGGCCCATGCGCTCGGCGATCTCCTTGTAGCGGTAGCCGCCTGCGAGCTGGTCCAGCACTTCGCGCTCGCGCTTGGTGAGGCTTTCCAGCAGGGTATTGTTGCTCTTCTTTCGCGGTACGCTGCTCACCACCATGCGGGCGATGTGCAAACTCATGGGCGATCCGCCGCTGTGGATCTCGTGGATGGAGCGCACGATCTGCTCGGGCTCGGCGCTCTTCAACAGATAGCCCGTGGCGCCTGCGCACAGCGCGTTGAAGACGTTCTCGTTGTCCTCGAAGATGGTACACACGAGGTATTGCGTCTGTGGTCGCTTGGGCTTGCAGGCCGTGATGCACTCGATGCCGCTGAGGCCGGGCAGGTTGATGTCCATCAGCACCACGTCGAGTCCCTCCAAGCCGGTGGTTCGAGCCATGAACTCCTCGGCGCTGCCGTAGCTACCCATCCACTTCAGGTCGCCTTCGGCTTGCACCACGCGCCCCAGAGAAGCCCGGAGCACCGGGTCATCTTCGACTATGGCGACACGGATCGGCATGTTGGTGCCGCGGATGTTGGAGCGGGCGGCGCAACAAAGCTATCGTGCGCGATGGCTCAGGGGTCCCGCATGAAAGTGGGTGAAGGGAGCGGCACGCGCAGGGCGTATCGCGTGCCCTGCGCATCGCTGGTCACGTTCAGCGTGCCCCCGATGGACCCGCTCCGCTTGCGCAGGTTGCCCAAGCCGTTGCCGCGCAAACGTTCCGCTGACGTGTCGAAACCGGCACCATCATCTTCCACGTGCAGCGCCAGCTCACGCGTTCCGATGCGCAGCTTCACCGAGATGGTGCGGGCACTGCGTGCTTCAACGCGTTGCTCACCGTCTCTTTCTGCGGATCATCACCACGTTGCGCTTGATGTCCGGCGGGATATCCCGCTGTTCCATGCCCGGTCTCGATGGAGAGGTCCGTCCGCAGGCCCGCGCTGAGCTCTTCGAACTGGCGGCCGAGCAGGTCGCGCACGTGGGCGATGAAGTGTTCCGCATGGTCGTTCTTCGGGTCCACCGTCCACACGATCTCGCTCAATTGGCCGATGAGCTCGGTGCTCGCGTTGGCGATGCTGCAGGCCAGCCGGTCCTTCTCATCGCCGGTCTCCTTCGTGCTGTTCATCTCGCGCGAGAGCATGGTGATGCGCGTGAGCCCGCTGCCGATATCGTCGTGGATGTCGCGGGCGATGCGCGTACGTATGGCGCTCACCTCGCGCTCGCGCTCCAGTGCGGTGATGCGTTCGTGGTAGCGAAGCTGCAGGATGTAGCGCGAGAGGAAGAACACGAGGCCCCCGGAGAGCAACGCCACGAGGACCCTGAACCACCAGGTCTGCCACCATGCCGGAACGATGGTGAAGGAGAACCCCGTTCCCAAGGTGCTCTGCTCCTTTCCCGCGATGCGCACGTGCAAGGTGTACTCGCCCGGCGGCAGCCCGACATAGCTGGCGGTGCGGTTGAAGCCCTGGTCCACCCAACCCCGTTGTGCCCGTCGAGCTTCACTTCGTAGTGCAACGCGTCAGCGTGCAACAAAGCGATGGGCGCGTAGTTGATGGTGACCGAATTGCTGTCGTGCGGGAGAACGAGCACCGACAGCGGCCCCAAGTCGCGTGCGGGAACGCCTCGCACAGCGACCGATCGGATGTACAGGCCGCTCACCTGGCCGGGCGCGCGAAGGTATTGGCGTTGAATCGGGCGCCCGAGGAATTCCACGCGAACATGCAGCCGTCATGGTCCAGTATGATGGATGCTACGGACGACATCCCCAACCCATCAACGGGGCCGATGTGCTGGAAGGAATGATCGCCCGCACGGAAAAGCACAAGGCCGGTATACGTGGCGATCCAGATGTTCCCGAGCGCGTCAGCAGCGGCATCGCCGAAACCGTTCGTGCGGTCCTGGTCGTCCACATAGGTGGCCACGAAGCGCAGGGAGTCGCCGTGATACCGCAACTCCACGATCCCTTCGTTGTTGGTCACCGCGAACAGCACGCTGTCCGGTCGCGGGATGAGGGCGGAGATGTTCGTCAGTTCCCTGCCCTGCGATCCGTACTTCATCAGTTCGGCGGGCCTTCCACGTCCTGGAAGTTCTCTCGCGCGAGCGTTCGTGCAGCGGGATCGTACACGCAAAGCCCGCTCGTTGTCCCCACGAGCACGTGGCCGTCGCGGGTCTGAAGGATGCTCATGGGCTCGAACCGGTGCTCTTCCGAATACGGCAGTGGCAGTGAGTCCAGCGGTTCACCCTCCACGCCCAATTTGAACAGCATCCGGTGCGCGTATTGTTTTGCTCCCCAATAGCCGGGATGATCGCTGGCCGTGCAGAGCACTGGGCCGGGGGCGACCACTTCCGGTAGTCAGCAGCACGCGGGGGCAGCGTGAATAGGCCGTTGAATGTGCCCACCCAGATGCGGTCATCTTTGTCCTGCATCAGTGCGTTGCCGATGGACTCGAATGTTCCCGAGCCGAATTCCAGCGTGCGGATGGCCTTGCTGAACGTGCGCGACCGTGTATCGAAGTCGCGCAGTTCCTTGTCGATGGCGATCAGCAAGTGCCCGCTCGTTCTCGGCAGTATGGCCCAGACGATGTTCGTGAAGTTCACCGGGCCATCATGGGCAATGGTGTAGTTCTCGCTGCGCCCGGTGCGTTTGTCGAAATGGATAAGGCCTGCGCCCCAAGAGCCCAGCCACAGGGTGTTGGGGTCTTGCGGGTCCTGTATCAGGTGTGCGAGTTGGACCCCTTTCCGGGCATCCTGCGCGGTGATGCTGGTCGCATGGCGTTCGATGCGGCGGGTTCCTGGATCGAAGCTGTACACAGAGATGGCGTCCGAAAACCAGACCACGCCGTCGGCATCACGTACAACGCCCATCGTGAAAGGGTTCTTCTGGTCGGCCGGCAGCGCGTCGTTCAGTTCCCGCAGGTCGTGGAACATGCCCGAGGCTTCATCGTAACGCGCAAGTCCACTCCTCACGCAGGAGAGCCATATCCCGCCTTGCTGATCGAGGAAGAGATCATCGGCATCGATGCTGGTGTTGCGCCCGTTCGCGTTGAGCAAGGCTTTCCGATCGAAGCGGAGCAGCGAAGACCTTCCACCGCGGTGCGGATCGAACACGCCCACGCCGCCGAAGCTGGAGACCCAGATCATGCCGCGATCGTCCATCATCAGGTCATGCACGAAATTGTTCCCGGGCAGGCTCGTGCTATCGCCTGGGATGTTGCGGTACACGTCCAGATTGATCCCATCGTAGCGGCACAGTCCGTTCTCGGTGCCGATCCACAAGTAGCCGTCGAGGTCCTTCACCAGGCTACGGATGGGGGCGGCCGGGAGGCCTCTGATGTCGAGGTGGACGAGCTCGGAGGAAGTGGGGACTTGCGCCGTTGTCGGCAAGGGGTTAACACCACTGATAGTGAGCAGGCATGCGACCGCACCGTTGATCGTGCTGCGCTGGTCCAGCAGTACTCATGGATGTTCAGGTGTGGCCATGCCCATGTGGCAAAGATGAACGCTATGGTCGTAGTGCAGGCAGCGTCCAATACCTTGGCTTGGCAACTAGGACCACACGTGCGGCAACCTTGCCGCCATTGTAATTTCTTGTTCGATATCCCTTACGCAAATTCTCCGCGGTTGATCAGCGCAACGCACGAACGCACCCGGAACGAACAATGGCCTGTGGGAGCAAATGCGAGCCGCGATGAACCGACCGTTCGGCGCGATCTTAGGTTCGTACCATGGGAACCAAAGTGTACATTCTCATCACCGGGACACGCGACGATCGGCGCACAAGCGCCGTATTCACTACACGCGAGAAAGCGGAGGCCGCGCTCCGTTTTGGAGATAAGGGTTCCGAGGTGGAGGAATTCGAACTGGACGCGCCCCTGCCTTCGGCCCCGGCCGGCCATTCGCTCTGGCATGTGCAGGAATACTTTGGCCACAGGGCCATGCGCATGGATGCCTTTGGCTGGGAGGATCCCATAGGCCAAGTGGTCTGCGAGGATGGTTGCTACGAGGTGAACGTATGGGCGCGGGATGAGGATCACGCATTGCACGCGGGCCAGGAATTGTTCGGCCAGTTCACGGGGAGATCCGGTGGCGCTGTTCAGCGGTAGAAAGGCTCTGCTAGCTGGTCCAATAGCCATCCCCTGATCCAAGAGGGTATTGGGGTTTCGATCTTGTATTCGTAGATCGATCGAACCGGAAACCAACCTGCCCCACCTGACATCGCCTATCGAACGGCGATAGCAGGAGGGGGGAACCCGTTAAGGCAACTGCGCCACCCTCACATTGTTCGGCGTCGTACTCCCCACATTCACCAGTATAGGGTCGCGATCGTTGCCACTGCCGATGTACTGCACATTGCCGTCCATATTCACGTCGCGCGTGCTGTAAGCGTTGCTTAATACGTTGTTCGGCGTGGTGCTGCCCACGGTCACCAGGATCGGGTCCCGGTCGTTACCCAAGCCGATGTATTGCAATGTGCTGTTGAAGGTGACATCTCCCGCCCAAAGCACTTCTGCGGGGAATGACCCGGGAACGCTCTTGCGTGCAAAAGTGCCGTAGGTCGTCGTGTTATTCGTGCTGAAGTCCACCGCTGTTGTGGTTGAACTGAGAGCGACCGGACCTGCCGACATGCAACCCAAGTGGTTGCGCTGCAGCACGGCCACTTGGTAGCTGTTCGCCACCACGGAGAAGGACACCGGCGAGGTGCCGTCCAATTCCACCACGTCGCCATCCCGCTGCACCAACGCACTGCGGCTGGTGATGATGCTGGCCGGGGTCGCCGGGCTGCGCAACTCCAACAGCACCCAATCCACAATGGCGTTGTTACCGCTGACCGCGAGCACCGCTGGTGCTATTGAACCGCCGTTGCCGCTACCGGTATGCACGTAGCCCAGGCCGGGGTATGGATCGGTGAGGGGGAAGGTGCCCAAGGTGCGCAAGGCATCGTTCATGAGGCCGGTGGCATTGGTGTAGGGGCCTTCCAGAAAAACGCGCGCAGCGACCGTTACAGCAGCAGGTGTACCGGCACATGCACATCCGGCAGTGAGGACATCGGTGGTGGTGTTCGCATCCCCGTCATCGCAGGGGTCACCGACGCGCCCCGCGACGGAGATGCAGTCATCAGAGCCATCCGCGACATAGCCGGGCGGCTGGGTGCATGCAAGACTGTCCGCAGCGGGATCCCCGTAGCCATCCGCTTCAACATCCGCGAACCAGAGCGTGGCAGGGATTTCACTCACGGAAACAAAAGCCGTGTCGTTCGGGCAAGGTGCCGTTCCGGAGACGATGTACCGGTAAAGACCTGATATGGTGGCGGGGCGTGGGGTCGCCGCTCACCGCGCTGGCCCGGACCACGAACCGCCGGACTGCGGAGTGCCGCCCAAAGAGTTCGCCAAGGGCTGGGATGTCGCGCTCCCACAGACCTCCAACGTCCCATCAATACCAGCGTTCGCCAGTTCGCTTATCGTAGCCGAAACAGGCACCACGGCCGAACAACCAGCGGCATTCATGCCCTTGATGTAGTAGGTGCCGTTGGTGGCGGTGGCAGGTGTGGGATAGGAACTGGTCGTATCCGCATCCGTCCAATACGTAAGTGCCAATCCGGGCGCTGAGCCGGCAGTGACCGCTGCATCCGTCAGATCGACCGTGCCCGCACCACACAAGGAAGCCGGGGATGTAACGATCAGTACAGGTGCCGGAGCCACCGTAACCGTTACGATCTCCGTGCTGGTGCCGTCGGCTACCAGCAGGTAGGTGCCGCTGTTCGCTGCCGTTATGCTGGACGTGGTGGCACCCGTGCTCCAGTAAAAGCTGCTGCCGTGGTTCGCGGTGAGCACCACAGAGCCGCCCTGGCAGAAGCTGAGCGGGCCCGATGCGGTGACCAGTTGAGGGCGATACTCCCAGAAGTCGCGCTTCAGGATGCCATCGTTCCCGGTGCCCACGTAGCCTTTGGAGCCGATGCTGAAGCCCACTGCGAGGTAACGTGCGGAACCGCCGAAGTTGGGCCGCTGCGTCCAGCTATCGGTAACGGGATCATATTCCCAGAGGTCGTTCCGGTATCCGCTATCGAGTCCTGTGGCCACATAGCCCTTGGAGCCGATGCTGAAGCCCACGGCATTGGTACGTGCCCCACCGCCGACACTCGCTTTGGGGGTCCATGCGTTGGTAACGGGGTCGTAGGCCCACAGATCACCGAAGTTGCCAGCTACCCCATTCCCTGTAGCGCAGTAGCCCGTGCCACCTATGCTGAATCCCACGGCCCCGGCACGGGCGGTTCCCGCGAAGGGGGCCTTCGCGCTCCACGTATCGCTGGTGGGATCGTATTCCCAGCAGTCCGTCTGGTAAGAGCCATCGTAGCCGGCCACCACGTATCCCTTGGTGCCGATGGTGAACGCCGATGCTCCGGCGCGCACGGTACCGCCCACGTTGGCTTTCTGCGTCCATGCGTTGGTGGCGGGATCGTATTGCCAGAAGTCGTTCTTGAAGCCGCCGTCGAACCCCGTGCCGATGTAGCCCTTGGTGCCGATGCTGAAGCCCACAGCGAACTGCCGCGGGCCGCCGCCCATATCGGCTTTTTGGGACCAGGCACCGGTAGCCGGGTCGTACTCCCACAGATCCTGCTTCAAGGAGCCATCGCTACCCGTACCGATATAGCCCTTGTTCCCGATACTGAAACCGACGGCACCCGCGCGGCCGATCGGCTCGATCGGTGCATTGAGGCCGAGATCGTTCTGCTGCGCCCACGTGTTCGGCGGTGCGCTCACGTACGGTCGGTACTCCCAGAAGTCCGCTTTCAGGAGTCCATCGTTCCCGGTGCCCACGTAGCCCATGGAGCCGATGCTGAAGCCCACGGCGAGGTAGCGGGCTGAACCGCCGAAGCTGGGCCGCTGCGTCCAACTATCGGTGGTGGGATCATATTCCCAGAGGTCCTTTCTGTATCCGCTATCGACTCCTGTGGCCACGTAACCCTTGGGGCCGATGCTGAAACCGACCGCGTTGGTGCGCGCCCCACCCGCAAAAGCCGCTTTGGGGCTCCACATGTTGCCGGCGGGGTCGTACTCCCAAAGATCGCTGAAGGTGCCGCTCGTTCCATTCCCGGTACCACAGTAGCCCTTGGTGCCGATGCTGAAGCCCACGGCCCCGGCACGGGCGGTTCCCGCGAAGGGGGCCTTCGCGCTCCATGCATCGCTGGCGGGATCGTATTCCCAGCAGTCCGTCTGGTAAGCGCCATCGTAGCCGGCCACGATGTACCCCTTGGTACCGATGGTGAACGCCGACGCGCCAGTGCGCACGTTACCGCCCACGTTGGCTTTCTGGGTCCATGTGTTGGTGGCAGGGTCGTATTGCCAGAAGTCCTGCCGGAATACACCATCGTTCCCGGTGCCGATGTAACCCTTGTTCCCGATACAGAAGCCCACGGCGTTCTGCCGCGCGGTACCACCGAAATCGGCCTTTTGCGACCAGGTATCGGCAGCGGGATCATACTCCCACAGGTCCCGCTTCAAGCTGCCATCGGTACCTGTTGCGATGTAGCCCTTGGTGCCGATGCTGAAACCCACGGCCCCCGAGCGGCCGATGGGCACGTTCTGCCCATCATCACCGACATCCGTTCGCTGGGTCCAATCGCTGGTGGTTGTGTTCACATAGCCCGGCGGCTGCGTGCACGCTACCTGGCTCACCCCCGGATCGCCGACGCCATCGTTGTCCAGGTCCTGGTACCACGTTACGGGTACGATCACGGCCAGGTCGCTGCCGTTGTTGGCACCCTGCGCCACCGGATCGCTGGCCACCACGCGGATGCGGTAGGCCGTGCCGGCGGGTGTGAGCAGTGGGATGGTGCAACTGATGCTGCCACTGCTGGTAGCACTCAGGCTGCCTATGCTCACCGGGCTGGCGAAGCCGCCCAGGGCATCGCTGAGCTGCGCGGTATACGTGTTGCCGGGGTTGTACGTGCCCGTGGCGGTGTACGGCACGTTGAAGGTGCCGCTGCCATCCGCGCAGAAGGGGCTGCCGATGATGCTGCCCGCCAACAGCCCTGTGCCCACAATTTTCTTGGCATAAAGGAAGCCACTGCAGTACGCCACCACCATAACACCCTGCGCATCCACCTGTAGCCATCGAGAGCTGGAGTTCACTACCGTCCCGGTGAAACCAGGGGTGCCTACCACCACCCATGCGGTACCGTTCCAGCGCTGCACGGTGGTCCTGTTGCCATTGGTATCGTCGGCGTAGGCGACCACTGGGTTGCCGGTGGCGTCCAGGGCGAGACTTTGGTAGTTGCCCTGTCCTGTAGATATGCCAGCGGCGCCGACGAGCGACCATGCCGAGCCGTTCCAGCGCTGTACAGTGGTCTTGTACCCGTTGGCGCCGTCCTGATAGGCGACCACGGGGTTTCCAGCGGCGTCCAGTACGAGACTTTGCGTGTAGGCCTGTCCAGCGGAAATTCCCGCCATGCCCACCACGCTCCATGCCGAACCGTCCCAGCGCTGCACAGTGGTCTTCCCTCCGTTTGCCATATCGCGATAGGCGACCACGGGGTTGCCTGCGGCGTCCAGGGCGAGACTCTGGTAAATGGAGATACCAGCGGAAATGCCCGCGGTGCCCATAAGAGACCAGGCTGTTCCGTTCCAGCGCTGTACAGAGGTCTTGTTGCCATTGACGCCATCCGGATAAGCGACCACGGGGTTACCTGCGGTGTCCAACGCGAGACTGGGGTAATTGCCCTGTCCAACAGAAATTCCGGCTGTGCCCACAAGGGTCCAAACGGTACCGTTCCAGCGCTGCACGGTTATCTTCTGGCCATTCACGAAATCCCGATAGGCGACCACAGGGTATTCCTCCGTCCGTGGCGACACCAGGAAGTAGGCAGGTCCAGCGGAAAAGCCTGCAGTGCCAATAAGGGTCCATGCCGAGCCGTCCCAGCGCTGCACGGTGATACCGCTATTGGCTGCATCCTGATAAGCGACTACGGGGTAGCCGCTGGCGTCCAATGCTAGACTCTGGAAATTAGCCTGTCCGGCGGAAATGCCCGCCATGCCCACAACGCTCCATGCCGAGCCGTTCCAGCGCTGCACGGTGGTCCTGCTGCCATTGGTGCCGTCAGCGTAGGCGACCACGGGGTTACCTGCGGCGTCCAGAGCGAGACTTTGGTAATAGGAGCTCCCAGCGGAAATGCCGCCGGCACCAACAAAGGACCAAGTCGAGCCGTTCCAGCGGAGCACAGTGGTCTTATAGGAATTGGTCTGATCCTGGTATGCGACCACGGGGTTATCCCCAGCGTCCAAGGTTAGGCGTTGGTAATTAGCCTGTCCTGCGGAAATACCCGCTGAACCCACAAGGGTCCAAGCGGAGCCGTTCCAGCGCTGCACGGTGATCTTGGAACCGTTAGCTTGGTCCTGATAAGCGACCACGGGATTTCCGGTAGCCTCCAGTGCGAGACTTTGGTCCAAAGCCGCCCCAGCGGAAATGCCTGCCGCACCCACGAGGGTCCATGCCGACCCGTTCCAGCGCTGCACGGTGGTCTTGTTGCCGTTGGCCACATCTCTATACGCGACCACTGGGTTGTCACTGGCGTCCAGTGCGAGACTTTGGTATAAGGCCACTCCGGCAGAAATGCCCGCAGTACCCTCAAGGGTCCAAGCCGAACCGTCCCAGCGTTGCACGGTGGTCTTACCGCCGTTGGGGGAATCATGATAAGCAACCACGGGGTTACCGGTGGCGTCCAGAGCGAGACTATGGTATATGGCGACTCCCGCGGAAATGCCCGCCGAACCCACGAGTGTCCAAGCGGATCCGATCCAGCGCAGCACGGTGGTCTTGTACCCATTGGCATGATCATAATAGGCGACCACTGGGTTACCTGCGGCGTCCAAGGCGAGACTTGACCAAGTGGCCTCCTGCGGAAATACCCGCAGTGCCTACGTGGCTCCAAGTTGTGCCGTCCCAGCGCTTCACGGTGAGCTTACTCCATGGGCTGTCGATGCAGCGGCGACCACGGGGTTGCCGCTGCCGTCCAGAGCGAGGCTCTGGTAAGAGGCACTTCCAGCAGAAGGCCAATTGCTGTCATCGGGGCCCAAGGGTGTCCAATCCACTTGGGCATGCAGCAGCGGGCCTGCGCAGAGCAGCAGCACGGTGGCGCATAGTGTGCGAAGAGTGTTCATGCGGGTGGTGGTGAATAGGGGGCGGAGGGCGCGCAATGGCCCGTTGTGGTTACTGGGTCAGATCATGCCAAGGGTCTTCAATTCTTCGGGGGTAACGGTGGGGGGCATTTCGCCCTTCTTGATCTTTTTGATCACGTAGTCGGCGAGTTTCTCGGCATCGGCTTTCGTCTTGCAGCCTTCGTGGCCGGGCTGGCCGGGCAAATTGGTCTGGTGGATCAAGAGCTTCCCATCGCTCAGGATGTCGTAGCCGAAGGTGCCGTTGGGCGCATCGATGATGCGGTAGGTGAGTGCGGCACCCTGCTGGCTATCGGGAGCCGGGAAGTTGGGTGTGGCGGCATCGTCCTCGGGCGCTATTGGCGGCGGTAGCGGTGCCGCCTGTTCCACCGGTGGTGGTTGCGCGGCGGTTGGTGCGGGCAGTGGCACAGGTTCGGGTTGCTGCGCATTGCAACCCGCGATCAGCAGGCTGACGCAACACGCACTGATGATCGCACGGCCATCGGGCAATGCCCACGCCATGCCTGCGCTCCATAAGGCGTTTTCCATGTACGCTCCTCAATGTCAAGAGGGTGATCCAGCGAGCAGCTGGTGGACTTGGCAGTTCAACGTTACGGAACTTCTATGCACACTTCCTAGTCTTCGGCGCATGTGCGCGAAAACAGGGCATTGTGATGGGCCGTTGATCCCACGCGTTACCATCTGCCGGTGCCGAATTGATGTTCGGTAACCAACACCCAGAACCATGTTCACACATTCTCTTTTTCTCGCTGCGGCACTGCTATGCACTTCGTTCCAACCGGCAACCGTGTTCGATCCCGGGGCCAAAATGCTCGCCCCTGTTGGTGGCCCGCCGCGCATACGCTTGGCCACCAAGATCAGTGGAGATATCACCAAGGCGGAATGGTCCGCGATCAAGGCCATCGAGCTTCAGGGTTGCGTTCCTGATGCGCGTATCACGTCGCTCACCATTTGCATCATGGACTGCACCGGCAAGGATGCAACGGCCACCGGTAGCGGCGGTACGATCTCTACGGCCATGCGCACCATGATCGCCAATCTGCCCGCGGGCACGCCGTTCACCGTGAAGGTGGTGGTTATGGACGCGAAGGGCAACGTGTTGGAGGTGCCCGATGCGAATTACACCTGGCGCGGTTGATCAGCGCACCACTACGAACCGCCATGCCCTTCCATCGGTAGAGCGCAACGTGTAGGCACCGGCAGCGAACTGACTTGTCGCGATCATCGCCATGGTGCCTGTTGCTACAGCGGCAATGGGGTATTGCCGTCCATCGGCGCTGGTGATGAAGGCGAGCTCGCGTGGTAGCACACCACGAACGCGCAACAGCTCGCCGCTCGCGACCGGTACGGGTGACAAGGACACCGGTTCACGCGTTGCATCGTCGACAGCCAAGCACGGATCGATCGTGATCGTAAGGGTATCCGTATCCACGCAACCGCCGCTGGTCACTGTAAGAATGAAGGTGGTGGTCTCCGTGATCGACACGGATAATGTTGGCGTGGTTTCACCGCCAGGTTGCCAGGAGGCTGTGCAATCGGGACAGAGCTGCGGGTCGATGACACCGTTGTAATTGTAGCACTCCTCTGCATCTTCCAGCGGGCTCCATTCGGGGTAGAAGCTCACGGGATACACTTCCACGGGGTCGCTGCTGCCACAGGCATTCACCGCTATTACGGAAATAGCATCATTGCCAATACTGGACACGAGCGCTGTTATACTCGCTGTTCCCTGCCCGGAGAGAATGGGCCAGACACTGGTGTTCCAGGTGTAGCTGCTCGCGTCGCCGAAAGCGGACACATTGAAGGTTACCGTGTCCAAGGTGCAAATGGGCGAGGGGAGGAGTATATCGAACGGTTGGAAAGGCGCATCGGCGCACCAGTCGTAGCGGGCCACCACCCCATCGTTGTTGCCGGTGGGCAGGGAAAGCACGCTCGCGCCGGGTTCGAAATCCACCACGTAGCCGTTGTTGTAGGTGCCCATGTAGAAGCTGTTGCCATCCACATCGAAGCCTTTGCCGCCGGGCAAGGTGCAATCGGTTCCGCTGTTGATGAACAGGCTGAAGTCCACCAGGCCGCTCACGTTCATTTTGTAAAAGCGGATCACGCTGTTCGTGCAGTTGTTGCTGTACATGCCCAGGCAACCGCCTTGATCGTCCGGGGCAATATCCCCTGGGCGCAAATTGCCGGTAGACGTGAGCGGCGTGCTGTACACCTGCGTCAGGTTCGGGCCGTTGCCGCTGTACTTCACAGCCCAGAAACCGGCGCCCACGCTGGCGGTACCCATCAAGTACGCATCGCCCTGCGCATCTGCGCACAAGCGGATGTCGCCGTAGTTGGTGTAGGCCTGTCCTTGAAAAGCGAACGCACTGTCGTACCGCATGATGCTCTGCGTTTCGGTGTACACATTGAAGACTCCGGGACCGGGATCCACGTCGATCTGCGAGCTCAGTGGGCCGCCGTTGTCCAGCGTTTGGATCACATAGAACGCGGAGCCATCGCGCATCACATCAATGTCCCGGCTGCTGGTGAACCCACCGTACCACGTGCGCACATCCGCGAACACCAAAGTGCCATCGGGACGGTAACGCGCGATGTAGGAGCCGATGGTGAAGTCGCCACACACCAGATCATACACACCGGGACCGGGATCGAAATCGTAGGTGCCTTCGCCGAGGTCGCCCAGGATGTAGAGGTTGCCGGCATCATCTACACTGATGGCGCCATAGTCCTCGCTGAGGTCGGTGGTGTTCTCTATGCTGAAGCCCCACAGGAACTGGCCGCTGCTGGTGTACTTCGCGTACACTTTGCCGGGGTTTACCAGCGTGGTTTGCGGGCCGGGATCAAGATCCAATTGGCCGGTGGTGAAGCCCACGTAGATGTACACGTTATTGCTCGTGTCCACATCCATGTCGATAGCGTAGAGCGTGGGTGCGCTTAGCGTTTTGGTCCACTGCACGGCACCCGCTGCGCTGATGCGCTGGATCACCGCGCTGTTATCGCCAGTGCCCAACGCGAATACGCCACCACCTTCGGCAAGCTTCACGCGGTTGTTGGCGGGCACGGTCTCGGTGGCCCAATCAAGGGTGATCTGTTGGGCGTGTGCCAGTGAAAGTAGAACGCAGGGGAGCAGGGCGAGTACAGAACGTTTCATGGGTCAGGAGCAGATGGGCGAAGGTATTTGAGCGACTGATCCAGTGGGTGAGCCGCGCTGGATCCGCGATCGGTCATGCGCTACGTGCTGATCTGCAAGCCGAATGTGGATCGGTCTCGCGTGCGACGCTCGGATCTTTTCCAGCGTGTCGCGCGTAGCGCGGTTGACCGCGGGCACAGCGGTGCGACAACGGTGGAAAAAAAGCGTCAGTTCGTTGGCTTTCCGCCAGCGGTGGTTCCGGTACAATACGCCACCCATGCACGATACTGGTCCTTGGTAAGTATGTTGACCAACTCGGCCATCACCGTTTTCCCATCGTCATTGGAAATCGGGTTGTCCACCATCTTAACGCCTTTCACATCGCACTCCTCCTTGCACGCCTCCTGAATGCGCCGTACGTGTTCCAGTTGGTCGGTGCTCAACTTCAGCCTGGCCCATTCGGTAGGCCCGGTAACCAAGAGGCAGCTTTGCAGAACCTCGCTGGAAGGGCTGGCATTGGGCGTTTGTGCGGTTGCACCCAGCACGCAGATCACAAGCGCGGTGATCACTGCAAGAGGCTTCATCATGGTTGGTGGTATTGTACTTGCCGGGCAGCGAAGGCCATGCCCACGGCGACCGCACAGCTGGACCTCTGCCCCCTACCCACTGGCCTGTCCCTCGCCCAGTGCTACGTGGCATCGGGTACGCGCACCGTGCAGGTTAGAAGGAGTGACGGCTTCGTTGGTTCGCGCCGCGGCTGTGAGGACCAAAGGCGCTCCCTTCTTCCCGCCCACTTTTGATACGCCATTTGACGGATCAGCGGATCCGCTACTTTGGTCAACCCTTCATCGACGCTATGAGACCGTTCCTTAACCTATCCTTCATTGTTGGCCTGTTGTTGTTCCCCTTCGGGACCAACGCGCAATCCATCGGCCCGGCAGGTCCTACAAGCGCTGGCGGACATGGAACAGGCTCTTCCGCCATGCTCTCCTGGTCCTTGGGCCAAGTATGCGGCGCCTCGCTCGTAGGCCCTACGCACCTGATCACCGCCGGTATCCAACAACCCGATGTGGTCCGCGTGGCGATCAATGCACAGGTGCTCTTGGGCGGCCCTTACAGCACCATCAACTCCTTGATGAGCGATGGGCTGCGTTCCGCTGCGTTGATACCCTTCACCGAGCCGTACACCGCGGCCGGCTTTGCCCAGTATGGCGAAGGAGGTGGGGAGCAGGTGACACCGCTCGTACTAAGTGTGAGCAGCAACGACGCAGTGGTGGATTGGGTCCTGGTGGAGCTACGCTCGGCCAGCACGCCACAAACCGTGCTTTCCACCCGAAGTGCGCTTGTTCAGCGTGATGGGGATGTGGTGGATACAGATGGTGTTTCGCCCCTGCGATTGAGCGCGGTGCCCGGCACCTACCATGTGGCCGTGCGCCACCGCAACCATCTGCCCGTGATGACGCTTGATCCCTTGGCCTTGAGCGCCGTGGCCGTTGGCATCAACTTCATCGATGGAAGCACCCCCACCTACGGCACGGATGCGCAACGGATCAACGGAACCGTCCGTCATCTCTGGCCCGGGGATGTTACCGTGAACCAGCAAGTGAAGTACACCGGCATTGATAACGATCGCGACCCCATCCTCGTGACCATCGGCAGCACCACGCCGAACAGCGTTATAACCGGCGCTTACACCACGCACGACGTGAATATGGACGGAGAGGTCAAGTACATCGGTGCAAGCAATGATCGTGACCCGATCCTCGTGACCGTTGGCAGCGCCACACCCAACAACGTCCGTTCCGCACAACTTCCCTGAACCCACCAACCGTCAGTACCATGCGACTCTCCATCCTCGGCTTCTTCCTGTTCCCTGTCGCGCTGTTCGCGCAAGTGCCCCAAGCCTTCGAATTCCAAGGCGTGGCGCGGGACCTCAGTGGCAACGTGCTCGTGTCCCAGCCCATATCCCTGCGGCTGGGTATCGTGGCCAACACCAGTGGAGGCGCGCTGGTGTACCAGGAAACGCAGGCCGTGACCACCTCGCCGCTGGGGCTCTTCACCGTGCAGGTGGGCAATGGCACACCCGTGCTCGGCACGTTCGCAGCGGTCACCTGGACAGCGGGGCCGCGCTTCCTGAAGGTGGAGTTGGACCCTGCGGGCGGCAGCAGTTACCAGCTGATGGGCACCACGCAGCTGCTCAGTGTGCCCTACGCGCTGGCGGCAGGGGCTGTTCCGTGCTTCACCGTTTCGGCCACGGGCGATACGCTGTGGCAAGGAAATGGATGCTACGTCATCATCCCGGGCCTCAGCGCGGCCAATCCCATTTGCACAGACGCGGACGGGGACGGCTATTTCTCCTTGGCCGGCTGCGGTACGGCCGTGGATTGCAATGATGGGAACCCGGCGATCAACCCCGGAATGGCCGAGGTATGCGACGGCAACGACAACAACTGCAGCGGTGGCGTGGATGAAGGCAACCCCGGTGGCGGCACCTCATGCAGTACCGGCCAGGTCGGCGTTTGCGCGGCGGGCACCACCCAATGCGTGAGCGGAGTGATCATGTGCGTGGCCAACACCAGCCCTTCCGCGGAGGTGTGCAACGGACTCGATGACGACTGCGACGGCATCGTGGACGATGGATCCACCTGCCCGCTCGGGCAGACGTGCAGCGCTGGCCAGTGCCAGATCGGGATCACGGCACCAGAGCCAGGTTTGGAGCCCAATGGCCCGATCCGCAGGCGGACGTCAATTCCATTCGCAGGTCGCTGGGTCCGGCAAGCAACAGTGGGTGGAGCCCACGGCACTCGGCGCAGGCGGACGGGCATGTGCGTCCGTCGAATCCCGGCGCGACTTTCTACCGGATCACCAATCCCGCGGAGCAGGTTTGGCGGTTCGAGACCTTCGACAACTCCGGCGTCGATTGCACCGGCGGCATCACGTCCACGCTCCGCTTGCGCAACAGTGCGGGAACGCAGCTGGTGCTTGACGTGACCAGCGGAATTTCAACCGCAGCTCGTGGCGGACGATGATGACGGTCGTGGGTTCTGCTCGATGATCGATGGCACCGGCTCGACGCCGCTCGACGCAGCGGCGCACAACATCGCCGCCGGCACGTACTTTCTCCGGGTACAATCGTCATCGTTGGCGACAGGAGCGGCGGCACAGTTCGATTACAAGCTTGTGGTGACGATCCGCTGAGCGGGCTTGGCCGCGCGCCTCTTTGGCGGGAGACTTCCGCACTCGTCGGCGTTGCGTGTGAGCAGTTGGGCGGGCCGTGCCATTGAACGAACGCGGCGACGCATCTTCATTTCGCCCCGGAACGTGCGCCAACGGGCTTGTGCAGAGGCCTCACTCCACGGCCAGCGGCGGGCCCACCACCTGCATGCCGTGCGCCGCGAAGACGCGTGCTACTTCGTCCTTGGAAGGTGGTGCGGTCCAAGCGGCGGTCTCGCGGAAGAAGGCTTCCATATCCCCGGCGGGTTGGTAGGTCACCAGCATACGTGCATGCTCGCTGAGCTGGATGAAGGCGTGCGGCACGGCGCGCGGCAGAAAGATCGTGTCGCCCACGGCGGCAGCGAAATGTTCATCACCCACGCGGAAGCGGTACGCGCCCTCCAGCACGTGGAAGAACTCGTCCTGCGCCGGATGGATGTGAAGCGGCGGCCCGCCGTTGGGGCTCTGGCCGATCTGCTCGAATACCGCCATGCCACCATCGGTGTCGGCGCTGCCGATCTTCAGGTCCAGCGTGTTCGCCGTTACGCCCTTCATAGTGAAGTGCTCGCCGTTCCGCGTTCCGCCAGCGACCACCTTGAACCCTTTGGTGACCTGCAGGGCAACTGCCTGGCCTTTGGTGATGAGGACCGCAACCATGGAGGCGATCGTGGTGAGGAGGAATCGCTTGCGGTGCATGCGGCGTGGGTAGGGTAGGCGGAAGGTAGCTCCCGGTTCGCCTGTCTCGTCCTGAAAAAAGTTGACGGTTTAAAGGACTAAGTCCTGTGTTGGGTTTACAAGTTGAGGTTTGACCTGTGTGAGGTTGACAGTGCGATAGTAGTTCTTCCATCTGCGCTTGGGCTTGTGGTCCAGCAGATGGGCGTGGTCCGGCACGAGCATGTCGCAGCTCATATGAGGCCGTTCTGGTTGTAGATGCGAACGGCTTGGTGCAGCAGTGCTTTGGCCTGTGCGATGTTGGCCACGATGATGGGCCAGCAATTCGTTCTTCAGGATTCCGTTGACCCGCTCGGCAACCGCGTTGTCGCGCGGGTCGGAATCTTCCGTCATGCTGATCGGCATGCCTACAGCCTTGATCGCTTTGATGTACTGGGCGAAGCAGTATTGGCTGCCGCGGTCGCTGTGATGGATGATCCCTTCCAAGTGGTTCGGGCTGCCGCGCTGCGCCATGCGTAGGGCGGCCACGGCATGGTCCCCGTCCATGCTCGCCGCCACGTGATACCCGATGATCTTGTGCGAGCACAGATCGGTGATCAGGAAGATGAAGTAGAAGCCCTCCTCCACGGCCCAGTAGGTGATGTCGCTCACCCAGACCTGTCCGGGCCGTTGGATCAATAGTCCCTTCAGCAGGTCGGGGTATACCGGCAGGCCGTGCCGGCTCCAGGTGGTGCGCACGCTCCGCTTGCGCCCGCGCACCAACAGGCCCTCCTCCCGCAGCAGGTCGAAGAACCGGTCGCGCCCGAAGGGGACAGACAGTCCTTGGATCCCTTCGCGCAGCTTGCCATACAGCTTGAGCCCGCCCAGCTTGGGCTGCTCTTGGCGGATGGCCTGCACCTGGTGCAGCACCTGTTCTTGGCCCTGCACCACGCGCGCGGTGCGCACGCCGTGCTTGTGGTGGGCCTGCCTGCTCACGCCAAGTGACCGACATAGCACCTCCCGGCTCATTTTGGGATGCAGCGTCTTCATTTCGTGGATCACTTGGTGGCGGACTTTTTTCGGATCGCCACCTTCAGCTCCCGCTCGGCGATGTCGATCATCATGGAGTATGCCTCGGCCCGCAGTTCAGCCGCCTCCAACTTCCTCTGGGTGGCCGCCAGTTCGCGCCGCACCTTGTCCAACTCGGGCATTTCACCCTTAACAGCCGTATTTGCCTTTGTTCTTCGTCGTCCCATTTGAGCAAGCAACTCTTTGTGCTCGCTCAAGATACCGTGGCCGTATTTCTCCAGCCATTTGTCCAGCGTGGTGGAGCCACCGATGCCGTACTCCCGGATTGCTTCACTCTTGCGAAGCTCCCCGCTTAATACGCGGTAAACCGCCTGCTTGCGCAATTCCGGCGGGTAGCTGTTGTACACTTTGAATTCTTTTGAGAGTCCCATCTTGAAGGGTTGGTTTGTGTCAACCTATTTCAGGACAAGACAATATGAGAACAGACTTGATACCACAAGGCCATTGGCCGAAACGGCCACCGAGCGAACCCCGGGTCAAAGCCCGGGGCAAGAAACCTTCCGCCTCCGGCGGCCTGAAGCCCAAGCCGGGGGCGAGAACCCGATCCCAGGCCTTTGGGTATTCGGTGCATTCGGTATTCAGTGGCCGCCTCGGCCAAAAGGCATTCGGTCAGGCGATGGAGGGGAACAGTCAATGAGAGGAACAGTCCCGGGTCAACCCCGGATGAAGCTCCGGGGCGGGAGACAGATCAGCCCTGGATGATCGCTCCGCGATTCCGGGGTGACGGATGAGCTTGCGAGGTGGCTTGCGAGGTCATGCTTTGGGCAGGGTGTTGAAGCGCTCCAGCCAGGCTTGGCCTTTGGGGGTGAGGCGGTAGCGCTGTTGGGGGTGGTTGGGTTGTGGGTGTGTGCGCACAAGCCAGCCTCCCTGCATGATGGGCACGAGGTATTGGGTTCGGAAATGGGGCCGATGGGCCAACCCCGCCGCGTTCATCAGATCCTCGGTACTCGCTGGTGCTGAAACGGTTTGCTGGAGCATACGCGCAACTTGGTCGGTGACTTGGTCGGTAACTTGGTCGGTGGGCAAGCCCAGTGCAGCGACCAGATCCTCCAAAAGGCTGGCCTTCAGCGCTTCAACTTGCACGGTGCCTTGGTCGGTGACTTGCACGGTGACTTGCGCGGTGCGCTGCACCACCTGCACCACGCCCCGCCCCGGAACCGGCCCCACGACGGGGTCCGGCAAGCCAGCGGCCCGGCACTTGGCGTACATGTCCATCAGGCCGGTGCCCGCCTTTTCGATGTAGCGGGTAAGGAAAAGCGGATCGGCGATGAGCGGATTGTGCGGCAGCGAGGAATGCGCCTTGCTCAGGTCCACGCCGACCAGGTTGGGCGGAAAGGTGCCAGGGTTGCTCACCTCAAAGCGATCGGCAAAAAGTTCCACTTGCACGCTGGCGGCGTTGGCATAGTCGCGGTGGGCCACGGCGTTCACGATGGCTTCGGTCACCACGTCGCGTGGGATCTCGGGTGTGATGGGCGCGGCCACACTTTCACTGCGGGTGCCCACGGCATGGGCCAGCTTGTCCATCACGAAGTGTACGGCCTGGTCCACCAGCTCGAACACGGTGCCCTTGAAGATCTTGTAGTCCAGCATGGGCTTGCCCCCAGCGGTGGTAGGGTAATGCACGCACTTCACCTCGCTGCTGATCAGGCCGATGTGGCGCTGCGGTGCCTTGCCGAAGAGCAGCACAGCGGCATGGCTGGGACGGTCGTGGTCGAACAGGTTCAGGTGGGTGAGCACCTGGGCCATGGGCGTGCCTGGCCCCAGCACGTAGTTGCGTTCGCGCTGCGCGATGCGCAGGAAGCGTTCCACCTTCTCTGGATCCAGGTCATCCATCGAAGCGCCATGACATGCGGCCGCATCGTAAGGCAGGTTGCGGATAACGCCCGAGCGTTGCAGGTGGTCGATCAGGCTGGCGTAGACCGCCGATGTCAATTCGGGAATGCTGCCCACCCGTTTGCGGATGAGCTGATCCCCGGCCATGCGCACCAAGGCGGTCATGCGCGCGTCGCGACCTTCATCGGTGGTGCCGATCACATAGATGAGCCGCTCCTTGCCCTGTGCGGTGGCGCGGTCGAACTCGTGCTCGGTGGGCGACATGCCGTTCGCATCGGTGTATCCATACTCCATTCCGAACAGGCCCACATACAGCTCGCACCGGTCCACCTCATGCAGATACACCTCGTCGGTGCGCCGGTCGCCGGCGGGCAGGTCCTCAAAGAGGAAGACCTCGAAATGCTGGCGCAGGAGCGCATCGTTGTGTATGAAGTCCTTCAGCGCTCGCCGCTCTTCGGCAAGCTCCTTCTGCACGCTGCTGATGAAGATGCGTGACCTAGTCATTCGGGAGGTGCGCAAAGAGGGCGCGTAGGCGGCCACAGGTGTTGTCGTTGCCTTCGCTCATCGGGCTGCCGGTCATTTGTTGCGCAGTGAGCGAGGGAGCAACAAGAGGAAGGGGATACAGAGGTCGTAGTCCAATGTTCCCCACTGGTTGCCGAGCAGGGCCAAGGTATCGTAGTACTCGTCGCGGTGGTTGATGATGTACTTCTCGCTGCGGATGCTCCAGGCGATGGGGCCGATGTGCTTGGCGAGGAACCACTTCTCCAGCAGGCGGGCACTGCGGCCATTGCCGTCGATGAAGGGGTGGATGTTCACGAACGCGAGGTGCAAGAGGGCCGCGTAGTAGAACGCCTCGTCGGTGGCGAGCTTCTTGGAGCTGAGCGCATCCACCTCCTGCATCAATTGGTCCATCAGTCCGGGCACCAACGTCTGGTGCGGCGCCATGTACACGGTGGTGATGGCGTTGCCGACCTTCACTCCTTTGGTGCGCCACTGTCCTTGGTCGTTCGCATGCACCAACAACGTGGACGCGATGCGGTGCGCTTCTAGCAGGTTGGCGGTGTTCAGTGGGTGCTGTTGCGCGAACTGGTAGGCCGATACCAGATCGGCCACCTCTTGCACATCGCGCGGCTTGGGCTGCTCACCAGCGGCTTCCATGGTGGCCTTGAACAACTGAACAGTGACCTTGCTCCCCTCGATCTGGCTGCTATGCACGGCGCTTTCGTACACCCGCATCAGGTCGCCGGAACCTGCACTGACGGCCTCCGTCAGTTGGGCCAAGGCATCATCCATCGCCACATCCAGTTGGCCGCGGTAGTCGGGGATGTATTTCGGGGTGAGCAGTTCCACAGGCGTGAAGATCGGGCTTGGCTCGGAAACAATGTTGGCGAACTCCGTTGTTTTCCACATATCCGCAACGACCTTTTCGCAACGACGGGTGACCATGTGAACATGTGGTCGATCCGATCGGTGGCGTGCGCATGTTCACTTCTCGTTTCGCCCATACCTTCTAGCCGTTCACTTTGACGGAAATGACGGCGATCCCCAAGACCCCTTGTCCTGTTCGCGGGCTGGTTCCCTGGCTGGGCGGGGTGTGGCCCATTGTTGCGCGCAAGCCGCATCCGGTGTTGTTGTGGTTGTATGTGATAGACCAGAAGCAGGTGAACGGGCCGCGGGCGTTCCACTACAACGTGTCGCAGGAAGACATCGTGAAGGAAATGGAGCTGTGCGCCAAGTACAAGGTGGGGGAAGCGATCCAGATCGGTGCCTTCAACATGAGCCGGATCATGGCGCGCAAGTGGGACTTTGAACGCGGGATGTTCAAATACATGGTAGAGGGCACACGGGCAGGCCGGGACTGGACCATGCACGAAGACGAAGTTGAACGGCGCATAAAGGCTGCAACGGAAGATCACGCGTGATCCTTTCGATGGGCACAAGCCTTCACGGGTGTGCGTACAAGGGCACAATAGACTTCGCCCAGTTTGCCAGAGGTATTGGTTGGGGGGAACTCTCGCACCAGAGAGGGTGGGCGAGGGGCGGTCAGGATGCGCACAGGATCCGCCCGGTACCTTTCCGCCGTGAAAGTGCTGCTGATCGAGGATGAGCCGGAGCTCCGGCGTTCCATCCGCACATACCTGCAGGGCGAAGGCTTCGTGGTGGACTCGGCCAACGACTTCCCCACGGCCCACGAGAAAACCACGCAGTACATCTACGACGCGGTGCTCGTGGACATCACGCTTCCGAAGGGCAACGGATTGGACGTGGTGCGTGAACTGCGTGCAAAGCACCCCACAACCGGCATCATCATCATTTCCGCGAAAGGTTCGTTGGACGACAAGGTGCGCGGCCTGGACCTGGGCGCGGACGACTATCTGCCCAAACCCTTCCATCTTCCCGAGCTCGTCGCACGCCTGCGTGCATTGATCAGGCGCAAGCGCTTCGACGGGAATACGGCGATCGAACTGGACGAGCTGCGCATCGTGCCGGAAGACAAACTGGTGGAAGTACACGGACAGCGCGTGGATCTTACCATCATGCAATTCGACCTGCTGCTCTTCCTGGTGGCGAACAAGGACCGCGTGCTCTCGAGAACTGCCATCGTGGAACATGTATGGGGGGACATGGCCGAACGGTTGGACCATGACGGCTTCCTCTATTCGCACATGAAGAACCTTCGGAAGAAGCTGCTGGAGAAAGGCTGCCGCGACCGGATACAAACGGTGTACGGCCTCGGCTACCGACTGAGCACGCGCGCATGAAGCTGCTGCAACGCTCCTCGCTCTACCAACTGGCGCTCGCCGTGCCGATCGTGATCGTGGGCACAGCGATCGGCTACTGGCTCGTCTCGGCAGTGGTGAAGGAGGAAGTGGATGAACAACTGACATTCCGTTCCAAGCGCATTGCCCAAGATCTGCGCAACGGAAAGGAGGACTTCACCACGGGCGCATCGAGTGAAATGATGCTTGTCGTTCCGGGCGTATCCGCAGGGACGATGTTCATGGATTCGGTGATGCCCGAACCAGAGGACGACGGCGAACTGATGCCGTGGCGCATCGGTCGCTTCCCTGCGGAGTACGCTGATGGAACGCCATGCACCATAACAGTTGGCCGCTCGCTGCTGGAGACCGAAGACCTGGTGATGGGCATCGCCGCCAGTATGACCGTGTTGCTGTTGCTGGTGGTGCTGGCCAACCTGCTGCTGAACCGTTGGCTCTCGCGGAAGCTCTGGAAACCGTTCCATCATGCACTGGCCACGCTTGAACGGTTCAGGATGGACGCACCCTCCGCAGGTGCACTCCCCGCTTCGGATGTGGATGAGTTCAACGCCATGAACCGGACGTTGGACACGATGATGATGAAGATGCGCGCCGACTTCACCACGCAGAAACGCTTCACCGAGCAGGCGGCACATGAACTGCAGACGCCGTTGGCGGTGATGCAGGGGAAGCTCGACCAACTGATCCAATCACCCAACATGGGCGAACAGGAAGCGGGTACGATCGATGGTCTCTTCCAGGCCCGCGAGCGGATGGGCCGCACGGTGACCCACATGCTGCTGCTGGCGCGCATAGGCAACCGGCAATTCGCACCGGAGCGGATCGACTGGTCAGCGCTGTTCCGTGACCAGCATGCCGCGTTGGAAGACCTGATCACCGAGCGTGGGATCAATTTCACCATGCATGAAGAGGAAGCGTGCCGTGTCCGTTTGCATCCGCTACTTGCGGAACTTATCGTGGCGAACCTGCTGCGCAACGCGGTGCAGCACAACATCCCTTCCGGCTCGATCGAAGTGGCGATCCACGCGAGCAGCTTCACGATCCGCAACACAGGACCCGAGCTGCCGGTCGACCCCACCACACTTTTCGATCGCTTCGCGAAAGGCGATCCTTCCAGCGCATCCACCGGCTTGGGCTTGAGCATCGTGAAAGAGATCGCCGACGGGAACGGGCTCCTGGTCAGCTACACCATATCGCATGGAACGCATACCATCGCGGTGCGCAACGGATGATCGGGCAGCGCGCCCAACTTGTGGACAGGATCATCGGTTCCCTTTGCTCCCATCAAACCCGAATGACCATGAACAACAAACTGCCCGCCCTGCTGCTGATCGCGCTCAGCGCAACGGCACAAGGACAAACAACTGGTTCCATCAATGTGCCGGCCCCAGTGAAAGCTGCTTTCGCGAAACGTTTCCCGAAGGCCGAAGGACCGAAATGGGAGATGGAGGACAAGAAGGACTTCGAGGCCGACTTCAAGCAGGACGGCAACAAATGGTCCGCCTGCTTCGCCCCGGACGGTGCATGGTTGGAGACCGAGCATGCCATCAACACCGATGCATTGCCGGAAGCCGTTCGCAAGACCATCGCTGCGAAGTACGCCGACCACAAGCTCAAAGAAGCCGAACAAGCGGAAACACCGAAGGGCACCGTGTACGAGGTGGAATTCGCGAAGGGTGAACATGAAATGGAAGTGGTCTTTTCCGCCGACGGCACCGTGGTGAAAATGAAGGAGGAGAACGAAGACGGTGAAAAGGATGAGAAGGACGAGAAGGACTGATCCGCTCAACGACGGCCGCACCGTGCGCATGAAGTGGCTCCGGAAGATCCTCTTGGGCACATTGCTCTGGTGCTCATTCAGCGGGTATGCACAGAATACGTTGCAGCTGCTCGCCTTGGACAGCGCCAACGCCGAGCCGCTCTTCGGTGCCAGTGCGGTCCTGTTGACAACGTCGCACACAGGCAGCGCCGACATGGACGGTCGCATCACCTTGCAGAACATACCGGACGGCTCGTATACGCTGCGGGTCGTGAGCGTCGGCTATTTACCGCTGGAGATGACCGTGACCTTGCCGCACGGCGATGGAACGCTGACCGTTCGCTTGGCCAGCTTTACGGATGAACTGGAAGAAGTGGTGGTAAGCGCTACCCGCACCAACAGCCGCATCGAGGACGCGCCGCAGAAGATCGAGGTGCTCGGCGAAGAGGAACTGCATGAAGAAAGTTCACTGAAGCCCGGCAACATCGCGAGCCTGATCGGCGACATCAGCAGCGTGCAGATCCAGCAGACCAGCGGTGTGAGCGGTGCCAGCGCTGTGCGCATGCAAGGGCTGGACGGCCGCTACACCCTGTTGTTGCGCGATGGGATGCCCGCCTTCGGTGGCCTCAGCGGCGGTTTCGATCTGTTGCGCATCCCGCCGCTTGACCTGCAGCGTGTGGAGTTGCTGAAAGGCCCCTCCTCCACCTTCAATGGTGGCGGCGCGATCGCGGGTGCCATCAACTTCGTGAGCAAAGCACCGATGGACAGCTTGGGCGGCATGGTGCTGGTGAACCGCGCGTCACTGGGCGAGACGAACGTGAACGCTTACGTGAGCGGCCCGATAGGCAAGGTCGGTTTCACGCTTTTCGGTGGAAGCACCTTGCAAGATGCCGTGGATGTGGACGGCGATGGCTGGTCCGACCTGGCCACCGCACGCACCAACGTTGTGCATCCGCAGGTGTACTTGTCACCTTGGAAAAAAGCAACGCTGCGTGTGGGTAGCGTGTACCAGCATGACCAGCGCACAGGCGGCAACATGCACGCGCTGGATGCGACCGAGGACACGGCGTTCTTTTTTCTGCGCACAACTGGCAAGCGCATCGGCGCGGACATGAGCTTCGAGCAACTGCTGTCGGCGGCGAGCAAGCTCGTGGCAAAGGGTTCGGTGAACAATTACACGCAACAGGACCGCACCAACTTCACTCGCACCCTGCGCGAACAGACGAACCGCTATGCGGAAGCTTACTGGTCCACGCACAGCGACCGGCGAACACTTGTGTTCGGCGGCAACTACGTGGGTAGCGCGCTCACCGGTGATGGCTTGGGACCGCAGGACATCTCCACAGTGGGAGCTTTCGCCCAACTCTCCCTGCACCGCAAGCGCTGGCCCCAGATCGACTTCGGCCTGCGCACGGACAAGAGCCGCGGTTACGATGCCATCGTGCTGCCGTCGGTAGCAGCGATGTTCAAAGTCACAGACCGTTTGAGTTTGCGCGCGAATGCGGGAACCGGCTATCAATTGCCCGACCGGTCGCGGAACTATGGCACGGTGAGCGAAGGCGTGATCGCATCGCGCCTCAACAACGGAACGAAGCCCGAGCTCTCCACCGGCGGCACCGTGGAATGGACATGGAAGAAACCACTCGGCGAGCGCACCTTGCTATTCATTGACCAGACCTTCTTCGTCACGAGCATCGAACACCCACTCGCGGTGACACCGGATAGCGAAGGGATCTCCGCCTTGTTCAACCCACCGGGCAGCAATTTCACGCGCGGTATCGACAACTACATCCGCATAACGCACGGACACACCGAGCTCTACCTGGGCTACACGTACACGCTGCCGGAGATCACATCGCACGGACGGACATCGCTGGTCTCTTACACGCCGCAGCACCGGGCAGCCACCACACTGAGCCACGAGTTCGGCGAACATTGGCGCGCAGGTGTGGAAGCCAGTTGGAGCGGACAACAAGCGCGAACGGACGGCTCTATGACGCGCGATCAGATCTTCCTGGCCGGCATGGTGGGCTACACTTCCGGGCGATGGAACCTGGTGCTGAACGGCGAGAACGTGAGCAATACGCGCCAGACACGTTGGGAGGAGATCGTGTCGGGAACTCCATCGCGGCCCGTATTCGCCCCACTATGGGCACCCATCGATGGCCGCGTGATCAACCTCAGCGTGCTCTTCCACTTCGGTTGGATGAAGAAGTGAGCGATACCGACCTTCGTCACATGGAACGCTCCGTCCTCTTCGCGCTGATCTCGATGGTATTCGCGGGTGTCACGGCGGTACTCGCCAAGTTCGGCATGAAGAACATAAGCGGCGATACGGCACTCCCCCATCAGTCGCAAGTCTTCCACAAAACTCTGGCGCGTGGTCCCGCTAAAACGTAAAGGCCAGGTCGATGTATTTCGGGGTCTGGCCGAAATGAAGATGAAGTCTTCATCAGCCCTTGTCGTAAAGACATTCGCGCAACCTGTCCCGTTCGCGGGATCGCACAAGAGCCCCCGCCGTGTTGGCCAGCGGTAATTGTTGGGGCGGGAACGCTGGCGCTGGAGGTGGGCGACTGAGGCAGCCGGCAGCATCGGCCGTTGGCTTGTCTTCAAACGTCTACTTTCGCCCAGCCCATGCGCCGCCTGCTCTTCCTCCTCACCTTGGCCCTCTATGGCTTCAGTGCCATGGACCTGCACGAGTGGGCGCATGTGCCGAAGGTGGTGATGCATGTGCTGGAGCACCACAGCAGCCTGGGGCATGAGGATGCCGAAGGCTCAGCACACGGGCACGACGACGACCACGACCATTCTCCGTTCGAAGAAGACTGCCACGGTGAATTCTGCGCATGCAGCGGCCTGCTGGCCATTTCCGTTGATCAGCGCGCTGCGGTGATCAACCTCGTTCCGCTCACCACCTTGCTTGGTGCAGCCGAACTGCCCATTGCTTCCGGTGCCTTCACCGGCGGGGTGTGGAACCCTCCCAAAGCATAGCGCACCGCCGCAAGCGGCGATCCCTGCCTGTTCCGCCTGGGCGGATCGGGCTTGCCTGTGTCAGCGGGCACTTCCTCTCTTCTCATTCCAGACCGAAGTCATTCCTCATGATCGACCGCATCATTTCATTCTCCGTCCGCAACAAGCTCATCACCGGCTTGTTGCTTTTGGCCCTCATCGGTTGGGGTGCTTACTCCGTTACGCAGCTGCCCATCGACGCGCTGCCCGATGTGACCAACAACCAGGTGCTGGTGAACACCATTGCGCCCAACCTCGCCACGCAGGAGGTGGAGCAGTTCATCACATTCCCGCTGGAACTAGCCTTCAAGAACCTGCCCGACGTCGTGGAACTGCGCAGCATCTCGCGCAGTGGCCTCAGCGTGATCACCGTGGTGTTCACCGATGAGGTGCCGCCGGACATCGCGCGGCAACGCATGAGCGAGCGCATCACCCAGGCGCAGCGGTCAATTCCAGCGGGCTACGGCATACCCGAACTCGCACCACCTACTACGGGCACCGGTGAGATCTACCAATACACCCTCGCGGTGGACAGTGCGCACAAGGACCGGTTCGACCTGATGGAGCTGCGGACCCTGCAGGATTGGATCGTGCGGAAGCAACTGCTCGGCATACCCGGCGTGATCGATGTGAGCAGTTTCGGCGGGCGCTTGAAGCAGTACGAAGTGAGCGTGGATGCGCGGCGTCTCGCGGGAGCCGGCCTAACGCTCATCGATGTGTTCACCGCGCTGGAGAACAACAACGGCAATACCGGCGGCAGCTACATCGAGAAGGGGCCGAACATCTACTTCATCCGGGGCGAAGGGATCGTGACCTCGTTGAAGGACATGGAAAACATCGTGGTGAGCGCGCGCGGTGGCATCCCCGTGCGCATTCGCGACGTGGCCGAAGTGAAGTTCGGTCATGCGGTACGCTATGGCGCCATGACGCGCAACGGCGAAGGAGAGGCCGTGGGCGGCGTGGTGCTCATGCTCAAAGGCGCCAACGCCCTTGCCACAGTGACCGCGGTGAAGGAGCGCATGGTCGACGTGCAACGCAGTTTGCCCGAAGGTGTGCGAGTAGATGCCTTCGTGGACCGCACCAAACTCGTTGGCAAGACCATCGGCACTGTCGAGGAGAACCTGTTGCTCGGTGCGCTCATCGTGATCGGTGTATTGATCGTGATGCTGGGCAACTGGCGCGCGGGGTTGATCGTGGCAAGCGTGATCCCACTGGCCTTGCTCTTCGCCATCGGGTGCATGGTGCTCGCTGGGCAGAGCGCCAACCTCATGAGCATGGGCGCGCTGGACTTCGGCCTCATCGTGGACGGCGCGGTGATCGTGGTGGAGGGATCGATGTTCGCCTTGCACCAACGCTTCGCTGGTCAGCGACTTTCCAGGGCACACATGAACGACGAGACGATCAAGGGCGCAGGTGGCATCATGCAGAGCGCCGTGTTCGGGCAGGTGATCATCCTCATCGTGTACATGCCCATTTTCGCCCTCATCGGTATTGAGGGCAAAATGTTCCGTCCGATGGCGCTTACGGTGAGCTTCGCGATCATCGGTGCGCTGTTGCTCAGCCTCACCTACGTGCCGTGGGCCGTGTCCATCTTCTTGTCCCGCCATGTGCCCTCCAGGGAAAGTTGGAGCGAGCGCATGATCCATCGGGTGCAGAAATGGTACGCACCGAAGTTGAGCGCGTTGTTGCGACAGCGCGCCCTGGTGGTGGGCAGTGCGTTGGTATTGCTCGTGGCATCCGTCTTCGTGTTCAACCGTCTCGGCGGAGAGTTCATTCCCGAATTGGACGAGGGTGACTTCGCCACCAACGTCATCATCCGCCAAGGCAGCAACCTCACCGAGAGCATCCAGGTGGGCGATGAGCTCGCACGCATCCTGCTGAAGGAATTCCCGGATGTGAAGGAAGTGGTGGGCAAGATCGGATCGAGCGAGATCCCCACGGACCCCATGCCCATCGAAAGCCAGGATCTTTTGATCGTGATGAAGGACAAGAAGGAATGGACCACCACGAAGGACCGCGAGGAGATGGCCGAACTCATGAACAAGAAGATGAACGTGATCCCCGGCATCAGCCTCAGCTTCGAGCAGCCGATCCAGATGCGGTTCAACGAGCTGATCGCCGGGGTGAAAAGCGACATCGCCGTCAAGGTCTATGGGGATGATCTTGACAAGCTGTTCAAGAGTGGCAACGAGGTGGCCGCGTTGATCGGCACCGTGGATGGCGCCACCGACATCCGTGTTGAACAAGTGGTCGGCATGCCGCAACTCGTGGTGGACTATGACCGGGAGCGCATCGCGCAATACGGCCTCAACATCGCGGACCTGAACCGTTCGCTGAACACCGCGTTGGCCGGTGGGAAAGCGGGTGTGGTGTACGAGGGCGAACGCCGCTATGACCTGGTGGTGCGCATGGCGGACATGAACGACGCCGATGCGGAGAAGGTGAGCAACATCCTCGTTCCGTTGCCGAACGGGAAACAGTTGCCCTTGGGTCAACTTGCCGATATCGGCTTCCGCAGTGCGCCCGCACAGGTGAGCCGCGAAGGCGGTGCCCGCCGGATCGTGATCGAGACCAACGTGCGCGGCCGCGACATACAGGGTGTGGCCATGGACATCCAAACCGCGATCGAGAGCACGTTGGAATTGCCCACCGGCTACTACGTGGAATACGGCGGCACCTTCAAGAATTTGCAAGAGGCCAGCGCGCGCCTCAAGCTCACTGTGCCGCTGGCACTCGCGTTGATCTTCGTGCTGCTCTTCTTCGCCTTCGGCAGCATCCCCGAAGCGCTCATCATATTCAGCGCTGTGCCCATGGCCGCGGTGGGTGGAGTGTTCGCGCTGTGGGCGCGTGACCTCAACTTCAGCATCAGCGCGGGTGTGGGCTTCATCGCCCTGTTCGGCGTGGCGGTGCTCAACGGCATCGTGCTCATCAGCTACTTCAACCAACTCCAGAAGGAAGGCATGGACCATGTAACGGATCGTGTAGTGAAGGGCACCCTGGCGCGCCTGCGGCCTGTGCTGGCAACAGCGGCGGTGGCTTCGCTCGGTTTCCTACCGATGGCATTGAGCAACAGTGAAGGCAGTGAAGTACAACGCCCGCTCGCCACGGTGGTCATCGGTGGCTTGATCAGCAGCACCCTGCTCACGCTCGTGGTGCTTCCAGTGCTCTATCATATCGTCTTCTCCCGCAGGCGGAAACACGATGGCGGTGGAAAGACCCCGCTGGTCGCAGCATCGATCGGTCTGTTCCTGTTGATGGGTAACTCAGTGCAGGCACAAGGACCCGTGCTGTCGCTCGACAGCGCCGTACGCCGCGCCGAGCGCACGCATCCGGCCATGACCGCTGCCGAACTGAACGTGCAACAACAGGATGCGCTGCGCAAGACCGCTTTGCAATTGAACCCGGTGAACGCCGTTCTCCAGCTCGGCCAGATCAACGGCAGCGTGCAGGATCACCAACTGCAAGTGACCACCGGCGTTCCATTCCCCACCACCATCGCACAGCGCGCCAATTTCCTCAAGGAGAGCATGCGCTTGGCCGAGACAGAACAGGTGAGCACGCGCGCCATCGTGAAAGAGAGCGCAGGCGCTGCATACCTGCAATGGGCCATGGGCACGGAACAGGTGCGCATCCTGCAACGCCTCGATAGTTCGTACACCACGCTCGCGGCCTTCGCGGCGCGCAAGTTCGAACTCGGCGAAACGGGGCGCTTGGAGAAGGTATCCGCCCAAAGCAGCGCCGATGGCGTGCGCGTGCAATTGCGCCAAGCGGAGGGCAACATCACGGCTTACGCTGCCGAAGTGGAACGCTGGGCCGGTGCGTTGAACGGTGCCGCACCGGATGCCACGGCGTTGACTTCCACCGCCCGCGCACCCGACCCCGGAGGAGGCCATGATCCCGTGCTCGCCGCTGAACAACAACGCGCGTTGCTCGCCGAACAGGAATGGAAACTGGAGCGCAGCTATTGGGCACCCAGCATACAAGGCGGTGGCTTCTACCAATCGCTGAACAGGGTAACACCATTTTCGGGATACCTGTTGGGCGCCACCATACCCATACCGGGCAGCGGGCAAGGCGCACGTACCAAAGCCGCGCGCTTGCGTAGCGAGATCGCCGCACAGCAATTGGAAGACCTGCGCCGCACACGCGTGAGCGCACTGGCCCGCACCCAAGCGCAGCTCACCCAACTGCGCGCCAGCCTCGCCTACTACGAAAGCACGGGGGCTGCGCTGGCCACTACGCTACGCAGCGATGCCGAACGCGCCTACCGCGCCGGCGAGATCGGCTACGTCGAATTCACCCAAGGCATCGAACAAGCCTACCGCATCGATAGCGAATACCTGCGTGTCCGTTTCGAGCTCGCACTCACCGTCCTTCACCTCCGTGCCCTCCAAGGCCTCTAAGATCCGATCACCATGAAACAGCATAGCATTTCCACTAACGGGATACTGCGCACCCTGCCATTCCTCTTCGCCTTTGCGCTGCTCACCGCCTGCGGCGGCGCCGCTACGGAAACCCCAGGGGAAGAGGAGCACCGCGATGTACGCGGCGAAGAGAAGGGTCCCGAGGTCGCGCTTACGGCCGAGCAGATCAAGGCCGTGGGCCTGATCACCGGCACCATGGAGAAGCGTGGCTTGAAGACTTCGCTCAAAGCCAACGGCCGGCTCGTGCTCCCGCCCGACAAGAGCGCACAAGTGAGCGTGCTGCTCGGCGGCATCGTCCGCGACATCCCCGTGCAGGAAGGCCAACGTGTGGAGAAGGGCCAGGTGCTCGCCACCCTGGAGAACATCGAGTTCCTCCAATTGCAACAGGACTACTTGGAGACGCAAGCGAACCTGCTGGTGCTCACCGCCGACCTCCGGCGCCAGCAAGACCTGCACACCGACCAGATCAACGCGACGAAGACACTGGAACGCGCGCAGGCCGACCTGACCGGCGCGGAAGCGCGGTTCGCTACCATGGCCGCCAAACTGCGCATCTTCGGCACCGACCCCGCGCGACTTGCACCGGAAGCCATCAGCTCCACGTTCGCGTTGCGCGCACCCATCAGTGGCAACCTCACGCACATCGCGATCAACCTCGGCCAGTTCGCCGAACCGAACAAGCCGCTCTTCGTTGTGGTGGACAACCGCGGCCTGCACATCGACCTGAACGTGTTCGAGCAGGACCTCGCGCGTGTGCACGTCGGTCAGCAGGTGGTCTTCGGTCATGCGGGCGAACCCGTTGGCCAGCATACCGCCACGATCTTTGGTATGAACAAGGCTTTCGAGAGCGACCAGCAAGCCATCATCGTTCACGCGAAGTTGGACGACACCGCCGAAGAGCTCTTGCCGGGCATGTACATCGAAGCACTGATCATGACCGATAGCACGCAGGCTTGGAGCCTGCCCAACGAAGCGGTGGTCAGTAATGGAGACGACCATTTCATCTTCGTGGAGGACGAGCCGAACACATACGAACAGGTGCAGATCCGGACGGGTGCGAGCGAATTGGGCTACACCGAAGTAGTTCCATTGACCGAACTACCGCCCAAGGCCAAAGTGGTGGTGAAGGGCGCTTACTACCTGCTGAGCGAGTTGACCAAGGGGAGCGGGGAGCACGACCATTGATCAGCCGCGCGACCGTTACCGATACACCTGTAAGGAAGACGACCTTGGAACGACCACCGCATGGAACAACCTTCGCACCACGAATGCACGGATACCCCGCTAGCGCGGATGTTCGCTGGTTCTGATCGGCGATCCGCACCGCCCGTTTTCATGAGTTAGGCCAGCCACGGGGATGACAACGGAAGTTGGCGGTCCCGATCAGTCGCAAGTCTTCCACCAAGCTCTGGCGCGTGGTCCCGCTAGTGCGGGTAGGTCTTTACGATCTTCCGCTGAAACGTTGCCGGAGACCGACGGTTATTGAAGCGATCGGACCTGACGATCATCAGCGCTTCTGGTGGGCGGATCATGCACCTTCACATTTCCAACTCAACCGTCATGAGCCCTACCGCCATTCGCTGGATCCCGCGCATCGCTGCAACGTTGTTCACGTTGTTCATCAGTCTTTTCGCTTTCGATACGGGCGAGAACGGTGGCGGCGTGCGCATGTTGGATCTGCTGATGCACTTGCTGCCTACGCTCTTCTGCGTGGTCGTGATCGTGTCTGCGTGGAAGCGCGAATGGATCGGCGCATTGGTGTTCCTGTTGCTCGCTGTGGTGTACGGTTTGTGGGCGAGCAAGCACGTGGATTGGATCCTCCTCATCGGTGGACCCCTATTACTGCTGACAGGTTTGTACACATGGGCGTGGGTGCAGCGGAAGCGTATGCCCAGTCCTTAGTCTTCTGTTGGATCAGATCACTGTTCCAGAGCGAGGCAGCGATGATGCTTCGCCTGCGATGAGAAAGAGATGCTCAATTGGACCTCTATCAGAAGTCATACACTCCCTTTCCTTGGGTGAGGTGAACAAGACACGACTGATACGATTTCCACATTCAAGATCACCCAGTACGTTTTCCCCTCCTGGCAGGCGTCGCGAGCCCCGGAGTTTCATCCGGGGGAAGCGAACTCGCCTGTTGCGCCCAAGGAGGGGCAGGGGTGGTTTCCGGTCGGATGGATCTGTATTTCGGAATGGTATGAACTGCGGCAGAGGTCAATTGAACCACACGGCATAGCCCTTCCGCCGGAGTTCCAGCGCCAGTCCTTCCTCCACTTTCAAGGCTTCTTCGCGACCCAGCGGGCCGATGTGCTGGTACAAGCTGGGCCGCAAATAGCGCCCGTATTTCTGCACGATGTTCGCCGAGAGCTTGTGCCCTTTGGCATTGCGATAACCGGTCTTGTGCTGCGCGAACCGTTCCTGCGGTGTCTTGCTTGTTTGGCCCACGTACAGGCACTCCAGCACGCCGTTGTATTGTGGATTCGCTTCGCGGAACTTCCGGTCCTCGGTGAACACCTTGCGGGAGAGTTCGATCACGTAGACGTGGTAGCGGATGGGCGGCATGATCGGGCGGTAGCTGGCGAGGGCACCGTTGTAAAATAACGTCTTCATAATTCCCGAAGAATATTCTTCGTACTTGACCAATTGTTCTAGCGATAAAAGGAAAGGCGAGCCCAGGTGCTAATGAATTACCGTTCACTGCTGTCATGGGAACATTCGTGCGACCCCGGCACGGGGCCGGGGTGACAGTTGGTAAGAAAGCAAGGCTAGGCGCGGAAACCGCGCCTAGCCTTGCTTTCAAAGAGAGATGTCATTCCGGCCCCGGATGCGGCTCCGGGGATACCCGGAATCGCACAAATACCAGACGATCGCCGTCTAACGCACCAACGTGATGTGCCCGATGACATCCTTCCGTTTCTGGTACGGTAAAATGTAACTGGCGCGATAGACGTACACGCCCTCTTGCGCCAACACGCCACCGTAGGTGCCGTCCCAAGAACTGCGGGGGTCGGTGGTGGTGAACAGGAGTTCGCCCCAGCGGTTGAAGACCAACATGGAAAAGTCTTTTGGCTCGCATGCACTGGACCAGGTCCACGTATCGTTCCGGCCATCGTTATCGGGCGTGAACGCCACCGGTATCCATACACTGCAAGAGTCCGAGCAATCATCCACATGGATCGTGCGCTGCACGGTTACCACACCGCAGCTGAGCGTGGCCTGCAGGGTGACGAGCACATCTCCTTCGGCCGTGAACCTCACGACCGGATCGATGTCCGGCGAAGAGGATGTGGTCCCGAATTCCCAGTGGGCTTCCAGTACAGCGGAGTCGGCCAGCAACGTGAATTGCGCAGGCTCTTGCATACAGCGAGCATTGTGGGTGAAGTCCGCCACGCACAAGCATTCCACATTGGAAACAGAAGCCACCGCTTCATCGGTGCAACCACCCGCATCCACCACCGTGATGATGTAGTCACCGGGATCGGACACCGTTGTTGGGTCACCTACGGGTTGGCCGTTCAGTGCGTACGTGGTGGTCATGCCAGCAACGGGGAATACGGCGCTCAGATCAACCGTTTGCCAAGGACAGAGCGAGAACGAAAGATCAGCACCAAGGGTAGGGTTGGGGTTCACCGTGAGGTCCAATACTGCCGTATCTGTGCAACCGGAGGCATTGGTCACCACCAATTGATAATAGCCGGTTACGGCAACTGCGGAAGGGTTGGCCACGGGAGCTCCGCCCAATGTCCATGCTGGGGTGAGACCGTTGGTAGCGAATGCGGTCGTGAGATCGAATGTTGACGTAGCGCAGATCGATGCTGACTGGTCTGCACCCACAGCCGGCGCAGGATCCAGTGCGAGTGTGACGACTGCTGTGGACGTGCACCCCGCTGCGTTGGTGGCGGTAAGGGTATAGCTACCCGCGTTCGCGATCGCCGCAGGGTCTGCAACGGGAACACCATTCTGCGTCCAAGTTGTCGCGTTCGCGCCGGTTGAATACAGTGCGGTAAGGTCCATTTCGGTGCCATCGCACATGGTCAACGACTGATCGGGACCGAGCAACGGGTTGGCAGCAACAGTCACATTCACTTGCGCGGTGTCGCTGCAGCCTATCGCATTTGTGGCGATCAGCGCATAAAGGCCGCTCGCACCCACTGCGGATGGATCGGGCACTGTATTGCCGGACAAGGTCCAGGCGGCACTAAGGCCAACCGTGCTGAAAACGGCAGTGAGGTCGACCACATCACCCGCACAGATTTCTTCTGCGGCATCGGCACCTAGTGCTGGAGGTGCTATCGCATTCACAGCGATCATCGCCATGTCCGTGCAGCCCGATGCGTTGGTGGCGATCAGCTGGTAGTTACCGGCCGCAGAAATGGACGATGGATCGGCAACGGGAACGCCAGCCAAGGTCCACGAGGCGATAAGCCCAGCCGTGTTGTACATCGGTGTCAGATCGAGTGTCGCATTGCTGCAGAGGTCCATAGCCTGGTCGGCACCCAGTGCTGGCGGTGCGTCCGCAACAAGCGTCACCTCTACCTGATCGGCGCAAAAGAGGCCTGTGGAAGCGGTGAGCGAATACACACCGGCATTTGTAGCTGCTGTGGGTGCGGGGATCACGTTGCCTCCGTAAGCCCATTCCACCGTGTAGCCGGTGGTGTTGAACAGTGATGTGAGGTCTGCACTTTCACCCGGACACACACTCACCAGTTGATCAGGTCCGAGGTCTGGCGGCGTGTTGATGTTCAGCGTTACCACGGCCGTATCGCTGCAACTGTAGCCGGTAGAGTTGATCAGTTGATACACCCCAGGCGCTGTTGCGAACATCGCGTTGGACCCGGATATAGGCGATCCGTTGTATGTCCAGGACGTATAGTTCCCTACTGAGGTGAACAAGCCGAACAGGTTCACCGGCAAAGCGTTGTCGCATGCGTTCAGGACTTGGTCCGGGCCCAGTTCCACGTCCGGTAAGGCGATCACATCGAAGTTGACGTTATACTGGCAGAAGCTCCAAGGTTCTGTGGCGCTCACGTAGTAAGAACCCGACGCGCTCACCGCCGTAGGATCCGGAATTGGCGTCCAGCCATCAGGCATCGAATAGGTGAATATGTACCCGGTTCCCAATGACTCGTAGTAGTTGGCAATATCGAATGTTTCGCCTGGGCACAGTGTCGCGCTGCCGAATGGGATATAACCGTAACACGGGGGTGGTCCAATGAAGGCGATGGTGAAGCCCCCGTTGGTAGAGGAGCCATCGAACCAGCCCGGGTTCCAACCCACGCCGCCACCGGGGCCTCCACCCGGCGTGGCGCACGCCGTATCGATCACTGTGATGGTCCATGTGCCATTACCATCCTCATAGTCGAACACGTCGAAGTTGCCCCCTTGTGGTGCCCATAAACCAGTGAACGGCGCATCGCCTGTTGTGATGTCGCTTCCGCCAGAGATGAAATTGGTACCCGTGTAGTTCTGGCCGCCAGCACCGTTGAATTCGGAGAGCAGCAGATCAGTACCTGCTGGCGAGGTGAGGGTGATCTGCAGGAATTCCGGATGGTCCGTAGTGATGTTGATCCCTAAGCTGGCCAGAGAATAGACTCCCCAACCTCCCCAGCCTGAGCTGACGAGCGTGCCTACCCCCCAAATATTGGCCGTGAAAATGCTCGTATCGCAGGGAGGGATCGGGCCGCTTGTAAAGGAGAAGATCTGCGGCTGCGCGGTACCCGGTTTGGTTAGACCCAGCAGAAGCAAGGCTATGAGAAGAGAGCGCACGACGCTGGTCCTTGGCATGGGTGAAAAGGGTCTTCGCACTACCGACCTCGAATGATTCCTTGATCAGATGACGGCTCAACGCGTTTTAGGTTGCCCGTGCCAGCTGGCAAGATATCCACTTTGGCGGTTTCCCTCACAGATGTCACTGCGGCCTTGAGCCGCAGTCTCCTGAAGGTTCCCTGGACGCCAGTAACTGCGAATCGGTATTACCTCAACAGCGTCACATGCCCGGTCCATTCGCGGCCGTCCTGCATGGCGAAGATGAAGTAGTAGGTGCCTTCGCTCACGTCGTTCGGGCGCCAGTTGTTGCGGTAGTTGCGGCTTTCATACAACAGGTTGCCCCAGCGGTTGTACACCTGCAAGTGGTTGTTGTCGAAGTACTGGGCATTGGTGAACTCCAGTGCATCGTTCTGCCCATCGCCGTTCGGGCTGAAGACGTTCGGAACGATCACATCGGAGGGGGCCACCAGGTATTGGATGGTCACCGAGTTGGAGCAGCCACCGGTGGCCGTAACCGTGAGGGTAATGGTGTAGAGCCCGGCTTCTTCGAAGGTGACCACCGGGTTCTGCAATGTGCTACCAGGCAGGTTGGGGCCGAAATCCCACGACCAGTCAATGATGTTGCTGCCGTTGCCGAGCGAGAGATCGGTGAACTGGGCGGTTACACCCACAGGCTGTGGCGATGTTGGGTTTACACCGATAGCAGCCAAGGGGCCGCTGGCGGAAACGTTCACCACATCGGTGTAGGTGCAGCCGAAATTGTCGGTCACACTGAACACATAGTCGTTCGAACCGGGCTCCATGGGCACAACTGTGGCCAGGATCGGGTTCGGGTCTAGGATCACGTTGTTCCCCGACCAGAAAGCGGAATCGGTGGTAGAAAGCCCGAGGTCCGGTGTGTAGCTGGTAAGCTCCGGATAGAGTGAAGGATCGAAATCCAATCCCCATTCGCAAACGAAGCCATTGTCGCTGCCCCAGAGATCGGTGATGTTCAATGTCCATGTGCCGTTCAAAGGGCAGCCTTGCAAGGCGCTCATGGGGTTCAAGCTCTCGTAGGTGCCTGCGGGCAGGGTGTTGCTGCCTGCATTGTCTACCCAAGTGCCATTGGTAGCGGTGGGGCTCCAGCAGTAATCGTAGCAGACTCCCTGCACGTCGGGCTGGAAATCATCGTCCACCGGCTCGCCCAAGAACGTGCCGCCGCCCCCTTGTTGGTGTACCACCACCGATTGACCGTTGGGGCAAACGAGTTGGATCACGATATCACCCATGAAGGAGTGTTCCATGCTCACGCAGAAGGACTCCAATTGGTTGATGCTTGTAAGTTGTGCTCCCGGTGCGAAGACATTGTAGAACAGGGTAGTGGTAAAAGTCTCGCCCACATTGTCAGGTAGGAAGATGCCACCACCGAGATCTGAATTAGGAAGTGCGTTCCAGGTGGTGGGTGCAACATTACCTGTCAAGTTCACTTCCTCTCCCAAGCACACCTGCAGGTCAGGTCCAAGGTCGAACACGGGTGTGGTGCTTACCCAAACGGGCAGATCGATCAAGTTGGTGTTGTTGCACTCGTTGTCATCGGTCAGCACGATCTGCACCACATACTCGCCGGGTTCTTGGAACGTGTGGCTGATAACCGCACCGGTTACGCTGTCCACGGGGCTGCCGTCATCGAAATTCCACGCGTATTCCACCACGTTGTAACCGGCAGCGGCGAACGAGGCACTGGCATTGAAATCAACAGACTCACCCTGGCAGATCAGGGCTGGCGCTGCTTCGCTCATGATGGCCACGGCGGTTGGCGGTTCGCAGGGCGTGTAGCAGAGAATGGTAGCGGCAAAAACGCCGGTACCGCTGGCGTTGCTGGTGAAACTGACCGTAAGGCAGCCGCTCGTGTTGGCGAAGCTGGCCGCAACGATCCCCGGAGAATTGAGGCCACTGTACACACCGATCAATGGGGCGTTGATGTCGGCACCATCGTAGATCGTTACCTGATCGATAGGGTCGGGGCCGTCGGTGTTCAGGGTAAAGGTGATCCAGTTCAGGGTAATGGACTGCCCGGGCTGGTCCGAGCAGATGGTAGTCGTGAAATTCTCGTTGTTGCTGTATCCGATAGCACCTTCACCGCCACTATCCAGCAAAGCGCCTATGCAGGCAGTAATGGAAGGCTCCGCGATGGTATGGGGCTGGGCGCTGGCCCGCTGTGTGATCAGGAGCCCAGCAACTGCCGAGGCCAAGGCGAGGGCATGCGTGCGAAAACGGCGGAGCGGGTTGCGGGTCAAGGTCATAGGAGTTCAGTGATTCAGTTCAGTGACGGTGATTTCCGGCTTTCGGTTGCCGGGCGCAGAAAGGGCGGCGAAAGTAGAAGGATCATGCGCACGCAAAGGCCCATTCCATGGTGGAGGATCACCCTGGAGCGGACAGTGCTGGAATGCACCAGCCTGCACAGTATCCTTGCACCATGTTCGCACTGATAGCCATCGTCTTCGTTGTGGGTTACGCCTGCATTGCCTTGGAGCACCCCTGAAGGTGAACAAGGCTGCCAGTGCGCTGCTTACCGGAATGCTGATCTGGACCTTCATCACATTGGGCCACACAGCGCCTGTGGAAGGAGAGGCCACGCTGGCGGAAGAATTCGCACATCACTTGAGCGGTATCGCCAGCATCCTCTTTTTCTTGCTTGGAGCCATGGTGGTCGTGGAGCTTATGGACTCGCATGCGGCGTTCCAGGTGATCACAGACCGTATCACCACCACCAACAAACGCACGCTGCTCTGGACCATCGGGCTGATCACCTTCTTCCTCAGCGCCGCATTGGACAACATGACCACCGCGATCGTTATGTGTGCGTTGATCCGCAAACTGATCAAGGACAAGAACGACCTGTGGACCTTTGCCGGCCTTGTGATCATCGCAGCCAACGCAGGCGGCGCATGGAGCCCCATTGGGGATGTGACCACGATCATGCTGTGGATAGGCGGTCAAGTCACCAGCGGTAATATCATTCTCAAACTTCTGATCCCGAGCTTGGTATGCCTGGTTGTTCCGCTACTCTGGATGGGCCGAAGTGTGAAGGGTAAGATCGAGCGTCCAGCAACCAAAGCCGGGGATCATGCCTCCAAGGTTCGCCCAGGACAGCGCATGGCGGTGTTCCTTATTGGCCTGGGTACCTTGCTTGGCGTACCGATCTTCAAGCAATTCACCCACCTGCCCCCGTTCATGGGCATCATGCTCGGTTTGGGCGTGCTGTGGGTATACACCGAATTCGTTCACGCTGGCGCGCATGAGGAGGCGTGGTCAATTGCAGGTCACTGGCATCTTGCGCCGTGTGGACCATGGTAGTGTGTTGTTCTTCCTCGGGATATTGATCGCGGTTGCCGGCTTGGACACTGCGGGCCACTTGACCATGGTTTCCTCTGGGCTTACGGCTCTTTTCGGGGATAACATCTACGCTGTGAATACGCTGATCGGTCTGCTGAGCGCCATTGTGGACAACGTTCCGCTGGTGGCAGCGGCCCAAGGGATGTATCCCATGACCCACTTCGCGTCGGACCACCTGTTCTGGGAATTATTGGCGTATTGCGCGGGAACAGGTGGAAGTATCCTGATCATCGGCAGCGCGGCAGGTGTGGCGGTGATGGGGATATTGGGCATCGAGTTCGGGTGGTACGTGAAACGCATAGCACTGCCGGCAGCAATGGGCTACTTCGCCGGTATCATGGCGTTCTGGCTGATCTGGCACGGATAGGTTCTTTCCTGCCTTATCGAGCAGGGAGGGGAAAGAGGAGGATCTGCTCCCCTACACTTCGACAACTCCCACGACCGCCTCATCCTACATTGGCGGCAGAAAAAGGATCGTCATGGATGTGCGATTGATAGATGCCGCAAGTGAGATCGGTGCTGGCACCCGCGGCACCAGCATGGGTATGAGCGCCCTCCGGGTCGCAGCCTGGAAGAACGGTAGCGACCTTTTCGGCCATGCCGAGGAAAGCATTTTGCGCGATGAGAACGACGTACTGTACGAGGATGACAAGTCGCCGAACGCGCACCACATAGATGGCCTTATCCGGTTCGAATCCGATCTGGCGTTCGAGGTCTATAAGTTCCTGCGTAGCAACATATTCCCTATGGTCATTGGAGGTGACCATTCGATCGCTATTGGTAGTGTGAGCGGTACCAAAATGGCCTACCCGAACGAACGTTTGGGTGTGGTATGGATCGATGCCCATGCCGATCTGCACAGTCCTTGGACCACGCCGAGCGGAAATGTGCATGGTATGCCGTTGAGTTTGCTCATGCACTTGGAGAAAAAGGGGCGCAACAAGCCCAGGGTGTACACCATGGATACGTGGGACCGGCTGAGGAAGATCGGTATGAGCGGCCCCAAGTTGATGCCCAGCGACCTGGTCTTTATCGCCCTCCGCGATTACGAAGAGGAGGAGGCCGCGATCATCAGGGAGAACGGGATAAAAGTGATCACTGTTGATGACTTGCGAAAGAAGGGTGCCGATGCTGTCGTTCATGAAACACTGGCACATCTTACCGCTTGTGAAAAGATACACGTGAGCTTCGACGTGGATAGCCTCGACCCAAGTATCAGCGTAGGCACAGGTACACCCGTTCCACATGGTCTTACGCTGGAGGAAGCACGGACCTTGTTGGCCGGGTTCTGCGCGAACAACAAGACGGCAACGTTGGATGTGGTGGAGATCAACCCAGCGCTCGATACAGGTAATGCGATGGCTGAGGCTGTGCTCACGGTCTTGGAGCCGTTGTTCCCGATCCTTCGAAACCGCTAGTGCCAAGGCCCTGAGCTGGTGAGCTTCTGACAACACGTGCAGATGAGCCAATGCGCCTCCCGCGTAATCCTGATCCGACCAACCGGATTCGGCTATGATCCCGAAACGGCTGAAAGCAATGCGTTCCAGCGGGTTGTTCCCGATCGGAACGTCCGTGAAAATGCTGAAAGGGAATTCGATGACCTGCTACATGCCTTGGACCGCTGCGGTATTGGAACAACCGTTTTGGACCCGATCGACCCAACCGCACCGAACGCCGTGTTTCCGAACAACTGGTTCAGTACCCATGCTGATGGTACGGTCGTGTTGTACCCGATGCTAACGGATAGCCGTCGCAAGGAACGTGATCGCGACTTCGATGAGACCTTGGCCCGCGAAGGATTCCGTGTAAAACGCATGATCGACCTGTCTGTTTTGGAAAAGGACGATCGATATCTCGAAGGCACAGGCAGCTTGGTGATCGACCGGGACCGGAATGTGGCATTCGCCGCTCTTTCGCCACGCACCACCGAACGTGCCCTCAACCATTGGTGCGGCCTGATGAATGGCCACCAAGTACCGTTTCTCGCCACCAACGACGGCACGCTCACGGGGGATCCGGTGTACCACACCAACGTGGTGATGAGCATCGGTGAGAAATTCGCGGTTGTCTGCTTCGAAGCCATGCCATATCCCGTGGATCGGGAGGATGTGCGCGCTGAATTGGAGCGGGCTGGAAAGGAGGTTATTCCGATAGGCTTGGACCAGATGAATTCGTTCGTGGGGAATCTCCTCGAACTGCGCAGTGGCCAGGGATCGTTCATCTTTCTCTCGGAAACCGCATTCGGTGCCCTTGAGCCTGGCCAACGCATAGCCCTGGAGAAGTACGCGCAATTCGTACCGATCGCGATACCTGCCATCGAAGCCGTCGGTGGTGGAAGTGTAAGGTGCATGCTGGCAGAGAACTTCCTTCCTTCGCAGATCTGATCGACGCAACTATCAAGGACGCGATCTTTATTCCAGCCATGTTCCAAGACCGCCTCCAATCCCAACTCGTTCCTGCGCTGCAGGCTGCGTTCCAACAGTTGTTCAGCGCGACCATTGATCCCCAGCAGTTCGCGTTCCAGCCCACACACCAGCCCCGGACCGGATCCGGGGTCGAAGGGGACGTGACCATCAATGTTTTTCCGTTCCTCAAGCTCTCCGGAAAAGGTCCTGAGCCAACGGCCATGGCTGTAGGCGAGCATCTGAAAGCGAACCTCCCCATTGTCGCGGATTTCAACGTGATCAAAGGCTTCCTCAATATCGTGATCGCTGATGGCTATTGGCTCGGCTTCTTGCAGGAGGCAGGGGAGAAGGACATTCTTCAATTCCCTCCCACTGGCAAGAAGGTGATGGTGGAATTCGCCTCGCCCAACACGAACAAGCCGCTGCACTTGGGCCACCTGCGGAACATCTTCCTCGGAGATAGCGTGAGCCGTATTCTGCGCTCCACCGGCAATGAAGTGGTGCGTGCCCAGGTGATCAACGACCGCGGCATACACATCTGCAAGAGCATGCTGGCTTGGCAGAAATTCGGGAATGGCGAAACGCCGGAAAGCAGTGGGCTGAAGGGCGATAAACTGGTGGGTAAGTACTATGTGGCGTTCGACAAGGCCTATAGAGCGGAGATCGAAGCGCTGATAGCGGCGGGAAAGCCCAAGGAGGAAGCCGAGAAGCAAGCACCATTGATCCTCGAAGCGCAAGCCATGCTCCTGAAATGGGAAGCGAATGATCCAGAGGTGCGTGCGCTCTGGCACATGATGAACGGCTGGGTCTACACAGGATTCAATGCGACCTACGCCCGCATGGGTGTTGAGTTCGACAAGATCTACTACGAGAGCCAGACCTACATCTTGGGTAAACAGGATGTCCTGGATGGATTGAAGAAGGGCGTATTTCACGAAAAAGACGGTGCGATCTGGGTGGACAATACCCCCGAAGGCCTCGATGAGAAAGTGCTTCTGCGCCGTGACGGTACCAGCGTTTACATGACGCAGGATATCGGTACTGCGATCAAGCGATTCGAGGAATATTCGGGCCTATCGCGGCTCATTTATACGGTTGGCAACGAACAGGATTATCACTTCAAGGTGTTGTTCCTGATACTGAAAAAGCTCGGTTATGCATGGGCCGATGGGCTGTATCACCTGAGCTATGGCATGGTCGACCTGCCCAGCGGCAAAATGAAAAGCCGCGAAGGGACGGTTGTGGACGCCGACGAGATCATCGAGGAAATGGTGCAGGAAGCGCGTAACGCCGGCGAGCAACTCAGCAAGCTCGATGACTTTACAGAGGATGAAAAGTCGCAGCTCTATGAGCGGATCGGCCTCGCTGCGTTGAAGTATTTCTTGCTCAAGGTTGGCGCCAAGAAGCGAATGTTGTTCGACCCCGCGGCCAGTATCGATCTGCAAGGGCATACCGGGCCTTTCATCCAATACACCTTCGCTCGGATCAACAGCCTTTTGGGCAAGAGTGGTTCGTTGAAAACGCACTCCATCGAAGAAATGAGCGGATGGAAAATGGCTGCTGAAGAACGCACAGTGATAAAGATGTTGCATCAGTTCCCTGCGGCTCTCCATGAAGCGGCCACGGAACTTGAGCCTTCGTCGATCGCCAATCATACATACGAACTCGTGAAGGCGTACAACGGATTTTATCAGACGCTTCCGGTGCTGAAGGAGGAGGATCCGTTGAAACGTGATTGTCGATTACACTTGAGTTCGGCGGTAGCCAAGAACGTTAAAAAGGCCATGTGGTGCCTGGGTATCGAGGTGCCTGAGCGGATGTGATCCAATAGCACGCGAACGATCGATTACCGCATTCCGAAAAACGCTCATGCAAACCCGCCTCCTTTTCATCCGCAAGACCAAACTTTGGTTCGTTCGCCTGAAGTTGCACGTGATCTTCAAGCCGTTCGTTGGTGCCATGGAGCAGCTTGTTCACCTGACGCGCTTATCGGAATGGGTGAGCAAGAACCGACAGATCCCTTTCAACGATTTCCCGCTATCGAACTGGAACTACGGCAAGCGCATTGAATTCTATGAGCATCTGTTGCCGAACAGTGTTGGCGAAGGCCCCATTGCCTATTTGGAATTCGGTGTAGCGCAAGGGCACTCGTTCAAATGGTGGGTAGGGCATCAAAAGAACGCGTCGTCTTCCTTTCATGGCTTCGATACGTTCACTGGTCTTCCGGAAGATTGGGGAGTTTTCAAGGCCGGCGCAATGTCAACGGGTTCGAAGTTGCCGGATGTCAACGACGAGAGAGCGACTTTCCACGTGGGGCTATTTCAAGACACCTTGCCGGGCTTCCTTTCAACCTTTCAGCGCACGGGAAAGTTGTTGGTGCAGATGGATGCCGATCTCTATACATCCACGTTGTATGTGCTCACATCCATTGCGCCTATCCTGCGCAAAGGCGATATCGTGATGTTCGATGAGTTCTTCGTACCCACGCATGAGTTCAAGGCCTTCAAGGAATTCACCGCTTCGTACAGGATCGGTCTGCGGCCTATTGCTGCGGCCAACAACTATTACTTCACCGCGTTCGAAGTGGAATGAACCGGACGATCCGGGATCCGCTCAGAACTTCGGGCATGGAACGGCTTTCCATTTGCGGTTCTTGGTTCGCCGGGGCCATTCGTAGATCAAGCTCAATTCGTGGGCGCCACCGCTCCGCATGGTGAGCCAGCTGATGGTGATATCATAACTGTAGACGATGCGGAACTGGTTGGACGTTTGGAAACCGACCATGGCGATGATCGCATCGTCATTTGGGTAGCCCGGTTTGTAGGCTTTCAAGCCAGGCAATCCGCGGTACCAGAGCCCTGCGGTTATGTCTTTGTGATCGAGGTAAGCACCGATGTCCAATTGGTCCCATTCGCCTTGGGTTTTGAAATGGGCCGCCAATGTCATGTGCGTTTTGCTACGAGCGAGTTTCAAACCGTCGGTCGCGAAACGGAATCCAGTATGGAAACTCGTCCGCACTGGCAGCCGTGCATCACCACCATCGAAGAGTGATCCTTGAGGTCGGTTCAAGTGGTTCATACTCACACCGAACCAAAAGGCCTCGCTGAAGTAGAGGGCACCTCCGCTGGCATCGAAGTAGGAAACATTGTCGATCAATCGGTTCTCTACGGTCGTCGATGCGCCTTCCCGGATAACCTGGTCGGCAAAGACATATCCGCTACGATCGAAATCGCGGAGCGTGTAGCCGAGCCGAGTGCCGAACCGAACAGCTCGCTTTCGATCCAAGCGGGCTTCGAAACTGTAGCAAAGGGCCGCGTGCGTGAATGCCAGGCCATTGGTGCCAGCTTTGTCGCGCATCACGATTCCGCCTATGCCGCTATGGGCCTTGCTCAGATTGTGGTCATAACTCACGCAATAGGTCTCGAATCCAGGAGCGATCCCCAACCACTGTTTGCGATAGTTCGCGATCAAGCGATCCTGATACGTATTTCCCGTAAGCGCGGGGTTCAGGTACAAGGGCGCAGCGTAGAACTGGCTGAGTTGAGGATCTTGCGCTTTGGCCACCAGGGGTAGGAACAATACGATAGGTAGCAGGATCCACAACAGTTGGAAGTTGGCAGTTGGTAGTTGTGAAGACGGCAACTGCCAACTGCCAACGATCAACCGATCAGTTCCGAAAGAGCGAGCACGAGGGGAGTATCGATCCATCATGCGTTCAGCGGAAAAGTGTGAGATCACCCGACCGTTCCGCTGTGCGATCATCCACAAAACGGATATCCACGTGGTAGACATACACGTCTTGAGGGCTCAATTGGCCGCGGTAGTAGCCATCCCATCCAGTGGAAACATCGTTGCTTTCGAACACCAGTTCACCCCAGCGGTTCCAGATGCGCATGTTGAACTCTTTCACGAATCGAACGAACGGATAGAACACATCGTTGCTCAGGTCTGTTGGATCGAAACCGCCACCACCACCACCGTTCGGGTTTGGTGTGAAGGCGTTCGGGATCGTGATATCGTAAATGGGCAGGATCTCGATGGTTCGCACCGCTTGATCCGTGCAGCCGTTCAGATCCGTTACGGTGAGCACCACATCGAAAGTGCCGATGTCGTCATACGAATGTGAAGGATTGTCCGTCACACTTGTTCCGCCATCACCGAAAGTCCAGTCGTAGCTATTGATCGAGCCTGTGCTGCTGTTGGTGAACTCCACGGTGGGTGCGGCCATATCGGTGCTGTACGTGCTGGCGCTGAAGGCGGCGGATGGTTGCGAGTAGGCGATGATCGTGCCTGTGGTCGATGCGCTCGCTGAACATCCAGCGGGCGTAGTGACCGAAAGCGAGACCGTATACGTGCCTGCGGCATAAGTGTTTACCGGGGCAGGTGCGTTCGAAGTTGTACCGTCGCCCAGATCCCACAGCCACGTTACGTTCTGGGTGGTCAGGCTATCCGGGAATTGAACAGTAAGTGGTGCACAGCCTTGACCCAATATCGCCGGCAACGCGATCTGCGGTGGAACTTCCAGTATGAGTTCGACAGTGCCGCTAAGCGATTGTCCGCAGCCGTTGGTAGCCGTAACGTGCAGGGTTTGTGTATTGCTGACCGGAACAATGTGCGGCCCAGCATTCGTGTTGCTCAATTCGACCCAATTGAATGTGACGTTCGCAGGGTACCCGATCATTTGCGCACCAACGATCGCCGATCCGCCGGTGCAAACCGTCGTGTCGCCATAGGTGAGCAATGTGGCCGTGGAGAGGTCCAGGACAGTAACAGGAAAGGCCAGTGTTGGACCTGCGCATCCAGCACCATCGCTCACGCTTACGGCCACAACTTGTGAAGCAGGGAAAGAGTATGTGATCGAATTACCTGTTCCGATCCCGGCCCAATTGATCGTCAGGTTGCCATCGCCTCCGCTCGCTTGAGCGGTCAATTGAACAGGCGCATTCACACACACCGTGTCTGGCACTTGCGCAGTGAGGAGGATCGGTAAGGGTTCTGTAATGGTTGCGCTTCCTTGAACACTGCATCCATTGGCATCCGTGGCGGTAACCACATACGTGCCCGTTCCAAGATCCGTCACTGATGCAGTGGTCTGCCCGCCGGTGTTGGCGCTCCATTGGTAGGTGTATCCAGGTGTGCCGCCGGTTACGTTGATCGAGACACTGCCGTTGGTCGAACCTGCGCATGTGGGATCAACGCCCTGAACACTGAGGACGGACAGCGCAGTTGGCTCCGTGATCAAAACGGAAATAGTAGTGTCGCAGCCCAACGCATCTGTTACAGAAACGCTGTGAATACCGGCCGATAGGGAAGTTGCGGTTGCCGACGTCTGTCCCGAGGGAGTCCATAGATACGTGAGGGATTGAAGGCTCGGAACGAATGTGGCGGTACCCGTATTTCCGCCAGCGCACAGTGCGGATGTTCCGCTGATCGCGGCATTCAAAAAGCTGTTCGACAAGGTCAAGTGAACGGTGTCTTGATCCGCTGGGCAACCTGTATTTCCAGTGGAAGTAAGGATCATATCCACTCCACCGCTGGCGATCTCTGCTGCGTTCGGTGTGTAGTCAAGGTTCAGCCCAAAACCGAAGTATGTGCCAGCGCCACCACTCCAAATGCCACCTGTCGCGTTGACAACAGCGCCTTGTAGGCTGATAGGATAGTCGTTCATGCAGATGGTCTGGTCAGGACCAGCCTGCACGCTATTGGGCTGGGCCGCAGCTGCCACGGTAGCGCTTGCGAGTGCCGGTGTGCAGCCGTTCGCGTCAGTTACGCTTACCGAATAGCTCCCAGCGCCCACAGTGATGGTTGCTGTCGTATCACCATTGTTCCAGCTGAAATGATAAGGTGCTGTGCCACCGCTCACGTTCGCGGTCAACGTGCCGTTATTGCTGCCAGCACAGCTTTCGGTTGTTGACTGAAGACCAGTGATCAGAATGGGGGAGGGCTCGGTGAGTGAAATACTCAATGTAGCGGGGCATCCCAACGTATCCGTGGCGGTCACGCTGTAGTTTCCTGCGTATAGCCCTGTTGCTGTTGAGGTGCTTTGCACGGGCACAGTAGACCAAGCGTAAGTGATGCCCGACGCGCTTGGGGTGAAGGATGCGGTGCCATCTGCCGCGCCGTTGCAATTGGCGTTGGTCGCGGTAATCGCGGCATTGACGAAGGTGTTCGAGATGGCAACGTGCAGGGTATCCTGGTCATCCGGACAGGTACCGTTCGCGTTGGCCGTTAATATCAGATCCGCTCCGCCCGCAGCGATCTCCGCAGGGCTGGGCCAGTAGGAAACGCTGGCTCCGGATCCGGCAATGGTTCCTGTTGTGCCGCTCCATGCCACGCTCGCAGCGTTGGTGCTGGATCCGTTCAGGGAGATAGGCCAAGTACCGTAACAAGCAACCTGGTCCGGACCTGCGTTCGAAACTGGTGGTTGCGTAGTGGCGATCACAGCATTTTCAGGGGCCGCAACGCAGCCATTTCCGTCCGTTACTTGAACCGGGTAGGTACCAGCGCCTGCGGTGATCGAAGCCGTGGTCGCGCCCGAAGTTGCCCAATTGTACAGGTATGGACCGGTACCCGAAACGATGTTCACCGTTCCTGTGCCATCGTTCATACCAGCGCAACTTTCATTCGTGCTGGTAACGTCGATGAAGAGCCCCTCGATCACCGTGATCGAATACACGTAAGTCTGGAATGCTACAACTGGACACGCACCATCATTCACGTTCACGATGAAGGGATAGAATCCAGCTGTACCGGCACCTGCGTTCCAACAAACGTGACAGGTGATCGGGTTGGTGCCCGTGTAACTGAACGTAGCACCCGGGAGGTTGTTGGCGATGTTCGTTGTTGCTTCCAGAACGTTGTTCGCGTTCGGGTCAGTGATCACCATGTCGAAACAGAAATCACCGCTTTCACATACTTGCACGGCATAGGGGGCGGTCTGCACCGCTCCGCCTGTCATGCCCGATACCGTACCCGTGGTCGGATCAGGCGGTATGTTGCTGCATGGATAGGCTACGAATTGCATGTCTCGCATGATGGTACCGATCAAATTGCCGGCATTGTCATACTCGTTCACCTGAACGACCACCACCCAATTCCCAGCGAGGTTCAGCGTGAATTGTACCAAGCCGGTCGCAGGATCCAGGGTAAGTCCGGTTATGGGCGAAGTGCCTGTGTACGGTGGCGTGTAGGCTATGGGGTTCGCGCCACCAACGCGAGCTCCGATCAATTGATAGCTGAGCGAATCGCCTTCCGGGTCGAATGCACCGTAGCTATAGCTGATCGGATAACCAAGACAGATGTAGGGGATAGCGGTGTTGGTGAACTGAGGTGAATCATTGAGCGGGCCAGCCGAATTGTTGAGTACTCCTTCTATGTACATCTCCAATGTTCCTGGCGCCTGCAGGTTCACGATCGCATTGTTCCTGTAGATCTCCGTCCAACTGATCGTCCAACTATCGCAAGGAGCGAGGGTGATGGTGCCGGTGTAGACGTACTTCTGAATACCCGGCAAAGTGCCGCCATTGCATGTACTGTTGGGCAGCTGCAGGTCGCAGAGTTGCGAGAGTTCCACGCCGCCGGGGGTGGAAACGTTGAGGGTGTGTTGACCGCATGGGCTGCTTATATCGAGATCGTAATCATTGTCCAGTTGGATCCCAGCGCAATCGCGATAGATGGTGAGGGTGATCCGGTACTGGTTCCCACCAAGGTTTTCCCAATAGATCTCACCACCGCTCATGTGCGTGGCTTGTGCGGTGGTGCAGGCCAGCAAGGAGATCAGTACGGTTGAGTAGAGGGTTCGCTTCATCGGGCCGGTGCCACATCCCACAAGGGGAAATGCACGCGGTGATACCCAAAGAGGGCCTCCAGGGTTCTGCTTCTTCGACGAGTTGGGTCAGGTGCTCGATGAGCACTGTGATCCTTCAGGCAGGTGGAATGTTGTTCTTCGAGGGCTTGTTCCAATACTGACTTTTCAGGGACGCAGAGCATCCACACCCGCTTCTGCGACCTGTCCGTCGTCCACTGCGCGCATACCCGAAACGCCGATCGCCCCGATAACTTCATCGTTCTTCACAAGAAGAAGCCCACCTTCCACGGCTATAGCGCCCGGTAACGACAATGCTCGGAGACCAACGCCACCGCTCGCCAACATGTCCTCGAACACCTTGGTGGAACGCCGGTACTTCACCGCACTTTCGGCCTTCTTGATGGCGATCTCCATACTCGCCAGTTGCGTCTGGTCGAGTCGTTGGAAAAGTACGAGATGACCGGTGCTGTCAACGATCGCTATGGCCATGGGCCATTGGTTCTTGATCGCTTCGCGCTCGGCGGCTGCCACTATGGTGCGTGCGAGCTCAAGCGAAATTGGTGGGCCATATGGCATTGGCAGAGGCGGGTTGCTTGTCATGGAGCTCAATATAGGAAGTGAAGGAACCGCACTTGAGCCATTACGCCGGGTTGCTTACTGAACGCTCGATGGCGCTGGCTCCATTATGAGGAAAACATGGGTTCAACCTGAGTCGGTTTTCGGTCGATGGGCAATTCAGCCAGCCAACTCTTGAATTGTCCACGCATTGCTCATCTCTTTGTATGACTTTCATTTAACGGATCCGATCACCACCTACATTCGGATCCATGCGCTGGATCTGGATCATTCCGCTCGTATTGCCGATGATCTCGGTTGCACAACCAGGGCCATATTGGGCGTATGGTTACGGGAGCATTGGGGACGATCGCTTCACAGCTATCGCCAAAGGGCCAGATGCGAGCGTGTATGCGTGCGGCACTTTCAGCGGAAGCATGGCATCACCTGCGGGAACCGTGAATTCGCAAGGCATCACGGATGTGTTCGTAGTGAAAATGGACACGCTTGGCCTGGTGGAATGGATACGTACGGGTGGTGGTCCTGGCCCCGATCGGTGTACAGATCTGGCTGTTGATGCAGCTGGTAATGTCGCGATCATTGGGCAGTTCAGCGCGTTCATGACGATCGAAGGAACACCGCTCAGCAGCAACGGACCATCGTTGGATGTGTTCATTGCACGATTCAATGCGGATGGCGAACTCCTTTGGGCGCGTACCGCGGGCAGTGCACAGAATACCGATATTGGTGAGCAGGTATCGGTTACCGATCTGGGCGAGGTGTATGTCGCGGGTCAGTTCAGTGGCACGGCACTGTTCGGAGCGATCCAAGTACAAAGCACATTCGACCCGCAGTTGCAGACTTCTGGCGATGATGTTTTTGTTGCGAAATACTCCGCATCCGGTAACGTACTTTGGGTGAGGACCGGGCAGGCACCGAACGCGGACAAGGCATTGGGTCTTGCGGTGAACAATGCGGGCGATTGCTGGCTTGCCGGGCAGTACAGCCAAGACATCACATTCGATCTGCCCCACACGAACTCGTTGAACAATGCCGGATTTCTGGTGAAATTCGATTCGAGCGGTGCGGAGCAATGGTTCCGTCGCTTCGGGGGCGGTGGAAGTATCCTTGTGGGTGATCTGTGCTTCGCTGGCAACACGCTGTGGATGACGGGATCGCAAAGCGGCAATAACCTGGTCTTCGGTTCTACGGTGGTTCCTATCGCTTCAGCTTATCCGTACAGTGCATTTGTCTTGGCGTTTTCGCAGGCAGGTGATCTGTTGAAGCAACGCTCGCTCGGCAGCGAGCAGGTTATCGAAGGGAAGGCCATGGATGTTCGTGCGGGCGAAGTACTTGTTGCCGGTACTTTCTTTTGTCAGGCATCGGAGCTTTCCATGCTGAACGGGGGCGATGGGCTCTTCCTTTCCTGGGGTGAAGGCAACGGTTGGGTATGTGTGTTGGATGAAGCAAGCCTTGAACCGGGCTATGCGCAAATGCTGGCCGATCACACATCCATGGATCTGCGTGGTGCTGTTTTCGGCGAGGGCAACCTGTTGTACGCAGTAGGCGAGTACGACGGCGAACTGATCATTCCGACACAGGAGGGCAAACTGCGCGCATTGCCTGGCGATTCGCTTTTTGCGATCAGTTCCGGAGGCAACCCGACTGTGTGCGGCGACACCACGTATTACGACGGTGCGAAGATCCACACGCGCGGGGTGCTTGATGGCTTCGTCATGAAAGGCTTTCCCAAAGGGCGCAAACCGCTCGATATTTTTCGACGTGACAATTGTGAATTTTCGTTCGCTGCGGAGTTTTCGATCCAGACAGCTGTTCCTCCCACGTGTGAAGTGGCCGGGTATGAAGCGAGCTTCTGTGGAACAGGTCAGTTATTGGCAAGCTTCAACTTCACCAATGGACCGGTGCCGATTGTTGAGTGGACCAATGGCACGGTGAACGGAGGCCTTCTGGTGGAAGAGGCAGGTACGTATATCGCCTCAGGGGAAGTAGGGCCTGGATGTTTCAGTGGCATGGATAGTATTTCAGTGGGCCTCTGTTCATCTCCCGGACTGGGTGGTATTTCGGATTCGTTCGGCATCAACGTGGAAGCAACATTGCCCGAGCCGATCGTGACTTGTCTTCCTGATCATGTTTCGCTAACGGCCGGCCCAATTCCGGGTGTATCGTTCAGCTGGGTGCTCGATCCTGACACCGCGATCTACGACCAAACCTTCGATGTGCCCTTCGGGGGCCTATGGTCATTGGTGGTGATGAACGAGGAAGGTTGCACATCCTCCACGAACATATCTGTTCAATACATCCCGAACACTCCGCTCGGTGATCTTTCCGCTGAGCAGCGCATCCGCTTTCCGCAGGATACGGATGGCAACGATAGCATCACCATCTGTTCCTTCAATACGATCGCCCTGTTGTTCGAGGCGGAAGTCTATTCGGATGGCTCACAGATAGGTGCTGGGAGTACGTACAATTTCTTGGACACGGTTTATTCAACTCCCAGCGGCATTGCGGATATCGGATCCTTCGATATCGTCTCAGGAATTGATGCGGGAACGGTTGCATACACGGGTGACGGCTGGTATGTGTTCGATTTCCATTTGAGTGTCGACGACCGGCCTTGTTATGACAGCGAGATCGTGTTCACGCATCGCGATAGCTTGTATGTGACGGGCTTGACCAGCACTGCAGGTGAGGTGGATATCCTCGGGCCGATATTCATCTGTAGTGGCCAGAACGTGTCCCTTTCGGCACAGGCGAACGTGCCCGGAACATTTCTATGGACGGCGGTGAACGGGGGCATACTTGGACCTGATAACACAGCCTCTATCGTGTTGTCTTCACCCGGGTACATAACCGTGCTTTTTCAGCCTTTGGACACGGGCACCTGTGTGAGCAATGATCTGGACGATCACTCGGTGCAGTTCGTGCCGCCACCGATCATCGCAATGGATCCTGCGAACGGTTTGGTATGCCCCGGTAGCAACGTCCAGTTGAGCGTATCAGGTGCGTCCGGTAGTTACACATGGTACGGTCCTGCGGGTATTCTACCGTTCAACACGGCTAGCATATCAGTTCAGGATGCGGGTACCTATTTCTGTGTGGTATCCACCGCGGAGGGTTGCGAATTCGCAACAGCCCTGCGCACCGTGGTGTTGTACGGAACACCATACGGTGACGTGTTCCCGCAACCGGTTCTTTGCGAAGGTGGAAGCGTACTGGTCCAGGTGCAGCCTGCCGAGAACGCCCAGTACACCTGGGACGCACCGCTCAGTGGGAACTCATCCTCCCAGATCATCACTGCACCGGGTACCTACAGTTGCTCGGTGACCCATTGTGCCCAAACCACCACGCTCACCTTCACGATCGCTCTAAGCACGGTGAGCGCGAGCATCGTGGATGAAGGACCCTTTACCATCTGCCCTTCGGACAGTGTATTGCTTCAAGCTGCTCCTGGACTGGTCGCGTACGTGTGGCAACCAGGTGGTCTGATCGGCCAGAACGTGTACGCCAATGTCGAAGCGAACTACCAGCTCATTGGATTCGATCAGTACGGATGCACCGACACAGCACGATCCGCGAACGTGATCGTGTACGATTTCGCACAACCCTTGCAGGCTGCGATCGACACGGTTTGTAGTGGCGAATTAAGTGTGGGTGTGGTTACGGGCACCGGCACCTTTGCTTGGTATGCCGATGCACAAGCGCAGCAACTCATTGGCTCCGGTCCCTCCGTTGGCCTAGGTCCCTTTTCAGCAAGCACAACGGTCTATGTCACACAGACCGATCTGCAATGTGTTAGTGCGATCATACCGGTACAAGCAGTTGTGATCCCGAACGGTCAGCCTTTGGTCGTTACCGGTGACACGGTCGTGTGCATTGGAACTCCGTTGCTGCTCACTGCTTCACCGGGTACGGATTTCGAATGGGCCACACCGCTCGGTCCGTTCATTGGAGCAACGGTGAACCTGGCTTCCGTCGGTGCGAACGCATCCGGCACATGGAGTGTCTCAGCATTGCAAAGCGGTTGTATTACAGGTTCTGGATCAATAGATGTGCTGGTTGATATTCCGGAAGTTTCTATTGTAGATGAAGGACCGTTCACACTCTGCGCAGGCGAAAGCGCACTTCTGCAAGCATCTGCTGGAATGGTGACGTACGTATGGACCCCCGGCGCACTTCAAGGGCAGTTCGTGAGCACCAGTTCCGCAGGTAGCTACATGGTGATCGGAACGGATGCGTTCGGCTGCAACGATACGGCTGGCACCGCTATCGTTTCCACGTTCGAATTCACCTCTCCGTTGACGGCGCTGGCTCCAGTCGTGTGTGCGGGTTCGGATGTGGATGCAACAGCGAACGGATCCGGAACGATCAATTGGTATTCCGATGCATCGCTTTCACAGATCCTGGCAACCGGTGGAAGCTTCACGATCCCTGAGGTTTTGGACAATACGATCGTATACCTCACACAATTCGAAGAGCCCTGCACAAGCGCCCCATTGGCTTTGGCCATCAACGTTGATCCGGTTCCTCCTGCACCTGTGATAGTCGGGGATACGTTGTTATGCACTGGTGAAGCATTGTTGCTCGTTGTGCCCTCGCTGTTCCCTGCGCAATGGACAACACCGGCAGGCATCATCAATTTTGGTTTCGTGAACATTCTCTTCGCCTCACCACAGCAGAATGGTGAGTATACCGTCTACTATGCTCAGGCAGGTTGTGCTGGCGACACAAGCAGGGTAGAGGTGTTGGTGAGCGATCCGCCAATTGCCTATAGCGGCCCGGATCAATTGATCTGCGTTGGCAGTTCAGCCGAGCTTACTGCACCTGCAGGTGAGTCCTGGCTTTGGAGCACAGGTAGCCAACAACAGTCTATCAGTGTAGGTGAGGGTGGTACGTATTGGGTGCAGGTAGCGAATGAGGCTGGTTGTGTGGGCAGTGATACCGTGATCGTAACACAAGGCGAATGTGAGGTCAGCATTCCCAATTTCATCAGTCCCAACGCCGATGGGGTTCACGATGTGATCACATTGACCAGCCCTTCCGATGAGCCCTTGTCGTTGGAGATCATGAACCGCTGGGGCCAGTTGGTCTTCACGCGGAGTGCGCGAGTGGTACAGTGGGATGGCTACACCGGGTTTGGTGCCGAACTGGTTCCTGAAGGCGTCTATTACTATGTTGTGCATGCCATACTGCCCGGCGGGGTACCCTATGATCGGACAGGATACCTGCATGTGTTCAGATGAAGTTGTTCAACGTCACAGTTGGAATTCTCGCTGTGCTCGGGTCAACCGCGGCTAGCGGCCAGTATTGGGTAACTGAATGCGGTGGTGCGGGCTTGGAACGCGTGGTGGATGTGAAGACCGATGCATCGAACAATGTTTACGCGATCGGTGATTTCAGTGCTGGAGCCGCTCTTGGCGGACAGGGACTCGTTTCCCAAGGATTTAGCGATGTGTTCGTGACGAAGTTGGACGCCGCCGGTAACGTACTATGGGTTAGGCGTGCCGGTGGCCCGGGCTTGGATCTGGGAGCGAAAGTGAGCGTTGCATCGGATGGTAGCGTCGTGGTTTGTGGTGAATTCAACGGAACGGCTGATCTCTTCGGAACAACGATCGCCGCGAACGCCGGCAGTACGGATCTTTTCGTTGCGAGATTGAACGGGATTGATGGCAGTACAGTATGGGTGCGCACCGGGGGTGGCGCCTCCAGCGATCGCGCCACAGGTATAGCGGTGGCCGATGATGGTCGCGTTTTGGTGACAGGTGAGTTCCGCGGAGCGGGCGTTTTCGATGCGGGCAACTTCATCAGTACTGGAAATTCGGCTGACGTGTTCGTGATGAGTTACACGGCCACCGGTGTCGCTCAATGGTTCAAGCAAGGCTTAGCTGCTGCTGATGATCAGGCAACGGATGTTGTGGTGGATGCGATGGGCAACTCATACGCTTGCGGCCAATTCAGCGGCGATATCACATTCGACCAGGCCCATACCAACGGCGCGCTCAACCAAGGATTTCTTGTGAAGTTCGACGACACCGGAGCCGAGCAATGGTTCCGCAAAGTGGGTGGAGCCATTCTGCAACGCATGGCGGATATGCAGATCGATGAGATCGGTGACCTTGTTCTGTGTGGTGATGTGCAGGGAACGCTGAATGTGTACGATACCTCGCCCGATGCCATCGCGAACACACAACCCAGTGCTTACTTCCTGTTGCGACTGGGCGCTGATGGCGAATACCAAGCGGGTGTTGCCATTGGATCGGCAAACGATGTGGGCGTTAATGCTCTGGACGCGAGGGGAGGAATTATCGCTGTTTATGGTGATTTCCAATGTCAGTTCGCGGCACTTACCGTGCACTACGGTGCCACTGGCTTGTTCATCGCCAATGGCACGCGCGATCTGTTCATCGCCAAACACTTGGCCGGTACTCTGGCCCTGAGTGCAGCGCAGCAGTTCGGTGGGCACCAGGACAAAGCCGCAGGTGGTCTGTGCTCGTTGACCAATGGCGAGTTGCTTTTTAGCGGAGCCTATGAAGAGATGCTGATCTTTCCCTCGAACGATCCGAACTGGAACACACAAACACCGTGCGATCCCAGTGGACTGGTCGTGAACAATGGCCCGTATTGTGGCGATGCCTACTACAATAGCTATGAGACGGTAGAAAGTGAAGGCCTTATGGATGGCTTCATTGCGCGCGGTTACGTGACCGGCCGCCAACCTTATGACAATTGGTATCGAGAGGGCAACACCTGTGATCGATCACAGGTGGAACTCGCGATCAGGCAATATGGCCAGCCTTCCGGCAACAGTGCGACCGAATGCGGCAGTGTGATCCTAGAATGGGAGCGCAATGTGGCACGCTACCTCTTCCCAACTGGCTGCGGATCCGAACGCACGCCATCGTGGGATATCAATGTGCTCTGGTCCAATGGTTCAGTGGACGATACAACGGAGGTCTTCAGTACGGGTTGGTACTGGGTTTCGCAAACATCCAGCAATGGTTGTTACGCACAGGTGGATTCGTTCTATGTCACGATCCTGGATGAACCAACGGCCTATTTTCTCATGGAAGGCAACCTGGATCCCATACCACCGCCAGAACCGCCTGCCTATTGCTACGCGCGGGCTGATTGCGTTCCCCTGTGGCTCTACGCGATCAACATCCCACTGGGCGCAACAGCCCAGTGGACCTACAACGGAGCACCGCAGCCCGGAGTGAATATTCAAATGACCGCCAGCGGCGAGTATGCTCTCACTGTTACCGGTGCGAACGGGTGTGTTTCCGTGAATAGAATGTGCTTCACACTCTTGCAAGCGGTCGATCTACCGAACATCACGAATGTGACCATGCAGTACACCTACCAAGGTGTGCCTCTGGATGTGCAAGACACGATCCCTTTTTGTGGTGGCCTATGTATGCAAGGGTTGATGGTACCAACCTGGTATGTCGACGGACAACCCACCGCGCTCGCATCCCCTTTCTATGTCGTCTACAGCACGGCATATGGCTGCGGCCAGAACCAGAATTTTGCGGACCAACCCATCTATTGGAGCCAGCTGGTGAATGGCCAAGGGTGGTACCCGCTGAACACCCATGTGGTGATGTATGTGGAAGGTTGCACGCAAGACTCCCTCGTATGGGATTTTCCGGACAGCGTGTACATCGTGCCTATAACTCCGCCCACGATCCCGGAGCCTGACACCGTGTTCATTTGTCCCGGTGATACGGTCGCCTTGTTGCTGAATTGTCCCGACTGCCAACAGGTCGAATGGAACGGCGAAAGTGTGATCGCTGTATCTGCTGGAGGAGATACGGCCTGGGTGAACGAACCGGGGATCTATGCTGCGATCGCCACGAACACGCAACTCGGATTCCAATGTGTGGGGGTGCAGTATTATCCGATCATATTGGCAAGCCCACCACAGCTGATCATGCAACCGGGCAATGGGATCGTGTGCCCAGGAGATAGTGTGCTCATCTACACCCCGTCCAGCGCTGCTGAATACGAATGGTTCGGCCCTAGCGGTCCATTGAACATCGACAATGATTCGGTGCTCGTAAGTGAAGTCGGCAACTACTACCTCACCATTTACACGATCACCGGTTGTTCCCTAGCGAACGGCCCGGCCACGGTAGGGCAATTCGGATCACCGCTCATTGCGGTTTTCCCTGACAACGAGATATGTCCTAACCAAGTGTGCGCGTTGCAGGTGCAGGGAGGAGCGCTCGGGAATGTGGTTTGGAACGCACCTTTAACGGGTGGTGACTTTACACAGACCGTAGATACCAGTGGTGTGTACAGTTGCACCGTGGTTTCCTGCGGAATGGAATACGAGTTGAGCGTTCCTGTGTTCCAAGGCCACCCTGATGCGACCATCGACGTTGGCCCTTTCAGTGTGTGCGGTGGCAGCACGGTTGTCCTGGACGGACCTTCCGGTGATTACAGCTACCTCTGGACACCTGGCATTGCCAGCACGGAGGATCTGTTAGTAACAACGCCCGGCAACTATCAACTTCAGGTGACGGATACACTTGGTTGCACGGATCTGTCGGACATCGCCGTCGTTAACGCCACTTCGTTCACGGATGAGTTGGAAGCGAGCGGAGGTCAGATCTGTGCGGGTGCAACCATCGACCTTGTGGCCACCGGATCGGGTACAATATCTTGGTACGCGGATAGCCTGTTGCAGCAAGTACTTTCTGCTGGCGCCACATATACAGCAGGCCCTTTCAACGCAACGGACACGGTGTATGCCGCGCAGATCGAAGCGGGTTGTATTGGCCCACCACATGCGGTGATCATCACGGTTCTCGCAGCCCTCACACCGCAGATCATTGGTGACACTGTGTTATGTGAAGGTGCGGATCTTCAACTGTCAGTTGTCGCACAACTCGGAGTGACGTTCAATTGGACCACACCGCAAGGCTCCGTCAGCGGCACCTCGGTCAACGTAAGCAATGCGACCGCTGCGACCGCTGGAGACTACTTGTGTACCGCGACCTTGGCGGATTGTCCCGGTATTTCATCCAGTGTTTCGGTGGAAGTTGTGCCGGCGCCATCGGCACCGCTGATCCTCGGCGATACCACCGTGTGCATTGGAGACACCCTTTCGCTCTCTACTGCGCAACAATTTGGGGCGGTGATCACGTGGAGTACACCCCAGGGATCCGTAGCGGGATCCAATGTGCAAGTGAACAACTGTGACGCCGAAAACGCCGGCATTTATACCTGTTCTGTGACCGTTGCCGGCTGTGGAAGTCTCTCCTACAGTGTGAGTGTGGAAGTGGATAGTGCGCCACCGGTGCCCGCTCTTAGTGGTGATCTGGACGTTTGTATAGGCGACACATTGCAACTTCTCGCCAGCGGCCAAGGCAACTATGCCATAGTATGGACGGCACCGAACAACAGCAATTACAATGGACCACTCTTAACGATCTATTCGGCCACCTTGGCCATGGATGGCGTGTTCACCTGCATTGCTGAAGGCGGCAGCTGCCCTGATGCCTTGGCTTACATCGATGTGCAAGTAGAAGATTGTGACACAATCCCGGTCGTGGTGAGCCCCGTTCCACCGATAGTCATCCCCAACGTGATCACTCCCAACGGTGATGGGAACAACGATATCCTGATCGTTGAAGGATCCGTTGGTCTTTCTCTTTCTATCCGGATCTTCAACCGTTGGGGTAAAGAAGTGTGGGACGGCTCTGGTCGCGACATTCGTTGGAACGGCCGAAACAATGACAGCAACGTCCTGACGGATGGTGTTTACTACTACGAAATGATCCGCACTGGCCCTGGTGTTTCAGAAACCTATACAGGGTACGTGCAGGTATTGCTGGGGAGATAGGTTACACAAGCAGTGTTCAGTGTATTTCTCTTGTGAAGAAGCGCAGCGCATCCTCCTTGACCAATTGTCCATGATCATAATAGCCTTCGGAGGTGAAACAGACCACCTTGAACCATTGAGCGAAGGCGTGTACTACTAGGGGGGCCGGGGGGGGGCCCCCCCCCGGGGCCCGCGCCGGGGGCGCCGATTCGGATGCGCTGGCGAACTGCGTGTTTGGGCGGCGCGCGGCGGGTGGCGGAAAAGAGGAGTTATTTCAGTGAAAAGCGAAGGGGGGGGTCTTTCGCCTGTTCGAATGTGGATTATAGCAGTAAGGCGCTGACGGGGTCCATGCATGCGGGCCCTTGATCACCGGGAGGTCAAAAAACACCGATCCACGAGTCTGTTTGCTTGAACAAGGGGCACCGATGAACAATCCGGTTTCCAGCAGCTCTTCAGGCCATTCGCTTGACCAATCGCAACTGGTGCGTATAGCCCTGCGATTCATTGTTGAAGATCCCTTGCTGGTCCAACGTGTCGATGCGAACGCGACCACTGGCGTGCAATATCCGCCGGTCTGAAAGGACGACCCCCACGTGAACAATGCGCCCTTCCGAATTGTCGAAGAAGGCGAGGTCACCCGGTTCGGCGAGGTCGATCAGTTCTATTGGATCCCCGTCTTCGGCCTGCTGTGAGGCATCTCGGGGCAGATAGATGCCCATAAGCATGAAGAGCATCTGTGTTAGGCCGCTACAATCAACTCCGGTTGGCGTGCGACCACCCCATAAGTAGGGCGCACCCAAGAAGGGATGGGCATAGATGTCGATCAATTCGGCGCGGTCACCAGCCACGCCCTGGTTCGAAACAGCGTTGACGGGCACGCGACGATCCTGCCACAGGATCGCACCGTCAGTGTAAAATGGAAGAACAGCGCCGTAGGGTAGAAGAACCTGTCGGTCCCCAAGATCCACAATGGATGTCTGGTCCATCACGCGCAGGTCGGGATCCGTATTGGGGGTCAGGCAAGGTGCTATTTGCTTGTTGTCCACCCAACCTTCGTATCCATCGTGATCAAATCGGATACGCGACCATTTGTCTTGCCGTTCCAACACCTCGCCGGTCTCACCGAAAAGCCATTGCGTGGTCATCTCGGCGCGATCGCTCGGATCCTTTCGGACCGCGACAATGGAAAGTGGGCAAATGACAGAGGTCATAACGGCAAGATCAATTCAACGACTCGATCACCATGGCACTTGCGCCACCACCGCCATTGCAGATACCAGCAGCTCCGTATCGAGCACCGTTCTGTTTCAGTACATTGATGAGTGTGACCAGGATGCGAGCACCGCTACAACCGAGCGGATGGCCCAACGACACAGCGCCACCGTTCACATTCACCTTGCTGGCATCAAGGTTCATCAACTGCATGTTGGCAAGACTCACAACGCTGAAGGCTTCATTGATCTCGAAGAAACCGATGTCGCTCATTTTCAATCCGGCCTTTTGCACCGCCCGCGGAATGGCTACGGATGGTGTGGTGGTGAACCATTCAGGTGCTTGTTCGGCATCCGCATAGCTGAGGATGCGGGCAAGTGGCTTAAGTCCCAAACTCTTCGCTTTCTCAGCACTCATGAGGAGCATCGCCGCGGCACCGTCGTTGATCGTGCTGGCGTTGGCAGCGGTTACGGTGCCGTCCTTTTGGAATACCGGCTTCAGGCCAGGGATCTTGTCGAAGCTTACCGCCTTGTATTCTTCATCCTCACTGATGGTCACGTCTCCTTTGCGGGTCTTCACTACGAGTGGTACCACTTCGTCGGCGAACTTGCCTGCCTTCCACGCATTGGCACTGCGTGTATAGCTCTCCATGGCGTACGCATCCTGTTGCTCACGTGTGATCCCATACTTGGCTGCACACAGTTCGGCACTAACGCCCATGGCCGTTTGATGGTAGACATCAGTAAGACCATCCTTTCCCACCCCATCGATCAGGGTTCCGTTCCCGAAACGATAGCCATAGCGTGCCTTCTCGAGGTAGAACGGGGTTTGGCTCATACTCTCCATGCCTCCAGCGATCATCACCTCATTATCACCGAGAAGAATACTTTGGGTGGCAAGCATGGTGGCCTTCATGCCACTTGCACACACCTTGTTCACGGTTGTACACTGTACTTCATCCGGGAGACCAGCGAATTTGATGGCTTGCCGCGCGGGAGCCTGACCCAGATTGGCTTGCAGCACGCTTCCCATATAGGCTTCGGTTACCAATTTCGGGTCGATACCTGAGCGATCGAGCACTGCTTTGACCGCCGCAGCGCCCAATTTGGTCGAACCAACTTCGACGAGAGAGCCACCAAAACTTCCAATAGGTGTGCGTGCGGCAGAAACGATAACGACTTCGCGGATCATGGGGCTCTTTTTTGAAGGGCGCAAAAGTAGCGATGGTCAGGTGCTTGGGACTTCTATATTTGCCGCCCCATCGACAGTCGGTATTGTTCTTTCACAAGGAGAGGTGGGTGAGTGGCTTAAACCAGTAGTTTGCTAAACTGCCGTACGGGTTATTCTGTACCGGGGGTTCGAATCCCCCCCTCTCCGCATCACTTCATTGTTGTTTGAGGTGTTTTGTTCTGCGGGTTTAGCGTACCCTTGCAGCCCTTTTGGTAAAAGAGGGGAAGTTGGAACACGTGGAAAGGGAATTTCGGGGCGTAGCGTAGCCCGGTATCGCGCCTGCTTTGGGAGCAGGAGGTCGTCAGTTCGAATCTGGCCGCCCCGACGTTAGAACGCCCTGCCGAATGGCAGGGCGTTTTTCGTTCTGTGCATCTTTGTTTTCTGATTCCGTAGCTCAGCTGGATAGAGCATCCCGCCGTCTCGGCGGGACAGTCGTAGGTTCGACTTCTTAAGCACCTTTGCAGCATTGATCCCGTAGCTCAGCTGGATAGAGCATCCCGCCGTCCCGGCGGGACAGTCGTAGGTTCGACTTCCTAATCACCTTTGCAGCTTCCCGTAGCTCAGCTGTAGAGCACTCCTCGGCGGGACAGTCGTAGGTTCGACTTCTTAAGCACCTTTCCAGCATTGATCACGTAGCTCAGCTGGATAGAGCATCCCGCCGTCTCGGCGGGACAGTCGTAGGTTCGACTTCCTAATCACCTTTGCAGCATTGATCCCGTAGCTCAGCTGGATAGAGCATCTGCCGTCTCGGCGGGACAGTCGTAGGTTCGACTTCTTAATCACCTTTGCAGCATTGATCCCGTAGCTCAGCTGGATAGAGCACCTGCCTTCTAAGCAGGCGGCCGTTGGTTCGAATCCAACCGGGATCACCATTGAGGAGCGAGTTTTCTGCCGTCTGGACGGAATGGTTGAGAGTTGGCTCCTTCCGGATCAATAGGTCCGAAGACGCAGAGAATTATGGGTTACTGCCCTTGCATGGGGTTTCATTCCCAACAAAACACAAAAACACACGACAGCTGCGGGTCGCGGCGTTGATGCCCCCAAACCAGAACCATGACCGATCAGCCTTCCACGCCCGTTCCACCACCTATACCCACCGTTACAGTTCCTCTCGCCGCTCGATCCGAACGCATGGGGTGGATGCGCCGGTCGCTCACTTTTCGAGCTATTGTGGTCGGAATACTTGTGCTCTTGTTATGATCCCGTTGAGCATGGTGAACGACTTGATACATGAGAGGGCCGACAGAAAAACCGAAGCGGAGAACGAGATCAGCCAGAACTGGGGAGGGGCGCAGACAATTACGGGTCCCGTGATCGACGTGCCGTACGAAGTTCCTGTTCGCGTGCAGGCGACAGATGGCAGCGGACGTATGGAAACGCGGTTGGATATTCATTATGCACATTTCCTTCCCGAGCTGTTGAAGGTGGAGACCAACTTGGATCCGTACACCAAAAGCCGCGGTATTTACGACGTAGCTGTCTACGGGAGCCAAAGCCACCTGAGCGGAACATTCGCACCGATCTCGGCAGAAAGATTGAAAACAGGATACACCTTGCGTTGGGAAGAAGCGAAACTCGTACTGGGTATTTCCGATCTGCGGAGTATCAAGGAACAAGTGAGTATGCGCATCGGTGGACGAACCGTGCAATTTGAGCCGGGCTTATCCAATTACGACATCGCTTCAAATGGATTGAGCGCTCCCTTTCCATTGGATACCAGCATGGTCGGACAGCCGATGACCTTCGAGGCGGATCTCACGATCAATGGCAGTGCGAGCTTCAACTTGGTTCCCATCGGGAAGGTCACTAGAGTGAATTGCACCAGCACGTGGAACGATCCGAGTTTCAACGGAGCGTTCTTACCTGACCCCGCCGATAGTACACAGCAACCGTCGAAGGGCTTCAGCGCCAATTGGACCGTACTCCACCTGAACCGACCTTACCCACAAGAGTTCGGCGATAGCAAGCAAGAAGAGATCCAGCAAAGCGCATTCGGGGTTTACTTGATGCAGCCGGTAGATGAGTATCGCAAGAACGAGCGAGCGAGCAAATACGGGTTGATGCTCATCGTACTCGTATTCCTCGTCTTCTTCTTTGTGGAAGTCCTTCAGAAACTGCGCATTCATCCGATCCAGTATCTGTTGGTGGGTTTTGCGTTGTGCATTTTCTACACACTGTTGATAGCCATAAGTGAGCATTTGGGCTTCGCGAAGGCCTATCTCATTTCTGCGGCGGCTGTCATCGGATTGGTCGTTTTCTATGCGAACAGTGTTTTCCAAGTGAAACGGGCGTCCCAATTGCTCGGGCTCATCATGCTGCTGGTTTTCGGCTTCATGTTCGCGTTGATCCACGAGCAGGATTATGCGCTGCTTTTCGGTAGCATTGGTTTGTTCATCGTGCTGGCACTGGTAATGTGGGTGAGCCGCCGGATCGATTGGAACGGCGGACGGGAGTGAGGCGATCATTTTGGTTTATTGCTGCCGAAGCCGCTGCGAAAGGGTCCGCTTCGGCAGTTATTGGGGGGGTTTTCAACGATCTATCCAGTGATATCCGACGGAACGGCCAAAACAGCCTATGAGCCGGTGGGAGCGCAGATCTCCATGTGGTCAGAACCACACCTGAACAGGCGTTCGCGGAGATCGATCGCGATCCGGTCGGTATAGGAGGGCAGCTGGTCGAATTGTTGATCCGAAGCGCAGCCCAAAACGTTCACCGCACGTTGCAGTAGACGAGTTTCGCGATCTATTCGATAACCAACACCTGAATGGACATGCGCATTTCTCTCCGCACCCTTGTCGTAGTCGCCACAACCGCAATGGCGCTGCGTGGGCATGCCGTCATCTACTATGTTTCGGCCAATGGGAGTGACTCGAACAATGGCACTTCGCAGAGCACCCCATGGAAGACCATCGACCGGGTAAACCAGAGTACTTACTCGATCGTACCTGGTGATCAAGTACTTTTTGAACGTGGAGGGACCTATCGTGGCGAGATCATCTGGGGTGTATCGGGCACGGCATCCCAACCGGTAACCTATGGAGCGTATGGCACGGGAGCGGCACCTATCGTCAGTGGTGCGAAACTCGTAACGGGTTGGACCCTGCATAGCGGCAACATTTACAAGGCGTACGTCGGGCTTCAGGTGGACTTCGTGTACGTGTCGGGTGCGCGCATGGAACTGGCCCGAACGCCCAATGCCGGTTCTTGGTATCGCAATAGTTCAGCCCTGAACAGCACCCTGACCAGTTCTAGCATCACCCAATCCAGCGGGTTTTTTACCGGTGCTCGGTGCGTGCTGCGGAGCACCGCAAGCAGTGTGGACACATTGCGCGTTACCAACCACAGCGGCTCTACGCTCACCTTCGGCAGCAACCCGGTGAATATTTATATGAACCAGGACAATTGGGGATTTTATCTGGAGAACAAGTTGAGCCTGCTGGACGCCGCGAACGAATGGTTTTATGATAAGAACAACGGGTATCTCTACTTATGGGCTCCTGGTAACGTGAACCCCAGCACACTTTCCGTGGAGGCTTCGGTATACTGGAGCGGAGTGAACTGCTATCCTAGCCGCCACTATGGAACCATTCAGAACCTCAGCTTCCGAAACCAGCGTTATGCCGGTGTGCTTAATGGATCCGCGGACCATGTGACCGTCACTGGCTGTGTCATGGAGGACGTCTACCACGGCATCCGTAGTTATGGCAGCTACGACAACTACTCCAATAATATCATCCGGCGCACTTACGCCAGCGGATGCCTGATGATCGACAACAACTCGGTCTTCGAGAACAACACGCTAACGGACATCGCCCTGATCTTGGGTCAAGGAGAAACAGGCTGGGGGTATTTCGGTATCCGGGGTATTGGCCAGAACAACACGATCCGCGGCAATCGGTTCGATAATGTCGGGTACTCCCCGATAGTAGTGGATGGGAATCATTTGGTCGAGAAGAACGTCCTGAACAACTACTGTATTTCGCTGAATGATGGGGGGGGCATCGCATTCGACAATGCCAACGGGATGATCATTCAGGACAACATCGTACGCAACGCTATCGGCGGGCTCGATGGCTCCTCCACGTTGCCGCTCCACTACCAGCAGCTCGGCGTGGGCATTTACTTCGGTAATACCAATATCGTGAACACCACGGTGCAGCGGAATACGGTTTACAACATTCCCGGCATTGGGATCAATGTGGATCACTGCATGAACACGGTGAACAACAAGGTGAAGGACAATGTGGTTTTCAATGCGGATATCGGCATGGCCATATCGGATTATTCCAACACTAATGGCCCTTTCGCTGTTGCGCCTTACCATGTACCCAGCTATAACGACGAGATCACGGGTAACACGATCTATGCTTTGGGGAAGGACAAGTTGTGCATCAAGTTCTTCAATTGCTACAGTGCCAACTATGTTGATTTTGGCACGTTCGCCAACAACAAATACTACTCGCCTTACAATGAGATCTGCATCTTTTCACAGAACCTGTTCAGCGGAGCCCAGAAATGGTACACGTTGGAAAAGTGGCAGATCGATCGTAACGAGGACGCGGGCAGCACAAGAAGCCCTTTACGTCAAACGGAACTGGCGACAACCGGTGAACTATCCGGTAACCTGGTGATCAATGGTGACTTCACGACAAACATCACGGGTTGGGTCGGTTGGCCTTCGAACGCACAGATCACCCGGGTAACCACCCATCTGGACAACGGTTGCCTGAAAGCCTATTTGCCCGATGCCACGGTCTACCCGAATTTCTCGATGCGAAATCCCGATTGGTTCTCCTTGACGAACGGTCAGTGGTACCGGATGCGCATCAGTTTGCAGAGCAACGCCGAAGGTTTCTTGAAAGCCGGATTGAAGGCCCAATCAACTTTGAGCGATCCATATGCCATCGGCGAACGCATCATACCGTTCGGACCTGAACGCCGAGATCTGGAGATCTATTACCAAAGCAATCTTACAGATCAGGCGCAGATACGGCTGATCAATGACGTCACCGAACCCCTGTACTATGTGGACAACATCGATGTTCGGCGTGTGTCCGTGCAGACCGTTGATCCGTTGACGCTGCATACGCTCAAGGTGAACGACCAAGCAACGGCACAGAACTTCACTGTTCCTGCTGGGGGCTGTTGGAAAGACATGGCCGGGAACATACTTGCTGGAGGTACGAGTTTCACGCTGCAGCCGTACACTTCCCGTATCTTCTTCAAATTGCCCGATAACCAGTGCGTGGCACAGCCCACCAATGCGACAGTGGGAGCGAAGGTGTTCTTGGGAGGGGCGATCAACTGGACGACCAACATCATGCGCGATGATCTCCGGGTAGCAGGCTTGATCCCAAGTGCTGAGCCGTTGACGGGGCAGGGTTGGATCTTGGAGAACGCAGGTGCTACCATAAGTGGCACCGCGCTAACGGGTACCGGTAACAGTGCGATCGTGGACTGGGTAACTGTTGAATTGCGGAACAATAATCAGACCTATACGGTCGCCGCTCGACGTGCTTGCTTGATCCGTAAGGACGGAACGTTGATCAGCCCAGATGGTAACCCGGTCATCACCTTCGCAACAACCACGACCGTGGGCAAATACCTGGTTGTGTATCATCGAAACCACTTGGGTGTGATGAGCGGAAGTACCATCGCCACGGATGGTCAGATCATCGACTTCACGGTATCCACAACCAGCGTGTACGGCACGGATGCTATGCAGGTTAACGGCACACGCCGTGCGCTCTGGAGCGGTAATACGAACTCTGATATTTACCTGAAGTACACAGGTTCTGGCAATGACCGTGATCCCGTACTGACCACCGTTGGAAGCACAGTTCCAACCGGGACTGTCGCAGGTTATCGGCGAGAGGATGTGAATATGGATGGAACGGTCAAATACATCGGGACCGGCAATGATCGTGATCCTATACTCTCCAATATCGGTGGAACCATTCCCACCACCACCAAGATCCAACAAGTGCCCTGATAGCAGGGCGTCCCTTCACTGCCTTGGAGGGAATAGCGGAAGGCCGGAGCGATGTTCGCTCCGGCCTTCTGTGCATTTGGTGAGTATGGTAGAACGCCCTGTGGTCGAATGGTCGATCACGAAGCCGCTCAGATCACTTCGAGCGAACCGGGCGCAGCCCAGCCAACACTGCCGCTACTGAGCTTCACTTCGAACCAGCCGTTCTGCTCCTGTAACACGCTCACTTTTGTGCCTTCGTGCAAAACGAAAACAGTCGTGGAACCATCGCGCGGTTCACCACGCACATCCACTTTGGGCTGCATGATGATGGCTTGGGACCGGTCAGTAACTTCGCTTAGACGATAGGCGGCAAGACCAATAGATAAAACCATCGTGGTGAACCCAATTACGGCTGCTACCAGAAGCGTTCGCCGCAGCAGGTGTTTTCTCACAATAACGAAGCCTGCGGCCATCAGGAATGTGAACAGGCAGGCCCATAGAGACCGTCGCGCCCATTGATCCAGGTCTTTGCCACCGCGAAGTCGATCCCACAAGGAACCCAGGGTAAGCGCTGGTAATTCACTCACTCGGTCCACCACTTTGCTCCGCGCATAGTCCAAGTTACTTTGTATGTCATCTGCACCTGGCTGTATGCGAATGGCTCGCTCGTAATAGAGCACAGCGTGTGGGATATCGCCAAGCTTCATATGGCAATTGCCGATATTGAAAAGGAGCGAAGCTGAACTATAGGTTCGGTCCAACGAATCGAAGATCGCGAGGGCATTGGCGTATTCACCTTTGGAATACGCGTCTTCCGCGGCGCTTGCGGAATTGGGCACATCAGCGCTCACCTTCGTGAAGAGGGCGAACAATGCGAAGAGTATGAGCGACATTCTCATGGTTGATCCACAATACGCCGAATGAGCAAGGCAGCCTCATCGTAGATCTGCTGCCGGGCTTTGTTTTCGAAGGGAGCGAATCGCGCCATTTCGCACTCAGCGATCAGTGCTGTGTACTGTTGCGCAAGGGAACCACCTTCTATGTGCCCCAATTTTTCGGCTATCATGGCAGCATGAACTTCGGCAACGCCGAGATTGAACTTGTCGGCGAAGAAACCCTCCAGCGATCTACCAATGGCCGTGTAGAAAGCAATACGATCATTCGCCTTGAGCGCAGCTTCTGCTTCCTTCAAGCGTTGTTTCGCTACTCGATCGGCACCGCGACGACGCAAGCCTTGTAGATCGCCAAGAAGTTTTTGCCGTCTCCTGAACCAACCAAAGAAAGCCACGAAAGCCAATGCAGGAGCGGCCAACCCCGCGACGTAAGGCCACGAGGCGAAGAGATGGTGGTTCTTGGGCTCAAGCGCCAGATCACCTGTGCGGATGAAGCGGATATCCCGGTCGAGTTGTTTGACATCCGTTTTGCTCGGACGCGTGACCAGGGCAGCGCTACCGTCTCCCTGTGCAATATGAAAGTCCAATGGAGCGCTCGATAGCTGCTTGAACTTCCCGGTGGAGGGGTCGAAATAACTGAACGTGATCGAAGGCACATTGTAGTCGCCTTCATGCCGTGGGATCACGAGGTACTGGAATTCGCGGCTACCGTTCATTCCTCCTCCGTTCACTGTGATACGATCGGTGATCTTGGGATCATAGCTCTCAAAATCCGTTGGGAAGTTCAGTTTGGGCGCATCGATCAGTTTCAAGTTCGCCCGACCGCTGAACTTGACGGTAAGGTCAATGGCTTCGTTCGCTTTTACGCTGGTGTTGGCGACTTCCACATCCATCTTCAACTCGCCGACCGCACCAATGTGATCCGCAGGTTTTGCTGGAAGTTCCATGGCGATCACTTCCGCAGAATTGCTAGTGATCCTGACCGCCGTGCCATTGTTGAAGAAGCTCCTGTTCACGCGGAAGTTCAAGGTCATTGGAGATAGCCTGAGCGTACCGGACCGTTGCGGAAAGAGGACTTGTTTTTTAAGTATGGCTACCCGATAGCCGATCCCGTTCACGGTCGCAGTGCTGTTGAATCCTGGTTCACCCAGGTCGATCTCTTCAGCCCAGAAGCCGTCAAGTTTGGGCATATCGTACTCGCTGGATTCTATGGACGAGTATCGCGAATACAAGGTATAGGTGGCGATGATCTGCTCGCCCACGTACGCTTTGCTCTTGCTCAGACTGATGGTGCAGAACAAATTGGCATCGCGCTTCTGTCCTTGGTCCAGCAGGCCACTGTTCGGTGCGGCGTTTTCGGACTTGACCACTTTGATCTTGATGGGTGCGGTCTGAATGGTGCCTTGCCCAACGCGAGCCGTGGCGGCACCGATCGTGAAGTCACCGGGCTGGGTTGCTTGAAGCACGTACGTGCGGGTCACCGAACTGCTCATACGCCCGTTCACAATGCTCATGCTGCTTTGGTCGAATGGACCTTGAACGACAACCAATCCACCCATATCCGGTGGTGCGATGCCGCTGTTCTTCACGTGCCTTTTCCTGCGTGTTCTTTTCCTGTTGTTGCATGGCATCCAACATGCGTTCGGCATCCTGCTTGTCCATTTGGCCAGGCTGCTGTTGGTCCTTTTTCTGCTGACCTTGATCTTTCTGCTGATCCTGTTTCTGTTGATCGTCCTTCTTCTTATCGTCGTCTTTGTTCTTGTCTTTCTGCTGGTCTTCGGCAAGTTTTTTTTGAGCGTACGCCAAGTTGTAGCGGGTGTCGTCGTCGTTCGGGTTGCGTTTCAGGGATTGCTTGTACGCGTTCACGGCTTCTTGCCATTTCTGCTGCTTCAACCAACTGTTGCCCAGATTGTGGAAAGCACGAGCCTGCTCCCGAGGGTCCTTGGCCAGACTGCTGGCTGCTTCAAAGGCACTTTGTGCATCACGAATACTGTCCTGTCGGTAATACGCGTTCCCCAGATTGAAGGAGCCTCTCCGGTCTGCGCGCGCTTTTTCGTAGTTGGTGATCGCTGTAGCGGCGTCACCTTTCAGGTATGCGTCATTTCCCTTTCGGATCGCACGGTCCAATTCCTGGCCGTTCATGGAAAGAACGCACACTATGCCGGCGACAAAGGAGGCACTTCGTTTCATATGCTGAAAGAATTCCATCGTGATCGTTCCATACCGCGCTCACCCATGAACAGGCCTGCGAAGATGAGAAGACAGCCGATCGCCAGGAAGTACTGATACCGGTCTTCGTGCCCCGCGAACCTGTACGTTCCTGTTTCGGTCTGGTCCATTCGGCGTAGGTTCTCCACCATGGTTTCGATCCCCGTACCGCCGTTTGTGGCCAACGCATATTCGCCCTTGCCCGCAACAGCCACACGGCGAAGCATGTCCTCGTTCAACTTGGTCATAACCGTTTGGCCGTCCTTGTCCTTCTTGAAGCCGATCACCTGCCCGCCATTGCGCTCCGGTATGGGCGCCCCAGCCAAGGATCCCAGGCCGATCGTATTCACTACGATACCCAATTGAGCAGCGGCAGTGGCAGCCGCCTCGCCGTCGTCCTCAAAGCTTTCACCATCACTGATCACTATGATCGCCCGGCCTTTGGCGCCGTCCGGGCTGAAACTGCGGCTTGCGGTTTCTATGGCTGCACCAAGTGCAGTGCCCTGGGTGCTCACCATGCCGGGCCCAATGCTGCTCAGGAAAAGTTTGGCCGCCGACTTGTCAGCAGTGATCGGCAATTGGGTGTAGGCCGTACCAGCGAAAACCACGATCCCCAATCGATCACCTTGCATCCTTTCGATCAGTTGGGTAAGTGCACGTTTGGCCACTTCCATCCGGTTGGGCCGAAGATCTTCGGCAAGCATGCTATTGCTTACGTCTATGGCTACAACCACGTCCACACCCTTGGTCTTGATCTGGTCCAGCCGGGTTCCCATCTGTGGGCCGGCCAATGCGAATACGGCGAAACTCAAGCCGTGCCGCAACAGCAAGAATTTGATCGAAGTCCATACACTACTCGTGGCAGGAACCATCCACGAAAGCAAAGGTTGAGCACTGAAGCGCTTGAGTGCGCGATTCTTGAGGGCCAGGCCGAACAAGAACAACGCGACCAATATCGGACCCAGAAAGAGCCCGTAGAGCACATCTGGGCGGGCAATGCGAAACTGTGGGAGGTAGCGGTCCGCTGCGATGAACAAGGCGATCCCGAACGCCCAGACGAGCAACTCGATCGCCAACACGATCACAGCGATCACACCGATCCGGTATGTGCCTCTCACGCTCATGGGGAAGTACGGAAGTAGGTGCGTTCCAGCAATAGACTTATTCCGAGCAGTACACAACCTGCCAATAGAACGCGGAAATACTCGTCGTTCCTGCGGCTGTGCTCCGTGACTTTCACGCGCGTTTTCTCCAGTTTATCGATCTCGGCATAAACGCCCTTCAGTTTTCGCTCATCCGTGGCGCGGAAGTATTTGCCACCGGTCAGGTCTGCGACTTTTCGCAACATTTCTTCGTCGATCTCCACCTGCACATAGTCATACTTGAACTGGCCGTTGGGGTAGATGGCTACGGGACTCAATGCCTTGCCACGTGTGCCCACTCCGATGGTATACACGCGGACGCCGAACTGCTGTGCGATCTGGGCCGCATCGAGCGGCTGAATGGTTCCAGCATTGTTCACTCCATCCGTGAGCAGGATGATGACTTTGCTTTTGGTATCACTATCGCGCAACCGGTTGATAGCTGTTGCAAGGCCCATACCCACAGCGGTTCCTCCATCGATAAGCCCGCTGCGCGCTTTCAAAAAAAGGTCGTTGAGCACCGTATGGTCGGTTGTCAGCGGACATTGTGTGAAGGCCTCACCTTCGTACACCACAAGCCCGATGCGGTCGTTCGGCCTATCATCGATGAAGCGCATCGCCACGTTCTTGGCGGCTTCGAGACGATCCGGTTTGAAATCCTTGGCCAGCATGCTTGCGCTGAAGTCCATGGCGATCATGATGTCGATCCCATCGCGTTGTTCATTACGCCAGTTGTCCTTGCTCTGCGGGCGAACCAATGCGAGGATCAACAGTCCCAAGCCAGCAAGCGCGATAACGAAGGGTAAATGACGAAGGCGAGCCTTCAGGTCGAATGGACCGCTCATTAGAACACTAGCGGTGCTCAGCGTTACACGGGGTTGCCGCTTGTCTCGACGCCAACAGTACCAAATGCTGAGCACCGGAACCGCAGCCAAACCCCACACCATTTTCGGGGAGGCCAACTCAAAGTGCCGCCATAGCCACCATACGAAAGCACCCAACGCCGCATGCACGAGCAGAAGCAGCAGAACAAGCGGGAGAAGTTCACGAACGCTGCGCATCGCTCGGGGTCTCCGTGGTTTGTTGGACAAGTTTGACGGCGCCGATCATGAGTTGCTCGTTCTCCGTGGGCAGGGGTGTCCACTTGGCGAACTTCACCATATCGGCCATACGCAGCAGATTGGCAAGTTGCTCGCGCTGCGCGGCGCTCATAGAACTCAGCCGCAAGGCTGCGATCAACTCATCCGTGGTGCTTTCCATGGCCGGAACTCCGAAGCGTTCTTCGATGTAGCCGCGTAAGATGTCGGTAACTCCGCTCTGGTAGTCTTTCACAAAGCCTTGTTGCCAGAGTTTCTTCTTGTCGAGATGATCAAGCGCTAACAGTGCGCGCACATGCGCAGGTTTTTCCGGCTCCACAGTTGTCTTGACTTGTCCGGGTTTCCGCTTGCGACGAACAAGCCAGATGACGAACGTCGTCAAAGCTGCCAAAGCAGCAGCACCGCCTGCAACCCATGGCCAGTTCTCGCGAAGCCAGTCCTTCCACGAGTACGGCACCTCGTAGATCTCCTTGATATCCTTGATCGCACCCGCAGTGTCCACCTGAACGGTATTCACGGTGATCAGCATGGCCTCGGTTTCGGTCGTATCGCCATTGATCACAAAACGGAATGGAGGCACCGCCCAATATCCGCTGTCCCAAGAGGTAATGGTGATCGTGCGGGTCTGTTTGAAGAGATACGGATCGTTCTCTTTGTTCGGAAGGATGGTGTCCACGCCACTGTCGTGAACCACTTCCAAATGCTGGGTCAGGGTATCGCCTACCGCTGGCCATTGGACGGATCCTTGCTGACCTTGGTCAACGCGATACGTAACGCTCAGGTCGATGTTCGCCTGCTGGCCAATGAGGATAAGGTCCTTATCCAGTTCCATCTCAGGCTTTATGTCCTGTGCGAACGCCGAGAAGGTCAGGAGCAACGGTACCAGCGACAAACCGAGTGCTGCCAGTGATCGCGACCGCAGCATGCTCAGCCGACAACCGCCAACTGCGACCTGCCATCCTGAAACCTTACTTCTCTTCAGCATCAGTCTCGTTGCCGGAACAAATTCATCAATGGCCTCACATATCCTTCGCGTGTGCTTATCACGGCATAGTCCACCCCGGCACGGCGCAGGGCATCGCGCGTTCGTGCTTGCAGTTTCAACGCTGCTGCGCGGTAATGAAGTTGGATCTTCTTGCTGCTCGTGTTCACCCAACGCGAGGTTCCCGTTTCGGGATCCGTGAATTGCACCAGTCCCATGGCGGGCATGTCCTGCTCGCGAGGATCGGTAGTGCGCAACACGACCAGGTCATGCTTTCGGTTCGCGATCTTCAATGCGTCGTCGTACCCTTCATCCATAAGGTCACTGATCAGAAAGGCGATGCTGCGTTTCTTGATCACACTGTTCAGGTACTTCAAGGCGCCCACCACGTTGGTGCCTTTGTGTTTTGCCCGGAATTCCAACAATTCTCGCACGATCCGTAGAATGTGCCCGCGCCCTTTCTTCGGCGGGATGAACAGCTCCACTTGGTCGCTGAACAGGATGAGGCCCACTTTGTCGTTGTTCTTGATGGCGCTGAACGCGATCGTGGCACACGCTTCCGTGATCAATTCACGCTTCAATTGGTTCTCGGTACCGAACTCACCACTACCGCTCACATCGGCCATCAGCACTACAGTGAGCTCCCGTTCCTCATCGAATATTTTGATGTGCGGCTTTCCGGTTCGTGCGGTCACGTTCCAATCGATGGTGCGTACCTCATCTCCGGGCACATATTCCCGCACTTCACTGAAGGCCATACCGCGTCCCTTGAACGCACTGTGGTACTCACCACTGAAAATGTGATCGCTCAAGCCACGGGTCTTCAGCTCGATGCGTCGAACCTTTTTGATCAGGTCCTTGGTATGTTGAACGGTGCTCACTTGGAGGCGATCGCCAACTATGTTCAGGGCACTTCAACCGTGTTCAGGACACGATCGATGATCTCTTTCACACTGATGTTCTCCGCTTCAGCTTCGTACGTAAGCCCGATCCGGTGACGCATCACATCCGGACAAACCGCGCGAACATCTTCGGGTATCACGTAACCACGGCGTTTTGTGAACGCCAGCGCCTTCGCGGCCAAGGCCATGTTGATACTTGCACGCGGGCTTCCACCGAAACTGATCAAGCTGGTCAGGTCGCCGAGTTTGTATTGATCAGGCTTTCGAGTGGCATACACGATGTCCACGATGTAGTGCTCGATCTTCTCGTCCATGTACACTTCACGCACAAGTTGACGCGCATGCACGATGTCCTGCGGTGTGATCACTTTCTGCGGCTGCGGAGCAGCACCGGCACGTGTGTTCTGGCGGATGATGAGCTTCTCTTCTTCCTTGCGTGGATAGTCCAGCACCACTTTCAACATGAAACGATCCGTCTGTGCCTCGGGCAGGGGATAGGTGCCCTCCTGCTCGATCGGGTTCATAGTGGCCATCACCAGAAATGGCTCGGGTAGTTTGTAGGTGGTGGAACCAATGGTGACCTGTCGCTCTTGCATGGCCTCGAGCAATGCGCTTTGCACCTTGGCCGGGGCTCTGTTGATCTCGTCCGCGAGAATGAAATTGCTGAACAACGGTCCCTTTTTTACACTGAATTCCTCATTTCGCTGGCTGTACACCAACGTGCCGATAAGGTCGGCAGGCAGCAGGTCGGGGGTGAACTGGATACGGCTGAAGGCCACATCGATCACCTCGCTCAAGGTTTTTACGGCCAGGGTTTTCGCCAGCCCGGGCATGCCTTCCAAGAGGATGTGACCATCCGCGAGCAGCGCGACGAGCAGCTTCTGCACCATGTCCTTTTGGCCCACGATGCTCTTTTCCATTTCGCGTTCAATAAGGTCCACGAAGGCGCTGGCCTGTTGAATGCGATCATTCAGTGCGCGAATGCTTTCGGACGTTATCCCCGGGGGGTGCGTGGAAGAAACAGGTGAAGGGGTTTCCATGAAAGTGGGTGTGCGATAAGGGGCGCGAATTTGGAACGCAAAAGTGGATGAGTGGATACAGGGCAGGGTCCAATTGTCAGTTAACGAGTGTTAAGCCCGCATTTGTAGCATTGGCGATACATTCGGCGCACCGCCGTTGCGATAAATGCGAGGGCGATCAACATATGCCGACAGCCTTGACCCTGAGCCTTCAAGAAACCATCAACCACGTTCGCGACTTCCACGACGCGTTCGGTATTGGAAATGCGGCGGATCCGATCGTTGATATAGGCGAAAAAGACAAGTTGCTCCGATACACGTTGATGCGGGAAGAGAACGAGGAGTACCTTGAAGCAGCCAACCGTGGAGACCTGGTGGAAGTGGCCGATGCGCTGGGCGATATGCTCTATATCCTCTGTGGTACCATCCTCAAGCACGGTTTGCAGGACAAGATCGCCGAGGTCTTCGAGGAGATCCAACGGAGCAACATGAGCAAACTCGACGCCGATGGAAAGCCGATCTACCGCGAGGATGGAAAAGTGTTGAAAAGCGACCGTTACTTCCGGCCGGATATTGCCGCGATCCTGGCGAAGTGATACTGAACATGGAGGTTGCACAGCTCATTCGATCCGCTCGGTCCTCGAGAGTGTCCCGTTGGTTGTTGAATAGCGTGCTCGGTTGGATGATCCCCTTCAACCGGCCTCATGGCTTCAAGGTTGTTCCGCTTCTGTCCGGCGGAATTCGAGTGGATATCCCGTATTGGAGGATCAATCGCAACCACATCAAAGGAATTCACGCATGCGCTCTTGCAACTGCTGCGGAATATTGTAGCGGCCTGGCGCTCCTGGAACACTTGGATGCCAAAGAATATCGACTGATCATGAAGAGCCTGCAGATGGAATACCACTATCAAGCAAAGGCGGATGCGAGGGCTGTGTTCGCTCCGGGTATCTCAGAGGTCACTTCTCAAGTCATTGACCCACTGCGATCCGGCGAGGCTGTTCTTTATACCGCTGTGGTTGAACTGCATGATGTGAAGGAGAACCACCTGGCCACTGGAAAGATCACCTGGCAGGTGAAGGAATGGGGGAGCGTAAAAACGCGGGTATAGAAGGGTTTGGGCTGGTATCAGTCAATCCAGTAACCCGATCAAATGGTCCAATCGGTCTGTTTGGATGATCTCCGGAGCCAATCGGATCGCTTCTTCATTATCACTGTTGCTCTCCGCGTTCCAGAGCGCGACCCAGAATCCTTGTGCGTGGGCAGAGGCCATTTGATCAGCGCTGATCTTGTTCATGTCAATGGAAATGCCAAAGACACCGAGTGTTTGAGCGGTTGAAAGGCCATCTTCGAACGTGGGTGGATAGTAGAAAAGCTTAAGGTCGCTTCGACGTTCTTTCAACATCGACAAGAACTGAGGGCTTTGTGATTCAATGTAAAAGCGATCGCTGAAAGAATGGCTGTCCACCAGCCGAATGATCGCATTGATGAATGTTCCATAGTACGCGGCATCCGGTGTGCCATCAGGATGAAGCTTGATGTCCAAGGAGATCGCACGGTCATGCACATCCACATGGCCGAAGAATGCATCCAAGGACATAATGTGATGGTCCGTATACGGAACGCCTGTAAAGCGCCCTTGTTGGATCTCGGCCCATGTGTGTCGCCAAACCGGACCGCTCATGTTCGTTCCTTCGGAAAGGTCCCCTGAATGGTAGGCCACCAAAACACTGTCGCTCGTCAACTGCACGTCGATCTCGGATCCATCCGCGTCTGAAGAAAGACAGGACAATACGCCAGCAGGGCTATCCAACGGATAGGTGCTATGAATACCCATTCCGCCGTGTCCCATCACCACGATCCTGCCCCCGTTCAAGTTTTGGATGTCGGGTTCCTGCTTTTTGCACGCGGAGAATGGAAGTGCCGCAGCTAGGAAGAGCGTCGTGTATCGCATCGCTCAGAAGGCATATCCGATCGACGCACCAGCCCAATGTCGCCAAACGCCGAACTCAATGATCGGGGTGTACGCCAAACGGAGCAACAGGCCATTTGCACTTCGCTGATAGCGCATGCCGATCGCTGCCCAGCCATGTATTTCACTTCTACGCGCTGGTTTGAGATCTTCAGGATCCGGGTATACGATACTCGTGATAGTTGTTCCGCCCGCCAGTTCGGCTTTGATCCGTTTGCCGTAGCACAGGAACACACCTGCAGGGAACAACAGATCGGGGTTGAAGCGCCGGGTGAAGTCGGTGAAGTGTATCGAACCAACCCCGATCCGAGCACCAGCCATGAAACGTGACTTGTCCAAGAAAATGCGCTCGTAGTTGAGCGAACCGAGACCACCAGCGCCGAGTACTTCGAGGTAGATCGTATTTCGTGGGACCGACGAACTATCAGCTACGAGGTGCTGTCTTGAGCCCTGTGCGATCAGTCCGATATAAAACATACCAAGGATGAAGCCGAACACGGCACGAAGGATCATTGCCGAAAAAGGCGCTTTAACGAACTGAAAAGGAGCATGGATAACACTGCACCACTGAAGGCGAGCCCCATGTCTTTCTGGGCATCCCAGATATCACCTTGGGATCCGAGATATGCTGCGCCCTGTGCAGGAAAGAACACGTCGGCTACAGCCCATTCGATCAGCTCATAAGCCGCACTGAAGCTCATGGTGATCTCTACTGGCAAGACCCAACATACCCACGTCGGCCACTTGAACCAGTTCTTGAAATAATCACGCATCGGGTAGGCGAGCATAAACCCAAAACTGAAGTGAACGATCCGATCATAGTGGTTCCGCTCAAGTCGCAGAGCATCCTTCATCCAATACCCGAACGGGTTCTCGGCATAGGTGTACATGGCTCCGTAGATGTGGAGCAGGATGTAAACGAAGAAGAGGGTATAACTAAGGTCGCTGAACCGGAACCTTCGCTGACCGATCGCAAGTCCACCGATCAACAAAGTGGTAAGCGTGTTTTCAGTGAACCAGTTCGCGCGGTTGGTGGTGCCGATGAATGTTAAGAGCCAGACCACCAAGAAGACTGCGAGGTAGGTCTTGAGCAAGGCATTGCCAGCGAACGGAACTCGCGCTGTTGAAGAAGCGGTGTTGAAGGACATCCGAATACGATCTATTCGGGTTCCTCTTCTGTCTCCGACACCTTTGAACTCGGCAGGGGGAGCCAATAGGTAACATGCAAACCGAACACAAGATTCTGGGAGCGGATCAACTTGTCGAAAGGTGTAATACTCGATTGGCCGCGTAATTCCCAGCTCCATTTTTTGCCTTGCTGCCCCAAGCCCACAGCGATGCTCCACTGTGATCGGTTCACGTTCGGTTGAGCCAGGTCATATTTGATATTCTGCGTTTCCTCGCCATTTACCGTCGTGCGAAGCCTACCGCTGAGCCAGTAACCATAAACCGCACCGCCGGTCATGAAAAATCCGCCACGCGCGGTATCCAGATCCAAGCGCAGAAGTACTGGTAATTCCAAATAGCGAAGGGTCACAAAGCTGTTGGTGTTCAATTGCGCATTGCGCGTCCAACTGCCTTTGCTCATCACCATGGGTTCTAGCCGGAAGCCTATCTGATGGGTGTACGGTATGTCGAAGCTCCAGCCGACAATGGGGCCGAACTTCGGTAAGCCTTGCCATTGCAGGAACTGCCCGGCGGTTTGCGTGGCAATGGCCAAACCAAGACGCGGACCGTGTCGCATTTGAGCGCACAAAGCTGCCGGGACCAGAACGCAAAAGACCAAGGATCGTGTTCTCATAGTTGGCCAAAGGAAGGCACTGTGAAGTTGATCCACAAAGAGATCGAATAGAAGCGAAAAGCGAAAGTGGAAGTCCGATGGAGTATTGCCGGATCCAGCGCTTGGAAAGGTTCGCTTGGAATGATGCCGAGAAGGTCTTCGTCGAAAGTCAAGGGGTATTCGTCGATTTATTTGAGCCATTCGTCTTGACATCCGAGCCTTGGTCGTGAAACCTTGCAGCCGCTAATCGCAACAACCATGTGGCCAGTAATGACGCTTACCCTGCTCCTTCAGCTTACCGACGACGAACAGTTGTACGCTGCGGCGCCAGTGGTGCAGCCACCTGCTCAAGAACAACAAACTCCAACCGTGCCCGCCGAAGGATCGTCAAATGCTCCTTGGCCTTCTGAAGTCGCGATGAACGGTTGATCGATCAGTGGTTCGGGTGCATTGGCGCCCGATGAACGTGGACCCCGGCAGCTGGAACCGCTGCCGGGGTTCCTATTTCGTTTCGGCCCCATGGGCAACAAGTGCTACCAGCAATGCGCATCTTCGGCGGCGCTATCAGTTAGCCCGCGAGATATTATGCAACGATCGTCGTTCCTGTTGGCCATTTTCTCTTCCGTTGGAATTCATGCTCAATGGGCCTTTACCGGTGACACAACCGCTACTTGGGAGCAAGCCATCGCCCGTTACCAGGATCTGGATCGAATGCACAGTGGCGCGCGACTGGTCGAGTTCGGGAACGATGATGACGGATCCCCATTGCACCTTTTCGTGATCGCTGACGGAAGCGGTTTCACGCCGGACAGCATCCGCGCCGCAGGCAAGAACATCCTGTGGATCACGAACGATATCCATCCAGGCGAGCCGGATGGGGTGGATGCGAGCTTGCTTTTTGCACAAGCGTTATTGGAGAGCGATCAATTAATGGGACTCACGGTACATACAGCAGTGTGCATCGTGCCCATGTACAACGTGAGCGGAGCGAAGCGGCGTGGACCGTTCAGCCGTGCGAACCAGATCGGACCACAGGAATACGGTTTCCGGGGTAACGCACGCAATTTGGACCTGAACCGCGACTTCGTGAAGATGGATTCGCGCAATACGCGGTCGATGGAGGATGCTCTTGCGATCATGGATCCAGACGTGTACTTCGAAACGCACGTGAGCGATGGGGCGGATCACCAGTACGTAATGGAACTGCTCACCACCCAAAAAGACAAATTGGATGGTGGCCTCAGCGCGTTCATGACCGGAACGATGATGCCAAGGCTCTACGAATGGATGGCCTCACGGAAGATCCTCATGTGCCCTTACTTCGAAATGGAATTTGAAACGCCCGAGGAAGGACTCGTGGGCTTCTACGACAGTCCGCGCTACAGCACTGGGTTCAACGCGCTCTTTGATCGCATCGGCATTCTGGCGGAAAGCCATATGTTGAAGCCATACGCTGATCGCGTGAACGCGACGTTCCAGCTGATGCTGGCGACACTTGCGGCCATGAACGAACATCCAGAGGAACTACGCAGGGCACGTTCCGCGGCTAAGAAGAACACAGCCTCAATGCACGAGATCGGCCTGAACTGGGTGCTCGATACAACACATGTGGAACAGCTTCCGTGGAAAGGCTGGGCTGCCGAACACAAGACCAGCGAAGTGACCGGGCTGCCGAGAATACACTATGATCATGCACGGCCCACGGATACGATGGTGCCTTGGCGCGATAAGTACAACCCTTCCCTCATCAAACGGAAGCCTGTTGGCTACATCATTCCGCAAGCATGGGCGGCCGCGATCGTGCAGAGGTTGAAGACCAACGGTGTTACCGTCGAACGCCTGGACCGTGAGCGATCCTTCACGGTAGAGGTGGACAGCATCGCGGAGTTCAAGACCGGACAGCAGCCTTATGAGGGGCACTATCTCCATCGTGACATCCGTTGTTCAACGCGTCGTACGAAGCATACGGCAGTAGCGGGTGACTACCTCGTTCGCACAGGACAGGTCACTGACCGGCTCATAATGGAAACGCTGGAGCCGGAAGGGGAGGACAGCTACTTCGCCTGGGGCTTCTTCGACAGCATCTTACAGCAGAAAGAATGGTTCAGCGATTATGCTTTTGAGGACATCGCAACCGAACTGTTGCGAAAGATCCTTCATTGAAAGCCGCGGTGGAAGCAAAGCGTGCCAGTGATCCGAAGTTCGCCAAAGACGCATGGGCGCAGTTGTACTTCGTATACCAGCGCTCGCCTTACTTCGAATCTTCATTCAGAACGTATCCTGTTCTTCGGGTCATCGGCGAATAGGCTATCGCCGCGACCTTCGTACCCGCATTTTCGAACCGCAATGGCACGAACGAACCTGAGGACTTTCATGACTCGCGCCCAACGGGCCGAAGACCCGGGTATTGGAACCAACTTCGAGCGCCCCTTGGATCGGGTGATGGCGCGCGATGGAAAATTCCTCGTGGACCGAATTGGTCAGATCAGTGGCTTTCGCGAAGGGTTCGTAGCGCTCGCCACCATGCCGCTATGGCGATTGGTGCTCACATTCGTGGTGGGATACCTTGCAATGAACCTGATCTTCGGTTCACTCTACATGCTGATCGGCATGGAGCAGTTGGGGAATGCCGATATGACCTCGTTGTCATCCCGTTGGATGAGTGCCATGGGCATGAGTGTTCAAACATTGACCACGGTGGGCTATGGGTCGCTGTTCCCGAACAGTCCGGCCACGTGGGCCCTGGCTGCGGTGGAAGGCGTTTTCGGCATCCTCGGCTTCTCGCTCATCAGTGCCGTGATCTACGCGCGGTTTGCCAGACCCACTACCCGGATCGCTTACAGTGACAAGGCCCTTATCGCACCGTTCAAGGAGGGATGGAGCCTGCAAATGCGACTGGCTAATCGACGCACCACCTTGCTGATGGAGATGGAAGCGCGCCTGATGCTGGTGATGGCCGACGTGGACGATCAGGGCGAACGTTTGAACTATTACAACCTCAAACTGCAGTTCGACAAGGTGAGTTTCCTGCCGTTGAGCTGGACCTTGGTGCATCCGATCACCGCGGAAAGCCCATTGGCAGGAACCAGCTATGAGGATCTTGTTCAGCGCCGAGCTGAGGTCATCCTTGTCCTGAAAGGCATTGACGAAGGCTATATGCAACAAGTGATCACGCGCCATTCGTTCCGCTTCGACGAGATCGCTTGGGGAGCTCGTTATGTGCGTGCTTTCAGCTCGAAGAACGGTAGCATGCGGTTGGACCTGAACAAGCTGAGTGACTTCACATCCGTTGATGCACCTGAACGGTTGCCCATTTGATCATTGCCTGTCCAATACTTGAACTTTCAAGCCTTCCGATCTTCTGAACCTTAAAACGACATTCAATGGAGCTCTACGACATAAGCATCGGTGCCCGCGTCAAGCATCCAACTCTTGGTGTTGGCGTTGTTTACGAAATGGATGAACGAACGGTCCACATTTTTTTCCGTGAACATGGCGAACAGCCTATTAGCCGGGGCTTCGAAGGCTTGGTTACGATCGCGCCGGGTGTGGAGATCGGCGCGGCGGAACTGGATATGGACAGCGTGAAAGACGCTTTGCGGTCGGTGCTGCGCGAAGCCGACATGCCGCAGCGGCCGGTGCATCTTGCGCGCCGCTGGCAGAAGGGCATGCTGGAGATGAAGAGCGCGGATACTTCGATCAAAAGCAAGGAAGTGCCGATCGAGGACTTCTTCCACAAGATCGTGATGATCCGTGACCGCTTCCGTGTGTTGGAGCAGAAGATAAACGCGCATCCGGCCCTCAGTGAACAGGAGAAGGTGGAGTTGCAGCAGTATATCACGCGCTGTTATGGTTCTCTCACCACGTTCAACATCCTGTTCGAGGACAAGGATGATCAGTTCGTTGGGCAGAAAGGGGAATGACCGCATATCAGGAGAGCCAAAGAGTTTTCAACTTTTCGATGCCGTTCCTATCAGGTGCATATACATTCGTATCGTTCTGTTCTTTTCATCACCTGTAAAGCATCTGTCGTCCAGTAAAATGGACGTAATCGCGAAGCCCACACAGGCCATTTGTTCATCGGAACCAACAATTTCCATCAGGGATCGCACCCTCGGTGGTCTACGGCGGGCCTCAGCCTTACTTCGGTAAGGGTGCACTTCGGTGCCACGAGGATTACGGAAGCCATCATCGCGATCCCGCCTATGTGATAACCATAGGTTCTATGAACGTGGCCCTGTGTGGGCTTTTTTTATTGGAGAACCATAGCTGGGTTTCCTTTGCAATCCATGTCAGTTGAACTACCGATCGTAGAATCTTTCTATACCCTGCAAGGCGAAGGTGTCTTCACGGGTCAGGCTGCGTACTTCATCAGGCTTGGTGGCTGCGACGTAGGCTGTACGTGGTGCGATGTGAAAGAGAGCTGGGATGCTAGCTCACATCCGAGGAAGACGGTTCAGGAACTTGTGTTGGAAGCATCGGCTCATCCCGCAAGGATCGCGGTGATAACAGGTGGTGAACCCTTGATGCATGACCTGTCGCAGCTGACCGATGCACTTCGCGTCGCCGGTTTTCGAACGCACATTGAAACAAGCGGCGTCCATCCGTTCACTGGGGAATGGCACCATGTATGCTTGAGTCCCAAGAAATTCAAGAGTGCTTTGCCAGAGGCCTTCGCCAGAGCTGACGAATTGAAAGTGATCGCATTCAACAAGCACGACCTGGCTTGGGCCGAAGAACAAGCTTTGAAAGTTGGAGCCGAATGCGCACTGTATCTGCAGCCAGAATGGAGCAAGCGCGAAACCATGATGCCATTGATCGTGGATCACGTGAAAACAAAACCGCGTTGGCGTGTCTCTCTTCAAACGCACAAGTACCTGAACATTCCATGAGCCTCCGCGCTGATCCCTTTGCACGAATGGCGAGCGTAGTACTGCGACTTGCATTGCTCGTTCTTGCGATCCACTCTGTGCCGAACGCCGCTCAAGCCCAGCCGGGCATGTACAGTTCAAAGGACAAGAAGGCGATCAAATTGTACGAGAGCGGCGGCTCTTGTATGCGCCAGCAGAAATGGGAATGCGCAGAAGAGGACCTGAAGAAGGCTGCTCTAATGGACCCTGGTTTCATAGAACCACGCATCTACCTCGCGGAAATGTTCGAGGGGAAAGGCCGATCGGCAGACGCTCTGATCTGGTGGAGCGAAGTTGTAGCCATAGCCCCAAAGTACTTCACGCCGGCAACGCTTCATTTGGCGCAGGTCGAATTCGAATTGCAGAAATTCGACGAAGCTGAGCTTCACTTCCGACAATACCTGACGCTTGAGGATGAACCGATCCGCAAAGCCCGTGCATTGCTCGGTATCGAGAATTGCGCCTTCGCGCGAGAAGCCGTGAAGCACCCAGTGCCGTTCTCGCCAAAGAACCTTGGCAAGAATGTGAACACGAAAGACCCCGAATACTATCCGTGCATCACGGCTGATAATGCGACCCTGTTGTTCACGCGCCGAGTTGAGGACCCGTCCGTACCATATGGCATGCAGGAGGATTTTTACGTGAGCGATCGCACCGATAGTGTATGGAGCACCGCTCGCACGATCCCCAGCGTGGACACTCGGGAGAACGAAGGCGCCGGCACATTGAGTCCGGATGGCCGTTTCATCATTTTTACGAAGTGCGCCGGGGTCGATGGGTCCTATGGGGATGGCATTCGTGGTGCCGGAAGCTGCGATTTGTTCATCAGTCGAAGGATCGGTGAGCGCTGGACCAAGCCCGATAATCTCGGCACGCCGGTGAATTCACGTAATTGGGAAAGCCAACCTTCGCTGGCCAGTGATGGGAAAACGCTCTACTTCGTTCGGGCAACACAAGCGGGTGATGGGTTGAAAGGAATGGACATCTACGTGAGCACGTTGGGTGATGATGGAGCGTTCGGAAAGCCTGAGCCGCTCGGAAAGTCGATCAATACCCCGTTCCAGGAAGAAAGCGTTCAGATACATCCTGATGGCCGCACGTTGTACTTCAGCAGCGACGGACACCCCGGCATGGGTGGCTTGGACATTTTTGTAAGTCGCATGAAGGCTGACGGTGCTTGGGGCGAACCAGAGAATTTGGGTTATCCCATCAACACCAGCGGCGACGAGAACAGTGTGCTGGTGGGCAGCAACGGAGAGGTGGCCTACTTCGCCAGCGATCGCCCCGGGGGGATGGGCGATCTGGACCTGTATGAATTCTCACTGCCAGAAAGTGCACGAGCGAGTGCCGTGAATTACATCCATGGAAAAGTGACGGACAAGTCCAACGGAAAACCAGTGGAAGCGGATGTGCAACTGATCGACCTGGCTACCGAAAAACTCGCCACTGCGGCATATAGTGATCCCAAGACCGGCGAGTTCCTGGTGTGTTTGCCAGTGGGCCGGGATTATGCTTTGAACGCGAGTGCGGAGGGGTATCTGTTCTTCAGCCAGAACTACGGTATTGCCAAAGGTTCCAAGGAAAAGCCTTTTGTGTTGGATGTTCCCCTGAGCCCGATCACAGCGGGAAGCACGATCGCATTGCGGAACATCTTCTTCAATACGGCCAGTGCCGAGATCTTGCCCGCGAGCAACACGGAACTGGACATTCTTCTTCGCCTTATGAAAGGCAACCCGACCATGCGCATAGAGGTTGGAGGCCACACCGACAACGTTGGAGCCGATGCCGAGAACCAGAAGTTGAGCGAGCAACGCGCACAGGCCGTGGCCAAATTCATCACAGGCTATGGGATCGATGTCGCGCGTGTCACCTCCAAAGGATATGGTGAGGCCAAGCCCTTGGGGAGCAACGAAACTGAGGAGGGTAGGGCACAGAATCGGCGCACGGAGATCACCGTTCTGTAGTCCCGCTCATGGTGCGCAAATATCTCCGTGACGGCCGAGCGCCCATCCCGAAAGATGCGCGTACGAGCGCCGTGATGAGCAGGATCCGCAGTAAGGACACGGGGCCGGAGCGGATCATGCGCTCAGCCCTGAGCGCCAAGGGCATCAAGGGATATCGGTTGAATTGGAAGAAAGCACCAGGCCGTCCGGACATCGCTTGGCCCGGGCGGAAAGTCGCGGTCTTTGTCCATGGATGTTTCTGGCATGCCTGCCCATACTGTAAACGATACACACCGAAGAGCAATCGCACGTGGTGGAAGAACAAACTGGCTGTCAATCAGGCGAGGGACAGGCGCAAGTTGAAGGAACTGAAAGCGGAAGGTTGGAAGGTCTTGACCGTATGGGAATGTCGATTGAAGAAGAACGCTGCACGAGAAGCAGCGCGGGTTATCCGGATCCTCGGCTAACGGATTCCGAACAGCCTGCGGAAGAACCGCTTCTCGAATTCCCAGAAGAACCGGAATTGGCCAAGTAAACCACCGTATACGAGCAAGAGCAAATTGTAGAACGGCAGGATCAGTACATAATAGGCTACAGTGAACCAGCCCGGGGCCTCACCGTTGCCCGCAGCCCAAGCCACAAGCGGTCGTTTCAGAAACATGACGGTGAATCCTGTGCATGCGAATACTGCAAGGATCAGGATCACGCGAGATGGCGATACACCCCATCGCACCGCCAGTCGATCCATCCAACCATTGCTCTGTTCGCTCGCCACGTCGCGAATATCGCGGAACAGGGCTCTTCAATGGCGTAACCGGTAGGTTTTTGATCACGCGATCAGTTCTTCCACTCGGCCAGGAACAAGTTCGTTTCGCGGTTTTTACCACCTCGGTTGCTGCTGAACACGAGGTATTTGCCATCAACACTGAACATCGGGAAGGCATCGAAAGCGTCATCATGTGTGATCCTTTCCAATCCTGTTCCATCCAAGTTGATCATGTACAAGGTGAACGGGAACCCACGCTCAGTGGTGTGGTTCGTAGCGAAAATGATCTTCTTGCCATCAGGACTCCAGCTCGGTGCCCAGTTCGCTTTCCCAAGTTCCGTGATCTGCCGCGCGCCAGTGCCATCAGCGTTGGCAACGAATAGTTCCATACTCGTAGGTTGCACGAGGCCTTGCTTCAGCAATTCGATGTATTCTTTCACTTCATCTTTGGTCTTCGGCCGGCTAGCGCGCCATACCAGTTTGCTGCCATCCGGGCTGAAGAACGCACCACCATCATACCCGAGTTCGGTGGTCACGCGCTTTACATCGCTGCCGTCCAGCTTCATGGTGTACAGGTCCAGATCACCATCGCGCATACTTGTGAACACGATCCGATCACGTTTTGGCGATACAGTGGCTTCTGCGTCGTAGCCCAATTCGTCGGTCAGCTGCGAGCGGATATTGCCTTTGCGATCGCCCACATAGATCTCGTAATCCTTGTATACGTTCCATAGGTACTTGCCCCCTGGTTTGCGGGCCGCGGTCTCTGGGCATTCCTTTCCACCACTTGCGGTGCTGGCGAAAAGCACCAGGCTATCTCCCGGCATAAAATAGCTGCAGGTGGTGCGACCTCCGTTCGAACTCAACTGCTGTGGTTCGCTTTTGCTCAGATCGTCCTTGAAGGGGTCGAACGTGTAGATCTGGTCGCAGGAATTCCCCCAGTTCGCGTTGTCTGATTGAAAGCTCAACAGATCACCTCCAAAACTCCAATACGCTTCGGCATTGTTGCCACCGAACGTGAGTTTGCGCAAGTGGGAGAAGTGTTTTTCATCCGGTGCGATGAGGCTGTCAGCATTCCAATCAATAGGTACGCGATCCACATAGCCGCTGTCCACCTGCTCATTAGGAACAGGAGCGGGAGCGGGTGGATCGCAGCCGATAGATAACAATGGCAATGCAAGCAGAAAGTTCTTCGGTATCATCTAATGTCCTATTTCAATGGCGGGGCGCGAAAGTATCTGTACGTAGCAATAGGAATCGTCAGGCGATCGCAACTACTTTGAGCGCATGCCGATCGACGGGAAAACGATCAAGGGACGCGGAGCGCAGGAATACATGGCCAACCGGTTCCTGAAGCACAGCTACGGAGTAGTGCATTGGGAAGGTATTGACGAGTTGAACGAAGAGGTCGGCCACACGGAATATCGGATCGAGAACGCCAAGTCGATCGTTAATCCGGTGAATTCTCCGGACTTGGGGTTCAACTGGAGCATCAATCCTTACCAAGGTTGCGAGCATGGCTGTTCCTACTGTTATGCGCGGCCTACGCATGAGTACTGGGGGTATAACGCCAGCCTTGATTTCGAGCGGATCGTTCTTGTAAAACGGAATGCTCCGGAGCTTCTGGAACAAAAACTGCGATCGAAGAACTGGAAACCTGACCAGATCGTGTTGAGCGGAATGACCGATCCGTACCAACCCATTGAGCGTAAGGAGAGGATCACACGAAAGCTGCTCGAGGTAATGGTGCGATTCCGGCACCCGGTTGGTTTGATCACAAAGAACGCTTTGGTGACAAGGGATATCGATCTATTACAAGACCTGGCATCGGAGAATTTGGTACATGTTGCTATAAGTATCACCACGCTCAACGAGGATCTTCGCCGCCTGATGGAGCCCCGCACCAGCACCGGTGAGAATCGCCTGCGAACGGTTGAAGGATTGAGCAAGGCGGGGATCCCGGTTTTTGTAATGGTTGCTCCGATCATCCCGTCGATCAACGACATGGAAGTTCCGGCGATCTTGAGATCCGTTGCTGACGCTGGCGCTCGAGGCGCGAGCTTTACCGTGGTTCGAACCAATGGTGCAGTGAAAGTCGTGTTCGAGAACTGGTTGCGTGCGCATTTTCCCGATCGCGCCAACAAGGTGCTTGCCCAGATCGCACATATGCACGGCGGAAACGTCGAGGACACGAGAAGTGGGATCCGAATGAAGGGTGAAGGAGCTTTTGCGGAGAGTATCCAGCGGCTTTTCACCGTTTTCAGAAAACGCTATTTCGCGGGGCGATCCCTGCCCATTGTGAATACCTCGGCGTTCCATGTTCCAACAGAAGGCCAATTGGACCTTTTCGACAAACCCGATGCTCGCAAGGTGCTGTAGCCTGCTGAGCATGATCCGGTTAAGTGGATATTCCAGTTCTTTTTTTTGAATGACGAAGGAACAGGCTTGCAATGGCTTGATCAGTTCCATTCATTGGGTTGATTTTCAACGATGGTTGGGGTAATTTGGCCGTCCAATACAATGCTTATGTCGGCAAATCATCATTTCCCTTGGATGCGTTCTGAAATAGGTTTCTGTCGTCCCCTTCTGGTGGTTATGGCCATTTTTTTGCTCGTAGGAAGCTCCACTTCGCAAACCGTTCCAGTAGGTTTCAATAATGCGCTGGTGATGGGCGGCTGGCAGGAGCCTGTTGGATTCACATTTGACGCGAATGGTCGATGGTACGTATGGGAAAAGAATGGCAAGGTGTGGATCGTGGAGAGCGGTGTGCGCTTGCCAAGCCCGCTGATCGACCTCAGTGCCGAAGTTGGTAATTGGCGTGACCATGGCTGCCTCGGGTTCACGTTGGATCCTGATTTTCTCAGCAACGGTCGTATCTATTTGATGTACACCGTTGATAGGCACTACCTGATGAATTTTGGAACAGGTAGTTACAATGCGGCCACCGATCAATACTTCGCGGCTACGATCATGCGCATCACGCGCTATACAGCCATTGGCCCCAATTTCAATACGGTCGATCCCACCAGTAGGGTCGTGCTTGTAGGCGAAACACGGAAGACCGGTGTGCCGCTACTTCATGAGTCCCACAGCACGGGTCAACTCGTTTTCGGTACCGATGGAACGTTGCTCGCCACGGTGGGTGATGGCGCGAGCTACAATAACGTGGATGTCGGTGGTGATGGAGGTACCTATTACGCCCAAGCATTGACCGACTCTATTATCCGCCCTGCAGAGAACGTGGGTGCCTTGCGGTCACAATTGGTGAATTGCCATAATGGGAAGGTGCTTCGGATCGATCCCAACACGGGAGATGGAATACCGAGCAATCCGTTCTATGATGCATCTGCCCCGCGCGCCCCGAAGAGCCGTGTTTGGGGCATGGGCCTGAGGAATCCGTACCGCTGCACACTAAGACCGGGCACAGGCAGTACGAACCCAGCTGATGGGGACCCCGGTTCACTTTATATCGGTGATGTTGGATGGGGTGCTTGGGAAGAACTGAATGTTTGCGATGCACCAGGTATGAACTTTGGGTGGCCTTTGTTCGAGGGCATGGGACCCATGGGCGGTTATGCAGCGGCACCCACCGCCAATTTGGATGCGCCAAATCCGTTGTTCGGACTTGCCGGATGCACCCAGCAGTACTTCAACTTCCAAGATCTGCTCAAGCAAGATTCACCGGAACACACCAACCAACATCCCAACCCATGTGGGGTAGGTGCTCAGGTTCCTGTGAACATTCCGCATTTTCTCCAATCGCGCCCCGCCGGATTCGCATCAGTTGGTGGCACATGGCTTACGGGTATTGGTTGGCCACTTGGGTACCAGAACACGTATTTCAATGGAGATTACGCGGGTTCGTGGATCAAACGATTCACGTTCGATCAACTGGATAAGCCTCTGTCGGTTGCTGATTTTGGCAGCGCACTTGGAGCTGTTGTTTTCTTGAAGGAAGGTCCGGATGGTGCGCTTTGGTATGTGAAGTACGAGTCCAACCAGCTCTGGAAGATCTCGCCGATCGGGCTTACGAATTTGCCTCCGCTAGCGGTGGCCACCCAAAGTGTTCAATACGGCCCGGGTCCGTTATCGGTCACCTTCAATGCCGCCGGAAGTAGTGATCCCGAGAATGGAGCGCTGACGTACGCCTGGAATTTCGGCGACGGAAATTCAGCGACAGGCGTGAGCGCTGTTCACCTGTTCACGGCATTGCCGGGTGTGCCAACGAGCTATACCGTAACACTCACCGTTACCGATCCGCAGAATGCGACCAACAGTACCACCCTGCTGGTAAGCGTGAACAACTCGCCACCGGTGCCGGTGATCACAAGCTTTCCGAGCGACCATTTGTATCCGGTTGGTGTCGACACCACATATGCCTTGGTAGCAACCGTAACCGATGCGGAACATACTGCTGGACAGATCACCTATTCATGGCAGACCATTTTTCACCACAACACGCACATCCATCCGGAAAGCGCTACCACATCACCTACTGGTACTACCGTTGTTAGTGGCGAGGGCTGCTACACGGATAATTTCTGGTATGAGATCCGGCTAACGGTCACAGATGCTGGTGGACTTGCTGGTACAGCTGTAAAGTATATCTATCCTCGATGCAGTTCGATCGCGCCCACTGCGGTTATCCTGAGCAGTTCGAGCGCAGGGCCCTCGCCGATCGTTGCTCAATTGAGCGGCGCTGGTAGTTCGGACAATGGCTCTATCGTTAGCTATGCCTGGGATTTCGGTGATGGAACTTCCGCTGTGGGATCGAACGTCAACAAGACGTTCACCGACTTAGGCGACTATATCGTAACGCTTATTGTAACCGACAACGACGGCTTGGTCGGCATCGTAACAAAGACGATAACTGTCACGATTTTCGGTCCGCCTCAGTGTGTAGGAGCTCTGGGAAGTGTGATGCGCCAGGTTTGGACCGGCATAGCGGGTGGCACCGTGGCGGATCTTATCGCGGCCCCTGGTTATCCCAACAGCCCTAACAGTACGAACTACCCAACAACCTTCGAAGGTCCGGTGAACCTTGGAGACAGTTATGGCACCCGAATGCGTGGTTATATCATCGCTCCAACTACGGGCAATTACGTTTTCACGGCTGTAAGCGATGACGAATCCGTGGTCTATTTGAGTTTGAACAGCGATCCATTGCTCAAGCAGCAGATCTGCAGTGTTCCCGGTTGGACCAACCAAAGTGAGTTCACCAAATACCCGCAGCAAACCAGTTCTTCCATTGCGTTGGTGGCTGGCCGATACTACTACGTGGAGATGCTGCAAAAAGAAGGGGGCGGGGGGGATCACCTTTCCTTGTGGTGGCAAACGCCTACGAACAGCACCCGTGCCAAGGTGCCCGGAAGTGTACTTGCTCGCTGGCAAGATTGTGCACCCAGTGTTACGTTGCGTGCCAATTTGCAAGGAGCTTTCGACGCCGCGAATAACCTGATGCGAGATGATCTGAGGGTGGCTTCGCTCATACCTGCAACTGAGCCGTATACATCGCTTGGTTTCACTCAGGTAGGTGGTGGGGGAGAGACCGTATCACCTGCTACGCTTGCCGTTACTGGCAAGAACGCGGTGGTGGACTGGGTGTTGGTAGAGCTTCGTAACAAAAACACACCCACTACCATCGTAGCCACGCGCTGTGCTTTGTTGCAACGCGATGGGGACATCGTTGGGACCAACGGATCCAGCCAGATCCAGTTCAATGTGCCGGTAGATAATTACTATGTCAGTGTGCGGCATCGAAACCACCAGGGCGTCATGATCGCTTCAAGCGTATCGCTCTCTGCAACACCTGCGACTATCGACTTTACTTCGCCTGCTTCCGCCACTTTCGGCACCAGTGCGCGGACCACTGTGAACATTGGGCGCATGGCGCTCTGGTGCGGTAACGTTCAGCGCGATGGGTTGCTGAAGTACGTTGGAGCCAATAATGACCGCGATCCGATCTTGACGCTTATCGGTTCAACGCTTCCGAACAACGTTGTTACTGGATACCAGCAAGCCGACGTGACATTGGACGGAAAGGTGAAGTATACAGGTATTGACAATGATCGGGATCCGATCATCCTGAATATCGGCGGTACTACCCCTAACAACACGCGCAGCGAACAACTGCCGTGATCCTTGTTCCCATCAGCGCTTGGGTGTGGTCGCCATTGAACCTGCAAGCAGGTAGGCATCAAGAGCCCTTCCTCGCGGTTCTGTGATCACCGTGGCAAGCACGGCCTTGGTTCGGGCATCAAGGACCTTGTTCAGGGTTCGATCGTGTGTGCGCTGGGCGAATTTCCTTCCCGTAGTTGACATGGCTGCTGGTTCTTGAGCGCAAATCTCCCTTCGCATTGGGGCGCGAACAATACCACGATCGGTGTATTTCGCTCGGCCTTTGCTAACCTGGGATGGTGAATGGACGAAGGATCGCCGGATACCTTTGGTCGCATGCGTGACAGAGCGGTGTGGACTTATGTGGCTGTCGTGGTTCTGATGATCATGCCGTCATTGGTTCTAGTGATCTTCAATGGCCATCTGGAGTTGCATGCGGCGATCAACCGTATAACATCTCCTGGGTTGGATCCATTGTTCAAGTATGGAACGCATCTCGCCGACGGGTTGGTTCCCACAGCCTTCGGCATCGTATTCCTGTTCATTCGTTGGAGATGGTTCTTGGCGGTTGCAGCCAGCGTGTTGGGGAGTTCGATCATTGTTCAACTGCTCAAGCATACTTTCTTTTCAGAAGTGGATCGACCTTCCATGTTCTTGGAGGGTATGCCCGGCCTGCGGCTTGTCCAGGGGGTGGAAATGCTGCATCACAACAGTTTCCCCAGCGGCCATAGTACCTGTGCATTCAGCATGTGTTTCGTGGCAGCTGTTTTGTTCGGAAGGCCATGGATAGCTGCTGCTTTGGCGATCTTGGCCGGGTTGCTTGCCTTCTCCCGGATCTACCTCTCCCAACATTTCGTGGAGGATGTGTTGTGCGGAGCGATCATCGGCACAGGCACCTCGTGGCTTGTGTATTGGTGGTTGTACCGTAGCGCATTCGCCCAACGATCATGGTTGGATGGTTCCTTGCTTCGCCGTACAAGAAGCTCCTGAAAGCGGTTCACGAATTGGATCAGGCACTTCCGTAAATGACGAAGGGTGCCTTTCGACACCCTCCGCTTAAGGTTACCGGTGGATCTCTCCCTTCCACCGTTGGCCCAAGAATGGGTTTTGGACAGCGGATAGCCTCCGGGTCACAAGTCTTCGAGAAAAAATTCGGGTTGCTCGAGTTCCCTGGAGAAGCCATGCGGAAAAAGCACGAGTAGATCGGCCTAGACCTCAGAACCTGTTTTCAAAATCCATTTCAACGCGGAGCCGCAGAGGACGTAGAGTTGCGCAGAGGTCAGCTGGACGAAGAGAATGCTCAGCTCGGAGGTGATCCCGCGAAGCGGGATCCTCTGCGACCTCATCAGATCTTGTCGCAGCCCGAACTCTACGTACTTCTTGTCTTTGCGCCTCTGCGTTTGGTTTCAGAGCGTATCCCAAGTCAATTTGCAAACAGTTTCTTAGTGCGAATTGGTACTATAGGTGATCCGCCAAATGGAGTCCGCTGCATCGTCACTGACAAGGAGGGAACCGTCCGGTAGTTCCATAACGTCAACAGGGCGGCCCCAAGCGCTAGTGCCGGTGAGCCAGCCTTCGGCAAAGATCTCTTCCGTAGTCGAACCATTCGGCTCCGGAAAGACCACGCTGACCCGGTAGCCAGCGGGTTTGCTCCGGTTCCAACTGCCATGCTCCGCGATAAAGATCGCCCCTTTGTACTTGGCGGGGAACATACTTCCTTTATAGAAACGCATACCCAGCGGGGCCATGTGGGCACCAAGTTTCACCACCGGAGGCACGTAGTCTCCACAGTTCTTTCCAATGCCGAATTCCCCATCCAGCGTGTCGCCCTGATGGCAGAACGGGAATCCGAAATGCTGACCCACGGAAGTCAGATGGTTCAACTCACAACTCGGCATATCCTCGCCCATCCAATCACGCCCATTTTCGGTGAACCAAAGGCTACTGTCCCGTGGGTCCCAATCGAAACCAACGCTATTGCGGACACCATTCGCCACGATCTCCAACCCACTGCCATCCGGATCCATTCGGGCAATACTCGCGAAGAGCGGGTTCTCGCTGAGGCAAATGTTGCAAGGGGCTCCTACGGGTATGTAGAGTTTTCCATCTGGCCCGAAGGCGATGAACTTCCAGCCATGATGCGTTTCTACAGGAAGTTTATCATAGACCGTTTCTGGCGCTGGCGGTTCGGAAAGGTGGTGATCGATATCCCGCAGCGCGAGTATCCGGCTGATCGCTGAGATGTACAGATCACCTTTGTGCCAGGCAACGCCAACAGGCATTTTCAATCCTTTCAGGATCGTGATCACCGTATCGGCGACGCCATCGTGGTTCTTGTCCGGCATGGCGTAGACCTCTCCGGCATCATTGCTTCCCGCGTATACGATCCCTTCAGGACTGTAGGCCATGGCTCGTGCCGTTGTCACGTTCTCCGCGAAAACGGAAATGGAGAAACCGGGTGGCAATTTGATCGCGTCCAGTTTGCGTGGGCCACCCAGCATGGTGGGCTTGCATACTCCACCACAGAAGAACGGTATCAAAAGCAGTGTGGCAAGTGATCGAAGTAGCGGCGTCATTCTCTGCGTGAGTTGAATAGAACAGGCTTCGAAGGTATTGGCGGAAAAGGCGAGAGGCGACCTTGTGGGATCGCCTCTCGTATCATGCGAATGATGTTGTGATCAATCCTCCTGCTCCTTCAGCACCAAACGATCCAGGTGCTGGCGGCGCAATTTGCCGCTGCTATTGAAGAACCATTCCTTCAATCCATAATGATTACCGCGGCGGAGTCCACTGTGGTAGGTGCCCAGCATTTTCTTTTTGCCGCTCAATTTCTGCAATGTGCGCGTCACCATCAATTCCACTTCCGGGCCAATAACGGGAGGGGTTTGTTCTTCGGCCCACTTGGTAGCCTGTTTCAAAATGGTCTCCTTTGGCAGGAGTAATCCGGTTGTTTTGATCGTATCGAGCACCATATTGTCCCAGCCGTTCAATTCGCGGGGCTCGCGCGTACGTTTCGGTGGGCGACCTGGGCCACGTTTCGACTTTTTTGCCACTGCTGCACTTTTTCGCGGGCGGCCTGGTCCACGTTTCGGTCCTATCGCCGCTACATCAGCTTTTCGTGGGCGGCCACGACCGCGTTTTACAGTGCCTTCGGGAAGCGCTTTCCCGGTTGCTTTCTGCTCGCCTTTGGGTGCAAAGGCCTGCGTCTTTTTGAGGTCCCGTAGTGCATTTCGTACTTGGTCCAGTTGAAAAACAAGTTGCCGACGCAAACCACGGTAGTGGCTCATCAAAGCGTCCAGATCTTTCTCGGGCATTCTATTTTTCGCCATGGCTTGATCAGTTGATTATTTTACGGAGCACGGCAAAAATAGCTTACCAGACCTGGGTATTGTGCGAATAATATGAGTTCTATTATCTGAAGGATGGAACACTGTTGTCCGGGGAACTTGCAGGAGACTGCGGCTCAGGGCCGCAGTGACAGTGGTGTAGGAAGCCTCGATCGGCGGGCAGAGCCCGCCGATCGAGGCTTCCATGAAATCTGTCATTCCGCCCCGGGCTCTAGACCCGGGGCTGACCCGGAATCTCGGCTTGTGTATGACCATGTTGAGCAGTTCGGAAACAGAAGCCCCCCTCAAATTCAACTCGCTGAAACCCTTGCGGTTCAATAGTTCCACGACTTCGTCCGGATTTTCCCCGGACAACAGTGAAGGATGGAATTGTTCATTTCACTTCAATGCGAGGAGGGCCAACCGCGCTCACGAATTCGCCGATCGGTCGGTCTGGTAAATCTGCTCTTCGCAATAACTCGGAAACGTTGTCCGCCTCAGTTCTGGCGCAGGCGATCAACAGGCCACCACTGGTCTGGGGGTCACTCAGGAACATCATTCGCTCCATTGAGGCCGCGCCATCAACGGAGGCAGCGAGGCTTTTCCAATTCCGGAACGAACCATCGGGGTAGCAACCCTCGGCCAGGTATACGGCTGCTTCAGGTATGCGCGGAATGGCGTCGAACTGCAGGCGTGCGCCAAGGCCACTACCGTTGCACATTTCCAGCAGGTGGCCAGCCAAACCGAAACCGGTGACATCGGTTAGTGCGTGTACTCCGCCAAGTCCGCCTAGTTCAACACCAACGCTGTTGGGCCTCACCATCAGGTCGCGGGCGATGTGGGCATGCTCTGGTCTGAGTTTTCCACGTTTTTGCGCAGTGCTCAGCAAACCAACGCCGAGTGGTTTTGTAAGGAAAAGCACATCACCTGCAAGCGCGGTATCGTTGCGTTTCAGGTGTTCCTTTTTCACCTCACCGGTCACAGCCAAACCGAAAAACGGTTCCGGTGCGTCAATGCTATGTCCACCGGCGAGGGGAATGCCCATATCATGGCAGGCCTGCCTTCCGCCTTCCACTACCTGTTGCGCCAGATCGGGGCCGAGTTTTTCGATGGGCCAACCCAGGATCGCCACCGCGAGCAGAGGCTTTCCGCCCATGGCATACACATCGCTGATCGCGTTCGTTGCGGCAATGCGACCGAAGTCGAACGCGTCGTCGACAATGGGGGAGAAGAAGTCGGTTGTGCTGATCAGGCAGCGGCCATCTCCCAGGTCGTACACCGCAGCATCGTCACGAGTACCATAGCCCACAAGCAACTTCGGATCCGGAAACGTTCCCAGCGCACTCTTGAGGATCACCTCCAATTGCGCTGGGGCGATCTTGCAACCGCAGCCAGCCCCGTGGCTGTATTGGGTAAGTCGAACGGGTTCGGTCTTATTAAGGCTGTCCATCATGGGCGATCAAGCGTTCGGCGAGTCCGCGAAGATCGCTCGCCGTTGCAGGGAGCCGAGAGATCTTGGATGCATCCCGTTTCATGGTGCCGTGCAAGTACGCCTTGTCGTAGTAGGTGAGTGTGAGAATGGCCACGGTTAAAAGGTCATCCACAGCCAATGCTTCCAACGCGGTTTTGCAATGTTGCGGGCCCAAGCGCTTACCGATGCGCGTTAATGCTTCTGCCAATTCTTCTTTCGGGTACTTGCCGTAGTCCACCACCAACCGGGCTGCTCTTTCTTCCAACGGCATTTCAGCGAAGAACAGGTTGGCTGCGCGCATTTGGGCAAAGAAGTCGTCGTGGATCTTGGCCCGGCCGATCATCATGCTTTCATCTTCCACCCATATCGGTTTAGCAGTATCCAGCGAGCGCATCGCGGACCAGAGCAAATTCTCGAAGTGTTCCGTGGTGGGTTGCGGCAGCTCGCCAATAGCGCCGAAACTCGAGCCTTTGTGGTGCGCCAATGCTTCGAGGTCGATCACTTGTTGGCCAAGTTCACGCAGGTGCCCCAGCGTTTCCGTTTTGCCTGTTCCCGTATATCCGCCCAGCACGCGCAGATCAACGGGTGCGGCCATTTCTGTCTGCACATGGTTGCGGAAAGCCTTGTAGCCGCCTTTCAGTGTGAGTACCTCTGCGAAGCCCGACTTGTCCAGCAACCACGCCACGCTGCCGCTGCGTTCGCCACCCCGCCAGCAGTGTACACGTATCCGTCCGTCGGGTGCGAGAGCACGCGCCTGTTCCACGATCGTCGCGAGCTTCGGACCTACGATGCGCAAGCCTTCGAGCACCGCGACATCTCGACCTTGTTGTTTGTAGAGCGTGCCCACGACGGCGCGTTCCTCATCGGTAAAAAGAGGAAGACTGTTCGCACCAGGTATATGGCCGCGCGAGAACTCACCGGGCGAACGCACGTCGATCACAGGAAGATCGGATGCGATGAATTCGCTGATGGGGAGTTGGCGTAACATGGCGGAAAGGTCGGTGTAAGCTCTTAGAACCTGTTTTCAAAGTCCCTTCCAACGCAGAGGCGCAGAGGTGCGGAGATGCGCAGAGGCAGGGTTGAAAAGGAAGATCGGGCGCGCGGAGGAGATCCCGCGAAGCGGGATCCTCTGCGTTCTCAAAAGCTCTTGTCGCAGCCCGAACTCTGCGTACTTCTTGCCTTTGCGCCTCTGCGTTTGGTTTCAAAGCGTATCCCAAGTCAATTTGCAAACAGTTTCTTAGAGCCTGTTTACGATCTCTTCAAACTCGTCCCCCGGTCTCTTTTCCGACCATACTTCGCCGGAAAATGATCCCGTAGGCACCGCTACGCGATGATTTTCCGCCTGCGTCTGATCAAAAAATAACCTCGGGGTCCTTCGTTCAAGAGATCATAAACAGGCTCTTAGTCGCCGATCGATCCGATGATAGAACCAATGGATGCGCCAAGCGCCTGTTGTCCGCGGTCGTTCAGGTGTATCTCGTCCCAGTACATCGTGCGGTCCATGCGGTCAAGCATTTCGACAACCGGTACGCCCCATGCATGGAGCGAGTCCAGTACCTGTTGTCCGCGCATATCGTATCGACGTTGTTCCACTTCCGGCGTTTCGGGGTGCAATACAACGATGAAGGGGATGCCCGCACTGTTCGCTTTCTCTACCAAGCGTTTCCAGCCCTCGTTGAAAATGGGGTTGCCCAAAGGAGCGTTGGCAGCAGGGGAGAAGAGCAAGTTGTCCAAGTATGTCTCCAGCGCCAGCCATGGCCGATGGTCGGGATAGGCCGGATCATGGCCTACGATGGGCTCGAAGGTCATGCGGTCGAACGCATCGTGGCTGCTGAACACGGCGATCAGGAGGTCGGCTTCGAAGAGACCATGTGCATCAAGGAAGGCGGCGGCATTGTCCGGCCCCCAGCTCGGCGCTGAACAATTGAGCACCTGCGCACCGCTGGCCCGTTCTGCAATGCTGGTGCCCAAAGAGTCTTGCGTGCTGCTCAAGCCGCCGTTGATCACGCTATCCCCGATCACGAGTACGCGCTTCTTCTTCTTGGCACCGATAGGCCCGCAACGCATGCCAACCTCGTTGGTGATGAACCGCACGCCGGCAGCCTCCAAGACCTGGCCCGGTGCAGTGATGTACTCGAAGCGCTCATCCGCGACGAACAAAGGCAGTTGATGGTAGCCACGCATCCGCAGTACCACCTCCCAGCACGCAAGCAGGGCCACGATCACGAGCGCTGTGCGCAACGGCCACTTCTGCATAACGGCGAAGGTCGCTATCTGAACTGTTGGAGCCGTAACGTGATACTATGCACTGGTACTGAGGCCCCGGTTCTCACTTGGATGTGCGTGGTCAATGCAGTGTTTTGTCGCTCGGCTGCCC
>JADKGB010000016.1 GCA_016717225.1 Flavobacteriales bacterium | reverse complement strand
GCCTGCGAGTACAACTACTTCTTCAAGGGCAACATCGTCACACAGCCCAACATCACCTTCTCGCTGAACATCGACGCGGAAGGAAAGACCTACACCGCGCAGACCACCACTGACCAGACCGCCACCACCATCACCTCCACGGGTTACACGCCCGTGTTCAACGACATCTACGGCGAGCACGAGGGTGTGATCGTGGACTACAACGATGTGCCGGGTGAAGAGAATTTCTACCGCTACCAGATGGCGCGCATCATCGACAGCACCACCACCTTGGGTGAAGGCGGCTTGTTCAGCATCTGCACCCACGGTTCCTTCTTCCCGGTGCTGGAGATCGGCCGCGCCATTTACAAGGATGCCAACCAGGACGGGCTACCACAAGAGATCGTGATCGAACCCGCCTACAAGCACAAGAGCGGCGACATCGGCTACATCCGCATGCAGAGCGTGGACAAGAACGCGGCCGTGTTCTACGATCAGCTCGATCGCCAGAAGCTCTCGCAGTTCAACCCCTTCGTGGAGCCGGTGTTCCTAACGCCGATACAGTTCCCAGAGGCCCTCGGGGTGTTCGGGTCGTACGCGTTGAGCGATTCGGTGGTGTTCGTGTTCTCGGAGTGAGGAACAGTGGATCACTGAACGGTCCGTTCAGAACTGAAAGAGGCCGCGCATTTGCCCGGCCTCTTTCAGTTCACCCCCAGCACGGGCACCGGGACGTTCGCAAACCCGGCACCCGCGCCTCAGAGGCAACACACGGTACCAAACCAAAGGATCGTGTGGTACAAAGGATGCCCCGATCCCTGTCCACATTCTGTGCGCGCACCCGCTCAGGATCCGGACAGGATCCCCAGCATAGCTTGCAAGCATGAAAGTGCTGTTGATCGAGGACGAACAGGAATTGCGCCGCTCCATTCGCGCGTTCTTGCAGGATGTCGGCTTCCTCGTGGAATCCGCCAACGACTTCCCTTCCGCCATGGAGAAGGCGGAGCAATACGCCTATGATGCTGTGCTGGTGGACATCACCTTGCCAAAGGGCAGTGGCTTGGACATCGTGCGGATGCTACGCAAACAGAACCCCAACACCGGCATCATCATCATATCGGCCAAGGGCTCGCTGGATGACAAGATCCTCGGCCTGGACCTCGGTGCCGACGACTACTTGCCCAAGCCCTTTCACCTTCCGGAACTGGTCGCACGCTTGCGCGCGCTCATCCGCCGCAAGCAGTTCGCGGGTAATCAGGCCATCGAACTGGACGAACTCCGCATTGTGCCGGATGACAAGCTGGTGGAAGTCAACGGCCAGCGCGTGGACCTTACCGTGATGCAGTTCGACCTGCTGCTCTTCCTTGTGGCCAACAAGGACCGCGTGCTCTCGCGCACCGCCATCGTGGAGCACGTCTGGGGCGAAATGGCCGACCGCCTGGACCACGACCATTTCCTCTACTCGCACATGAAGAACCTGCGGAAGAAGTTGTTGGAGAAGGGCAGCAAGGACCGCATCCAAACGGTGTACGGTCTGGGGTACCGGTTAAGCTCACACGCATGAAACTGCTGCAACGTACCTCGCGCTACCAGTTCGTCCTTGCCATCCCGTTGGTTATCGTGGGCACGGCCATCGGCTATGGCCTGGTGAACATGGTGGTCACCTCCCAAGTGGATGAGCAGATGGAGCACCAGACCAGCAGGGTGGTGCAGCAACTGCGTGCTGGTGAGCGCACCTTCAATACCAGTGCGCCGGATGAATTGATCGCTGTGGTGCCCGGCAGCAATGGTCCTCTTGTAGTAAAGGACACCACGCTGATCGACGTGGAAGAGAACGAGGTGGTTCCATGGCGGATCATGCGATCTGCGGTGGTGCTGCCCGACGGGACCGCCTATGTGATCACCCTCGGTCGTTCGCTCGTGGAAACGGAGGATCTGGTATTGGGCATCGCCCTGAGCATGACCCTGCTGTTGGCACTGGTGGCCTTGGGCAACCTGTTGTTGAACCGCTGGTTGTCGCGGAAGCTCTGGCAGCCGTTCCACAACACGCTTGACGAGCTTCAGGGCTTCGACGCCGATGGGCCGCGCATACCCCGCCTGCCCGATACCGATGTGGATGAATTCACCACCTTGAACCGGGCACTCAAGGCCATGATGACCAAGCTGCGCGCCGACTTCACCGCGCAGAAACGCTTCACCGAACAGGCCGCGCACGAACTGCAAACACCACTGGCCGTGATGCAGGGCAAACTGGACCAGCTCATCCAATCGCCGAACATGGGCGAGGCGGAAGCGGGCATCATCGATGGAATGTTCCAGGCACGCGAACGCATGGGCCGCACTGTGGCCAACATGCTCTTGCTCGCGCGCATCGGCAACCAACAATTCCCGCCGGAGCACGTGGACTGGCTGGCCATCTTCAACGACCAGCACCACAGCTTGGAAGACCTCATCGCCCAGCGCGGCATCCGCTACAGCATCCGGCAGGACCAACCGTGCGGCTTGCGCCTGCACCCCTTGCTTGCCGAAGTGCTTGTTGCCAACCTGCTGCGCAACGCCGTGCAGCACAACATTCCGGCGGGCACCGCGACGGTGGTGATCGGGGCCGACGGGTTCATGATCACCAATACAGGCCCGGGCTTGTCCGTCGCCCCGGCCGCGCTGTTTGAACGTTTCGCCAAGGGCGACCCTGCCAGCCCTTCCACCGGCCTCGGCCTTTCCATGGTGAAGGAGATCGCCGACCAGAACGGCTTGCAACTGGCATACGGCTATGCGGCCGGCATACACACCTTGGTGGTGCGCGGCGAATGATCCCCACGGATCCAAATTCCGGACAGGATCATCCCTTCTCTTTGAACCCTAAACACGACCCAACATGAACTACGCACTGCCGACCTTGCTCATGCTCTCGCTCAGCATGAACGCCTGCGCCCAGAAAGTGAGCGAAGCCGATGTACCACAACCCGTGAAGGCCGCCTTCATGAAACAGTTCCCCAAGGCCGAACACGCCAAGTGGGAAATGGAGTCCAAGACCGAATACGAGGTGAACTTCAAACAGGAAGGCACCGACCGGTCGGCCACCTACGCTACCGATGGCGCGTGGCTGGAGACTGAACACACCATCAAGGCCGATGCGCTGCCCGAAGCCGTGCGCAAAGCCATCGCCGCTGGTTACGCGGACCACAAGGTGAACGCGATCGAAGTGGCCGAAACGCCGAAGGGTACCGTTTACGAGGTGGACATGGAGAAAGGCGAGCACACCATGGAAGTGGTCTTCGCCGCGGATGGCAAAGTACTGGAGAGCAAGGTGGAGGAGGAAGGCGAAAAGGGTGAAGAGAAAGACTGATCGATCGGTGATAGCGGGTCGGGGCACGGTGCTCCGGCCCGCGTCGATCGGAGGGCTCACGGCCCGGGTCCGATCTTCGTGCCTCGCATGCGACTGACCATTGTTCCAATAATGAGATCGAAAGCACAGCGGAAGTGGCTCTTGCCGCTTCTTCTTCTGTTCATCGCATGCCCCGTGCTGGCACAGCAGAAGGGCCTCGACTTCTACCTCACGGCGGGCCAGGAGCGCAGCCCGTTGCTGAAGGACTACGGCTACCAACTGCGCGCGCTGGATCTGGACAGTGCCAAGGTGTACGCCACCTTCGGGCCGCAAGTCAGCGGAACGGGCCAGATCCTCTACGCACCCTACGACAAGCACTGGGGCTACGATGTGAATGTCACCAACGGAGGCTTGTATTCCGCCGTGGTGGGCGCCAGGCTGCCCTTGTTCAACAAGAACCAGAAGCAGGCGCAGCTATCGGGCATCGCGGTGCAACACAACAGTGTGCGCACCGGCGCGGCGGTCACAACGCTGGACTTGCGCAGGAGCATCGCAGGGCAATACATCGCGGTATATGCCGATCAACGCGCGTTGGAATTCACCGAGAGCCAGGTGCGCTTGCTCACTGAGCAGGAACAGGTGCTGAAGCACTTGGCCGAGCGCGGCCTCTACCAGCAAACGGACCTGCTCGCCCTGCAAGTGAGCCTGCAAGCCCAACGCATCGCGGCGCGGCAGGCACAGGCCCTTTTCCGCAACGACCTCTACGCCCTCAACCAACTGTGCGGCGTACAGGATACCACCACCATTCGCCTCTTGCCGCCGGAGCTTGTTCCCAGCACCACCTTCAATGCCGATGCTTCGCCCGTGATGCAGCAATTCCGCTTGGATAGTGTCAGCAACACCATCGCCGACCGCACCATCGACCTGGCATACCGGCCAAGGCTGAACATCACCGGCGATCTGGGCTTGAACGCCATAACACCCACCGATATCCCCAATCGCTTCGGTGGCAGCGCAGGCATGAACCTGAACGTGCCGATCTACGATGGTCGTCAACGGCGCTTGGAACACGACCGCGTCGCCTTGCGTGAACAGACCCGGCAAGCCTATCAGACCTTCTACCTCGATCAATTGGCCCAACGCCACGGTCAGTTCCAGGAAGCATTGCGCCGCGCCGATACGCTCCTGTCGGAACTGCAACAGCAGTCCACCGAAGAGGAACGCTTGATCGCCTTGTACCGCTTGGAGCTGGAGCGTGGCCTCGTGCGCCTTACCGACTTGTTCCTCGTGTTGAACAACCACGCGGCAACGGTATCGGCGCTCATCCAGTCCGACGCTGATCGCGCACGCATCATCAACGAACTCATCCACCTGAAATGATCCGGTGTCCCCGTACATATCCTGCGGCTGCGGCCATCCTGCTCTTGCTGGCTTCCTGTGGTACTGATGCGGGCGCACCTGCCGCAGCGGACCTGGGTCCGCGTACGCCTGTTACCATCACGCACGTCCAGCGCGACACAATCGCGAAGAGCGTATTGCTGAACGCCACCTCGCAATTCCTCCGGAAGAACTCGGTGCGCGCCAACATCACCGGCACGGTGGATCGTGCCTTCGTTGCGCTCGGTGATCATGTGCGTGCAGGCCAGCCGCTCTATGTCATCCGCACCAAGGAAGCGGAAGCGCTCGGTGCCTTCGCGGCACAGGACAGCACTTTCCGCGTGAAGGGCCTGATCACGATCAAAGCGCCTTCCGATGGGGTGATCGTGCAGATGGACAAGTTACTGAACGACTATGTGTACGACGGCGATCAGTTGGCGATCATCGCGGACGGTGGCAGCTCGGTGTTCGTGGTCACCGTGCCCTACGAGCTGAACGCACACGCGCGCATCGGTACGCCATGCACCATCATGCTCCCCGATTCCACGCAGGTGCGCGGCACCATCACCACGCGACTTTCAACGGTGGATGCCTTGGCCCAGACCCAGGGCTTCGTGGTGAAACCCACCAACGGCGCATCGTTCCCCGAAGGTCTCATCGGTACCGTGCGCTTCAGTGTGCAAGAGCACCCGAACGCCCAAGTGGTGCCCGCGACCACCGTGCTGGGCAATGAGGAGATGACTGCGTTCTGGGTGATGCGCTTGATCGACGACAGCACGGCCGTGCGCGTACCCATCGAACGCGGCATCGCTGCGAACGACCAAGTGGAACTGCTCACACCCACCTTCGATCCGGGCGATCGGCTGCTCCTCACCGGTGGCTACCCGCGGAAATGTACCCTCGTTGACTGGCCGCGCACTGCCGGTTGTGGGGCTGATCCCGCGCTTGCCCCGCCCGGGCCCGGGCTGTTTGTCAGGGACGCTTTCCCGCCCGCGGCGGCTTTCGGGGGCCCGCGGCGCCGGTCTTCAGACTTCCTGTGTTTCTCGGCCCGTCCGGGTTGTTCGGCGGGCACTTGGACGGCCCCGGCACCGCTCTCCCGCCCCACGCCCCACCTCGTGACTGACCGCCTGCCGCCTCCCGCCGCGACTCCCTTGCGTTGATCCCCCACCGGTCGCGGGGCGCCCCGGGGCACACCAGATCCGACCCTCTTCGGCCCCCGGCGCCCGCCTCGGCCCGCGCGGCTCCATCACACGGGGGGTCCCCCTCGCCACTTAGCCGATCCGCCGGCGCGCAACGCCGCGGCCCGGGGGGGGGCGGCCGGGCGGCGGTTTCGGGCCGCGCCTCGCGCGCGCAGGGACCCAGACGCTAGGGCGGCTATGCGCTTGGGACGGCAAGGCCCGCGTGATGCCGGCTAGAGATCCAGCGCCCGCCCCGGCGCGGGCCGCGCCCGGGCGTCGCCGCGGCGCGGGCGCCGCGCGGGGCGCCGGGCGGCCGGCGCGCGTGCGCGCGGTGGGGGCCCCCCCCGCCGCGTGTCCGCCGCGGTCCGGGCCGGCCCTCCCGGGCCCTGGCCGGGGGCGCGGGCCCCCCGCCGCCCCGCTTCCGCCTCGCGCGCGCCCGCCCCGCGGCCGCCGGGGGCCGCCCCCCCCCCGCCGCCGCCCGCCGCCCGCCGGCGGGGGCCGGCGGCGGCCCCCCCCCCCCCCCGCCGCCGCGCGCGCCGCGCTGGGGGCCCGTGCGGGGCGGCGGCCCCCGGGCGGGCGCGGCCCCCGCGCCGGGCGCCCCCCCCCCGCTCCCCCCCGCCCCGGGGGGCGGGGGGCGCGGCGGGCCCGCTCCCTTCTCCCCCTCCCGGCCCCGGCGCCCTGGCGGCCGGCCGGGGGCCCCCCCCCCCTCTCCCCCTCGCCCGCGGCCGGGGGGGGGCGGCCCCCGGCCCCCCCCCCCACCGCGCTCCCTGACCCGCGCGCGCCCCGATGAAGGACTTCTTCGTCCGGTACAAGAACCCGGTAGCCGTGGTGTTGGCGCTCATCCTCATGGGTGGCCTCTTCGCGTACACACGGCTGCAATCCTCGTTGTTCCCAGAGGTTACCTTCCCGAAGATCAAAGTGATCGCCGACAGCGGCTTGCAGCCTGTGGACAAGATGATGATGACGGTGACGCGCCCACTGGAAGCCGCCATCAAACGCACGCCGCACCTCAAGAACATCCGCAGTGTCACCAGTCGCGGCAGTTGCGAGATCAGCGCCTTCCTCGATTGGAGCGCCGACATCGATCTGGGCAAACAACAGATCACCGCCGCCATCGACCAGGTGCGCAGCGAACTGCCGCCGGGCACCACCATCGCCGTGGAGAAGATGAACCCGTCCATCCTTCCGGTGATGGGCTATGTGATCGGCGGTGGCGGCAAGAGCGACATCGAGTTGGACCTCATCGCCAACTACACCGTGAAACCCTACCTCGCGCAGGTGGATGGCGTGAGCGACGTGCGGGTGATCGGCGGGCGCAAGAAGGAATACCGGATCACCCTGCGTCCCGAACGCATGAGCGCCTTGGGTATCAACCCCGACGCGATCTCCGCTGCATTGGCCCGCACCAACTTTATAAACAGCAACGGCTTCCTCTTCACCAACGACCGCATGTACCTGAGCGTCACCGACGCCACCGTGGGTTCGCTGGACGAGTTGCGGCAGTTGGTCATCACCAACGATGGCAAACGCATCAAGCGCCTGCAGGATCTGGCGGAAGTGAGCATCGCCGAGGAACCGCAGTACATCCGCGTCAATGCCAATGGCACCAACGCCGTATTGCTTGCCGTGGTGAAGCAGCCCGCTACCAACCTCATCACCCTTTCCGATGATGTGAAGAAGCGCGTGGCCGAGTTGAACAATGGCCTCCTTCCGAAGGGGGTGACACTCTCACCCTACTACGTGCAGGCGGAGTTCGTCAGCGAGTCCATCAAGAGCGTGCGCGATAGTTTGCTCATCGGCCTGTTGTTGGCCATCGCCGTCGCTGTGGTCTTCTTGCGGTCGTTGCGCTCCAGCCTCGTCCTGCTCATCACCATTCCCATCACCTTGGGCCTGTCGCTGGTGGTGATGTACGCGTTCGGCTACACGCTCAACATCATGACCCTCGGTGCGCTCGCTGCTGCCATCGGCCTCATCATCGACGATGCCATCGTGGTGGTGGAGCAGATCCACCGCACGCACGAGGAACATCCCGGCAGGCCCACGCGCGAGTTGCTCAGCGGTTCCGTGCGCTACCTGCTGCCCGCCATGGTCGGCAGTTCGCTCAGCACCATCGTCATCTTCTTGCCCTTCGTGTTGTTGAGCGGTGTGGCGGGCGCGTATTTCCGCGTGCTCGCTGACACCATGATGATCACGCTCGCTTGTTCGTTCGTGATCACCTGGATCGGCCTGCCCGTGGTCTATCTCCTGTTGCCCGAAGAGCGCAGGGCGAGGGAGGTCGTTGAGGAAGTGCAGGACCCCGAAAGCGAAGACAAGGAGCGCAAGCCCGGCGCATGGGTGGGCTGGTTCATCCGCCGTCCGTGGTTGAGCGTGGGCTTCGTGGTGCTCATCGGCTTCTTTGCATGGATCGCTTCGCGCCACCTGGAAACCGGCTTCCTCCCCGAAATGGACGAAGGCTCCATCGTGCTCGACTACACCTCACCGCCCGGCACTTCACTGGAAGAGACCGATCGCATGCTGCGCGAAGCGGAAAAGTCCTTGGCCGAGGTGCCGGAAGTCGAGAGCTACAGTCGCCGCACCGGCACGCAGATGGGTTTCTTCATCACCGAACCCAACTATGGCGACTACCTCATCCAACTGCGCAAGGACCGCAAGCGCACAACGCTCGTCGTGATCGACGACATCCGCCGCCGGTACGAAGCATCGCAGCCCGCCCTGCGCATCGACTTCGGCCAGGTGATCGGCGACATGCTCGGCGACCTCATGAGCAGTACCCAGCCCATCGAGATCAAGGTCTACGGCAACGACCAGCACCGCCTGCAGGCGTTGGCACGCGAAGTGGCGCACGTGGTGGAACGCACGCCTGGAACGGCCGACGCGTTCGATGGCATCAACATCGCCGGGCCCTCGGTGAATGTGGAAAGCAACGATCAAGCCTTGGCGCAGCGCGGCCTTTCACCGCAGGATCTCCAAAGCCAGTTGCAGACACAGTCCCAAGGCACTCCCATCGGGTCACTGTTCGAGCGGCAGTTGCTCACACCTGTTCGCATGGTATACCCCAACGCGGCGGGCGCTTCCTTGGACGACCTACGTGGCGCGCAGCTCTTCCTGCCCGATGGCCGCTTGGTCCGCGCTTCGGAAGTCGCGTCCATCACGGTCGGCCCCGGCGAAGCGGAGATCGAACGCGAGAACCTGCAACTGATGGTACCCGTCACAGCGCGGCTGGACAACCGCGACCTCGGTAGCGTGATAGCCGACATACAGCGCAGCATCGCGACCGATGTTCACCTGCCCCAAGGCTACCACATCACCTACGGCGGTGCGTTCCAAGAACAGCAACAGTCCTTCGCCGAACTCTTGGTGATCCTGCTCGTTGCCAGCCTCCTCGTGTTTACCGTGTTGCTCTTCCTCTTTGGTGAACTGCGCGTCGCCCTGCTCATCCTGGTGCTTGCGGTGCTCGGTGTCAGCGGCTGCATCCTCGCGCTCTACCTCACCAACACGGCGCTCAACGTGGGCAGCTACACGGGCATCATCATGATCATCGGCATCATCGCCGAGAACGCCATCTTCACCTACCTCCAGTTCGCGCACAACCACGAAACGCTGGGCGTGGACGAGGCCCTCTCCTTCGCCATCGGCACCCGCCTTCGGCCGAAGTTGATGACCGCCCTCGGTGCAATCATCGCCCTCATGCCCATCGCACTGGGCATAGGCGCGGGCGCGCAATTGCACCAGCCATTGGCCATCGCCGTTATCGGTGGCTTCTTGGTGGCGTTGCCACTGTTGTTGCTGGTGTTCCCGTCTCTGCTGCGATTGTTGTTCCGCAACTCAGGTCGCCAAGACCACCCGGGGCCTACTTCCACACCAGCACCACCAAGCCTGCCAGGATCAGCGCTGCCCCCGCTGCCAGCCGCCATGTGAACGGCTCCTTCAGGAACCAGCGTTCAGTGCTGGCGCGATGCCTGCCGTGAAGTGCGCTTTGACGGGCCTGCACTTATGGTGCTATGGTTATCCTCAATATCACTCGGATAATTGCAGAGACAGGGGCTGAGAGCACCTCCTCAGTACTTTTCAGGGAGGCCCACAGGAAACCGGCAAGTAGCAATATTGCGAAGACCACCAGAAGCACTTGAACGGCGGTTAGAAGTCCACCAACGCGCTGATGATGTGCCTGCGCAGCAGCAAGAACCCGAAGCAGCCTCTCCTGCTTGACCGTCTTTTTCTCCTTCTGATCGGCCTCAAAGTCGTCCAACGCACTCTTCACGTTTGCAAGCGTCTTGCGTTGATTCAGGATCAGCACGAACACCAAGGCGAAGAAGGCCAGCCCGCCTAACAGCAGGAGTATGTTCTGGAAGTTCCAGCTACCAGTCGCATTGAACTTCTCAGCAATGAGGAAGAAACCTATCGGTACAGCAACCAGCGCGGTTTGAACAGCGGCGAGGACCTGATTCAGATTGCCTACGAACTCCAGGCGCTTAGCTTCAAAGTTCTTGAGCAGATCCTCGAACGAGTAGCGCTCGAGATAGAGCGAGTGATCCTCCTGTGCCCTTTCGAGGACAAGCTTTGCGTTCTTCAAGAGCGATCCGAGTCGCGCATCCTTTAGGGTGTCGTGGAAAAGTCGGATCAACGCCTTGCGGAAGAACGTCCATCGCGCATCCGCATCAAGTTGGTCTTCGTGGAGAAATTTGGCAATTGCCGAAAGCACTAGCGGCAACGCGATCGTGTCGGCGCCTTTGAAACCAAGTGTGAACTCGACGACTTGTCCTTCAACAACGAAAAAGGCATCATCGGTCCATACAGCTCCCTTCTTCCTAAGTATCTGAAGAAGCTCAACGGCTGATCTGTATCCGGCGTCAAGTTGTTGGTCGTCTTCCCATACAGTGTAGGTCGATGGAACATCCGCTGGCGATGCTTCGATCAGTGCGTCGTAAGTTTCGTAGTAACCCGGAAGGTTGCCCAAGTCGATGACGACTTCATAATCCGCCTCTTCCGTCCCGATGGCCGTAACCAAGGCCCCGTCCTTATGCAGGGTCTGAATGGCGCCTTCCTCGCGCAATCGTTGCACATCCCCGCGTAGTTGGGCATTGGAAGCAGGTATCCGGAGCTTACCCTTGAGCAGCCTGCTCTCCTCCACGCACGCAGTGAGGTGTGCTCGGACCCGCTTGAAGATGTCAATGACCTCCGTCATGACCTATTGAAGGTCTTCCGATCTCAACTCGATCTCGCGGATCGTGAGTGTCTTCTTCTCCGCGTTGTACCGCACCCTGTTGTTGAGCAGTCGTTTGGCGAAGTTTAGTCGAATGCCGCCACCCTTCTCCGAATAAACCACACGTTCCCATTTCTTCAGTGAACGATGGTCCAAGTGGAATTCCGCTGACAGCCCTTGTGCATTGGCTCGTTCAAAGAAGGCCTCATGTTGTTCGGGGTCAACGAGCCTTGCAAGCGAATCCAGCTCCAGGGGTTCAATGCCCCGCTTCTTTGAGTAGACTATTATATCCTGTCGGACCTTCTCTCGATTCTCTTGCTCAAACGCACGCTCCTCCATCCATTCATCTGCTAGGTCTCGGAACTTCTTCGTAGCCTCTGTATTCGAACGTGGCTCGTGCAACCCGATGAAGTCCCGGAAGTAGTTTGAGACTTTCTTCCGTCCTCGGATCAAACTGACGGGCTCAGGTTTGGAATTCTTCCAGTCTGTCAGGTTGATCTGTGCGGTCAAGTCCAACTGTTCCATCTGTAGACTGATCGACTTCGTGAGGCTCAAGGTGGCCGCATCTACTGCTTGACCTTGCTTCTGGCTTAGCATGCAGATAAGCAGTATGTCATGCCCATCCTCAATGAAGCGCACCGCAAAGAAGAATCCCCCGGTCGCCGCCGGGATCTTGTTCATCTGACTTGCCAACAGGTGCGCAGCTTTTTTGGAGAATCCCAAGAAGTCGCCATCCTCGACGTAGGTTCTCAGAAGTGGAGGAAACGGGAATGCGACCGCGTCCGACTCGAACTCACCGAACAGCCGACCTGATTGATGTCGCTTGAACAAGTCCGTCACCTCATCTACGAACGAGGACTCATCAGCGGCTGGTATTATGGCCTTCTCTCGAAGGCGCTCGGTGGTCAGTGTGTTCTGCTCCTTGCGCAGTTCATGAATGATGAAGCTGATGTCCGTCTTCATTCCTCGTTGGATTTGGATGACGTGTTTGCCGTCATCATCGGTCTGGTAAGGTAGCGCGCCAGCATATCGGTTGTATGGCATTTGCTCGCGCAGGCTCTGCGCCTCGGTTCCGTGCGGTCACCCCTCAACCAAGAGAACCAGGAGTCCAAGGCGTGTGCATTTCTCACTACTTCCACACCAGCACTACCAAGCCCGCCAGGATCAACGACGCCCCCGCTGCAAGCCGCCATGTGAAAGGCTCCTTCAAGATCCAGAACGAAAGCAGCAACGTTACCACGATGCTTGCCTTGTCGATCGTGGCCACCACCGATACGTTCCCATCCTTCATGGCCCGGTAGTAGAACAGCCACGACAGGAACGTGGTCACGCCGGAAAGCCCCAGGAACAAATAGTCCTTCCGCGTCAGCAGGTTCAGCGCATGCACATGCCGGAAAGCGAAAGCGTTCAACCACACCAGCCCGAAGATCAACGAGGTGCGCACCACCAGCGCGGTATCGCCGCTCACGTTCTTCATCCCGAACTTGGCCAGCACCGAGGTAAGCCCCGCGAAGACCATCGAGATGAGGGCGAAAAGGATCGTGCGGTCCATTGGCATTCTCTGCAAGCAAAGATCGTTCACCTTACTATTCGTTCGCGGAGCCAGCGGCGTTGGGGCAAGCCCCAACAGGAAGCACTGGTCGAATGATCGACAGCAATGAAGAGGAATGGAGGTCCATTGCTCGAACGTGCGCCCTTGTTGCGTGAGCTGTCCTGTCGATCTATCGAGCGGTACTCCCTTTTGCAAAGCCCGCACCGGCGTTTGCGAACCTGCTAATGCCGTTTGCAGGGCCTGCACCTTCGGTTGCACGGCCATGCGCTTCGGTTGCATGGCAGATGGTCTCCCTCTATTCACCCTGCGCACCGCCCGCCATGGGCGGTTGCCCGCCCTGCTCTGCGCTGCGCGCCCGTCCGGAAGCTCGCACCGGCGCATGCGCCGGTGTTAGCGCCCTTTGTCAAAGCCATCGCGTCGATCGCACCATCCACAGCGGCACTTGCTTCAACCATCACCACGCTTGTGCGTGGTTGTGCAGGGTACTTGCGCTTCGCTACGCGGCAGTTGTTCCCATCAGCGCGCATGTTCCGTCCCGCACATCCGCCATTGTGTCCGCGCACTACCTTTCCACAACACATGCAGCCCTTCGCGATCATCCCGTGGACCTTCCCGCTGCTCATGGCCGCGTGGAAGATCGCGCCCGCGCTGGCCTGCGGCAACACCGTGGTGCTGAAGCCCGCCGAGACCACACCGCTCACTTCGCTGCTGCTCGCCGAGCTCATCCAGGAAGCCGAACTCCCCGATGGCGTCGTCAACATCATCACCGGTGCGGGTGCCACGGGCGCGGCGCTCGTCAACCATCCGGGCATCGACAAGATCGCCTTCACCGGCAGCACCGGCGTGGGCAAGCTCATCCAGAAGAGCATCGCCGGCACCGGCAAAAAGGCCACGCTCGAACTCGGCGGCAAGGCGGCCAACATCATCTTCGCCGACGCCACCATCGACCAGGCCGTCGAAGGCATCATCAACGGCATCTACTTCAACCAGGGCCACGTGTGCTGCGCCGGCAGCCGCCTCTTCGTGGAGGAAGGCGTGCACGACGAAGTGATCCGCAAGCTCAAGCACCGCATGCGCTCGCTCGTCGTGGGCGATCCGCTCGACAAGAACACCGACATCGGCGCCATCAACAGCAAGGAGCAGCTCGGCACCATCAACAAATACCTCAAGGTGGGCGTGGCCGATGGCGCGGAGATGTACCAGCCCGCGTGCGACCTGCCCAGCAAAGGCTTCTGGTGCCGCCCCACGCTCTTCCTCAACGTGGCGCAGAGCGCGCGCATCGCGCAGGAGGAGATCTTCGGTCCCGTGCTCGCCGTGCAGACCTTCCGCACCGTGGACGAGGTGATCCAGAAAGCCAACAACACGCCCTACGGCCTCAGCGCCGGCGTGTGGACGGACAAGGGCAGCAAGATCTTCAACCTCACCAGCAAATTGCGCGCGGGCGTCATCTGGGCCAACACCTACAACAAGTTCGATCCCACCTCACCCTTCGGCGGCTACAAGGAAAGCGGCTACGGCCGCGAAGGCGGCTTGCACGGGTTGAGCGCGTACTTGAATTTGAATTGAGTTATGAGGAGCGCTGTCGGAGTCGAAGGGTGGGCGTTCCGGCTCGAAGACTCGCCGTCGGGCTTTCCCCTGCAAGTCCTCGCCGAAGACGGCTCCGGGCTTTCCGGTCCAATCCCTAACGCGAAGCGCGCACAGGCTGATCCGATATTCGCCTTTCGTTCTAAGCCAAGTTCTCTACTTGCCCCTCTTCGCTTTCAGTTTCTCCAAGTTCTCGATCAGGGTCGGTAACAGCTCATGCTTCTGCGCGGTTGCAAGCGCCACGGCTTTCTCCTCGCTCTGGATCGCGAGGTCTAGTTGGTCGTTCATCTCCAGCGCCGAGGCATAGCTGTCATAGGTGTTGCAGGAAAGTGGGAACAGGTCGGTGTTGAGCTTGAGCGCCCATGCTGCATCATCGAGTCTGTTCGTCATGATGAACTGGTATCCGACGTCGTTCAGAAGGGCTTCGTGTTCTTCATCCGTGGTGCCGTAAAGCCTTGCGGCTTGGGTATAATTCACAGTAGCAGCCTCGACGTTCTTCAACCTCAATAGCACGTTCCCAAGCGCGGCACACACCTCGAATGACGCAGGGAACAGTTCCTTGCCGAGGTTCAATACGGATACGGCATCCGGGGTCTGGGCCTCACCGACCAGTTCATCGGATAGGGCGATCAGCTCATCTGCCGAGATGTAATAATTCTGCCGTTCGGTTCCCTTCAGCCGGTTGAATTCGACCTGGGCCGCATCGAAGCCGCCGGCGTGGATACCACAGCCCAGCTCCTGCACGAGTGACTTGAGGATCGGGTTCCGGTAGGTCCGATCATTGATGATCCTCATGCAGGCGATGCCCTTCAGGTCACATCCCGTGTAGTCGAAGTTGTCCAGGGCGACAACACACTGTTGCTTGTCCGGGTTCCGCAGGAATATCGCGCGTGAACCGAAGCTTCGGCCTTTGTGCCAGATGATTCTTCCGCCGGTCGTGTCACTGGAGATGAACCATCCTAATCCATAGTAAGAGGGAATGGGCGACTGAGGATCCCGGGGGCGGTGTCACCGGTCGTCAACAGGAAAGGCGTGTAAGCGAGTTCTTGCGAGGCGCGGCTCAGCACCACATTGTTGCGCAACGCCCGATCGAACTTCGCCAGGTCACCGGCCGTGGTGTACACATTGCTTGAACCCACATAGTAGTGATCGCGGCGAGGGAACGGACCGACGGAGTCCGTGCATAACCACTTGCAGGCGGGATGGGATCGGCGAACATGTGCGAACCACAACGTCCTTCGCCGCCAACCCCTTGGGCAGCCATGCGCTGATGTTGCTGGTGCTTGGGATGAACGTACGATCCATGCCGGACGGCCCAAGGATGTTCTTCTGGACATAGCCAGCGAACGGCATTCGTGTCACGCGCTCAACAAGAACGGCCAGCAGGTCGTAGCCCATGTTCGAATACGCCCACGCCGAACCGGGAGCGAAGAGAAGGGGCGGCAAATAGTTGTTCAATTGGCCGACGATGCTGTCGTTATTCAACCGCAGCGCTGCATCCGTGCTGTCCAGAAGTCCATGTTCGCCGCGATCCCGGAGGTGTGCGAAAGAAGGTGCTTGATGCGGACGCTGTCGTACAGGAACTCAGGAATGTATTTGGTGACAAGGTCCTCGATGCTCAGGAGCTGCTTCTCCTGCAATTGCAGCACAGCGACCGTGGTGAAGGGCTTCGATACGGAACCGATGTTGAAGAGCGAATTGGCTTGTAGCGGTTCCTTCGTGTGCAAGTCACGGAAGCCCACGGTCCGCTCATAGAAAGGAACGTCGCCGATGGAGACAAGCACTTCGCCGTTGAAGCAGTTCTTCGCAATGGATAGATCGATCAGCGAATCGATCGCCGTTGCTTCCCGCGATTGGCAGAGCGTCGCCTGCGCGCTGAAGAACAGGAGTGGGACCAGGAATGGCCGAAGGTGTCGCATGATCGAGTTCGTGGATCGACCGGCAAATTCGACCGTGTCGCAATGGGAACGTAGGCCCGCAATGTATCGTATGGTCGCGGGAAGAGACCCTTCCGGAGCTCTCACGGCCTGATCGAAAGCACCCAACTATGTTCCAACATCAACTCTCATCATGCCCCGCCTCATCGTCCACGGTCGAGATCTCGCTCGGCGGCTATGGTGTCGGCCTGCCTGCCGCCGGCAGGTCCGCACCAATCGCTGGACGCCCCGCACGATCGGCGGTGAGGCCTTGCACGATCGGTTGGTGCGCCCGCGTCACTTCAGGCAGAACCACGGCGGCATACCCCCGGCATCAAACAACCATCAAACAATTTCTGCCTTGAGCATCAAGGGGTTGGACTGATACGGGACCGGATAGCGCACTTCCCATCAAACAACGTTCATAGCCTCACTGCCCCTAACTTCGTGTCGTACAACTATCCGCCATGGACTACCGCAAGATCATCACCATCGAGCCGGGCAAGCGCAGCGGCAAGCCGTGCATCCGGGGCATGCGCATCACCGTGGGTGATGTACTGGGCTATATGGCGGGAGGCATGTCGGTGAAGGAGTTGATGACGGACTTCAATGAATTGACCGAGGAAGACATTCGCGCGTGCCTAGCTTTCGGTGCTGACTTGGCGCAAGGCTCGCGTTCATATCCAATGCCTGCATAGCCATGTCCACCGAGTCCCTCAAGCTCCAACTGATCGAGCGCCTGCTGCGCACGACCGATGAAGGCCTGCTGAAGAAAGTGGCCGACCTGTTCCGTTCGGAAAAGAACGGGGAGGATGAGGACGGCCTCACCGACGAGCACTACAACATCGTGAAGGAGCGCGAAGAGGAGTACAAGCGCGGCGAGGGCAAGAGCTACACGTGGGAAGAAGTGCGCGAGATGGCGCGCAAGGCGAAGAAGGCATGAGCTACCGGCTGGAAGTCCGGGATGTTGCCAGCGCGGAGTTCATAGAAGCCTACCTCTGGTACGAAGGTCAACGCGACGGCCTTGGAGAGGACTTCCATGATGAGGTTCAGGAGTACTTCGACGTGCTTCGTCAACGCCCGACAGGCTTCTCGAAATGGCGTGGGCCTTTCAAGAAGGTCAACCTGAAGCGCTTCCCATACGTCATCGTGTTCCGGGTGATGAAGGACACGATCATCATCTACAGCGTATTCCACTCCAGCCGCAACCCCAGCCGATGGGGCCATCCTCGTTAATAGAACGAACCTTCACCATGCCCCGCCTCATCGTCCACGGTTCCACCATCTCGCTCGCCGTCGCCAAGGCACAGTCCTAATGCCCGATCCACAACAGGCGCTTTGCGCGCACTTCGATCGCTACCTGGCCTTGGACGAGGCCGAGCGAACGGCCTTGAGGAACGCAGCCGCGTGCGGCGGCTGAAACGGCGCGGGTTCCTGTTGCAGGAGGGCGAGGTATGCCGGTCCTACATCTATGTGGTGGAAGGGTGCATGCGCATGTACGAGGTGGACGAGAACGGGGTGGAGCACAACCTGCAGTTCGCCCAGGAGAACGAGTGGATCGTGGACATCGGCAGCTTCCATACGGAGAAGCCGAGCAGCCTCTTCATCGAGGCACTGGAGGCATGCGTGGTCGTGTGCATCGAACACGCCGACCTGCTTCACCTCTATACCCAGCACCCCAAGTTCGACCGCAACTTCCGGGTGATCATCGAGGACCTGTTCGTGGAACTGCAACAGCGGCTGCTTCGCCGCAATGCCTCCAGCGCGGAACAGCGGTACGCGCATTTCGTTCAGCACCATCCGGGCCTGGCGGCCCGTGTGCCCAACGTGCATGTCGCCTCCTACCTGGGCGTAACGCCGGAGTTCCTCAGCCGCCTGCGGGCGAAGACGAGCAAGCGCGGCTGAAGCCTTGATCTGGATCAAGGTCATTTCTTGATCCGCTCCATGGCGGCGTGCGTGCCGTGCGGGGAACCTTTGTCCTGTCAACGAACAGGTCATGAAGCACAACATCCTCCTCGCGCTATCGGTGGTCATGCTCATGAGCTGCCAAGCGCCAAACGAACAAACCACCACGAACCACAACAACACCGCAACCATGAACACCTCCAACGACCAAGCAGCGATCAAGAGCCTGCTCTTCGCCTACCGCGATGCCCTCAACGCCTCCAGCGTGGACCAAGTGATGCCGCTCTACACCCCGGACGGTGTCTTCATGCCAACAGGCTTCCCGACAGCGGTGGGCACGGAACAGGTGAAGGGCGCATACGCCGGTGTCTTCTCCATGATCAAGCTGAACATCGAGTTCTTCATCGACGAGATCGAAGTGGATGGCGACCACGCGTTCGCCCGAACGACCTCGCGCGGCACCACATTGATCCACGCTACGGGCGAGAATGTTCCCGAAGAGAACCGGGAGCTCTTCGTGCTTCAACGCGAGAACGGTGCATGGAAGATCGCGCGGTACATGTTCAACAAGATGAAGTGATCGCGGATCCGTTACCTAGACAAGCTGGTGGATGAACTGGCGAAGGGCACGGCGATGGAGAAGATCTTGCGGAAGTGAATGGGCGGGTCCGCCTACTTCTTGAATGTGATCCGGCCGCAAGGGACCATTGAATAATGCATCGGTGGGTCGATCGCTATGCCGAATATCAGGTCGAGTGCATCCCCCTTCCTTGTACCGGTCGGTATGGATCCTTCAGGAAAGTAGGACGAATCGGGCCCTTGCCCATCGATGAACAGCTCTGCACGTCCAACTCCATCTGGAGGAAGGACCACTCCGATGTACAAGAGATGATCTTCTCCGGGCAGCACTTTTGTTCTCAGCGATGTAGGTCCACTGGGACGGGTACTCAAAAAGGCTACTGATCCTGCTATCCCGAAATCGAAGACGTCCTGCGCCGTGTCCGGGGTGATCTCGTCCGGGAACAGGAAAACGCTGGGGTACTTATTGGAGTCTGGCAGCATCACGATAGGGCCGCCGGGAAAGTCCATGGCCAACTCGACCGGAATTGTCGTGTCGTTCATGACGTGTACCCTGTAGATCCAGTACCCAAGCTGTTTTCCACTTGGGTCGATATAGCCACCACCTCTCGGTCCGTCGGTCTGTAGTGCGATACCGCCCGGTGTGTTCGAGTGAGGAGCCTTGTCAGCCCAAGAGCAACCGAGCGCTACAGCGCACAGGATGAAGATCCAATGTGGTTTCATAGACACGCGGGAGTTGTCTGCTTAGGCATGGAAGGTCGTGGGAAGTCGACCACTACTTCGGCTCCCACAATTCGATCTTGTTCCCTTCCGGATCATACACCCACGCGAAGCGGCCGTAGTCCTCATCCATGCGCTTGGGGTCGATGCGCACGCCGTCGGCCTCGAGCTTCTTCAGCAGGCCATCCATGTCTGTCACGCGCAGGTTCAGCATGAACTGTTGCTTGTCGTTGCCGAAGTAGTCGCTGTCGCGCTTGAAGGGCGAGAACACCGTAGGGCCGGCATCCTGTTGCCAGGTCCAGCCGTGGTCCGGGTCGTTGATGCCGAAGTGTTGGTAGTACCACTTGGCGAGCGCCTTGTGGTCGTCCGAGCGGAAGAAGAATCCGCCGATGCCGGTGACGTGTCGGGACATGGGGTCAATATCTGTTGATGCAATGTAAGGGCAGATAGCTTTGCGCTTCGTGCAACCCCGCCTCACCATCATCACGCTCGGCGTCCTAGACCTCGGCAAGTCGAAGCGCTTCTACAATGACGTGCTCGGATGGAAACCCTTTCAGGACACCGGCGGCATTGTCATGTACAAGCTGAACGGTATGGTGCTTTCACTCTTCCCGCAGCATGAGCTGATGGAGGATGCCAAAGTGAAGAACGATGGAATAGGCTCACGCTTCACGCTGGCCCAGTGCCTGCGTTCAGATGAAGAAGTCGATGCGCTCTTCGCGCATTTGATGCAGCATGGCGTTGCTATCACCAAGATGCCTGATAAAGTATTCTGGGGCGGCTACAGCGGCTACTTCGCTGATCCTGACGGACATTTGTGGGAGATCGCGCACAACCCGTTTTTGGAGATGGATGCAGAAGGGAATGTGCTGGGCATGAAGCAGGGCTGAGGGCGACGCTCTTTACAATTTCATTATGTCGGCCACGGTAGCTTTGAACACCGGCTCAACAAGGCGCAACGTGCTATCCCGGATCCGCTCTTTGCCGCTGTTCCAGCAGCATGCCATCTGCATCACGGCAGTGGCAGTGGTCGCATTGGGCTGCTTCCCCGCTGAGGGTTTGATCGGTTATCGTGTGACGGCGTTGGTGTTATTGATGGCAGTTTCCATATTGGCCATGTTGTTCCGGATCGGACCGGTCATGGTGGCCGCAGCCTTAAGCGCCTTGGCATGGAACTTCTTCTTCATCCCGCCGACGTTCACGTTCCACATCGGCAGCACGGAGGATCTTCTGCTGTTTCTGATGTACTTCGTGGTGGCCTCGGTGAACGCGGTGCTCTCCCTGAAGATCCGCCAAGTGGAACGCAAGGCGCGTGACAAGGAACAGAAGGAGCGCACCATCGAGCTATACAACACGCTGCTCAACTCCCTCTCCCACGAGTTGCGCACGCCCATTTCCACCATCGTTGGTGCGGTGGACGCGTTGCAGGATCGTGAAACGCGGCTGACCGGTGAGCAACGCACGGACCTTCTTTCAGCGATCGACGAAGCGGGCATGCGCTTGGATCGACAGGTTGGGAACCTGTTGAACATGGGCCGGCTGGAAAGCGGTATGCTGGAACCGAAAGCGGATTGGTGCGATATACACGAGCTGATCGGTGGCGTGGTTAGCAAGTTGGGAAGTGTGAGCGATCATGCGATCATACTAAAGGCCGATCCGTCGTTGCCGTTGTTCAAGTTGGATGGTGGGTTGCTGGAACAAGTGGTACATAACATGGTCCACAACGCGGTGCAATACACACCGGCGGGAAGCGAGGTGGTGATCGGAGCGTCGCATGCGGACGGTTCGTGCGTGATCACCATCGCCGACAATGGACCGGGCTTCCCGGAGGAAGAACGCGTGCGCGCATTCAACAAGTTCCATCGCCTGCCGAACACGCGGAGCGGCGGTACCGGCTTGGGCTTGTCCATTGTGAAAGGCTTTGTGGGAGCACAAGGGGGAAGTGTGGAACTTGGAGCGAACCAACCGCACGGCGCGCTGTTCACGGTGCGCATCCCGGCGGAGACCTCCTTTCTCAGCAATCTGAAACATGAATAAGGCCGAGGTCTTGGTGATCGACGACGAGGCGCAGATCCAGAAGCTGCTGCGCATCGCGTTGGAAAGCGCCGACCTGAACGTGCGCCAAGCCGAGAGCGGTCGCGATGGTGTGCTCATGGCCGCGAACCACCCCCCGGACCTGATCCTGCTGGACATCGGCTTACCCGACATGAGCGGCCAGGAAGTGCTGAAGGAATTGCGCGGTTGGTACACGAAGGCGATCATCATCCTAAGCGTGCAAGCCAGCGAAGCGGACATCGTGACCGCGCTGGACAATGGGGCCACGGACTATATCACGAAGCCGTTCCGGACCGGTGAATTGCTTGCGCGGATACGGTCGGCTATCCGTAGGAACAATGTGGAGCAGGAGCGCAGCATCATTGTTTGCGGTGACCTGGAGATCGACCTCGCAGCGCGGACCGTAAAGAGAGATGGCGCACTCGTGAAGTTGACCGCAACGGAATTCAACCTGCTCGCGCTGTTCGTCCGCAATGAAGGACGCGTACTCACCCATCGACATTTGCTGAGGGAAGTGTGGGGCGTGGGTTATCAACAGGAAACCCAGTATTTGCGCGTCTTCGTTCGCTCGTTGCGCAAGAAGATCGAGACGGATCCGGAGCGGCCTCGGCACATCACCACGGAGAGCGGCGTGGGGTATCGGTTCAGTTGAGGAGGGAACAGCGACGCCGCATCGTCCCGGTCTCTTCCTCTTTACAACTTCTTTATCACAACAGCCGAGGCTTTTACAATTCACCCATGACCGCACCGAGAACTTTGCGCCATCAATCGAGGGGTGATGGAAAGCAGTGTGAAAGGGGCGGTGGGCAAGGTGACGGCAGCATCGTTGTTGGTGGCGCTCGGGATCATCTACGGCGACATCGGGACCAGTCCGTTGTACGTAATGAAGGCGATCGTCGGTGAGAAGGCCATCGATGCCAGGTTGGTATACGGCGGCATCTCGTGTGTATTCTGGACATTGACTTTCCAGACCACCTTCAAGTACGTCTTCCTCACACTGAAGGCCGACAACCATGGCGAAGGCGGCGTGTTCTCGTTGTATGCCTTGGTTCGGCGCTATGGAAAGCATCTCGTGATCCCCACTATTCTTGGTGCCACAACGTTGCTGGCCGACGGCATCATCACACCACCGATCTCCGTAGCATCCGCAGTGGAAGGCTTGACCGCCGTCGAGGGATGGGAGCACTTGCCCACCGTGCCCATCGTCGTGGTCATCCTGTCCGCACTGTTCTTCTTCCAGCGCTACGGAACGCAGAAGGTCGGGACCGTCTTCGGTCCTGCGATGTTCATCTGGTTCACGATGCTGGCCGTGCTGGGCGCGTCACAGATCGGTGCGCATCCTGCGATACTACAAGCGCTGAACCCTGTGCATGCGTATCGCTTGTTGGTGGAATACCCGCACGGTTTCTGGTTGTTGGGCGCGGTGTTCCTGGCGACGACCGGTGCGGAGGCGTTGTATTCCGATCTCGGTCATTGTGGGCGCAGGAACATCCGCATCACCTGGGTCTTCGTGAAGATCTGCCTGGTGGTGAACTACATGGGACAGGGCGCATGGCTGATGGCACAGGGCGAAGGCGCATTGCTGGCCGGTCGCAACCCGTTCTTCACCATGATGCCGGAATGGTTCCTGGTGCCGGGCATAGCCATCGCGACGCTCGCGGCCATTATCGCATCACAGGCGTTGATCAGTGGTAGTTACACGCTCATCAGCGAGGCGATGAACCTCAACTTCTGGCCGCGCATCGCCGTGCGCCAACCCACGGATCTGAAGGGGCAGATCTACATCCCTAGCGTCAACACGATCCTGTGGGCGGGCTGTTTGCTCATGATCCTCTACTTCAGGTCGTCCACGCACATGGAAGCGGCGTACGGCTTCTCCATCACCATCGCGATGCTGATGACCACGGTGCTGCTCATGCACTTCCTGCACTACCGGTTGAAATGGAACGGAGTGCTGGTGCTCGCGTTGCTCGTGTTCTTCAGCTCCGTGGAACTCTCCTTCTTCGTTGCCAACGTGGCGAAGATCAAGGAGCGTTGGATGTTCCTCTTCTTTGAGCTCTTCATCTTCCTGGTGATGTACACGTGGTACTACGCTCGCAAGGTGAACAACCGCTTCACCCGCTTCGTGGACCTGGGCCAACAAGTGCCGATGATCCAAGCACTGAGCGCCGATGAGAGCATTCCGAAATTCGCTACGCACCTCGTGTACCTCACGAAGGCCGATCACCGGCACGAGATCGAGGAGAAGATCGTCAGGTCCATTTTTGCCAAGCGGCCGAAGCGTGCTGATGTCTACTGGTTCGTCCACATCCACCGCACGGAGGAACCATACACATTGCGCTATGAAGTGAGCGAGCTGGTGGACGACAAGGTGATGAAGGTCACCATCCACGCCGGCTTCCGCGTACAGCCGCGTACGGCGTCGTATTTCAATCGCATCCTGAACGAGCTGGTGGCGAACAAGGAGTTGAATTTGCACACGCGCCCCGACGGTTCCACGATCTACAACCCGGAGCCGGATGTGAAGTTCGTGGTGCTCGAGAAGTTCCTTTACATTGAGAATGAGCTCACGCTGCGTGAAGGTGTTCTGCTCAATTCCTATTTCAAGTTGAAGTACTTGGGTCAAAGTGATCCGAGTGCGTTCGGACTGGACCGTAATGATGTGGTGGTGGAACAAGTTCCGTTGGTATACAAGGCTGTACCGCAACAGGAACTGGAACGCATGGGCGGACCACCTTCCTCGGCACCGCAGCATACGAATTGAATTGAACTGAATACATGAAGAGGACATTGCTCATAATGATGCTCGGCGCTTACGCGCCTAGCATGCTGCACGCACAGGACAGCACGGCCGCGAGGATCCCCTTCGAAGGCATGGACCTAACATGGGTCAACGGGCAGAACCGGCAGCGGGCCTTCCCGCTCACGCTCAAGGATAGGGAGACCGGCGAAACCATATTGACCGGCGTTGCGCTGTTGGACACCTATTACAACTACGACTTCGCGGACCCGATCGACAACACGCACACGATCAGTTCCTCCATCGGCCGCCATAACGAGTTCACGTTGAACCAGGCGAGCTTCGGACTGGAGAGCAACTACAAGAACATCATCGGGCGATTGTGGGTGCAGTACGGACAGATGGGTTCCATTGTGCAGGACGTGGATGCGAGTGTATACCGGGGTCGCAATACCAGCATCAACAACCTGAAGTACGTGCGCGAAGCAGCAGCAGGCTACCACTTCGACAAGTGGCATGGCATCAACTTGGAGATGGGCATCTTCATGAGCTATATCGGCCTAGAGAGTTATGTGTTGCAAGAGAATTGGAGCTACCAGCGCAGCATGGTGTGCGACTTCACACCGTTCTATTTCAGTGGTGCACGCGTGCAAGCATTCCCTTCGAAGGAGTTCAAAACGGAGCTGTGGTTGCTGAACGGGTGGCAGAGCTACAACAGCTTCAGCAAGAGCCCCGGCCTTGGCAGCAGCAACTACTACCGCCCGAACGAGGACCTGCAGCTGGTCGCCAACTTCTATATCGGTCGCGACACGCAGAACCCTGATACGATCGGCGATCAGAGCGACCGCCTTCGCTTCCACCACGACAACAGCATCGTGGCGCGCGTGTTCAAGAGGCGGGAGAGCCGGGGACTTTCACAGATCGCTTTCAGCCTGAACAACCATTATGGACTCCAGAGCAACAATGCGGCTGGTGACACCTTGAAGGCCAATGAGAATTTCATGATGGGCAGTTCGCTTGCCACAAGGTTCTGGTTCAATAAGAACAAGCTCGCCCTCACGTTGCGCGGCGACTACGTGACCAACCAAAGTGTAGTGAACGGGGTGAACACATCGCCTTACCTCGCCTTCACACCAGCTGCCACGGGGAGTGAGCCGAACAACTACGACATGGCCATGGCGAATGGCGATAAGCTTGAGATCGCACAGTTCACCTCCACCTTCGATGTGATGCCGAGCGACCACGTCACCTTCCGTTTCGAGTATGGTTTACGCACCGCTAGTGTGCCATATTTCTCGGGAGCAGGCGGTACCACATCACCGAGTGGTTGGACCAATGGCCCCGCGACCACACTGCCCTGGAAGGCCGATCTGCAGAGAACAGAGAACCGGTTCACTGTCGCAGTGAACGTCCGCCTCTGATCCGGGCGCGGCTCATTACCTTGGGGGCGTTGTTAAGGCCCCGCGTCATGGGCCAAGGCGAAAGATCATGAGCAAGACCATCAGCAAACCGCTCACCGCAAAGGCGGGGTTGAACGGCCACAGCACTAACGGCGCTGGGAAGAAGACCGAACGCATCCCCGTGATGAAGACCTACAAGATCTTCATCGGCGGCAAGTTCCCGCGCACCGAGAGCGGGCGCTACTACCAAGTGAAACTGAATGCCGTCACCCCGGCGCAGGCCGGGGTGGCGAACATCTGCCGCAGCAGCCGCAAGGATGTGCGCGATGCCGTGATCGCCGCGCGTGGTGCTGTGAGTGGATGGGCCGGTCGTAGTGCATTCAATCGCGGGCAGATCCTCTACCGCATCGGCGAGATGCTGGAAGGACGGCGTGCGCAATTCGTACACGAGTTGATGCTGCATGGATCGACAGCGCAACAGGCGAATGACGAAGTGAGCGTGGCGATCGATCGCTGGATACACTACGCTGGTTGGTGCGACAAGTACCAGGCGGTCTTCAGCAGCGTGAACCCCACGAACAGTTCGCACTTCAACTTCAGCGTGCAGGAGCCAACCGGGGTAGTGGGGGTGATGTGCCCGAATACCTCCGGCCTTATCGGACTTGTTAGCATGATCGCGCCCGTGATCACGGGTGGCAACACGTGCGTGGTGGTGTCCAGTGAGAGCAAGCCTTTGCCAGCGGTCACTTTCACCGAAGTGCTCGCCACCAGCGACCTGCCCGGCGGCGTGGTGAATCTTTTGACCGGTTACCGAAGCGAGTTGCTGAAGCCTTTGGTGACGCATATGGACATCAACGCTCTAACGGTTGCGGATGCGACGAAAGAGGAACGGGTGATGCTCGATGCAGAAGCCACCTGCAACCTCAAGCGCGTGGTCTATCCGAAGGTCTCGGACTGGTCAAAAGAAGAAGGCCAATCACCGTACTTCATCCTCGACACGCAGGAGGTGAAGACCACTTGGCATCCGATCGAGAAGGGGCAGGGTGGGGGTGGGGGATACTGAATCACATACTGTTGGAATTTCCGTCAGCGATCTTGATCATCCGTATCTTTTAGCAAGGATGAAAACCGTGCTTGTTCATGTCGCGAACACGCACATTGTTTCCATCGGTCAATCCCTGATCCCCTTAGGGGAACCTGGTCTTACTCCAGCAAAACAAAACAATTGCTGATGCTAGCGCACCAGCATGATCGACCCGTTGTACTCCTTCTCCAACGGGCCCCATTCACTGATCCACGCCTTGTAGGAATACAGGCCGATCGGATAGTCTTTCGCATCCCATCCTTGATCTGGATCGGTGGTGCTGAAGACGCTTTGTCCCCAGCGATCGAACACATCCAGTTGGTACTTGCGCGCTCCTTTTACACGGGGAAGCCACACTTCGTTGAGCCCATCACCATCGGGCGTGAAAGCAGTAGGTGCGAAGAAGAAATGATCACCGACGAATACGGGTCGCGAAGTTGAATCCATGCATCCAAGTCCGCTTACGGCAACCAATGTGATCGTATACCAGCCCGCATCGTTGAAATTGTGATCGAACGAAGTTGTGTCATAGTGCTGGCCTTCCACTGTGAAGTCCCAGTGGTAGGCACTGCTCGAAATGTCTTGAACGTGCACGATCGGATGAAGCAGATCCGCAACGGGTGGGTTCACAACGAAGCTGGCGATCGGTTGGGGCCAAACCTGCACCAAGTTCTGCAGCACCAGTGTTTCCGAAGCGATGCAGCCCGAATCGGTACTAATTGTCAGCGATACGGTATGGAACCCTTCGGTCGTATACGTGTGTATTGGTTGCACATCAGTACTGGATCCACCGTCACCAAAATCCCACGAATTGCTCATGGCTGTCCAAGCCGAACTCGAATTGGTGAATTGGGTCAGCAGCGGGATGCACCCGGCCGTATCGGCGCTGAACAGGGGAACAGGTCGCGGGTAAATGATGACGTCACCGGTGAAGTCGTCCGTGCAACCGTTCTCTGTTGCGGTAACGTGCACGGAGTGGGTTCCATTGGTCGGGAACGAGGGGTGCGTTACATGCTGATCCACATCGGCGGCGGAACCCGTGCCGAGATCCCAAACCACCGAAGCGGCGTTCGTGAACGAACCCACAGCCGACAAGGTGATCGGTTGCTCATCGAAACAAGTGATCGGTGGCGAAACGAAGGAAACGGTCACCGGTGGTGAGAGCGAAAAGCTGCTCACGTTCGTATCCGCGCAGATCCACCCCGGGTTGGCAATGAGTGTCACATTGTACGTGCCGGCCTCCGGGAAGGTGAAAGAGGGTTCAGCCTCCGCGCTTGTATCTGTATTGGTGCCTGGCACACCAAAATCCCAGTGATAGGATGTGCTGTTCTGGCTGTTGTTCTCGAACTGGATCGTGAGCCCTGAACAAAGCGTACTGGCACCTTGGTCAGCGATCGAGGACAATACGGTTTGCACACAAGGCACCACATCGAAACGGAAGTCGCGAACCACCTCGCTCAGCTGAACGCCGTTCCTGAATTCCTTCACACGCACACCGACGGTAAAGAAGCCTTGAAGCGTTGGTGTAAGTGTCACAAAGCCGGTCAACGGATCGATCTCCAGAGGAGGAGCAGCATCGATCATGTTGTTCACCGAATACCCTGTGGCCCAAACGACACTGGTAAAGGGCGGCGGTGCTGGAGGATTGGGAATGATATTTCCGAGATCATCACCGCCCACGTACGGTGCGAAAAAATCGTATTCGAGCTGGTCCCCTTCAGGGTCCGTAGCACCCGAGCTGAACGCCAATGGTTGTCCTATGCAGAGCGAGATCGGTGGAAAAGCGCTGAAGCGAGGACTGCTGTTCTCCCCGGTGACAGAAGCATCGGGAATTTCAACGGTGCACGTAAGGCCTTGCAAGGGAGAATTGTCCAAGTTCGTAACCATCGGCGGTCTGCAGCATCGCTGGTAGCTCAACGTATATGCGCCAGCTCCGGCCGGGAGAAAGAAAGTGCCGGTATAGGAGCCTTCCTCCACACAGGTGCCTTCCGGGGGTGTTTGGCACGGGTTGTTCAACACGATCGGAATGAAAGTGGAGGAGGACAACGTGAAGAATTGCGAGGTCACGAATTGCCCACTTTCATCGTAGGCCGCTATTTGCACATCGGCATCGAACCCGGTACCGTTGACATTGTTCGCAGGATCGCAATCACGATACATCTTCAAGGTCACCTCGTATTCATCATTGCCCAGGGAAGTGTAGAAGAGCTCCCCACCGATCAAGTGTGTGGCATTGGCAGCAAAGCCAAACCACATACAAGCGACAAGAGCGACAGCGGTCCGCATGGATGAATGACCCGAAGGTAGTGGGTTCGGTTGCCTCGCACCAACGGACAGCCTGGTAAATGAAGGATCACACCGGGCGTTGGGCCTTGGCAAGCCAAACATCGAACTCGGCTTGATCCATCGGCAGAACGCTTCCGTCAGCCGCCTCAAGCATATCCATGATCCGTAATCGCTCCGGATAGGTGTGGGCTTTAATGTGGAATACCGCGAATCGCCCACCTATGCGTTGTACCTCAGAGAATGCGGTCTCCGATTCGATGCGGAACACACTGTGTGCGTTCGCGAGTTTGCGGTAAACCGGAAATCGTTCTGGCCTCATCGAATTTTCTGTTCCGGGCACATCATGTCGAATACGATCGACGGGCGAGGGATACATTCGGCGAAGATCGATGGCAGCTTTCATAGAACAACTCGCCGAGGCCATATTGGCCGAACAGGGCACTGATCTTGGCGAAATAGCCGTGGTGCTGCCGAGCCAACGGGCGGGTCTTTACCTGCGGCAGGCGTTGGCGCAAAAGGCGGGTGCCGCCTTGTGGAGTCCAGAGATCTTCACACTGGCATCCTTCATGGAGCGGCTCAGCGGATCGCGCACACTTTCAACGGAGGAGCTCCTTTTCGAGGGGTTTGAAGCCTATCGCAGTATCGCAGGACCAGATGGTCGAACATTCGACGACTTCATGGCTTGGGCGCCGGTAACCTTGGCCGATATCAGCGAGGCAGATGCCCATTTGGTGGATCTGCAGGGATTCTATCGCGACCTGCGCTCCTGGGAGGAATTGGAATGGAGCTTTAACACCGTGCCGCTCAGCCAAGGGCAACAGCGCATGGTGAATTACTGGACCCTCGCGGGAAAGTTGCACGGGGCGCTGAACGAACGACTGCTCGCTGCCAAGTGCGGTACCATGGGCTTGGTGGAACGAACGGCCGCACAACAGAACAACACGCCGTTCCCGTGGAAGCGGATCTGGTTCGCTGGCCTCAACGCGTTCAACTTGGCGGAGGAACGAGTGATCGATAGGGCTTTGAACGCCGGTGTGGCACGTTTCGCATGGGATGCTGACCGGTACTATGTCAAAAACAAGGATCAAGAGAGCGGGCAACAACTCCGAGCAGCGATCGATCGATATGGGCCAGGGGCTGTTCCGCTATCCGAAGAATTGTCAAGCGGCAACTTGAACTTGACCGTGATGCAGGCTCCGAATTCCATTGCCCAGGTTTGGTGTGCGGCTGACCTGTTGCTCCGCCTTGCACCGGAGGAGCGCGCGAGAACAGCGGTGATCCTGGCGGATGAAAGCCTTTTGCCCGCGTTGCTGGAAGCGTTGCCTGCCGATGCTGGTCCATTGAATATCACGATGGGGTTATCCGTAGCCCAATTGCCGGTGGGTTCACTGGTCGATGCGTACTTCCGGGCCAGTGCTTCGAGGCGCTCTGATGGATCATGGCTTTTCACGGATCTGGAGCAGCTTCTGCGCCATCCCTACTTGCGGCATGCAGGTACTCTCGCTCCGATCGATGCACTGACTGCTCGACTTCGCAATGCGCGAATGATGTTCGTTCCGGCTGATAAGCTGCGTGAAGCTGTGCTTGGCATGGATGACGCTGTGCGTGATCATGCATTCGTGGTCTTTGATGATCAAGTCACCGATCGGCGCACGCAAGTTGTGAGCTTGCTTGCATGGGCGCAACGCACCATGGCTGGGGATGCCTTCGCTACGGAACAGATCTATCAAGCCTCGATCGTTCTGCGCCGCGTGCATGTGCTGTTGGAGAAATATGGACATTCGGACAACCCACAGGCGTGGCACACGGTTCTGTCGCGATTGATGCGTGCTGCGCGTGTAGGGTTGTTCGGCGAGCCGCTCAGTGGACTGCAGGTAATGGGCTTGTTGGAAGCACGTGCGCTCGATCATTACCGGGTGATCGTGTTGGGCGCTCAGGAAGGCAAATTACCTTCTTCATCCGCTGATCGCTCGTACATCCCGTTCGAATTGCGGCGGGCATACGGATTGCCTTTGCGCGACAGTACCGACGCAGTGCAAGCGTACAATTTCCTGCGCATGTTGCAACGCGCCAAGGAAGCCGTTCTCGTGTATGCCGATGATGGTACAGCGAGCGGGCCGAGCCGCTACATCGCTCAGCTGGCGCATGAACTTTTCCATGATGCACCTGAGCGTTTGCAGGTTGTCGATGCACGTGTCCCTGTTCCCATGCGGATCGCCAGTCGAGTGCATGTGCCCCATTCGGAAGCCTCACAAGCCGCGATCCGTGAACGACTTGCGAAGGGTCTTTCTCCAACGATGTTGCGTGCTTGGTTGAAGTGCCCACTCGACTTCTGGTTCCGTTATGTGCAAGGTCTTCGTGAACCGGAAGAGCCCGGTGCGCGAATTGCGAGCAACGCATTGGGTGATGCCGTTCACGGAATTATCGAAGACATCTATCGCCCGTGGTTGAACCATCCGCTCAATGCCGAGCAACTGAACGCTGCGAGCATTGATGTACCTGATGCCCTGCATGAACGTTTGTTGAAGCATGTCCCGGATGCGCTGTTGCGATCAGGGCAACCACTTCTTCAAGCAGGTATGGCAGCCCGAGCGGCGCAAGCCTTTTTGCGAGCGGAAGCGAAAGTCGTCGAACAAGGTGTGCGTATCGTGCCCCAGGATCTTGAGCGAGAACTGATCCGGCCGTTGGACCCCCTTCAGGCTGGGTTCGGCTTTCCGGTGAACGTGAAAGGGCGCCTTGATCGCATTGATACTCGGGATGGCCTGATCCACATTTTGGATCTCAAGACCGGTCGGGTGGATGAGAAGACGTTGCGCATCAAGGAGATCTCCCTGGATGCGGTTCGAGGCGACAAGGGGTTCGCTGCGCAGCTGCTGATGTACGCCTGGCTTTGGTTCAAGGAATATCCGCAGGTTGAAACGTTGCGCACAGGTCTGTTGCCCATGCAAAAAGCGACTGCCAGTGAAGGTTTTTACTTGAGTATTGATGGAGAGGATATCATTCCGCGCTCTGTTCTGCCTGCGATAACCGGAATGATCGAACTGGCGGTCTCGGAGATGCTCGACACCTCTCGTTCGTTCTCGCATGATCCGAAAAGTCGCTATTGCGTTTTCTGCGCTACCGACAACTGACCGGAAAAGAAGAAAGGGACCCTTCGGATCCCTTTCAACACTTCAAAAGAAGTTGATCAGCGGTAGGCGATCTTGTGAACGCTCGTCTTGTCGCCACGGGTAAGCTTCAGGTAGTAGATGCCCTCGCTCATGGAGGTAAGGTCCATTTCCTTCACGTAGCTGCCCACGAAATTTTTCAGGTTTTCCGAGAAGGTGGTCTGGCCCAATGTGTTCAACACTTCAACACGAATATCGATCGCCTCATCACTGATGAAGGAGAATTGGAAGAGACCTTCGTTCGGATTCGGCTTGATGGTAACGGTGCCTTCCAGGTCCGTCGTGGTCGCCAGGCTCTTGTAGATCACACCCGTCTTGTCATGACCGCCAAGTGAAACAAAGTAATCAGCATTGTTCGTGAGGATACCGGTCCATTCATCATTCACCAGTTCAACCGCACCGGAACCAGTAACCGGGATCTGCAGAATGGTGTATTCATGGCCAGCTTCCCAGCTTGCGCCAGTGGAAGCCAGAGCATCAAAGCCGAAACCTGCGAAAACAAGGTACTTGAACACACCTTCCTCACGCAGTTGGCCGCTCTTGCGGGAGTTGATCGGCGTGCCTTCAGGAACGACCGCATCACCCAAGCTTACGTCCGTGTTGCGATCCCAGCGAAGGGTGAAAACAGCACTGCTGAAAACACCATCAAATTCCGCTGTTGGGCGAACTTTCACTTCGAGCATTCCCTCGTTGTGAAAGAGACCGATATCCACATTGCCTTGGGCGAAGGTGGAAACGGCGAAGATCGAAAGTGCCGATGCGGCGACCGTGCGGGTAAATGAAAGTGCCATGTGCTTCGGAATGGTTCGTTATGTGACTTAGACGCAGCCAATGTAAGACGGATGCTTGTAGAACGCAAAACTTCCGACAAGGGGTTCTTGGCGGTCAACGAAAAGGCTCAAGGGCTGGTCCAATGCATTAGAACGGCCACTATACAAACCGAACAGGGGCCTCCGAAGAAGCCCCTGTGCGGAAACCTGCAAGGATTTGAATGGAACCAGTGTCATGGTCGAAAGGAAGACCGTAGACAACCCCAAGACGCAGGCACCTTGGAAGGGTTGCCGCTGTGTTGAAAATATATCAGGACGTGAACTTGTACCCCACCCCACGAATGGAGTGGAAGTGCCGCGGCAGCTTAGGGTCCGGTTCGAAGTACTTGCGGAAGGCCACGATGAAATTATCAATGGTTCGTGTGGTCGGGAAGACATCATAGCCCCAAACCTTTTGAAGGATCTCCTCTCGGCTGACGACCTCATTTTCCCTGTCCATCAGGAGTTTAAGCAATAGGATCTCGCGCTGGGTCAATCGCTTCACCACGCCACGCTGTCCAACTACGTCGTAGGACTCAAAATCCACCTGATTGGTCCCGAAAGACCGCTGCGTAGGCCCAATGCCGGAGCTGGCTTCGAGACCCCGGGTCATCAATTTGCCCACCCGAAGGAGCAATTCCTCCAGATCGAAGGGCTTACCGAGGTAGTCGTCGCCAGAACGAAGACCTCGAATGCGTTCCTGGGGCAGGGTGCGAGCCGTGAGAAAGAGCACGGGCGTAGTGTTGCCCTCAAGTCTTATTGTTTCGCAGATCGTAAAGCCGTCCACATCCGGCAGCATCACATCGAGCACGATCACATCGAATCGCGCCCCACGGATGCGCTCCAAGGCCTCACTTCCCCGAACAGCGGTGGTAACACTATAACCTTCAAGTTCGAAATTCAGGCGAAGGGTCGACCGAAGCGTCTCTTCGTCCTCGACCAAAAGCAGGCGTTTTTTGTATGCGGTCATTTGTGGACGGCGAAGATGGCACACCCCGGTCTTCCGGGTGAGGAGAACAGGGGTACTTTCGCCCGAACATGTTGACCACGGAACAGATCGCTATCGGCAACACCTTTTTCAAAGGGACGTTGATGGAGACCTTGGGAATTGAACTGGTTCAGAGTGCACCAGGTACGGTTGCAGCCACCATGGCTGTAGAAGCCAGGACGCATCAGCCCATGGGTTCGCTTCACGGAGGGGCCACGGTAGCCTTGGCCGAATCGCTTGGCAGTACGTGCAGTTATTTGCTGGTCGACGCCGAAAAGCAAGCGGTCGTGGGGATCGAGGTGAATGCGAACCACATCAAAAGTGTACGATCGGGAATGGTCAAAGCCACGGGTAGGCTCCTTCATAAGGGGCGGGCCACTCATGTGTGGGATATCCAAGTGACCAACGATAAGAACGAATTGGTGGCTGTGTGCCGCCTTACGAATTTGATCATTGATAGAAAACCATGAGCGTTGATCCATCACTCCGTGAAGCATTGAGTGTTTGCTTGAACAAGGGGCTCACCTTCGCGGCGTTCCGCAGGCCCGGCCAACCGGCTGAGATATGGGCGCAAAGGACACCGGACATCGAACACATTGATGGCGCCTTGCTCCTGGAATTGAACGAGGCTTTCGTGATCGCCCCGTTCAATATGACGGATGATCGCATTCCCTTCATTCGGTCTGACGTTGAACTTCAGTTCGGTGGGCTCGGACCTGATATCTCCGTCTTGGAGGATTGCATAGGTTCCGCTTTGTCGAGCGATCGACCGGCCCAAGCCACCGACCCCGTGGTTTTCAAACAGTCCATCGCCGAAGCCAAAGCCGTTCTGGCGGCCGGGGATCTGCAGAAGGTCGTCCTTTCCCGCACGCTATCCACAAAACTCGATAGAGCTTCGCTTCGGGACTTGTTCGTCAGTGCAATGCACGACCATCCAGAAGCCTTCGTCGCCATGGTGAATACTCCGCTGCACGGAACATGGATCGGTGCTTCACCGGAACGGCTCGTCTACGAAGAAGAAGATCGGGTCCGGGTGGATGCGCTGGCCGGTACCATGCCCGTTGCGAGCGCACCGGAAACCCCACATGATTGGGGCGAAAAGGAGCGGAACGAACAAGTTCTGGTTGCTGAAAGTGTGCTCCATTCCTTCTTGGAAATGGAGTTGGGCGAGGTTGCCGTTCACGGTCCGGAGGTGATACGTGCGGGCCATGTTGCTCATTTGCGCACGACCATCCATGCGGACCTGGGTACTCGTACTTTGGGGGAGGTGGTACTTGCCTTGCATCCGACACCTGCTGTTTGCGGTACGCCCAAGGCCAAAGCCCGAGCGTTCATTGCAAAGCACGAAAAGCATGATCGCGAGTTGTACGCTGGATTCTGGGGGCCTTGGAGTCCCGATGAGGTCACTGAATTGTTCGTGAACATCCGGTGCATGCGCGTTTTTGCCGACAGCGCCACATTGTACGTTGGTGCAGGTATTACAGCAGGCAGTGAAGCCGGAGCGGAATGGAACGAGACCGAGCAAAAGGCGCAGACGTGGTTGCGCCCGATCGCGGCGCTGAAGTAGTGCCCGGTACATTCGCGCCCTGATGCGCACAAGTGATCATTTCGCCGCCGCTGAACTCGCACGCTTGTGCGCTGCAAAAGGGGTTCACCATGCGGTGATCAGTCCTGGATCGCGCAGCGCTCCGCTGGTTATCGCCTTCAACGCACACCAGGACATCACATGCCTGCAGGTTATTGACGAGCGCAGTGCAGCGTTCTTCGCATTGGGCATGGCGCAGCAACTCCACGCACCGGTGGCATTGATCTGCACCAGTGGAAGTGCGATCTTGAATTTCGGTCCGGCAATAGCTGAGGCGTTCTACCAGCGCGTGCCGCTGTTGGTGATCACGGCGGATCGTCCTGAGGAATGGGTTGACCAAGGTGAAGGGCAGGCGATCCGACAAAAGGATGTGCTCGCATTGCACGTGAAGCGGAGCATTCAACTTCCGAGGAACTCGAGCGATGATCTATCTCGTTGGCACTGTGGTAGGTTGATCAACGAAGCGATCGACTCGACATTGTTGCCTGTGCCTGGCCCTGTTCATGTGAACGTGCCGTTCGCGGAACCGTTGTACGGAACTACCGGGATGGTCGGAGGTTCAAGGCTCATAGCACCGGTGATGACGGAGTCTTTCATTCTTCCGGATCATGCACGGTGGCTCGTTCATCAACTTTCAACAAGTTTGAAGGTGATGGTGATAGCCGGGCAAGGGGTGTGGAGCGAGGGATTGAAGAAGCAGTTGCAAGTGTTCGCCTCATTGCCACAGGTCACGGTTCATACGGAGGCCATGAGCAACCTCGACGATCCCTCCTTGATCACGTGCAGCCATCGTGCGATCGAAGGCGTGACCGAGAAGAACGAGAGCGATCTGAAACCCGACCTGCTGATCACTTTCGGGGGCGCCATTGTCGGCAAACGTGTGAAATCGTTGTTGCGGAAATGGAAGCCCGAACAGCATTGGAATGTCGACCTCGGCCAGCGGCATTTCGACACATACCAGAGTCTCACGCATGACATTGCCGTGTCACCCGAGGTCTTCTTCGCACAGATCACGGGTTCTTTGAAAGGCAACGACAGCATCTATCACGAAGCATGGAAAATGGTCGATGAACGTGTGCGTGGTCTACACAACCGGCTCATCGGCGCGGCGCCTTTCTGCGACCTCACGGTGTTCAATACATTGAATGACCGCATTCCCGGTGACAGCGACGTACACGTGGCCAATAGCACGCCTGCCCGGTATGTGCAGCTGTTCGATCGCGTTCGCGCACATCGTTGGTTCGGCAACCGGGGCACGAGCGGTATCGATGGGTGTACAAGCACGGCCGTGGGTGCGGTGCATGTAACACAGAAGCTTACCACCCTTATCACTGGCGATACAGCGTTCTGTTATGATAGCAATGCGTTCTGGAACGAACATCTGTCGCCATTACTGAAGGTGATCGTCATTGACAACGGTGGCGGCAACATCTTCCGGTACATCGATGGGCCGGACCAGGATGCTGAACTACTCAAGTGGTTCGAAGCGCCGCACACCCGAGACATCGAGAAGCTGGTGAAGAGCTACGATCTGCCATACTACCATGCGAACGATGAAGCATCGCTGTTGCAAGGATTGGACAAGCTTTATGCGACGCACAGCAAACCGGCGGTGCTTCACATCACGACCAATGCGCTCACCTCACCCCAGGTGCTGCGTGATTATTTCAAAAAGCTGCGCGACTAGCATGATAGTGTTCGAGCGCGATCCCGGGTCAAGCCCGGAATGACAAATCATCCCAACGAGCCATGAGAAGGAATTGGACCCCCATCAAGGAATACACCGACATCCGCTACGAGTATTTCGAAGGCATCGGCAAGATCACCATCAACCGGCCACAGGTATACAACGCCTTCCGCCCGGAAACGACCAAGGAGATGATCGATGCGATGGAGCTCGCCCGCGAGGACCAGCGCATCGGTGTGGTTGTGATCACCGGTGAAGGTGACAAAGCATTCTGCAGTGGTGGAGATCAGAATGTGAAAGGCCGAGGAGGATATGTGGGCGCCGATGGAGTTCCGCGACTGAACATCCTGGACATGCACAAGAAGATCCGGGAGATACCCAAGCCCGTCGTGGCCATGGTGAATGGATACGCGATCGGCGGTGGACATGTGCTGCACGTTGTGTGCGATCTTACGATCGCCGCGGACCACGCACGTTTTGGGCAGACCGGTCCCAAAGTGGGCAGCTTCGATGCGGGCTTCGGATCAAGCTATCTGGCGCGACATGTCGGGCAGAAAAAAGCGCGGGAGATCTGGTTCCTCTGCCTGCAATACTCCGCCAAGGAGGCCGAAGACATGGGCATGGTGAACAAGGTGGTGCCGCTCGCCGAGTTGGAGGACACAACAGTGGAGTGGTGCAAGATCATGTTGCAACGCAGCCCCATGGCCTTGCGCATGATCAAGCGGGGCCTGAACGCCGAACTCGATGGCCAGCGCGGCCTGATGGAGTTCGCGGGAGATGCCACACTGATGTACTACCTCATGGACGAATCGCAAGAAGGCCGCAATGCGTTCATGGAGGATCGGACGCCGAACTTCGAGCAGTTCCCGAAGTTTCCGTGAAACACTGGCTGTCCGCCTTCCGCCTGCGCACACTGCCATTGGCCGTGAGCAGCATTTTGGTAGGAAGTGCGTTGGCCCATGTTGCTGATGGTGCCACATACGTTGGACCGCCAGCGTTCAGACCCACGATCCTCATCCTTGCCTTGCTCACCGCGATCCTCCTACAGATCCTCAGCAACCTCGCCAATGATCTCGGTGATCATCAGCATGGCACGGACAATGAGGCGCGTGTGGGTCCGCAAAGGGCGGTGCAGAGTGGTGCTATATCGACGGCGGCGATGAAGCGAGCGATGCTGATCTGTGGTGCGCTGGCCTTCATCACTGGTTGCGCGCTGATAACCATGGCGCTTGGCCTTACCATGCAGACATTGGCATTTCTGCTTCTCGGCCTTGCGGCCATCGGCGCTGCGGTCAAATACACCTTCGGGAAAAACCCATATGGTTACGCGGGGCTTGGCGATTTGAGCGTGTTCCTGTTCTTCGGTATCGTGGGCGTATGTGGCACGTTCTACCTGCACACTAGGGGCTTTCATCCAGCGGTGTTGTTACCGGCGGTGGCCTTCGGATTGTTGAGCACCGGCGTATTGAACGTGAACAACATGCGCGACATCCACAACGACGAGGCCAGCGGCAAGCGCACACTGGTGGTGCGCATGGGTAGTGCGAACGCGCGGGTCTATCACACGTTCCTAGTGGTGGGCGGTGTGGTTTGCCTCCTTATGTTCACCTTGCTCGGTACACGCAGCCCGTTGCAATGGATCTATCTGCCCGCTTTGTTTCTTCCGCTCCTACATCTGGTGAAGGTGTGGCGCACGGCAGAGCCCCGCGACCTGGACCCTCAGTTGAAAGTGTTGGCGCTGGGCACCTTCTTCACGGCAATTCTCTTTTCCTTCGGCCTATTCTTTTGGTGAATGCTTCGCGCTCGCTGGATCGAACACACGCTGCATCCCCGCTTCGAACTGGGGACGAGCAAAGGGCGTGATCACCGATCGCAAAGTCTGGTACCTCATTGCTTGGCACAGCGAACGGCCAGAAGTGAAAGGCATCGGCGAAGCAGCGCTCTTTCCCGGCCACAGCAAAGAGTTCCCGGCGGATGTGAAGAGCAAGTTGCTGGAGCTTTGCCTTGATACATCGAACTGGCATCAGCGATTGGGCGATGATCTTGTTGATGTCCCCAGCGTGCGCTTCGCAGTGGAACAATGTCTGCAGGATCTCGACTCGAGCGGCAGCAAGATCCTCTACCCTTCAGAATTCACCATAGGTAAGCAAGGCATCCCGATCAACGGTTTGGTATGGATGGGCGACAAGTCCACCATGAAGCAGCGGATCCGGGAGCAGATCGCGGCCGGCTTCACCACGGTGAAAATGAAGATCGGGGCCATTGGCATTGAGGATGAATTGGAATTGCTGAAGAGCGTGCGTGCAGAATTCAGTTCGAAGGACATTGCGCTGCGCGTGGATGCTAACGGCGCGTTCGATAACCGCAACGCGATGGGCGTTTTACAGCGCCTCGCCGATCTGCAAGTGGAGAGTATCGAGCAGCCTGTGGCGCCGGGCCTGTTCGAAGTGATGAGTGATCTCTGCGAAAGGTCACCAATACCTATCGCGTTGGACGAGGAACTCATCGGCCTCAATTCACGTCAAGCGAAGATCGACCTTCTGGACAATGTCAAACCGAGCTTCATCGTCATCAAGCCCAGCCTTGTAGGTGGTTGGACGGCTTCGAAAGAATGGATCGATCTCGCGAAAGAACGAAGTATCGGATGGTGGGTTACGAGCGCGTTGGAAAGCAGCATTGGCTTGAACGCGATCGCGCAATGGGTGGCCACCTTGAACGTGAGTATGCCACAAGGGTTGGGAACAGGAAATGTGTACGCGAACAATATTCCATCGCCGCTGAAGGCAGCCAAAGGCGAACTTCGATACTTGCCTGAAAAGGACTGGGACTTGTCTTCGATCCTGGGGTGAACGAACCAATGTTGAAGGTGACCTACATTGGGTCGCCATTGCAAGGCCTTGGTCAACCGAATGCCGACATCGTTCAAGAACCTCATCATCGATGGCATTCCGTATTCGGGAGAGGCGATCCTGCATTGGGCCGATGACCTGGTGAAAGGGCAGCGTGGAGCCGCATGGGCAAGTGATCTCCGCTTAACGCTTCGCGAATTGTGTACGGGAGCCGGAACATTCAATACACGAACCAGTGGCACTACTGGCGCGCCGAAGGCACTGAGTATTTCGAAGGCGGATCTTCAAGCGAGCGCGGAATTGACCCGAACAACTTTCGGCCTGCAGAAGGGCGATCGCACGCTGTTATGCCTGCCGTGCGAGTTCATCGGTGGGAAAATGATGGTGGTGCGCGCGATGTTGCTGGGGCTGGATATGCACGCGATCGATCCGCGCGGGGGAGTGCTTCGGAATTTGCTCGTCCCTGACCGGTTCAAATTCGCAGCCATGGTACCCATGCAATTGCACACGGCATTGCAGCATGATGCAGCGCGTGTGGAAGAGCAGTTCGATATGATCCTCCTTGGAGGCGGTCCGGTGAGTGAAGCTTTGATCGCTAGAACTCAAGGTTTGCGTACACGCGTCGTGCTTGGATATGGCAGTACGGAAACGGTGACACATGTTGCACTGCGCGAGCTGAACGGGAGTCAGGCATCGGAAGAGTTCACGGCTATTGGAGAAGTGTCGTTCGCCATTGATGCGCGAGGTTGTTTGATCATACGAGCGCCGCACCTTTCTGTGCCAGAACGCATCACCAATGACCTGGTTGAACTGATCGATGAGCGCCGCTTCCGATGGCTCGGTCGGCACGACCATGTGATACTCAGCGGAGGCCGCAAGATCCATCCGGAGCGATTGGAGGCGGTTACCGCAGGTGTAGTGCCATACCCGCATTTCTTCGCAGCACTGCCCGATGAGCGATTAGGCCAAAGCGTTGTCTTGTTGGTTGAAACGGGCAACGACAATGGCAAGGTCCCGCAGGATGCATTGCATGGATTGAACGGACTGCTCTATGATCATGAGCGCCCACGCCGGGTGATATCGCTTCGGGAATTTGTTCGGACGAGCAGCGGAAAGATCGAGCGTGCGCGTACACTCGCGCTGGTGGACAAGCAGTAATTTCAGGCTTTCTGGCCGAAATGGATCTCGATCGATGCGTGTCGTTTTTCCAGTGCTTTCACCAGAACGATGCAGCAAAGGATCAAACCGATGAACCCGCAACCCCCCCCCGGCCGCTATAGCTCATTTGCTCGGCGGTCAATGCGTCGTGTGACTTTGCCACTTACCTTCAGAACACTGCGCCGAACAGACCGCACCCCATCACAAGGGGTAGCGCATCAACCATTTGCTCAAAATAGACCCGATTTCAACGACAGAACAAGCCCATGTCCGTTCCGGTTACGAAGGTCAGCAAGGCAAGGGAAGAGCGACAGGCCCCCCCCCCCCCACCCCGCCCACGATGAAAAAGGCCGATGCGAAGAGCACCGGCCTTTCAAAAGAGATCCACCCAGGATTATTTGTTACCCATTATCTTGAACATGCCCGTACCGCATGTTGGGCACGTGCCCTTCATGGCTTTACGGCCATTGGCCATGATGTTCTCCTTGGGGTCTTTCATGTCGCGCTTGGCTTTACACTTCACGCAGTAGGCTTCAACGGCCATGGTTGTAGGGTTTTGGTTATGCCGAAAAGTAGGGTTACAGATGATCCAGACCTTGTATTCAGCCGAACAGTTGTGAACAGGCGGTTCACAACTGTTCACATCCTTCACATAGATAGTACCATGTCAACGTGCGGAATTCCGTCCCAGATGTACTCCTCGCTGGTGGTCACATAACCTAACGAACTGTAGAAAGGGATAAGATAGGCCTGCGCCGCCACTGCATTTCCGCGATTTCCGTAGACTGCTGATACTGCGTTCATTGCTTCTTCCATTAGCAAGCGACCAACGTTACTTCTGCGATTTCCTGCGGCAACCACAACACGACCAATGTGTGGAAGTTCATTCTTCTTCGGTGGCAGAATACGAGCGTAGGCGATGAGCGATCCGTGCGGATCAAAACCCAACAGATGCGTGGCCAGAGGATCCTGCCCATCGATCTCAGGGTAAGGGCACTTTTGCTCCACAACGAAAACGTCGACCCGCAATCGGAAAAGCTCGTGCATTTCCAGAGGGGTTAGCGCGTCGAATGCTTTTAACGACCAAGTGATAGCTGGCGGTGTCATAGGTCGATAGTTACCAGCGTGCCGGGTGATGTATCCGTATCGCGCACATAGAGAAGGTATGCAGACACATTGGGCTCGCCAAGTTGCTGTAAAAGTCGCGCATAGCCGCGTACCTGATCCGCATGTTTTTCGGCAGCTGCCCCGGTCTTTATATCCAGTACCCGAGTCCCCGACGCATCGGAACAGATCCGGTCCGGCCGCACTTCATGTCCATTCGCATCGATGATAGAAGTTTCTGTGCGCACACCAATGCCCGCGCCGAAGAAAGGCGCCAGTTCGGGTTGTGAAAGCAGGCGAGAAAGCTGCTGGTCCAAAAGGACCCGGTTGTCCGCGTTCACACCCCAAACATCGGCTTCCGCAGCTATCGCATCCGGCAGGTCGTCTATCGTTCGAACTCTTGCCAAAACTGCGTGCAAAGCGCGGCCATGTGAACGGAAAGGGTCGGGATCCGCTGGGTCCCACGAATCAGGAGCGTCTATCCGAATGGCAAGTTTCGCGTGTGCATGTGGCGCTGTTGGGGAGAGTGTGTGGGTCTTGGACGCTGTTGATCTCTTCCGGGCTGGAGCTGGTTCACGTTTGCCGAATTCACGCGACACACCAGGAGAGAGTTGAAAATGCTGACGTAGTTGTGTCGCGATATCCGACTTTGCCGTTCCATCGATCCCTGCATAGAGCCTTGTTTCCGGCCGTGTGAATGCTACGTAGAGCAAGTCCAGAAGGTCAAGTTTGACTAGATCATTCTCGGTCGCGACTTCGTGAATGCTCAATTCATCGAGTGATTTATCAGGCCTGATCAATGCGGCCGGCAGATCCTTCACGACCGCTCGTGGATCGATCCAAACACGGTCGCGCGGGCCCTTGGTTTTCATGTCGGCCCATGGCACTATCACTACCGGGAATTGGAGCCCCTTGCTCGCATGTACCGTCATCACGCGGATCGCATTGTCGTTAGCGGTACCCCCGACCGCACGTTTGTCCGCGATGCGTTTCCAATGCACCAGAAAGGCGATCGGCGCATCACCGTGTTCCTGCGCGAATACATGGGCTTCATTCAGCAGCCCGAGCGTGAAAGCATCTGCTGCCGGATCCAGATCGAGGGCCGCTGCAATGGCGTGTAACGATGCGAGCAGCGGGAGTCGGGTGGTTACGCGGGGGTGGTCTCTTGCCCATTCAATGAGCACTGTCTGCGGCTTCTCGAGGGTGAAAGGGTCGGTCTTCGGATCAGTAGAGCGCAGCAAGGCCATGTATTGCACAGCCTTTACGGAAGTCGCATCATCAGGTCGATGCAACCAGGTGAGAAGCGCCATCACCGCGCGCACGGCGATATCGCTACCCAACGAAAGCCCGTCCGGTGAGACGACCTGGTGTCCTTGAGCGACCAGGTATTCAGCTATGGCGCGGCCTTGTGACCTGGTGCGAACGAGCACGACGATATCACCGCGCATAAAACCATCTTCCAACGACTCGGCCACTGCACTAGCGGCGAAGGTGGGCGCTGCTGGAGCATCGTCCTCATCCTCTTCGTCGCTCTTGTCCAATGCGGCGAAGCATTGCAGTTGGATATAGCCGTTCAAGCCTCTTGGATCAGACTGTGTTTGGTTCGCGTAAACCGCTTGGTGATCCTCTGGTAATGAATTCTGCAGGACGTCGAAAAGGGCGTTGTTGAAGTCGATAATGGTGAGCGCGCTCCGGTAATTTTTTGTGAGCGGCTCAATAGCCGTATTGCTGCGTAATAGGATCGACTCGTGCTCTTCACCGGTTGCCATGATCTCTTTTCCGAACAGTTCAGGCAGCATCACGAACTGCCTTGCTTCGCCATTTCGCCAGCGATAGATGGCCTGTTTGGCATCGCCCACGAGCAAGGCCGATCCACTTCCGCTCAACGCGTTCGTGATCAATGGCAACAACGCATGCCACTGCAACATCGAAGTATCCTGGAATTCATCGATCAGGAAATGGTCGTACTTCTCCCCCAATCGCTCATAGAGAAAAGGTGCTGGTTCTTCTTGCACGATGGTGGCGACTTTTTTTACCAGATCACTGAAGAACGCGATACCATCCTCGCGTTTGATCAACTCCAATTGGTCATCGAGCAAATGCAACGCGGCCGAAGGCAACAGATCTTGCAGGACCGCACAAGCGATCGCATGTCGTTGCAGATCGCCGGTCTTGCGAGCATCCTCCACGGCGGACACGGTATCGTGCAAGATCGGGGCGACACGATCGATCGCCTTGCGGACCGCAGGCGTGGCTTTCGCACTGGCCCATTTATCCGTGTCACGCGCTTTGATCGCGCTTTTGCTCACATCGATCCAGTTGGTGAAGCCGCGCAATTTTCGGAAGAAACCGATCACCCCGTTCTTTCCGGAGGCAAGGTCGTCGCTGGCAATGCCTTCGGTTCCGATGGCAGCAAGTGCATTGCGGCCAAGATCACGGATCTTCTCGCGGAAGGCAGCGGTTTCCCCGCGCAGGCGTTTCTGCAAGGTGATGAAGTAGGCATGATCGAACCCGCGCAACTTCTGCAAATGGGCAACGGCCTGTTCCTTGCTGAGCTGCGAGGTGAGTTCGCGCAAGGGTTTATCCACACGCCAATCGCGTTCCTGCTCCTGCAGGTCCTCACAGATCGCGGTAAGCAGTTCGGTAAGCGCAGTATCAGTGCCAGCTTCTTCGAGCAAACGCTCCACGGCTTGGTCCCGGTAATACTGCTCCTCGGTGGTCATGCGAAGCTCGCTATCCAAACGCAGATCACGGGCAAAAGGCATCACTACACGACGCGTGAAGGCGTCGATAGTGCTAACGGCGAATTGAGGCCAATGATGGAGCATGTGCGAAAGCGTCTTCGCGGAACGCCGCTGCACTTCGTCCCCTGTGCTAGTGGTCTCCTGCATCACCGCCTCCTGCACATCGATCAGTTGCACGGAGAGATCGCCTCCTAGTGCCAGGCCATCCAAATAGTCGAGGATGCGTTCCCGCATTTCCCCGGCGGCCTTGTTCGTGAAGGTTAGGGCCAGGATGCGACCGTAAGCGGATGGATCGTCGGTTTTGAGCGCCAACGTCAGGTAATGTTTGACGAGCGCATGTGTTTTGCCAGAACCAGCGGAGCTTCGGAGAACGCGTAGCATGCAAAAGCCGAAAGTAGGCGTGGGGTGTTCAAGCGCATGGCTTTCCTCGCACCACCGTTGAAAATGAAGGCGTTATGCGTTCCCTAAAGCACCCAAGGGAAGTAAATTGCACCCGATTCGAACGGTTTGGCATTGCCGATCGTTTCTATCGAGGTGCAATTGAAAGCACGATCACGAATGGGAATGAACAGATCAATGGTCCTGGTGGCGGTTGTAAGCGCCGGTATGCTCTTGTTGAGCTGTGACAAGGACGTGGAAGAGTTGCAAGGCGACCTTGTGAACGCACCACAACCGAACACGGTAGTGGCCATGAGCATGGCTTTCACAAGGGCAGGTGTGCCGTTCAACAAATCGGTTTCATTCACGGATGCCGCTGGCACCCGTGTACAGATCGATCGCCTGCTTTTCTACATGAGCCAGGTGGAGTTCACGGATGATGCCGGCGACTCCGTTGCCGCATTCCCGGAGAAGTACATTCTGGTGGATCTCGATGAAGGGGGCTTGATCCGGGTCATTGGGCCATTGGACGGCCACTTGCACGAGATGCATTTCGGGCTTGGCGTGGACAGCGCGATGAACCACGCGGATCCGATCACATTAGCTCCGCCGCTGAACACCGCCGGTATGTGGTGGACATGGGCTGCCGGGCATAAGTTCCTTTCATTGGAAGGTCGTTACGATAGTGACAATGATGGCACTGTGGAGACCACGGATAACGAGTTCCTGTTCCACTGCGGAATGGATACTTTGTACACACCGGTGACCCTTCTGGTTCATACGGACGCGGATATGGGCGGAAATGTGGTGCTTCCGCTGGAGCTTAGTATCGACACTTTGCTCACTGGCATGGACATCGCCGCCCAGCCGGTTCTACAGGATGTCACTCCGGTCACGCAAGGGCTCATGCAACGGTTGGCCAGATCCATCACCCACATCGAATGAAAAACGCAACGATACTCGCGTTCGCTATCAGCCTTGCGACCACGGGTTGTTTGAAGGAAGACCCATCGCTGCCTTTTCCAGTGGATCCCGTTGTGTTGACCGTTCCCGTGGAGTTGATGCTTGTTCCTGAATGGAACGGGGCTGATTTTGATAAGACGAACGTGTATTTGAGCGCCGCCAACGAGCGCGTGTTGGTGCAGGAGGTGAAATTCTACCTCAGCGGCATCACCACGCTCGGGGAGGATACATCAGCATTACTGAGCCAAGCGGAACTGTTCGACCTTACGGACGGACCTTCATCGCGATCCATGCGCATGCCCATTGGCACATTCTCGGATTTGCGTTTCGGCCTTGGCCTTCCTCCGGAATTGAACCAGGCCGACATTACCGAGATCGATCCATTCTCCCCTTTGGGTAACAACAGTGGGATGTATTGGACGTGGAACACGATGTATCGCTTCCTGCTTTTTGATGGCCGCTTCGACACCGATGCCGGGGGCGTGGGAGATCCTCCGTTCCAGTTCAGCTTACACACCGGTCGGGATGCGTGCTACCGCGAACGCACAGTGCCAATGCCCATTTTGGCGATACAAGGTGATACCGTGCGCATAACATTGAATGTTGATATAGCACGCTTTTTTACAGATGGCAACGCGGTGCTCGAGTTGTCGCAAGGGGCGCAAAGCCATGGCGAAGTTCAATCGCTCCCGATCGCTATGGAATTATCGGACCTTGCTGTTCAAGCGATCAACCCGCAATAGCGAATGACTGTGCGGTGGTTCATTCTTTTTGTCGCGGTTGTTCTGGCCGGGGCGTGCGCGAAAGAGGAAACCAGCAAGCCGGATGCGGATGAGCCGTTCATTGTGAACATGCCGCCAGGCGCTGCAGCGGTACCGGTGCCTGAAACGAACGCGTTGACAAAAGCAAGGGTGTCGTTGGGCAAAGCACTATTTTTTGATGAGCGATTGTCACTGGGGAATGGCCTCAGTTGTGCCAGCTGTCATCATCCTTCGAATGCGTTCAGTGACACCGTGGCACTGAGTGCTGGAGCCGGTGGCGCGTTTGGTCTGCGCAATGCGCCTTCACTCGGCAACGTGGCCTGGCAACCGGCGTTGTTCTATGATGGTGGTGTTCCAACATTGGAACAACAAGTACTGGCTCCAATTCATGATGAGCTGGAAATGGCAAGTAACATCAACACTGCGGCGGAACAGTTGCGCACCGTAGAACCCTTTGCCTCACTATCAATGAAAGGCTACGGTCGCGCTTTGGACGGGTTCGTGATCACGCGTGCATTGGCGAGCTACGAACGCACGCTGGTAAGTGGCTGGTCGCGCTTTGATCGCTACTTCTATCAGGGTGATCTGAACGCTCTGACGGAGAGTGAACGAAACGGCTGGGAAGTATTCAATAGCAAACAATGCGGTGCTTGTCACAGTGGTCATAATTTCACGGACTACAGCTATCGCAACATCGGATACGGATCGGATCTTGAGGCAGATCCCGGTCGACAACGGATCACGCTGAGCCCTTTGGACAAAGGCAAGTTCAAGGTGCCCACATTGCGGAATATTGCGCTTACAGCACCTTATCTGCATGATGGGAGCATGGCGACATTATTGGAGGTGATCGATCATTTCAACAGCGGGGGTAACAGCGACGCGAACAAGGATGCCTTATTGGTTCCATTGGAGCTCACCGAACAGGACAAGCTGGATCTATTGGCTTTTCTCAATAGCCTCACCGATTCACGATCTTTGGACCAGGTACCATGAAGAAGTTCGCATACACCACGTTGATGTTCGCGGCTGCAACTGGCTTGGCTTCATCGTGTCGGGAGGAGGATCCCGTAGTTGAGCCCGGACCTGAGCCGATCGGAACGCCATACACGTTGCAGATCCCGTCCAACCTTCCGCCGATGCCCGTTCCTGCGAGCAATCCCATGACCGTTGAAGGGGTTGCATTGGGACGATTTCTGTTCTACGATGAGCGTTTGAGCGGTAATAACACGATGAGCTGCGCCACTTGTCATTCCCCGTCAATGGCGTTTTCCGATGGCAATGCGGTAAGCGAAGGCATCGATGGGCTCACAGGTCGCCGCAGTTCCATGGCGTTGATCAATCTGGGCTACGCGAACAGCTTTTTCTGGGACGGCCGTTCACCAACGTTGGAAGAGCAGATCCTGCGGCCGGTGCGCGATCCGATCGAAATGCACGAAACATGGATGAATGCGATGAGCGAGTTGCAGGCGCATCCCGCTTATCCGAACCTCTTCAATGCGGCGTTCGGAACCACTGCGATCGATTCAACGCTGGCGGCGAGGGCTATCGCCCAATTCTTGCGCACATTGATCAGTGGTAACAGCAAGTACGACAAGGTGGTGCGTAGCGAAGACGTATTCACGATAGATGAGTCCGAGGGATTGGTTCTTTTTCAGGCGGAAGGCGGACCTGAGGGACAGCAGATCTTTCTTCCCGGAGGCGGATCCGTCGTAGGTCAGGGTGGAGCGGATTGCTTCCATTGCCATACCGATGCCGCCGGTTTGTTCACCGATGAGCAGTTCCATAACAACGCGTTGCAAACCGAGCCGTACACCGATATGGGTCGTGCGGAAGTCACCAACGATCCGTTCGACGCGGGCAAGTTCAAGACCCCTACGTTGCGGAACATCATGCTCACCGCGCCATATATGCACGATGGCCGGTTCGCGACCATCGATGAGGTGCTCGATCATTACAACGATGGCGGACATCCGGGCCCTACTGTGGATGCCTTCATGAAATTCACCGACGAAGAGCTGACATTGGAATTGACCGCGCAGAAACGAATGCAGCTGAAGGCCTTCTTGAACGCCTTGACGGATCTGGACTTCGTGAACAACCCCGCTTTCGCGGATCCTGGGGAGCCGCAGTAGCGATCGATCCTGGTTACGCTGCGGCGTTCTATCCTTCACGCCGCGTTCGCGGCCACTTGAGGCCTCCAAACGGTACACCGCATCTTGTCGCCGAACACAGGGCTTTTGAAAATGCTCGTGCCCATAAGCATACGTGCGCATTCCTGAACGCCTTCGGTGATACTTGGATGGGGATGTATGAGGTCAGCCAGCTCGCGGATGCTCATACCTGTGCGCATCATGAGCGCAACGGCTTGAATGGCACTACTGGCATGTTCGCCTACCGCGCGCATTCCAAGCACGCGCATGTGATCATCATCGGAGACGATCAGTTTGAAAAATCCACGTGTGCGACGCATGGCAATGGCGCGCGCAAGACACGCATAGTCAATTCTGGCCGTGCGATGCGGAATGCCTTGTTTGATAAGCTCCTGTTCGTTCTGTCCAACTCCTGCTACCTCAGGGTCCAGGAACATGATGGAACTCACGTTCGTATAGCTCAATGGGCGTTCGATCAAACCACGGATCCGCTCAACCGCATGACGCCCTTCCATCTCGCCGAGATTCACCAACATGTTGGTGCCTGTCGCATCGCCAACGGCATAGATGTGGGACTGAGAGGTCCGCGTATCATCCGTTCGGATGTTACCCGTGACAGGGTCAAGTTCTACTCTGGCAAGGCGCAGGTCGAGCCCTTCGATGTTCGGAATTCGGCCTACTGAAAGCAGTGCCTTCTCAACGGTGACCCGTTCAGTGCGACCATCCGTGTAGGTGATCGCGTATTCCACACCATGAGGGAGCGCCTCAATGCGGTCCAGCTTCGCGTTGCGGTGAATAGTGATGCCCTTGCGCTCCATTTCTCGAGCGATGAGGTCCGAAATATCCGCGTCCTCGAATGGCAGGATCCGTTCGGCTCTATCGATCAAGTGCACCTTGGTGTGCCCGAAATTGTTGAAGATGGTAGCGAACTCGCAACCGATCACTCCGGCACCCACGATCACAATGCTCTTGGGCAGGTCATCGATGGAAAAGATACCGTCGCTCGACATGATGTGCTTTTCATCGACCGCTATACTGGGCAGCGTGCGTGGTCGGCTACCTGTGGCGATCACGAAGTGGTCCGCGTGGATCTCAATGGTCTCTCCGGCCCGTTCTACAGCAACGATATGATCATTGATGAAGCGCCCGTTTCCGCGGAAATGTTTGAAGTGGTCCCCACTGTTCTCGAGCAGTTGCATGTGACATGCATATAGATACTTGCGCTCGAACACAGCCTCGTTCAGTGTCTTCCCGATCTCGTCCCAAGAAAGGCGGAAGGGTTCGCGCCCACGTGTGCGGGTAACCTCGTTGGCACTGGCCACACGTTGGCTCAATTCCCACAGTGTTTTGCTGGTAAGCGCACCGTTATAGATCCCGGTGCCTCCGATGCGTTCCTTTTCGATCAGCGCGGTGCGCATACCAAGGTCAATGGCACGCATGGCGGCAGCATATCCAGCGGGACCGCCGCCAATCACACAGATGTCGAATTTTTCCATTGGTTGATACGGGTGGTTCATACGGTGATACCCGCAGTTGGTTCGACGTGAATGGAAACTATAGCCGTGGCCTGGCCAGCCAGCGCGTTCCTCCACAAGTGCAGCCCGTCCGAGGAGGTGGTATTGGGTCCAGGTATCCTTTCGCACGTGAACCGCGTTGGAACGGATGGGATAATCCCTTGGTGAATGCCTGTGCGCAAACTTTTGGCTTCCATTTCCATCGCCCAGCTCACGCTGTGTGCTAGCGCGCAATGCCCGCAGCTGTACGACTATTACGGCAATCCCACCGATACTCCGACCTGGTACAGCTGTAGTGGAACGAATTTCACCCTGGTCATTGCTTCACCGAGCAATATTGGCGCCTACGTGATCAACTGGGGCGATGGATCCCCCCAGCAAATAGGAGGGTTGCTCGTTCCACCAATGAGCGTGAACCACGTGTACACCTCAACGGTAGGTCAATACACGGTAACGTTTACAGAAGTAGTGAGCGGCTGCGTGATCACAGGTACGGTGATCATGGAAGAGAGTACGAGCGCTTCCATACAGATTCCCGTTGGCGGACTGACACAGATCTGTGCACCCCAGGCGATCGAGTTCATCAATAGCAGTACGAACGTATCGCCGAACACTGTGTTCACATGGGATTTCGGTGATGGGTCGCCGCAAGAGGTTTATGACTTTACCAACTTGGGTCAATCGGTCTCGCACACGTATTTGCAAGGCACAGTGAATTGTGAAACCACTGTTACGCTTTACGCCGAGAACACCTGCAACACGCTGCAAGGCGGACCCAGCGTAGCAACGTTCAATCCGATACGCGTTTGGGACCTTGATGATGCGGCGATAGCACCGAGCGCCACACTGCTTTGCTGGCCCGATAACATCGTGACTTTCCTCAATGTTACGAACCGGAACTGCTTGATGCAGGGCAACATCTACCAGCGGTTCGAGCACTGGAATTTCGGCGACTACTGGGGCGTCGGCCAAGACAGCATCATCGACTGGAATCCATGGCCACCGACGTTTCCGCGCACGATCCAATACCCGGCAATAGGTACGTACGAAGTGACCTTATTGGATAGCAACTATTGCGGGATCGATACTGCGAACGTGACGATCACGATCGTCCCTCCACCATCTGTTACACTAACGGTAACGCCTGACACGATCTGCGCTGGGGAGACCGCTTTCTTCAATGAGACCACCACGGGCGGAGCGAACACCTACAGTTGGAATTTCGATGATGGCGGCGGGTGGCAGACGACCGGTTCGGGTGATCAAGCGCATACCTACAATACTGCAGGCACCTTCACGATCAGATATGCGGTGAGCATCATGGGAGCCACCGCGGGTTGCACGGATACAGCTACTGTGCAAGTCACGGTTTTGCCCAGCCCAACGGCGCAGTTCGTTCTGGACGTGAACGCGGCGTGCAACACATTGACCACCGATCCCGCCAATACCTCGCTCAACGCAGTGCAGTATTTCTGGGATTTTGGGGATGGTACAACGGACACGCAATTCGACCCACCGCCGCATACGTATGGAACCGTCGGCGACTATACCATCACACTTACAGCGACCAATGCGGATGGGTGCAGTGATCAGACCGCACAACTCGTTCACGTCTATGCGCCACCTCAAGTGCAGATCGGTGTTCAGAACGTGTGTGTGGGAACGCTCGCGCAGTTCTTCGATCAGAGCGTAACGGATCCTGGTAATCCTGTTGTTCAATGGGCTTGGAATTTCGGGGATGGTGCGATCGATTCTGTGCAAGCCCCCATGCATTTGTACGCAGCTTCGGGTACGTATTTCGTTTCCCTCACCGCAACCACGCCATACTGTAGCAGCGCTGGCGTGCAGCCGGTCACCGTTGAAGCAAAACCGATCGCTGCGTTCACATCCACCCCAAGCGCAGGATGCTCACCAATGGATGTGAGCTTCACCAATACCAGTTCAGGTGCTGCCAGCTATGTGTGGACCTTTGGTGATGGTGGCGGGGACAATGCTGTTTCACCCTCCCACACTTTTGTGAACCTCGGAACGGCGGACAGCATATACACCGTAATGCTCATCGCGAGCACGGCCTTCGGATGTAGCGATACGGCCTTCATGGACATCACGGTATCACCCACCGTTATCGCGTTGTTCACCAACAATGCCATGCCGGGCTGCGCACCGTTGGATGTGGATTTCACGAACAACAGCCTGGGCGCGATCGGATACCAATGGGACTTTGGTGACGGAACTTCCAGCATTGCGACAAGCCCCTCACATCAGTATGTGAACAACACCTTCTTCCTGCAAACGAATACGGTAACGTTGATAGCCAATGGACCTAACGGTTGCGCAGATACATCCCAGCAAAGCATTGTCGTTTACCCGGCACCCAACTTCACCTTCGTTGCGGATCCCGATAGTGGGTGTTCACCGTTCAGTGTAACCTTCCCACCGATCATAGGTGCTGTTGACTACGTGTGGGATTTTGGGGATGGATCCACAGGAAGTGGTCCTTCGCCAACACACATCTATTTCGATACTAGCGGTGTTGAAGTGCAATATCCGATCACCGTGATCGCTTCCAATGCGTTCGGTTGCAGCGATACGCTCATGGATGTTGTGACCATTTTCCCAGCGCCGCAAGCGCAGTTCACCATCAGCGATGTGCAGGGATGCCACCCGTTCACGGCAACGCTCACGAACACATCGCAAGGCGCGACGTCCAATAATTGGAGTTACGGCGATGGTAACAGTTCGGATACAACAGTGGCCGCTCACGAATACACGTGGTACAATTTTCTTGGTCCGGGATCGGTCACATATCCCATCGTCCTCACCGTTTCTTCCGCTGACGGCTGCACGAGCACCACGAGCGCGCAGGTCGAAGTGTTCCCGCAAGTAGTTGCAGCATTTGTAGCGGACAGCGCGGGTTGCTCGCCCATGGAGCCGGGTTTTGTGAACGTGAGCACTGGTGCTGCCACTTACTTGTGGACCTTCGGCGATGGCGGAGGGAGTGTATTTCAGAACCCTTTGCACACCTATTTCGATCAAGGCTTGAACGATGTGGTCTATGTGCCATCACTGATCGCTACATCCTCCTTCGGATGCATTGATACAGCCGACTTCAGCATTCGCGTTCATCCTTCTCCCATCGCACAATTCACGCCGAGTGTTCAAGCAGGATGCACACCGTTGCCAGTGTTGTTCGATGACCTCACGATCGGGGCGACGAATATGGCATGGCAGTTCGGGGATGGTGCGTTCCAGAATGCGCCACCCGGGGATGTGCAGCACACCTACACGAGTACATCCGCTATTCCAGCGACATACAACGTACAGCTGCTGGCTACAACGGCTTTCGGTTGTACAGATACGGTCACTCAACAGATCCAGGTCTATCCGCCAGTAACTGCATTGTTCACGGCACCTTCCGAAGGATGCTCGCCCTTCGTTGTGAACGTTTCCGATCAAGGCAGCGGCGCGATCCAATGGCTATGGGACATGGGTGATGGCACCACGTTGGTGGGCGCGAACGTGTCACACACATACGTGAATACGGGCAATAGCGACCAGTCATACACGATCACCCTTGTCGCTACTTCGGCCTTTGGCTGCACGGATACACTTAGCCAAGCGATCATTGTTCACCCGGTGCCGAATGCCGCGTTCCAAGCCACGCCGTTCGTTCAACAGTACCCTGCAGCAACCATTGTCGTGAGCAACACAACGCCTAATGGAACATGGTCATACGGTTGGGATCTTGGAGATGGCAGTACAAGCGGGTTGGAGGATCCGCCATCGCACACCTACGGCACTTGGGGTGATTTTACGATCACGCTCGTTGTGACTTCGGGCGGTTGCACCGATACGGTTACCCAGCAGATCACCATCACGCCACCGATACCGACAGTTGGTTTTATTGGCCAGGGAAGGGGTTGCGCACCGCTCACGGTCGACTTCACGAACACCTCGTTGCTTGGTGAAACGTACCTCTGGAATTTCGGCGATGGTGGTACGAGCCAAGCGGAGAACCCGAGCTATACATGGAACACGCCCGGAACGTTTTCGGTTTCACTCACCGTAGTTGCGATCGGTGGTGGTGTGAACACGGCGATAAAAGTGGATAGCGTAGTTGTTTACCCACGTGCACAAGCCTATTTCGTTTTGCAGCCGGATGAAGTCATCGTACCCAGCCAGCCTGTATTCACCTACAACTTGAGCGGCAATGCGACCGAATTCCAGTGGGATTTCGGCGATGGTTCAACGAGTACGGAGTTGAATCCTGTCCACTATTACCAGAGCGGTGGTGAGTTCGATGTAACGCTGATCGCCAACAATGAATGGAATTGCCCGGATACGTTCAGTCTACCAGGTGCTGTGACCGGCATTCAGTCGGGAGAGATCGCCTTCCCCAATGCGTTCACGCCAAGTAACTCAGGTCCCTCGGACGGCGTATACGATCCGCAAAGTTTTGAGAATGACTACTTCTTCCCCATATACAGCGGTGTCGAGGACTACCATTTGCAGGTCTTCAATCGATGGGGCGAACTCGTTTTCGAATCCTTCGATGTCAAGCGAGGTTGGGACGGATGGTACCGGGATACCCCAGCCAAACAGGATGTCTACGCATGGAAAGCATACGCCAAGTTCAGTAGCGGCGAAGAGACCACATTGAAAGGTGATGTTACACTACTACGATAGATCGAACATGAAACGAACCGCGGTTACGCTGCTCGCCAGCGCTCTCCTATTCAGCCAGTTGCATGCGCAGCAGAACTACACGCGCACGCACACGAAAATGTTGGACGAGGCGAAAGGCCTCTATGAGGGCAAACAATGGGCTGATGCCGCCAAGATCTACCGCAAATTGGTGGACGTTGATACCGCCTTCGGGGAGGTGGCTTATGAGCTCGGGATCTGCCTGAGCAACATGCCGACATTCCGGGAAAAGTCAACGCCTTTTTTTGAGAGAGCAGCGCGCAACGGCAGTATCGAGGCCAAGTACCAGGTGGCCTTGATGCGCCATCGGGAGCAACGCTTCAATGAGGAGATCGAATTGCTCACCGCATACAAACAAGCAGCTGGACGCGCAGTTGAGAACGCGGAAGTGGATCGCCACATCGCGATCGCGAACACAGCAAAAGAGCTCACGTCCTTTCCGGCCGAAATGGACATCCGGAATATGGGCGCGCTGATCAACAGCCCTGACCACGATTACTGTCCGTTGGTAACGGCCGATGGCAACACCATGTATTTCACCAGTCGCCGCGAAGGCAGTACGGGCAATATGCGTGATCCGAGCGGTCAATTTTTCGAAGATGTGTATATGGCCAAGCGCGTGGATGAGGTGTGGAGCAATGCGACCAATGTGGGAGCGCCATTGAACACGATCGTACAAGACGCCACGGTCGGTCTGAGTCCCGAAGGGAATGAGATGATCCTCTACCGCACCAGCCAGAATCTCACAAGCGGTGATCTGTTCAGCGTGAAGCGCATGCAAGGCTTGTGGCAGGATCCCGAGAAAATGACCGAACGTATAAATAGCCCTTTCCACGAGCCAAGCGCAACGATATCGCCAGACGGTTCGGAAGTCTACTTCTCGAGCGATCGCGAGGGAGGGTTTGGTGGACATGATCTTTACAGGATCCGCCAATTACCCAACGGTGAGTGGAGTTTGCCCTTGAACCTCGGGCCAACGATCAACACGCCATTCGAAGAAGACGCACCGTTCCTGCACAGCGATGGCACTACACTATTCTTCAGCAGCACTGGTCACAATACCATGGGTGGTTATGATATTTTCAAGAGCAACCTGGTGGATTATGACATGAACGGGTGGACCGTGCCGGAGAACATGGGTGCTCCGCTGAACACCGTCCAGGATGATATTTTCTTCTGCCTGAGCGAAGATGGCCAAACAGGCTACTTCAGCAGCGAACGCAGCGGTGGTCTTGGAGGCCAGGATATCTACCAGATCAATTTCCCCAGCAGCCAGATCGACTATTTGGTAGTGCGTGGTGTCATCACTGACGTGAACGAAGAACCAGTGAAGGCCCGAATTACGCTGAGCGATCTCACCGGGGAAGAACTCATTGGAGTATACACCGCGAACGAAAAGACCGGTCGCTATCTGATGATGGTGGAGCCGCGCCAACGATACACAATGACAGTGGAAGCACAGGGTTTCGAAGCCCGTGTAAGCGAGGTGAACACGATCGTTGTACCTGACGGTTCACGCGAGATACCACTGGACATCGTGCTCAATCGGAACGAGAACACCGCGCGCGTAACCAAGCCGTGATCGCGCATGAAGAAACGGTACGCCGGAGCGGTTCTGCTGATCGGTGTCCTCGGGTCGGTGACGGCACAGGATGCCCACTTCACGCAGTTCTATAGCGCTCCTACATACCTGAGTCCGGCATTCGCTGGAACAAGTGCAGGAACACGTTTCGCACTTCAGTATCGGGATCAGTGGCCATCGATCCCGGGGGCATTCGTTACGTACAACTTCGCAGCCGATCATTACATCAGCGAACTCAATAGCGGCATCGGCATTATCGCTACACACGATCGCGCAGGTACGGGTGCGCTGCGTTACACCAACATCGCGGTTCAGTATGCCTATGAAGTTCAATTGAAGCGCAAAGTCTTTCTCCGGCCCGCATTGCAATTCGCTTTCGTGGACCATGCTGTGGATTATTCGCGGTTACTGTTCGGTGATCAGCTCGCGCGCGGTGGCGATGTAAGCACCTTCGAGAACTACCAAGGCCGCAATGCGAAGTACACGGACATCAGCGGTGGCTTGCTCTACTTCACGCCTAAAGTGTGGTTGGGAGTGGGCGTTCACCACTTGAACAAGCCCAACCAGACCTTGTTGTTGCGCGAGGCCATTGTTCCCATCAAGATCAGCGTACACGGCGGCAAGCGGTTCACCATGAAGTCACCGGTGATCAAAAAGCACCCTACCAGCATTATCGCAGCGTTCAACTATCGGGCGCAAGGCAAGTACGACCAGCTCGATCTCGGGGGATACTTCGAGCGTGATCCCATTTTCGCGGGCCTTTGGTTCCGCGGAATTCCGTTGTTGAAAGCGTATGAAGCAGGCTATCAGAACAACGATGCCATCGCACTTGTGATAGGCACCAAAGTGAACGATTGGCGTTTCGGCTACAGCTACGACATCACCATTTCTCGATTGGCCGCCAACAGTGGTGGCGCGCACGAGATCACCATGGTATACGAATTGGCGAACAGCCGCAAACGCAAGAGCATGGCAAAGCGGAGAGTTATTCCGTGTGCGAAGTTCTGAGACTATTTGGACCGCGTGCTGTTTGGAGTGAACAAAGGTGGGTGGAGCGCGGAACCCCCAGGGCGCTCCACACCCTCGGGCCCAAGTGACCGACCGGATCTTCATCGCCATCCCCGTAGGATAACTATTCGAATCGTAGCTTTCCTCTACGAGGAATAGGCGAGGAGCGCTGATCCATGTGCCATAGGATTCCAAAGTGAGCACTCCGAAAAATACACCGTTCCGGGTATTCTGGAGGCAATCAAAGTAGAGCACCTTTGTTATGCCGTTTTCATTACCCCAAACCCTTGAGCCATGAGTACCGCACATCCTCCTTTTGCTCGCTTAGTGTTGATCAGCGAGATGTTGGTTTTCGGTGCATCTCAACTTAGCGCACAGAGCAACCTTGGCTGCGGCACCCCGCACGACCAAGTTTCTACACCACGAGTGGCGAGTGCGCAGAGCAGAGCACTGCCTTCCTCGCTCATTATCGACATAAGGAGACTTGGACACCGGAGCCGGGAATTACGCCAGTAAAAACCATTCATATCAACTTGAACTTTTGGCGTTTCGCTGATGGTATTGGTAGCGTAGACGATACACCATTATTGCATGCGCGAATGCGGCAGGTGATTAGGTGGGTAGATGATAAGTATCACTTCAATGCGGCCTTGGATCATGTTATGAGCTACCCGGTACCATTCGTTGATAGCTCACACATCCGAGTAGTGCTCGATAGCATTTACTTCTACAACGATCCAACACCAGATACATCACTGTATTGGAGCAATGGTGTTGGACATAATGCGTTATTGGATCAGTATGTTGCAGCTAACTTTCCCGAACGAAATCGAGCGTTCAATATTCATATTGCTCACGCTGATCCGGCAGACAGTTTGAATTATGCGGGCTATTCGCTGTCAGGATCCATCGAGAGCTTCTATCGCTTTGTACCAGACATGAATCTTTCAGATGTTCATGACTATTGGTTCTCGACCCATTGGGCACATGAACTTGGTCATTCTTTTGATTTGAAGCATACGTATAACTCTACTGATCAAAGTTGCGTGCGTAGCAATTTCGACTTTCTCTGGGACATTTTTGATACAACAGTGGTTTGTAATACTAGCCCATGCATTGGGGCGCTGTTAATCCCCTAGGGGTTGCAATAACACCATGGTGGTGGAGAGCGAACATGTCGTGAAATGGGGTAAAGTGCCTGTGGATTTGGAGTCAATCGGGAATCAGGCGGTGGATATCTGAACTCTCCGTTTGAGGTCACCGCTAATGAGATTTGGGATTTTGGCAGAAATTCTACCAAGACCTTATCGTGCGAACTGGTGCCACACTCACGGTGCAATGCAAACTACAATTCGTTCCAGAATCGAGAGTAATTATTGAACCCGGCGCGGTGTCGGTGGTGTCCTCAAGGGTATGCAATTGGAAGGGTCATGGGGCACAGACAAAGGGGGCGCGTCGCAGGGGGGGGGTATGGAGGAGGTGGGGGCGGCGGGGTAAAACGGGGATCATCAACGCGGCACCAATGCCAGTGCTGCCTGGCCGGTTGAACACCTGCAGTGCGTCACGGGTCACGTGGACAGATCCGGGTTGCCAGGGGGTTACACTGGGCTGCCCTTTCAGAATTGGGCCTGAGCTGCATTGGTGGCTGGGAGGGACCGCAGATGCAAATCTCGTGGGGCCGGGGGGGGGGCGTGTGGGGGGACGGGGACGCGGCCGCGGGCGGGCGGAAGTAAGCGGGCCCGCGAGGGTGGTGCAAGACGAGGCCGCCGACGGCCGATTGGTGGGGTTCGGGGGGGCGAGGACCAGGCGGGTGGGTTGGGCGCATGCAGCAAGGCACTTCGGCGCGCTATCTGGGTGCAGACCATACCGCCACACTGGGGGGCATAAGGGAAAGTGGGGTTAGGGGGCGCGGGGGCGCAACCGGGCTGTGGCAACCCCGCAACACTGTTCTACACTGGTTGCGCACGGCGGCGCGGAAGAGCAGAGCGGGGTGGCGCGGGGGGGGGGGGCGGGGTACCGAGCGGGCGGCCGTGCCGCTGCGGCGTATGCGCAACAACCTTTGCGCTGATCGAGCTTCCGACATATTGGAAGCCGGAAATTTCGCGCCTGGGACGGAAATCTTGGTGGCTGGGATCGACCATCCCGGCGCAAAGTGGGCTGCGTGGGCGTGGGCAGGGAAGCGGCCGTTTTGGAAGGACGTTAGGGGGTGTGTGGCGCAGGATCTCGCGTGGCCGATCCTGTCTGCGGGGGGTGGGGACAGGAGGGGGTACAAGGTGGGAGGGGGCCGTGGTGGGACATTCCTGCTGGGGGCTGGAGCGGTGGGACTACAAGCAGATTCGCGTGGGCTGGACCGCCTTTCAGTCTCCAGCGTGCCATCTCTTGGGAGCACTGGGTGGAGGGTGTTGGCGATGAGCATCAGGTGTGCGCTTGTACCGATCGTGATCGCGCAATGCCCATCGTCGTGCGACTACAACAACAACCTCTTGCGGTGACATCTCCACAGGGCCGACATTCTGTAGGTGGCTTTACTGCGCGGTGGGGCGGGAATGTGATGAGATGTTCGGTGCGGTTGCGGGGGAGAGGATTGGCGACTCTGGATCTGGCTCGTCCCCCCTGGGTACATTGCAGTACGGTGGGGCGGGGGTAGGGGTGGGTGATGTGGGGTGGGGCTGAAACGGATTTGGCCGAACCCAGGTGAAAGCATAGTTCACATTGAGTTGCCCGCAGATTTGCAGAATGCGACTGTGACGATCATTGATGCAATGGGCCGTGTGATCCTTAGTGACAAGTCAACGACGAGCACATTCGTGTTTGATGCAGGCTTATTTCCACCAGGTGTCTACGCCATCACCTCGATCGCTACAAATGGCGTTCGGTTAACAAGCACATGGATACGGTCATGAGAACTATGTTGACGGGTGTTTTCTGGGCAATGGTAGTTGTTGCATCCGCTCAGAGCTGGTGCCATCCTGGATCCGAATGGCGCTACACTTTTTATACTTCCCTTCCCGAATTGCAGCCGGAAGCTACCCTTCGGGTTCAATACCTCGATGACGTTATCTTCCAAGGTGAATCATGCCAAAGACTGAAGTCGACAACATTTGCGACTGATACGAGCGGTGTTGCCCAGAATTTGGGTGGTCCGACCTATTACACTACCTCATCGTCGGATCTGATCAGGTTTTGGAATAATTACGAAAACATTTTTGACACACTTGTGTACTTCGGGGGTGGTCCAGGTACTACATGGCACTATAGTTTTTTCGACCCCAAGACTATTGTCGTTGTAGATACAGGTTCACGGGTCATAAATGGACTGCAAGTCCGATATGTGATAGTTGATCCTGGAGATTCGTTCTTGGGCCAGTCTCCAGATACGATCTATGAGCGCATTGGTGCCCTCCAACTGTTCAATCCGTTTCCATTAATGACATACTTCGTGGATGCGAGTAATGAGCCATTGCAGTGTTACAAGGACGATGAATTCGAGTACATCACAACGTGGGGTTCGGAGCAGTCGTGTTCAATTGCATTAGTGATCGAAGGATCGGCCAACAGGGGACCTGAAGAGGTCAATGTTTTTCCAAACCCCGGAGGTGGTCAGGTCACTGTAACCGGTTGTGATGGAAGTCGGTCGATGCGCGCGGAACTCTGCGACGCACAAGGTCGTATTGTTATCACAAAACAAATTTTTACTGATCGATCTACCTTGAACACTCTCGATCTCTTGCCTGGGATGTATCTCGTACGAGTGATCGATCAGAGAGGAACGATCACAACATTGCGTTGGTTGAAAGAGCCTTAGGCAAAGGTGTCACTCAAAGATACCCCACCCTCTCCCGCACTCGCTTCAGCGTAGCGCTCGCTACAACTCTCGCCTTTTCAGCCCCAATGCGCAACTGCTTGTCGAGCTCCTGCTTGTCGTTCATCAGCGTTTGGAAAGTCGAGCGTTCCTGCGCATATCGCTCGATGAGTACAGCGAGCAATTCCTTTTTCGCGTGGCCATAACCATAGTTGCCATTCAAGTAATTCTGGCGCATCGCCTCGGTTTGTTCCGTTGATGCGACCAAGGCGAACAACCTGAAGGTGTTATCGGTACTCGGGTCCTTGGGTTCTTCCAACAACTTGCTATCGCTCACGATCGCCATCACCTGCTTTTTCAGCTCTTTCTCATCGGCGAACACGTTGATGGTGTTTCCGTAGCTCTTGCTCATTTTTTGGCCATCGGTGCCGGGCACGATCATCACTTGCGTATCCACTTTCGCTTTGGGCACCACGAACGTATCCTCGCCATAGTTGCGGTTGAACGCCTCGGCGATGTCGCGCGCGATCTCCAAGTGCTGCACCTGGTCTTTCCCGACAGGAACGTAGTGCGCATCGTAGAGGAGGATGTCCGCGGCCATCAGCACCGGATAGTAGAAAAGGCCACCGTTCACGCTGCTCAAGCGATCGCTCTTGTCTTTGAACGAATGCGCGTTCGCCAACATCGGATATGGTGTTAGGCAGCCGAGATACCAAGCGAGTTCGGTCACTTCCGGTACGTCGCTCTGTCGGTAAAAGGTCACCGCGTTCACATCCAATCCACAGGCGAGCCATGCGGCGGCAACCACGTAGGTGTTCTCACGCAATACGGCCGGATCGCGCATGGTGGTGAACGAATGCAGATCGGCGATAAAGAGAAAGGCGTCGTTACCGGGTGCTTTGCTCATGGCAACAGCCGGTTGAATGGCACCAAGCAAATTGCCGAGATGAGGGGTGCCGGTGCTTTGTATGCCTGTGAGGATGCGTGCCATTTTTTCGGAAGTGGCCGAAGATAGAATGCGCCACAGGCTTCAGGCTCATGGCCACAAGCTGGTCCGAGCTACGCGATGGTGTAGGAGCAGTGCCAACATTCGGGCAGCGCGCAAACTGCCGCGCTCGCTGAACAGAGCCTGAAGCCTGTGGCCTGCGGCTAGAGGCGGCATTCTACATTCGCGCTCCGTTTTCAGGGATCCATGTCAACACGCGAACACCAACACCATGATCAGCCTGTGGTCTGCGAGGGCGAGGCCATGCGTTCTGTTGTGTTGAAGTGGCTGTTCTGCGTGCCGCGCTTTTTGTACAAACTGTATTTCGGCTTGATCTTTTTCGGCTCGCTTACGGTCTTGTACATCCCGTTCAAACTGTTGTTGCGTGACGATACGGGCTATCCACGCGCTTTCAAATTGATGCGAGGGTGGGGTGTGTTCCTCAATATTTTTCTGCTCGTACCACAGCGCGTGATCAGCAAGGCGCCATTGCCAGAGCCACCGTACATCATTTGTGCGAACCACGGCAGTTACCTGGACATCGTTCACATGTACAATACAGTGCCTGACTTTTTCCTGTTCATGGGTAAATACGAGCTGCTGAAATGGCCGCTCATCGGCATGTTCTTCAAGCGCATGAACATCGCGGTGAACCGAGGCAGCAGGACCGAAGCGGCCAAAGCTCTGATCAAAGCCGCACGCACCATCGATAAGGGTATTTGCGTATCGATGTTCCCAGAAGGCACCATTCCGCACACTGCTCCGCGCATGAAACTGTTCAAGGACGGCGCCTTCAAATTGGCCATTGAAAAACAAGTGCCGATCGTGCCCATCACATTCCTCGACCATTGGAAATTGTTCGGTGAACCGGGAGAGTTCCTGAGCAGAGGGCATCCCGGATCTGCCTGTACCGTGGTTCATCCGTTCGTCCCCACCAAGGGCCTCACCGAAGCCGACCTGGATAACCTGCGTCATCAGGTCTTTGATACGATCGAAGCGCCCTTGAAGAAATACGCTCCCCGCAAGAACGGACCACCCGTGGTTATCTGAATTTCTGAATCGTCTTATTCAACGCAGAGGCGCAAAGAGGAAGAAGAGTTGCGCGGAGGAAAGGAAGATCGAGTACCGCACTCGCATTCCTCAGCGTTCTGAAGTACGCACTCCGCTTTTCGGAATTGAAAAACCTCCGCACTCAGCATTGCTTTTCTATCCGTTCCTTTGCCCTTCCTCTGCGCCTCTGCGTTTAGAATTTGCCTTCAATGAAGATCGACGAAACCACCCTGGACAAGATCGCCGAACTGGCGCGATTGGACGTGAGCAACCCAGCAGAGCGCAAGCAATTGCTTGGTGACATGCAACGGGTGATCGACTTTGTCGAAAAATTGAACGAGATCGACACGAAGGGAGTTGAGCCACTCATCCACCTGAGCGAAGAACAGGACGTTCTGCGAGAAGATGTGGCGACGCCCGGACTTTCAAAGCACGATGTGCTTATGAACTCGCCTGTGAAGGACAGCGACTACTTCAAAGTGCCGAAGGTGGTGGACAAGTCGTAGTTCCATTCGCGGGATGTCTGGTATTTGTCAGGATCCAAAGACTCGGTCGAAGAAGTAGAGCAGTCACAGGCTGTTTCATGCATCTTGCACCGTGCTTCAACCAGAACCATGAAGAGGATTCTGCTCCTGTCCGTTTTCTGTGCACAGCTGATCACCGTATCGGCCCAACTCGAATCGTTGCGCTATAACAACGACATTGTTGCGTTACCCCAATGGGTGCAATTGATGTATTCGGAGAACCCCGATCCGGGTGCGGTTGCTGCGGCTTATGCGGCTTACTACAGCACGCATCCCTTCGTGAAGAACAACCACACCCAATACTTCAAGCGGTGGAAGCGGGAGATCGGCCATGAACTGGTACCGAAGGATCCTGTGCAACGTGCGAATTATGGAACGAACTTGCATGACTACTTGAGTGCAACAGAAGAACTTGCATCATCCAGGGCTGCGAATTGGAGTTGTATCGGCCCCATAGATTGGGATCATGGATCCGTCGCGAAGAGCTACGCCTCAGGTGCAGCCCATGTGTATACCGTTGAACAAAGTGTGAGCACACCGAACACCGTTTGGGCCGGCACTGCGAACGCCGGTATATGGAAAAGCACCGACAAAGGCCTCAACTGGTCGAACATGACCAAGAATTTGATGATCGGTGAGGTGGTGAGCATCGAGATCGACTTCAGCAATGAGAATATCGTTTATGCCGGTGCTGAAGGTGATCTATGGAAAACCATCAACGGAGGAGCGACATGGACCAGCATTGGTGACGCTACGTTCCAAGGGCTCACGCACAACATCAAGGACATCGTGATGCATCCTTCGAACAACCAGATCCTGTATGTGATCAGCGATCAGGGGTTGTGGCGCAGCACTTCAGGTGGTTCGTCATTCACCCAGGTTCAAAGCGGTGTTTGGCAGGAGTTGGAATTGAAGCCCGGGGATCCGAACACGGTGTATGCCATCAAACAAGTGAGCAACAGAACGGAGTTCTGGCGGAGTGTGAACAATGGTGTACTGTTCGCTCCTATTGGTACAGGCTGGCCCTTGCCCGTTGCCCCCGATGAGCAGATGCGTACGGAGATCGCCACCACACCTATCGAACCGAACACGGTGTATGCGCTATGCACCGGCGCTGCTGATGGAGGAAGCGGATTGTACGGCGTGTACAAGAGCATGGACAATGGCGCGAACTGGACGTTCCAGTGCTGTGGATCCGGTCCTGCAGGTGTGCCAAGCGCAACGAACATGAACCTGATGGGATGGAGCGATGCGGGCACCGATGATGGCGGGCAGTACTACTATGATCTGGCCTTTGCGGTTGACCCCACGAACGCGAACAAGTTGATGGCATGTGGCGTGAACCGCTGGGTGAGCACCGATGGTGGAGTGAACTTTACGTGCCCCGCGAAATGGAGCCATAGCGAAAAAGTGGATTATGTACATGCCGACATACATGACATTCGATACTACGGCAGCGAGATCTGGGCTGCGTGCGACGGCGGCATTTTCTATAGCAATGATGCAGGGGCAACGTTCAACAAACGCATCTTCGGAATCTCCGGCACTGACTTCTGGGGCTTTGGCGCAGGTGGTTGGACGGGCAGCCAAGTAATGCTGGGTGGCTGTTATCACAATGGCACTTTGTTGAAGGATAACAACGTTTACACCAACGGCTGGGTTTGTACCGATGGTGGTGATGGGATCCGCGGTTTCGTTCACCCACAGTACGATCGGCGTGTGTTGAGCGATTACGGTTACAAGATCCTGAGCGGTGATCGACTGGTGGCCAATGTGAACGGCAGTTGGACGAAAGAACCGAATGCGAGCTATGTCACGGGTGAAAGCAGCGAGGTCGTGTGGCACCCCAACTTGGTGAACACCGCGTTCGTGGGAGTGGACTCCAGCCTTTGGCGCACGGACGACAATGGCACTTCGTTCAGCGAGGTTCACAACTTCCATGAGAAAGTAACGAGCATCGAAGTGGCGTTCGCCGACCCCAACACCCTATACGCGTGTACTTGGCCTGGTTGGTGGGGCGTGAAGAAGATCTGGCGAAGTATCGATGGTGGTGCCAATTGGATCAATGTGACACCAGCGAGCGCGCAACTGAACGGGAACACATGGGTGCCTTATGACATTGCGGTGAGCGGCACCGATGCACAAACGATCTGGTTGTGTCGCACGAGCCAATATGGCAACTCACCGGATTTGAACGGTTACGTGGTATTCAAAAGCGTGAACGGCGGAACAACTTGGACGAACATCACGGACGTGAACTTGAACGGGGAATGGCCCAGCAACATAACGCATCAGTTAGGGAGCAACGGTGGATTGTACATCGGTACGCGGCGAGCTGTCTATTATCGAAGCGATGCGGCACCTTCATGGTCGTTGTGGAACGCGGGCCTTCCAGCGCGCATTTACAGTACACGCCTCCTCATCAACTATCGTGATGGCGTTGTTCGGAACGCTACGGATCGCAGTGTTTGGGAAAGCGCGCTCGAAGCACCAGCTACGCCGCTTTCCAATTTCGCAGCGGATAAACGCACGGTGACTTGTCTGGCACCCGGCGTCCAGTTCTGGGACAACAGTGCATTGAGCGGAGTGAATGCGACTTGGAGCTGGAGCTTCCCAGGCGGGTCACCGGCAACAAGCTCGAGTCGCAGCCCTCTCGTCACATACAGTACGCCAGGGACGTATGATGTTTCCCTCACCGTTACGGATGTGAATGGAAGCAGCACGAGGACTATCCCGGGCTTCATCACCTACGCGAACAGCAACGCCGCCACACCCGTGAGCGAGAACGCCGAGAACCAAGTTGTTGCGCCGAATGGTTGGGCGCTGGAGAATTTCGACGCGCTCGACAGTTGGACCAATGTTTCCGTGACCGGTGCTGACGGCAATGCAACGCGCGCATGGCGGATGGACTACTACTACTACAATGCACCCGGCCAATTGGATCGATTGGTAACACCAGTGATCACCTTGGGTGGAAGTGCCGGAACACATTTGAAATTCCACCATGCGTACAAGCCCTACGGTGCGAGTTATACGGATGGGTTGCGCGTGGAGATCACTACGAATTGTGGAGCCAATTGGACAACGCTTTACTACCAGGAGGCGCTCGCGTTGGGCACCACGACGACCGGTACAAGCCCTTGGGCACCTTCGGCAGCGAACCAATGGTTGTTGCACGATATCGATCTGAGCGCATACGATGGCCAAAGCGTCGTCATTCGCTTCACGGGCGTGAACGACTATGGCGATCGATTGTACCTCGACAACATTTCAGTAACCAACAGCGGTATGCGCCTCGCGCTGAAGTTGATGCTCGAAGGTGCGTTCGATGCAGGTACGCTGAAGATGCGCGACAACTTGCGGACCGCTGGAATTCTACCGGCCGGTGAGCCATACAGCGCTGCGGGCTTCACCCAAGCAAGTGATGGGGGAGGAGAGATCATGCAAGCAGGTGTGACTTCCATCACGGGCGACAATGCGATCGTGGATTGGGTACAAGTGGAACTTCGCAATCCTGCAACGCCAGCGACGATCGTAGCCACACGACCTGCACTTGTGCAAAGTGATGGGGATGTGGTAGCGGTTGATGGGATCTCACCGATCTCCTTGCTCGCATCAACTGGTAACTATTACGTGGCCGTGAAACACCGGAACCACTTGGGTTGCATGACAGCAAGCGCAGTTAGCTTGAATACGACAACCACCGTGATCGACTTCACCAACCTTGCGACCACCACGTACGGAACCCAAGCCCAAAAGACAATTGGTACGATCAATACGTTGTGGTCCGGCAATGTGGTGCGCGATGGAAGTCTGAAATACGTGGGTGCCAGCAACGATCGCGACCCGATCCTTGTGCGTATTGGCAGTACCGTACCCACCAACGTAGTGAACGGGTACTATCCTGAAGACTGCAACCTCGATGGCTCGGTCAAATACGTGGGTGCGGAAAATGATCGCGATCCTGTGCTGATCAATGTTGGAGGTATAGTGCCAACGAGCGTGAGGGTAGAGCAGTTGCCATAGACTGGGCAATTTTCGTCTCGGAATAGTTCTGATCCGTGTTAATTGTGTCGGATCTTGGTGGCGAGATAGCGCAAGTGCCAGTTCATGGTTGGCTCTGAACACGCAACCCTTTCTACTTGCGGCCGTCTTTGGGGAGGAATTTGGATCTTCGGGCGATCAAGGTCGTTCATCGCTAAAATAATTCTCTCCCTGCATGAGCCGATATTCTTTCTCGCTTCAGCAGCGCATAAGTATCGCTTTGATCAGCGTATGTGCGTGCGCACAACTAAACGGTCAGGTGTCTCCACGAGGTGTGGCCGCGATGGTTGTTGTTGCTGAAACCCAGCACCACACTTGGCCAACGTATAGGCCATTCACGCGGAAAACGTTGGATGCCAGCACGGGCAAGATCCTTCCGCAAGCATCGATGTTCTCCATTGATCCACAGGTATTGAACGAATTGCTACGCACGGCCCCGAAGGTTCTGGAGTTGATCGTTCCAACGCGCCAAGGTGATGTGCGCATGAAGCTTGTGGCTTCGGAAAGGCTCACTGATGAGTTCCAGGTGATCACAGCTAGTACAGGTCTTCCGGCAGAAGTGTTGCCAGGCTTGCATTATGTGGGCATTGTGAATGACGACCCGAACACGCTGGCCGCTATAAGCCTGTTCCCAGGCCAGGTGATGGGCCTCATCAACGATGGGCATGCCGATCATGTGATCGGACCTATGGAACATAGCAGCGCTCACATCTACTACGCGGTGCATGATCTTCCATTACCCAACATGGTTTGCAGCACTCCGGAAGCGGAACCTTCACATGGCCAGCCAACGGCGATAGAGGGTGAGCGCTCGGTGAAGTGCGTGCGTTTCTTCTGGGAGGTGAACTACGACATCTTCCAAGCGAAGGGTAGCTTGGTGAACACAGTGAACTACGTCACTGCGCTCTTCAATCAGAGCGCCGCGCTCTACCTGAACGACGGGATCAGCATCACCCTCAACCAGGTGTTCGTGTGGGATGTGGCGAGCCCGTATATCAGTACCGTCGTATTGGAACAGCTCACCACTTTCCAGAACACGCGCAACAGCTTCAACGGTGATCTCGCGCACTTGCTCGGCTTGCAGGGTGGGGGCGGACGGGCAGCCAGCTTGGCGGGACTCTGCAATACTGACAACGACAATTCGATGTGCTACAGCGCCATCTCCACCAGCTTCTCCAATGTGCCCACCTATTCGTCAAGCGTCTTCGTGGTCACCCACGAAGCGGGCCACCTGCTCGGCTCCAACCACACCCACGCCTGCGTTTGGAACGGCAACAACACGCAGATCGATGGCTGTGGTCCCACGGCGGGCTATCCCGAAGGCGGCGGATGCGCCACCGGACCGATACCACCGAGCGGCGGCACCATCATGAGCTATTGTCACTTGAACCCGGTGGGGATCAACTTCAACAATGGCTTTGGCCCGCAGCCGCTGGCGGTGATCACCGCATCGGTGTCCGCTGCGCCCTGCTTGATCAACTGCACGGCCGTGGCCTGCGGGACCGTATTCGGATCGAACGCGAGCACTGTCACCGCCAACACGGCACAGTTGAATTGGATGCCGGCGGGCAGCGCAGTCTCGTATGACCTGCAATGGAAGCCCGTGGGTGCGTCCTCATGGAACACGGTGTCGGCGGTCGCGGGTACCTCCTATTCGTTGTTAGGGCTTTCCGCTTGGACGAATTACACCTTTCAAGTGAAGACCAATTGCTCCGGCGGCACTTCCGCATACGCGCCTGCTGCAAGTTTCACCACTGCGGGGAACAGTTTGAGCGATGGACTTGTCGCTTGCTATCCCTTCAACAATTCACCGAATGATGCTTCAGGCAATGGGCACAACGGCGTGCTGGTGGGCCCGTTGCCCACAGCGGACCGCTACGGCGTCCCGAATGCGGCCTATGCGTTCGATGGCGTGGACGACCGCATTGATGTATTGGACTTGAACACCTGGGCCATCAGCAACGAGATCAGCATCAGTTTCTGGGTGAAAGCTGTGGAGAGCAAGGGCAACATCATCGTCTGGGCTTGGCCGGACATCTCCAGCGATCGCCTGCTGGTGAGCCCGCATTACTTCCACACGGGATCCAATGATTTCGCCTGGACCTTCGGCACCTACGATGGCACGGGAAAATGCTACTACACGGGCTATCCGCTTTACGGCGAATGGGAACACTATGTGGTCACTTCAAGTTCGGTGTCCAACACGATGAAGATCTACAAGAACGGCAGTTTGTTTGACATCGAGCAGCATGCCGGTGGCCTCACTGACCTCAATCGCACACTTTACATCGGAGGTTATTTCCTCCCGAATTTCTTCCTCAAGGGTTCGTTGGATGATCTCACGTTCCACCGACGCGAACTGACGGCAGGAGAGGTGAACCAGTTGTATGTCTCCGGTACACCATGCGCTCAGCGGATCACCGTGGCAGCGAAGGTGTTGCTCGACGGTCCCTATGTGCAGGCGACCCAATTGATGAGCGATGCGCTGCGCACCGCCAACCTGGTTCCAGCAGCTGAGCCGTATTCCGGACTGGGCTATTCCCTGGTCGCGGGCGGAACGGGTGTGGTGCGTTCGAACGGTGTGAGCGCGGTGAGTGGTAACGAGGCCATCTGCGATTGGGTGCTTGTGGAACTTCGACAGGCGAGTTCGCCATACACCGTGCTGGCCACGCGAACGGCACTAGTGCAGCGCGATGGTGATGTGGTAGGCTTTGATGGCGTGTCGCCGGTGTCCTTTGATGCAACACCGGGCATTTACCGTGTGGCCATCCGCCATCGCGACCATCTTGGAGTTATGACCGGCGCAGCAATAGCGCTTTCTTCAACCGCTGCCGTGGTCGACTTCACCAACCCAGCGACATTGACCTACGGTGCCGATGCACAGAAATCGGTAGGTGCCAAAATGGTTCTCTGGGCGGGCGATGCAACAGGCGATGGGGTGCTGAAGTACGTGGGGGTGAACAACGATCGTGATCCGATCCTTACGGCGGTCGGTGGAACAACCCCGAACAACACGCTGAGCAATGTGTACGATCGTCGGGATGTGAACCTTGACGGCACGATCAAGTACATTGGTTCGAACAATGACCGCGATCCGATCCTGTTGAACGTGGGAAGTACCGTGCCAACGAACGTCCGGGTGGAACAGATTCCCTGACCTTGTTGTCTTCGGCGGTAGTGGGTAGGTTCGCACCCTGATCCCACTCATCGATGAGCACCACGACCGCCACTTCCTTCCTCCAGCACATACAGACCGAGCTCGACTCCATCCGCGATGCCGGCCTTTTCAAACGAGAGCGCATCATCACGAGCGAACAAGGGGCGGAGATCACCGTGAACGGGAAGACGGTCCTGAACTTCTGCGCGAACAACTACCTCGGTCTTTCGTCGCATCCGGATGTGATCGCCGCCGCGCACAAGACGCTCGACTCGCACGGATACGGTATGAGCAGTGTGCGCTTCATCTGCGGCACGCAGGACATCCACAAAGAGCTGGAGATGAAGCTCGCCGAATTCCATGGCACGGAGGACACCATTCTTTACGCAGCATGCTTCGATGCGAACGGAGGCGTGTTCGAACCGTTGTTACAAGAAGCCGATGCGATCATCAGCGATTCATTGAACCACGCTAGCATTATCGATGGTGTTCGCTTGTGCAAGGCCATGCGTTACCGCTATGCCAACAACGAAATGGCCGACCTGGAAGCGCAATTGAAGATGGCCAGAAAGGACGGCGCACGACACATCATCATTGTAACCGATGGTGTATTCAGTATGGACGGCATCGTGGCTGATCTGAAAGGCGTGTGCGATCTCGCAGACAAGTACGAAGCGATGGTGATGGTGGACGAATGCCACGCGGCGGGCTTCATTGGCAAGACCGGTCGAGGTGCCGTGGAAGCCTGCGGAGTATCAGGTCGCGTAGACATTATCACGGGCACATTGGGCAAAGCACTGGGTGGTGCGATGGGTGGCTACACCACGGGTCGCAAGGAGATCATTGAACTATTGCGCCAGCGCAGCCGACCTTATCTCTTCAGCAATTCACTCGCCCCGAACATCGTGGGTGCGAGTATCGCTGTGCTCGATATCCTGATGCAGAGCACCACGTTGCGCGATACGTTGGAAGCGAATGTGCTGCGGTTCAAAAAGGGCATCGAAGCGCTCGGGTTCAAAACACGCGGTGATCGCAGCGCCATCGTTCCGGTGATGCTCGGCGATGCGAAACTGAGCCAAGAAATGGCCGACAAGTTGTTGGAGGAGGGCATTTATGTGATCGGCTTCTTCTTCCCGGTGGTACCAAAGGATACAGCGCGGATCCGCGTGCAATTGAGTGCTGCACACAGCGATGCCCAGATCGATAAGGTCTTGGCAGCTTTCGGCAAGGTGGGGAAGGAGTTGGGTGTGATCTGACACCGAGGCGCCAAGTCCCGGTGTTTTGGTCTTGAGGACAGATCTGCTTACCTTCCACCGCCGATGGATAAGTGCGTTCAGAAGACCCGCTAACGAAATCCTGCTCCACCATGTCGCTCATTACCCGTAACAAGAAAACATTTCTGGTTCTTTCCCTATTCGCTGGGGGAGCTTCGTTCCTTGGTTTCCAACCCTTCGAATTGCCGAACGCTGGCTCTGCGGTACCGGTGAACACATTCACCAATTACGAGAGCGCGCATGTGCATCCGTTGGACATGACGCCAGATGGCACGAAGCTGCTGGCGGTGAACACGGCGAACAACACGCTCGAAGTCTTCACGCTCGGAGGTGCAATGATGCTGAACACCGCCAGCATCCCCGTTGGCCTTGATCCGGTGACTGTGCGCGTTCGGAGCAACACCGAGGCTTGGGTGGTGGATCAGGTGAGCGACGAGATCAGTATCGTGAACCTCACCACCAACACGGTGGTCCGTAGCTTGGCGACGGAAGATGAACCGGCCGATGTGGTCTTCGCAGGGCCTTTCAAAAGCATTCGTCTCATGCGCCCAAAGAGAAAGTGTGCAGGTCTTCGATCTTGCGAATTTGGCCGCTGCTCCGACCGAAGTTTTATTGAAGGGGGAACAACCCCGTGCGTTGGCGGTAAGTCCCGACGGGAACACGGTGTATTGCGCGTTCTTCGAGAGTGGTAACCAGACCACTGTGATCAGTGGCAACAGCTTCCCATGGCGGCGGGTCTGTTCCCCCAAGGCGGCTGCACCACGACCATCAATGATGTGAAAAAGCCGGCCGGCCCTTATGGTGGCGTTGTTCCTGGTTCCCAATTCCGGAACAGGATTCAACCCGCCGCTGAACCTGAGCAACCCACCGAGCACCGAGAGCAATACACTGATCGTGCGCAAGAACGCAGCGGGCCAATGGATGGATGACAACAACCACAATTGGACGAACATCGTGACAGGTGGTGCCGGTGCGCGAACTGCCGGCTGGGACATGCCAGATCGCGACGTGGCGGTGATCAACGCCAACAGCCCTTCCACAGCGAGCGTCACCTACCAAGCGCGCCTTGGCAACATCCTTATGGCGATGGCCGTTCGCCCAAGTGGTGAAGTCACTATTGTTGGCACGGACGCCACGAACGAGATCCGTTTCGAGCCGGTGCTCAATGGCAAGTTCCTGCGGGTGAACATGTCGCGCTTCTCCACAGGTGGGGCGAACACCATCAGCGATCTGAACCAGCACATCAACTACGCGAACTCCTCGCTTCCGCAGGCACAGCGTGAGTTGAGCATTGGTGATCCGCGCGCGATCGTATGGAAGAGCGGATGGCTCCAAGGCGTATATCTGGGGATGGGCTCGAACAACGTGGTGACGATCAACGCGACCGGTGTGCGTGTTGGTCGCCCATCGAAGTGGGCGAAGGCCCAACTGGATTTGTGTTGGACGAGATACGTAGCGAGGCATATGTGCTGAACAAATTCGAGGGCACGGTGAGCGCGGTGGATATGGTCACGGACAAGGAAGTCGCTCGCGCGAATTTCTTCGACCCCACGCCAGGTGATCAAGGCGGGCCGGAAGCACCTGTACAACACCCATCTCGGCAGCGGTAACGGGCACATCGCATGCGGAAGTTGCCATGTTGATGCACGGTGGGACCGATTGGGCTGGGACCTCGGTGATCCTTCTGGGAATATGACCTTGGTGGATGGCAAGAACTTCCACCCGCTGAAAGGCGTGAAGACCACGCAATTCTTGGTAGACATCATTGGGCGCGGTCGCGGCAACCTGCACTGGCGTGGAGACAAGGACAGCTTCGCGGATTTTGCTGGGGCCTTCCAGAAGCTTGCAAGGGCTGCGCTGCACCGAAGCCCCCAGGCGAAATGCAGGAGTTCTAGGATTTCTTGGGCGCTACTTGGTACGTGCCGAACCCCTATCGAACCTACAGGCCCAGAAATCCGGTGTCGATCATCCATTGCAGGTTGCAATCCGAACCGGGTGCGAGCACTGGAACCAACTTCCAGACCATTCCAAGCCTGGTGTAAAGCTTTTGGTATCGGTGAATATCAACTGCGCGCATTGCCACAATGCCCAGACCGGTCGTGGCGAATTGGCGGGCAACGGCAGGGTGGCTGGTACTGGTGTAACACCACGGGGTTCGCGAACAACCTGGACATGGCGCCGGACCTGCGCAGTACGTACCGCAAGAACGGGTTCTTCTACAACTCGACGGAGAGCACTCGGGGCTTCGGCATGATGAGCGATGGCGTGATGGAAACATGGTTCAATCAGAGGGGTACGGCAACTATCTGGGCGATTATGAACCCGAATTATTATCGTGGTCCGGTGGCATCACTCAGGTGAACAGTCCGCCGAGTTTCGCCTTCCCATTAGCGAGCACGGTTGTGCAGGATGCCATGCCCGCCGTGGGTTTGCGGCAAACGATCAATGGTGCTACGATTGGCAGCATCACCGGCCTTAATGCGATGAAAGCTCTGGTAGATGAAGCCGCGCATCCAACGGAATATGGCAACATCGTGAAAGGCACTTATGGCGGCGAAATGCGCGGGTTCTACTACACGGGCAGCAGCAACTACCAAAGCGATATTGCTGGGCAAACCGTTACACACGCGGCCTGTCGCTTCGGCACAAGGCACTGGCGGTGCGCTCAGTTGGACGCTTGTTCAACCCACCACCAAAGTGCGCGCAGGTGTTGATCAGGACGCGGACGGCATTCTCGATCATGATGACTTGAACGCTCGAGTGAATGTTCGCGCGATATTGGAAGGGCCTTTCGATGGCACCACGATGAAGAGCGACTTGAACACGAACAACTTATTGCCCGCCACCGATCCCTATGGCTTGGGTGAAACGATGAACCCTGATATAAAGAGTTGGGTAGGATTGTCCGCCCCCGTTGATTGGGCCAAGGTGGAATTGCGCAGCAATGTGAACCCGACCATAGTGGTGTCTTCTCGTGCCGTGCTCGTTCAGCGTTCCGGTAACCTGATGCAACCGACCGGTGAGCAGACGATCACATTCCCAGGAGTTGCAACGGGCAACTACCATGTAGTGGTGAAGCATCGGAACCACTTCGGGGTGATGAGTTTCACACCTTACCTGCTCCGCGATCCGGGAACGATGGTGGACTTCACCACATTGAGCACCGCGACCTACGGAACCGAAGCGCGCAAGACCGTAGGCGCCTCGCAGGTCATGTGGTCAGGAAATGTGACCGGTGATGGCGTTCTCCAGTATACCGGTGCCGGAAACGATAGGGACCCCATCCTGGTCCGCGTTGGCAGCACGGTTCCGAACAATACCGTGTTGGGCTACTATATTGAAGATGCGAATCTCGACGGCACCGTGAAGTATGTGGGTGCTAGCAATGATCGCGACCCCATTCTATTGAACGTTGGTAGCACAGTGCCTACGAATACGAGGGCGCAGCAGCTGCCGTAGATCCTGATCGGATCCACCTTGATGAACAGGGGATCATGGCAACATGGTCCCCTGTTCGTTTTTGAACGCGTTGATATCTGTTCGTGATCGTGAACAAGAATGTGGACAGTGGACTACGTCGTGTTGCTGATAGCCCCTTTGTTCCAAGGCAGCTTTGCGATCAGGGAGGTGCCCTGTGATCGACTGACTTTTCGTGTGGTCCTGGAGAGTTGGCAAGACAGTGCTTCTTACCGGATGAAAGCGCTTGGACCATGATGCGATATGTGCTAGCCGCCATTGGCGTTTACGAATTCTGATCTCCACGAACATGTTCAAATATTGGTTCGTTTCTTTATGTGCATTCGCCCTTTGCACTCATTCAACGCTGGCTCAAGTGGCCGTTTGTGGCACTCCCGGAATAGATGGTCCTGTGAATGCCGCACTTGTTGTCAACACCTACTACACGGTCCCGGGCGCGCTAACGCTCTCTGCAGGGTCGAGCACATTGGCCTTGGGCGCTGTTCCAGCGAACGACGCATTCGGCAACACCTTCGGCACGCTTACCATCGAGCCAGGGGATCTGCTGCTGATCATTCAGATGCAGGATGCGGACATCAATACGTCCAATAGCGATCTCTACGGTGGCAATAGCGCAACAGGTGGCCCGGATGGTCTCGGCGGAACCGGGTTCACCGCGTTGAACAACACCGGACGTTACGAGTATATCGTCTCCACCAGCAGTGTTCCACTTACGGGGGGCACCCTTACGTTCCGAGGAGGTGGTACAAGCAATGGCACCATATACGCCTACACCAACCAGGACGGTTCCTCCACGCTCACCCAGAAACGTTTCCAAGTGGTGCGAGTACCTCAGTATTCCAACCTGATCCTTACCTCCAATCTGGTCTGTCCTCCCTGGAACGGATCTGCGGGTGGGGTCGTGGCTTTCGACGTGGCCGGCGCGTTCGATTTCGGTGGATTCTCCATAAGCGCGAACGGCCGAGGCTTTCGTGCGGGTTATCAGGAACAAGCGGTATCTGGCGCGAATCTGGGCAGCACATATGCCACCACTTCCTTAACGGAATCGTCCGGCAAAGGCGAGAACATTGCAGGCACACCCCGGTACATGTGGAATGGTTTCACCGCAGTGGACCTAGGGGCCTCTTGGAATGGATTTCCAGGCGGTGATTTCGGACGCGGAGCGCCCGGGAACGGTGGAGGCGGAGGCAATGACCACAATGCTGGTGGTGGAGGTGGTGCCAATGGCGGAGCAGGAGGTGTGGGTGGCTTGGGCTGGGCTGGCGCTGGTGGAACGAACCCGAGCGGGGGTCGGCCAGCTACGCAGGTCGCCCAGGTCTTGGGCCGACTTTTCCTGGGTGGTGGAGGTGGTGGTGGCGACGCGAACAACGCGCTCACCGGTGTGAAAGGTGGAGTCGGAGGAGGACTCGTGATCATTAACGTCGGCAGGATCACTGGTTCGGGTACGATAACGGCCAATGGCGATGATGGAGATGTTGGTGCGTTCGGTAGCGCACCAGATGGAGCAGGTGGTGGAGGAGCGGCAGGCACCATTTTCGTGAATGCCACGCAGAACAGCCCATTGGCGAACCTCAGCTTGGTCGCCAACGGAGGCAGGGGCGGGAATACCCTGAACGATGCCGGTTTTGAACATGGACCGGGCGGCGGTGGCGGCGGCGGTGCCATCTGGTACAACGTTTCCGGTGCCACGGTGTCCACGAGTGTTGTGAAAGGCCTCAGTGGCCGGGCCAATGGTGGCGTAGGGATCCCACATGGTGCTGCCGATGGACAGGATGGCGTAGCCAACAGCTTCGCATTTGCGTCGTTGCCACCCTACCTGCAAGGCCAGAGCTCCACGTGTTATCCGACCCTCGTCGTTACCAAGACCTCCGCAAGCGCTCAGCTCGGTGTGGGCGTGGCTCAAGGCGCCAACACCACCTATTCGTTGGTGATCACCAAAACGGGTGCCGCCGGAAATGCAGGAGGTGTCCAACTGGATGATCCGCTTGCCGCTGGTATTACCTATGTATCGGCTACGGTTTCATACACAGGCGGTTCCACAGGTCCATCGAGCTTGGTCAACCTCGGAACGAGCGCACAACCCCGCTTCGGCGATTTCAACATCCCGGCAGCTGGAGTGGTTACCATCGCAATGACCGTGACCGTGGATGCAGCGCAGGCACCGGGCACCTATCAGAACGGGGCCCAGGTTCGATATCTTGACCCGACCAGGTCCTTCGCCGACCCAAGTCGCCGGATCTCTCCTGCCACCAACGCCTATAGCGGTGCTCTCATCGTCTACGAGACCGGAGGAGCCGCAGTGCCGGGGAGCAACTATTCCAATTCGGTCGCAGGTCCTGTTGGTGAGAACGTCTTGGTGCTCGCCTATCCTGTTGCCAGCGATGATGCCTTCAGTGTGAATGAGGATGTCGCTTTGAATGGCGACCTCGGCACGAACGATAGCGATGCGGATGATGCCAACGCGACTCTCACGTGGAGCTTGCTCGCTGGTGGCACCGCCGAAGTGAACGGTTCCGTCGTGGTCAATGCCGACGGCACTTTCACATTCATACCGGATACGGACTTCAACGGCTCGGTCAGCTACACCTACACCGTTTGCGATGACGACAATCTTTGTGATGAAGGGGAGGTGTCCATCACCATCAACGCGGTGAATGACGCACCTGTTGGCAACAACGACAGCTTCAGTACCAATGAGGACTTGGCCATCACAGGCCAGAGCGTAATAGGCAACGACAGCGACGTGGACAACACGAACGCTCAGTTGACCTGGAGTTTGATCAATGGTGGAACGGCAGCAACGAATGGCACGCTCGTGTTCAACGCCAACGGCACCTTCGACTGGACACCCAATGGGAACTTCAACGGCAGCGTCAGCTTTACGTATGGCGTTTGCGATCCGGAACCGCTCTGCGACAACACGAACACTGTGACCATCAACGTCGCCGCGCTGAACGATGCGCCGGTGGCGAACGACGACAGCTATTCGGTGAACGAGGACGGCACGATCAACGGACAGAGCGTGATCGGCAACGACAGTGATCCGGACCACACGAATGGTCAGTTGACCTGGAGCATCATCAACGCTGGCACGGCCGGTGCGAACGGCACCTTGAGTATGACCGCTGCCGGTGTATTCACCTACACGCCCAACGCGAACTTCAACGGATCGGTCAGCTTCACCTACCAAGCTTGTGATCCGAGCGCGGCTTGTGATCCGGCAACGGTATTCATTACGGTGAACGTGGTGAACGATACGCCGGTGGCGAATGATGATGGTTTCGCGACGGGCGAAGATGTCGCATTGACTGCCAGTGTTGCGGGCAACGACAGCGATGTCGATAATACGACCGCGCAGTTGACCTGGAGCTTGGTAAGTGGTGGCACAGCGGCTGCGAACGGCACATTGAACTTCACGAGTACAGGCGATTTCATATACACACCCGCATTGGATTTTACGGGTTCCGTGAGCTTCACGTATCAGGTCTGCGATGCTTCAAGCGCATGTGATCCCGCTACGGTGACCATCGACGTCGGCTCGGCCAATGATGCGCCCATTGCCACGGATGATGGCTTTAGCACCAGCGAAGATGTGGCGCTCACGGCACAAAGTGTGAACGGCAACGACAGCGATCCGGATGGTGATCCACTCTCGTACGCGCTGGTTAGCGGTGGAACAGCTACTGCCAATGGTACGCTCGTGTTCATTGCGAACGGCACTTTCAACTACACGCCATCGGCGAACTTCAGCGGCAGTGCAACCTTCACCTACCAAGCCTGCGATCCCAGCAGTGTTTGCGATCCAGCTACGGTGACCATCACTGTGAACGCGGCGAACGACACGCCGATCGCCAACGACGATGGCGTATCCGTGAACGAGGACGCAGCGCTGATCACGCAAAGTGTCACAGGGAACGACAGCGATGTGGACAACACCGGCGCACAGCTCACTTGGAGCCTTGTTAGCGGTGGCACGGCCGCGGCGAACGGTACGTTGGTCTTCAATACGAACGGCACGTTCGACTATGCGCCGAACGCGAACTTCAATGGCAGCGTCAGCTTCACCTACCAAGTGTGTGATCCCGGACCGTCGTGCGATCCCGCCACCGTGACCATCGCCGTGAACGCGGTGAACGATGCTCCGGTTGCGGGCGATGACGGCTTCAGCGTGAACGAGGAAGGGGCCTCACCGCACAGAGCGTAGCAGGGAACGACAGCGATCCGGACAATACCAACGCACAGCTCGCATGGAGCTTGGTGAGCGGCGGAACAGCTTCGGCGAACGGGACACTCCTCTTCAATGCGAACGGTACGTTCAATTACACTCCTGACGCGAACTTCAATGGCCCTGTCACCTTCACGTATCAAGCCTGCGATCCGAGCAATGCGTGCGACCCAGCAACGGTCACCATCACAGTGAACCCGGTGAACGACCCGCCTGTAGCGAACGACGATACGTTCACCATGAACGAGGATGCGAGCCTCGCGGCGCAAAGCGTAACGGGCAACGACAGCGACAGCGACAACACGAACGCGCAGCTTGTGTGGAGCTTGATCAGTGGTGGTACTGCGACTGCGAACGGAACATTGGCGTTCAACGCGAACGGCACGTTCAACTACACGCCGAACGCGAACTACAACGGCACGGTCAGCTTCACCTACCAGGCTTGTGATCCAAGCGCGGCCTGTGATCAGGCCACGGTAACGATCACCATCAACGCGCTGAACGACGGCCCTACGGCGAACGATGACAACTTCAGCGTTGCCGAGGACGGCACGTTGAGCACTACCGTTTCCGGCAACGACAGCGACCCCGACAACACAGCGGCACAACTCACTTGGAGCATCCTGAGCGGTGGAACGGCGGCAGCGAACGGCTCGCTCTCGTTCAACAGCGATGGCACGTTCATATACGCTCCGGACGCGAACTTCAGCGGCAGTGTCAGCTTCACATACCAGTTGTGCGACCCATCCAACGCGTGTGATCCCGCCACGGTGACCATCACCGTAAGCCCGGTGAACGATGCGCCCATCGCGAACGACGACTCGTTCAGCATGAACGAGGACGGAATGCTCATGGCACAAAGTGTGACCGGCAACGACAGCGATACGGAAACGGCGAACGGCTCACTTGTGTGGAGCTTGGTGAACGGGGGCACGGCCGCTGCGAACGGCACGCTGGTGTTCAACGCGAATGGTACGTTCAACTACACGCCAACCGCCAACTTCAACGGCAGCGTGAGCTTCACTTACCAGGTCTGCGATCCGGGGCCATTGTGCGACAATGCGACCGTGACCATCACGGTGAACGCAGTGAACGATACGCCTGTCGCGAACGATGACACCTTCAATACCGCTGAGGATGTCGCGGTGAGCAATACGGTCGGCGGTAACGACAGCGATGCGGACAACACGAACGGACAGCTGACGTGGACGTTGCTCAGCGGTGGCACCGCTGCGACGAATGGCACGCTCAACTTCAACAACGACGGAACCTTCACGTGGACGCCGAACGCCAATTTCAACGGAAGCGTGAGCTTCACTTACACGCTCTGCGATCCAAGTAATGCGTGTGATAATGAGACCGTGACCATCAACGTGGGTGGCACGAACGACACACCGGTCGCGAATGATGACGGCTTCAGTACACCAGAGGACAATACCCTCAACGCGAACGTGACCGGAAACGACACGGACGCGGATGGCGATGTGCTCACCTTCACCGTAGTGAGCGGTGGAACAGCCGCTGCGAACGGCGTGCTTACGTTGAACGCGAACGGAAGCTTCAGCTATGTGCCGAACGCGAATTTCAATGGAGCGGTGAGCTTCACCTACCAAGCGTGCGATCCGAGCAATGCGTGTGATCCAGCCGCGGTGGTCATCACGGTGACACCTGTGAACGATGCACCGGTCGCGAACGATGATCCCTTCACCACCAACGAAGATGTGACCCTCTCCGGAACGGTCGGTGGCAACGACAGCGACACGGAAACGGCGAACGCAGGACTGGTCTGGTCCCTGGTGAACGGAGGTACAGCCGCTGCGAACGGCTCACTCGTGCTCAACGTTGACGGAACCTTCACCTACACGCCGGGCGTGAATTTCAATGGATCAGTGAGCTTCACCTATCAGGTGTGCGATCCAAGCAGCGCGTGCGATCCCGCGATCGTGACCATCACCGTAACCCCGGTGAACGATACGCCCGTTGCGAACGATGATAGCTTCACCATGGCGGAAGACGGTGCGCTAGCGGCCCAGAGCATCACCGGCAACGACAGCGATACGGAGACGGCCAACGCCGCCTTGACGTGGAGCTTGGTGAGCGGGGGAACGGCTGCGGCAAATGGTACGCTGGTTTTCAACGTCAATGGTTCGTTCGACTACACGCCGAACACGGACTATACCGGCACGGTCAGCTTTACCTATCAGCTCTGCGACCCCGGACCGCTGTGCGACAATGCCACGGTGACCATCACCGTGGATCCGGTGAACGACACACCGACTGCCGGAGACGAAGCGTTCACCATGAACGAGGATGGCACGCTGACCGGCCAGAGCGTGAACGGTAACGACAGTGATACGGAAACAGCCAACGCGTTGCTCACATGGAGCCTTGTGAGCGGCGGAACAGCTGCGACCAATGGCACGCTCGTCTTCAATGCGGATGGCACGTTCAACTATACGCCGAACGCGGACTTCAATGGCGCGGTGACATTCACTTATCAAGTCTGCGATCCGAGTAATGCATGCGATCCAGCGACCGTGACCATCACCGTGAACCCGGTGAACGACACACCTGTGGCGAATGACGACGGCTTCACCATGAATGAAGACGTTACGCTCGTGAATAGCGTAGGTGGAAATGACAGTGATATCGACAACACGAACGCGCAGCTCACGTGGAGCCTCGTGAGCGGAGGCACGGCCGCGGCCAGCGGTACGCTCCAGTTCAACGCCGATGGTACGTTCACCTACTCCCCGAACGCGGACTTCACAGGCAGTGTGAGCTTCACCTACCAGCTCTGTGATCTGGGCAGTGCTTGCGACAATGCATTGGTCACGATCAATGTGACCGCGGTGAACGATCAACCCGTAGCGAACGATGACGGGTTCACGATGAACGAGGACGGCACACTTACGGCACAGAGCGTCACTGGCAACGACAGCGATCCGGACAACACGAACGGGCAGCTCACTTGGGCGCTGTTGAGCGGGGGAGGTGCTGCGGTCAATGGAGCGCTCACCTTCAATACGGACGGTACGTTCAACTACGTGCCCAATGGGAACTTCAATGGCTCGGTGAGCTTCACATATCAGGTTTGCGATCCCTCCAACGCCTGCGATCCTGCCACGGTGACCATAGTTGTGAACGCCGTGAACGATGGACCCATCGCGAACGACGACATCTTCGGTGTGATCGAGGATGCTACGCTCGTGAGCAGTGTGACCGGCAATGACAGCGACATCGATCACACGAACGGCCAGCTCTCATGGAGCCTGGTCAGCGGAGGTACGGCGGAGAGCAACGGTGCGGTCACCTTCAACGCGGATGGAACCTTCACGTATGTGCCCGACGCGGGCTTCAACGGTAGCGTGAGCTTCACCTATCAGGTGTGCGATCCCGGTGGATTGTGCGACGCGGCCGAAGTGACGATACTTGTCGGCAGTGACAATGATGCGCCGATCGCGGGCGATGACGACTTCCTCACCAACGAGGACAACGCCATCAACAGCGCGGTTACAGGCGGCGACAGTGATCCGGACGGAGATATGCTCACCTGGAACCTCGTGAGCGGTGGGACCGCAGCGGTGAACGGGACGCTCGTCTTCAACGCGGACGGCAGTTTCAGTTGGACACCGAACGCCGACTACAATGGCGTGGTCTCGTTCACCTACGAGGTATGCGACCCGCTGCTGTTCTGCGACGGTGGTACCGTGACCATCACCGTTCTACCGGTGAACGATGCGCCGGTGGCGAACGACGATAACTTCACGATACCGGAGGATGGTTCCTTGTCCAACACCGTGTCCGGTAATGACAGCGATGTGGACAGTCCGCTCACGTGGACCTTGCTGGACGATGGAAGCGCGGGTGACAACGGCGTGCTTGTGTTCAACCCGGATGGCACGTTCACTTGGATGCCGAACGTGGACTTCAACGGTTCGGTGAGCTTCACCTACCAGGCCTGCGATGCGGAACCGTTGTGCGACGAAGCCATCGTCACCATCGACGCAACGCCATCGAACGATGCCCCGGTGGCGAACGACGACGCGTTCACCATGAACGAGGACGCCAGCCTTTCCGGCACGGTGGCCGACAATGACAGCGACGCGGACAATACTACTGGTCAGCTCACTTGGGGCCTGGTGAGCGGCGGTACGGCATTAGCCAACGGCTCGCTTACCCTGAACGCGAACGGCAGCTTCACCTACGTGCCGAACGCGAACTTCAACGGTACGGTAAGCTTCCTCTACGAAGTATGTGACCCGACGGGTGCGTGTGATCCGGCTGTGGTGTCGATCTTCGTTTCACCCGTCAACGATGCACCTTTCGCTGGCGATGATGCATTCAGCGTCGATGAGGATGTGACGGTGAACGCGAGCTTGGCTGGAAACGATGGTGATGTGGACGGGGACGCTCTGACATGGAGCCTACTGAACGGATCGAGTGCTGCGGCGAACGGCACGCTCACAGTGGATCCGGATGGTGCCTTCTCCTTTGTGCCGAACGCCGGTTTCAACGGGGTTGTGAGTTTCACATATCAGGTCTGTGACCCGTCAGCGATCTGCGATCCAGCACTGGTGGTCATCACGGTGGGTGCAGTGAACGATCCACCCGCTGTAATTGACGACAACACGGATACGAACGAAGACACACCGGTGATCATCGACGTCCTCGCGAACGACAGCGATAGTGACGGAGATATTGTGGAAAGCTCGGTGACCATCACCATACAACCAAGCCATGGAACGGTAACGGTGAATCTGGATGGAAGCATCATCTACACCCCTTTCACGGATTACGTTGGAGTCGATGCGTTCGCCTATCAGGTTTGTGATGATGGTACGCCGCTTCCAGCTGAATGCGGAACCGCGTTCGTGGATATCAACGTATTGCCGCTGAACGATGGACCAACGGCCTTCGATGATGGCTACTCCTTCTTGGAAGACGGAGGAACATTGACCAGTGACGCTGGCGGAAATGACTACGACATCGACGACCTGAACAACACACTCACTTGGAACCTGTTCAACGGTGGAACGGCTGCCCAGAACGGAACTATCGTCTTCAATGCTGACGGCACGTTCAGCTACACGCCGAACGCGAACTACTACGGCTTCGTAAGCTTCACCTATCAGGTCTGCGATCCGAGCGGCCTTTGCGAAGGCGCTACGATCTTCATCGATGTGCTTCCTGTGAATGACCCACCGGTCGCGTTGGGGGATCTGGACAATGTGCTTCCGAACAGTTTGGTGATCACCAATGTGAGTGCGAACGACAACGACACCACGGATGTGTCCACACTCGATCTCGGAAGTATCACGATCATCGTTGGACCCGACAGCGGTACGGTGATCGTTAACGGAAATGGAACACTGACGTACACACCGAACCCCGGCTTCGTGGGCAACGACACGTTGATCTACCAGATCTGCGACGTTGGTGTGCCATTACCTGCGCTCTGCGACACCGCGATCCTGGTGATCCTCGTTACCAATGCATATCCGCTTGCGGTGGATGACAACTTCAGCCTGCCAGAGGATAGTACGCTCACGATGGACGTGCTGGACAACGACACCACGATCACAGGTGTCATTTTGCCTTCGTCCGTAGTTGTTGTGGATGGGCCGTTCAATGGAACTGCGACGGTTAATCCGGACGGCACGATCTCCTATGTGCCCGGCGCGAATTACAACGGGCCCGATGCATTCACGTATACGATCTGCACCGACCTTGGCTTCTGCTCCAATGGTGCGGTACTGATCTTTGTGGATCCCGTGAACGACCCACCGGTTGCGGTGAACGATACCACGAGCATGGATGAGGACGCTGATGTCATCATCGATGTATTGGTGAACGACAACGACTTTGCCGATGGTAGTCTTGGCGGCATCGATCCAACATCCACGAGCGTTATCACTTCACCGGCGAACGGCACCGCAACGGTGAACGTGGATGGTAGCATCACCTATACGCCGAACGCGAACTTCAACGGCGTTGATTCGTTGGTTTACCAGGTCTGCGATGTTGGCTATCCGCTGCCCGCACAATGTGACTCAGCGCTGGTGATCATAACAGTAGGTCCTGTTAACGACGGCCCTGTGATCACCGATGGCAATGGAACCCCGATCGATACGATCACAGTGAGCACGCCGGAAGATGTGCCGTTACAGATCTGCTTCACAGCCACGGACCCGGAGAACGACACGCTCGATGCAACGAACAGTTTCCTCGGCCCCGACTTTGGGGTGATCACCGGGGAATCGGATGGCGATACCTGTATCACATACACACCCGACCCGAACTACAACGGTGGCGACACGGTGACGGTGGTGGTCTGCGACAACAACGGGTTGTGCGATACGGTGGTCGTTTTGATCGATGTGACTCCAGTGAACGATCCGCCGCAAGTGGTGGATGTGATCGGAGACCCAATAGATACGGTATCGAGCACAACACCAGAAGACACACCGATCACGATCTGCCTCGATGTGATCGATATTGACGGTGACCCGGTGGAAGTCAGCGGTGTGTTGAGCGGCCCACAGATCGGATCGGTTACAGAGTTGGCCGACGGCGATACGTGCTTCCTCTATACACCGGATCCGGACCTTAACGGCGTCGATACACTTCAACTGCTTGTTTGCGACAATAATGGCGGTTGCGATACCTTAACAGTGATCATTGACGTAACGCCGGTGAACGATCCGCCGGTGATCGGCAGTCCTTTCGGCGCCTACACGGATACGCTCACCATATTCACGCTGGAGGACTTGGCGATCGATATCTGCATCGAAGCGGTGGATGTGGATGGTGATACCCTGGAAGTGATCAGTGTTCCGTATGGTCCTTTCACAGGAACTGCCACCAATGTTCAGAACGGTGATACCTGTTTGACCTACACCCCAGATCCGAGCTTCATTGGAACCGACACACTGATCGCGGTGGTCAGCGACGGGAACGGCGGTACGGATACGCTCGTAGTGATCATCCAGGTCTTGGAGCAGAACGATCCGCCGGTGATCGTTGACGGTGGTGGTACCCCGATCGACACCTTGGCAGTGACCACACCGGAAGACACCCCGATCCAGATCTGCCTCGATGCGATAGACCCAGAGGGCTTCCCGGTTGATGCGACCAATGTTCTCCCGATCGTCTTGAACGGGTTTATCAACGGCTTGGCGGACGGCGACACGTGCATCACCTACACACCCTTGCCGAATTACAACGGCATCGATTCCATCTACGTGTTCGTGTGCGATGGGTTCAATGCTTGCGATTCGGTCCTGGTCATCATTACGGTAACCCCAACGAACGATCCGCCGGTGATCACCGATCCCGGTTTCGTGAGCATCGATACGCTCTTCGTTTCCACGGAGGTGAACACAGCGACCACCGTTTGTTTGACCGCATTGGATATCGATGGAGACACGCTTGATGTGACCGCGATCCTGAACGGCCCGCTCAATGGTCTGGCGGATTCGTTCAATGACGGAGACACCTGTTTCGTTTATACTCCGAACCCGAGCTATGTCGGCGGCGACACACTTACAGCTGTTGTATGTGACAACAGCGGTGCCTGTGACACTGTGCTGGTGATCATCGACGTGACAGGTGTGAACACCCCACCCATTATTGTTGATGGGAATTTCTCGCCTACCGACACGCTCACATACACTACGCCCGAAGATCAAGCGATCACCATCTGCATCACGGCGATCGATCTCGACGGTGACACCTTGGACATCACCGGCATTTTCGGTGGGCCGGTGAACGGAAGTGCTAACGGCATTGCCGATGGCGACACGTGCTTCACCTACACACCCAACCCCGACTGGAACGGAAGCGATACGGTTAACGTGATCGTCTGCGACAACAACGGTGGATGCGACACGGTGCTGGTGATCATTGATGTTACACCAGTGAACGACCCACCGATCATCATTGATGGCGGCGATCCTGTGGATACGTTGAACACAACAACACCACAGGATATTCCGATCGTGATTTGCCTCGATGCCATTGATGTGGACGGAGACACACTGGATGTGACCGTCGTGGTCGATCCTCCAGGGAACGGAACAGTATCCGGCATTGCCAATGGTGATTCGTGCTTCACATACACGCCGGATCCGGGCTTCACAGGAAGTGATACCGTGACCGTGGTACTCTGCGACAACGCGGGCGCTTGTGACACAGTAACAGTGATCATCGGAGTCACACCGGTAACCTCGAATGATCCGCCGATCGCTGTGGATGACGTGGCGAACACCGATGTGGACACTCCTGTAACGGTTGTCGTTCTAACGAACGATAGTGATCCGAACGGAGATCCGATCACCGTAACTGGCGCAAGTGCGTCCAACGGAACGGTAGTGATCAACGGGGATGGTTCGATCACCTACACACCGAGCACGGGCTTCTGCGGAACGGATACGATCTTCTATACCATTTGCGATCCCGGGTTGCTCTGCGACAACGCGATCGTGGTGGTTACAGTTGATTGTCCTCCGGTGAATGATCCGCCGATCGCTGTGGATGACGTGGCGAACACCGATGCGAACACGCCAATAACCGTTGTCGTTCTAACCAACGATAGCGATCCGAACGGAGACCCGATCACGGTAACGGGCGCAAGTGCGTCCAATGGAACAGTAGTGATCAACGGTGATGGATCCATTACCTACACACCGAGCACGGGCTTCTGCGGAACGGATACGATCTTCTATACCATCTGCGATCCTGAGCCATTGTGCGACAACGCGATCGTGGTGGTCACGGTGGAATGTCCGCCGGTGAACGATCCGCCGATCGCGGTGGATGACAGCACAGGCACGGAGCCGGACACTCCGCTGTTGATCGATGTGCTCGACAACGACAGCGATCCCAACGGCGACCCGCTCACCGTTACTTCCGCGGATGCCTCGAACGGTACAGTGGTGATCAACAGCGACGGTACGTTGAGCTATACACCGACCGATGGTTTCTGTGGCGTTGACACGATCACCTACGTGGTTTGCGACCAGGAGCCGCTTTGCGATGGAGCATTCGTCTTCATTACGATCGAATGTCCTGACACAACGGGCCTGTTGATCCCACAAGGCTTCTCGCCCAACAACGATGGTTTCGGTGATACCTGGACGATCACCGGATTGGATAAATACCCACTCGCCAAAGTCACCATCTTCAATCGATGGGGAAATGAAGTGTACAGTGCTGAACCATACGGTAATGATTGGGATGGACGCAGCACCAACTCGCTTACATGGGATGGCGTGTTACCGGTAGGCACGTATTGGTACCTGTTGGACCTTGGAGTTGAAGGAGAAGAAGTACGCACCGGATATATCTACTTGAACCGATGAGCACTATGCGACCATATCGATGTCTCCCGATCCTGCTAGCCTTGTTGCTGGTGGGTTCCGCAAGCGCGCAGCAAGACCCCATGTACACCATGTACATGTGGAACACCTTGAGTGTGAATCCCGGTTATGCAGGTAGCGCTGACCTCTTCACCGTAACAGGCCTTGCCCGTCAACAATGGGTTGGTTTGGACGGTGCGCCCAGCACCCAGACACTTACCGCCCACACACCGCTTCGCATGGAAAGTCTCGGAGTGGGCCTTAGTGTGGTGCATGACAAGGTGGGCCCGGTGAACAACACGCTCGCGTTCGCCGACATCGCTTACCGTATCCGGGTGAACGAACGTGCGCGTTTGGCGTTCGGGTTGAAAGCGGGTGTAGACCTTTTCCAGGTAAACCTCGGCGGAATTCAGAACGTGGATGCGAACGATCCGCTTTTCGGGCAGGATCTGCAGGCCAAGGCTAAACCCAACTTCGGTTTCGGTATGTACTACTGGACCAAGAAAGGCTACATCGGCCTGAGTGCACCGAAGCTGATCGAACATGATCGCATCGAAGTGGATGGTGCAACGGACGTGGTCAGTGCGATCAGGCAACAGCGGCATTACTTCCTTATCGCGGGCTATGTGTTCGATCTTGGTCGCGATGTGAAATTCCGGCCAAGTGTATTGGTGAAGGCCGTGGAAGGAGCGCCCATTCAATTGGATGTGAGCGCGATGTTCCTGCTGCGTGAAAAGTTTTGGCTCGGTGTGGCCCATCGTTCGGGCGACAGCTTCAGTGCCTTGATCGCCTACCAGATCAATGACCAGTTCAAAGTGGGCTACGCTTACGACTTCAGCACCACGGCATTGCGCAGCTACCACAGTGGTTCGCATGAACTGATGCTCAGTTACGACTTGCGCTTCAACAAGGAGAAGACACTTTCTCCGCGATACTTCTGATCAATGAGCACCATGTATCGGACCCGTTCCTTGATGTCGTTCGTCGGTTGCTTCGCTCGCCGAAACTTCGGTCGCGTGCAGAACGCTGAACTTCCGGATAGCACAGCAGAGCAATTGGTTTGTGGTTTGTGGCCTATAGCCCTTGCACTGCTTCTGCCTCTTATGACAAATGCCCAAAGCCGATTCGTTACGGCTGGTGACAAAGCCTACGATGCGCTCGCATATAGTAAGGCGATAGCGAATTACGAGCGAGCTGCGGAGAACGCTGTACCCGATTCGAGCTACGCACACAAATTGGCGAAGAGCTACTTGAACGTGCGCAACTTCATGCAAGCCGAAGTGTGGTACGCTCGGGCTGTGCACATGCCAAAAGCGCAACCCGAGGACCAGTACAACTACGCACAAGCATTGCGTGCAAATGGCAAGTACGAGGAAGCCGATAGGATCTTGACCGCATATCATGAAAGGAACGGATCCGACAGTCGCGGTGAACGACAGGCGAATGCGAGCACCTATGCCACCCAATTGCGCGATCGCGTGATCGCGGGGTGCACCGTGAAGGACCTTATAGTGAACACACCGGGTGCTGATATGGGTGCGAGCTTCCATGGGAAAGAAGTCGTTTTTGCCAGTGACCGCGCACCAACCGTTTCCGAATTCCGCAGGCACACTTGGAACGGCCAACCCTTTTTGGATCTGTACAGTGGCACGGTCACCGCCAACGACATTGGAGCACCAACAGCGTTGTCCGCGCTCAATACACGCTATCACGAAAGCAATGCCACCTTCAGCGCGGATGGCAAGACCGTCTGGTTCACGCGCAACAACTTCTTCAAAGGGAAGAAGGGCAAGAATGGGGAAGGGGTGGTCAACCTGAAGATCTTCAGTCGCCAGAACGAGAACGCGACCTGGGTGAACGAACAGCCGTTCCCGTTCAACAGCGATGAATATTCGGTCGGCCACCCTTGTTTGAGTACCGATGGAAACACGATCTACTTCACCAGTGACAAGCCCGGAGGAACAGGCGGCACTGACATCTGGAAAACCACGAAGAGCGGCGCCAGCTGGACCACTCCAATTTGCCTGGGGGCGGAAGTGAATACGGAAGGCGACGAGATGTTCCCTTTTATCGGCGTGGACGGCACGTTCGCGTTCTCGAGTGATGGTCATCCCGGCTTGGGAGGTCATGATATTCTGATCGGCCGTATGGGTGGTGATGGAATAGTGAAGGGTGTGAAGAACCCGGGTGCGCCATTGAACAGCGGCCACGACGATTTCGCGCTGGCCTTGGACGGATCCTTGTTGAGCGGTTACTTCACGAGCGATAGACCAGGGGGTAAAGGTGGAGACGACATTTATGCGTTGGCACTCACTCGACCACTGGGTAACTATTTGCGTGTGGAGGGCACAGCCTTGGATCGCATGACCAAGCAATTGCTCCAGGGAGTGAAAGTGCAATTGAAGGACGCGACCGGAAAAGTGATCTCCGAGACAACGACGGACAACAATGGAGATTACTCTTTCGATCTGGAGGAAAGAAACGAGTATGGGATCAGCACCGAAGATGGCCTCTACCGTAAAACCATGATGCCTGTTATTACCGGAGCGAATGCCGATAGCACCTTCTCGCGCGATCTGCTCATGGCACGCAATGCCGACGCGCGTATTTGGATGCATGTGACAAACGCGAAGGATGGTAGCACCATGGAAGGCGTAAAAGTTGAAGTGACGGAAGCCGCTGGTGGAACGAAGGTGATGGATGGTAACACCGACGAGAGTGGCGATCTGCGAAGTGGACTTGTCAACAGGGCGATCGGCGATTCGCTTGCATTCAGAGTTCGGTTGGTAAAAGCGGGCTTTTTTCCGAAACGTGGCCTGTTCACTTATGCGGTAGATAAGGACGGTGAGATCGCCATGCACCAAACCATGGACCTCAACATGCAACCCATCGAGATCGGTGCTGAAGTGGGCATGGCCATCAACATCAACCCCATCTATTTCGATGTGGGCAAGGCCAATATTCGGCGGGATGCGGCCACGGAGTTGGACAAAGTGGTGGCTGTAATGAACGAGAACCCCACCATGGAGATCGAACTGGGTAGCCATACGGATAGCCGTGGGAGCAATTCGAGCAATCGGGCATTGAGCGACAAACGGGCCAGGAGCAGTGCCGCGTATATCATCAGCAAGGGCATTGCGAAGAGCCGTATCAAAGGCAAAGGCTTCGGGGAGAGCGTGTTGCTCAATAAGTGCACGGACGACGCCAAATGTTCTGAGGAAGAACATCAATTGAACCGCAGAACCGAGTTCATCATCACGAAGATGTAGTGGGACGAGGGAGGAGGAACCAGGATGAGGGCGACCGACGGGTCGCCTTCGTCGTTCCGTAACTGCAGCATAGACCCTGTCGCTGTGGGTTTTAAGCCAAGTCGGAGGGCCTTTTAGGGACCCATATTCAGCTATTTCTCCACTCCTGCTTGTTGGATCGAGTACGAAATCTATCTTCGCGCCCCGTTTGTTAGCCCGCAGTGCGTTCTGCACCCAAGCTTTCGAACTGGACCGAACAGACAAAAACCCAAGGACCCCGTGGCTTCCACGTCCCATACCACCTCAATGGCCAACAAGGCCACCGTGCAGAAAGAATGGCTGCTGGTGGACGTCGAGAACGAAGTTCTCGGACGCGTTGCCAGCAAGATCGCCATGCTCGTACGTGGCAAACACAAACCCACCTTCACAGCGCACGTTGATACGGGCGACCATGTGATCGTGATCAACGCCGAAAAAGTTCGCCTCACCGGTGACAAGATGGAGGACAAGGAGTACCAGCGGTACAGCTTGCATCCAGGAGGTCAAACTCGTGAGAAGGCCAAGAACCTGAAGGCCCGCAAGCCATACGCCCTATTGGAGATCGCCGTAAAAGGCATGCTCCCGAAGACGCGTTTGGGTGCTGCCCAGTTCGGCAACCTGCACGTGATCGTGGGGAACACCCACACCCACGAAGCGCAGAAGCCACGCAAGATCGACCTCAACAGCATTAAGTAAGATGGAAGCAGTGAACAGCTTGGGCCGCCGCAAAACAAGCGTGGCGCGCGTGGTCCTCAATGATGGCAGCGGTGAGATCACCGTGAACGGAGTGGTAGGTAACGAATACTTCCCTATCACCATGCAGCAGTTCAAACTGCAGCAGCCTTTCAAGCTCACGGGTACCGAGGGCAAATACGATGTTACCGCCACCATCAATGGTGGAGGTACCACCGGCCAGGTGGAAGCCCTGCGTTTGGGCATCGCTCGTGCCTTGGTGAAGATCGACCCCGAGCACAAACCGAAACTCAAGGCCGAAGAACTGATGACGCGTAACCCCCGCGAGGTGGAGCGTAAGAAGTTCGGACGCAAGAAGGCGCGCAAGCGTTACCAGTTCAGCAAGCGTTAAGTCCCACGCCTGCGGATACCGCCTTGGCTTCGGCACCGGCGGTTCAGCATCCAATCCTGGAGGACTACGGTTGTCTCCCTGAGCACGAAGGGAACAAGTGTGCTACCACCAGGATGCCTGCAAAACGGGAAAAAGGAAAGTGAACCCATAAAGGAAAGTTGACATGGCTCGTATCGAATTCAAGCAATTACTGGACGCAGGAGTACACTTTGGCCACTTGCGCCGGAAGTGGAACCCGAACATGGCCCCATACATCTTCACGGAGAAGAAGGGGATCCACATCATCGATCTGAACAAGACAGCGGTAAAGCTGGATGAGGCGGCTGCCGCTATGAAGCAGATCGCGCGCAGCGGCAAGAAAGTGCTCTTCGTCGCTACCAAGAAGCAAGCGAAGGACATCGTTACCGAGCGGGTGAAGCCTACGGGCATGCCATACGTAACTGAGCGTTGGAGCGGTGGTATGCTCACCAACTTCGGCACCATTCGCCGGGCGATCAAGAAGATGGCGAACATCGATCGCATGAAGATCGACGGTACGCTCAACCACATGAGCAAGCGCGAGCGTTTGCAAGTGAGCCGCCAACGCGACAAAATGGAGAAGAACCTCGGCAGTATTGCGGATCTTACCCGCCTGCCAAGCGCGCTCTTCATCGTGGATATCGTGAAGGAACACATCGCGGTAGCCGAAGCTCGCAAGTTGAACATCCCCACCTTCGCGATGGTGGATACCAACAGCGATCCGAACCTCATCGACTTCCCGATCCCAGCGAACGACGATGCCACCAAGAGCATCGAGCTGATCCTCGACACCATGATCGCCGCGATCAACGAAGGCATGGAGGAGCGCAAGAGCGATAAGGAGCGTGGTGAGGCCACACCGGAAGAAGGTGATGAAGAGGGCGTGACCGAGGCAGCTGCCGAGGAGAAGCCAGCCACCGAAGCCAAGGTTGCCGAAGAGGCCACCGCCGGAACTCCATCAGCAGAAGCCTAGTAGCGACAGGAGTTGTCGAAAGCCTGTTGTTGTTGAAGAACAAGAACAGAAGCTTCATCAACCCCAACGCGCGACCGGATCAGTATCAACCGACATCAATTCCAAAGAACAGTGAGCACAACCATGGCAATTACCGCCGCCGACGTTAACAAGCTCCGCCAGATCACTGGTGCGGGCATGATGGACTGCAAAAAGGCCCTTACGGAGGCTAATGGCGACTTCGATGCTGCCATCGATGTCTTGCGCAAGCAGGGCCAGAAAGTGGCCGCCAAGCGAGCTGATCGTGATGCTTCCGAAGGCCAGGTGATCGGCCTCGTGAGTGCTGATGGCAAGCGAGGTGTGCTCGTTTGTACGGCTTGCGAAACCGATTTCGTGGCTATCAATGCGGATTTCGCGACAGTTGCCAAACGCATCACAGCCATTGCGCTGGAAAATGGTGCCGATAGTGTTGCTGCGTTGAACGCCATGGTCTACGAGAATGGCCAAACCATTGGAGAGAAGTTGGTCGAGCAGACCGGTGTGATCGGCGAAAAGATCGAAGTGAGCGCTTGCCACTTGTTGAATGCGGAGTTCGTTTACGCTTACAACCACCCCGGTAACAAAGTGGGCAGTTTGGTAGGCCTGAACAAAGCCGGCTTCGAGGGCGCAGCTAAGGATGTGGCCATGCAAGTGGCTGCCATGGGGCCTATAGCCCTGGACAAAGCCAGCACTCCACAAAGTGTGATCGACAAAGAAC
>JADKGB010000015.1 GCA_016717225.1 Flavobacteriales bacterium | reverse complement strand
CCATCACCGGACCAGAGGCAGTACTTACCCCCGACATAGGTAACGGCATCCGTGCCATAGGTAGAACCTCCGGTGAGGTTAACGGGCTGGGCAGGGGATGAGACCAAGGCTTGGTTGGAAAAGGTCATGGCCCCCAAATGGTTGCGGTGCCGCACCGCCACCCGGTAGTTCCCAGGAGCCACACTACCGAAATGCACATAGCTATCGCCATCCACGTCCATCACATCGCCATCGCGCTGCAGCAACGCGGGTCTCGAAGCGATCACACCATAGGGTACGGTGGTAGCCCGCAACTCCACGATCACCCAATCCACGGCGGCGTTGTTCCCTGTAACCGCGAGCACAGCGGATGTCGTAGCCAGACCGGCAGCTACCCTGTGAACGTATAGCCCGATCCCGAATACGGTTCTTGCACGGGCACGAGGCCTTTCGCCCGGAGACTATCGATCATCAACCCGCTGGATACCATCGGCCCTTGAAGGGCGGCCCGCAACCATACGTTCACGCCACCGGCATCCCCCACTGCGATCACGGGCGGCATATACAAGGTACCGCCTCCGCCAACGCAATAGAGATAGTCGAAGGTGTCACCACAATTCACTTGTGCGCTCGCCGACCAGCTTACGGCCGCGACCCCCACGGGCATCGGGCTGTTGTAACGATACCGTCCCGAACCATCGCTGAGCAACGTCCATGCGCTAGAAAGGGAGGCCGTGACCCCGTTTACCGTACCGTAGATGGATGATCCAGTGCAAAAAACCCATGTGAAGCCTTGATCCAGAAAACGGGCATAGAGCGTGTAATCGCCGGTCCCCGCGTTCAGCTGGACCGTATGGGTAACGTCGATGATCTTCTTCGCCGGGAAGGTGCTGATCGCACCAGCGGTACAGCCCTGGGCATCGGAAACCGAAACCACCGCCTTGGTCAGGTTGGCACCGTACTGGTAAGAGCCCGCAGGGGGAGGACTGAGCGTCGCCGTGGGTGAAGTGCCGCTGACCGTACTGGATGTGATGAACATATTGACCGAGTACCAGGAAACGCTGATGGTGTAAGGAGGCGTTCCGCCGACGACGTTCACCGACGTGGAGAACGGGAAGCTGCAATACTGTGCGGTACTGGCACTGGCGCTCATGGAGCATTGTGCGTGGAGGCCTGTGCTCCATAGCCAAGCGGCGATACCAACGAGGAGATACTTCATGCGAGTTGCTGCGTTCGTGCGGTGGCCGTTGCGATCCCGGCAAGTCGAGATCTTCGTCGCAATGACGCAACAATGCCCTGAGGTTGCCTGCTCATGGCAACTGCTGCGTTCGTGTATTGTTCGGCGCGGTGCTGCCCACGTTAGTGAGGATGGGATCACGATCGTTGTTCGCACCCACATACCTGATCACGCCATCCATGTTCACATCGCGGCGGTCGTAAACGTTGCTCACCGTGTTGTTGGGTGTGGTGCCGCCCACGGCGAGGAGGATGGGGTCTCGGTCGTTGTTGGAACCAATGTACTTCAATTGCCCATTGCCGGTGGCGTCGCCGGGCCAGAGGCACCAGACCGAATTGATCTGCTTGAGCGCATTGGTCCCGTAGGCTAACCCGAGGGATGCCCTGAAGTCGATGGTGGAAATCGGCGCTGAGGGATCAAGGCTCAAGGGTTGAACGCTGTCATCACCGCGAGGTGATTCCGGTGCCGCAGCGCGATGCGATAGTTCGCGGGGCTCAGTGGGCAATTCACGTAGGGATCACCGTCGCTGTCCAGAATATCGCCATCGCGTTGGATGACCACGGCCTTGGAAAAGAGCACTTGTGCAGGCGAGGCGGCGTTGCGCAGTTCCAGGACCATCCAGTCGACGATCGCGTTGTCACCGGAAACAGCCAGCAGAGCGGCGCTCAGGTTGTTGTTCACCGGAGCGCCCGTGTACACGTATCCCAAGCCCGAGAACGGTTCCGAGTTCGGTATCAGCCCGCTCGTGCGCAGGGCATCGCTCATCAGGGTGCCGGTGGACATCGCCCCTCCGAGCGCCGAGCGCACACGCAGGTTCACGCCGCAATCGCCCGCCGAAATGGGTACCGGTACCGTGAAATTGTACGAGGTGGCGCAGTAGTTGAACCCGGCCACCAGACCTTCCGGGAAGCTGATGACATGCGGCCCCGGTGCGAGCGATCCGTTGTACCGATGCCGCTCCGGCGAGGTCAGGAAGGTCCAGTTGCCCCCGGGCTGGATCACCGGCCCCCCATCAATGGAACACGGCCGTGGTGTCGAGTTGAATTCCACCACCAGCTGAGACACGCCCGTAGTACACTGCACCTCCGTGGTCACCCCTTCGAATGGCCACGTGTACGGGGACCAAGAAGCGAAGGCGGTAACGGAGCAACCGTTCACATCCGTCACGGTGATGCGGCAGCCGTCTGTGGCATCCCATGTGGTGCCGGGATAGCTGGCGAGCAGATCACCATCCGCATCGTTCGTGATCGTCTCCACCTGGGATTGCTGTGGCATGCGCTCCACAACGATGGTGAACGGCGCGAAGCCCGAAGAGGTGTTTACCTGGATGCCGCCACCCATGCAGCTCATCTGTGCGGAAACCTGCACGGTGTGCGGGCACTGGGCGAAAGCAACGGTCGGCAGGATCAACAAAAGGGACAAGAGTGTTCTCATGGCAACTGCTGCGTTCGTGTATTGTTCGGCGTGGTGCTCCCCACATTGGTGAGGATGGGATCACGATCGTTGTTCGCGCCCACATACCTGATCACGCCATCCATGTTCACATCGCGGCGGTCGTACACAGGGCCAAGGGTATTGTTGGGTGTGGTGCCACCGATGGCGGTGAGGATGGGATCGCGATCGTTGTTGGTCCCGATGTAACCGAGCGTACCGTTACCATTTCCATCACCGCCCCAGAGGCAATACACGGAACCGACTTGAGCGCGAGGTGTGGTGCCGTAGCAACCAGTAGCCGCGCTCCGGAAGTCAACCGTGATCGGGGTCATTGCCAGCGCGCGGGACGTGGATGTCATAACCCCCAAGTGGTTCCGATGCCGGAGCGCCACGTAGTAATTCCCGGCAGCGAGCGGTGTGCTTACATAGGCATCGCCATCCGTATCGATCACATCGCCATCGCGCTGGATCAAGGCGGCTTTGCTGTACAGCACCTGCGAAGGGGTGGTCGCGTTGCGCAGTTCCACCACCACCCAATCTTCGATCGCATCGTTACCGGTGACCGCCAAGCGCGGCGGCCGGAATGGTGGTTCCCGAAGATGACCCGACGTAGGTGTAGCCGAGCGCGGAATAGGGCTCGGTGAGCGGGATCAGGTTCGCGCTGCGCAGTGCATCGGTCATCACTGTACCACTGGGTAGAGCACCTTGCAATGCTGCACGGATGTACAGATTGGCGTTCACATCCCCGGGATTGGGAAGGAAGAACCCGATACTGCCGCCATTAGGTGGGCAATATGCAGGGTCGGAGGTTGATCCGAGCGTGTAGTCACACACATACCCTCCCCCTGTTAGGGAAGGGAACACAAGCCGGGTGGGCGATTGCTGTAGCACCGAGAAGAACGTCCCAGAAGCCACGACCGATCCGTTCCTTTTTAGCGAATAGGTGTAGGAGGAGCTGTACGGATCAAGAAATGGCGTGCCACCATCCGCTGGATTATCGAGTAAAGCGACACTGTACACCCCCGCGTTCGGGTCCACGACGGTTGTCTGCGCAGCGAATGAATTAAGGGCATCGTCGTAGGTCCATGGGAAAGGGATCGCTAGCGTGCAATTCCCTGAAGATTGGCAACCCATCGCATCCGTAATCGTGTACTGCATGGGATTTCCCCAAAACGTGTACGGGGCTGGCCCCTGCAAGGGGACGGGAAAGTCCACAAAAGCAGCGTGTTGGCTGGTCTGGTAGTTGCCCCACGTCCAGGAGATCGTGAATGGCGCAGTCCCTCCCGTCCAGTTCAACGAAATGAATCCCGAAGGTTGTGGGTTCGTTCCAACGCAACTGGGCCCGCTGTAGGCGTTGGTCACCGCGATGTTGCATTGTGCCCATAAGGAGCCGTTCATACAAAAGGCGACCAGGTAGAGGATGATGCGTGTTCTCATGGCAACTGCTGCGTTCGTGTATTGTTCGGCGTGGTGCTCCCCACATTGGTGAGGATGGGATCACGATCGTTGTTCGCACCCACATACCTGATCACACCATCCATGTTCACATCGCGGCGGTCGTACACAGGGCCAAGGGTGTTGTTGGGCGTGGTGCCGCCGATGGCGGTGAGGATGGGATCGCGGTCGTTGTTGGCGCCGATATAGGCGATGGTGCCGTTGCCGGTGGCATCGCCGGACCAAAGGCAGTGTATAGTGCCTTTCTGGATACGAGCGTTCGTTCCATATACGCTCGTGGCTCCATTGCCAAGATCGACCAAGGCAGGGGTCAGCGAGAGAGAATAGGGCTGTGCTGTCATCACCGGCAGGTGGTTGCGATGCCGGATGACCAGTCGGTAGTTGCCCGGGGGAACAGGAAAGAAGACGGACGCATCGCCGTCCAGGTCCATCACGTAACCGTTGCGGCGCAACAACGCGGGCTTCGACCATACAACGGCCGTGGTGCTGGACCGCAGCTCGAGGATCACCCAGTCCACCACCGCGTCGTTTCCTGTCACCGCGAGCAAGGACGATTGTATCGTAGCGCCAGGAACTGCTCCCGTATATGCATATCCAAGCGCACTGAACGGTTCCGCAAACGGGATCAAACCTGCCGCTCTAAGCCCATCGTTCATCAACGTACCGGATGGGAGGGCGCCGTCCAGCCACGCACGGACTTGCACGTTCACCCCGCAATTGCCGGGGTCGGAGGGAATGATCAAGGATCCGGCAGGAGCGTAACAGACACCGCCGGTCGGACATGCCGTAACACAGATGCCAAGAGATTGGGAGCATTGTGGCACCTGGGGCATGGGCACAGTGTTCGACGGCCAGATGGCGAGGCTATACCCGCCTGCGGGCAAGGAGGTCAGATAGCGCCAGCTGGTCATGGACTCTTGAACCCAATCTTCGGTAACGAGTCCAGATGAATTGTAGCCGGGATCACTGAATGACAGCAGGGAATAGTTCATGGCCCCACCGCAAGGGCTGGTGATCGCGAACCCGCCAGTAAAGAACAGACCGTTCCAGCGCACCGTGCCCCCATAGGCGCAATCGAACTCGCCGCTCACCTGGGCAACGATGGGCGCACATTGCGCCATCAACGGTACCTCGGTCATGCCGAAGAGGATACCGAAAACCGCAGTTCTGATGACCGATGCGATGTCAGGGGTGCTCATTGTGCTTTAACCCATATTAGTGAGGATCACATGCTTGTAGACGGTCACGTCGGCCAGCCCGTAGACGCAATATCCCTCACGAGTTGCCCGAAGTTAACTGATCCACCATTCGCCCCCCAAGTGGAATGGCGAGTTTCTTCCCAATTTCACGCCCGCATTCCAGAAGCCCGACGCCAGAGGTCCCATCATCTCATCGTCCGTTCTTCTGATCATCTGATCGCCCTATGGCCAAAATCCTGATCATCGACGACGAAAAGTCCATCCGCAATGCATTGCGAGAAATACTCGAACACGAAAAGCACGTGGTGGACGAAGCCGAGGATGGCGCTGCGGGCTTGGAGAAAGCGAAGAAGGGCAGCTTCGATGTGGTGTTGTGCGACATCAAGATGCCCAAGCTCGACGGTCTGGAGTTCTTGCAAAAGCTGATGGCCCACAACGACGAGATCCCGGTGATCATGATCAGCGGGCACGGCACCATCGACACGGCAGTGGATGCGTTGAAGAAGGGCGCATTCGACTTCATTGAAAAACCGCCGAACATCAGCCGCATTCTGGTAGCCGTTCGCAACGCGTTGGATCGGGGCAACTTGGTGCAAGAGACCAAGAGCCTTCGCCAGAAAGTGCAGAAAGAGAAAGTCGGCGGCAACCGCATGATCGGCGAGAGCAAGGCCTTGGGCGAGATCCGTGTGATGATCGAGAAAGTGGCGCCGAGCGATGCGCGGGTGCTGATCACCGGCGGCAACGGTGCGGGCAAAGAAGGTGTAGCGCGCATGATCCACGACAAGAGCGCACGCAAGGACGGCCCCTTCATCGAGGTGAATTGCGCGGCGATCCCCAGCGAGCTGATCGAGAGCGAACTCTTTGGCCACGAGAAAGGATCCTTCACCAGCGCCATCGCGCAGCGCAAAGGCAAATTCGAACTGGCTGATGGCGGCACGCTTTTCTTGGACGAGATCGGCGACATGAGCGCTTCGGCCCAAGCGAAGGTGCTGCGCGCATTACAAGAAAGCCGGATCACACGCGTTGGTGGCGACAAGGACCTGAAGGTGAACGTTCGCGTGATCGCGGCAACCAACAAAGACCTGCGCAAGGAGATCGAGCAAGGCCATTTCCGGGAGGACCTGTTCCATCGCTTGAGCGTTATTCCTATCCATGTGCCTGCGCTGAAGGATCGCCTCGATGATATCCCGCTGTTGAGCGAGCATTTCATCAAACTGGTTTGCGACGAGCAGGGAATTACGCCGAAGAAGATCAGCGACAAGGCCGTGAAGGAGCTTCAGAAACTAACATGGACCGGAAACGTGCGGGAGCTCCGCAATGTGATCGAGCGCTTGGTGATCCTGAGCGACAAGGAGATCTCCGAGATCGATGTGAAGACATATGCGGTACCGAGATCCTCGTAGTGGCGAGTGGCGAGTGGCGAGTCTGCCGACGCAGCTGCCACTCGCCACTCGCCACTCGCCACTCGTCACTCGCTACTCGCCACTCACTTCAGGAACCAAGGGGTCGTTAGATTGAACCAGAGGCCGAGCAATGCCATCGCGCCGGGTATTCCCAACAAACCGCCCGACTTGTTCTGGATGTACTTTCGGATCAGCCGACCTACTTCATCCTGTAGTCCGAGCATTTGTTCAATGGCTTCCTCCGGAAAGTAGCCCCGCCTCTTCGACAGGATCAGCATGGAACAGACCTCATTACAAGAACCTTTCGCGATCCATAGGTATTTGAGTTGGTGTCGATCGCTTGGCATCTCATAGCCTTCCGCCAAGTTGTTGCAAATGGAAAGGGAAGCGCGGAACAACTGGTCCCGAAAGCCCCAATTCTTGTTCTCCGCAAGAGCCTTGTCCACGGCAACGTTCAAGTCCATCGCCTTCTGCCAAGCCAGCGAATCTTCAAAACTGCGCATACCCATAGACGTAGTGTTCTGTCCAACAAGTCTACAACGCGATAGCGCATTCGAAGCAACGCAAACCAGCGCACGCCGACCATAGCCACTTTCTACTCATCACTCAGTACTCGTCACTCACAACTCGACACTCGGTACTCGCAACTCGTCACTCAGTACTCGTCACTCACCACTCGCCACTCGTCACTCACAACTCGCCACTCGGTACTCGCAACTCACCACTCAGAGCTTGAACGCCTTCTTCACCACCGTCAACGCGTTCAGTTCCTCCCAGGGGAAGAGCTTCACTTTCACGGTCTTCTCCATGCCCGCGTTCTTGAAGGTCTTGGTCACCACTTTGCTTTCGCGGCCCATGTGGCCATAGCTCGCGGTCTCGCTGTAGATCGGTGTGCGCAACTTGAAACGCTTCTCGATGAAGTATGGCTTCATGTTGAATTCGGCCATTCCAGCGATGGTCTTCGCGATCGCGCCATCGTTCACCTTCACCTTACTGGTACCGTACGTGTTCACGTAGAAACCTACAGGCTCAGCAACACCGATGGCATAGGCCACCTGCACGAGCACTTCGTCGCAAACACCTGCCGCCACCAAATGCTTGGCAACATGTCGCGCTGCATAGGCAGCACTGCGATCAACCTTGCTCGGATCTTTTCCGCTGAAGGCACCGCCACCGTGTGCGCCTTTGCCTCCGTATGTATCCACAATGATCTTACGACCCGTTAGACCGGTGTCGCCGTGAGGTCCACCGATCACGAACTTGCCGGTAGGGTTGATGTGGTAAGCGATGTCGTTGCCGAAAAGCGCTTGCACGCGCTTGGGCAATTGCTTTTTGATGCGCGGGATCAGGACTTCGATGATGTCCTTCTTGATCTTCGCGAGCATCACAGGCTCCTTGTCGAAATCGTCATGCTGTGTGCTCACAACAATGGCGTCGATACGCAAAGGCTTGCCGTTGTCGGCGTATTCAATGGTCACCTGGCTTTTCGCGTCGGGGCGCAGGTAAGGCATCTTGCTGTTCTTCTCGCGACGGATCACAGCGAGTTCGCGCAACAGCATGTGGCTAAGCTCGAGCGGAAGCGGCATGTAATTGTCCGTATCGCGGCATGCGTATCCGAACATCATGCCTTGATCACCAGCACCCTGCTCTTCGGGGTTCTTGCGTTCAACACCCTGGTTGATGTCGGGGCTTTGCTCGTGGATCGCACTGAAGATGCCACAACTGTTCGCCTCGAACATGTACTCGCTTTTGGTGTAGCCGATCTTGCGGATCACCTCGCGGGCGATCTCTTGTACATCCAGGTAGGCTTTGCTCTTCACCTCACCTGCCAGAACAACCTGGCCGGTGGTCACAAGTGTTTCACAAGCCACCTTGCTGCTCGGGTCGAAAGCGAGAAAGTTGTCGATGAGGGCATCACTGATCTGATCGGCAACCTTATCGGGGTGGCCTTCGCTAACGGACTCGGAGGTAAAAAGGTAGGGCATGGTGCTGTTTTTTCGCGGGCGCAAAGGAAGCGGTTTTTGGATCCACGAACCACGCATGTCATCCGGACTTTCTGCCGACCTTTCCACCATGCGCTTGTCCGTTGCAACCCTGCTGCTCGCCATGGCCCTGAATGGCACGGCCCAGGAACAGGAAGCGGACGCACCCGGCCCCACGAACACGGTCTTCCTCGAAGGGTTGGGACAAGCGATCTTCTGGTCGGCCAATTATGAGCACACCGAATACGCGAGCGATCGGTTCGCCATGCACCTGCGTTTCGGTATTGGGCTTTGGTCAACGGAGACCGTCTCGTCGTACATCGCGTTGCCGATCACGTTCAGCGCGAGCTACGGTGATATCCATCGAGCGGAAGCGGGTGCGGGCTTCCTCTTCTACAACTACGGCAACAGTGGACCGAGCGCAACACGCGTGGCCGAAACGCTCTTCCCTACGTTCCACGCAGGGTATCGGATGCAGAAGGAATACGGGGGGCTCTTCCTAAGGGCCGGCCTTATGATCGCGAACGTGGAGGACAAGCTCGCCTTCCGAGACACCAGGGAAAAGTGGGGATATAACCCCTATGTGTGCGTGGGCACCACCTTCTAAGAGCGTGTCTGGGATCTCTTGAGCGAAGGACCCCGAGGCTGTTTTTCGATCAGGCGTTCAGCCCTTGGTCAGCTCTTTGAAAACCTCCTCAAGTCCACGCTCTACCTTTTGGAGCGTAAGCACTTTTACACCCCGCTTCACGGCGAACTCGAAAACGGCGGGCCTGATGTCGTTCTTGGGATCGAAAGCAAGCACCCACGTGCGATCGCCGTCTTTCTTCACCAGATCGACCCCAATGATGTTCCGCAACTCGTTCGGGGCCACATCGGCATCGAATTCCACCAGCACAGCCTCACGCGAAAGTCCCGCACCGCGCAATTGTGCCGCACTGTCATCGGCCACAATACGCCCCTTGTCGATGATGATCACGCGTGTGCAGATCGCCTCGACCTCCTGCATGATATGTGTGCTCAACATCACCGTTTTCTCGCGGCCAAGTTGCTTGATCAGTCCACGTATCTCTTCCAATTGATTGGGATCGAGACCGCTCGTAGGCTCATCGAGGATCAACACCTTGGGATCATGGACCATGGCCTGCGCCAACCCCACGCGCTGGCGATAACCCTTGCTCAGGGCACCGATCTTCTTATGCGCTTCCCGATCGAGCCCCACCACATCGATCATCTCGTTCACACGTGCGGTCGAGTTCTTCAGTTTGAAAATGCCTGCGACAAAGGCGAGATACTCCCTCACGTACATATCCGTGTATAGCGGGTTGTGCTCGGGCAGGTAGCCCACGTTGCGCTTCACGTCCATACTGGCCTCGCGCACATCGAATCCGCACACGCTTGCCTCTCCGGAACTTTGGGGGATGTATCCTGTAAGCACCTTCATCATCGTGCTTTTGCCAGCACCGTTCGGGCCCAGAAAACCGATCACTTCCGTACCACTGATCTCGAACGACACATCGTCCAGGGCCTTCTGTGTGCCGTAGAGTTTCGTGACGCCGCGTACGCTGATGGACATGGAGGCGAAAGTAGATGGGGATAGCCCGATCGGATGGTCAGGTTATCATAAAATCAGCGATCATCGGTGAATTCTGATGATCCACCTGACCTTTGAGCCATGTCTTCAGGACTCGTCATGCGCTCAACCGGCAGCCGCTACCTCGTGCGTGGTGAGGACGGCTCGTTGCACAAATGCGTGGCCAAAGGCAATTTGCGCATCAAAGGGTGGAAGAGCACCAATCCCCTCGCCGTTGGCGACCGTGTGGAATTCATCCCCCAACAGAACGAAGAGGATGTTGGTTCGATCATGGAATTGCACGACCGCACCAACTACATCGTTCGGCGCAGTGTGAACCTCTCGCACCACAAGCAAGTGATCGCCGCGAACGTGGATCAGGCTATCCTGCTCGTTACGCTTGCGCGACCAAGAACATCGTACGGCTTCATTGACCGTTTCCTGGTGACCGCAGAGATCTATCGTGTCCCGTGTGTGATCGTCTTCAACAAAATAGATGACTACTCCGAAGAAGAATTGGACATGCTGGCGGAATATGAAGACACGTACCAGAACGCGGGATACCGAACACTCATCACGTCCGCGATAAAGAACATCGGCATCAAGGAAGTGCGTGCGCTCATCGCAGGAAAAGTCACGCTCATCAGCGGTCACAGTGGGGTTGGTAAAAGCACATTGATCAATGCCATACAACCGGATCTGGACATTTGGACCTACGAGATCAGTGCGAGCAGCGACAAAGGCCAGCACACCACAACGAATGCGGAGATGTACGAGCTCAAGCAGACCGCAGGTAAGTCAAAGGCCGCGAGCCGTAAGCTGCAAGCCATAAGCCCAGACCAGGCTGAGCCTGTGGCCTATGGCCTGAAGCCCAAGGCCCCAACGTTCATCATTGACACTCCGGGTATCAAAGGTTTTGGCTTGGTTGATATGAGCGCGAACGAGATCGTGGACCAGTTCCCGGAAATGTTCAAGCTGAAGAACAAGTGCAAATTCAACGACTGCAAACACATCAACGAACCGGGCTGCGCGGTAAAGTCCGCAGTGGAGAATGGCGACATCGCCGAAAGCCGCTATTACAGCTATGTCGACATGGTGAACGGCGTGGATGATGAAAACACGTATCGTGTGGATTGAACACCGAATTGAAGATCGGAAAATGAAAAAAAACCACTTCCTAGCATACGCGGTCATCCTTGTGGCGATCGCTTGCCGAGCACCACAACCTGTTGCGGTCGCGGTTCCTCCTCCTCCACCAACGATCTATGCGGATTGGCAGCAGCGCATTTCGCAACAGAACGCGGACGCGGTGATCTACCAGCACACGAGCGCTGAGATCCATCGACTGTATGAACAGTGTTACGAGCTGGCCCGCTTGCGACTGAACGTGAATCTCCAACACCCGCACACGCTGCCACCTGCTGTGATCGTGGACATCGACGAAACGGTGCTGGACAACTCGCCCTACCAAATGACCAACACCGCGACAGGCCGCACATACACCCAAGCGAACTGGAACGAATGGACGTTCATGGCGAGCGCGAAAGCCCTGCCCGGTTCACTGGAGTTCTTGCGATACGCGGCGAGCAAAGGCTGTGAGGTTTTTTACATCAGCAACCGCAGCATGGCGGAAAAGAACGCAACCGTGAAGAACCTGCACGAGTTGGAATTCCCCAACGCGGATGATGCCCATGTGATGTGCATGGACACCGAGAGCGATAAGACCAAACGCCGAGCAACAGTGAGCGCGAACCATTTTGTGGCCTTGTTGGTCGGCGATCAATTGCGTGATTTCGATGAACGGTTCAAGGACCGGTCAACCGATTTCGGCAAGCCAACGATCGCTACCCTTCGTGATACGCTGCGTGACTACTTCATACTTCTCCCCAACCCGATGTACGGCACATGGCTGGATGCGGTAAGCGGGAAAACGGATTCACTGAAAGTGAGCAGGAAGGCGGAGTTCTTCGAGCACAACCACTACTGAGATGCGCGCCGTGATCCAACGTGTGATCGAAGCCAGTGTGCGCATCGGCGGCGACGAACATGCGCGGATCCGGCATGGCTTGGTGGTGCTGTTGGGCATTGCTATCGGGGACACGAATGAAGATCTTGAATGGCTCTGCGGAAAGATCGCACGCATGCGTTTGTTCCCCGATGATGATGGTGTGATGAACCTCGACATCAACGAAGCGAATGGCGAGTTGCTTCTGGTAAGTCAATTCACTTTACTGGCACAAACAGCGAAAGGAAATCGCCCCAGCTACATACAAGCGGCACGCCCAGAAGAAGCGACACCACTGTATCTCCGTGCCAAGCAGTTGCTGAACGAATTGGTGAACGGTCGCGTGAAGACCGGAGAGTTCGGAGCCGACATGCAAGTGGCCTTGATCAATGATGGGCCGGTGACGATCGTGATCGATAGTCGCACGCGCGATCTGTCTGTTTGATCCGAAACGCGAACGGCTTGATGAGGATCCAAAACAAGAAGGCGCTCACCGTGAGCGCCTTCTTGCTGGGAGAGACAGATCGGATCCGCCGTTCACACCAACGGCATTTTTACTGATGCTTCACAAACGGCAAGGCGAGTTGATCTTCGCCCTTGCTGATGTGCATCACATACGAACCAGAAGCCAGATCACTCAGGTCCCAGAAGCGTATGGCCATACCTGAAACGTTCCATTTTTCCTCCTCGCGCACCACGCGACCGGTCGCATCCAGGACAGCAACGCGCAGGTCTTGCGAACCGCTCGCATCAACCCGCAGAGTTATCTGTTGCAGGGCGGGGTTGGGGAATAGGACCACACGATGCACTCCACGCAATTCAGCGATGCCAGTAACCACATCGAAGCCATACGTGATCGGTACACTGAACCCGTTCTGTTGGTCTTTGGTCCGCAAGGTGATGGTATGTGGGCCATTTAGCAGAGCACTGGCATCGACCAGCGTGGCGATGTCGATCAGGTTCGCGGGGCCTACGGTGGTTTCCATCAACGTGCTCACGTCATCATCATACCAATACTGATAGGCGACCAGGCTTCCGCTGTTGCGGTAGAACAACGAGGTCACAGGAACGCCCCAGGCATCATCGGAATCTTTGAATTGAAGGGTGACACGATGGTACCCAGCGGACAGCGCAGCAGCGTCCACATCATTCAGCGTGTATGGTTGCGCATCGGCGACGGTGGTGGTCACCATGGTCGCGACATCATCATCGAACCAATAGCGGTAGGCGTTGATCGTTTGCGCGCACAGGTTCAGGCCAGCGGTCAAGAAAATGAGCGCGCCTGCGATACGAAGGTGATCGGTGTTCTTCATGGGAGTGGCCATTACCGATCAGTTGGGTTGCGCGGCCACGGTGATGGACACGGGCAGGTTGCCACTGCCATCCGTGGCGTTGGCAACATTGGCCACGCGATAGTGCGGGTTCACGGGCACTGCGCCGGGCTTATATGGCGAGAGACTTCCGTAGAGGCCGATGTCCGTTCCATCCGTTCCGGCGTTGGCGCCTGGGCTTCCAACGGCCAAGTGCAGGTCGTCGCTGAACTCGTAGGTGTTGTTGAGTTCATTCACGAAAATGGTGTTCGCGGTTTGGCTGAAGATGTTGCCCGAGCCGGTTGCTCCTGGGGGCAACCCGGCATTGGTGAAGATGCAGTTATTGGCCGTGGATATCCCGGGGGAGGTGATATCGAATGCGAACACACAATTCTCATAGAGGCCGGTGCCGGGGGTGGACCCGCCCGCTTGGAAGAATAGCGAATTGCTCACGATCAAGTTGCCCAGGTTGTTCGTTGTGGCCCCAATTCCGGAGAATATGCAACGCGTGATCGTATTACTCGTGCCGCCGTTGCTCGTGCATAGCAACGAACCCCTGAATATGCACTCATCAAATACGCTCGATGAGCTTGTGTTCGAGTTGGTCGCAGAGACTGCGAACTGAGCCATGAACTGACAGCGTTGGAAGACCATGTTCGTGGGGTCGTCATCCGATCCGTTGGTCAGTACGCCGTACTGGACATCGCCCCCCATGGTGATGCCGGTGAACGAACTGTTGGAGGCGGCCGTGGTGATCCGGAGTTGAACTCCGAGCGTGGTGGTACCCGTGGCCCCCGTACTATCCGGGTTCATGCCAGCCCCTACGAAGTGGAGGGTCTTGTCCACGACCAGTACAGCACCAATGAAGGAACCGCCGCTCAGGTACACATGGTCACCAGCTTGGGCAGCAGCAACCGCCGTTGTGATATCCGTGAATACTTGCGGAGCACCGGTGCCCTGCACGACGATACGAGGTAGTTGGGCGCGTGTGACAAGTCCGCATAGAGCGAACATGATCGTCAAGAGAAGTGATCGGTTCATGGGTTGTTGTGAATTGATGCCACAAAACTCCCGCAGTAGTCCGAACTCGTCAATCACCGAACGTGGGGATTGTGGATGACAACAGCGCATATTAAGTGGCGAGTGCTACATCCTACAGCAGCACTCGCCATTCGCTACTCATCGATCACTACGAATTGGATCACCCCAACAACCGTTGCTGCAAGGTCTTCGCCACAGCCTCCGTCATGCTGGTAACATGCAGCTTATCATAGATATGCTTCATGTGCGTTCGCACCGTTTCGTAACCGATGCCGAGCCGCGCGCCGATCATCTTGTAACCCAGCCCTTCCACCAAACATTGCAGCACTTCTTTCTCACGCTCGCTCAGGCTGCGTTCCAAGGATGAAGTAGCCGAAAGCACAGGCAAGCGTTGGAAGTGTTGCATGACTTTCCGGGCGATGCTCGGTGTCATCGGTGCACCGCCGGTATGCGCTTCGCGAAGCGCTTCGATCAACTTCGCGGGATCGGTGTTCTTCAACATGTAACCAACCGCACCCGCGCACAAAGCGGCATACACCCGCTCCTCATCTTCGAAGACCGTGAGCATGATCACAGGCAGAGCAGGGTGTGCAACACGAATACGTTTCATCGCTTCGATACCCGTTGTACCGGGCATGTCGATGTCCATGAGCACCACATCGGGTTTGCTTTGTTGAATGGCGCGAAGGCAATCGTTGGCATCCGCATTCGTACCGGCAAGTATGAAACCAACGGTGCCGGAGATCAACACGCCCAAGGCTTCGCGGATATGCTTGCTATCGTCGAAGAGCGTAACGCGAACGGGTTCCATCAGGGTACGAAGCAAGTGATCATTGTTGGTTGCATCAATCCCCAATAGCGGGGAGCGGGGCATGCAACGGTAGGCGCAAATGGACCACAGTACCTGACAACTTCCCGGGCGAAACAGTACATGAACCGCCAAGCTCCGCAGCCCGTTTGTGCATGTTGTCCAACCCATTCCCACCCATCGCCGAGCCATTCGAAGCCGCCGGCCCAACGCCATCATCACCAATTGTGATCGACAGGTCGCGACCCTGTTTCCGCAATGTGATCAGCATGTTCTTGGCTTTCGCGTGTTTTGCTGCATTGAACACTGCTTCTTTGAAGATGAGGAAGATCCCCTTGCGCTGTTCCATGCTCAACTTCACGTGTGCGAGCGCTGGATCTTCCTCCATGTGAACAGCCACACCGAGTGGCCCCAGCATTTCGCTGGCGAACGATCGCATGCGCCCGCTCAGTTCGCCGAACGCATCCTTCCGTGGATCAACGCTCCAAACAATGTCATGCATCTGGTCGATCATTTCCCGACTGTTCTCGCCGATACGATCGAGTACGGCTTGTGCACCAGGAGCATCGTTCTGAGCGATACGTTGTTTCACGGCTTCGCTGAAGTAGCTGATACTTCCGAGCGTGCTACCTATATCATCGTGCAGGTCACGCGCTATGCGGTCGCGCATCCGCTGAAGTCGCACCTGTTGGCGAAAGCGTAGCCGAAATAAGCCCACAAGGCAATGGCCACAATGGCGAGCAACGCCACATAGAACCACCACTTCAACCAGAACGGTGCGTTCACCGAAACGATCAACAACGCTTGCTCCGGTCCCACGCGCCCAAAGGCATCCCGCACCTTCACCAACAATCTGTGCGAACCAACAGGCACACCGGCATACCGGATGTTCTCCCGCAAGCTGGTGGTGCGCCATTCTTCCTCAACACCATCCAACTTGTATTCGAGAACGAGCTGTTCTGGAAAACCAAATGCCAAGGCGCTCACGCCGATCTCGATCACACTGGAGCGATAGGTGAGTTCAACCGAAGCATCTTGAACATTCAACGCCATGCCCGCAGCCCATGTGCCCGTGAGATAAGCCGATGGCAATTCAGGCAAGTGATCGAACTCTTCAGGCTGAAAGGTGATCAACGAATTGTCCGCACACATGGCGATGCGACCGTCAGCCAGCGTGGTAATGGCACCCGTGAGTTTCTTGAAACGTTGTCCATCGTTCACTGGAACGCGGATGAAGGAACCGTCGGCCGGATCGAATCGCAACAGTCCATCATCCATGGTGATCCACAGGCGCCCATGTTGATCGGCAGTTATGCCGTGCATGGCGCCACGCAGCCAAAGCGGGGGCACATGGTTCGATGAACGATCATCAACCACCTGCAACAGGATTCCGTTGTGGGTTATGGCCCAAACCGTGTCATGCAGCAAAAGCACTTGCCGAACGTCCTCACCGAGTGCGACTACATCACCGGGCACCACCTCACCTGTATCCGTGACGGCCGGGAGAATCAATTGATCGTGCCGATCCCAATGGAACAACCCACCTGCACTTCCGAACCAATACGTACCGCCGCGGCTCTTCGCCATGCTGTTCACCAGGTACAGGGTATTGAGTTTGGTAGCAGCATTCGGCATTGCGGAACCTATGACGCGTTGGGTAGCCGCATCCACCACATGCACGCCAAAACCCAAAGTCGCGATCAGATATACCGCGTTGCCATTGAGCGTATCAGGGGCTATCCCACGCACTTGGTACATAGAACCCAAAGTGCTCTTCATTCCGATCGATGAAATCGGTTCCAATGCACTCGCAGGACCACCGTTCCCAGCGAACCCGCGTGCGATACCGTATTCCGTGCCGATCAATGGCACATCATCGTGGTCGTTCGCCATAACTGTGGGTTGTAATGCCCGCCCCGCGTGATCGAAGCGCTCATGGCGCAGCATGGCACCAACACTGTCCTGCACAAAAAAACCGGTTGAAGAAAAGATCCTTGCTCCTCCCGGACCAGTGCCCTCAACCCGGTGGAAAAAGACATCCTGCTGGTTGCCCTGTGCAGCGCCGAAAAGATCCAGAGCAGTGAAGCCCCACGTGGCAGGAACATGGAAGTCCAAACCATTTGCTGTGCCAACCCATAGCGTTCCGTTACGGTCCTTCAACAAGCATCGCACACGGTCGTTGCCCAGTGAAGAAGGGTCTGACCGGTCGCGCGACATGCGCACCATTTTTCCGGAGTTCAATTCAACGCGATACAAACCAAGCTGCCTGATACCAACCATCAGTTCTCCATTCTGCCAAGGCACTATTGCGGTCACCTCTTCCTCGGTCCCCATCACTCGCGTACCAACAGGCACACTCGATAAGGCAGTGGGCAGATCGCGCATTTCGACCACATCGATACCGTTCTGCCAACCACCCATGCACAGATAGCCATCGGACAAGGCGGCGCTCGTTTGCGTTTCGAAACCCGGCCTCCTCGTTCTCACAAATTGCGAGATCGTACACGTTCCGCGATCAGCCACAACGCTCAAGTAGCTGTTCAAAAAGCCGATCCACAATCGCTTCTCATCAAGCGGAACGAGCGCGTGGCACCAGCCATGAGAGTTTGACGGCCGTATTGATGCGAGCGCCGGGGATATGCTGGTGCTATCCACCCAATAGCTGAATTGCTGGGTGCGCTTATCGAGGAACATCAACGACACTTCGCGCGAACCGATCAACAGCGTTGTGTCGTTCAGGTCGTACAATGCTGTAAGTTTTTCGCTGGCCATAGTGCTTGCCAGCGTATCCGCGCGGTTGAAGACCTGCCGTTCCCGAGAGGATCTGTCGTAACGGATCAACCCATGGTCCTTGGTGGCGATCCAAATAATGCCGGCACGGTCTTCGATCACCGATGCGATGGCCAGGTCGGTTCCTTCGATCCGCTGAACAGTGGTGCCGTCGTAGAGGTTCAATCCGCGCTCCGTACCGATCCAGATGTAACCAGCGCGGTCCTGGTACACGCACGTGATGGCGTTATTGCTGAGGCCATCATCGGTGGATAGGTGTTGGAACTGGAGTTGTTGGGCGCAACCGATCGACGCTGCACAGAAGAAGAAGAGAAGAAGCCCGGGCCGCTGCACCGGGGGAAATTAGTGGGTTCGCCAGCTGTATCACAGAAAAGGAGCCGCCCCTGATAGAGCTGTCCCTTTCCGATCGTGATCCGGCCAATACCCTTATTTGCAGGCTAACCTAACGAAGTACGATACGCTCCTGACGGATCGTGAGGTCGTTACCAATGATGACGGTCAACACACCGCTAACACTTCCGTCCGTGGCGATCTGTCGAGCATCCCCCGAAACAGCGATCACATGGTGTTCCACTGAACGACCGAAGGCATCGATCAGGTGAATTGCTTCATCGCCACAACGCACCCAGAACGATCCGCTCGCCGGATTTGGGAACACGGAAGGTCCAACAGGGCGGAAAAGAGCATGCGCTGTGGGTGAGAAAGTGGAACCACCGTCCATATCGATCATGCGCAGTCGATAGTAGAGATGACCGGTCTGCGGCTGCTGATCCACGAACACATAGCGTATCGGTTGCGCACTTTGACCAGCGGCCGCGAGCGCTCCAATTGTGACCCAATCGCCATTGGCGCGCGAACGCTCCACTTGGAACAAGGCTGTACGTTGTTCCGAGGCGGTGGTCCACGAAAGTTCCACCTCTGCGTCACGCTGAGCAGCATTGAAGCTGAGCAATTCCAAAGGAAGGATGATCGGCACACAGCTCACTGTGGCAGTTCCACCGAACTCCAATGGCACCGGCGTGGTGACGGAACTCCAATTGCTGAAGCAGATCACATATTGCTGACCGGCGAGCACAATCAACGCAGGTTCGAAATTCGTTGGATCACCCCCGGCAGGAACAGCAGCCGCAAGACCAGTCCCTCCGAAACTCACGCCGTTCCAATTGCACCTTACCGGCGCCACCGTATTGGACACGATGCTGGTGCAGGTGCCCACACCGTATGGGTACATGATCCAATCATAAAACCCTGCTTGGCTGCCAAAGCCGCCGAAAGTGAACTCCAGTGAGCCACCCCCGGAAATGTTGATGATCATCCATGTACTGTTGAGCTCATTGTTACGCAAGCACCCCCAATTATCACTACCCCAAGCACTCGGCACCAGATCGGGTATCAGGTTCGGATTGCCGATCGACCCCAGCGGTGGGATCTCGTTGACGGAACCGATCCCATTGGGATCGATGGACCAATTATAATTGGTGCAGATGTTCACGCTCTGGGCGCAATCGCTGGCGACAATGGGCGACGATGCGCTGCAGGGAGTTGTCGGGCTAAGGTCGATGATCTGCTGGCCAATGGTTCCTGTGCCCAGAGTACCGGAGCCGACCGTCACTCCCAAGCTGTTCGCCAGGTTCCATGTAGCACCGTTCCAACCGTCGCCAAAACTGTCGAACAGTTGCATGACGAAGCAACCGGTGTCCAAGCACAATACTTGCGAAGACGGAGCGAAGCCCGTGCCCACTACAAGCACCCCACTGATCAAGTTCCAGCTTATCTCCGTGGGGTAAGCACCGCTCGTGACAGTCAGCGTGTAATTCGAACAGTTCCCTCCCCCACAACCCCCACCAAGGTTCACCTGCGCGGTGCCGAAATTGTTGTTCACCATGGTGCCACTGCTCACGATAGTATTACCAGGCTGAACCCTGATGACGAACGTGGCCCCGTTCCAACCATCACCGAAAATGTCATACATGTACATGGTATAGCAACCATTCGGCAGGCAAACGGCCACTGTCTGCGGTGCAAAGCCCGAAGCCACCACAACACCCATGTCGTTCACCAGTTCCCAATCGACCTCATAATCGAAGGTTCCTCCACCCACGGTGATGGTGTAGTTGGTACACTGTGCGTGAGCCTTCTCCGGAACGCAAATGGCAAAGACAAAAGACAGAACAAAGGAGACAGCCAGCGATCTCATCGCACAGGTTCAGCAGTGTGACAATCCCTCGGATCGAGGTGTGCGAATGGTAGATCGGATAACGGCACTCGACGATAACATGATAACGAAAGAGACAGCGGCATCAAAAGTTGTCGGATCTGTTCTTCGGTGAGCTGACTGTCCGGTCGCACATGCATGAACAGGTTCCGGGTGTTGTGATCAGTGCGGCACATTACCACGCCGGGTTGAGCAAGCAACAACACGTCCACACTATGGGCTTGGTGCGCATTACGCAGATCACCAACAACTGCTTGGACTTCATAGAGCGATGTCGACTGTGCGCTAACTGGAACGCAGAACAAGCAGAGTACAACCAACAAAAGGAAGCATACGGCATTTCTGTGTATTACCCCCCTTGTCATGACGACCAAAGTAGAAAGAAGATCCGCTTGTCAAACATTGATCCCGGCTGTCGAGGATCATCGACTGTCCCAACCTGCTGCCTGCATCAATGAAACTCCCAATAGAGGTCAAGGGGCCCCCCCCCCCCCCCCTCCCCCCCCCCCCGCCCCCGGATCAACTTCCCTTCCAAAGGCTGATCAAGATGAAACCAATGTTTGGAGACTGACCTCGGATGAACCAAAAAGCCGAACCCCGCCGGGAACTGGAATATCCAGCCCGGCGGGGTTCTGCAACGTTCGAACGAAAGGTCTACTGCATCACCAAACGCTGGTTGTACAGTTTGCCATCGACGGTCACATTCACAACGTACAATCCTTGGCCAATGCGACCAGCCAGATCCATACGGTGGTTCAGCATACCCTCAGCAACTGGTGCGGTCTCTGATACAACCGGCTTGCCGAGCAGATCGTAGATGACCACATCCACGTTCGCTCCATCGGCGATCTCCAAGCCTTCCATGCTGATCGTCAACTGACCATCGCGGTTCGGGTTCGGGTAGATCGTGAGTGGAACTTCGGATGAAAGGGCTTCCTCCATTTCGCGGCTATGCCCTTCGCCCATCGCGGGCGCAACACCCCCGGTGAAACGGATACGGCAAGCTGGTCCGAATTCCGAAAACACCGTACCCGTAAGCGAACGTACGCGGACGTTCAGATCCAGGTTGGACGGCACTGGACTGGTTAAGAGCGACGCAGGTACCAACTGGTTGGTGGTCTTCAGCACGCGGCGGTTGTAGGTACCATGCGGATCGTAGATCCAGAACTGGTAACCGGTGGCGCCAGGTTGTGTGTTCGCATATATCGGACTCGTGCGTGGGCGCACCTTGTCACATGATGTTGCGGTTTGCATCCCGATGTTGCTGATCGGCACGCAGAAGGAACGGTTCGGGTTGTTTCCTGTGTTGATCTGGCTCACACTGCTGAAGCTTCCCAACGATGCATCGATGATCCGACGGCTGCTCGCATCGCGGAGCACGTAACCACCATTGGTGATGCCGTTGCTACCCGAATCGTTCACACGCAAGTGATAGCAACCAACGGGTACACAGATCGGAACAACTACCGTTGTGTTCGCCTGACCGGCAGTGAATCCACCGGATGAGATCGTTACGGTCTCCGTAGCGGCATCCAAGAGTGTCCATGTGGTCTGTGTTGGGTTGCCATCCAACTTCACCGACAAGGTGAGGTTCTCCGTGCAGCCGCCGATCGGTGTTCCAACACACTGGCAGCTGGTATTCAGCGCATCGCCCGTGGTGTTCGCGTTCCCGTCATCACAAGCACTTCCGATCTGTCCTACCACTGTTGGGCAGTTGTCGTTGGCATTGCACACACCATCTCCGTCCGTGTCCTGAACCGTTCCAGCGCACAAGCAGTTCGCGCCGATCACATCGCCTGTGGTGCAGGCATTATTGTCGTTGCATGATGTTCCTGGCTCCGGTCCACCTGGGCAGAGGTCGTTCGCATCGCAGGTGCCATCGGCATCGGCGTCTTGGAAGGTGCCAGCGCAAATGCAACCGGCCTGGATCACATCACCCGTGGTGCAAGGATCGTTGTCGTTACAAACCGTGCCGGGTTCCGGTCCACCGGTGCAGAGGTCGTTCGCATCGCAGGTGCCATCACCATCAGCGTCTGCGAAAGTTCCAGCGCACAAGCAGTTCGCATCGAACACATCGCCCGTTGTGCATGCGTTGTTGTCGTTGCAGGCTGATCCGGGAACAGCAGGCCCACCGGGTACGCCGTTGCAATCATTGCCGAGCAGGGTGCCAGCACACAAGCAGTTGGCTTGAATGATGTCGTTGATGGTTGCAGCGTTGTTGTCGTTGCAGGCCGTGCCGGGTTCGGGATTGCCGCAGCCGCAAGTACCGGGACTGGTCTTGTTCACGTCGTTGGGGCAGCCATCGTTGCAATCGGCGGTGAGGTCACCATCGGTGTCCCTGCCATGCGGTGAGGTCACCATCGGTGTCCACATCGCTCACGCCGCAGCCGCAGATGCCGGGTGCGATCTTGTTCGCATCGGCAGGGCAGCCATCGTTGCAATCGGCGGTGAGGTCACCATCGGTGTCCACATCGCTCACGCCGCAACCGCAGGTACCGGGCGCGGTCTTGTTCGCATCGGCAGGGCAACCATCATTGCAGTCGGCGGTGAGGTCACCATCGGTGTCCGTATCCGGATTGCCGCAACCGCATTGGCCCGCTGCGATCTTGTTCGGGTCGTTCGGGCAGCCGTCGTTGGCATCGCAGGTCAGGTCGTTGTCGGCATCCTGGAAGATGTTGGTCACGTTGCCGTTGAGGCAGGCGTCCAGCGTGCATACGTTGTTGTCATCCACCACCACTTGCGAGCAGGAGCAGCCGTTGGTGTTCACGCCTTCCCCGGTGGGTGTGGCTGCGCAGAGGTCGAAGTAGTTGCACACGCCATCGCCATCCGCATCATCGCAATTGATGGCATAGGACATGCCGCAGGGCGTGCCGAACAACTCGATGTAGTAGAGCCCATTGCCGCGTACGCCGAAGTCCACAGTAGTGCTCAGCGGCGTTGAGTTGCCGCCGGCGCTTCCCGTAACGTCTTGTAGAAAGGAAGTCGAGAAGGAGCGCAACCGGACGGTATAGTCAGCAGCGGCGGCACCTGCATGCTCGGCGAGCATGGACAGCACGAGCGGGCCCCGGGTGTATGAAGCGGTAGTAGGTGGTGGTCTGGCCATAAAAGAAGTTCAACTGGCCTTGCACGTTCGCCGAATCAAGGCGGATATGCGCTGCCCCACCTGAACTAAATCCTGTGGCAGGTTCAATGGCATAGATCGCCGGCGTTACCGTATAGCTCAAGCGGTATGAGGTGCCGCAACTCACCCCTTCCACTTGCAGGTAGTAGAAGTTCTGGTTGCCCCGACAGTTGATGGATACGGTCTGGCTCACCGGGATGGAACTCGCACCAACCGGCACGGTCCAGCTCTGGACGAAGCCGGTGGATGTCTGACGAAGGGTCAACGTGGCGGACCCAGGTGTTGCTGATGCCTGTTCGCCTTCCCAATGGATGTTCAAGATCCCACTGGTGGGCAGGTTGAGGCGATAATAGTCCGCGTTCTCAACGTAGGTGGAAAAGTTGATCTGCCCTTGGGTGGGTGTGCTGTGCGGAATAGCCGTGGCTTGACCGCTTGAATTGTTCGGTTCTGCATCGTTGACGAACAACGGAGGTGTTACCGTGTAGCGGAACCTGTAGCTCGTGCCACAGATCCCGGTTGTCAAGCTGAGGTAGTAGAAGTTGCTGTTGCTGCGGCAATCGATGCTCACGGATTGGGTTGCGGCCGTTGAGTTGGCTCCGACCGGCAAATTCCAAGTTTGCACCGCAGCGGTAGAGGTCTGACGCAGGACGAGCTCTGCAGTGGCCGGCGAGGTCGTACCGGCGTGCTCGGCCTCCCACTCGATGTTGAGCACACCATGTGTGGGCAAGTCGATGCGGTAGTAATCGCTGTTGTCGCCGTACCGGAAATCGATCTGGCCTTCCTGCCATGCACCAACGGCTACGGTCACCGCAGTGCCCGATCCATTGTTGGGCTCGGCGTCCGTGCCGAATCCTGGGGCTACGATGTCGTATGTGAAGCTGTAGTTCGTACACGCCCCACCGGCGGGGTTCTCGATGCTGATGTAGTACAGCCCGGAACCTTGGCAAGGGAACAGGAACGAATCGTTCACAGGTACTCCGTTGGCTCCTGCGGTCAGCGTGAACGAGCCAATGACAGCCGTGGAGGATTGGCGGACCCGGAAGGTCACCTCGAGGTCCGTGACGCCGGAATTGCTCATGCTGCTTTGCACACGCAGCTGGCCTTGTGAGGGAGGCGTAAAGCTGAAATAATCATCCGAATTGTCCGTGGGTGCACAAGCGCCGATACTGCCAGCCATGGCCGTATTGTAGGTCACAGCTGTAGCGAAGCCGCTGCTGTTGTTCGGCTCTATCTCCGTTTGCGCCCACGTACACAAGGGCAACATAAGGGCCATTGCGCAAGCGAGCAGTTTGTTCAGGGTTCTCATGGGGGTTGGGGGGTTGGGTTTGTACTAGTTGGTTGAAGTGTTAGGGTTGTTCAATTCGTTGGTTACGGGATCACCGGATCCATGTACACATCGGCGTACATGAGTTGATGTGAACGATCAGGGAAAACAAATTCCATTACGCGGAGTTGGCATGATCGTGGTGCAGCAAAAGGATCAAAGAAGCTGGCACGGGTCAATACCACATTCGGGGGGATCAGTGGTCGAATTCACGCAAGCACGAACCCGTGGATCGCCTTGGCTACGGCCTCGGTATTGTTGTTCACGCTCATTTTGGAATAGATCCGTTTGATGTGGCTTCGAACCGTTTCGAAGGTGATCCCGAGCTTGTGCGCGATCATCTTGTAACTGAGTCCTTCAACGAGCGCACGGAGTACATCCAACTCGCGTTGGCTCAGTCCAAAAGTCACCGATTCGCTTTGCCTTGGGCGCATGTGCAGGGTTACTTTTTTCGCGATGGTCGCTGGCGGTAACGCGTTGCCGTTGCTGAGTTCTCGAAGAGCAACAAGCAACGTTTGCGGATCCTCACTGCGCAGCACATACCCCGTGGCACCGGCTTGCAATTGGTCATCGCTCAGGTCGATGCCTTCAAGTACAGCGAGCATTACCACGATCGTGCGCGCCTTCTTCGTTGGCCGAGAAAGCGAGGAAGGTGTAGCACTGATCATGTGGGATCCGTTGCGTGTATCCGGTAAATCGAAGCGCGTGATGATCGGTGTATTTTCCATCAGCGTTTCACGAAGCGCAGGTTGCTCGTGCCCGTTCCATCCTGGATCCGCAGCAGGTAAGTCCCGCTCGCCAGGTTGCTGATGTCCCAATTGCGATATGCGGTTCCGCTCACGCCCCAACTCGATAGATCGATGACTACTGCACCAGTGATATCAAGCACTTGCAGGTTCAGCGTGCGCGATGCATCGGAACTCAATCGCAGGCCGAGCTCATCGGTCACCGGGTTCGGGAACAGCAGCAGGTCGCTGATGCCCGGCAGCTCTTCGATGCTCACAAAGCTGTTGAACTGCGTGGTCAGCGGCACGCTCCACGTTCCGTTCGTTCCACTGAAGTGGATCGTGAACGTGTGCGTTCCTGCGGGAACGCCCGTGGGCAGATCGGCGATCAAGTTCACCACGCCGCTCGGTCCGATGCTGGCCGCGGTAGTGTTCGCGATCTCGTCATCGATCCAGTACTCGTATCCGCTTACCGTAACGCCGCGCTGCACGAACGTGGTGGTCACGGGCGAAGCGTACTCCCCGATGCCATCACGTAATTGCATCGTTACGCGGTGATAACCGTTATCGAGCGCGGATGCTTCCAGCGAAGCACCGAGGGTATAGTCACCCGTACCGGCCACATCAATAGCGTTGGCCGCGTCATCATCGAACCAATAGCGGTAGCCCGCGATGGCAGAGCCGCGTTGCGCGAACAAGGAGGTTATCGGCACACCGTAATCGCCATTGCTGTCCTGCAATTGTATGGTCACCCGGTGATGTCCTGGAGCGAGCACGCTGGCTTCGAGCGTCGCGTTCAGCGTGAATTCCGCAGCGCCGCTAACGGGGACTGAGGTAGCGTTCGCAACAGCATCATCGAACCAGTAGCGGTAGCCCGTGATGGTCTGGGCGCGCATGGTGTTCAATGACCCGACGGTCAGAAGTGCACCGATCGCGCAGCGGGCGAGGGATGTATGAAATGTGCTCATGGCGCTGATCAGTTGGGCTGCGTGGCCACCTTGATCGTCACCGGCAGATCACCGTTCGCATCCGTGGCCGTAGCGATGCTGGCTTGACGGTAGTGCGGATTGTAAGGAACGTTGCCGGGCTTGAAGGGCGAAGACGTTCCGTAGATGCCGATGTCTGTACCATCATTCCCCGCACCGATACCCGGACTTCCGGGAAGCAGATGCAGATCATCGGTGAACTGGTAATTCCCGTCCGTCTCGCTCACGAATGTGTTGGCGGGCAACTGGTTGTAGATGGTGTTGGTCTCCGCGTTGCCGGAGGAGTTGCTGAACATCACATCGTTGTTGATGATGCAGTTGGTGATCTGCACGCCGCCCACCTGCCACAGCGGAGCGCCATCATAGGTGAACACGCAGTTCTGGACCACCGCGTTCTCCGAATTCTGGAAGCCTGCTGCGGCCAATACAACGCTGTTCCGGAGGATCAGTCCGCTCGGCCGGAAAATATTGATGTGGGCTGATTGGCCGAAAACGCAACGTTCGATCACAGCGGCTCCACCATAACCTTGGAGCTGACCGTAGAAGACACATTCATCGAAAACGCTGCTGGAAGCAGCTGGTTCCACTGAACCGAGCAACATACTCTTCTGGAATGAACAACGCTCGAAAAGCACGTTCACCGGGTCATCATTGAGATCGGTCGGGCCATAGCGCAATATCCCTCCAGGGTTGAAGTGGATACCCGTGAAACTGCTTCCGCCTGAACCCGTGGTGAAGTGGAAGTCCGCACTGCCGCCTCCTACGAGGATGGTGGCCCCGGTAACGTTGGTGCTGTCCGGGTGCATGCCAGCGCCGATGAAATGCAGCGGGATGCTCACAGTGAAGCCGGTATCGGCTAGGAAGACCCCGCCGCTGAAGTAGAGCTTGTCGTTCGGCTGCGCGGCGGCGAGCGCGGCGTTGATGTCCGTGAACACCTGTGGTGCGCCGCTGCCTTGCAGCACGATGCGTTGCAGTTGGGCCTGCGCCATGCCGGAGAAGAGTCCGGCGCAGATTAGCAGGGGTAAGGGTTCTTGATCGCATGGTTTCTGGGGGTTTTCTAGTTCGTTTTCATAGGCTCATCGGGAAGCTGCATTCGATGTGAACAAGCCACCCTCGAATATTTTTCGGAACGTGCTTCATCCCCCGCTGTTCACATTCCGCCCGATCCCCGATATGCTGCTGAATACGGCTTCGGCTTAAGTCGTGACACCAGAAGAGCATGTACGCTTCCCCGCTTTCGCCGTATTATCGTGCTTCACACCGCTCTCCCAGTGGAAGTCACGGCCATCGATATCCATCCACAGCCTTCTTGGCTCGCCGGACTTCGCCGCAACGATCCGGCAACGGTCCGTACGCTCTACACGAAGCACTTTCCGCTGGTACGGCAGTATGTATTGAAGAACAGTGGCACAGGGAGCGATGCACAGGACATGTTCCAAGAGGCGATGACCGTACTGTGGTTGAGCGTGAAGGAGGGGCGACTGGTGCCGGACGCCGACCCCGGCGGATTCCTCTATCGGGTAGCCAAGAACAAATGGCTGGACGTGGTCCGGTCAGCAGCGCACAAGCACATGAAAGTGGTGCATGACGACCGCGCGCTGGACCCCGCTACCGATGTTCCGGACGACATCGAGGAACGCATCGTGCGCCTGCGCGGCGTGTACGATAAGCTCGATGACAAGTGCCGCGCGGTGCTGGACCAGTTCTATTTCGAACGGAAGGACCTCGCTACCATCGCCGCAGGCATGGGCGTGGAGGAAGAGAGCATCCGCACCATCAAATACCGCTGTATGATGAAGCTGCGGGCGTTCCGCAAGTCGATCAGCGGCGAAGACCAGAACGAAGCATGAGCCAAGGAGCATTGGATAGGAACACGTTCGAAGCGATCGAGGCATACGTGCTCGATCGCATGGATACCGATGAGCGAACAGTGTTCGAGCAGCGCATGGCGATGGAACCTGCACTGCGTGAGGAAGTGGATTTGGAGCGAGAGAACATTCGTGCGGTGGAGTTGGGTGGTGTAACGCGCATGTTGAACGAGATCGCGCAGGAGGAAGGGACCAAGAGCGCGGGACTTTCCGGAAGCGGGTGGGGCACGTACCTGAAGTATGCTGCTGTGATCGCGGTGATCGCCACCGGCGCCATTTGGTGGTTCACGCGCGTGCCGCTCAACGAGCGATTGTTCGCAGAACATTATGCTGCGGATCCGGGACTCCCAGTGGAGATGGGCGTTGCCGATGATCCCTTATTCGCTGATGCCATGGTGGCTTTCAAACTCGGCGATAACTCTGAAGCACGCAGCAAGTGGTCCCCTCTTTTGAAAGCCGAGCCGAACAACGACACACTGCGTTACTACATCGCCTGTGCTTCGCTGGGCATGAACGATGCGTTGTCCGCGATCCCCCTGTTCGAAGGCGTTGCCAACGATCCGGCATCCGCGTTCCGCGACAAGTCGAAGTGGTACCTCTTTCTCGCTTACATCAAGCAAGGCGAATTGGAGAAGGCAAAGGCGCTTTCCTTGGATGATGATCCGGCATACCGTGAACGCGTGCGCGCGATCAAGGCTGAATTGGAATAGCGATGCGCGCTGCGGCACTTCTACCGGCCTTCCTTCTAATGGTCGTGACAGCGTTCGCCCAGGCCGACAAGCGCCTCGCGGATCGGCATACGCTCATTGCCGAGCTCCACAAGGCCGAGGACCATGCGGCAACCATCAAGGCGATCGAGCTACAGTTGAAGGAAGCCGCCGGTACGAGCTGGCAGGATTCCGTCTATCGGTATACGTACATGCTCGGACGTGCGGTGTGGAAGTCGGAGGATGCCGATGTGGGCTTGGCCGCCGCCGAGCGTATCGCCCAACTGGTGAAGCAACAGGACAAGAACGTACTGCACCAGCTCGATGCCATGGACGATGTGGCGCGGCTGCTGTTCGGGATGGGGCGGATGCTCGATGCGGCACGCGCTGATTCCACCGCGCTGGTATTCACCGATGCGCACAAGGAAGTGTCGTTGATGCGCCGAGGCAAGGCACGCCAGCGCCTTGCGCTCGACTACTCCAACATGGGCGATCACGAACGTGCGTTGAAGTACTATCTCGATGCCAAGGCCACCTTCGAACGCTCCGACACGCTGTTGGCGATCAACATGAGCGAAGCATGCAACGGCGCGGGGTCCGCCTGCTGGCATTTGGGCAGGCCGCGTGAAGCCGAAGCGTACTACAAGATGGCGCTGGACTTTCTCGCGAAGAGCACCGACGCGCGTAAGCATTTCCGCATGGCAGGCACACTCATCAACATGGGTATCCTCTGGCAGGATGTGGGCGACTTCGCGCGCAGCAAAGCCAACTACTTGGAGAGCATCCGGGTCTGCGGTGCAGTGGCCGATACCGCGACGGATCCCTCGTTGCGCGATGAAGCGATCATGGGCCGCACGCGCGGCTATGTGAACCTGGCAACGGTCTATTTCGCCATGGGCGATGATGGCCGCTCGCGCGAACTGTTGGAGATGGCCTTGAAGGATAGGCAGGTGCTGCTCGAGCCCGACGACCCCAAGTTGCTCGGTGTGCAGGATCGCTTGGCCGATCTGGAGATCGAGGCCGGGAACTACGCGAAGGCCGAGGTGCATGTGCGCCGCTATGTCGAGGCCTGCGAGAAGTACTTCGGAACGCGCAGTGAGGATTACATCCGTGCATGTGCGAAGCTCGCGGAAGTGTACGCCGGGCTGGATCGACCTGCCGTCGCCGACTCCCTCTTCGAGCGAAGTATCGCACTTCACAAAACCATGGAGAGCGCCGACACCGATCCAGAGTTGGCCATCGCCTTGCGCCAACGTGCCGAATTCCGGATCGACCAAGGACGAACGATGGACGCGATCACCGATCTGCAGGAAGCGCGCGGCATCATCGAACGCGTTCATGGTCCAGCGTACTACAAGCTCGCGATGTATGATCTGTTGCTCGCGCAAGCGTATTTCGCGGCCAATGATCCACGCGCTGCGCACCGCTTCGCCACGCGCGCACTCGCCCTTGTGCAGGACCGCGCGGAGGCGCTGAAGACTTCGGCGATCCCGCAAACCTTCTCGCAGCCGCACTTGCTCCCCGATGCGTTGTACTTCAAGGTGATGGCCGAGCGCGCCATCGACAGCACGGCCGCGCAGGGAAACTGGATGGCAGAACTGGACCTCGGTGTAACGGCCTTGGCGCGCAACAAGGCGGCCTACGATGATGAAGGCTCGCAACTCGGCCTCATCGGCAAACAGAAGAACCTCTTCCACCTGGCCATTGATGTGGCTTTTGAGGATTGGCAGCGCGAAGGTTCGACCAATGGCTTGGATCGCTTCCTCGATCTCACCGAGGCCGATCGTTCGATCCTGCTGAAGAGCCGTCTCAACGATTTCGCCGGCATCCGCTTCGCCGGTGTGCCCGATTCCATCATCACACGAGAAGGACGATTGCTGGCTGCGTTGGATCTTGAACCGGAGGATCGTGCCGCCACCGAGGACCTGGCCGAACGCGAGCAGGAGCTCGCCGATTTCCTAACGCGCTTGAGCAAGGAGCATCCCGACTATTTCAACCTGCGCTACGGTGAGCCGCATGTGAGCATCTCTGATCTGCGCAAGCGATTGGTAACGCCAGAGCAGAGCCTGCTGGCATACGCCATCACCGGTGAGCATGTGTACATGCTGGTGGTGCGCGCCGACACTGCTGCATTGGTGCAAGCACCGAACAAGGGCCTGGCAGAAGCGGTGAAGGCGTTGAACGATGCTGTGGCCTCGCGTGATGCTGCCGCGTACACACATTCGGCGCATGCGCTATATCAACTCGCTTTCGCGCCCGTGGCCAAGTTGCTCACCACGCAACGCCTGCTCATTATTCCCGATGGCGCCATGCACACGGTGAACTTCGAAGCGTTGCTCGATGCACCCTGCACACCAGCTGACTTCCGCAGCCATTTGCTCCTTCAGCGCTATGCCATCGCCTACCTGCTCAGCGCCACCACGGCCGTGCAATTCGCCGATCTCGCGCGCGATCGAACGAAGGGTGTGCTCGCGGTTGCACCGGGCTTCACCGATGATCTGAAGCAGGACTACCTCGCTCGCGTGCAGGACTCCACATTGGTGGACCGCCAGTACCTTGATCTCGTTCGGCAACCGTTCGCGATGAGCACCGCCCAAGGACTCGGCGGAAGCATGTCTGCTCGTGTGATGGTCGGCAGCGACGCCAGTGAGAAGGGCTTCCGCTCTGCGGCGAACGAGTACGGCATACTTCACCTCGGTACACATGCGGAGATGAACGCCAGTTCGCCGATGTACTCACGGCTCGTCCTTAGTAAGGATGGTAGTGGCGTTGATGCCGATGCCGATGGCTACCTGCATGCCTATGAGATCTATGAACTGGACCTGCGCGCCCAGCTCGCTGTACTCACGGCCTGCGAGACCGGCATCGGCAAGAATGTCGACGGTGAAGGTGTGCGCTCGCTCGGCTACAGTTTCGCGTATGCCGGTTGCCCCAGCCTCGTCATGTCCTTTTGGAGCATCGACGAGAAGGTGAGCTCGGAGATCATCACGCGCTTCTACGAGCATCTCGCCGACGGCATGCCAAAGAACGAGGCGCTCCGCCAAGCCAAGCTGGATCACCTGAACAATGCCACAGATGAACTCGCTTTGCCCTACTACTGGGCAGGGATGGTGCTGGTAGGCGATGTGGAGCCGATCGACAGCAATGGCAGCTTTCTTCCGAGTTGGATGTGGTGGATCATGGGGATCGCAGCATTGTTGTTTTTGCTGTGGTTCTGGCGACGCAGGAGAACCGTTTGAACTTCGCTCGATCGTCACCTTCGGTTCTACGCGTTTCCTTTGACGCATGGCCGCACGAACCTCATCTCCTCTTCCGATCCATCAACTGCAAGCCCAGGTCGACCAATGGATAAACACCGTTGGAGTCCGCTATTTCAGCGAGCTCACGAACACAGCGCTTCTTGCTGAAGAGGTCGGTGAAGTAGCGCGCATCATGGCGCGGCGGTATGGGGAGCAGAGCGAAAAAGCAAGTGATAAGTCGAAGGACCTGGGTGAAGAATTAGCGGACGTGCTGTTCGTTGTTCTGTGTTTGGCGAACCAAACCAGCACCGATCTGCAGAGTGCGTTCGAACGAAAATTCGAGAAGCGGACAGAACGAGATGCCCGAAGACATGCTGGGAATCGAAAGCTGCGTTGATCGATCAACGGCTTCGATGCGGATGCCATAATGCCTTCGGTCAGCTTGTTCGAGGACATCTTCGGATCGCACCTTCCGCTGAAGTCCATGCGCATCGCTTCACCAAGTTCCGTTTCGCACGGCCAAAATGAGCCTTCCCGGGATCAACGCTCGGAAACGCTTGTTCAAAGGAGGGAAAGCACGTGTTCAACCACCCGGTCCTTGGCACCCATATGCGCTCGCACGTGATCCTTGGATGCAACGGACGCGGCAGCACGTGCGACCGGATCATTCAGCAATCGATCGAGCACAGAATGCATTTCTGCGGCGGTGCGCACTTCGAAACCAGCACCCGCATCGATCAACGCTTGAGCTTCTGGAAACTTCCGGTGATGCGGACCGAAGATCACGGGCTTCCCCCATGCAGCCGCTTCGAGCAGGCTGTGGATGCCATCTCCAAAACCGCCTCCTACATAGGCGATATCAGCGTACTTGTACAGTCGAGCAAGCATGCCCATTCCATCCACGAGCAATGTATCGATAGGAAAGGAGGAGGCCGAACTGGAGGCAGCCGTGGCCTCCGTCCAGGTGATCAGCGGTTTGGGAAAACGGGCTTCGATGGCTCCCAAATGTTCGGCATTCAACTCATGCGGGGCAACGATCAACCGGGGACGTGTCTTTCCATGTTCCAACGCGGACAGGATCAGTTGCTCGTCCTTCGGCCAAGTGCTTCCACACACGAGCACGAGCGACTTGGAAGCTGAGCAGAAAGCCTTCGCAGTATCGAGTTCCTCGTTCGCCTCCGCGATCGCCATCACCCGATCGAAGCGTGTATCGCCGCTTACGGAAACGTTCGTAATGCCGATCGCTGCCAACAACTGGCGTGATCCTTCATCTTGCGTGAAAATGTGCGTATAGCACCCCAACATCTTGCGCCATGCACCACCGAACCAGCTGAAGAAAGGCTGGTCCTTTCGAAAGATCGCGCTCACCAGGAACGTAGGAACACGGTTCGCCTTCAGCGCTTGCAAATGGTGGTACCAGAATTCGTACTTCACGAAAAGGCATGCACGCGGTGCGATCAGTTCCATCAGATGGGCCGCATTGGCATCACTATCGGCAGGCAAGTAGTCCACGTGATCAGCTAGCGCATAGTCCTTGTAGACTTCGAAACCACTCGGACTGAAGAATGTGAGCAGAACGGGCAGCTCGGGCCGCGCAGCTTTGATCGCTTCCAACACAGGCCTCCCCTGTTCGAATTCGCCGACACTGGCGCAATGCATCCACAAACAACCCTTCAATTCCGCACGCTTGCCTTCAAGCCGTTGCCACAATTCCCTACGTCCCTCGACCCATGCCCGCGCCTTCGGGTTCCACAACGTGGAGCATCGGACCGCTGCGTGATAAAGCCCGATGCCAGCGGAATAGAGGACAGGCATCAGCGGTAGTAGATACGATCGTCAGCGGCCTTGTGCAAGGGCAATGTCCAACCGAACCGCAATCCGTTCAAACCATCCACGCGCTGATCGTCATCGGTTTTTCCCGTATCGAAATTGTATGGACGCAGGTTGTGGGTGAACGCTGTGTTCAGCTCGAACCCAATGAGAAAATTGATGAACCGGTTATTACCGAAATGCTGATATCCAATGAACACCATCGCTGCAGGTCCGGCGGTCAGCCGATCATATCCTTTCAGGTATTCATCCTCCAACGCGGGCACCACGTTGTTCTGGGTTTCGATGCGGATCTTATGGCGCAGATACCCGCCTCCTATCTTCAACAACAGGCCACTGTTGGGGTTCGGTCCCACGATAGGCATCACTTTTCCAGCGGTCAGCATCAACGTGTAGCCTCGTTCGTAGAGCAAGACCGTGGCAGGCTCACCGTTCTGGTCCACAATGACCCCATTGTCCGTGATCAACTGGTTCAACATGCTATTGTCGTTGATCCGGTTCCCGAAGATGAACGAGCCCTCCACCCCCAAATAGTAGTTGTTCTTGAACTTGACACCTGCGCTCAACCCGAGGTTGCTATTGGGCCCGAAGCGAGTGGCCATATCGCCCTGCGGCAACTGGTAGGCATAGCTCAGGGTAATAGGAACTACCGTAATGATCGTATCCCGAAGTCCATGTTGGGCGTAGCAGGGGGCCGTCGCAACCAATACGAAGGGAAAAACGAGGTGGAAAGAGCGGAGCATGAGGATGCGAAAGTAGTGAGGGCACAACGTGCCCGAGCGCACGTCCATGGCCCGGCGGCAATGACGTTGGCCGCTGCATTGCGCGAATATCTTCGCGGCCGCATTACCGTTCGCGCCGGGTATACGGCCCGGAAGGCGGCAACCTGGGAACCATGGACACTACTACCGCTATGAAACCGATCCAGATGGTCGACCTGGTCGGCCAATACGAGAAGATAAAACCGGAGGTGGACGCAGCCTTGCAGCGCGTGATCGATAGTGCGGCATTCATCAATGGTCCGGAGGTGAAGGAGTTCGAAAAAGAACTGGCGGACTATCTGGGGGTAAAGCACGTGATCGGATGTGCCAATGGCACCGATGCCTTGCAGATCGCGATGATGGCATTGGGCCTCAAGGCGGGCGATGAGATCATCACGTGCTCGTTCACCTTTGTTGCCACGGTTGAAGTCGTTGCCCTGCTGGGCATCACACCTGTTTTCGCAGATGTGCTTCCGGGCACCTACAATATCGACCCTGAAGACATCAAACGCAAGATCACGCCGAAGACCAAGGCCATTGTACCTGTTCACCTTTTCGGCCAGGCTGCGGACATGGACGCGATCATGGCGATCGCCAAGGAGCACAACCTCTTTGTGATCGAAGACAATTGCCAGGCGGTAGGATCCGACTACCTCTCGGCATCAGGGACGAAAAAGACCGGAACCATCGGCCACATCGGTACCACCAGTTTTTTCCCAAGCAAGAATTTGGGATGTTATGGTGACGGTGGTGCGATGTTCACGAACGACGACGAGGTCGCAAAGAAATTACGTCGCGTTTGCAATCACGGAAGCGATGTTCGCTATTACCATGAAGTGGTTGGTGTGAACAGCCGCCTTGATTCCATGCAAGCCGCCATTCTGCGCGTCAAGCTGAAGCATCTGAAGGAGTATGATGCAGCTCGGAATGCGGCCGCTTCTGTTTATGACAAAGCCTTTGCCGGCATGCCGCAGATCGTGATCCCACAACGGAGCAACAATAGCACGCATGTTTTCCACCAGTATACGATGCGCGTGACGGGAGGCCATCGCGATGGTCTGAAGAAGCACCTGGAAGCGAACGGAGTTCCGGCCATGATCTACTACCCAGTGCCCTGTCACCTTCAGAACGCATACAAGAGCGCACGCTTTCCGGAAGGCTCATTGCCCACTACGGAACAACTCATCCACGAAGTGCTGAGCCTTCCCATGAGCACAGAACTGAGCAACGAACAACTCGCTCACATCACCGCTACGGTGAAGAGCTATTTCAAGTGAAGCGCAACTCGTAACACGTAACGCGCCAACGCGCAACCGAGAAAAATGAACATCGCAGTAGTAGGAACAGGATACGTAGGTCTGGTAACAGGCACATGCTTCGCCGAAACCGGCAACCATGTGGTATGTGTGGACATCAACGCCGAGAAAGTACAGTTGATGAAAGATGGCAAAGTGCCCATCTACGAGCCACATCTCGATGTGATCTTCGAACGCAACATCCGCCAAGGACGTCTGCATTTTACCACCAACCTGGCCGAAGCGCTGGCGAAAGCGCAGATCGTATTCCTGGCGCTTCCAACTCCACCAGGTGAAGACGGCAGCGCCGATCTGAGCTACGTGCTGAACGCCGCGCAGGACATCGGCAAACTGATGACCGACTACAAAGTGCTCGTGGACAAAAGCACAGTACCGGTAGGCACGGCAGAAAAAGTCACAGCAGCGGTGAAGAAATTCGCGAAAGTCGAATTCGACGTGGTGAGCAATCCGGAATTCTTGCGAGAAGGCTTCGCGGTGGATGACTTTTTGAAACCTGATCGCGTAGTTGTCGGCACCAGCAGTGAACGCGCTCGCAAATTGATGGAAGAACTGTACAAGCCTTTCGTTCGCCAGGGAAATCCGATCATCTTCATGGATGAGCGCAGTGCGGAACTGACGAAATACGCGGCGAACGCGTTCCTAGCGGCGAAGATCACCTTCATGAACGAGATCGCGAACTTCTGCGAGGCCGTTGGCGCCGACGTGGACAAGGTGCGCATCGGTATGGGCAGCGACAGCCGCATCGGCAAGCGCTTCCTCTTTCCAGGTATCGGGTATGGTGGTAGTTGCTTCCCCAAGGACGTCCAAGCCTTGGCCAAGAGCGGCAAAGAAGCGGGCTACGAATTCCAGATCATCGAGAGTGTGATGAAAGTGAACGAAGAACAGAAGACCGCACTGATGCCGAAGATCAAGAAGCACTACGGTGGCTCGCTCAAGGGAAAGCACTTTGCCATGTGGGGCCTCGCTTTCAAGCCGGACACTGATGATATCCGCGAAGCTCCTGCCCTGTATATGATCGATGCGTTGAAGGCCGAGGGCGCCACCGTGGCCGCGTTCGATCCAGAAGGCATGAAGAACGTGAAGAAAATGAAAGGCGATGCGATCCGCTATGCTTCAGACGAATACGATTCGCTGAAAGATGCCGACGCGTTGATCATCTGCACCGAGTGGGCCGAATTCCGCACACCGGATATGGAACGAGTGAAAAGTTCGCTGAAGAAGCCCGTGATCTTCGATGGCCGCAACCTCTATGAATTGGAGACCATGCAAGAGAAAGGGTTCACATACGTGAGCATTGGTCGTAACGTCGTCAACGCCTGAACAACATGGCCAAGAAGAAAACCGCCGCCCCCAAGAAGGCGACCAAGGCGATCGCGAAAACGGGCAAAACACGCCCTGCCGAAAAGGAACGCGTGCTCATCACCGGAGCTGCTGGCTTCCTGGGCAGTCACCTCTGTGATCGCTTTCTGAAAGAAGGCTACCATGTCCTGGCGATGGACAACCTCATCACAGGCCGGTTGAAGAACATCGAGCACCTGTTCAAACGGGAAGACTTCGAGTTCTACCACCACGACGTGAGCAAATACGTGCATGTGCCGGGCAAGCTGAAATACATATTGCACTTCGCCAGTCCCGCCTCCCCCATCGACTACCTGAAGATCCCGATCCAGACGCTGAAGGTGAGCTCTCTGGGAACACACAACTTGCTCGGTCTCGCTTTAGCGAAGAAGGCGCGCATCCTTGTGGCCAGCACCAGTGAGGTGTACGGTGATCCACAAGTGCATCCCCAAACGGAAGACTACTGGGGCCACGTAAATACGGTTGGCCCACGTGGCGTGTACGACGAAGCGAAGCGCTTCCAAGAGGCGATCACCATGGCGTACCACACCTACCACGGTTTGGAAACGCGCATGGTTCGCATTTTCAACACGTATGGCCCACGAATGCGACTGAATGATGGCCGTGTGTTGCCAGCGTTCATCGGGCAGGCATTGCGCGGTGAAGACCTCACCATTTTTGGCAAGGGGAACCAGACGCGCAGCTTCTGTTATGTGGATGATCTGATCGAAGGGATCTACCGCTTGCTCAAGAGCGATTGCGCCGACCCGATCAACATCGGCAACCCAGCGGAGATCACCATCAAGCAGTTCGCAGAAGAGATCGTGAAGCTCACCGGCACAAAGCAGAAACTGATCTACAAACCACTGCCGCAGGATGATCCCATGCAGCGCAAACCGGACATCACTCGTGCGCGCAAACTCCTGAAGTGGGAGCCGAAAGTCTCGCGTGCCCAAGGCTTGAAGATCACGTACGAATATTTCAAGAGTCTTACACCGCAAGAATTGTACGAGAAGGACCACAACACCTTCGAGGGGTACGTGCGGAAATGAGCCCAAAAAAGAAACCCGAGGCGGAGCAACCGGAAAGTTTGACCACTCTCCGCGTAGCAGGTGTTCCTGAGCCCTTCAACCTGCCGTGGCAACTCGCGCTCGAGCGCCGCGCTTTCGTTCGCGCCAAGGTCGAACTGAAGTGGCGAACTGTTCCGCAAGGCACTGGGGCGATGTGCGAACTTTTGCGCAAAGGCGAGATAGATCTGGCTGTCATGGTCACGGAAGGTGCCGTGAAGGACATCCTGAGCGGGAATCCGAGCCGCATCGTTTCTCCCTTCGTGGACACACCGCTCACCTGGGGAGTGCATGTCGGCGCGCACACCGGGTTGCGAACACCCGAAGATCTCAAAAGCGTTCCATTCGCGATCAGCCGCTTCAACTCCGGATCCCACTTGATGTCGCTGGCCTATGCGAAAGCGCATGGCTGGGAACCGACCGAGAAGGACTTCATCGTTGTGAACGACCTGGCGGGTGCCGTGAAGCGACTCCAAGAACCGGAGCCGGCGGTCTTCCTCTGGGAGAAGTTCATCACCGCTTCGCATGTGCACAGCGGCACGTTGCGCCGCGTGGATGAGTACCGGCCCACGTGGCCGTGCTTCGTGGTGGTTGCACGGAACGAAGTACTCGAAGACCACGGCGATGCCGTTCAACGCTTGCTGAAAGTGGTGCGCGACCAGGCGCGGGGGCTGATGGAAAAGAAGAGCGCGCCGGACATGATCGCACAGCGCTACGGGATGACGGTGGCGGATGCGAAGGAATGGTTCGGGGGGGTGAAGTGGAATGTGGATGGAAAGGTGGATGTGAAAAACCTCAGCGCAGTGACCAACATGATGATCGATTCGGGTATGCTGGAGAAGCAAATCCCGGAAAACGAACTTGTGGCCGCATTGGTCAAACTATGACCGAAGTTCTGGATTGAACATCCGGTCCAATGTGCCGTACCTAAGCTATCATCAGTGCAGATGCGGATTCGGACCGAACCGCATAAGTTGAAGGTTGACATACGCATCCAGCAGCTTCGCATCATTCCCCCCTTGCTGCTGAGTTCCCCACCTACCTCACTGGTGAAGTGCAACTTGTTCCGGTTCTCGTTCATTCGGCGAACGACAACCAGCACATCAGAGGGGATGCCGATCACGGCTTGATACTTCGGTCGGAACATCAGGTCCATGGTGAGGGTCTTGGATTGAAGTTCAGCATTCGTAAACCCGTCAGTGACCAGTCGTGAAGATGGTATGGGGCGGTCCTTCTGCTCCTTGCGCAGGATCGCAGCCTTACTGCTCTTCTGCGTTGGGTCATTGACGTAGTGGATCAAAAAGCCTTTGTCCAAGAGCTCAGCCTTCATGAGGTTCTCGAAGAACAGACAGATCCGGATCTCATCGATCAACCAATCCATCAAGAAGGGTATGATGGCTTGCCCACCGGAGTGCAATGTCACGATCTTCTGGGCGATGTGCCTTTGTATTGCCTCCAACTCGCCGAGCTTCTTGATGATGTTCGCTCCCTTGAACCGCTCTGCACTGAAGTAGACCAAGGCTCCGGCCAAGTAGTTCAGATAAGCCTTGTCCTGATAGACCGTGATCCAATCCATCCGGTCGGGATCGGTCTCATAGCCACTTGTTGGTACTGTTGCCATGCGGTTTCGGGCTGCTGCGAATGCCTCACTTGGCATGCTGATGAGAAGGTCACAGATTCTTAGACCGACGTACTTTAAACGGTATTGAAAGGTTCACATTCGCACGTGTGAACTTGATCGACCTGTTCGACCTTTCCGGCATTCTGGCATGAGCGTGAAGCTCGCGCCGGAGCGGGGCACCCACCACCCAAGGCGTTGAGCGCATTCAGCTAAACCGTGTTTCAATTCATGGTATCGGGCCTGCGGTTCTACTCTACTGGGGGCTTGGAGGACGGCTTTACGTTAATTCGAATCTTCTGTGGAGATCCACCATTGGGATTAGGCCTTTGCAGTGTAGCTTCATTGTTGCCCTTCCTTCCCCAATCCCTCAAACTATATGGCACCTTATTCTTCCCCTCACCTCCAAGAACCCGCCCCTTATCTTTCAATACTTCCTTTACCTTATCCACACCTGATTTGGACATAATGTCCTTTGCTAACTCTAACCCTTTTTCCATATTTTCTACATCTATTTCCTTTTGCTCCGGTTGAGATTTTGATTTGTCCAGATCCCGTGCTCTATTCCACATATCGTCAAATGACCCGGGCTCGGCACCAACGTCATCATCGCCCACATCATCCATTGCATCATCTACAGCCTCTGTGAAGATAACGGCGGCAACCGTTGCAAGTATCAGTGTACCCACTACGGGTATTGCGAGCGTAGCGAATCTGCCATCAGGATCCTTATACGAGACCGGGTTAAGATTAGTGTAATTGTACGCTGACCATCCAGCATATAGGGTATCCGCCAACGGATCAACACTTGCCCACATGCTCGCCTCCGGATCATAGTACCGCGCGCCGTAATAGTACAAGCCGGTCTCGCGGTCCAGCTCCTTGCCGTTGTAGAGGTAGGGTTGGGTCTCGTTGTTGGTGTGCTCTTCCAGGAAGGTCTCGCCAAAGGCCATGTATTCGATGTGCTGGCGCACGTGGCCAAACGCATCGGTAATGTAGCTACTGCTGCCCAGGTGGTCCGGGTGGTAGAAGTAGCGGTTGGGTTCGGCCTGGTTGCTTTCGTTGGTAAAACCATAACCCGCGTGTACACTATCGCGCGAGGTGGTTGCGAACGAGATGGTGGGCTGGCCCGGTACACCGTTCGGGTTCACTTGCAGGGGCGGTTGCGGCCAACCGGTGCTGGGTGCGGGTATCTGCGTGTTGGCGATGGGGCCCACGTACACCGGGTCGCCACCTTGCTGCGGTTGCCCGTAATAATTGGGCATAGTGGGCGGGCCGGGTGGTAAGCCTTGCCCGAGGTATTGCCCTTGTGCGGCTTGTTGCAAGAGCAGTACCCGCGCGGCATAATCGAGTCCACCGGCTTGCAAGGTGGTGGGCCACAACCCTTGGTGGAAGGTGCCCGTGCCCATTCGGCTGGCCAAGCGCTGCCCTTCGCTATAGTAGTGCTTGGTGAAGCCTTGCTTGTTCACCACCAGATAGGGGCTCACATAGATCGAATAGTTCTCGCGGTGTTGCACAAAGCCCACGGGCGCGCCGTTCACGAAGGCGCTCTGCATACCACCATGGCTCTTCAGCACCCGCTCGCCGCTGGCATCGTAAGTGAACTGGCTGATGTAACCATCATCGTTCAGCGCCTGCATGCGGTTCTCCTCATCCCAAGCGATCTCACGGTGCGTGGGCGTGGGTACAATCGGGTTCTCCCAGCCGGTCAGGTTGCCGTTCGCATCGTACGTGTAGTCGCGGTCGCCGACGTGCGAGGGCGCATGCGGCTTGGTGCCTGCATAGCTGTACGTGTTGTCGTACGTGCTCTCCACCTGCCAGGGAAAGGTGCTGTTGTGCTGTTGCGATTTGCTGGTGATGTTGTGCAGGTCGTCATAGGCCATGGCCAAGTGGTAGTCGTCCTCGCGGCCATCGCCGGTGTAGACACCCTGGGCCGAGTCCAATCGATATAACAAGTCGTAGGAGTAGGTGGAGACCATGCCACCGCCCAAGCCACCCTGCGGCACATCGCGGCTGTTCGATAAGGAAACCACGTTGTTCACAGCATCGTAGGCGTATGCGTTGCGCATAACGTACCCGTCGTCAGGTGTCTTCACCCACATGGAATCCAAGCGCCGTCGGTCAGGCTCGTATAGGTAGGTGGTCACCACACCGTTGCCCTGTTTCAGGTATTTACGTTGCTCGAACTGGTCGTAAGTGATCTTGTCGATGATGGGGTATTGGAAACCGTTCTTCTCGCTGTCCATGGCTTCGAGCAGGCCGCCTTTGTTGTAGTGGTAACGCACCACTTCACTATCCGGATAGGCCATCCAGCGCACGCGGTTCCACGTATCGTACTGCTGCTCGCTGATGTAGGTGCGGATATCGCCCTGGCTCACCACGATGGTGCGGATGGTCTTCTCCACCTCGCCGAGGGGTCCATAGAAGAACTCCTGCCCGCCCGTGGCATCCTGTTGCAGCACCACACGACCGATGCGATTGAACCCGGCGGTGGTGTCGCCGTAGGCATAGCTCACTTGGTTCTGGTAGTTCCGCGGATAGTCGATACGGATGGGGCGCTCGTACTCGTAGGTGTACTTGATCGGGCCATTCTCATCGGGCCACCACTCCAGCAGGTTGCCGGTCAACTTTTCTGTAAGGTTGCCCGCGGGGTCGTATTTGAATTTCGTTAGCCCGCCATCCGGGTGGTTGTAGGTGAGCTTGCGGCCCAGCAGGTCGTAGGTATAGGTAGTTGCGTTGTTGCCCGCGTCGGTCACATCCAGCAAGTCGCCCACGCCATTGTAGTGGAACCGGGTGGCGATCTCGGAGGGATCAAAGTCGCGCCGCGCCACCTGCCGGCCCCGGATATCGGTCAACGATTCCTTCTTTTTGCCAAGTGGGTCAATGACCCTGGTGAGGAACTGGTTGTCATCGAATCCGTATTCATAGTTCGTCACTTCTGCGGGTTCGCCCAACTCATGCGGCAGTGCAACAGTGACCTTCCGGTCGAGCAGATCGAACTGGGTTAGGCTGAAGTACGGACTGTCGTATGGTGAATAGTGCCATGCGGTATCGTTGTTGGATATGGGCAATAGCTCCTTTGTATTCCGTCCGAACGCATCGAATGTGATCGGGCCACTGATGATGTAACCCTCGCTTGTGGTGCTCGGATCATTCGCGGCGATCACGGCTCTTTTCTTCACCTGGATCGGCCGGAAGAAACCGTCGAGGAAGGTGTAGGTGTCAATGCCCTCCGAGGGATGCTCCGGGTCGTAATGTTCCACCCGTGAATACGGCGTAGGAGCCTCCGGGTGATAGTCGATCTTGATGGTGTACGGAAGGCTAGCGGCCACTTCATAGGGGCCAATGACATTATCTACCCGGCCCTTGCTATCCACATGGTACTTCGTCACCTGGTGGTTGATGTCCGAACTCTCGATCAACTGCCCGAAGAGGTACTCGTATGTGCTCTCGCTGCGGTAGTGGTACGCGTCTTTTACCTGGGTTACGTACGTGGCAACGGAATCATCGTAGGCATAGTCGTAGAACATCCGCTGCCCAAGGTCGTTGGCCGGTCGCTCGATCTTGATCAGGTTGCCATTACTGGTGTCGTAGTGGAGGTTGTACACCGCATCCGTGTTGCCATCGATCTTCTGCCTGATCTCGCTGATGTTGCCTGTGGTAGCATCCACCGTCTGGCTTCGATGGCGCACTACGTTGCCATCCACCTTCACATCCACTGAAATTGGGGTGCCAACGATGTAGGGCACGGTGTAGTTCGTATATGCGATATCAGCAGTAACGACATCATCATGGTCTACGTTCCCAGAGTCCGTATAGCGCGTCACGTTTCCGCGCTGGTCGTACTGGTAGGCGACCAACCGGTGCATGCCTGTATCCACTTGCCCTTCATAGAAGAGGTCATCAGTTCGCACAAGCGCCGGGAAAGCCACGCCGAAGTCATTGGTTTCGTTGAACTCTTGGTCAAGCACAACGCCGTTCAGGTCGTGCAGTTGATAGGTGTTCCTCGTGTCGGTGTACTTGGTGGCTGTGTCCCCGAACAGAATCTTGGTGAGGGGCAAGCCCTTGGTGTAGTACCCACTTACATCGTAGTTCTGCACCGTGGTGCGATAAGGTGTGGTGCTGGTGCTCTCGGTGTCCCATTCCTTGGTGCGCACGGTGCCGAAGCCGTAAGTCTCCCGCTCGCGGCGGTCGTACTGGCCGTCAGCATACTCGAACGTGGTGTAGGTTGAATCAGCACCATCGCCTGCATGGCCGTCGTGCATGATCACGGACTTCATTACCCACTTCGATTGGGGAAGCTCATACGTATTGCCAGCAACTTCATAATCTAAAATGTACCGGGAGCCGAATGGTCCTTGGGCTTCTTTCAGGAGGTTGGTGCGGCCGATGGTGGATCGTCGCAACTGCAGATCAAATTCGTCATTGGAGACCAGATGGTCCGGATAGGAGTCACCATCCATATCCGCGAACTGGCTAGATGGTGCGGAAAACCCATGACCTGCTGAGAAGGAAGGATTGAAACAGAGCTTGATCAAAAAGAAGCTGATACATGCGGTGAAACTGGCGTTCACCGACTCTCCGGCCGAACTGCCTTTGTCCAAGGCAACTGGTAGTTGCCAAGCTATTGGACCGGCAAAGCCCGAACCTGAGTTCAGTTGAACCTCATTGACACTGTCATCGTCACCATGAAGGATATCAACGAGCCCATCTCCGTTCACATCCTGAAATCCCAAGGTCGCACCATTGGTCGTCCACTGTCCCCCAAGTCCAGCCGAGATGCTGCCACTGAACAGTGAGACCCCAGTACCCACACCTGTGTCCTTACTGGTCCCTTGCCTGATGCCATCAAACTCCCAGTTCTCGCCCAGCAAGTAGCCGTAGCCGATGCTTAACCGCACCATCCCATCTTGGCTGATGCGATCTGGCAAACCATCACCATTCACGTCCGAGAGGGTTTGAACGACAGAATCCTGGCTCTCCGTAAGTGAACCGTTCACACCTAGGGAAACTTTGGAACCTTGTTCGGACTTGTCCGCTTTGGAGAATCCGAAAGCGCCCGCCACCTTGGCCCCTGGGCTTCTGGTATCCTGCCCAGGAGAGGATGTGTTCGGATTCTTACCGACCGCACGACCACCGGAAATGGTAAAACCACTGCCGGTATACTCGGATCGGTGTGAGGCGCCGAACGTGTGGGGGATGAGATCAGGCAGAAGCTTGCCCTCAGGGTCGGTTAGCTGGTGCCATTCCTTGTTCAAAAGGTCTGGGTATCGGTCCCCGTTCAGGTCGACCACCTCGGTTTCGGCTTCTTCCCAACCACTACTCTCTCCCAACCCCAGTCCCAAGCCTGTCCACTGACTGATTGGGTCGCCATTCTGGATCGTGAAGGAAAATCCTGTGCTTCCACCACGTGTGACCTTATCCGGCATTACGGCGGCTCCATTTCGTCCGAGCTGTAGGATGCATTGGTCAGATCATCATCTCCAAGCCGTGAGCAACTTATCGTATCAGCCTTCAAGTAGGTGAACTCATCATAACCGACCCATGCATTGTCCTCGTTCTTGGCGAACATGACGAGGAACTCAGCCTGCGTTGGGTCGTAGTTGGAGATGTTCTGGACATTATCGAGATTCTCGGTTCCCTCAACATCCAAGACCTGACCTCCATCGGCGGCAAGGCCGGCACCGTCAAAGGTTAGAACGGAAACGTCGATCGGATCGTCAACCGCATCATTACCATTGTAAATGAACTGGCCCCATCCCCTGAAGTGATTTCCGAATAGCGGCGAGATACTGTCGGTAAGCGTATGGATACCCAAACCGTCTTCGAGCTGACCGCTTATGTCGGCTGCTTCTGGCGGCTCTTGGAACCCGCTCAGGGTATCCACGGATATAACGAAGGAATTGATCGAATCGGCCAAAGCGCGGCCCTCAACGTGCAACTCACAATAGACAGTACGGCCTTCGATCACTTCACCAATTGCCCCTGGCCCGCCGCAATCGTTGAAGAACCCGTTCTGGTAGTGATAGGTGCGCTTGCCGAGCAGTTCATTGTCGCTCTTCAAGGAGATGGTAACACTACCGTCCCCTGGAACATTGATCATGGTCGGGCATGTGAACTTGGCTTCGACGAATCCCGAATCAAGTGCTACTACACCTCGCGTGGGGAAGGCATACCAGTAGTTGAATAACTGATCGTACCGCGCATGCACATGATTGTACATGCTTGCCGTGATCACCGGATGATACTGAAATATCCAATTGCTGTCCTGATCAATCAGTATGTCCGAGTTGGGCAATGAGATATAGTGCAGATCGATATCCCATTCAACATCGGTCCATCGGACGTTCGTTGTAGCATATAAACGGAACGTCCACTGCCAGCCCGCCTGAACAACAAACGTGGTATCTATCAAAGGAATCGATCAAGACGTCATTCCAATGCAGTGTGTCCCGCAGCAGTGTGTCCGGCGGCAACATGTCAGAAGGATCGTCTTTGATGATCAGACGGATAACGTCATCGGTAGTTTGCGGTTTTGTCAATCGACTGTTGATTGCGATCGTCCCATCGGCCGGCATCACCATAGCTTGGGCTGACCGCAAAAGGAAATCCTCTGCCGAACCATATTGATACTTGGAGTATCCGTTCGCATCGCTTGCGTCAGGAAATGAAGGATTGTCGGTACTGACGTAGGTGATCACCGGCGACCATAACGCCTGATCATAGGAGCCATCGTAAATGGATGAACAGCGGAAGAAGATCCTGTCGAACTTCTTGACCGAGACTTGGTCGACTGAGGCCGAGACAGGATCGATGGCATCCTCCCCGATCACTTCGGACCAAAGAACATCGCTGTTATGCTGGATGAAGGCTTTGATACCATCCGCGTTCTGGTAGAACTGCGCTTCCTCGGAATCGTCGTGGAGCAAGGTGACCGTCCCGGCGATGTTCACAACGCCATCGTACGGTGCTGTCCAAACGCGTACCATGTCATTCAACGGATTCTCGGCGATGAGTTCATCGATCAGATCCGGATCAATGGCTTGGATCTCCGATGCGATAGCGCCGCCGGTTACGGGGTTCTCCGTGTTCAGCGAAGTCGGCTCGAATAGAGGAATGCCGCCGTTGTTTCGGTTGAAATGCACCAATCCATTCGAGTTGATGTCCATGAGGCCATCCCCATTTCGGTCGAGCAGATAGGTGGTGATCTTGGACTCGGTTTTGGTCCAAGTTATACCCGCGAACAAGCTACCTGGAAAGGCTTCAATTCCCCAAGTCTTCGACTTGGATTTGCTCCGATTTAACTGACCGCCCGATGCACCCTCCAGATCCACGGCTGGCCCGAATACACTCGGATCGCCCACGTTCAACCTGTTCGGTCGATACTTCAAGAGTGAGCCACCTGCCCGGAATACTTTGTCAGGTAGGTTGTCACCGTTGACGTCCAAAAACGAGATACTGCTCTCGCCTTTCGAGCTGCTCCTGTTGTAGCTCCCACCTATCGTATTCTGCTTGGAGTACAACCTGTTGTCATTCCCACCAACAGTTATGGCACCGCCGTAACTCAGGCTGGATGTCGCTGTCGCACCTACTACCGTCGGCTCATCGTCCATCTGCTGCGTCGGATCGAATAGGGGACTCGTCACTCCATCGCCTGGCACGTTCAGAACTTCAACCGGTTTATAGGGTTGGTAGTCATTGTCACCATCTCGTACGTCATCGTGGTATTCAAAAGAGTGTGCATAGAACAGATCTCCTTCACGATCGTACTCGCGTATCGAATCCAAAAGCGACTTGTTGAACGGCCCTATTTGATAGCCCAATTCGTACCACCGTATCAACTCATTATTGTATTTGACCCGAATTCCCACCAGCCTGTTCGCCGTCACCTCCTTGAACCCAAGCCGACAGTTCACTTGCTTATCCGGTCGTGAGGCCGCATCCAGATCGAATTCCACAGAGTACTTGCCCCTTGCTTCACCCAGCCCCGTGTACCATATTTTCTTGGGATAGATCTGCTGGCCCATGTTCGGGCTGCCAGCGGTGCCTGCATGCTCTTCGATGTCGTATTCGTACAGGATGTTGTTGTTGTTGCTGTCGAGCACCTTCACCAACTGCCACTTGGCGATGTGTCCTTGTGCATCGCGCAGTACGGCACTGTCATTAACGCTACTTACACCCCCGTAGAAACTTCGCGTACCCTCTTTGTCGGTTACCACCCACCAATATTCAGTGGGGTCATTCCCATGCCGTTCGATCTTTCTGAACGCACCCTCCACTCGTGTGTGGAACACCCGCACAGGCCCTTGCCTGGCTACCCAACTGCGATGTGCGACCGGGCTCAGCATCTCACCATCCAACAAGTAGGTCTCCGTTTCCAGCGAGCCACTGTACCGGGGCACACCCCAACGTGTATCGAGCGTGATGGAGGGTGTGCGCAGGTCCCAGCCCAAGCCCAGCCATCCGTTGCCTCCCTCACTGTTGTACTGGAGGGTCAGTTCTGGCTGCATTCCCTGGCGACCTTGGGGTAGTTTCAACGGGAAGCGCGTAGTCGCTGCACCTGTATTCGTGGCCACCGGCGGCGCTAACGGAGTAATGCCCGCCGAAACATCCCCGGCCTTGAAGTCCTTGATGATGTCGGCGTATAACCCATCGTCTCCGGGGACTCGGGTACCTGGATGATGCCGTTGATGTAGTCCGTGAAGTGGGTGGTGAATGAACGCACCAGCGTATCGCAGGCCAGTAGGGTATCCAATGGCACCGACTTCCAGGAACGTACCCCCTCATCAAAGTAATAGGTGCGGATATCCGCAGGCGTGTATCCTTCGGGGAGCAATGCCGGGTCGAAGGCGAGGCTCAGCGCTACGGGTTTCTTGAACACCGTGCCATCCGGTAGGAAGCGGAATCCGCGACCGTGACCGGTCACGTTCACCAGATCGGCGGGCAGCGGAGCAAGGTCCACCGCGCGCAACGGGGTGATCGATACACGCAAGGCTTGAGCCATGGTGGCAGAGTCGGCTGCAACGTTCGCACCGCGCAAGCCCAAAGAGAACGGAAGGTCCGGTACAACGTTCGTCGCCACGCAGGTTTCTACCCTCTCGAAGGGAAGGACCAGACCGGTACCTGCGGTGCGCTCGATGTGGACCGTCCTTTGAATTTCCGATCCGTTCGGGTAGATCACTTGAACGGCTACGGCCCTGCGCCCCCGGCTCTCCTTTTGGTCGTGTTCGAACCACTCAAAACTCCCGCTGACCGAAGGCACTTCGTGCCCATCGATGATCAACCGCGCGGCGGTGCTCCCCGCACCAGTAAGGAAGCCCCCGACATAAGTTGCCGTTCCATCCGCCGAACCCACCGCACTCGCTATCACTACGTCCCGATCCTCCGCACCATCGGGCTCCACCACCAAGCGAACGTTGCGGATGCGATAGGCGCATCGGTTCGCATCGCGCGTCGCGAATTGAACGGTATTCCGGCCCATGATCACATCTTCACGACGTAGGGGTTCGCGTTGGTGCGACCACGTTGCGGATCGGCCAACGATCACACCACCGAAAACGGGTGCGTGATTGAAACTGCGCGCAACAGCGGAATGATCCGCGAGGCCATTGAGTTCATACGCGAGCCAGATCCGTTCACCCGGTCGCGGTTCCCTTGATAAGTGCAAGTGGAATACGTTGTCTCTGGCATCATCGAGCCCGCCAACGGTCACTACACCGATGGTCCCTGCAGCGATGTCGGCATCGCACACAAGTGCCACCGCGACACTATCCGGTGCTCCCACGCGTGCTGAGAGAGTCGATCCAGCAGGTGATCCGGGAACCGTTGCGCTTGATCGTGATCCGGTGATCCGCTACCTAACCCCAATACGGTCACCGACGTCACCGCTGCAACAAGGGCTATATGGAGTTTGGCTTTCATGAAGCTGGGATCACATGACAACGACTTTCTGCGTTCGCTGCTTACCGTTCACCTCCACCGTTACCAGATAGAGCCCCGGTATGTCCAAGTGCTCCTGGACCCGATAGAAGGAGTTACCCTTGAGTTCGCGCTGGATCACGGGTTCGCCACCGCTGTTGGAGATGAGCAATCGCGCGTCCGCTGCCGTTGGCATCGCAACTTGTACGACGAACTGGCCGTCAGCCGCTGGGTTGGGCAACACCGCCATTTCGAACGGACCATCTTCCGATGTGGAGGTCACATCGAAATACTTCCGCGCCGCGCAACCATCGGCCACCACCGTGCATTGATAGCGCCCTGTACGATCGATCAATACTGACGCACTCGTTCCGATGACCACCCCTTCGCGCTCCCATTCGTAGGTCACGAACGCACCTTCCACATGCGCATCCAACTGAAGGGGGGCTTCCGCGTGTAGGGTGTAATTCTCCTGCAACGGGATAGTAGGTGCATCAACAGCTTGCACCCAGAGTTCATCATCAATGGTGTAGCCGGTGGCGTCGGAGATCCGCAACTGGTATTCGCCCGGCTCCACATCGGTGATGTGCTCCACGGCGCCGGTCGCAGACGTCCAAGAACGATGGAAGTTGTTCGCTGCACGGGACACGTCGAATGCAAGCCCGGATCGCCACCCTGCACGATGTGCAAGGTGCCGTTCTGGGCAGGCTCTACAGACCGGTTGATCGATCCGGTGGTGGGAATGAAGTTGCCTCCTACAGCCAGCGTGAACAGGTCCTTGCCGGATTGATCGCTATCCCACCAGACCGCAGTGACATCAAGGAGACTGTCTCCCATGGCCCCTGAAGCTTCGATGAAATCCGTGCTGCCTAAACCGAACGAACCGCTCCCCGACCGATCCACCACCAGCCAATACGCTGCGCGATCTCGGGTTCATTGGTAATGGCGCTTCGATCGAAACGGATCACGCCGTTCAGCAGATCGGCCCCTGTGCATTGCGCAAGCCAGTGCCGCCGAAGCACCTGTGGTTTGCCCGCTTGGCGGGGCGCCCATTTCAGATCACCGCCATCATCACCGCACAGCAGGAATTGATCCACTTGCAGGGTCGCCGGATTGTCGTGGTTCCAGTTCACGATGGTATCCGCCGCTAAGACCACCACACTCGGCTCATTGGCACTGGTTGATTGCTTCTGGTGGAGCCCAGAGCCATCATCGCGGCCGAGTGCGACCACCCTATTGCCATAGTGCTCGGCGGAAGAAGTGCTCCAAAGAGTATCACCGGCGCTGCTAACGTAAGCCCCCTTCAAGGTGATGCCGTATTTCATGGCGAGGTAGGACCCGATCTTCGCTCGCTCGTGTTTCGTGATCACCCGATAGTACAGGTGCAATTCTGGAATGGCTGAAAGCGCGGTATCCACCGGAAGTGTGGGTTGCGCGAAACCTCGGTCCAACCGCAATTCCATATCATGCGCCCGGATCACATTGTTCCGTTCGAATAGCCCAAGAGGGCGGCAGCCCGGCATGCCCAGATCGTTCAAGTAGGCCATATCACCGGTGCGTAACACCCTGCGCGTGGTGAACGCCAAACCCGATGTATCATGGTCGCCCAGTGAAAAGACGCGGTGCTCAGCAGCGTTCGATCGCGGGCCAACAACAGCGAAGACACTCAATTGCTCCCGCGCGATCGCCTCTATCGGAATGGACGGAGTAGTAGCGCTTGGTAGCAGCGTCGGATGATAGTTGAGCGCACCGAGCACAGCGTTGGTCAGACTTGCCTCGATGGTGTCTAATGTGCAACCGCCCATGCTATCCGTAGTGCCGCTCAACCAGGCCACGCTGTCGGCATTTGAGAATGACAAGCCCAAATAGGTCTGCGAGCCGCGAACACCGCCGGGGCATACCTGCGCGGATACGCCCCCTGCAAAGGCAGTACAGACTAACGCTATGAAGGTGAATGAAATGTTCCGCATCCAGGACTTAGGTTGCATCGTGTACTACGGCTTGCGCAAGCTGATTAGCGGGATGTTCAGCTGGATGTTCCACTGTTTCGTCGAGCTCCTTTTGTTATCGACCTCGCTGATGTAGTATGGGTTTGCCTCGGTACGGATCACATCTGACAACCCTTCGTAGTGGAGGTACGAAACCGACAGCCAACGCCACGTGCCCACCAAGCCATACATGAACGAGACATTCGTAGTGCCGGTCAACGTGTTCCGTAGGTTTTCTTGTATCTGAAGATCAGGTCCGAGGAACGGATCTGTCGAGCGATAGTAGATATCGCGTGGCGTGAGATTGAAGCCGATCGAAATGCCGGCGGTTGCCCCAAAGTTGATCCTGTGCGGCGCTAGACCACTTGTAATTCTTGCCTCTAGTTGGCCAGTCTACCTTTTTGTCCGGCCCTCGATCATCATCCCAATACCACATCGCACCTGGTCGCCTTACCTCTCGCATGATCGAACCGAACCAGACAAATGGTTTCGTCGCATGGATATCAATACCAAAAACAGGGAATGATACGCTTTGCGAAATTATCAAGTAGTCATAGTTGACCCATAGACCATATTTTAGATCCTGCCTATCCCTGTAGAAGAAATCCCAATCGGTCCGGGTCGTATCGAACCCTTGGGGTAGGTCCTCGTGAAGGGCATGTTCGTAGTCGATCCCTGTTTCGAAATACAACGGGATGTGGTGTGGACGAAACCGGAAACAGACGCCATAGCGGTTTACCTTGTTCGGTTCCTTGGCGTCGAGCGCGTCGTACTGTGAGACGTCATAGAGGTCGCCCCTGATCAATGTGGGGCCGAGTCCGGTGATGGAGGCACTCCCGTTCAAACAATACCGCACGCCTATGCTCATTTCGGCGAGGGCGGGTGCATTGTTGAGTTCTTCGTTCACCAATTCCTTGATCCTACCCTTAAGGTACTTGTCCATATTAGTCGAGTCTTGCGGTAAGGGGACCACCTTCTTGTTCTCAGCCTCAAGGCTATCCTCGTGCTCATGCCAGGGTCCATATTTCTTAATGAACCTAGCCAAGAGTTTTTCATATTGCTTCTGTGCCGCCTTAACTTCATCGTCGGCCTGTCTTTGCTTGGCGCCTCCTCCCGGCCGGGTTCTCCGATCGTTCCGGCCGTAACGCTTATTGAATTTCTCAAGCAGTTGCTCGTGCTTCGCTTTGGCCTCATTGATGCGCGATGCAGGTTCTTTTCGGCCGTTGTTTGCTCGTGGTCTGGCACCTGGTGGTGTCCTCTTGTGCGGCAACGGTCATCACCAAGAAGCACAGAAGCACGGCAAATGGGATTCTCATGGGGGGTGATTTCCATGCGAATGTGGTCACCAACGATGACATTTCCAATGTTCTGGAAACATCTGTTCCAGAACGTGCCCACAACCTCCAAACCCACCGAACCACCATACCAAGGGACCATCCAGTCCCGGTCCAAGAAAAGCCCTTCCGCCTACGGCGGCCAAAAAACCCAAGCCCCAGAACCAGCCCTACCACCGCCCACCTGAACCCAAAGCCACCAACAACCGGCCAAGGACCACAGACCTGATACCGGCCCTCACCGTACCCGATACCCTCTAATCCATACCCGATACCCAAGCTCACCCTTATCAACACCCCCAGTTCATATCTCATCCTCAAATTACCCTTTTCAGGGTACCTCTCCTTTCCGGCACCCATCAAAACTTCGCCTTCGGACCGTCACTAGCGATCCACCTATGCTGATGAGAATTGGGGAAGCTGTGCGCATCAAGCGCCTCACCAAAGGCTACAGCCAGGAATACGTCGGCAAGAAATTGGGCATTGACCAGACCGGGGTCAGCCGCATCGAAACCGGCAAGGCCGATCCATCCTTCGGTCAGCTGCACCAGTTCTCCACCATTGCCGAGTGCAGCCTACACGATTTCGCAGACTGCGAGCCACCTCCGTCGCCAGATCACGACTGATATCCGGCGCTCTCTCCCCCTCCCCACCTCGCTCCGCCGAAGCGTCTGCGCGGTGGCGATGCCGAGGAGGGTCGGCTTTGCTCAACGAAGCGTCACCGCGCAGTTGAGGGTGGGGTGGCATTTCCCCCCTCTCCTCGGGAGAGGGGCCGGGGGTGAGGCAAAGGCCCAGACTGCGAACCACCGCCACCGCCCGATCACGACTGATATGCGGCGGTAGCCTCCCTCCCCACCGGGGAGGGCCGGGTGGGTGCATTTCCCCCCTCTCCTCGGGAGTGGGGCCGGGGGTGAGGTAAAACAAAAGAGCCCCGGATCGCTCCAGAGCTCTTCTCATCAAAGTCCTCAGCCCCCTCCCCACCGGGGAGGGCCGGGGTGGGGTGTATTAGGTCAAGCCGCCTTCTTCACCTCCTCCTTCTTGCTGCTGCCCGTCGCGTCCACCACGATCCGCGCATCGAAATACTCTTGGTAGAACTCCGGCTTGCTCTCCTTGAACTCCGGCATCAGCTTGTCCATCCGATTGTTCAGGATCTTCATGCTGTCCTTCATCAGTGTATTGATCTCCGCGGTGGCGCCCTTGCGCACGGTGGTAGCATTCCGCGGTGCGGTCACCACGGCAACGTAGTTGTCAATGGCGCTTTGCAGTCCGGTGATCTCAGCGGCCGTTACACCATAGTCTACCAAGCTGGCGCCAAGGGCCGTCGCCAGATTGCTGATGCCTTGGCACAGTTGCGCCACGATGGCGTCACGCTTCTTGGTCAGGTCACCCTCGCTCAGATTCGCCTTCTCACGCAATACGATGTCGTTCGTGTCTTCGGCATACGCGAACAGCGCATGGGCCATCACGATCGTCTTCTGTGTCATCGCATCCCGCTTGAACCGCTTGTCCAAGGCGGCACCCTTCATGTTCAGCTCCTGCGTTTCGCTGGCATCCTCGATGCTCTTCATATTGGCCACGAGTTCATCGTGTGCGTTCTTGAACGCAACGAGTCCCGTCCAGGTCGCTACGAACTTGGCGCAGGCCGCCAGCGTAGCATAGATCATCGTCATCTTGTTCTCACTTACTTTGTTCATGCGCTCCTGCGTTTTGTGCAGTTGACCGGTACAACGGGCAGCATAGTGCAGGTGGTTGCGATTCAGGCATCCCATGCATGACTTAAGCGTCTCGCGCATAAATCAGCCTTCTTCCAACGCTGATGGGCTTGGGTCTGGTCACGCGACCTTCTGTTTACCCGGCCTGTAGGTGTTCCTCTCGGCCTGTTCCCTCCTTCTCGGTCATCGCCGAACCGGGTTCTCGGCCCACAACCTCGGTTATCACGCCGCGAGATATCATTTCCATGCACGTCGTGTCGATCGCTGTCCCAACTGCGTTCATGTCAACCCTGTTTGTTGTCGTTCCCGCCGCGCTTACTTCGTTCGCAATGGGCATTGCCGCGATCGTTGCCTCAGTCGTGGTCATTTGTGGCAGTTGCACACTTACCGCAAGCCAAGCTGCGTTCGTTCAGCTCGGCGATGCGTTCGTTGATGAGCCGTTTCCGTCGTTCGGCATCGGCATCGCGTTGATTTCACCGGAACGACGAAAAGTTCCTTCCCGCCACCTCCTTTTGAATCCATGCATCCTACATTCCCCGGAGCCGTCCTTCGCTCTCTTTCATGACGTGTCGCAGCCTGTCTTGGGTGCCGCTGCAGGTCAGCACCGATGCCGTACGACCAACCCGCAAGGCATAGGCACCGTTCGGTACATTCGCACCCCTTTTCCACACCCTCATGGGCACATGTCCCCATGAGCAGATGAGCATATGGACTACACCGCCCACCCCACCGCTGTCATTGACCCCGGCTGCACCATCGGGGCGGGCACGCGCATCTGGCACTTCAGCCACATCATGCCGGGGTGTGTGATCGGGGAGAATTGCAACATCGGGCAGAACGTGGTGATCAGCCCGGACGTGAAATTGGGGCGCAACGTGAAGGTGCAGAACAATGTCAGTCTCTATACCGGTGTGGAGTGCGAGGATGATGTGTTCCTGGGTCCTTCGTGCGTGTTCACCAACGTGATCAATCCGCGCAGCGCCGTGATCCGGAGAGGGGAATACCTTCGCACACTCGTGAAAACAGGGGCTTCCATCGGTGCCAACGCCACCATCGTTTGCGGGCACGATATCGGCCGTTTCGCCTTCATCGGGGCGGGGGCCGTGGTCACCAAGGAAGTAGCCGGACTACGCCTTGGTCGTAGGCAACCCTGCGCGTCAAACAGGTTGGATGAGCGAGTTCGGGCACAAGCTGAAATTCGACGCGAACGGAGAAGCAACCTGTCCCGAAAGTGGGCAGAAATTCACGCTCTCGGGCGGTAACGTGAAGCGGGTCTCATGAACGGGCCCATCAAATTCGCCATTGTGGGCTGCGGCCATATCGGCAAGCGCCATGCGGAGATGGTGAAGCGCCACCCCGAAGCGGAACTGCTGGCTATGTGCGACACCCGCCCCAGTGGCGAGACCGGTGCGGACCAGTTCGGCGTTCCAGTGTTCACTGAGTTGGAGGCCATGCTCCGTGAGATGCCGAGCATCGACGTTGTGAATGTGTGCACCCCGAACGGATTGCACGCACAACAGAGCCTTATGGCGTTGGAGGCGCGCAAACATGTGGTGTGCGAGAAGCCCATGGGACTGAGCAAAAGCGAGTGCGAGGAAGTTCTGTACAAGGCGTTGCAGGTTCACCGAACCGTATTCGGTGTGATGCAGAACCGTTACTCACCTCCGAGCGCATGGATCAAAGGCATCATCGATGAGAAACGCTTGGGCGACATCTTCATCGTGCAGGTGAACTGCTATTGGAACCGCGACGAGCGCTACTACAAAAAGGGTGGTTGGAAGGGCTCGCAGGAGCTCGACGGCGGAACGCTATTCACGCAGTTCAGTCATTTCATCGACATCATGTACTGGCTGTTCGGCGACATCACCGAGATACAGGCCAAGTTCGCCGACTTCAACCATGCGGGCCTTACCGAATTCGAAGACAGTGGGTTGGTGCAATTCCGTTTCGTTAACGGCGGCATGGGTTGCATCAACTACAGCACGTCGGTATGGGACAAGAACCTGGAAAGCAGCATGACGATCATCGGCAGCAAGGGGAGCGTGAAGATCGGCGGGCAGTACATGGACCAGGTGGAGGTTTGCCATATCAAGGACTACACGATGCCCAAGCTCGCCGCCACAAATCCGGCGAACGATTATGGCTCATACAAGGGCAGCGCCAACAACCACAGTTACATCATCGATAATGTGGTGGACACGCTGAAAGGCCGCACAACACTTACTACCAATGCGCTCGAAGGATTGAAAGTGGTGGAGATCATCGAACGCATCTACAAGCTGAAAACATGAGTGACCTGTATCAACGACTGATCAAGAAAGAGGCGAAACTCGCCGTAATAGGGCTCGGATATGTGGGCCTTCCGATCGCATTGGAATTCGCGCGCCGCATCAAGGTGGTGGGCTTCGACATCAACCAGAAGCGCGTGGACATGATGCGCCGGAACGAGGATCCGAGCAACGAACTTTCGGCAGAGGATTTCAAAGGCTGCGACATCCAATTCACTGCGGACATCAACGACCTGCGCGATGTGGAATTCTTCATCGTGGCCGTGCCTACACCCATCGACGATCAGAACATCCCCGACCTGAAACCCTTATTGGGCGCCACGCGTACGGTTGGCCAAGTGTTGAAGGCGAACGACTACGTGGTGTACGAAAGCACGGTGTATCCTGGCTGCACCGAGGAGGATTGTGTGCCCCTTTTGGAAAGCCTGAGCAGCCTGAAGTACGTTACCGACTTCAAAGTGGGATACTCACCGGAGCGGATCAATCCAGGTGACAAGGAACATACATTGAGCAGCATCGTGAAAGTGAGCAGCGGCTGCGATGCGGAGAGCGCGGAGATCATCGCCAAAGTGTACGAACTGGTGGTGAAAGCCGGTGTGCATCGAGCTGCGAGCATCAAGGTGGCCGAAGCTTCCAAGATCATCGAGAACACGCAGCGGGACGTCAACATCGCACTCACCAACGAGCTCTCGATCATCTTCAACAAGATGGGCATCAACACCTATGATGTCCTTGAGGCAGCTGGTACCAAATGGAATTTTTTGCGGTTCCAACCGGGCTTGGTGGGCGGCCACTGCATTGGCGTGGATCCGTACTACTTGGTCTACAAGGCGAAGGAATTGGGTTACCACGCGCAGATCATCGACAGCGGCCGCTACGTGAACGACAGCATGGGCGGATACGTGGCCAAGCAAACCGTGAAGAAGGTGATCGCCGCAGGGAAGAATCCCGCGGAAGCGCGCATTCTTGTGATGGGTGCCACCTTCAAGGAGAACGTAACGGACATTCGCAACAGCAAGGTGGCCGATGTTGTGCGCGAGCTGAAGAGCTTCAGTTGCACCGTTGACGTGGCCGACCCGCATGCGGACAGCGACGAGGTGAAGCACGAATACGGCTACGAGCTGGTGAAGGAAATGAAGGGACCGTACGATGCGATCATCGTGGCTGTGAACCATGCTGAATACGCCGATAAGGACGAAGCCTGGTTCAAGAGCCTGCTCACGCAGAAAGGAATTCTCGTGGACCTGAAAGGCATCTATCGGAGAAAGGTGAAAACCCTTGCCTACTGGAGCTTATGAGCAATAGACGAACGATCCTCATTACGGGCGGTGCCGGCTTTATCGGCAGCCATGTCGTGCGTCGATTCGTTACCAAGTATCCCACGTACCGCATTGTGAATTTGGACGCACTTACGTATGCTGGCAATCTGGAGAACTTGCGGGACGTGGAAGGCGAATTGAACCACGACTTCGTGCGAGGCGATATCCGCGATGCCGGGGAAATGGTTGAACTGTTCAAGGAAAGGGAGATCAGCGATGTGATCCATCTGGCAGCGGAAAGTCACGTGGACCGGAGCATCAGCGACCCGATGGCTTTTGTTGGAACCAACGTGGTGGGTACCGCCAATTTGTTGAACGCAGCACGCGAAGCATGGAAGAACTCGTTCGACGGAAAGCGATTCTATCATATCAGCACGGATGAGGTGTATGGTTCGTTGCACCATGGCGGCTTCTTCACTGAAAAGACGGCGTACGATCCACAAAGCCCGTACAGTGCGAGCAAAGCCGCAAGCGACCACTTCGTCCGTGCCTATGGCAACACGTACAAGCTGCCGTTCGTCATCAGCAACTGCAGCAACAATTACGGCAGTCATCAATTCCCCGAAAAGTTGATCCCGCTCATGATCAACAACATCCGTTCGAACAAACCACTCCCGATCTACGGAAAGGGTGAGAACGTGCGCGATTGGCTGTGGGTGGAGGATCATGCTTCAGCGATAGACGCCGTATTCCATCATGGAAAGAACGGCGAGACGTACAATATCGGTGGGCACAATGAGTGGACCAACATCGATCTCGTCCATCTCCTTTGCAAGGTCATGGACAAGAAACTAGGTCGTGCAGAGGGTGAGAGTGCCAAACTCATCAGCTACGTCACCGATCGAGCGGGACATGATCTTCGATATGCGATCGACGCAAGCAAGATCGAGCGCGAGCTGGGATGGAAACCGAGCATCACATTCGAGCAAGGGTTGGAGCGTACAGTGGATTGGTACCTGGCCAATGAGCCTTGGCTTGAACACGTCACTTCGGGTGCGTACCGTAGCTATTACGACGCCCAATACTCCAAACGTTGAACATGGGGTTCTTCGGAAAATTGTTCGGACCCTCACAACCCGATCTTGGACCGGCGGATCTGAGCGTTTTGAAATGCGACGTTCACAGTCATTTCATACCTGGCATCGATGATGGCGCTCAAACACTGGAACAGAGCATCGAGTTGATCAGCGCCATGCACGAGCTTGGGTATAGCAAGGTGATCACCACCCCGCATGTGATGGCCGATGGCTACATGAACACACCGGAGATCATCCTTTCGGGACTGGAAACGGTGCGTCGTGAACTGCTGGTGAAAGGCATCCCTATGGAGATCGATGCCGCAGCCGAATACTACCTGGATCACGAACTGGAAACGCTCGTAAAACAGAAACGTGTTCTCACCTTCGGGGATAACCTGCTTTTGTTCGAACTACCGTTCATCAGCGAACCAATGGTCCTTTTGAGTGTGGTCTTCGAGATGCAGACCGCAGGTTACAGGCCTGTGCTGGCCCATCCGGAACGCTATCAATTCTGGCATCAGGACTTCACCATGATGGAGAAATTGAAAGACCGCGGCGTTCTCTTTCAACTCAACACGATCGCATTGATGGGCGCGTACGGACCAAGCGCTAAGAAGTGCGCCGAAAAACTGATCGATCTTGGATGGTATGAATTGCTAGGCAGTGATTGCCATAGCATGGGACATGTGGATGCGATCAAAGCGAGCCGAACCGAACAATACCTTCACAAACTCCTCGGCAGCGGGAAGTTGTTGAACAAGTCACTATAGCGATCCGCACGATCGGCTGTTCGACCAGACTATCCTCCGGCCTACCGATCTTGTGCACATGCTTCGAGACTTCCGTTTCAGCCTGGTCAAAGCACTGAGCCACCTGCTTCGGCCGCTGATAAAACAACTGGACCTACGGAAGAAACCACTTGTGGGGCAGATCGAATTGTTGCCGAAACGCACCGTTCAATGGGATCGCTCCAAACTCACCTACATCGGTCCAGAGCCGTTCTGGTGGAAGGGTTCGCACTTCGCATTGGATGCTGCGTTCAAAGTCGAGTTGGTCGATGCGGAAATGCTCGGCAAAGGCGTAGTGATCGATCGGGAGGGTGAAGTGATATTGGAATCCACCTTGTTCCGCTCAAGCTACTTGTTGCGCAGTCATGTGGAGCACCTGATCATCGGCCGCAAACTGATGATCCCGGTCGTGTTCGAAAACGTGATCCCGCTCACGAATTATTTGGACATCAGCTATTTCCATTGGACGCTCGAGAGCATGGGGCGGCTGGCATTGGTTCAGGACCAACTTGCCGACACGAAATGGAAAGTGTTGATCAATGAAGGCTCTTCAAGCTTCGTTCGCGGAACGATGGAATTCTTGTTCGGCTTGGACGAGTCCCGGATCATCACACACGGATCCAGACGGAAGATCATGCGTCGTTGTTTGATGGTCAGTAACCCTCATAGTTGTGATCCGACGAACGGCAATGTGGAGGTGTACGCTCCCGAACACATTCGCTGGTTGAACCACACCGGCCACGCGCGCATCGGGGGTGTTCGTGAAGAGCGGCACAACATCATTATTACCAGGCGCAAACAACCGGGGCGGCACATGACCAACGAAGAACTGATCGCTGAACGCTATCCGAAACTCAACTTCCGCTTCGTCACATTGGAAGATCTTTCACTTCCGGAACAGGTGGATCTGTTCGCACATGCTGGCATCATCATCGGCGTTCATGGAGCTGGCTTCACCAATCTGGTGTATGCGACGGATGCGGCCGTTGTTGAATTTTATCCAACCCTCTTGCAAGAGAAGAACGCGGCATACTTCGTTCAGATCGCTGCATGCCTTGGTCTACCACACCTTTTGGTCCACTACACAGGATCCGGCACAGCGCCGAACTGGAACCTCACATTGGGCGAGGAAGAATTCGGGCACATCGATCGGTTCTTGAGGTTGCACAGCCGAATCTGACCTGACCGTGCCCTAGCTGACACCGGCTTTCCCTCAAGGCCTCACGAAGTGGACTGAGGCATAACGGATGTGAAGAGCGGGGAAACCTCAGACCTGATACGCTTGAGTGCGCATCACGGCTGAGAAACCCTTGAGGGAGAATGGTGAACGCGCAGCTGGGCAGCCATAGCTATAGATGAGCGTACGGCTACCTCTAGCCCTTCAGGAACACATTTCGAACAAAATCGAAGACGAATGCGCCGAACATCAACCAGAACGCGACAAGGCTTACCACCCAGTATCGCAACGCGTTCCGCAAATCCAGATCGAAACGAGCGTCATTCAACTCTCTTGAGGCCCGTTTCAAACAGCCAAGATCTATAACCATCCCTAAGAACCTTCGAGGACGAGGTAGTTGCGGATATCGTTCATGAAGGTTCGCCCAATGTTGAAAATTTGACCAACCGCTCGATGCGGCCCACGGTATGCCGCAAGCCATTATAGTCACCCACTTATTGTCATGGACACCCTCCAGGATTGGCATAGCCTACGCCCCGCAGTCTCCAGCTCTTTGCTCACCTTTTTAAAAAGCCCTTGAAGCACATTGCCGGGTCCGACCTCCACGACTTTCGTCGCACCATCGGCAAGCATGTTTTGCATAGTCTGTGTCCATCGCACCGGAGCCGTGAGTTGTGCGATCAGGTTGGCTTTGATACGGGCAGGGTCCTTGTGGGCGCGGGCATCCACATTCTGGTAGATCGCACAACGGGGATCCACGATGGGCGTGTATGCTATGGCCGTCGCTAATTCCGCCCGAGCAGGCTCCATGAGCGGGCTGTGGAACGCACCACCAACAGAAAGCATCAAGGCGCGTTTCGCCCCAGCTGCTTTCAATGCTTCGCAGGCGGCGGTTACAGCTTCCACGCTCCCGCTGATCACGAGTTGGCCTGGGCAATTGTAGTTCGCTGGAACCACCACACCGGGGATCGCAGAACACACCTCCTCCACTTTCGCATCGTCCATTCCAAGGATCGCGGCCATGGTTCCGGGTTGCATCTCGCAGGCCTTCTGCATCGCGTTCGCACGTGCGGCCACCAATTTCAAACCGTCGCTGAATTCCATGGCGCCTGCTGCCACAAGCGCGCTGAACTCACCCAAGGAATGTCCGGCAGTCATCGCTGGCTGAAAGGCATCGCCCATCACCTTCGCCTTGATCACGCTATGCAGGAAGATGGCCGGCTGCGTGACATTCGTCTGCCTCAGGTCGGCTTCGGAGCCATTGAACATCACTTCGGTGATCGCGAAGCCCAAGATGTTATTGGCATGCTCGAAGAAGACGCGTGCATTGGCATCGCTTTCATAGAGGTCCTTCCCCATGCCGGGGAACTGGCTGCCTTGGCCGGGGAAGACATAAGCGGTCATATCGGATCAGTGGAGTTTGGAACTGATGAGCTTGATGAACTCTTCGCGCGAACGGTGGTCGCTGAGAAAAATACCAGTGAACGCTGAGGTTGTGGTCACACTGTTCTGTTTCTGCACACCACGCATACGCATGCAGAGGTGATCACACTCCATCACCACCGCAACACCTAATGGCTTCAATGTGGAGTGGATACAATCACGGATCTCATTGGTAAGCCGCTCCTGCACTTGCAACCGCCGGGCAAAAGCATCTACAACGCGTGGTATTTTGCTGAGCCCCACGATCCGTCCATCAGGAATGTAGGCTACGTGCGCCTTGCCAAAAAAAGGAAGCATGTGGTGCTCGCAGAGAGAATACACCTCGATGTCCTTTACGATCACCATCTGGCTGTACTGTTCTTGGAACAACGCTCCCTTCAGGATCGCGGCCGGGTCCAGATCATAACCATGGGTGAGGTACTGCAGTGCCTTGGCCACGCGCTCCGGTGTCTTCTCCAACCCTTCTCGCTTGGGGTCCTCCCCTATACTCTTGATGATATCTCCGTAATGCGCGCCTATGCGACTGATCGTCTTCTGGTCGTATACATCAACGCGCGAATAGCCATCGACCTCATCCTCCGGGCCAACGTTGCGCCTCTGTTTTGGGACTACTACCGATCTCTTCTTCGCCATACCCGGAAGTTGTGGTTTCTTGTTGCTCATGCGCTTCATAACAAGACCGGGCGTTTGATGTTCATCAACCGAAATACTCCACGTGATTATTCTCGGTCTCCTGAACCTTCACACAGTGCAAGACACATCCCAATGCCTCAATGGGCACTTTTATCTGCTCCCAAATGGCAACTGCCAAGTTCTCGGTGCTACTGAGACGCCCCTTCATGAATGGCACATCCAGATCGATGTTCTTATGGTCGAGTTGCCGAACCACATGCTCGTGCAAAGCCTGGCCTAAGGCGGAAAGGTCAATAACGAAGCCGGTCTCCGGGCTGGGTTCACCTTTCACGGTAACCCACAGTTCGTAGTTGTGGCCATGCCAGTTGGGGTTGGAACATTTGCCGAAAGTGGCCGTATTCTTCTCCGCGCTCCAATCTGGACGGGAAAGTTTATGGGCGGCGCTGAACCGTTCGCGGCGGGTAATGTGTACGATAGGCATCTGGCCGCGAAGGTAGGCGCGCGCCCCGGAGCAACATCCACGGTCGTCGCCCCTAACTTGGCCCCATGATCATCGTTACGGGTGCGGCCGGCTTTATCGGGAGTTGCCTGGTGAGCGAATTGCTCTCACGAGGCTGGCAGGATATTGTGGCAGTAGATGACTTTTCACGGGCCGACAAGTCGAGGAATCTGGACGGGAAAAAGCTGACTGCCCGGGTGAACCGCAATGAGTTCTTTACCTGGCTCGATGCGAACGAGAACCAGGTACAGTTCATTTTTCACCTTGGGGCTCGGACCGACACAACCGAATTCGACCACCGAATATTCGATGAGCTGAATGTGCGATACAGCCAGCAGGTATGGGAGCGGTGCGTCCGGTACGGGATACCATTGGTGTACGCATCATCCGCAGCCACTTATGGCAGTGGAGAGCACGGCTATGCGGATGATCATGCGACCATCGCGAAGTTGCAACCGCTGAATCCGTATGGGGAGAGCAAGCACACATTCGACCAATGGGCACTAGCCCAGGAAAGGCAGCCCTTCTTCTGGGCAGGCTTGAAGTTCTTCAATGTGTATGGCCCGAACGAGTATCACAAGGGCCGCATGGCCAGTGTAGTGTTCCATGCGTTCAACCAGATCAAGGCCTCAGGCGGCATGAAGTTGTTCCGCAGTCATAGGCCGGATTACCGGGATGGCGAGCAACTGCGTGATTTCGTTTATGTGAAGGATGTATGCGATGTATGCCTGTGGCTGATGGAACATCGAAAGAACCCAGCCATTTACAACCTGGGAAGCGGAACGGCGCGATCGTTCCTTGACCTGGCACGCGCAACATTTGTGGCCACGGGCCAACCGGAGCGAATATCATTCATAGACACGCCACTGGATATCCGTGACAAGTACCAGTACTTCACAGAGGCGCGAATGGAAAAATTGCGCACGGCTGGATACACCACGCCGTTCCACACGTTGGATGAGGGCATTGCGGATTACGTCACCAGCTACCTCGCCAAGGAAGCGGTCATGTGAATGCTCAAGCCGAGAAAGCGGCAATAACCTCCGAAACACGCTCAGCGGGTACCAGCAGGTGATCAGCCGTTTTCAGATCATTGGAAATGCCGAATTCAGTGAGCGCTTCCAGCCGGATCGAAGGATCACCCTTATGTATCCGGAAGATCCTCAGCTCGCAAGCGGCAGCCATCCGTTCGATGCCTCGCTGGCGTTCCGATCGCACCTGTTTCGGAGGGTCGTACGTGGGTAGAACTTCCACCACGACAACGGGTCTATCGGAGTTGATGCGTGCCTGCATGGTCACCAATACTTCCAGCTCACCACCCTCCACGTCCACCTTTACAACGCCCAGTTTCGCTGGGTTTGATCGTATTTCAAAACTGCGCCAACGCACCAAGCGGACCGGGATCTCCTTTTCGCTCGCGCTCTTGGCTCGAAAATCCTTGATCAATGTCGCCGTGGAATCATCGGGGTCATCACCTTGCCAAAGGAGCAACGAACCATCCCCGTCCTCGTCTGTCAGCGCAGCTGGAATGATGCTTGCGTTCCGATATCCGTTGGCGGCGATCAGCCGCTCGGTATAGTCCACACAAACGGGATTCGGTTCGAAGCCGACATACGGCACATCTGGCCATGCGGACCTCAATTTGATCAGCGTTTGTCCGATGTTCACGCCCACGTCAATGAATGTTCCCGGAAACAGTGGGATCAACACCCGAAGCAGGTCTTCCATGAAATGTCCACTATCCAACACGTAAGCGAATCCAACGCCCTTGACCATGGGTAGTTTGGTGCGCTTGCCCGAGAGCACCATCGTTCCTGTGAACGTTATGTGCTTCAGGATACCCAGCTTGTTCAATGCGCGCAAGCCGAGCGCCGCGAAGTTCATCGGGAAAAGGAAGCCGCAAGGTCATGCGCATCCTCGGCCAAGTCTGCCTGCAAGCTCAAGAGCTCCGCGCGCACTCGTTGCAGCCTGCGCACCGCTTCGTCGCGAGCATCTTCTTGCTTTCGGCCACCACGCAACTGGGCCTTGGCGCCTTCAATGGTGAAACCGTCCTGCTTCAAAAGCACTTGGATCTCCCGGATCTTGGCGACATCATCCTTTGAATAGAGGCGGTCGCCTTTGCCGGTGCGCTTGGGGCGAAGCATGCCGAACTCCTTTTCCCAATAACGCAACAACGATGTATTCACACCCAACTGCTCGGCCACCTCACCAATAGTCCAATAGATGCGCTCGATGGTTTTTTCCTTCAACGGCATATCGAAAGTGGTCTGGATCCCACGCTGTATTTCCGGTGCCGAAGGTAACGGTCAATCGAACGATTGGCTCGCGTTGCGGGACTGCTCGATCATGCGCGCATACTCATCCGGCGTTAGGCTATTGAACAGATAGTTCGCTGGATCCACGGCAGTTCCCGACTTGTGCACTTCATAGTGCAGGTGTGGGCCTGAGCTCAAACCTGTATTGCCCGAGTATCCTATCAGGTCACCGCGCTTTACACGTTGTCCGTTGGAAACCTTCAGCCTGCTGAGGTGGCCGTAAAGCGTTTCATATCCGAAACCGTGGTCGATGATGATGTGGATCCCATAACCAGATGTGCTGTATTCAGCGAACGTCACCCGGCCATCACCTGAGGCATAAATCTCCGTACCAACTGGCGACGTGAAGTCCAGGCCTTCATGCATCTTGATGATCTTGAGGATGGGGTGCATGCGTTCACCAAAGCCACTGCTCACTTGTGTTTTTTCGTTGGGAATGGGTTGAATGCTGGGAATACTCGCGAGCATTTCCTGCTTGCGCATGGCCAGGCCCGCCACTTCGTCCATGGAGATGCTCTGCACGTAAAGTTGTTTGGCGATACGGTCCAATCGCTTACGTGTTGTCATCACGAGCTCGCTGCTGGCGTATCCTTCAAGGTCCTTGTATCTGTTCACCCCACCAATACCGGCTTGGCGCACATCAGCAGGAATGGGGTCCGCCTCGAAGATCACCCGATACACGTTGTCATCCCGGCGCTGAACATCGTACAACACATTCTCGATGTCTCCAAGTCGCTTGTTCACCAATTCATATTGCACCGCCAATTGTTGGTTCTCCCGCTTCAAACTTGCCTCAGCGTTGGTATCCACGAACTGCGCCAGCAAGAACATGCCAGCGATCCCGACCAATAGTCCCGGAAGCAAAGCGAGCATGGTACGCTTCGCCTTTTGCATACCGCTGATGCGGATACGCTCGAAATTGAGCGTATCGGGGTTGAAGCGGTATTTGAGCTCGGCCATCGTTGAAAAAAGTTGGAGCGGGCAAAACCAATGGGATGGCGAATGTACCCGCAACGATCGAAAATCCAGGATATCATGAAGTGAACGGGCCACCCTTGTAGCATGCCACCCCTTCTACATTCGCGCTCCGAATTGCACGCACACGATGACCTCCCGCGAGATCCGCCAAGCCTTCCTCGATCACTTCGCCAACCACGGCCACACCATTGTGCCCAGCGCACCGATGGTGGTGAAGGATGATCCGACGTTGATGTTCACCAATGCGGGGATGAACCAGTTCAAGGATCTTTTCCTCGGCAACCGCCCGGCACAGCATAAGCGCATCGCCGACACCCAGAAATGCTTGCGCGTTTCTGGCAAGCACAACGACCTTGAGGAAGTCGGGATCGACACGTACCACCATACGATGTTCGAGATGCTCGGCAACTGGAGCTTCGGCGATTACTTCAAGAAGGACGCGATCGATTGGGCGTGGGACCTGTTGGCCAACGTGTACAAGATCGATAAAGCGAACATCTACGTTACCTATTTCGGCGGGGATAAGAACGATAAGCTGGATCCGGATGAGGAGACGCGCGGGCTATGGTTGAAATATCTACCAGCCGAACGCATTCTACCCTTCAGCCGGAAAGACAATTTTTGGGAGATGGGCGACACGGGTCCGTGTGGTCCGTGCACCGAGATCCATGTGGATGTCCGAACCGCCGAGGAAAAGGCCCTGAAGCCTGGTCACGAGCTGGTCAACAACGACCACCCACAGGTGATCGAGATCTGGAACAACGTGTTCATGCAGTTCGAGCGGAAATCCGATGGCTCACTGCAAACACTTCCAGCCCAGCACGTGGATACCGGCATGGGTTTCGAGCGCTTATGCATGGTTCTGCAGGGTAAGCGCAGCAATTACGACACCGATGTGTTCCAGCCATTGATCCAAGTGATAGCCAAGCAATGCGGAAGGAATTACGGTGCGGAAGAAAAGGCGGATATCGCCATGCGTGTGATCGCCGATCACCTGCGCGCGATATCGTTCGCCATTGCCGATGGACAACTTCCTAGCAACACCGGCGCCGGTTATGTGATCCGCCGGATCCTGCGTCGCGCTGTGCGATATGGATACAGTTTCCTTGGTTTCAATGAGCCCTTCATGCATGCGTTGGCTCCAACGCTCGCCGGGCAAATGGGCGATCAGTTTCCCGAGTTGAAGAAGCAACAAGCCATAGTCGAGAGCGTGATCCTGGAAGAGGAGAAGGCATTTCTACGCACGCTGGAGCAAGGCACCAAGCGATTGGAGCTCGCACTTGCTGAGACAAAAGGGACAATTCCGGGTGAGAAGGCTTTTGAACTACTGGACACGTTCGGCTTCCCGATCGACCTGACGCAGTTGATGGCCCGTGAAGAAGGTCGCGATGTTGACATGGTCGGCTTCGAGGCCGAATTGAAAAAGCAGAAGGACCGAAGCCGCGCGGCCACCGCCGTTACTACCGGCGATTGGGTGGTCTCGGCGGATGCCGGGATGGGAAGGGGCGAAACTGAATTCGTTGGCTACGATGACCTCGTGTGCGAATCGCGCATCCTACGCCACCGAAAGGTATCGAGTAAAAGTGGCGACCAATACCAGATCGTTCTGGACCGCACGCCATTCTATGCCGAGGGTGGCGGACAAGTTGGCGATCAAGGCTGGCTGATCAATGGCGGGGAACGAGTGGAAGTGATCGACACCAAGCGTGAGAACCAACTCATCGTGCATTACACGAAGAGTTTGCCGAAGGATGTGAACGCAACCTTTACAGCACAGGTAGATGCCTCACGCCGTAACCTCACTGCACGCAACCACACTGCAACGCATTTACTGCATCATGTTCTGCGCAAGCACTTGGGCACGCATGTGGAGCAGAAAGGCTCGCTCGTTGCCCCGGACCGTCTGCGCTTCGACATCAGCCATTTTACCAAAGTGACCAATGAGGAACTCCTCATCATAGAGCGAGAAGTGAACGCGATGATCACTGAGGATATCGTATTCGATGACCGCCGCAACGTGCCGATCGCTGAAGCAAAGACCATGGGCGCTATGGCACTTTTCGGTGAGAAGTACGGCGACAGCGTGCGTGTGGTGAAGTTCGGCCCGAGCGTGGAGCTATGTGGTGGAACGCATGTGCCACGGACCGGCGTCATCGGACCGTTCCGGATCGTTAGCGAGAGCGCGTTAGCTGCAGGCATACGGCGCATTGAGGCCATTACGAGCGTAGAGGCCGAGCGCATGATCAATGAGAAGTTGGCCAAACTCGATGCCATCAACACCTTGCTGCAGCACCCGACCGACCTGGTGCAGGCCGTGAAGAAACTGGTGGAACACAACGATCAGTTGAGCAAGGAACTGGAAAAAGCCGCTCGCGAAAAGGTGCGGAATTATGTCACCTCGTTGCCTGCGAAGGCCAAGCGAAATGACAAGGGCCTGAACGTTTTGGTCCAACAACTCGATCTTGATCCCCAAGGAATGAAGGATCTGGGGTATCAACTGCGGGAGCAGCACCCTGACATGGCCTTCGTATCGGGTTCGGTTCTGGACGGAAAGCCCTTGTTGGCAGTGTCCATTGGCAGGGATTACGCGGCAGCCACTGGCATCAAGGCCACGGATATAATCAAGCAGATCTCAATGGAGATCAAAGGCGGGGGCGGCGGCCAGCCAGACTTTGCCACAGCCGGAGGAAAAGAGGCGGGCGGCCTGGCCAGCGCATTGAAGAAGGCGGAAGCTTTGTTGAACTAGACCTCCTTGAGTATTCCTCTTCTCCCTATCCACTGGAGAGGGATATAGGGTGAAGTCGAACAGGCAAGGCCGAATTCTGAAAAGGTCCACTGACCCAACGAACTGTTCAGAACGAGGAAGGCCACCTGTGAAGGTGGCCCCCAATATCACCAACGAAAATATCACAAACGAATTTGATGGGATCATTCTGCCACGTCCCCTGGTACAAGCCCATGAGCAAGCACCGGGATCCGATCATGCCATACTAGGGCGTGGCTTAATGGGGTGGCCCGTAGTAGGGATCACCTTGCCATATACCGGCCCGAAGTATTTGGAATCGTAGCTCATCCCCAAATTCAGGATGTAAAGGCCGTTCAGCAAAACCACCAGCACATAGTCGAGGATGGTGCGTTTACCAAAACTCTGAGCCGTCTCTATCCACACTTTGGGCAAGAAATAGAGTTGACCTACCACCGGGATCAAAAAGAGCAATAGGTGACTGGCCGGGCGACCCACGATCCGCAGGAACACGATCATATTGTAAACCGGTATTAGGCACGTCCAGCCTTTTTGGCCCGCCTTTTCGTACAGCCTCCATTGAGCTACTATACCCACCACGATAAAGAAGCCCGCGATATAGTACATACTGTCGCCGACCTCAAGATCATCGTGGATATAGTCGTGCAGGGCACCTAACATGTGTGTGATCGATTCCATTTACCTGGGGTTATTGGTTGTGGACATCCTTGCTGGTCCAGCAAGTAGACGGCGCAAGTTGAAGAGGGTTGCCTTGGTCAACGTAAAAAGTCCCACAACATTTTCCACGGAGGGGTGAAGAGAACTAACTGGCCGAGGAAAGGTCGAAACCGCCCTACGAGCAGGGGTTTTGGCAAAAGGTAGGGTGTGCGTTTGCCGGTTCAGGGAACTTAGCTACTTTCGCACCCCATTTCTAAGGACCTATGTACGCCATTGTCGATATCGCAGGCCAGCAATTCAAAGTAAAAGCTGGTCAAAAGTTGAAAGTTCACCGCATGGAAGCCGAAGAGGGCAAACATGTGGAACTGGGCAATGTGCTGCTCGTGAGCAATGGTGACAAAGTGAGCGTGGGAACCCCGACCGTCGAGGGATTCCGCATCGCAGCCAAGGTGATGAGCCATGGCAAAGGGGACAAGATCCTCGTCTTCAAGAAGAAGCGCCGCAAGGGCTACAAGAAGATGAACGGCCATCGCCAATACCTTACCGAACTTTGGATCGAGAGTATCCTGGGCAAGGGTGAGAAGTTCGACGCCAGCAAAAGCACCGCTCCAAAACCGCGTGTAATTGTTGCCGAGAAGCCGAAAGCCGCGAAGGCGATCAAGGTGGTCGCTGCAGAAGTCAAAGCGCCAGCGAAAAAGGCACCAGCCAAAAAGGCACCAGCGAAGAAAGCGGCTCCGAAAAAAGACACCAAGAAGTAAAACCTCGGCTCCACTCGGTCCTGGATCGAGCGGAACCGGAACCTGAAAGACCCTATCAGCAATGGCACACAAGAAAGGTGAAGGAAGTACCCAGAACGGCCGAGAGAGCCACAGCAAGCGCCTCGGCGTGAAGATCTTCGGTGGTAGCGCAGCTATCGCTGGCAACATCATCGTCCGCCAGCGCGGTACCAAACACCACCCCGGCCGCAATGTCGGTATCGGAGTAGACCATACCCTCTACGCACTGGTTGATGGTGTGGTGGTATTCCGCCGCAAGCGCGACGATAAGAGCTATGTGAGCGTAGTGCCCGCAGAAGCCTCGGCAAGCTGAGGTTTTCCCTCCTGATCATTCATAGAGCCCTTCTCCGCCGCAAGGCAGGGAGGGGCTTCTACTTTTCCCTAAGATGGGTACGTGCCCTCCCTGAATAGAACCCATCCCGTTCTACCACCGCATTCAGAAATACCAAAGCCTGCTCGCGACCGTTCGCACGTTCCATTGCGAGGGCGTGGTACCATTCAGCCTCTTCCGCGAACGTTTCAATTGAATGATGCTGCGCGCGGTCCAGCAAGTTCACAGCACGTGGGAACAGTCCTAGATCATAGCAGCAGAGCCCGGCATAGAAAAGAGCGTTCACATCCTCCGGATACTCCTCCAGCACAAGGAACATGTCCTCCAAACAGCCCTGCCGATCGCCACGGGCGAATTTGCCGATGGCCGTATCGAAGAAGCGGTCGTACGGTACGGCATGATCGGTACGACCCGCTTCAGCTTTGGCCTGTGCATCGCTGAACCGGGCATCCACCGAGCCGCCCGCCAATTCCACTACAGGATCGACCTGATAAAGCTCTTGCGGGTGAACCAGTTTCAGGTCGAAGAAGAACATCAGCTTGCGCGAATGAGCAGGTACGGCGGTTGTTTTCGGTTTCTCGTATTCGATCGGTGGCAATGGCACAGGCGCTACAAGGATCGTCTCTACACGGGCAGGAGTGTCTTCTCTGGAAACGGTCACCTCCGCATCATCGGTTTGCACAAATCGGTCGCTACCACGAAACGCCGATCTCAGCGATTCGGGCAACGCGATAGCCTGGTCAAGTTCCTCGGCGAATGCCACTTGCTCGGCCGGTGAGATAGGCACAGCAACAGTCTCCACCAAGGCAACGGTAGTCAGCGCTGGTCGAGCCCCTCCATTTCGGCTGAAATACCAGACCGAGATGACCACCACCAAGATCGAAACACCTGCGATCAAACCGGATTTCCCCCACGATCGTCCCACACCATCCCGGAGTTCGCCCATTCCCTTCATCGTCGCGAGAGCACCGGGCAAACGCAAACCATCCAAGGCATCACTCAACAATGGATCACCTTCCATGTTCCGCTCGATGGCGTGCTGTTCGCTTGGTGTAAGCTCACCCCGCAAATAACGCTCAGCTTGAGCCGGGCTGACCGGCCCTTGAGGCATGAACGGGTTATCGGTCGTTCTGTCAAGCATGGCGATCGGCTCCAACGGGAGGAGCTCGTTTTAGAAGCAAACGCAGATTGCGCCGCCCATTTTGCAAATGACTGCGCACATGTTCAACGGAGAACCCGGTGCGTTCGGCAGTCTGCTCGTAACTCAGTCGTTCGAAGTAGAAAAATTGGATGCACGCCCGTTGCGCTTCATTCAACTCGGTGATGGCTGATTCCAACTGCTGCAATGTTGCCTCGTGCAGTGCGGCATCGTCAGCGCTTTCTTCCAACGGTTCTGGCTGATCGTCCAACCGGGCATCGGGTCGGTGCTTGCGCAATTGCATCAGGCAACGATTGCGCACCACAGTGTGCAGCCAGGGACGAAAGGACTTCACATCATGTTTGGCGAGAAGTCCGAGCAGGTCACCGAAAAAGGTCGTTACAAGGTCCTTGGCTTGCTCTGTGTCTTTCAGATACTTCATGCTCACCCCGAAAAGCAAATGCGCGTACCGGTCCCATAACGCGGCGAGCGAGGCCTGCTGGCCGTTTTTCACGTTGGCCACCAGATCCTCGTCGCTCAACGCTTCGATCGTCTTCCTTCGGAGGAACATTTCAGATCATCGGATCACTGCACCCCAGCATTGCGCTGCTGGTACAGGTCGAAGTAACTCTTCGTTTCGATCGCCACAACTCCCCCGGTAACATCACCGTACTTGGCTGGCAGGCCTCCGGTGTACACACTGATCGAGTTGATCGCGTCAGGTGGCACTCCGCTCAACGATGCACCCAGCTTCACGCCATCCACGAAGTAGCACATGTTCTCGCTGCGGGATCCGCGAAAAAAGAGACCGTCGCCGTTGGGGCTTTTGTACACACCAGGCACACTGCCACTGATCATCTCCACAGGGTTCTTGCGATCGGGGTTGCGCTTGAAATCAGTGTGGAACAGCTTGGCAACACTCGGATTATCGACATCGATCAGCTTGGGCATCCACCTTCCACGTTCCACAACCACGTCACCGATCACCTTGGATGCGTTCAATACCAGATCACCCATCCTGGTGATATTGTCCGGATTCACGATCACAGCCTCGAACGTGCGATCGACATTCAACGCCACCACACGCACGTCGTATGCGCCGGGAGGCAATGGCTTCAAGATAAAGCGGCCGTCTTCGTCACTTTGGGTGTGAAACCGGTTCTCCCCCTGAACTGCGGTGATCTCGGTGAACGGGATGGACTCCTTGCGTTCGTCGAACAACCGGCCTTGTATCGCGCCGAAATTCTGTGCCATCAGTTGCATGCACACTCCCATGGAGAGTGTCGTACTCAGTATCCAGGTTCTCATGATCAAGGGGATTTGACCATAAGATGCGGGCGTGTGCTGGAATGCACACGGCCATTGGAAAAACTACAACTCCACAGCCACAACCTCCTTCACGCCGGGCACCATTTGCCGCAGCAGGTTCTCGATGCCACCCTTGAGGGTAACCATGCTGCTAGGGCAGCCACTGCACGAGCCCCGAAGATCCACTGCCACCACACCATCTTTGAAGGAACGAAATGCGATATGCCCACCATCGCCTGCAACCGTGGGGCTCACGTACTCATCGATCACGGAGATGATCTGGCGTTCGGTATCGTCGGTTGGTTCGGCGTGGGTGACGGCGCGTTCGTTGGCATCGGCCATGGCTTGAGCGGGAGCATCGGAGTTCACAATGCGGCCATCAATGTTCAAATACTCCTGGATGTACTCACGCAATTCCAACTGGACCAGATCCCACGTGATGGAATCATTCTTGGTAACGGTGATGAAATTGCCACTAATGAACACACCGGTCACGAATGGAAGGTTGAAGACATGTCCGGCCAATGGGCTCACCGCTTCGGCTTCGTCAGGGGTGCGGAACTCCACCATTCGACCGTCGGGCACCAACATACGGCTGGCCACATAACGCATGGTGGCGGGGTTGGGCGTCATCTCGGCATAGACGGTAACGGGCGGTTGTTTCGTGGCGGTCTCCATGGAACAAAGGTAGAGGGGCAGTGCGGTAGCACGTGATGGCCATAACAATGAGGGCATGCGAAAAGCCTATCACAAGATCACAAGACTTGGCAATAACAGTTTGGGTATGTCACCCCACCGCCCGCTCACCCGCCTACTTTCGCATACCGGTATGAAAAACGTGCGCGTTCGCCAATGGTTCTCCGCTCTTGCAGCATTGCTGCTTCTGACATCATCAGCTATGCCGGCAGTTGTTCGCATGACGTGCGTGAATGGCGGGCACACGGTGTTGAGCATTGGTCATGCGGAGGATTGTTGTCCGGATAGGGACCAACAGGAAGGGGCCAGTATTCAGGCTATTTGTTGCGAATTCCAAGAAGCCGCCACGCAACGGGCAGAATTCAACGCTGAACACCAAGTCGCTTTTCAATTACCTGTAGTACTGCTCTATTCATCTGGTGCTTCCAACTCCCATGTCGTGGACCTGCGTACGCCAACCGATCGCGGATCGGAACGGCCACCACCGCTCTATGTATTGGAGCGCTTGAGCCAGTTGTGCTCCTTCCGGATCTGATCGGGGTTCCCGTATTCGCGTTGCATCAGTGCTGCGCTGGTCCCTCTTCTATCCACCGGATGATCCTTACCCTTTGAATCCAAGAACACTTCTTCTTTTCCTGATCCAACTCACCCTGTGCATGGTGCGCGCACAGGACGGCCCGAATATCGCCGGGACCGTTTTAGGCCAAACTCCGGACGGCAAGCGGAGTCCAGTTCCGTTCGCTTCCCTGCTCATACTCGAAACAGGCATCACTGGAACTAGCGACGACCAAGGGCGATTTGCTGTGACAGCACCTTGGAACCTTCCTGTCAAGATCGTAACCACGGCTATGGGCTTCAGCACCGATACAACGGAACTGGTGGCTCCTTCCCCGGGGAATATCATCTTGCTCGAAGCGTTGACAGAATTGAACGCTGCTGAAGTGGTGCAACGCCAAAGCGGCAACCAATTGAGCCTGCGCACGACGGAAGCGACCGAACGCATCGGAGCAAAAGAACTGAAACGTGCCGCTTGCTGCGACCTGAGCGAGAGCTTCGAGAGCAACGCAACGGTGGATGTTAGCTACAGTGATGCGATCAGCGGTGCGAAGACGATCCGCATGTTAGGGCTCGATGGCAAGTACGCGCAGATAAGCGTGGAAAACATTCCTTTCATCCGTGGGCTCAGCAGCAACTACGGGCTCACCCTCATTCCAGGCCCATGGATCAACTCGATCAATGTGAGCAAAGGCATCGGCACTGCGGTGAACGGGCCGAACGCGATGACCGGCCAGATTGACCTGTGCTTGGTAAGCCCCAGCGATGCGGATCCGCTATTCACCAACTTCTACGTGAACAACCAGGGCCGCACTGAGCTGAACGTGAACACGGCACAGCGGCTGGGGAAGGCGGGTGATAATTTGATCATGGTGCAAGGCAGCTTGAACCAGCGGGACATGGACGACAACAACGACGGCTTCCGCGATCAACCGCTAAGCCGCCGTTTCAACATCATCGACAGGTGGCTGCAGCAACGTGGAAAACGCACAACACAAGTGATCGCCCGCTATGTGACCGACCGGCGCGATGGTGGGAACACCGACGCACATGTACGGGGCGAAGGACCCGGTGGCAGGCATTACAACGTGGGTATCAAGAACGAGATGGGCGATGTGATCGCCAAGAACGGCTGGATCCTGCGCGACAGTACCAAGAGTATCGGCATCCTCACCTCGTTCCGCAACCATACGGTCTCGTCCAACTTCGGTGACCGTGGGTACGAAGGGGCGCAGCTTAGTGGATATGCGAATGTCGTGTACCAACAACTGATCGGTAAAGGGAACGACCAGGTCAAGACCGGTGGGAGTTTCCAGTACGACGCGTACAAGGAGTCTTTCCAAGACAGTGCCTTCAGCCGCGTCGAGCGTATGCCCGGCGTATTCGCGGAATACACCCGTTCACGGAACCGCTTCACCATAGTGGCCGGGGTGCGTGGGGATTTCAACAGTGCATATGGGAACACGGTCTCGCCGCGGTTGCATGTGAAATACGACCTCGGCCCACTCACGGCTTTGCGCCTTTCCGCTGGTCATGGGTTCCGGAGCGCGAACCCGTTGGTGGAGAATGCGAGTGCACTGGCCAGTTCACGCAATGTGGTGGTCGAAGGGCTCTTGGGCATGGAACGCTCATGGAACTTCGGGGCGTCGTTGCTGCACAAGTGGAAGTGGTTCAGGAAGAAGTGGGCGTTCACGCTCGATGTGTACCGCAGCGAATTCACCGATCAGGTGGTGGCTGATCTGGACCGGAGCCCGAGAACATTGGCGATCTACATGTTGGACGGAAGCAGTTATGCCAACAGCCTGCTTGCCGATGTTCAAATGGAACTCAGCCGCACACTCCAGGGTAAGGTGAGCTACCGTTGGTACGATGTGCGCTCCACGTATGATGGCGTACTGCGCGAACGGCCATTCACACCAATGCACCGAGGCCTTGTGGACCTGGCATACGAGAGCCGGAACGACCATTGGCGCTTCGATGTGTTCACCAATATTTTCGGGACAGCACGCCTTCCTTCCACAGCAGGTAATCCTTCGGAATACACCCTTCCGTCGCGATCCCCGGCCTATGCCACGTTGAACGCGCAGATCACCTGTGTGCTAGGTCATTTGGAGATCTATCTCGGAGGAGAGAACCTTACGAGCAGCACACAGACACGCCAGATCATTGCGCCAGAGGATCCCTTTGGCCCGTACTTTGACGCGTCGATGATCTGGGGACCCACCCAAGGAGCGATGATCTACGGCGGTTTCCGCCACACTTTCAAGAGAAAACAACACCCACCAACGCCATGAAGAATTTCCTGTTCGTTCTGTTCACATTAGCAACAACAACGCTCCTAGCGCAAAGCAAGATCGGTCCAACAGCGCTCGCCATACATACCAACGCGGTGTGCGACATGTGCAAAGAGACGATCGAGACAGAGCTGCTCTACGAGAAAGGTGTGAAAGCCGTGGAATTGGATCTTGAGAAAAACTTGATCTACGTGGAAGTGGACCACAAGAAGACGAACGTGGAAAAGATCCGCACGGCGATCACCAAACTGGGCTATGCCGCGGACAGCATGGTGCCGGACAAGGCGGCTCGCGAAAATCTCCCTGATTGCTGCAAGAAGGAGGGCTGTGGTCTACCTGCTCCCCAAGCTGCACCGGAAGAGAAGCACTAACCATGGCGCTCATTCGAACGCTCAAAGGGATCACGCCAAAATTCGGTCATGATCCATTTTTGGCGGAGACCGCTGTGGTGATCGGTGATGTGGTGATGGGCGATCAATGCAGTGTTTGGTACAACGCAGTGGTGCGTGGAGATGTGCATAGTATCCGCATCGGTGATCGGGTGAACATCCAGGACGGGGCTGTTCTGCACGCGACATACGAACGCGCTGGGCTTACCATTGGCAACGATGTAAGCATTGGGCATAATGCGATCTTACACGGCTGCACCATACATGACAAAGTGCTCATTGGTATGGGGGCGATCGTGATGGACAATGCCGAGATCGGTGAGGGCTGTGTGATCGCGGCAGGTGCGGTCGTAACACAGAACATGAAAATTGGCCCCGGTAGCCTGGTTGCTGGAGTTCCCGGTAAAACACTCGGCCCCGTGAGCGAAGATCTATCGAAGAACGAGATCGAACGGATCGCCAAGAACTACCTGACATACGCGGGTTGGTTCAAGGAAGTGTAAGCACCCCGTTCTCCCAAAGAGCGCGCGCTATACCGTCATCGGGCAAGCCAAGAAGTCGCAACACGGGAACCATTTGAGCAGGTTCGCCGCTGGTGAACGACTGGAACGAGCCATTCCCTTCCGAAGCGGCAAGCCCTCGCTCGTGCAACAAGCGCATCACTTGTCGGGCTACGGCAGGGGCTGGGTCGATCACCTCCACCTCCAGACCACAGATCCTTTCTATCAGCGGGCGGACCAAGGGATAGTGCGTGCACGCAAGCACAAGTTCGTCCATGCCTTCGGCGAGCATCGGCTCCAACCAGCGGCGAAGCATGCGCTCTGTTCCGGGACTATCCAGTTCGCCCGCTTCGATGGCTTGGACCAATCCGGGGCACGGTCGTTCGATCACACGCGTACCCTGAGCGAACCGTTCCAACACGCTCTCGAACAGTTCCCCTTGGAATGTTGCTTGTGTGGCGATCACGCCCACCACATGGCTCCGTGATCGTTCAGCTGCGGGCTTAACGGCCGGTTCCATACCCACAAAAACAACCATTGGGTAAGCCTCGCGGACATGGCGAAGCGCGGCCGCCGAAGCGGTATTGCAAGCGATGACTATCAACTTGCAGCCCTTCGCCAACAAGGCACGCACAATGGCTGCGCTAAATGCACGAACCTCGCGGAGCGAACGATCCCCATAGGGTATGTGCGCCGCATCACCAAAATAAAGCAGGCGCTCCGAGGGGAGCGCCTGCTTGATCACTGCGGCCACGGTGAGACCACCGACGCCACTGTCGAAGATGCCGATAGGCGCACGCGCCACCACGACCTTGCGACTTACGGTATGTTCATCTTCTTCTTCACCATGGGCATCACGTCCTCGCCCCGGTCATAGAAGAGAACGGCACCGATGCTGGTGTCGAAGATGTAGGTGAAGTTGTTCTCGGTACCAACGGCTTTGATCGCGTCTTCTGCATCCTTCACCATGGGTGTAAGAAGTTCCTGTTCTTGCTTGGCAAGATCCTCCTTCGCATTTTCCTGTGCGGTTTGGATGCGCTGTTCCATCTCACTGAGTTCACGCTGAGCAGCCTCTTTCTCTGTCTGCGTCATTTTCTCGAAACGGCTCTGAACATCAGCGAGCTTGGTCTTGTATTCTCCAGCCATGGCCTGTAAACGATCATCGAGCTGCTTGGCAAAAGCCTTCATTTTTTCTTCCGCAGCAGGACGTCCTGGATGTTTGAGCATAAGCTCCTGTCGATCGATGTGACCGAGCTTGGTTTGCGCGTTGGCGACAGTTGCACACACGAGCACGGTGCACAAGGCGATGAACAGATTCTTCATGGTTGTATTCACGTTGAAAGGCCCTTGATAAGATCGGGCATTGGGTTTTAGTTCTTGGGTTTTTCAGGTTGGGTACCGCCTCCATCACGACCACCATCCTTGGGCTGCTGACCACCATCCCGGCCACCACCTTCAGGTTCTTTGCCCTTTTCCTCGGGTTGCTCCTCCTCTTCCGTACCGCGCACATTACCCGCATTGCCCGCTCCATCTTTTCCGGGCTTGATCCCCAGTTTACGGAGCACGCTATCGCTTTTGTCGAATTTTTCGCTGGCGTAGAGCACGTTGTTACTGATGCCACCGATGTCGAAAACAGCGACATAGCTCGTACCGGCAACTTCTTTCACGGCGGTGTATATGCGATCCTGGATCGGCTGAATAAGCTCCTGGCGTTTCTTGAAAAGATCGCCACCCACACCGAAACGCTTCTTCTGCAATTCGCGCGCTTCGTTCTCCTTCTTGTTGATCTCGTCCAGCCGGCCTGCCTTCATATCCTCGGTAAGCAGCACAGCTTCCGCATTGAAGGCATCGCGCATACGCTTGATCTGGCTCCAACGCTCATCGATCTCCTTCTGCCAAAGCGAACTCTGATGATCGAGTTCTTGCTGGGCAGCAGCATAATCCGGCATCTGCTCCAGAATGTACTTGGTATCCACGAAAGCGATCCGTTGGGCACTGGCCGCAACAGGTGCAAGCACGAATGCGCAAAGAGCGAGGCGGAGGATAAGATGGTTCATGGATGAAGCCGGCGAAATTAGGCGATCACTGCCTTAGAGTTCTCCAAGATCGATGCCAATGGTGAAATGGAACTGGCTCTTGGCCATATTCGGGGCCGTAGGCACATCATCAAAACGCCATGCATAGTCAAGCCCCATGGGCCCGAACATGGGCAGGAAAAGCCGAAGGCCGAATCCAGCACTGCGATACAATTTGAAGGGGTCATAACGCCGGATGTCGTTGTATGCGTTCGCTCCTTCAATGAAGGTGGTTGCGAAAATGGTAGCGCTGGGATTCAGCGAAACCGGGAACCGCAGCTCAGCGGTGAACTTGTTCACGAAGAAACTACCGAAGCTCGGGGCAAGCGAGAGATCATCATACCCGCGTAGCGCAATGATCTCGCGTCCATCCAATTGAAAGCCTGTGAGGCCACTTCCACCGAGGTAGAACCTCTCGAAAGGAGAATCGCCCTTACGCTCGGTGTAACGGCCCAGAAAGCCGAATCCGGCTCTGGCCATCAATATGAAATCGTGTTTGTTCTTGTTCCGTGTGAGCTTGGTGAACCACTGCGTGGTGAATTTCCATTTGTGGAATTCGGCCAATTCATACTGCTCGGCGCTCGAAAGAAGGCGATAGTCCTTATCGGGTTGGAAAGCGGAGAACGGTGGGGTGGCTTTCACGCTGAAGGATACTTCGCTGCCTTGTGTGATCCAAAAGGGCTCGGCTATACTGCGACGCGAGAAACGGGCCTGCAAGGCGATCACATTGCTGTTGCCATTGCGGAAGGAAAAGAGCGAGTTCCAGTTGTTCAGGCGATACTGCTGGTAGCTACCGGTCAGGTTGAAGAAGAAATAATCATCGGGCCATTTCAAACGCCAGCCCAAGCCTGCCGAAGTGCCGAGAATGCCCAATTCCTGAAAAGCAGAAGTGCCATCGGTATTGAGCGCATCACTGCTCTGGCCATTGGTTTGCCGAGTGTAATATCCGGATACGCTCAACGAATTAGGCTTACGACCACCTAGCCAGGGCTCCACGAAAGAGATCGAGTAGCTCTGGAAGAAGCGCCCGTTGGTCTGTGCACGCAAATTCAGGGTTTGACCATCTCCGGATGGCAACGGGCTCCAGGCCTTGCCATCGAAGATCTTCCGCATACTGAAGTTCGTGAAGCTCAAACCCAGAGACAGGAGCAAGCGGCCAGCGCCATAGCCCCCACTCAGTTCAAGACGATCACTGGGTTTTTCTTCAACCGTGTAGTTCAGGTCCACAAGTCCGGTTCTCGGATCCGGGGTCGGGGTCACATTCACTTTCTCCGGGTCGAAGAAACCAAGGCCAACGAGTTGTTGCTGCGAACGGATCGCTTCGCTACGATCGAAAAGGTCACCTGGTCTTGTTCGCAGTTCACGGCGCACTACGTGATCGAACGTTTTCGTATTACCCGTGATGGTCACGTTGCGAATACGGTATTGCTTGCCTTCTCGGATCCGGATCTCAAGGTCGATGCTATCACCTTCCACCCGCTCGATCGGGTCCGGAAAGAAACTCAAGTAGCCCCGATCCATGTACAGCGAACTGATATCCACCCCGCTCGGGTTCATATACAGTCGACTTTCGAACTGCTTCTTGTTGTAGACATCTCCTCGTTTGATCTTCAGCACGCTTTTCAGCGTATCGGAGTGGTACTTCGTATTGCCCGTGAATTCAATATTGCGGAAGTAGAAACGGTTTCCTTCATCCACCGTGATATCCAAGCGGATCTTCTTTTTGCCCACTCGCGACATGGAATCGCTCACGATGCTGGCATTGCGATAACCCTTCTCATTGTAAAGGGCGATCACTTTTTCCTTGTCATCCCGGAAATCGGAGCTCTTGAATTTGCTGCTACCGAAAACGTTCCACCAACGTTTGCGCTTGGTCTCTTTCAGCACCCGACGCAGACGTTTGCTTTTGATATGATCATTGCCATGGAACTCGATCTCCTTGATGCGAACCCGGGCACCTGGATCGACCTTGAGCGTGAGACCCACGGTATTGGGATCCACCGTGTCCGCATTCTGCACAACATCGACATCGGCATCGAGATGCCCTTTGTCCACGTAATAGCGCTTGATCGTTGCGCGAATTCCTGCAATGAGCTGATCATTGACCTGCCGCCCATTGAGGTCGCCGAGTTCCTCGCGCAGTTTGTCGCCTTCACTACGGCTTACCGTTCCGCCAAAACCAACCCCACGGACCGAAGGATTTTCCTGAACGATGATGTGGAGGAACATGGTGGTCCCACGGATCTCCGCGGCATCGATCCGCACATCCGTAAAGAGCCGTTGTTCCCAGATGGCCTGGATCGCCTTTCCGATCCGATCACCCGGTATTTGGATCTTGTCACCGACCTGCAACCCACTGAACAATTTCACCGCGTTGGCATCCTTCTGAACACAACCGCTAACCGTTATTCCGCCGATCGTATACTCCTTCGGGAACGCATAATCCAAAGCAGGACCCGTGATCTTCTGAGCCGTTACAGAGAAGATGGAAAAGACGGCAAGAAGTATGATCAGCGCGCGCTTCACGGGGTCAATTGATCACTGGTAAGTCCGAAACGGCGTTCACGGTTCTGATAATCGAGCACAGCCTGAAAGAGATGCTCCTTGCGGAAGTCCGGCCAAAGAACCGGTGTGAACCAGAGTTCAGTGTAGGCGATCTGCCATAAAAGGAAATTGCTGATACGCTGTTCGCCACTGGTACGGATCAGCAATTCAGGGTCTGGCATGCCAGCGGTGCTCAAACGACTATCGATAAGGGCATCATTCACCTCATGCATGGCGAGGAGACCATCTTTCACGTCTTGTGCAATAGTGCGGACCGCACGCAAGATCTCCCACCTTGAACTATAGCTGAGCGCAAGCGTAAGTGTGATCCGGTCGTTGTGCGATGTCTGCTGAATGGCTTTCAGCAGTGTGGCTTTGCAAGTTGGTGGCAAGCTGTCGGTATCGCCGATGGTGTTCAAGCGCACGCCGTTCTCATGCAGGCTCTCCATCTCACTCATCAATGTGTGCACGAGCAGGTCCATCAACGCGTCCACTTCAGCTTGCGGGCGGCTCCAATTCTCTGTACTGAACGCATAAAGTGTGAGGAACTTCACACCTAATTCGGTTGCGGCCACCAAGGTTTCTCGAACGCTAGGCACACCATGCGTATGGCCCACTACGCGCAATTCGCCTTGCTTTTCCGCCCAACGACCATTGCCGTCCATGATGATGGCGATATGCTTCGGTACACGGTTCCGATCAACGCGAGCGCGGAGATCGTCCGCAAGCGCGATCGAAGGGTTTGAAATAGAGGCAGGGGTATCCACAGGGAGCGCGAAGTTCGCCGAAACCGGCTATTTGTTCTTCATGCGATCCCAAATGGCATCGCATTCGGTGAACCGGTTCAACAAAATGGACAGACTTACCCCTGTGTATTGGTACCAATCGCGTGTATTGGTATCGCCCCTGGCACGGCCGGAATTAAGGCCGGTTTCGCGCAGAACACTAGGGTCGGCGAGGGCAGCGGTGAGTGGACCTGTTTCAAAGGTCAACTGGGTGTTGTCCACATAGTTGCCGCTCACATCGTCCAAATAGTCCGTGTATGTGCGCCGAAGTCCCCATTCTACCCCAAGGTCGAGTTTATCCGTAAGTGCGAATTTGAAACCCACGCCAAAGGGTATGGCCAACACATCGATCGCATAGGGTTCGCCACCGGCGGTACTTCCTTGGCCTTCAGTACCCAAGGGCTGCAGGTCGTACCACGTATCGTCCAACTGGCCTTGCGGGTTCATATGGAAATAGGCGATGCCGAAGAAGATATATGGCGTCCAGTTCTTGCTGTCCTTGGTAATACCCCTGTATTTCAGGAAGTTGATCTCTACAGTTGCGGCTGCTTCAAAAAGAACCGTGCGAAAGCCCAGATTCCGCAACAGTTGTAAACTATCGTTCGAATCGCTGTCGTAAGCCTCCAGATTGGTATAAAGTCCTTGCAACCGGACAGAGTAATGCTGGTTGAAATTGTACCTGAAAAAGCCAGCGACCGCAGGCTTGAGACTTGCCGGGTAGTGTCGCGTAGGGTTGATGTCGCCGATGTAATACGAAACTCCACCTCCAAGACCCAGTTCGCTCACCTGAGCAACCGCAGGTTCGGTAAGAACCAACAGTATCGCCGCCAAGCCTACCCCATGCAGCGCATTGTCAAACCTGGCAAGGCGTCGGCGAACTGGTATGGCGTTGGCTATTGATCTGGACATCCGGTGTGGAACGAAGCAAGATCAAGATCCTTGTTCGATCCGAGCGCGAACTTACCGATCTCGTTCGTGGCGGGTCATATAGGTCCGTTAAAAGATCACACAGCCATTGCATGATCCACGAACTCCGAATTATCAGGGCCCGACAGAACCCGTCCGAACATCAAGCCCCCATGCGAGCTTGTCGCGCAGGGTATTGAAGAAATCGTGACCCGGCAACTGTATGAAGCGGACACGATGGTCTGCTCTTCGCACCCGCAAGTTGGTGGCCCGCTCCATGGAAAAGCTGCGCGAATCGAGGTTGATGAGGTACTTGTCCCCTCGAGCTTCGGCCCGCAGATGGATCGTGCTTCCACCGGGCACCACAAAGGGGCGCACGTTCAGGTTGTGCGGGGCGATAGGTGTGATCACCATGGCATCGCAGGCAGGATCCAGCAAAGGGCCACCGCAGCTGAGCGAATAGGCCGTACTACCGGTGGGGGTGGCCACGATCAATCCATCGGACCAATACGTGTTCAAGAACCGGTCACCCACTGAGGCATGAACCGCCAACATGCTGCTACTATCCCGTTTGTGCAGGCTTACCTCGTTCAACGCGAAATATGGCCCTTGCTCCGGAATACCCTCCCCTTCCATGACAAGCAACCCACGTTCTTCGATCGTATAGCGCTTCATCCGAACAGCAGCCAACGCGTCAGCAGTGCCCTCTTCCCGTGTACTGCTCAAGAAACCCAATCGCCCCAGGTTGATGCCGAGAACAGGTACACCGGTTGTTCCGACTTTGGAAACACTGTCCAAAAAAGTACCATCACCGCCAAGACTGAAAAACACCTCGATCCCAGCCAACGCGGGATTCTCTGATACTTCAGTAGCTACATCCAACGGGAGGCCGGCCTCACTCATTTGAACCGCAAGTGCACGATCAACGACCGGGACCATGCCTTGCTTCCGCATTTCGGCGAGAATGCGGTGTACCGAAGGAATGCTGGCAAGTGCGAGCGAACGACCGTGTGTCCCTATCCGCATGGTTTCTGATCAATTGCGGTTTTCACCGAGTGCCCCGTTGAGGGTCCGAAAGTAGCAGGTGCGCAAGCCAACGTGCGGGTCGATACAACTGCGCATATCAGAACGGTTGGGCAAAATGCAGGTAAAAGGCCCGTTCTTCTTGGCTATTGATCGCGTATTCCACCCGCATCACCTGGTCATAACTGGTAACCACATTCACGCCCAGGCCATAGCCTTGCTGAAGATCGTTCGCTAACGGGTTTCGCCCCGAATATCGAGAATCGCGCACATAACCGAAGTCGCTGAACGCATTGAGATAGATCGCCAGATAAAGGGTCTTGAAATTGTCGTTCTTCATGAACGCATAATCGTGCGGCTTGAGCAAGGCCCATAAAACGTTGGCCTTTCCCAGGGCAAAGTGTTCGCCATCAACTACGTAGTACTCATAGCCACGCACGTAATCATCGTAGCCAAGCGCTTGCTGCAAATAATAGGGCAATCTCGGACCAACACTGGCCTTTGCCCTAACGCTACCACCCACGCTCCAGCGCTCGCCTAGTCGCCATGACCGGAGGTAACCCGCATAGAAGGTGGTCAGGTCAACTTCGTCATTCGTCAACCTTCCCAGACCATGATGGTCGATCCTTAACAAGGTCTGTGAGCCACTTAGCGGATAAACCCTGTTATCGCGCTTGTCGAAAATCAAGCTGTACGTTACGGTGAAGTACTTGATCGTGCTGGATCCATCAACGAAGTAATTGGGATAGGCAACACCCACAGTATCCAATGTATTTGCGCTGGTGTACGCCAATCGGAAAGCATGTCGCAGATCGAACGCTGGGCGCAACGTGGCTTCCACATCGCCTTTCCACTCAGCGCGTGTTTCTCGCCCGCGCAATGTGATGAACTCCCGCTTGTTGCCGATGGTACCCGTGGTGATCTCGTCCTGTCGCGTACGACCTGCACCGATCGCCAAGCCCCATCGTTGTTTGCGGTCGATGTATGGAAAACGATAACGCAACGCGAACTCTTTGGCATAACCGAGCTGCACTTTGGCGTAGAGCGTTTCATTCCGTCCACGCATGTTGTACCTGTACAGGAACGCTCCGTAATAAACGCGACGGAAATCGCGTGTGAGCCACCAGGTGTTGAAATTGGGATCACTGTACTTGAAGATCGGCGTAGGCCAATAGAACCAGCGTTCCGTAAGGGTAACCGTTAGAAAAACACTGCTTCGTGACAAGTAGCTGGGCTCGATCTTCACACTGTTGAAGAGCCCCATATTGTAGACGTTCTGCCTGCATCTCTCGATGAGGTAGTACAACTGCTCACTGGTTCGCACGCTGTCGCCTTCCTGCAGCAAGAGTTCGCGCATGATAACACGCTCCTTGGTCGTGCGATTGCCCTCGATAATGATACCGGCGATCACATAAGGGCCATCGTAAGCCGAGGCTGGTGGCGGCAGCGTATCCTGTGCCAATGAGGCAACGCCGGAACCAAGGATCAAGAAGAGGACAACGCCCCGAAAAAGGCGCATCGTACCCGATCACAGATTGATGAAACGAATAAGCTCATCGTACCGCCCTCGCAGATCCTCATGGAAACGGGAGCCCTGGTAGGTGGTCTTCACTTGATACTCGTACCGCTCGAACGTCTGAAGTATGTCACTCACATCCTCCCGATTGATCTTCAACGTTACCTCCATTCGCGTACTGTCGGTCAAGGCATGGCAATACACGCTGAGCACTTTGGCATCATTGCCTTCCACGATCCGTGCGATCTCGGTCAAACTGTAATCGATGCTGTTCATTTCAAGCACCAGCACGCTACCTGGTTCACGCACATTGGCCACTTCGCTCAACCTTTTCAAAGCTTCATGCTCATTGATGGCGCCGAGGTACTTACCGGTCATATCCAGCACCGGAACCACGGTGAGTCCACGCTCCACAAAGAGTTTCATCACGTCGTAGATGTGCTGGCGATCACGCACGAACGGCACTTCTGTCCGTTCCATCAATTCACCAACGGTAGCGCGTGCATTGTTGCCGTCCACAAGGTCATCGTCCTTTACAAGTCCGATCAAACTCTCGCCCTCTACCACAGGCAGGTGCGACACTTTGAACTCTTCCATCCAATCGAGCGCACGACCCACTGGATCGGATGCCTTCAGTGGTGGTATGTCGTCAGTGATGAGGTCTAAGGCATGCATGCGTTGTAACCTGAGCAAAGGGCGGGCCGGTTAACAACCCGGACCTGCGCGTCTACTTTTGGCGGCGGCGAAGCTAAAGGGAAGTGAACGATGACCAAGTTGAGCGTGAACGTGAACAAACTGGCCACATTGCGCAATGCGCGCGGTGCGAACAACCCGGATGTGGTTGCTTGGGCGCAGTCGATCGAGGGCTTCGGCGCACAGGGCATCACCGTTCATCCACGACCCGATGAGCGGCACATCAGACGTAGTGATGTTCGAGCATTGAAGAGGGTGCTCAAAACCGAATTCAACATCGAGGGCTACCCCAGCGAAGACTTCATCTCGTTGGTTCTGGAGGTTTGTCCGGAGCAAGTCACATTGGTACCCGACCCGCCGGGAGTGCTCACCAGCAATGCAGGCTGGGACACAAAAAAGCATAGGGCCGAACTGAAGGAAGTGGTAGATCGTTTCAGGAAAGCTGGCATTCGAACCAGCTTGTTCATGGGCACTGATACAGAACTGATCAAGCACGCAGCAGAAACCGGTACCGATCGGATCGAACTCTATACCGAACCGTACGCGGACCATTACCATCAGGACCGATCAGCAGCCGTTGCCCCGTTCACCGCCGCCGCAGTGCATGCGAACGCGCTAGGTCTCGGCCTGAATGCTGGCCATGACCTCGACCTGAAAAACCTGGCCTTCTTCAGAGCGAACGTACCAGGCCTATTGGAGGTAAGTATTGGGCACGCGCTGGTTTGTGATGCGCTTACCTACGGCATGCAGAACACGGTTGGCCTGTACTTGCGGGAATTGCGATGAGTGTTGAACTGTATCATCGGCGCACTGGATCCGGCCAACCCATTGTCATCCTTCACGGTCTGTTCGGCAGTAGCGATAATTGGGGGAGTGTTGGCAAAGAACTGAGCGAGCGAAACGATGTGATACTCGTGGATCAACGTGATCACGGTCGTTCACCTCATACCGATCGAGTCACATACGAGCTGATGGCCGAGGATGTGCATCGCTTGGTGACAAGCCTCGGACTTCGCGACATTGTGCTGGTAGGCCACAGCATGGGCGCGAAAACGGCGATGTACTTCTCGCACCGCTGGCCTTCATTGGTGAAACACCTTGTGAGTGTGGACATGGGGCCGCGTGAATACCCATTGAGCAACCAGGCGCCGATAATCGAGGCCCTGCTCACCAGCGATGTATCGAACAAGTCCACACGTAAAGAAGTGGAAGCCCATTTGGCGAAGTCCATCCCGGAGCCTGGGGTGCAACAATTCCTGTTGAAGAGTCTTTATTGGGAAACGCCTGACACCGGGTCCAGCCCGGTGTTGTCCTGGCGATTCAACGTTCCGGTGATAGCGCGTGACATCCGCGAGATTCTCGCTGCTGCTCCTGCGGAAACGATCCGCGTACCCACACTCTTTGTGCGGGGTGGGCAGAGCGATTATATCACACGTGCCGATGTGCCCGCGATCATGGAACAATTCCCAAACAGCCGGATCGAAACGGTGGAATTCGCGGGGCATTGGGTGCACGCTCAAGCGCCAGATGAGGTGTTGGACCTGATCCGTTCAGTGATATGAATCGCGTATTGAATTTGGCGCTCCTCACACTCGCGCCGTTGTCGGTGCAATGCCAACAGATCGACAGTGTCCGCATTTTCAGGGAGCTACCTGGTGGGGATCGCACCACTTCATGGGCGGAATCAGCAGCCTGGCGACTGGATCGAACGAAGGCCTTATCCGTTGGTATTCGCGGAGCGGAGTTGGAACCCTTGGTCCGACTAATGAGCGAATTGGACCCGATCGAGCATGGTCATGCAAACCTTCCGGGGCTCACGTATTTGGGGTTCGTTTATGCCAGAGGCGGCAAGTACGCGATCGGCGTGATGAAGGATCTCGGGATCGTCGTCAACCTCACCGTGCGCAGGGAATATCATTTGCCCGAGGGCCCGGAAAGAAGTGGCCTTGAGGAGTTGCTACATAAGTCTTTGGACTGAGATCCGGACCGTTCCAACATTGGGGATCATTGGCGATCCTGTTCGCCGTATCGCTCTCGCCCCCCTCCTACCTTCGCGACCAGATAGAAATACCGAGCCACGAGCGAAAGACCCATGCTGGAACTGACCTACCTACGCGAGCAGAAAGCCGAGGCCATTGAGCGCCTTGCCAAGCGTAACATCGATGCGAGCGCATTGCTGAACAAAGCGGCCGAGATCGACACCACTCGCCGCGCTACCCAAAGCTCGCTCGATTCCAAGCAAAGCGAGTTGAACGACTTGAGCCGCTCCATCGGCGAGCTGATGAAGACCGGCAAAAAGGCGGAGGCTGAGGAAGCACGTGCGAAAACCACTTCGCTCAAAGCCGACATCCAGCGCATGCAGGAAGAACTGAACGCTGCCGAACTTGCCCTTCGCGATCAGCTCTGCCTGATCCCCAATGCACCGAACCCGAAAGTTCCTCCCGGTAAAACCCCGGATGAGAACGTGACCGTGATGCAGGAAGGTGCGATGCCTTCGCTGGGGTATAACGCCAAGCCACACTGGGAACTGGGTGAGGAATACGGCATTTTGCACATGGACCTCGGCGTGAAAGTCACCGGCGCAGGGTTTCCGGTATACAGCGGACAAGGCGCCAAGCTTCAACGTGCCCTAATAAGTTTTTTCCTGGATCGCGCGATCGCCGCTGGCTACCGCGAGATCATTCCTCCGCACATGGTGAATGCGGAAAGTGCCTTCGCCACCGGGCAATTGCCGGATAAGGAAGGCCAGATGTACCACGCCACGGTAGATGGCTTGTACCTGATACCAACTGCGGAAGTGCCTATCACGAATTTGTACCGTGACGAGATCGTGGATGCTGAAAAACTACCTATCAAACTGGTGGGCTATACGCCTTGTTTCCGCAGGGAAGCCGGTAGCTACGGTGCGCATGTGCGGGGTTTGAACCGAGTGCACCAGTTCGACAAGGTGGAGATCGTACGCATCGAAAAACCCGAGAACAGCTATGCCGCGTTGGAAGGCATGGTGGAACACGTGAAAGGTCTTTTGCATGATCTGGAATTGCCCTATCGTCAACTGCTGCTGTGCGGCGGGGACATGGGCTTCTCGAGCGCCATGACCTACGATATGGAAGTGTGGGCCGGTGCGCAGAAGCGCTGGCTCGAAGTAAGCTCTATCAGTTGTTTCGAGACATTCCAGAGCAATCGGTTGAAGTTGCGTTATCGGGGTGAAGACAAGAAGCCCAAACTGGCACACACGTTGAACGGCAGCGCATTGGCACTAGCGCGGATCGTAGCTGCATTATTGGAGAACAATCAAACGAACGATGGCATTCGCATCCCGAAAGCACTCCAGCCATACACGGGCTTTGATATGATCCGCAAATGAACATGCGTGTACCAATGATCGTGATCGCTGCGTTCTGGATCTGCACGTTCAGCGCGTGCAATCGTTCTGCGAACAAGGCGAATGTGCGCACATTGGATAGCCTTATGGAAGTAACGGAGAACCTTCTGACGGAGATGAACGCCATGGATCGCGATCCACTTCATGCCATCGATTCTTCCTACCAAATGCGGAAAGCCACACTGGAAATGGTGATGCGCGACACGTTGGACAAGCGATCCGCGATAGCGCTCGGCAACTACCACGGTGCCATGAACAAGAACATGGGCTACGTGAACAAGAATTATGAGCCCCTTTTGAAAGAACTGAACACCACCCGGAAGCAACTGACCGACCTGAAATACGATGTTGAGCAAGGCGCGTTGGATCCTGCTGTTGAAGCCGGCTATATCAGCAAGGAAAGCCTGGTCTTGTCAGTTGTACAGCAAAACACCCTTACTCTTCTGAGCACAGCGCGCAGTGTGATCCGCGATCACGCACGCTTGGCACCTACTGTGGATAGTATACTTGTACGAACCGACACCTTGTTCAACCGGTGATGAAGATGTTGCGAAGCGCGTTACTGTTGTTGTTGTTGGCGGCATGCAGCTTGGCAAAGGCGCAAGGCACCGACGAGCAACTCGCGGCGCAGTACTTCCAGCAAGGCGACTTCGACCGTGCGTCGCTCTACTACGACAAACTCTACAAGCAACAACCTTCAACCTTCAATTACGAGCAGCTCTTCCAATGCTGGATGTCGCTGAAGAATTACGAGAATGCGGAAAAACTGGCCAAGGACCAGCAACGCAGGCAGAACGACCCGCGCGGATCTGTGGATATGGGCGTGGTGCTGAAAGCAAAGGGCGAGGACGAGAAAGCCGAGCAACAGTTCGATAAGGCACTAAAGGCATTGAAAGAGGACCAGAACAGCATTCGTTCATTGGCCAACGCCTTTCAGAAGTACAATGAATACGACCGTGCGCTCAAGGTGTACGATCGCGGAAAAAAAGCTTCGAAGAACGAGGGCTATTCCTTCGACTACGAGATCGCGCAACTATATGCCGCCAAGGGCGATCTGCAAGGAATGACCACCTCCTTCATGGATCTGCTCACGGTGAATCCGAGCTACCTGCAAGCGGTGCAGAACGGATTGGCCCGGTACATCGATTTCACGAAGATCGATGCTCGCACGGACATGCTCCGCACCGAGCTTTTGAGGCGCTCACAGAAAGACCCTGACAATACGATCTTCCAGGAAATGCTCATCTGGCAGTACCTCCAGCAAAAGGACCTCACAGGTGCTTTCGTTCAGAGCAAGGCCATGGACAAGCGTTTCAACGAAGGTGGGCAGCGCTTGATGGAACTCGCGGACATCGCGGTAACGAACAAGGAATGGACCACCGCAGCGAAATGCTACCAGTACGTTCTGGACCAAGGGAAAGCGAACGCCAACTTCATTCGGGCTCGTTTGGGCCTGGTGCATGCGCTCGATGCACGAGTAACTGAACAAGCTGAGCCACCCAAACCTGAGCTGGACGAATTGGTACTGCAGTACAACACGGCGATCACTGATCTTGGAAAGTCGCCACAAACCACGGACCTGCTCCGAGGGCTGGCGCATGTGAAGGCCTACTACCTCGGTGATCGTCCTGGTGCTATCGCGTTGCTTGAGGAGGGCGTGAACACGAACGGTGTGGATCCCAGGACCCAGGCGCAATTCAAGTTGGATCTTGGCGATGTGTACATGCTGGACGCGAACATCTGGGACGCCTCACTGCTCTACTCGCAGGTGGATCTCGATTTCAAGAACGACATTCTGGGGCACGAAGCGCGCTTGCGAAACGCGAAGGTGAGTTTCTACAGCGGAGACTTCCTATGGTCCAAAGCACAGCTTGATGTTCTGAAAGCGAGCACGAGCAAACTCATCGCCAACGATGCCATGGAACTCTCGTTGCTGATCACCGATAATCTCGGAGAGGACAGCCTGCGCACACCACTGACACAATTCTCCCGTGCCAAACTGCTCACCTTCCAACACCGTTACGACGAAGCCTTGTTGACCATGGACAGTTTGAACATCGACTTCCCGTTGAACAGTTTGGGCGATGACATCCTGTATGAGCGGTACCACATCGCCTATGCGCGCCACCAATACGATACGGCTGCCACGTACCTGCAAAAAGTCTTGGATCTGTTTCCAACGGACATCCTTGTAGACAACGCGCTGCTCGACCTGGGCAAACTTTACGAGGATAAGCTCAACGACAAGGAAAAGGCGAAAGGCTACTTCGAGAAACTCCTCTTTGAGCAGAGCGGGAGCATTTTCGTGCCTGAAGCACGCGAACGTTTCCGTCACTTGCGCGGGGATCATGACAACCTGGACACACCCGAACAAAAATTCCTGAACGGGCCACAATGATCATCTACAATGTGACGGTGAACGTGGACGTGGATGTTGCCGAGGAATGGCTCCATTGGATGAAAAGCGCTCACATTCCTGATGTTATGGCCACTGGTCTTTTCCTGGACAATCGTATTTGCCGCATCCTTGCTGAGGAAGAAGGTGGTCTCTCGTACGCGATCCAATACACGTGTACGGATATGGAAACATACGAGCGATACAAGGCTGAGCACGCGCCTCGTCTGCAAGCCGACACCCAGAAGCGCTACGCAGGGAAATTCGTCGCTTTCCGCACCCTACTGGAAGTGGTACACACCGCGTGATGTACGTCCGCGCGAAGAAGCATCTTGGTCAGCACTTCCTGAAGGAAGAAGGTATCGCGGAGCGCATCGCGGAAAGTCTCACTGGCCATGGCAACTACCGGCATCTGGTGGAAGTAGGCCCAGGTACTGGAGCCCTCACCAAGCATTTGCTGAAGCGCACGGAGTTCGAACTATCGTGTTATGAAGTGGACCGGGAATCCGTGGCGCACCTCCACTCGGCCTATCCGGATCTGCGCGTGTTCGAGAGCGATTTCCTGCGCATGTCGCCGAACGCGATAGGCGAAGGGCCCATGGCGGTGATCGGCAATTTTCCGTACAACATCAGCACGCAGATCGTATTCAAAGTGCTGGAGCACCGTGACAGGTTCACCGAACTCGTTGGGATGTTCCAGAAGGAAGTGGCCGATCGGCTTTGCGCTCCTCCCGGCAGCCGCACGTACGGCATCAGCAGTGTTCTGGCGCAAGCTTGGTTCAACATGGATATGCTCTTCATTGTGGAACCAAGTTCATTCATACCCCCGCCGAAAGTGCGCAGTGCGGTCATTCGTATGCGGCGCAATGAAGTGGGTTCGTTGGACTGTGATGAAAAGTTGTTCTTCCAAGTGGTGAAAACCGCATTCAACCAGCGCCGAAAAACGCTTCATAACGCGCTGAAAGGCTTTGAACCATTGAAGAACGGCGTGCCTGAGCAATTCGCGCAGCTCAGAGCGGAACGCTTGTCCGTAGCGGACTTCGTGGTGATCGCACAAGCGTGTTCGGTTTAATACTTCGTTCTCGACGCACACTGCCCTAGTTTCGCACAGCGAGCAAGACACAACTGCTGCTGCGTACCGCTCACTACCAATGTCCTTCAACCTCAGTGAAAAAAACCTGGAGCGCATCCAGGAGCACGTGCTGCACAAGCGCGAAGAGGCGCTGTTGAACGAAGTGAACGAAATGCACCCGGCGGACATCGCCGACCTGCTCGACCGTCTCGATCTGGATGAAGCACGTTACCTGCACAGCCTGTTGGACGGTGAGGTAGCCGCAGAGGTGATCAACGAACTTCCGGAAGACCGACGGGAAGATCTCCTCGAAGACTTCAGTGCGAAAGAGATCGCCGAAGAGGTTATCGAACAACTGGACTCGGATGATGCCGCCGACGTGATCGCTGAACTTCCTGAGGACGTTCAGCAGGAAGTACTGGCGAACATCGACGACAGTGAACTGAAGAGCGAGATCACTGAACTGCTCAGTTACGACGAGAACACGGCGGGTGGCCTTATGGCCAAAGAGCTGGTGAAGGTGAACGTGGGCGCCAGCATGCTCGATTGTGTTCGTGAACTGAGGGAACATGCGGATGACATAGAACACGTGTATGTGATCAATGTGGTGGATGACCACGGGAAACTCGTAGGCACCATTCCACTGAAGAAGCTGATCACCACGAGCCTTCGCACACCGGTGAAAGATGTCTACGACCCGGATGCCATAACCGTGAAAGCGGACATGGACAAGGAAGAGGTGTCCCGCATCATGGCGAAATACGACTTGCCGGTGGTGCCCGTTGTGGATGATCGCGGGAGACTGGTCGGGCGGATCACCATTGACGATGTGGTGGACGTGATGCGCGAGGAGGAGACGGAGGACGTGCAGAAGATGGGCGGTATGGAAGCGCTGGAATACAGCTACAGCAACAGCAGTTTGTGGGAAATGGTGAAGAAACGGGCTGGCTGGCTGGTGATCCTGTTGATCGGTGAAGGCTTCACCGCAACAGCCATGAGCTACTTCGAAGACGAGATCGCCAAGGCGGTGGTGCTGGCCCTGTTCGTGCCGATGATCATATCATCCGGTGGCAATACCGGTTCACAAGCCTCCTCATTGATCTGCAGGGCATTGGCAGTTGGTGATGTGACGACCAAGGAATGGTGGCGCATTGTGAAGCGCGAAACAAGTGTTGGCCTTACGTTGGGCATCGTACTCGGCGTGGTCGGTTTCTTGCGCGTGGCGATCTATGCGCAATTCACGAGCCTGTACGGACCGCATTGGGTGCCGATCGGCCTGGCTATCGGTTTCTCATTGTTGGGCGTTGTGCTATGGGGCAACCTGATCGGCTCATCCTTCCCGCTCTTGTTGAAGCGAGTGGGAATGGACCCCGCCGTAAGCAGCGCACCGTTCGTCGCTACCGTTGTGGACATCACAGGATTGGTCATTTACTTCACGATCGCTTCGCTCTTTCTGGCGGGCATCCTGCTATGAAGATCAACTTCATTGATAGCGTTCATCCGGTGCTCAGCGAGCGACTGAGCGTTGCCGGTCATACATGCGAGGACCTGAGCGAGCTTGAAGGCGATCTGCTTTTCGCACAGCTGTTCGACGCAGAAGGCGTGGTGATACGTGGGCGCATCATGCTGGATGCGAAAACGCTCGATCGTGCCCCTAAGCTGAAATTCATCGCCCGCGCGGGTGCAGGCCTCGAGAACATCGACCAGCAGGAATGTGCGAAGCGGAACATCCGCATCTACAATTCGCCGGAAGGGAACAGCGATGCTGTCGGCGAACATGCCATAGCCATGCTGCTGGCGTTGATGAACCATCTGATCCGCTCGGATCGCGAGGTGCGCGGCGGTAAATGGCGCAGGAAAGAAAATACAGGCCATGAATTGAACGGCAGCACGGTGGGCATCATTGGCTTCGGTCGCATGGGACGTGCCTTCGCACAAAAGCTTCAGGGCTTCGGTGTGAAAATGCTCGCGTACGACAAGTATCTGAAGGACTATGCACCCGAGCATGTGCGTGAAACGAGCTTTGATGAGCTGATGGAGAAAAGTGACGTGATCAGCCTTCACCTGCCACTGAACGATGAAACCAACGGGTTCGTGAACGCCCGATTTTTCGCACAGTGCGCGCGACCGGTCTGGTTTATCAATACAGCTCGCGGGCAACTGGTGGACACCACCGCTTTGCTCGATGCTATCGACAATGGACGTGTGCGTGGTGCTTGCCTGGACACGTTGGAGTTCGAAGAACGATCGCTGATAGGTCTTCGAACTGACGCCCCAAAGGAGGTCCTTCAGCGCTTGTTCAAGAACGAGCACGTGATCCTTTCGCCACACACTGCCGGAATTACGCACGAGAGTTATTTCAAATTAGCCAACGTGCTGGCGGACAAGATCCTGGGCGATATCAATGATGGGAAACTATAAGCTCAACTACATTGCCACAGCGCTGGCGATGTTGCTGGGCGCATGTGCATACGAACCTGTGAACCGTCCTGACATACACGGCCATCGCGGTTGTCGCGGTTTGATGCCGGAAAATACCGTTCCTGCGTTCGAAAAAGCGCTTGAGCTTGGTTGCGAATGGCTGGAAATGGACGTGGTGATCACCGCCGATAGTCAAGTGCTGGTGAGCCACGAACCCTGGATGGAACATCGTATTTGCCGCACCCCGGAAGGCGACAGCATTACGGAGATGCGGTCCCACACGTTCAACATCTATCGCATGTCGCTTGCTGAAGTACAAGCATTCGATTGTGGCAGTGCACAACACCCCGACTTTCCGGATCAAGAGAACCAAAAACTCCACAAACCCTCGCTGCGTGAAGTCGTGGAAGCGGTGGAAGAGAAAGCGATGGAACTCGGCGCAGGAGGCATCAACTACAACATCGAGATCAAGAGCGAACCAACGCTGTACGGCACCTACCAGCCGGAGCCGAAACGTTTTGTGGAACTGGTTCTCGCACAGCTCGATTCACTGGGCCTCGACGGCCGATGCGTAGTTCAATCGTTCGACCCCGCCGTTCTTGAATCGGTTCATGCATTGAACGATGAAATTCCAACGGCGCTTCTCGTTGACAACACTGACGGACTCGAAATGAACCTGCGTCGCTTGTCGTTCACGCCAGCCTACTACAGCCCTGCGTTCGCATTGGTGGACAAGGGAGTGGTGAAGGACCTGCTTGAAAAAGGGATCCAACTGCTGGTTTGGACGGTGAACGAAAAGAGCGATATGAAGAGGATGATCAAGCTTGGCGTGAACGGGATCATAACAGACTACCCGGACAGGTTGATCGAACTGCTGGACGAGAACGAATAGCTAACGACCAAGCGTCTGTTCCAAACCGGCCTCGAACGCATCGAGATCCTGGTTCCACTGAGCGCTGTTCTCCGACGCAGCTGTCGCTACAAGGCGCGCACATACACCTGCGAAGCGATCAGCGTCGATACTGACCAGCTGCGGTTTCAGCGAGTGAACCACGCGAACAACCTTGTCCATATCGCCTCGCGCACGTGCATCGCGCAAAGTGTTCATTCGTTCCAAGCTTCGTTTGCGCACCAACGCGAGCAACACGGCATCCTCCTCCGAGGCAAGTGAAGGTGAAACGGATACCGGTGGCGGTGGTACTGGGACAGGAACAACAACGGGAGCTGCAACGACCTGTGGTTCGATGGCTTTCTTGCTAACCAAACGCAACCAGGTCACTTCCTGCTGCAGCTCTTTCAATTCCCCTCGCAGGCGCTTGTTGTGTTGGGTGAAGAAGAGCACGGACGCCAACAATGCAACAAAGCCGGCCACGATAGCCACAATGGCCAGATTGGTACGTTGCTGATACGCTGCCAGGATCTTCTCTTGCGCAGCAACAGCCTCGGAGCGATCGGTGACCACGATCCGAAGCAAGCTGTCTGTTCGCGTCGCGGCCAACGTGCGCCCAGCTTCCGCTATCTCGAAGGCCTCCATCGCTTCACGCTTCTGAACCTCTTTCGAAAATCGCTCCACGTGAAGCCATTCGCGGTTGGCCTTTGTCATTTCACCCATACCGGTGAAGAGGTCCACCAGACCTCGATGAGCACGCAGTGATACCGCAGGTGAGAGATGCGCCGTGTCAGTGAGCACTATCGCCTCTTGGTATAGTTGCAACGCCTGGCTTGGTCTCGCCAGGGAAGCAAGCTCCAATCTGGATTCAACGGATGCCAGCACGTCATGTGAAGAATCCGCAGAAGCGATGCGCGAATTCAGAAGGACCATACGGTCCTGAACGGAAAGTGTGCTGTCCTGCGCAGAGGCACGGAAGAACGCCAAGCTCAGCAAGCAAACCAACAAAGGGGCGACGATCGAACGCATCGCGGAAGTCCGGAACATGGCGGCAAAACTATTCGTTGATCCTCGGAGCGAAGAGTAGGCTGAATGAAGTATCCCCGAAGTTCTCCACGATCGACTTTCCGCGGAGACGCTTGTTGGGCGTCACCTAACGACGAATCTCGCTGTGTTGCGGGAGCGCTGTTCGATCAGGATCTCCTTTCCGGCGGTGAGCTTCGCTAGCGTGGCATCGTCATAATGCCGCACGGTCACCAGTTCCAGGCCTTCGTTCCAGCGCACTTCGTATTCGCGGCGCAGTTCCATTACCAGCGGCTTCACGCGGTTGTCGTTGTCCACGCATACAGTGAAGGCCACCGCGCTGTTCTGCATGAGGTTGATGCGAACGCCGTGCTGCGCGAACGCCGCGAATATTCCGCTGAGGTTCTCCTCCACGATGAACGACAGATCGCGCGGTGTGATGGACAGAAGCACTTGTCCGGGCTTGATGATGAACGAGGGAATGAGCGAATCGTTCTCGCTGCGATGGTCGATGGTGCTGCCGGGCGCGTTCACATCGTTGAACGAGCGCACGAAGAGCGGGATGCCTTTCTTCTGCAGTGGTTGCAGCGTGCGCGGGTGGATCACGCTCGCCCCGAAATAGCTGAGCTCGATCGCCTCGCGGTAGCTGATGTGCGAAAGCAGCTTCGTGTCCGGGAATAGCTTGGGGTCCGCATTGAACATGCCGGGCACGTCCTTCCAGATGGTCACGCTTTCGGCCCCCATTTGATAAGCGAAGATGGCGGCCGAGAAATCCGAGCCTTCGCGGCCAAGAGTGGTGGTGAGTCCATCTTCGGTGGATCCTATGAAGCCTTGGGTGACCAGGCGCATCGGGCCTTGTTCAAACGATGGCATGTGCACCATGGATCTGTCCTCCAGTGCATCCCATTGCACCTTGGCTTCGCGGAAATGATCATCGGTACGCACCACTTTTCGGGCGTCCAACCACTTGTTTGCGAAACCGGCTTCGTTCAAGAACGCGCTCAGGATCAGCGAGCTCCACAACTCGCCCATGGAAACGATCTGGTCATAGTCGCGATCCATGTTCCCTGATGGAGGACGCCGCAGGAGATCCTGCAACTTGTCGAAATGCAGAATGAGTTCCGCACGCACAGCGGTATTCGCAGGAACTGCCTCAGCAAGCACCAGGAAATGCGACTTCCGCAAAGCCTCAACATGCGCGCTCATGTCCTTCCCATCACAATAGCCCCAAACCACAGCTTCCAACGCATTGGTGGTCTTCCCCATCGCGCTCACCACGATCAGCAGATCATCGTCCGGGAAATGCGAGAGCACCTTCGCCACGTTGCGCACGCCCGCGGCATCCTTCACACTGGCTCCGCCGAACTTGAAGACCTTCATTGCGCAGCCAAGTTCTTCAATTGCTCCAGTTCAAGCGAACCGTTCAGCCACTCTTTCGAAAAACTCGATCCGAACCGGTCATAAAAACGAATGGCATCCGTGTTCCAATCGAGCACCTGCCAGAGCATGCCGCTGTAATTCTTTTCCACCGCGTATGCGGCGCACTGCCTGAAGAGCTTGTCGCCGACACGATGTCCGCGCGCCGCTTCCGTGACGATGATATCCTCCAAATACAGTCTGCGTCCTTTCCATGTGGAATAACGTTCATAGCATACTGCCATACCCAACAAACGGATGTCATTCCGGGCTGTCATCCCGGACTCGATCCGGGACGGGATCTCGTCCACTTGCTCCGCCACCCATCCAACCCAAACAGCATCAGGGCCAAAACCCGCATCGAGCATGTGTGCTTCGGTAACCGTCACCTCGTTCGGGGCACGTTCGAAAATGGCCAACTCCTTCACCAGCACCAGCATCTGCGGCACATCACGCGCTTCCGCCCTCCGAATGGTCACCTTCATCGCCCAAAGATGCGGTAACGCCGATATTTGCAGCTTCAGTTATTCGCTGTTCGCTTTACATGGCCCAGATCACCACCCTCGCCGAATTCATCACTGAACGCCAGCACGAGTTCACCTACGCCACGGGCGAACTGAGCCAGTTGCTCACCAGCTTCCGGCTTGCTGGGAAAATGGTGAACCGCGAAGTGAACAAAGCCGGTCTGGCCGAAGACATACTGGGCGCACAAGGCAGCCAGAACATTCAGGGCGAAGCACAGCAGAAGCTCGATGTGTACGCCAACGATCTTTTTCTTCGCCTGCTGAAGAGCCAAGGCATGGTGTGCGCCGTGGCCAGCGAGGAGAACGACGACATCGTACACTTCGACAATGGCGGCAAGTACGTGGTAACCATGGATCCGCTGGATGGCAGCAGCAACATCGACGTGAACGTGAGCATCGGCACCATCTTCAGCATTTACCGCCGCCTCAGCGAAGGCGCGAAAGCGACGATGGACGATTTCATGCAACCCGGAAGTGCACAAGTCGCGGCGGGCTACATCATTTATGGCAGTAGCACAATGCTCGTGTATACCACGGGCCACGGCGTGAACGGATTCACGCTGGACCCCAGCATCGGCACCTTCTGCCTGAGCCACCCCAACATGCAGACACCTGCGGAAGGCAAGATCTATTCCGTGAACGAGGGCAATTACTTCGAGTTCAGCGACGGAGTGCGCAACTACATCGACGACTGCAAGCGCCAGTTGATGAGCGCCCGCTATATCGGTAGTCTGGTGGCCGACTTCCATCGCAACTTATTGAAGGGCGGTATCTACCTGTATCCTGCAACGAAGAAGGCACCGAAGGGAAAACTTCGCTTGCTCTATGAAGCCAACACCTTGGCCATGATCGTGGAACAGGCGGGTGGCATGGCCACTGACGGCACCACGCGCATTCTTGATCTGAAGCCGACCGAACTGCACCAGCGTTGCCCATTGTATATCGGCAGCAAGGCGATGGTGGAGAAGGCGATGAGCGCCGGAAAATGAACTGTTCACGTCTTCGTCCCGAACATATTTATCTGGCCGGTGTATGTGAACGTACTCTACTGCCGCGACCATGAGATCAACCACTTTGCTCTGCGCACTTTTTCTCGCTGCTGTCTCGTGCGCTCAATGGGAATTGGTTACGCCGATCAAGACGCGCAGCGAGTTCGAGGCCATCAAGATGGTCTCCGATGCCGTGGGCTACGCGGTGGACAAGCCCATGGAGTCGATCCTACGCACCCGCGACGGTGGGGCCACCTGGGAGCGCATGGCGAACAACCTGAGCAATTCACCGGTCGCCCTCTTCATGTGGGACGATCTGCGCGGTATCGCCGTGGGTGAGGGAGGCCAGGTATACCGCACCCCCAATGGCTTCGAGACGATCACGGGCGCTCAGAACCCCACGTTCGGCGAGTTGAGCTGTGTGTTCTTCGTGAACGACACCCTGGGATGGGCGGGCAGCCTAACGGGCAAGATCTTCCGCTCGACCAACAGCGGGGTCAGCTGGACGCAGATGAACAGCGGACAGTCCACAAGCAATTTCATGACCGCGATCCAATTCCTGGATACGCAAACAGGCTATGCCAGCTGCTCCGGTGGCGAGATGCTCAAGAGCACGGATGGAGGGCTGACTTGGCAGAGCGTGGGCCCCTTCGATCAGCTGGTCCTTCCGCGCGACTTCCACTTCTATAACGACCAACTCGGTGTGGCCGTGGGCAGCGCAGGGGAAGTGATCCGCACCACGGACGGTGGTGCTACGTGGGACTCGATCCCGTCCAACACGACCTACTCCATGCTGGACCTGGAGGCGCTGGGCGATACGCTAGTGGCCTGTGGCTCTTGGGGGCACCTGATCATCAGCACCGATGCGGGGCTCACCTGGAGCGGGATCCAAGTAGGTGCGAGCGAGCACAAGAGCCTTTCGCTCACCGCCAGCGGAGCAGGGCTGCTCGGCACCGACGGCCGCATCCATCGCACGGCGGACTTCGGCGCCACGTGGAACGTGATGGTGGAAGGCACCTGGCACACGCGCCTCAACAAGGTGAGCTTCGCGAACGGCGACACCGGCGTGGCCGTGGGTTGGGAGACCATGGGCGGCTTCGAGAGCGGAACACTACGCACATTGGATGGCGGCCGTCATTGGGAAAATGCCGGGCCTGGTGGGCTCGGCATACACCTCAGATCCACGGGTGTCGGCTCTCGCGGGGCGACATTTACCCAGGACTTCTTCGCAACGACCGCAGGGATCCAGGCGCCCAACATGGCCATTCGTTGCAACTGGAGCATCGATGCCAACACACACATCGTTGGCGGTGGCGCGGTCAACGGCGGAATTTACCGCACCACCAATGCAGGCGGTAACTGGACCCGTGTGCTCAACGTGGGCAACATCACCATCAACGACCTCTGGTTCGTGGACGACCTGCAAGGCTATGCGGTCGGCGAGTACGGCGACAACTATCGCACGATGGACGGCGGTATCACGTGGACACCACTTCCTCCCATGAGCGGAAGCCACACCGTGTTCTTCTTGGACGCGCAACTGGGCTGGACCAAGAACTTCCGCACAACGGACGGCGGCGCGACTTGGACCCTCATGGGCGGCACACCCCAGCAGACCATGAGCATCTTCTTCACCGACCCGGACACCGGTTACGCCGTGAGCTACACCGGCCAGACCGTGCGCTCGTTGGATGGCGGGATCACATGGAACAACCTGCTGCCGGACATCCTGAACGCCACGGTCGGCGATGCGGCATGGGTGGACGGCGCGATCGTGATCGGTTGCAACAACGGCGACATCTTTCGGGCGCAGGTCAGCTGCCCGCAAGTGGCGTTCGTGCCGGTGATCGAACAGACCAGTCAGTACCTGTGCACCAACACTTCAGGTACGGTGCAGTGGTTCCTCAATGGCAACCCGATGCGTTGATGGCGATACGCCTTGCATCGGATGCCGGACACTTCCGGGCGTACACGGTGATCGTGACCGATGCATTAGGATGCGTGAGCGCTCCCTCTGCTCCGGTGCAGGTGATCTCCACAGGCGCGACTTGGGAGGCACGCCGCACAGGTACACTGCTTTTCCCCAACCCGGCATACGATGCCCTTAACATCGAACGAGCGGATGCTTCACCCGCAGTGATGAACCTGATGGATGC
>JADKGB010000014.1 GCA_016717225.1 Flavobacteriales bacterium | reverse complement strand
CCACGATATGATCACCCGGTAACGTGTGCATCCAGCCGCTGTAATCCATGTAGGCGGCCATGCGCGGGTAGAACTGCGCGATGGTGTAGATGTAGTTGTCCTCTTCGGCGAAGTACTCGTAACCGCCGCGTCCGCCCACCTTCATGCGATCGTTGATCCAGTTCCACCACTCCACGGTGAACGTATAGGTTCCACCTGGTGAAAGTGGTTTCGGCAGGTCGATCCGCATCATCGTCTTGTTGATGGTGTACTTGAGCGTGCCGCCGCTCGCATCCTTAACGGCCGTGATCTTGTAGCCGCCTTCGAAGGGCTTGGTCCATTTCGATAACTGATCGAAATTCACACTATCAGGAATGGTGCTGGTGCGGATGGTATTGGCATCACTGCGAGGCTCGAAGATGTTCTGGTCCAGCTGTAGCCAGAGGTAGTCCAGCTTGTCCGGGCTTTGGTTGTGGTAGGTGATCGTTTCCTTGCCTGTCAGTTTCGGAGTTGGGCCGGTAGTCTCATCGATCTCTACACTGATGTTGTAGTCCGCCTTCATTTGCCAATAGGCGTGGCCTGGAGCGCCACTGGCTGTTCGCTGTTCGTTGTGCGGGGCGAATTCTGGTCCAACTGCCTGAATTTATCGCGGCCGTACCGAGGAGAATCTTGCGCGCCGACTGTGAAGGCGACCGATAAAGCGGAACCGGAAAGGAGATGAGCACGAGGCATGATGGCGAAAATTAGAGCAACCAGCGGTTATCGAAACTCGCTTCCGGTTGCCCACCTTTGTGGACCATGAAGACGGCGCTTCTTTCCCTAGGCCTATTGTCGGTTGCGGCGCCCCACGACTTCTTCGTTTCTATTCTCACTATTCGTCACAATAGCACGGAACAGAGCCTCGATCTTACCTGGCAGATGACGGCGCACGATGTGGAGCATGCGTTGGCATCGATCGCCGAATTGAAGCTTGGATCGGAAAGGGAATGCCCGAAAGCGGATAGCTTGTTGAACGCGTATTTCAATGAGCGCCTGCATCTTTTTCAGGAGGATAAGGAGGTCCGTTGAAATGGATCGAAAGGAATTGGAAGGGGAGAATTTGTTCTGCTACTTGCAGGTGGAAGAAGTGTCTTCAGCGAATGACTTGTCCGTATCCAACAGTTTGATGCAGGATGTTTCGCGGAGCAGGATAACATCGTACATCTGGAAGCTGACGGGCGCGCTCACCCAACACTTCACGCTCGGTTCATCGAGTTTCACGTTCAGTTGGAAATGAACCGTTGCGCTGGCGAGTTGCGCGTATGGGTGCTGCTGTCGATGGTGGGCCATGCGATCGGATGCTACTGCCAAAAGCACCATAGCAGCTATTCGGATACCGTCAGGCTCGCCCACGACCTCAGCATTATCGAGCGAAAACTTGGTCCCATGGAGAAGCGGGTCCGTGACAATTTGGTGCCGGTCGAAGTGACGTATTACTCCTTTGTTGATGACGCCTGCACGATGGTGGACAAGAAGAACCTTTGTTCAGGCATCCTGCTTGTACATGCCTGTGTGGTGGAAGATGTGAAAGTGATCTTCGAAGGATTGCGGCGAGACACGTTCCCCATCGCCAAGGTCCCATTAACCGGTATGGTTTCAATTCCGATTCAACCGGCTGGAACGATACTGGCTCGATGGCCAGCAACAACACCTCTGCGTTCAACTACCGCCGAAAACTCCACCTCTGGGGCACCTTAAAACATGCCCAAGGCACTGCCCTGGACATAAACCCCTTGCTCAATCCATTCGTGCGTAAAAGTTCCCGTGGTACGATGGTGAAACCCATTAATGGCCGTTACGATCCCAAGCAACCGGGCACTTTGAAACGGGGCAACTTCTTGAAGCTTTTGGGCCAACGCGGTTGGACCTGGGGAGGTCGCTGGCCGAATCCTGTGGACTACCAGCATATCGAGAAGATCGGAGGGCTGTGCAAGGTTCCGCCAGTGAGGGTGCGCTAGTCTCCAGCACGCAAGTGCCTTAGAGCTTTCCGTGCAGGAGGGCTGGTGGTCGATGGAGGTTCATAGGCCAATGCGGGCAGCAAGGGAACGAGATCTACCTTTCAACGCTGAAAACAGCTGTTCACATCCATCATAGAACTACTGAAATGAACATGTTGTTACGGAACTATCAACCGATGCGCCATCGTCGGACAACCATTTTTCCAAGCCGCAGGTCTACTGTATGATCGAACTTATTTCATGAACATGGGAAGCAGCGCTAGGAACATTGCCATTTTGAGTGTTCTGCTATCGAGCAGGGTATTCGCTCAACCAAGCACAAGTGATTGCGATGGGGCCATACAGCTGTGTGGTGGGGTCTTCACGGAGATCTCGGCACCACCTGGCACCAAGGAACGTCTATGAGTTCACCGGTGTCTGCCATGCGAACGCGGAGACCATGAGCCTTTGGTATACGTTCACTGTGCAGCAATCCAGACCTCAATTTCGTGTTGGACCCAGCGAACGACCTGGACGATTATGATTGGGGCTCTTCAACATCACCAACGGAGGTTGTGCAGGATCAACGCCCAGGACGGATCATCGCCCGAGGTCAACTGCAACTTACGGCTCTCTCGCGAACGCGAACGGACCCACCGGCATCTCCTCCGGAGACGGTGGTACGGGAACATCCAACGGCCCTGGCGATACGAACGGTCCGCCGTTCAACGCGGATCTCGCTGTGCAAGTCGGGCAGACTTATGCGCTTGTTGTGATGAATTGGACCGGCAGCCCGGACGGATATACCATCGACTTCACCCAAAGCACGGCCTCCTTGTATGACCAAACACCACCTGTTCCGGTGGAAGTCGTTGCGAATTGTGGGAACCAGTCGTTCCATCTGGAATTCAGCGAGCAGATCGTGACATCGACCGTGGAACCCGCGGACATCACCATTACTTCTCCCTCCGGCGAGGTCTTCAACTTCATCAATGTGACACCGGACAATTCCATGGCCTACGCGCAGACGGGCTACCAGATCGATCTTGCTGCGAGTCTGCTGGAGCCGGGTATCTACACCTTGGTGATCACGAATATTTCGGGCAACGTGGAGGACATCTGCGGCAATACCGTTCTGGAAACCACGCTGCTTGTCACCATTGATCCCTCCCTTGCTTATAGCGTGGATATTATCGATGCCTGCAACGGTGTGAACGGCTCGATCCAAGCCACCTACGTTGGTGGAGGGGTGCCACCCGTGCAATTCGCATTGGATGGAGTGCCGATCCCACAAGGTTCGGCCACGGGCCTGAATGCGGATGTTTATACGTTGACCGTCACGGACGCAGGAAGTTGTGAGCTGACCGTTGAAGTGGAGATCCCGGACCATCTGCTGGCATTGAGCATAGCACAGTTGCAGGATTCCATTTCCTGTGCGACTCCCTATGTGGTGATCCAAGGTGTGGATGTGCAGCCGCCTCAGGTTGTGCAGTACTCGTGGACAGCAATAACACCAGATGGCATCGACAGCTCCTTCAGTTCGAATGCCTCGCCACAAGTAACCATTCCTGGTACTTATGTCTTGGAGGTTACGGATCCTCGAACCGGTTGTTCTGATGTCGCTTCCGTGGAGATTTTTGCATCCACCACATCGGAAATTGATCTGAGCACGCTGATCTTCCCCAATGTCGTTTCGGCGAACGGGGATGGCAAGAATGATTTTTGGAAACCCTTCCTGCCAGGCTATCCTGATCTGGACATTACCTCTTTGTTCGATCGGTACAGTCTCACCGTTTATGATCGATGGGGCCTTGTGATCCATGATTCAGTGGACGGCGGTCAGCGGAGTTGGAATGCCAGTGATGTAGCGCAAGGAGTGTATTTCTATACCGTATCATACAGTTCCGAATGCGGGATCACATTGGATCAGCAGCGAACGGGTACGATCACTGTACTTCGGTGATAGCCCTATCGGTGATCGGAATTGATCGTTGCTGAAATCTGGTGCCATGGCCACCTTGTCGCGCAAGGAAAGATCCGAGTTCGTCGCAGAAAAGTTGGCGGCACTCTATCCGCTCACACCGATCCCCTTAGACCATCAAGACCCATATACTCTGTTGGTGGCAGTGGTGCTCAGCGCACAATGCACTGATAAAAAGGTGAACGAGATCACGCCGCTGCTCTTCGCCAAGGCGCGCACACCGCAACAGATGGTGAAGCTGAGCGTAGAGGAGATCCAGGACATCATCCGGCCTTGCGGGCTTTCACCGATGAAGAGCAAAGGGATCCACGGCCTTTCGCGGATCATTCTGGATGAGCATGGGGGAAAGGTGCCGCAGACGTTCGCCACTTTGGAAGCATTGCCATCCGTAGGGCACAAGACGGCTAGTGTCGTTATGTCACAAGCGTTCGGTTTCCCAGCCTTCCCGGTGGATACCCACATTCACCGGCTCGCTTATCGCTGGACCTTGAGTACGGGAAAAAGCGTGGAACAGACCGAAGCCGACTTGAAGAAGCTCTTCCCGGAAGACACGTGGAACGCGTTGCATTTGCGCATCATTTTCTTCGGAAGGGAGCATTGTCCCGCGAAGGGTCACGATGCGCGGAAGTGCCCGATCTGCTCGTTGATCGGGAGGAAGGAGTTGTTCGGGTAGAAACACGAACGCCCCGATGGAAATTCGGGGCGTTCCACAAAAGTCTTTTGGAGGTTACCGCGCGTTTACGCGCGACTCAACTTCGTCACCTCGGCACCGGTCAATACGGCGAACGTGCCTTTATTTGGCGGGAGCGACCTCTACGTTGGTTGCGTCCGGGGAGGCTTCAGAGAACTTGCAAGAGCGCCACATCACGATGCAGCAGATCAGTGCGAAGAGCGACATGGCGTAAAAGGGCCAGCGAGCGGAGTTCGGATGGGGGGTGTAGGTGTGCTTGGTCGACATGGTGTGGATGCCTTGGATTCGGCGGCGCAAAGAAAGTGGAAGGAGCGGTACGAACGAACGGATGTTTTCAGAACCTAGCGGATCTCGTTCCCAGGTAGTTCCAAGTGGTTGACTATGGCACAACTACCCGCCCAAACCCCATCAAAGTACATGTCTTCCTTGAACAGCGGGATCATCAGGCTATCAATAAAGCCTTGACATCGGGCATCGGCCATTACCTGCTCGGTACCGAGGCCAGTGGCAATGAACACCTCACGAAGCTTCTTGCTGAAGACGATGATCACCCCATTGTTCTTGTGCTTCTTGCCCACCCCGAGCGAATCACCGCAAGTGGCCGCGAACGAACGCAAGTCCGGTTGGCCCGTGGTAAAGTTGTGGTTACAAGGCGTCTCGTTCGTTGTGCGGAACTCGTGGCCGCGAAAGAGTGTATCGAGCCGAGCCACTTCATCCGCGGAAAAGCGTGCTCGTGGTCGAATACGAAGTGTTCCGGATGTTGGTCCTTTTCGGCGAGAAAGCCAGAAGCAACAGGAGTGAAAAGATCCAAGCCGCGCGCATGCAGCTAAAATATGGAGAAAGGAGGTTCAGCCGCGAACAGGCACCCGCACCGCCGAGAACGCCCGCTGCTTCACGGAATAGCTGTGGCCCTTGGAAATGATATGGACCTTCATGCCTTCGATGCTGAAAGGCTCACCTTCTTCAACATCAGCATAATCGCTATAGCTGATATCGTGTCCGTCGAAGATCATCACCTGGCCGCTGCCAATGGTCTCACACATATCGGCGTCCGTGATCACTACACCCGTGTCTTCACCCAAGCCGATACCGATGGCGTTCGGATTGCTCGCAACAGCTTGGCTCAATCGACTGAAGCGACCGCGCTCCACGAAATGACTGTCGATGATCACATCCTGGATCAGCGAAGCGCCCGTGGTCATTTTTACACCTCCCTTTACCAGACCCGAGGAGCTATGGCCCTGGTAGATCGTGGTGCTGCTCATATGCATGGCACCGGCGCTCGTGCCGGCGATCACAAAACCTTCTTCTTCGTGGTACCTGCGCTTCATCAGCTCCAAAAAGGCCGTGCCCCCGAAGATCGTCGTTAAGCGCAGTTGGTTTCCCCCGCTCATCATAACACCATCGGCCTTGGCCAAGCGCTTGATCATATCGGGTTTCACATGGCTCCGGTCCCGAATATCAAGCACATCCACGTTGTTAAGGCCAAGGCGCCTGAACGCCTCGATGTAATTGTTGCCCACTTCTTCCGGAATGCTGCTGGCGCTGGTCATTACGGCCAGGCGACTACCAGTACCGCCGATCTCATCGACAACACGTTTCAGAATGCCCTCTTCGATGAACGTATGCTGGAAGACCTTGGCATTATGGCCACCTTCCGGTTCGATGCCCTTGTCCTCGTTACCGCCTATGGCGATGAGCTTGCCTTTTGGGATCATGCTTGGTCGTTAGTCCCCCCGCCCCCGGTTGCCCACCAATTGGGTATGGCTCTGCGAAAGTAGAGGGATCCTGCGAAGTGGAACCAACGTGCGGAAAGGGTTCATCAACAGGGTTTTTCTTACAACACCGCACAGCTCGAAGCTAGCAGCTTGAGGCTTGCGGGGTATTGGCTGTCGTCAGCATACTCCGGGTACCACTATCTTCCACGCCGAACAAACGTTCATTCCATGCGCATCCTCGAATTAAAGGCCATGCGTGGCCCCAATTATTGGTCTGTAAAGCGGCACAACCTCATCGTTATGCGCCTCGACATCGAGGATCTGGAGCAAAAGCCTACCGACAAGATCCCCGGTTTCTATGAGCGGATCACCTCCCTGTTGCCGAGCATGTACAGCCATCGTTGCAGCGAAGACCATGAAGGTGGCTTCTTCGAGCGCGTGAAACGCGGAACGTGGATGGGCCACGTGATCGAACACATCGCCCTGGAGATCCAGACGCTCGCGGGCATGGAAACAGGTTTCGGTCGCACTCGCAGTACGCGCGAGAACGGTGTGTACAACGTGGTGTTCAGCTACATCGAAGAGCCCGTTGGCATGTATGCGGCGAAGGCATCGGTTCGAATTGCCGAGGCGTTGATCAGCGGCGCGAAATTCGACCTCGCGGACGACCTCCAAAAAATGCGCGAACTACGCGAAGAGTCGCGTCTCGGGCCCAGCACTGGCAGCATTGTTCACGAAGCGGTGGCCCGTGGAATTCCTTATTTGCGTTTGAACGGGCAGAGCTTGGTGCAACTCGGTCACGGTATCCACCAGAAAAGGATCCGTGCAACGATCACCAGCAAGACAAGTAACATCGGTGTCGAGATCGCTTGCGACAAGGAGGAGACCAAGCAGTTGCTTGAGAGCTACGAGATCCCCGTGCCCAAGGGCCGTGTGGTGCGCAGCGAAGAAGGGTTGGAAGCTGCTTTGGATTCCGTTGGATTTCCATGCGTGATCAAACCCAGCGGAGGAAACCACGGACGCGGTGCCACTATTGGCATCAAAAGTCTGGAAGAAGCGAAAGTCGCGTTGGCGAAAGCGAAGGAGATCAGTCGAAGTGTGATCGTGGAACGCTACATCACCGGCCTCGATCATCGGTTGCTCGTGATCAACCACCGCTTCATCGCAGGTGCGAAACGCACCCCGGCCTGTGTTGTGGGTGATGGCAAGAGCACCATTGCGCAGCTCGCCGAAGAAGTGAACAAGGATCCGCGCCGTGGCTACGGCCATGAGAACGTGCTTACACGGATCGACATCGATGATCACACGTTGAAGTTGATCGGCCTGAAAGGCCTGACGCCAGAAAGCGTTCCAGCAAAAGGGGAGACGGTCTATCTGAAAGCGACCGCCAACCTCAGCACAGGTGGCACGGCCGACGACGTTACTGAAGTGGTGCATCCGTTCAACGTGTTCCTCGCCGAACGCATCAGCCGCATCATCGACCTGGACATCTGCGGCATCGACATCATGACGGACGACATCACCATTCCGCTCAACGAATCGGGTGGTGCTGTATTGGAGGTTAACGCAGCCCCGGGCTTCCGGATGCACTTGGATCCTACTGGCGGAATTGGGCGCAACGTTGCTTGAGCCTGTGGTGGACATGCTTTTCCCGCCAGGCCTCCTAGCCGCATACCCATTATTGCCGTCCCCACCGGTACGAATGGAAAGACAACAACAACACGGCTCACGTCGCACTTGATGCGAAGTGTTGGCTATAAGGTGGGTATGACGTGCAGCGATGGCGTTTACATCATGAACCGCTTGTTGATGACGGGTGATTGCACGGGTCCGAGCAGCGCGCAATTCGTGTTGAAGGAGCCGGTGGTGGACATGGCCGTGCTGGAAACCGCGCGTGGTGGATTGGTGCGCAGTGGACTTGGCTTCGAGCATTGCGACGTCGCCATTGTTACCAACGTGGCTGCCGATCACTTGGGCTTGAAGGACATCCACACGCTGGAAGAACTGGCCCACGTGAAGAGCACTGTGCCACGAAGCGTTCGACGGGACGGTTATGCGATCCTCAACGCGGACGATGAGTTGGTGATGCACATGCGCAAACAGTGCGATTGCAAGATCGCGCTCTTCAGTCTCGATGAGAATAACCGCTTGTCCGCCAGCACTGCAAGCTCGGTGGCTTGGCGGCGATCTACGAGAACGGCTTCATAACAATCAGCAAAGGCGGGAATGGAAGTTGCGCATCGAGAAAGCGGTGAACGTGCCTCTGACGTACGGTGGAAAAGCGGTCTTCAACATCCAGAACGTTTTGCCCGCAGTACTCGCCGCTTATGTGCAAGGGGTGAAAGTCGAGGAACTCCGTGAAGCACTCGCCACCTTCGTTCCATCAGCCGCGCAGACACCGGGTCGCTTGAATTTGTTCCAGTTCAAGAAGTTCCAAGTGGTGGTGGATTACGCCCACAACCCGCACGGGTTCGAGGCCCTCGGAAAATTCCTGAGCAAGATCCCCGACAGCCCGAAGGTGGGCGTGATCGCCGGCGTGGGAGACCGTCGCGACGAAGATACCGTGAACCTCGGCCGCCTCAGCGCGCAGATGTTCGATGAGATCATCATCCGCCAGACCGTAACATGCGAGGCAAAACCGACGACGAGATCATCGCACTCATGGTGAAGGGCATCAAGGAGGTCGACCCCAACAAGCCATCATCATCAAAAAGGAGGACGCAGCGATCCGCCACGCGATCAGCACGGCCAAGCCCGGCAGTTTCCTCACGCTATGCAGCGATGTGGTGCCCGATGCGCTCGCCCTCGTGCTGAAGCTGAAGGAGGAGGATGAGAAGGTGGCCTTCAACACGGACGATATCCCGAACAGGAACAAGGAGTTGGTGGGGTGAGTCCTCGAAGTACAGTAGGACCGGGACATGGACAGAGGATTCAAATACTGGCTGAGTTGGATAGGCGTATTGCCAATCGCACTAGTTGCGGGAGTGCTTGTTGATTTTCCTATGCATTGGATTTTGTATAGGACGTTGAGCGGTGGCGACAGCCCATTTATCACACCGTATCCCGAGCTTCCTGAAAGAATTTTTGCACCATTCTTTAGAGCTTTGGTTATTGTCTGGGTTGGTTCATTTGTTGCGCCCGAACACAAATTCAAGACAGCCGTGGTTCTTGCGGCGCTTTGGATTTTCGGAGCAGGTGGGGCATTCGTTCTGGGGTCTTTAGGGGTTCACACTGACCATGCTCAACTGAATCTGACAGCGGGTGGTCTACCAGTAATTGCGGGAGTTGTTGGCGCCGTTGTCGGACTATATCTCGTAAAGCGAAATTCTAAGCCGACCCCGGTCTGATTGCGACCTCGCGTTGGCGCGAAAATTCGGCCCCTGTACCCGCGCAGGGTGTCCGCTGATCGCGACCTCTCCCAAACCCGCTCGCGCTGATGTTCGCTGGTTCGGATCTGTGATCCGGACCCGTACAAACTTCCACCACAAGTCCCTGTGCAAGTGCTTGCATGCCGAGAATTCAGTTGAAAACCAAGCGCAAGTACGAACGAAGGCCCCAATGCTGGGGCCTTCGGAATTGGAAAGGAAAGCGAACTACTTCGCCACAGCGGCCACCACTTGGCGCTTCTCCTGGATGCGGGCACTCTTGCCGCGCAGGTTGCGCAAGTAGAAAATGCGGGCGCGGTTCACTTGGCCGCGCTTGTTCACATCGATCTGGTCGATGAACGGCGAGGCGATCGGGAAAATACGCTCCACACCAATAGCGCCGCTCATCTTACGAACGGTGAAGGTGGCGGTGCTGCCACTGCCTTTGCGCTGGATCACCACACCTTGGAACGCGCCTTTGTACGTGATGCCGTACTTGTCCAACAGGTGTTGCTTGGGCATGCCCGTTTCCAAATACTCCTCGATCACTTTTCGTTTGAACGATTCGCTGTAGCGCGACTCGAACTTGCCATTCTTGTTGTGCTTGCACTTGATTTCCATGGGTCGCTGTTTTGCGTAAACCCATTTCAGGACGAGTCAATAGCCCGGCTTGTTCCCCGGCTTTACATGGATGGAAAACCCGGCGAGATCCTTGATCGCGTTTTTCGGCAGATCGAAGCAAACCAGCGTTTTGGCGTCGCCGCGATAGGCTTCGATGATGGTGTTGTTGGCCATGTTCAAAAGTTTTATGGTGTGGGAATTTCAAGATGAACGTCCAGGATCGCACCGTTCGATCCGCTCCGAACTATCGTTGCGCGTATCGATCGATATGCATCTGTGTGCCGGTTTCGGTTCATCGAATAGCGGGCGTGCTGGACGCAGCGAAACAACGGGATCACTTCCGTTCCGGAAATACCCAGAAGGGGGTATTTTTCACCCGTACGCCCGATCTTCTTTTGCTAGGTGTGCAGCCCGCGCGTTCCTGCTGGAATGGTTGAAAGCACTGCGGGAACGGCCTTTGTAGGCGCGTGCAGACATTGCTTGGGGAGAAGAAAATTTATTGGTCCGCTCGCTCAGGGGTCAACTCGCGTAGGCCTCTCCGCTCCAACTTTGCCCGCATGTTCATCGCACCGTTCCTTCCCGAAGACCTCGACGATCTGTTGGAATTGGAGCCGCCCGATTGGGAGTGGCTGCTGGCCCACATGCGTTGGAATTTGGCCACACCCTATTGCTTCCCACTGAAGGCCGTGTTCGGCGAAGCACTGGTGGCGGGTGTTGGCAATGCGCTCGCGCACAACGGCACCGGCTGGGTAGGTCCGCGCTTCGTGCATCCACACTTCCGCGACAAAGGGGTGAGCGCGTTGCTGCTGCAAGCCCAAGTGGACGCCTTGGAAACGCAGGGATGCCGGTCGGTAACGGCAGTGGTGAACGACGAGGAACGGCCGCTGTTCGAAGCCCTGGAGTTCCGTGCGGAAGGCAACTACATACGCTTCGCGGATGGCCAATGCGAAGCCCCTACGGAGGACGAAGTGGAACTGTTCGAGCCGCACCACGCGATGGGTGTGTTGCACTTGGACCAACGCGCGAGCGGCGAGGACCGGCGTGCGTGGATCAGCGAACACCTGTACGCCGGACGCTTGTACATCAGCAAGGGCCGCGTGCTAGGCACCTACCTGCCGCTGTTGGGTGAAGGGCTGGTGCTGGCTGATAACGCGCATGCAGGCGAAGAACTTTTACGCTGGCACCTGCCACATGTAACGAGCGTGGTGGTTCCCGAAGCGAACACCGTGGCTGTGGAATTCCTGCGCCTTCGGAAGTACACCGAAGAGGCCCGCATGGTGCGCATGGTGCGCGGTGAGCGTGTGCCGTGGAAACCACAGATGGAGTACGTGCGCATCAGCGATTGAGGGGAACGGCGATCCACCCGGTCCACACCCGGTGAAGCCGTGTGTACCGAAGCGGGCGAACAATCCAAGGCCGGGTGGGTGCTTTTTGCCATGCGGCAGGGGCGGTTGGCAACCTGACGGAGGACCAGTCGCCCAGGCCCTTTCCCCCCACAGGCCGCGGGGCATGCTTGTTGAAAACTCCCCCCGGATCGTTGATAACCCCGGTGTGGTTGTAGGTGCGAACCCTTGCCCATGGCGGCTACTTTCGCTGCGTCCTGTTGGAACCCGCGCCAATACAAAGTATTTCCCAGAACGAACGGTGGATCAGTGCTGCATTTTTTTCCGCGCTTCTGCCGCTCCGCGTGACCCGGCATTGAAACGATGAGCGAGACGAATTATTCCGAAGAACACATCCGGTCGCTGGATTGGAAAGAGCACATCCGGCTGCGGCCGGGCATGTACATCGGCAAACTGGGCGATGGCAGCAGTTTCGATGACGGCATCTACATCCTGCTGAAGGAGGTGCTGGACAACTGCATCGATGAGTTCGTGATGGGTCACGGGAAGAAGGTGGAGGTGAAGATCGAAGGCTCTCGCGTGGAAGTGCGCGACTTTGGTCGGGGTGTGCCCTTGGGCAAGGTGATCGATGTGGTGAGCAAGATCAACACCGGCGCCAAGTACGACAGCAAGGCGTTCAAGAAGAGTGTGGGCTTGAACGGCGTGGGTACCAAAGCGGTGAACGCGCTGAGCAGCTACTTCAAGATCGAGAGCTACCGCGAAGGGCAGACCAAACGAGCCGAGTTCGATCGCGGCGTGTTGCGCAAGGACCTGAAGCTCGAGAAGAGCGACGAGACCAACGGCACGCGCGTGATCTTCGAGCCGGACGAGGAGATGTTCCGGCACTTCCAGTACCGCGACCAGCACATCGAGCGGCTGCTGTGGAACTACTGCTACCTGAACACGGGTCTTACGATCCACTTCAACGGCCAGAAGTTCCAGAGCAAGAACGGCCTGCTGGACCTGTTGCAGGTGAAGATGGACGGCGAGCCGCTCTATCCGATCATCCACCTGGTGGGGGACGATATCGAAGTGGCCATGACCCACGCCAACCATTACGGCGAGGAGTACTACAGCTTCGTGAACGGCCAGCACACCACCCAGGGTGGTACGCACCAGGGCGCCTTCCGCGAGGCCGTGGCGAAGGTGATCAAGGACTACTTCAAGAAAGATTGGGAAGCGGGCGATGTGCGCACGGGCATTGTTGCAGCGGTAGCGGTGAAGGTGATCGAACCCGTCTTCGAGAGCCAGACGAAAACGAAACTGGGCTCCCTGGAAATTGAACCCGGTGGCCAGAGCATGCGCTCGTTCATCGGCGACTTCCTGGCCACCAAGCTGGACAACTTCCTGCACAAGAATCCGGAGACCACCAACGCGCTCCAAGGTAAGATCCTCGAAAGCGAACGCGAGCGGAAGGAGCTGAGCGGCATCCGCAAACTGGCCCGCGACCGCGCGAAGAAGAGCAGCTTGCACAACCGGAAACTGCGCGACTGCCGCATCCACTTGAGCGATCCGAAGAACGATCCGCGCAAGATGATGAGCACGCTCTTCATCACCGAGGGCGATAGTGCGAGCGGTAGCATCACCAAGAGCCGCAACGTGGAAACGCAGGGCGTCTTCAGCTTGAAGGGCAAGCCGCTGAACAGCCACGGCCTTACGAAGAAAGTGGTGTACGAGAATGAGGAATTCAACCTGATCCAGGCTGCGCTCGACATTGAGGACGGCATGGACGGCCTGCGCTACAACCGCATTGTGGTAGCCACCGATGCCGATGTGGACGGCATGCACATCCGCTTGTTGTTGCTCACGTTCTTCCTGCAGTTCTTCCCCGACCTGATCAAGAACGATCACCTGTACATTCTGCAAACGCCCTTGTTCCGCGTGCGCAACAAGAAGGAAACGATCTATTGCTACAGCGAAGGCGAGCGGCAGAACGCCCTGAGCAAACTGGGAAAGACGGCCGAGATCACACGCTTCAAAGGCTTGGGCGAGATCAGCCCCGATGAGTTCAAACACTTCATCGGGCCGGACATGCGGTTGGAGCCTGTGATGATCACCAAGGATGCCGCGGTACACGAACTGCTCAGTTTCTACATGGGCAAGAACACGCCCGAGCGCCAGGAATTCATCATCAGCAATTTGAAGATCGAGAAGGACGTGGTGAAGGAAGAAACAGCGATGAAAGCGATCGCACGGAAGTTGGAAGAGAACGAAGTAGAAGCGGAGGTGTGATGCGGACGTATGCGAACAAATGGTGCTATTGGTACATCGGCGTTCAGGTGTGCATGTTGTTGAATTCGTCCGCTTCGGCCCAAGCGGCCGGCAAACTTCGCTTCATCGTTGATCCCGGTGGGAACTACTCGTTCGTTCTGGATCACCAGTTCCGCATGCAACAGCGCGAAGTGGAGTTGAGCGCGGGGCCACACCACTTCACGTTCTGGGCACCTGAGCGGCGCATGGTGGACACAACGATCATGGTCGTCGAGGGCCGCACCAAGGACATTGTGCTCTATCTGCCATACAGCGATGCGTTCCGGGCGTATGATCGCGAAGTGCATGAAATGAAGAAGCGGAACCTGCTCACTTCAGCGCTGCCCACACTCGCGATCGTTGGAACAGGGGTCTTGGCCGGCGTCAGTTTCGGCAAGTACAAGAGCGCGCACGATCAATTGCAGGCCGATGAAGAGGCCTATCGAACAGGATCCGATCCGCAGGCCATTGCGCAGCTCAAAGATGTGCTGATCCCGGGTCACAAGACCGACCTGAGCGATAAACGTGGCGTCTTCTATGTGACCGCCGGACTGTTCGCAGCCGTGGCCGTTGGGTCAACCTGGATGATCCTGCGCAACGCCAAGCGGGGTGCCCCGAAATTCAACGACACGGAGCGTGTGAAATTCGATGGACTGGTCTGGATGCCATCGGAACGCGGCGGCTACTTCATGACGGGCATGCACATCAACCTGCGATGAGGACGATCCCATTTCCCGCTCTTACCGCTCGTTGGCTGATGGCCTTGCTTCCGTTGCTCTGCGGGTGTTACAAGGATGAATTGGATGTGGACACGTTGAATAACAACCCGTTCGATCGCGAGTACGTTGGCCCGCCGGTGTTCGCGTTCGACACCACGTTCACCGAGGTCATCAATGGGGACCTGACCCGTCAAGTTTTTCAGTTCAGGGTAGCCAGCGGACTTTTTTTGGAACCCCAGAGCTACAGTGTTTTCGTGCAGGATCAAGGGGCTGGCGTTTCAGAGATCGTTCCCCAATTCCCAGCGGGTAGCGATCTGCTCACCTATTACCGCACGCCCGCTGGTCCGGGCCAGGAGGTGTGCCTTCAATTGAGCCTCTCGAACAATTACCACCACGGCCGCGCGGAAACGATCTGCGGCACATTGCCATGAGCGACGAGAACGAGAACGGAACCATTCCCGAAGCGAACGGCGAGGAGAACGCGCCCGAAAGTACCTCGCCGAAGAGCAGCATCCCGAGTGCTGGTCAGGCGGGTACGTACAGTGTGAGCGGCATGTACCGCGAGTGGTTCCTGGATTACGCCAGCTACGTGATCCTGGAGCGTGCGGTGCCCGCGTTGTACGACGGGTTGAAACCGGTGCAACGGCGCATCCTGCACGCGATGAAGGACCTGGATGATGGCCGCTACAACAAGGTGGCGAACATCATTGGCCACACCATGCAGTACCACCCGCACGGTGATGCGAGCATAGGTGATGCGCTCGTGCAACTTGGACAGAAGGACCTGGTGATCGATTGCCAGGGCAACTGGGGCAACACACTTACCGGTGATAGTGCGGCAGCTCCGCGATACATCGAGGCCCGCCTGAGCAAGTTCGCGCACGATGTCGTGTTCAATCCGAAGACCACGGAGTGGCAACTCAGTTACGATGGCCGGAACAAGGAGCCGATCTTCCTTCCGGTGAAATTTCCGCTGTTGCTCGCGCAGGGTGGCGAAGGCATCGCGGTGGGTCTATCGTGCAAGATCCTGCCACACAACTTCAACGAACTTATCGACGCCAGCATCGCTGTGCTGCGCGGCAAGAACCCCAAGTTGGTCCCCGACTTCCACACCGGTGGAATGGCGGATGTGGAGAACTACAACGACGGCGAGCGAGGCGGGCGCGTGCGCGTTCGGGCCCGCATCCGCAAAGAGGATGCGAAGACGTTGGTGATCAATGAAATTCCGTTCGGCACCACCACGGTAAGCTTGATCGAAAGCATTCTGAAAGCCAACGAGAAAGGCAAGATCAAGGTGCGACATGTGGAGGACAACACGGCCGAGAACGCGGAGATCGTGATCCACCTTGCGGCAGGCGTATCACCGGACAATACGATCGATGCGCTCTATGCGTTCACGGATTGCGAGATGAGCCTGGCGCCGAACGCCTGTGTGATCGAGAACGACAAGCCGCGCTTCGTGGGCGTTACCGAACTGTTGAAGAACAGCACGGACAATACGTTGCGCTTGCTCGAACTGGAATTGAAGATCAAGCTCGGTGAGTTGGATCAGCAATGGCATTTCGCTTCACTGGAAAAGATCTTCATCGAGAAGAAGGTCTACCGCAAGATCGAAGAGGCCGAAACGTGGGAAGAGGTGATCAGCTTCATCCACAAGGGACTGAAGCCGCACATCCAGGAGCTGCGCCGACCCGTGACCGATGAGGACGTTCTGAAACTCACCGAGATCAAGATCAAACGGATCAGCAAGTTCGATGCGTTCAAGGCCGATGAGCACATCCGGTCCTTGGAAGAGGCGATCGCTGAAACACAGGCGAAACTCGACGCGATCGTCGACTACGCCATCGATCACTTCAAGGAACTGAAACGCAAGTACGGTTCAGGTCGAGAACGGAAAACCGAGCTGCGCACCTTCGACACGATCGTAGCCACCAAGGTGGCTGTTGCGAACAAGAAACTCTACCTCGACAGGGCCGAAGGCTTCATGGGCTGGAGCCTGCGCAGCTTCGAGTTCGTGGATGATTGCTCGGAGATCGACGACATCATTGTTTTCCGCGAGGACGGAACGATGATCGTAACGAAGGTCGCCGACAAGAAATTCATTGGGAAAGGCCTGTTGCACGTGGGCGTGTGGAAGAAGGGTGATGAGCGTACGATCTATCACCTCATCTATCAGGATGGTCCCCAAGGTGCCTACTACATGAAGCGCTTCGCCGTAACGGGGATCGTGCGCGACAACGTGTATGACCTCACCAAGGGAACACCAGGAAGCAAGGTGTTGTACTTCACGGCGAACCCCGATGGCGCGAGTGAAACCGTGCGGATCCAACTGCGACCACGCCCCAATTTGCGCAAGAGCCAGTTCGATGTGGACTTCGGGCAGATGCTCGTGAAAGGGCGAAGCAGCCAGGGAAATCTGCTCACGCGCTACATGGTGCAGAAAGTCACGCAAAAGGAACGAGGCGGCAGCACCTTGGGAGCTATCCCCATCTGGTTCGATGAAACCGTGCGCCGCCTGAACGACACGGGCCACGGACGATACCTCGGGCGCTTCGGTGGTGAAGACCGGATCCTGGCGATCATGGCAAGCGGGCAATACCAGCTCTATCCGTTCGCATTGAGCACGCACTTTCCGGACGATGCCCTTACGGTGGTGAAGTGGAACCCGAAAGAGATCGTGAGCGCCGTGTATTGGGAAGGGGAGAAGCAGCAGTTCAATGTGAAGCGCTTCGCGATCGATGAGCCTTCGCGCGATCCGGTGGTCTTCATTACCGAACACCCGGACAGTAAACTGACACTGCACAGCCTTGTTATGGATACCGCGATTCACGTGGCCTACGACAAACGCAGTACGCTACGCGAGGACGAGGACATCGTCCTGAAGGATTTCATCACCGTGAAAGGAGTGAAGGCCTTGGGCAATCGACTTACGCCGCACAAGGTGAAGGAACTCGCACTGAACACGCCGGTCTTCATACCCATGACGGTGGAGTTGGAAGAGAAGCAAGCCATGTTGATCACCGATGAGGAGATCGGCAACCTGGAAGCACCTGAAGAAGAGGATCTGGAAGAATCGCCAGTGAAGCAGTTCAAAAAGGCGAGCGGCATAGGCCCCGGCTCGGAGGCCGGGGCCGGTGAAGACCGCTCACCGGACGATCCGATCATCGGCTACAAGCCGGGGAAGCAGGCTACTTTGGGGTTCGATTGACGGAACACGACCGCGGGCGAGCGTGCTGTTGGCGCATCACACCGCACACAGCACCGGCACCTTCGCGTCGTTCAACAGCAAGCGCTCCTTCTCGGCATCGGCGATATATGTGTATTCCGCACTGGCCTTGGCCATAATGGCGATGCAGCCTGCGCCGATCTCCGTTGCATAGCGGATCGTTTGCTCAGCAAAACCCAAACTGAAAACCGTCGAAGGAACGTTGGCCTCAACGTGAGCGACGCCTTCCTTCTCCAAACGGTTCAGCATGACCAATTTGTTCTTCAGAAGCTGATCGCTCGGTTGTTCACCTGGGCGCATGATCTGGAACACATGTACTTCAGCACTGAACGTTCTGGCGAGATGGCAAACGGCATCAAGCAATCTGGAGATGTCATCGTGCCCGGCCACGGGCAACAGGATCCGGTCCATGTGAACATCGGCTGGGCTTTCTGCCTGCACCACCAACGAAGGCACAGCAACATGGCGCACGAGCTTCAAAATGTCCGCTCCCAACAACGACTGTCGAAGTCCCTTGGGCCCGTGGGTGCCCACGACCATGAGCGCGTGCTGCTTCTGACTTTCGGCAACGATCTGTTTCAACGGGTCGCCCTCACGGAAAACCTCGTTCACCTTCACCTGCAACGGCAACGCCTCCGCGGCAGTGCCCATTTGCGCGCTGGCATTGGCCAAGGCATCGCTTTGGTGGTGGTGCTTATCGAGCACGTGCAAGAGCGTAATGGACGAACCGCTCTTGGCGGCGATGGCGGTGGCGTACCGCTGTGCCACCGCGGCAGCCGGCGTGAAATCGGTAGGGCAGAGGATATCGTTCATCGGTTGGCCGGTGCTTTCGAGCTTTTCGGCGGCCCAAATTAGATCGCCGGTCGATAGAACGGTTGCCGTATCACACGCACAGCCAAGGATCCCACGGAACGCCGGGTATTAATGTATGCGGGTTCACGTTGGGATCAAAGCAACCCTCTACCTTGCCAGCATGTTCAAAAACTACCCTTTTTCAAGTCTGCTGAGCGGTTTCTTGATGCTCGCTCTGGCGCCCGTTTCCGCGCAACTCAATATCACGGAATTGGGCAACCTGAGTTATCAGACACTGCGAAACAGTGACCTGAGCAATATCTGGGGCTATACCGATGAACTCGGGAACGAATACGCCTTGGTAGGTGTGAACGGAAGCGGAGGCAACACCGGTGGATTCAGTGTTGTGAACGTTACGGACCCAGCCAACCCGCTGGAGATCTTCTTCACACCGGGACCCACCAGCATCTGGCGGGAGATCAAGGTGTACAATGACCATGCGTACATGACCACCGAGGCGGAAGCTGGCTTGTACATCATTGACCTCAGCCCTTTGCCACAGAGTACAACACTACCGGTCACGCTTTTCCAAGGCAATGGTTGGATCACATCGCATTCCCTCTTTATTGACGAAACGAACGGCCGGCTGTACCTGAACGGAAGTAACCGGGGAAATGGCGGCGTGATCATGTACGATCTCACGCAGGATCCGGAAGCACCTGTGGAGGTAGGCGAATTCGACCAATGGTATGTGCATGATTGTTACGCACGTGGTAACCTGTTGTACAACGCGCACATCAGTGATGGCTTTATGAGCATCGTGGATGTCACCAACCCTGCGGCACCTGTTCTCCTGGGTACCCAGATCACGCCGAACAGTTTCACCCACAACTGCTGGCTCGATGATAGTGGCCAGTACATTTTCACCACGGATGAGCGGCCTGACAGCTACCTCGCAGCATACGATGTAAGTGACCCTACGGACATCCAGTTCCTGGACAAATTGCAAACCTCTCCCGGGTCGCAGGCCATCATACACAACACTTACTGGTTGAACGGTTATGTGATCCAGAGCTACTACACCGAAGGCGTTTCCATCTACGATGTCAGTGATCCAACGAACATCGTTGAGACCGGTCACTACGATACTTCGCCGTTCACTGGAGATGGGTTCAACGGTGCTTGGGGTGTTTACCCTTACGCTCCCAGCGGGAATCTGTACGTGAGCGACATCGAAGGTGGCTTGTACATTCTAGGCCCGACCTATACGGCGGCTTGCAGACTGGAAGGGATCATCACGAACGTGCAGACCTCGGCACCGGTGGGCAGTGCTACACTTGCAATAACGAGCACGAACGCTTCCGATGTCACTGGCTTCGATGGTCTCTACAGCACGGGATCGGCGGTTGCGGGCACCTATCAAGTAGTGGTATCCGCAGCTGGTTTCGAGGATGCGACGATCGAGGGTGTTGTGCTGGTGAACGGCCAGGTCACAACGCTGGATGTGGCCCTTGTTCCGCTGGAGTCTTTTGCATTCGGTGGGTTGGTTTCAGAGGCGGGCTCCAATACACCCATTGCTGGTGCGGTGGTGAACATTCAAAGCGATCTGTATGACTTCAACACTACGTCGGATACGAACGGGCAGTTCACATTCCCGGCGATTTTCGAAGGAACCTATACGGTTACCGCAGGGCTCTGGGGGTACCACACGGTATGCCTGGGAGAGCAATTGCTCTCGCAAGCGACCAGCGACATCATCGTCTTGCTGCCAGTGGGATATGCTGATGACTTTGCCCTTGACCTGGGATGGACCGTGGCCGGCGATGCCCCGCGCGGAGTATGGGAGCGGGGTGAACCCGTAGGGACCGAGTATGACAACAGTCCTTGCGCACCGGATGTTGATGTGGATGGTGACTGTGCTGACCAGGCCTATGTTACCGGCAACGACGGAGGAGATGCGGGGAACGATGATGTGGATAATGGAGCCACACAACTCACATCGCCTGTGTTCGACGCAACGGGAGTTCCGGATCCATGGGTCCGTTATTACCGCTGGTTTTTCAACGGTGGCGGAAGCGGGAGTTTGAATGATTCATTTCTCCTGCAACTGACCAATGGAAATGAAACCGTCACGCTCGAGGAAGTAACAGCGTTCACACCGGGTGCGCACACATGGGTCTTGCGTCAATGGGCGATCACCAGTTTGTTGCCTGCAACAGCGAACATGCAGTTCATCGCCTACACATCGGATGCGAGCCCTGGCCACTTGGTGGAAGCAGCTCTCGATCGGTTCGAGGTGTTGCCGAATTCGCCATTTGCGGGAATAGAGGAAGAAAGGATCGGTGCTGTGGTTACCGTGCTTCCCAATCCGAGTGATGGGAACTTCACCGTCCAAACATCCGGGATCAGGACCGGGCAGGTGCGGATCATGGATCTTCTTGGCCGGGTGGTAACATCCGTGCCCTTGGTGAACAGCCTGTGTTCGATCCACTTGGATGGCGAAAAGGGCGTGTACCTGGTGCATGTGGAAGGCACCGACGGGACGCAACGCACCTTGCGAGCGGTGGTCAGGTGATCAGCGCTTTGGCTGTATGCCTGCGCAATGCTCTTCGATGAGCTTGTTGATATCGGCTACTCCGCCGAGGACACGAGCGAGGTGCAGATCGGAACAGGCTTTTTCCTTTTCACCCTTGCGCGCCAACAGGATCGCGCGAGTGCGCAAGGCAAGCGCGTTCGAGGGGTAGCTTTTCAGGCTCCGTTGCACATCGCTGAGTGCTTCATCGAAACGGCCCAATTGCAAGAGCGAATTCGCCTTGTTGCTAAGCACCGTGGGCTCGTCCTTGTCCAGCGCCAACGCTTCGCCATAGATCGTGAGCGCGTCTTCAAAACGGCCTAAAGCCGATAACTCGAAACCGCGGTTGGTCCAGTTGCCAATATCATAGGGTTCAACGGCGCAGAGCTTCTCAAGCACCGCCAGACTTGCCGCATGATCGCCGGCGGCGTCATGGGCGCGAGCCAGCGTTTTCATGGCTGGCAGGTCTTCCGTTCGATCGCCCAAGCCTTCTTCCAGGTCGGCGATCGCACCGCTGTTCTGTTTCAATTCAGCTCGAGCTTGTCCGCGGATCACCAGAGCAGAACTGCGCATGGAAACAGGTGCGTGCCGGATACATGTGCTCGCATACCGTTCAGCGTTATGGAAATCCTCACTGCGCAAAGCGTACAAAGCCCGTTGGAAGTTGGCTTGTGCATGGGTGCTATCCAGCTTGAGCGCCTTGTCCGCGTCCAAGAGGAAGCGATCCATACGATCCATTTGGTACCAAGCGCGAGCTCGTGCTGAATAGCTGGCGGCCGAGCCGTCCTTCTCGATGGCTTGGGTGAATTTGTCGATCGCTTTTTGCGGGCGATCCATCGCCAACAGGCTATCTCCTTGGGCGATGAGTTTGGCGGCCTCTTGCGCGTGCCCGGTTGCAGGCACGGCCAACACACCACTCGCAAGCAAGAGCAGAGGCAGGATGATGGCGTTGCGCACGTTCATAACGAAAAAGACCTGTACCGCAGTTGTGGCAAATGTATCGGGCTCTGTTACGGCATCCATCGTGCCACAGACCGGTTGTTCGTAACGAAATGTTGACAGCTTCAGGCCTTTCCTGCATCTCACCCAAGAATGCGGGCAACCGGGACCGTGTCCAATGGAGCGTATCGACCGGCTTCGAGAAGAAAGTGTCCCGCCATCGCGATCATCGCAGCATTATCCGTACAGTATGCATGCGGAGGGATGAAAACCTGCCATCCTTCGCGCGCACCGAGTTCCTCCAACCGTTGGCGCAATCCGCTGTTCGATGCCACACCACCTGCTATTCCGATCCGCTCGAGGTTCTGCTCCCGCATGGCCCTGCGAGCTTTGGCCAGCAAATGGTCGATAATGCTGTTTTGCAACGCCGCGCACAATTCGTTCCTATGAAGTTCAATGAACGCTGGGTCCGCCGAAATTCCTTTCCGCACCAATTGGCTGAAGGCGGTTTTTATCCCGCTGAAGCTGAAGTTCAGCCCCGTCATCGCAGGCACGGGCATCGAAAAGGTCGTCGCAGCAGCGTTGCCGTTGGTTGCCTGGTATTCGGCTGCATATCGGTCGATCAATGGACCCCCGGGGTAGGGCAGTCCCAGGATCTTCGCCCCCTTATCGAATGCCTCGCCCGCAGCGTCGTCCATGGTGGAGCCAAGGATCCGCATATCCAAGGGTGATCGAACGAGAACGAGTTGTGTGTGGCCGCCACTTACGGTCAGGTTCAGAAAAGGAAATTCCGGGGCCGGTCTATCAACACCGTCGCGAACCAGATGAGCGAGCACATGCGCTTGTATATGATCCACCGCTAACAACGGGATCCTCAATGCTTGCGCCATGGATCGCGCGAAACAGGTGCCAACGAGCAATGCGCCGATCAGGCCAGGGCCTTGTGTGAAGGCAATACCGCTCAACTCCTCGTTCCGAATGCCCGCTGTGCTCATCGCCTCTTTGACCACCGGAACGATATGCTCCTGATGCGCCCTGCTCGCAAGCTCAGGCACCACTCCTCCCCAGCGCGTGTGCACCTCTTGTGTTGCGATCACATTGCTGAGCACACGGCCTCCCACCATAACGGCAGCAGCGGTTTCGTCACACGAACTCTCGATGCCTAGAATAACCGGTTCACCGTGGGATAATGGCATGGCGGATAAACAAGTAATGGGTCACTTTCAACAGGATATCGTCATCAAGTCGTTGGCAACCAGCTTGGAAAGTCAGGAAGTGCCAAATACTGGCGGCTATTTTCGCGGGTTGGCTCGAAGTTGGTGTATCCACGGGCCGAAACTACAGGAACCTGGGCGGTAAGAAGAGCATAGGGAAGCGCGTACAGCGGGTGGTGCGATGGACTGTATTGACCATCGTAACGATCCTGTTCCTTTTTCTCGTGATCACTGTCCTGCTTCTGTATCCCGTGGTACAAACGTGGATAGCAGGGATCCTCAGCGATAAACTGAGCAAGGATCTGGGGATCACGGTACGCATCGAGCGCGTCGAGCTCAGGCCCTTCGCCATGAACCGGTTGCACGGTGTTTTTATTGCCGACCTGCACGGAGACACGCTGATCGCCGTGGAAGAGTTGCGAATTCGTGGGTTGAAAGTGGATCCCACAGCGGAGCGCATCACCGTTCGCCAACTTGAATTGCACGATGCGCGATTCGCCCTCGCCAAGATCCAAGGCGATCCGCACAGCAACTTGACCAATATCCTGAACAAGCTCGCGAGCGACGACACCACCAAGGGCACTGCGGATTGGAAGATCCATTGCGGCGAATTGGACATACAACGCCTGCACTTCAGCTTCATCGATGGCAACCGGGATCGTGAACCCTACGGCGTTGATTTCGATCACGTGGACGTTAACACGGCTGATATCCATGGAACCGATGTGCGGATGGCCGGTGATAGCATCCTCTTGGATCTGCAGGGCATCTCGCTTCGTGACCACAGCGGCCTCGTGTTGGAAGAATTGAGCGGCCGAACGCAAGTATGTCCGCGTGGGATCCGGATCGCGGGTATGCGGCTCAAAACTCCGGGCACTGATCTGCACGGTCAACTGCACTTCGAGACCACCAGCTTGGCCGATTTCGATGAATTCGAGACGAACGTGTTCATGCGCGTGGACCTGGACAGTTCACGCCTGCAATTCTCCGATATCGCCCTGTTCGCTCCGGGCCTTCAAGGTGTTGACTTTCCGGTCATGGTGAGCGGCAAGTTCCGAGGTACGGTGAGCGAGTTGAAAGGCCGGGACATGGATCTTCGTTTCTGCGACCGTTCGCGGTTCGTGGGTAACGTCGAGTTCACGGGCCTGCCTGACGTGCCCAATACGTTCATGGTGATCGATGTTGCCCATTTCAATACCGATCCACTTGACCTGGCCCAACTACCCGTTCCTCCGTTCATTCAGCGTGGGCGTATGCAACTCCCTGCCGAGGTTGAGCGATTGGGCGCGGTCTCTTTCGCGGGGAATTTCACGGGCTTCGTGAATTCTTTCACCGCATATGGGCAAAGCTCCACTGAAGCGGGAGCGCTGCGAACGGACATCACCTACGCTCGCGATACGATCACGGATATTTTCCAACTGCGCGGAAGTTTGGTCACTGGCGGATTCGCTCTTGGTCGGGTGGTCGGCGATCCCACCGTGGGGAACATAGCCTGCGATGTGAAAGTGAAAGCGAGCGGGCGCGACTTCGCACATATGACCGCCGAGCTTGAAGGTGCCGTGCCGGACCTCAATGTCGACAAGCTCAACATCACGGGGATCACCGTGAAAGGCCGGTTGGAGAAGAACCTGTTCAACGGAGAACTCCACTGCGATGATCCCCGTCTTCAATTGGATTTCAATGGTCTTGCCGACCTGCGCGGGCGATGGCCGAAGGTGGACTTCATAGCGGATCTCCAGCACTTCGATCCGCGGGCGTTCGGCCTGATCGGAGGTTCCGGGTACAGCGGCTTGAACATGCGGGTCGTCGCTCGAGGCGAGCTGGCGCCAGATAGCCTCAAGGGGTCCATCATCATGGAGGATGTTACCTGGTGCGAGGACTCCTGCGACCTGCTTATTGGTGATCTATCGTTGCTAAGTAGTCGGGAGAATGGCGAAGCGCTGTTGCAACTTCGGAGCAGTGCGGCCGATGTGGACGTGCGCGGTCCTTTCTATCCCACCAAACTTCCTGCGGCCCTGAAGAGCGTTGTTTTCAGTGTATTCCCGGCATTGCAGGAAGAAGTCCGCTATGGCCAGGAAGAGCAGCGCTTCAATTTCGAAGCGACCATCAAACGCGCGCAACCGATCTTGGACCTGGTAGCACCCGGTTTAGTGGTTGATAGCGGCACTACCGCATCGGGAAACTTTGACAGCCGCACGTTCGATCTGGGGTTGAACGCGATGGTGCCGCACATCCAGTTCGGTGCGTTCAGCGGAGATTCGGTCGACGTGGTCCTGGACAAAACGCTCGATGTACTTGCTTTCCGGTTCCGGAGCGCACGGCAGGGTGTTGGTGATGGTTCGTACATCAGCGGCATCGAACTCACGGGCAAGGCCTACCAGGACGAAGTGCAATTGCGTGCAGGCTGGCAGGGTAGCAATGGAGGTACCACGGGCGATCTGAACATGGATGCATTGGTGGTGAACGGGCACAAAGTGGAAGTGGATCTGCGCCCGAGCTCGCTGTACTTCGGACGTGGATCATGGATCAACGATCGCTCCGCGCACTTCGAGGTGGACACGAACAGCATAAGTGTGGATACGTTGGAACTGCGGAACGAGGATCAATTCATCACCCTTGGCGGCACGATCAGCGAGGATCCGCGATCATCACTCCATTTCGATCTGGCGGGAGTGCAATTGGAGAACTTGGACCCGTTCTACGATGGGCCTGCGTTGCATGGCTTCGTGGGAGGAGATGGAAGTGTTTTCCGGCTGTACGATCATCCGTATCTGCTCAGTTATCTCTGCGTGGACAGTCTCGAATTGGAAGGCCGAGGGGTAGGCGATCTGCGCTTCGCTGCTACGTGGAACAACGCGAAAAAGCTCATCGACCTGAACGGAGACTTGCACCGTGACACCTTGCGTATGCTCGGGTTCAGCGGTCAACTTTCGCCCGGAGCAGAGCAAGAGCTTGATCTGCAGCTTCTGCTGGACCGCTTCGATCTGCGATTTATTGATGCATACTTGCCAAAAGGCATCAGCGACATCCAAGGGAAAGTGAGCGGTGCTATTGGCGTGTCTGGAAAGCTTGCGGCACCAAAAGCCAAAGGCGAACTCGCACTGGACCGGGCGGGTCTGCGCATCGACTACCTCAATACCTTCTACAGCTTCACCGATACCGTTACCGTGAAGCCCGATGAATTCACATTGGACAACGTTCGCCTGATGGATGAAGAAGGCAACATCGCACGCCTCAATGGCAACGTATCGCACAAGGGCTTCAAGAAATGGAGTTATGACGTCAGCGGAACGTTGAACCACATCAAGGTGCTCAATACAGGTCTGGCCCAGAATTCGTTGTACTACGGAACCGCGTATGCCAATGGCTTCATTGGTCTTGGTGGGTTCGAGGATAACCTTGATATCTATTTGGAAGCATCAACAGGCGCAGGTACGTCGTTGCATTTTCCCTTGGGTGCGAGTACCGAAGTGGGAGGTATCCCCTTCGTGCGGTTCGTGAAGGCTGGGGAGAACCGCGATTCTCTCGAAGCTCCTATTGACCTTACAGGTATCCACTTGGATATGAAAGTGAACGTAACGCCCGATGCGCTCTTCGAACTCATTTTCGATCCTACAGTGGGCGACATAATGCGTGGGCGCGGTCGTGGGGATATTGACATGAGCGTTACACCCAGCGGGGAGTTCAGCATGAAAGGCGGTGTGGAGATCACCGAGGGCGATTACCTGTTCACGTTGCGCAACTTGGTGTTCAAGAAATTCACGGTGGATCCAGGTGGGCACATTTTCTGGTACGGCGATCCGTTCGATGCCCAACTGAACATCAACGCCGTGTACAAATTGCGCACTGCGCTATACGACATCATGCCTCCCGGTGAGCGCAGCGAAGCCTATCGCAAACGCGTTCCGGTAGAAGTAGGCATGAACCTGACCGAGAAATTGATGAACCCCGATATCGGGTTCCAAGTGCGGTTGCCCAGTGTAGACGAAGGCACGCGCACCCAAGTGAATACCGTTCTCAGCGACAAGGACAAGTTGAACAAGCAGGTGTTCGCGCTCATCGTTCTCAATAAATTCATATCCGATGACATCAATGGACAGGGGGCGTTTGCTGCTGATGCTGGTGCCAGTGGAGCTACGACGCTCGCTGAATTCGCTAGCAGTCAACTGAACAGTCTCCTGCCCAAGATCAGCGACAACTTCGATGTGGGCTTGAATTATCGGCCGGGGAACAGTATTTCCGCGGATGAGTTCGAGGTGGCAGTTGGTACCGCTCTGTTCAATGATCGTGTGCAGGTGAGTACCAATGTGGGCGTTACCGGAGCATCATCCACAAGTACGCAGAGCGGTGCCCAGTTCATCGGGGACTTCAATGCGGAGTACCTCATTACACATGATGGCAAGTTGCGCTTGAAAGCCTTCAGCCAGAGCAATGATCGCAACTTGAACCAATTGAACCAGGCACAAACCACCCAAGGTGTGGGTATTGCCTACCGCGAAGAGTTCAATACGTTGGGCGAGTTCTGGACCAAGTTCACCAACGTCTTCCGGAAAAGGGAGAACGAGAAGGTGTTGGAGTAAGTGTTGCTTTGAACCGGTCTTCTGCGACCGAGGCGAACAAAGTGGCCCGGAAGTATCGTTCGTTAACTGCCTTTACCCGCTACTTCAGACCCAGTGAATGCCCCATTTTCAACTTCTTCGTAAGCAGATAATGCCGGTTATGCTCATTGGGTTCGATCTCGATGGGTACATTTTCAGTGATCACCAACCCATACCCCACAAGCCCTGTGCGCTTTCGCGGATTATTGGTCATCAACTTCATTTTGCGCACGCCCAGGTCGAAGAGGATCTGAGCGCCTACGCCATAATCACGCGAGTCGTTCTCGAAGCCTAAAAGCCTGTTCGCCTCTACCGTATCCGCACCCTCTTGCTGCAATTTGTAGGCGCGCAGTTTGTTGATGAGCCCGATGCCGCGACCTTCCTGGTGCATGTAGAGCACGACTCCTTTACCGGCCCTTTCGACCATTTCCATCGCAGCATGCAGCTGTGGGCCACAATCGCAACGGTGGCTCCCGAAAATATCGCCTGTCACACAGCTGCTATGAACACGTGTAAGAACGGATTCATCCTTTGTCCACGTGCCTTTCACCAAGGCCAGATGCTCTTCTCCGTTGTCGATCTGTTTGTAGGCGATCAGTTCGAAATCGCCGTGTTCCGTCGGTAGTTTGACGTCGACCAAGCGCTCTACCAGGCGCTCATGTTTCATCCTATAAGCTACGAGGTCCGCTATCGTGATCAACTTCAACCCGAAGCGCTCAGCAATGATCCGCAGTTGGGGTAGGCGTGCCATGGACCCGTCCTCGTTGAGGATCTCCACGATAACACCGGCAGGTTCGAATCCGGCCAGTCGGGACAAGTCGATAGCTGCCTCGGTATGGCCGGTGCGCCGCAATACGCCGCCATCACGGGCACGCAGCGGAAAGATGTGGCCCGGCCTTCCGAGGTGTTCGGGTTTGGTAGCAGGGTCAATGAGTGCGGATATGGTCTTTGCGCGATCGCTGGCGCTGATGCCGGTGGTGGTGCCTCGTCCGAGAACATCCACACTAACGGTGAACGGAGTAGCATGGAGCGCAGTGTTATCGCGCACCATCAGCTCCAACCCTAATTCAGAGCAACGCTGCTCGGTGAGGCTCGCGCAGATCAATCCACGACCATGGGTTGCCATGAAGTTGATCACTTCAGGGGTCGCGTTGTGCGCGGCGGTCAAAAAGTCACCTTCATTCTCCCGATCCTCGTCGTCCACGACCACCACCACCTGGCCATTGCGGATCGCCTCGATCGCGCTTTCAATAGTGTCGAATGTGCCTTCGTGTGCCATGTGTTTGATGCGACTTTCCAGCCTGCGGCTCGGGAACGTCGGGGCGAAGTTAAACGGTCGTTAAGGGTGCTGGTCCGCTGTGAGCGGAGGTGATGAGTTGATCGAGAGCATCCGCATTGCGCCCCCAATCGAAATGCGTTCGAACGAACTCGTACCCGCTCGCAGCAACGCGCTCACGTTCTGCTTCATCGCCAAGCAGCCGAAGAATGTGGTTGGCATAGTCGGAAGGTTCATCGCCTATCAGAATGCTTTCATTCGGTGTAGCGCCTACCGCATTGTTGGCTAGCGCGCTCGTAACACAGGGCATACGCATGGCCATGGCTTCCAGCAATTTGTTCTGCAACCCCGTACCGATCTGCATGGGTGCGGCGAACACCTTGGCTGCAGCGTATGAGTCCCTTATATCCGACACACGACCGCTAACCGTGATCAATGGATCGAGCTTGGCCAATTCACGTACGCGAGGGGTGGGGTCCACACCACTGATCAGAAGGGAAGTGCCAGGGCGCTCCTTGCGCACAAGCGGAAGCACTTTTTGCACCAGATAGAGCACACTATCGATGTTCGGCGGGTAGTTCATGTTGCCGGTGAAAAGCAGGTCGTGCGTTTTCTTCGTTACGCGTGGGCTGAAGAACTCTGTATCCACGCCGTTGGGGATCACCGCAACGCGATCACGAGCGGGGTGATAGAGCAACTCACGGTCTTGCGCGCTGATGATCGCATGTCGATCGAACAGGTCCAGCATCAGGTTCTCATACGCGATAAGTCGACGGGTTTCAGCTCGCAGCAGTGGCTTGGTCCAGAAATTCCCGTTCTCTGTTCGCCGCTCCATTCCCTTGCTCAACGTATCCATATAGTCGAGCGTTTTGGGCAGCGTAAAGTAGTAGCGCACATACTCGGTAGTGCGCACCAACTGGCACAGGGCATGGTCCGGACGGAACTCGCGCATGGCTTTGTCGATGGCGCGCTGGGCTATACCATGATGGAAGTACGCAACTTGAAAGGGTAGACGGGAAAATGCGGCCTTGGCCAAGCGGATCAAAATTCGCCAGCGAGGTAAGCGGACCACTTCGATATGCGAACAAATGCCACGCAGGTGATCGATGTCCTCTTGGGCGATTCGCTGATCCGTAAGACAGAAAAGGTAAACGTCGTGGTGTTTCGCGAGCCGGGTTACCAAATGATAGGCTCGCAATTTATCGCCTTTCTCCAATGGAAAAGGAACACGGGAAAGCACTACGAGCAACTTCATGCCTTGTGAAGCTCGCTGAAGAACGCGACCAGATCCTTGGAGATCCGTTCGTTGGCGTATTTCTTCGTTATGAGCTCCCGTGCTTTTGTTCCGATAGCTGCGACGAGGTCAGGTTTGTCAAAGAGATCGCACATGCGCTCAGCCATCTCCGTTGGGCTGTTGGCGATCAGTATATCCACCCCATCCGTATAGTCGATCCCTTCGGCGCCTATCGCTGTACTGATCACACATTTGCCCATGGCCATGCCTTCGATGATCTTCACGCGCATACCTCCCGCGCTGAACAAGGGCACCACCATGACGTGTCGTTCGGCCATATACGCATCCGCATCATCCACACGGCCTGTCACAACAACGCCATGAGCTTTGAGGGCCAGGAGGTCCTTGGGCATTTTGTTACCGGCCAAATGCAATTTTGCTTCCGGGTATACCTTGCTCACTTTGGGCCATACGTTGCTCAATAGCCAACGAATACCTTCTTCATTGGGCGACCAGTCCATGCTGCCCAGATGGAAGAAAACAGGAGCACCTGTGGGTTGCGCTTTCGCGAATTGGTCTATTTCCACACCGAAAGGGATCGTGGCGATCGGTGTCTTCGCACCATAGCCTGCGAAATGTTCAGCATCGCCAGGTGTGATCGCCGCGATGCCATCAACGCGGTCCAGGACCGCTATTTCGTAGTCTTTCAATTGTTTGGCGAGGAAGCGTCGATAGGGTTTCTTGAAGACGTTTTTCTCACCGCTGGCCAAGCGTTCCTGGATAACATGCTCCAAGTTGTGGGATCGCAGCACGATGCGAGCATTGCTGTACCTACGAATAGTTGGCAGGTATGGCGTCATGAACAAGCTCTCGAGCAGCACCACATCAAAACTCTCAGCGCTCAACAGCCGGATGAGCCGGATGTCCATATCCGGAGAGAAGAACCGGCTGATGTTGTAGTTGTCCGCCGTCACCAGATCCGTGAAGGCATCAACAATATTCAAGCTCGTATCCGTGAAGAGGCCTTCAATACGGGTACGTTCCCTGTAATCAGCGGGTATTTTGGAAAGATCCAACGGATGCTTCGGCGTAGCGATACAGAGCACCTTTACTGAATGACCGGCATCAAGCAACCCCATGGTGATGCCGTGCATCGCCTTGGTACCACCGTCTATAGGCGGGTAGGGGGGCTTGTTACAGAGTTGAAGGATGCGCACGGGAACGGAAGCGGGAGCGCAATTTATCCCAGACACGAGCATAGGCGTCCGCTTCGAGCAAAGGACTGTCCGTGGCTGCTTTCCATGTGAGGAATGCTCCGATCGGCAAAAGGACCAGTGTGCTGATCCACATTCCCGGCCATGGCTGCAGATCGCCGAGCTTCACAAGTTGTTCGGTACTGTAGGAAATGATGTGGAAGACAAGGAAGAAAACAATGGCGAAGACCGTAGGCAGGCCCATTCCGCCTTTGCGCACGATCGCACCGAGGGGAGCTCCGATGAAAAAGAAGAGGATACATGCCGCGGCAAGCATCAATTTGCGATGCCACTCCACCCGGAATCTGGCGATCTGCGAACGCCGGTCTTCCCGTTCTTCAAGTGTGCGATCAAGAAAACTCGCCGCATTACGGGTCATATTGATCGCGATGTCGAAGAGGTTCTTCTGTTGGCCTGGATCGAGCGCGTGTTGGAAGGCTCCCATACCTGTGAAGCTGCCAGGAACAGTGGCATTCGCGCTGTCACGGGTAATGAAAAGGCCATTGCGCATGTATCGTTCCTGATCCAACTTCTTCTGGTCGTACTTGCGCATCAAACTGTCTTCCGCAACCTGAAGTTGGCCCATTGTCCGCATTTTGTAATGGTCCTTGAACAGGTCTTCATCAGTGCGCTTCATGCCTAGGCTGCTGAGGTCCATTCGCACCTCGTCACGTTCAAAACGTCCGCGCAACAAGGGCATGCTTCCACCTGTGGCGGTCCGTCCTTTGGACTGTTCGTCGTAGATCCGTCCATCCTGTAGCTCCAATACCAGGTAATTGCCGTCAACACTGCGTTTCATACGGCCATGTTCAGCGCGCACCACGGTACGGTCGCCACGGAACGAACCGCGGTGATCGTAGATCAGCACGTCATCCAGGATACCGGTATCCTCATGTTTGTTCGCCACGCGGATCGTAAAACCTTCGATGCCATTGTAGAAAACACCCGGTCTCAAATTCATGGCCGGTTTCTTCTTTGTTACATCCCACAAAAGGCTTTGGAACTTCAGGTTCGCTATCGGCAGCAGGTTATTGCTGAAAAAGAACGAGAAACCAGCGATCAGTATCGCTGCCAGGGTAAGCGGCATAAGAATTCGGAATAGTCCGAGACCCGCGCTGCGCATGGGTGTCAACTCACTACGTTCCCCCAACCCACCCATGGTCATAATGGAACTGAGCAGCACGGCGAGCGGAATGGCCAGCGGAACGAAACTGGCTGTTGCATAGGTGAGCAACTGGGCGAGGGTGAGGCCAGAGAGTCCCTTTCCCATCAGGTCGTCCACATATTTCCACAGGAACTGCATGCTCAGAATAAAGAGCACGATGATGAACGTGACGAAGAACGGCCCAACAAAGGACCGGAGCATGAGCAGGTGCAGTTTCTTCATCGTACGGAGCCAAAGCTATCGGCCTTCACGTCGAGAAAAGACCATGCCGCCATCGACGCACTCCGGAATGATCCGTGGATAGTGCCAGGCATCAGGTCAAGCGCAGAACGCAATGACAAACTGCCGATCGAAAAAAGAACACATCCAACCAGCCCTCAGGCTCCCAGCATTCGCTGAAGCGTGTGGATCTGCGATTCCCAAAGTGCTTTTCCTTCTTCAAGGTCCTTTGGCCAGGCATGATCGGTAACCACCAAACAGGTCTCGTTGGTCATGGGGTCGACACGAATACGCAGTTCGAAGTATGAACCCGGGTCCTCATCGCTCTCCCACTGGAATCGCATAAGTTCTCCGAATTTGCGGCTCAAGCACTGAGCGACCTGGCTGTCGTTGCCCCAACGAAAGGTGAATTGGTCACCTCGAACATCGGCATCGTCGCAGAACCATTCACTTAGACCACTTGGCGAGCAAAGCAGATCGTAAAGCGATCCTGGAGTAGCGTTCATATAGAACTCCATCACATAGCGCTCTTTCATCGGCTTCTTCGCAGCACGGGGTGGAGTACCCAACGGTTCCAAACCGGTCATAACCGCCACCACTGGTTCTTTCGGCTTACTAGCGACTTCGGTTGCTCCCTTCTTTGCCTCAACCTTGGCCGCAGGTGGGGTCATGGGTTTCACAGGGGCAGCAGCCACCTTGGCTGGTGCAGTTTGTTTGATCGGAGCAACTGGAGCTTTTGATCTGTGTGCCTGTTGGACCGGTTTCCCCTTGGCAACCGCAATAACCTTTTGGGTTGGTGCTGCCTTGCTAGGCTTGATCGGAGCTACAACCTTTTTGCCTTTGGCTTTCTTGGACTTGGCCACTGGTGCCTTTTGCACGGGCGCCTTGGCTTTGGTCTTTGCCGCCGATTTTTTGACGATGGCTGTCTTCTTCTTCGCCGCACCAGACCGCGCGGTAGGTTTACCCTTGGCCGGCTTTGTCGTGGTTTTCTTGCCTTTAGCTGCTGAAGCCTTGGCTGGCAGGGATTTCTTCTTCGCCACCGGCTTCGCTTTGGAAGCGGGCTTTCCCTTCATTTTCGCCTTCGTCTTGGCCATGGAATTCAGCAGATTATAGAGTGCGGGGAAAGGTAAGCAGATCCTTTACCTGTGCAAGTCCTGCGCATGTTAGGCAGATTGTCCATCCGTTTATATTCGCGGCCCGTTTTCGGCGCGGTAGCTCAGCTGGTTAGAGCGCGTGATTCATAATCACGAGGTCGGGAGTTCAAGTCTCCCCCGCGCTACAAAGGGTCGCTCACGGGCGACCCTTCTTATTTCTATGGCCATGAGGTGCTTGCTTTATATGTGTTTGTTCATAGCGGTAGCCAGCTGCCAGCGTGCCTTCCTGCCCACAGATGAAGCTGCCATCCGCCAGGTTATGGCGGATCAAGAGGAAGCTTGGGACGCAGGTGACATTCCCGGCTTCATGGAGGGATATGCGGACAGTGTGTGCTTCATCAGCCCCAAGAAGCATACCTGCGGAAAAGCCGGCGTAACGGCCAATTATCTGAACAGCTATCCCGACAAGGCGACCATGGGCGATCTGTTTTTCGACGGGTTGGAGGTAGTGCCCGCTGGTGCCGAACATGCCTGGGTAACGGGTCGCTGGCAGTTGTTCCGTGTCGCAGATACCCTAGGGGGTGGGTTCAGTCTTTTGTGGGAGCGTGACGCCGAAGGCTGGCGGATCTTGCGAGACCATACCTACTGATCAGTTCGTAGGTTCGAGTGGAAGGCTTGGTGCGGATATCTTTCGCGGCGCCGGATCTGTTCCGCGCGAACAGCCAATGATCTCCGGGTTCCATTTCACAATGACGTATGCCATCATCGGGTTCACGGTTTTGATCTCGTTGATCGCGCTCAACGACCGGAAGGTGTTCGAGAACATGATGTTCGAGCCGTTCGTGATCAATACCCGGAAGGACTGGTTCCGGCTGCTTACGCACGGATTCATTCACGGCAATATGATGCATTTGGGGTTGAACATGTTCGTTTTGTACATGTTCGGGCAAAGCGTTGAAAGAGGATACGCTGAGATCACCGGGCGTTCCAGCTTATTGCCCTTCTTGATCCTCTATCTGGCAGGGATCACCCTAAGCTCAATACCTGCGTACTATAAGCATCGATGGAACCCGAATTACCGGGCGGTGGGTGCGTCGGGTGCAACCTCCGCTGTGGTGTTCGCCTCCATTTTGATGTACCCTACGAACAAAATGTACTTGTTGATCCTCCCGATACCCGCACCGGCTTGGATCTTCGGCCTGCTATATCTGGGCTACGAATGGTACATGGGCCAAAAAGGCAGCGATGGTATCGCCCATGACGCGCACTTTGCAGGGGCCATTGTCGGTTTGCTGTTCACCGTTATCCTCGATCCACAAGTCGTGCCTGCCTTCATTCAAGCCATTTCCGGTTCGCTATCATGAACAAGCAGGCGGCCATCTTCCTTGATCGGGACGGTGTGATCAATCGAGAACGTGGCGAACACACCTGTCGCTTGCCCGATTTCGAGATACTTCCCACGGTCGCCCAGGCGGTCAGGGCCATTGGGGCTGCGGGAAAACGCACGGTAGTGATCACCAACCAGAGCGGTATCGGTCTGGGGTTGTACGGCCACGCCGAAGTGAATGAAATGCACCGCTACCTTCACGCGCAGTTGGCCCAACAGGGCGGCACCATCGACGCGGTGTACTACTGTCCCCATCATCCTTCACAGGGCAAATGTTTGTGCCGAAAGCCTGGGTCGCTCTTGTTGGAGCGCGCTATTGCTCGTTACCACATAGATCCCGCTTCTTCGGTGATGATCGGTGATCGTGATCGCGACATTGAAGCAGCCGTTGGTGCCGGTGTGCTTGGGATACTTGTGGAAGCGAACGTCCCATTGATGGAGGTATTGATGCAAAACAGGTTGGTGTGATGGCGCAGTTCGTGATCCTCAACGGTGAATTGATGCCCGGCGATAAACCGGTCGTCACGCTCGATAATCGTGCGTTCCATTACGGCGACGGTGTTTTTGAGAGCATCCGTGTGGTGCAGAGCAAAGGCTGCTTTTTGGACGCGCATTGGGCGCGGTTGGAAGAAGGAATGAAGGTCCTTCGACTGGAAACTCCTGATAAACTTGATCGCCGATCGCTGGAGACCTACATCGGCCAATTGGTGAAGGAATGCGAACTACCGAATTCGCGGGCTCGGTTAACAGTTTACAGGGATGCTCCTGGTTACTACCGGCCGCAATCGCACAAAGGTGGGTTCACCATTGAACTGAAAACGGTGCCTTCACCGAACTATATCCTGAACCATCAGGGTTATTCGGTGGACCTCTATCCGGAAATGCGTAAAGCGGTGAACATGCTTTCGGCGCACAAAACGCTCAACTGCCAGCTGTACGTGATGGCCAGTTTGTGGTGTATGGAGCGTGGGTTGGATGATTGCCTCCTGCAGAACGATCGCGGTAACATCATCGAGAGCAGTGCCGGTAATATTTTTATCGTGAGCAATGGTGTGCTCTATACACCTGCGCTTACCGATGGCTGCATTGGTGGGGTAATGCGCATGCAAGTGATCAACTTGGCGATCGAGAACGGTATCAAGGTGTACGAGTGCTCCTTGACACCGCAGAACCTATTGGCCGCGGATGAATTGTTCTTTACCAATGCATCGCGCGGTATTCAGTGGGTGATGGGCTATCGCACCAAACGCTATGCGCACCGCATGGCACTTCAGTTGGTAGACTTATTGGTGAAGAAGACGCTCAGTTGAGCGAAGGGTCTTCTGGAAAATTCGCCAGTGGCGCAAAGGGCTTGCCCATATCGCGCAGTGTATCGCCCCACATATCGCTCACCTTGGTGTTCATTACACGGCGTTTGCTTGCGGGGGTGATGAGCCAAGCCCTTTCGTTCAACTCCTTGTTCAATTGATCCTGCCCCCATCCACAATAGCCAACGAAGAACCGAACGTGTTTGCTGAGTTTGGGATCGGTTGCGAGCACGTTTCGCAATTGTTCGAAGTCTCCACCCATATGTATTCCATCAACCACACTTACGCTCCCTTCAATTCGCGGCCCCAACGTGTGCAAGTAGTAGAGGTTTCCGCTCTGCACTGGACCCCCGATGCTCACACGGCTCAACAGCGGAGGCATGTTCTCCATGATATCCGCGATGCTCGTATCGATGAACCGGTTCAATACGAATCCGAACGAGCCTTCCTCGTCATGTTCACATAAGAGCACTACTGTTCGATGGAAGTACGGATCCGTCAAATACGGCCCGCTCACCAGCAAACGACCACGCGCTGGCGCCAATGCATTGTCCGGGTTGAGGTCGAAAAAGTCGCTTGACATACAACGCTTCGGAATTTTGACGGAAGTTAAATGGTTGACGCAATAGCGGCGACGCGTAGTTCGACTTTTCTGGTTCAAGACTGTTGCTTAACCTTTTCTCGCGTGGGCCTGAGCGGTGAAGAGCTCATGGCGAACAGGAGATGTGAAGGTGGCCGACACCTCGCCACGGTTTCTCACACAGTCCGTTCGACCTGATCAGCACGCATGGATCAACGCTTGGATATCTTCGTCGCACAACATATTCAAGCGGTCATGAAAGAGGAAAAACATGTGCATCATCGGACGGATTACGTGAAGGGCACCCTGATAGAGGATACGCTTGATAACGACCCCATTCCATTGTTCGATGAGTGGCTGTTGGCAGCGGAAGGAACGGGCATGGCCGATCATAACGCAATGACGTTGGCCACCGCAGGTAGCGCGAGCATCAGTTGCCGTATCGTGTTGTTGCGGTCCTTCGATAAGCGCGGTTTTGTGTTCTACACCAATTACAACAGCAGAAAAGCGATGGATATCGAGCGTGATCCGCGAGCGGCGCTCACGTTCTACTGGCCTTCATTGGAACGACAGGTTCGCATCGAAGGAAAATGCGAACGAGTGGATCCATCAGAGAGCGACACCTATTTCGCATCGCGGCCCCGGTCCAGCCAGATCGGAGCCTGGAGCAGTGATCAAAGTCGTCTCGTGGAAAGTCGAACGGCGTTGGAGGATCGGTTCAGCCGATGGGAAGAACGTTTCAAAGACTTGGATGTGCCACGGCCTGAGCATTGGGGAGGTATCCGGGTAAAGCCTGCTCGGATCGAATTCTGGCATGGCCGAAGTGATCGCATGCATGATCGGATCGCGTTCGAACACTTCGCCGATGGAACATGGCGGCGTATGCGATTGCAACCATGATCAACGTGCGGTGGGGATCCATGCATGATCGTTCAATTGGTCATCGTCAAGAATGATCCAGGACTTGTCGTGAACGGAACATATGGAAAGCAGAAGACCCCCGGCACGCCGGGGGTCTTTCGCTTCTGTAGGAACAGCTGCTTACTTCTTCTTCTTGGCAGCGGCCTTCTTCTTCGGAGCTGCTTTCTTGGCAGCGGCCTTTTTCTTTGGCGCAGCTTTTTTAGCAGCAGCCTTTTTTGCGGCAGCTACTGTACGCTTGGCAGGACGGGCTTTGCCCTTGCTACCGATCGTGCGCTTACCCTTTTTGGTCTTCTTATCACCTTTTCCCATTGTATGGATTGTTAGTGGTTTGATGCGAAACTATGCGGATGCTGCAACGGATCAAGTGTCGAATAGGTTTCACTTCTCCACGCATCGATGTTGAGAACCGTGATGCGATGAACACGCGTTCGATCATTTCAGAATGATCATGCGATCTTTCAGGAACTCCGCAAAGCCAGGCGCATAGAGATGTTCAGCGATAGTGATCATGGCAACGCGAAGATCCGTTCACACAACGAACGATATCGGAACGCGATCAACAGTGCAGTGGAAATTAGTTGGAAGAATGCGTGATCATTGATCGTCGCGTGATCGAACGTTGGCACTTTCACTGTCCGCTTCCCGCCTGATCCGCGCTTCGAGAAGCTCTGCGCTCTGCACCACTTTCCTTGCCCAGGACAATTTCAATTCGATGAGTTGTTGAGCTGTGAGCCGCCATTGTATTTCGCTCGCACGAAGTCGTTCCATCACGGTATAGAGTGTGAGCGCAGCGCTGACACTTATGTTGTAACTCTCGGTGAATCCATACATGGGAATGCGCAAGTGGATATCGGCATGCTTCATCATCACATCACTCAGGCCTGTGAGTTCTGTTCCGAAGCAGAACGCCAGCGGCTCGTTCAATGGGATGTCTTCGGGAGTCACGCTATCCGCACGCGGTGTTGTTGCCACGATCCGATAGCCTTCCTTCTTCAATCGTTCAATGCAAGCGAGCGAGTTGTCCGGGTGTTCACGATAGCGGTGCATGTCGGTCCACTTCGATGAGCCGAGTGTGACATCCGGGTTCATCGTGTACTTGTTGCGGTTCTCAATGATGTGGATGTTCTGCACGCCTACCAGATCGCACGTTCGAACTACAGCGCTTGCATTGTGTGGCTGATAGATGTCCTCCATGACCACCGTGATGTGGTTCGTGCGATCCTGTGCGATGCGCTCGAACAACGCCCGTTTGTTGTCGGAGATGAACGGTGAAAGTCGATCGTAGAGCTGGGCGTCTGAAAGCATGGCGATGGGAGATGGGATGGGTACAAAAGAAAAAATCCCTCCGGTTGGAGGGATTTTTTCCGATCAGCGTGATGAATTACTTCACCTTGCTGCTGAGGTCGGCACCGGCCTTGAACTTCACTACCTTCTTGGCAGCGATCTTGATCTCTTTGCCGGTTTGTGGGTTGCGGCCTTTACGGGCAGCACGCTTCGAAATGCTGAAAGTGCCGAAGCCTACGAGGGCAACACGGTCACCTTTGCGCAGAGCTTTGGTGGTGCTTGTAACAAATGCGTCAAGGGCACGCTTTGCGTCTGCCTTCGAAAGCTTTGCATCAGCTGCGATGGACTCGATCAATTCTGCTTTGTTCATTCCCATTTTGTTAGTGGTTGGTTTGTTGGTTGAGTGAATATCAGGACGAATGTATTTGGAGAACCAAGCCTGTCAAGGGTTTTGGGGTGTTAAACCCCGGAAATGTTGAAAAAACGGGGTGTTTGTTGATAAGTCCGCCTACAGCCCGCTGGTACCAACGTTTTTGATCTCCTCTTTTTGTTCGCTTCTGAAGGGGTTGAATCAACGGATGAATTCCAGAAAGCGTTCATGCTTTCATCGACGGGCAGAACACACGTTCAGGATTCGATCAATGAACTCGCTCACGTGAACCGAAATGTTGGTAGCGAATGGAAGCCCCGTAAGAATGACTGCGCATCCATTCGGCGCTTGCCTTCTGCTTGGATCTCGAGTGCTTCGATCGCGCCATCAGCACAGCGCACCAGGAACTGGCCACCTCGCACATTCGCGGTCCCAGCCTCACCATCACTCGTTCTGTATGCCACACGTGACTTCAGGATCTTGAAGTGTTGCGGATCCTGATCACCTATGACGAGCTGGGACCATGCGCCTGGAAAAGGACTCGATCCGCGGATGTGATCATGGACTGTTTGCACTCCGCTATGCCAATCGATGCGACAGCTCTCGGGTGTGAGCTTGGGTGCATGGTGCAATTCGGCCGCGCTTTCCATGGACTGGCTTGTGCTTTTCGATCGGCCACCCAGAACTTCTTGCACCGTGCGCACCAGAAGCGAAGCGCCGATGATCATTAACCGGTCGTGCAGTTCACCCGCTGTCTCCTCCGGGCCAATAGGGGTCTCTTCGCGAAGAAGGATGTCGCCGGTATCGATCTCATGGCGAATGAAAAAAGTGGTGACACCGGTGCGAGTCTCGCCATTCATAACTGCCCAGTTGATCGGTGCGGCTCCTCGATAATCGGGCAACATAGAAGCGTGGAGGTTGATCGTGCCGAGTGGTGGCCGGTTCCAAACGAGTTCGGGTAACATGCGGAACGCCACCACTACATACAAGGAAGCACCCGTGGCATCCAATTGGGCATGGAAGGTGGGGTCCTTGAGCTTCTCCGGCTGAAGGATCCGATCTTTGAGGATCCCGTTCGCAAGAGCGAATTCCTTCACGGCGCTCATGCGCAGGTGCTGGCCACGACCTGCAGGCCGATCGGGTGCTGTAACGACCGCGGCCACATCGATGCCCGCGCGAACCAATGCATCCAATGATGCGACCGCGAACGCTGGCGTTCCCATGAAGACAATACGTTGAGCGCTCATGCGAGAATGCGGGGATCGATCCGGAAGCGATAGGGTAGAAGTGCATCGGCACCAGCGGACCCAACGCCGATGCGCGGGCCAACCATGATCGACAGGTCAGGGATTTGGATGCCCTGATCCACGATGTGAATGGTGTCCCCGAGAAGATCGGTGCCGTTATGATCCGTGCGGATGCCCAGTGCTTCGGACAAGGTGCCTGGGCCACCGGTGGTCAACTTTCCATTGGTCTTGCGTCGGTTTGCCATGGTTGTTTGCCCGATCAACGGATGTATGGCACGCACAAGAACCGCATGCGGGATATTCGATCGATGGGTGACCACGTTGAACAAATGATGGATGCCGTAGCACAAATAAACGTAGGCCGTTCCACCGCGAGCGTACATCATTTCATTCCGCGCTGTTCGTTTGCCCCCGAACGCATGCGAAGCGCGATCCACAACTCCATTATAGGCCTCGGTCTCCGTGATAATGCCAGCTGTGACGGATCCGTTGAAGCGGGTGATGAGAACTTTGCCGAGCAGGTCGCGCGCAACCTCGAGGACATCTTCACGCAGGTAGAAGGATCGGGGCAGTTTCTTCATGTGTTCCCATCCCGGATCATCCGATCCGCCGGCGCAGGACGTTCACTGGACCGCCAACGCAAAAGCTCGATGTCTTCCGGAACCGGAGCTATCCGCAGTCCTTTTGCGTTCGGGTCCAGGGCGGATGAACGAGCACGTTGCTTGCACACGTCGCACCGTTTACAATCCGCACTTGCGGCATCGCTGAAATAACGAAGCAAGGAACGCTCTCGACAGATCGCTGAGTGGAAGGTGAAGTCGATCATCGCCTCCATTCGCGCTCTTGACCGTGCTTGCCTGTTGTCCAGCGCTTCCTTGTTCAGCATCAGCAAGAGCGCATCGCGACGGGGAGTGAGAAGTGTGGCGGTTGGGGAATCGTTACGTGGTTTGTAGAAGATGGTGTGTTGCCGATCCAGTTCCTTCAGCAGGCCGATCACATTGCCGACAGAACAGCCCATATGCTTCGCGAGTCGACCTTCATCAATGATCGCGGGTTCCTCGAACAAGCCACCGTGCATGCGCAACAGTGCTTCGAGCATGGGCCCCATGCGAGGGTCCTTCACTCGTATGTCGTAAATGGTTCGATCACTTGCACGCATGCCAACACGGGAAGGGGTGCGAGCTCCATCGCTCAACGTCAAACTTCCATCCAGTTCCAACGCCTTCAAGCAATGGCTCACGGTGGAAACATTGATGGACGTACGCGTCGCGATCGCTCTCAGGTCAAGGTCATAGGATTCGAACTGTCCGCTACCAAGAGCGATATGATGCATATCCGCGAAGGCTTGATAGGTGCGACGCACTTCGGAGATACTGGGGAACGAGGCAGCGAACTTCTCCCGCATCCTGCTTTCATCGCCATCATCCACCAGCAAGAACGCGAACGATGCCTGACCATCGCGCCCTGCACGTCCGGCTTCCTGGTAATAACTCTCCAGGTCGGGTGGTGGCTCCAGGTGGATCACACAGCGCACATCGGCCTTATCGATGCCCATGCCGAAGGCGTTCGTGGCGGCAACAAAACGCACTTCGCCGTTGCTCCACTGTTGTTGCACTTTGTCCCGGTCCTGGAAACTCATTCCCGCGTGATAGGCGGCAGCACTGATCCCCTTGTCTTGCAGGAACTGGGAAATACGCACCGTGCCTTTCCGTTCCCTCAGGTAGATGATCCCGCTGCCCTCAACATGTTCAATGATCCGGAGCAAGCGCCCCATTTTGTCTTCGCCGCGGCTCACCCAAAGAGCGAGTTCGGGCCGCGCAAAGGAGCCCCGGATCATGTGTGGTTCGCGAAACGCCAGCCGCTCCATGATGTCATTGCAAACCTTCTCGGTGGCGGATGCCGTGAGCGCGATCACCGGTACCTTCGGATGGGCTTGCCTCAATTCGGCGATGCGCAAATAGGAAGGCCGAAAGTCATAGCCCCATTGGCTGATGCAGTGCGCTTCGTCGACCGCGATCAACCCCAGGGGCATTCGTGGAAGGCGGGCGAGGAAGATCTCCGTTGCCAGTCGTTCAGGGGATACATAGAGGAAAGCCGTCTTTCCGACGGCCGCACTTTCGATGGCGTTGTCGATCTCGGAGAAGTCCATTCCACTGGTGATCGCCGTGGCCCTGATCCCTTGTGACTTCAGCCGGTCAACCTGGTCCTTCATCAAAGCGATCAACGGACTTACTACGATGCAGAGCTTGCCCGTGGCCAGCGCAGGCACTTGAAAACACAAGCTTTTCCCGCCACCAGTGGGCAGCAGCGCGAGGGTATCCCGGCCTTCGAGCACCGAGCGCACCACCGCTTCCTGCTTCGGCCTGAAGGCATCATAGCCCCAGGTGGTTTTCAGTACTTCGTGAATGTCACGCATTGTTCACAAATGAACTACATGTGAACAGTGGTTGAAAAGCAGCGTGCCATGGCGCTTTGGGGCAATTCGGCCGCATGCGGTGTTGGTTACATTTGGCCGCAACAAGCGGAAAGAAGACATGATCAGCACAGGGCAAAAGATAGCGATCACGCGAGTGGAACGCAGCCGGTTGAAGGAAACGGACCTCGACAACGTGGTCTTCGGGCGCGTGTTCAGCGACCATATGTTCGTGATGGATTACCAGAACGGACAATGGCAACAGCCTACGATCGTGCCGTATGCGAAAATGCAGATGAGCCCTGCTTCGTTGGTGCTTCATTATTGCCAGACCATCTTTGAAGGGTTGAAGGCTTATCGCACCAGCACAGGTGGTGCAGCGTTGTTCCGTCCGCAAATGAACATCGAACGCATGAACCGTTCGGCGGAACGCATGTGTATGCCGCAGATCCCGGAGGATGTGTTCATGGATGGATTGAAAGCATTGGTGGAGCTTGACAGTGATTGGATCCCTGGCGGCGACGAGGGAGCCCTCTACATCCGCCCGCTGTTGTATGCCAGTGATGAATACATCGGTGTAAGGCCGAGCGAAGGTTATCGTTTGCTCATTTTCACGTGTCCGGTAAGAGGCTACTACAAAGAAGAGGTGCGCGTGAAGATCGAGACCGAGTACAGCCGTGCGTTCCCAGGTGGAACAGGTGAAGCCAAATGTGGCGGCAATTATGCGGCATCCTTGTACCCGGCGAAATTGGCAGCGGACGAAGGCTACCATCAATTGTTGTGGACCGATGGCGAAACACACCAGTACTTCGAAGAGAGCGGGACGATGAACGTGTTCTTTCGCATCGACGATACGTTGATCACGCCGGAGACGAGCGGTACCATCCTTCATGGTGTTACGCGCGATAGCATCATCCGCATCGCTGAACATGAGAAGATCCCATGTGAAGTGCGCCGTGTAAGCGTGCGCGAGGTGGTGGATGCGTTGAAAGAAGGTCGGTTGAAAGCGGCGTTCGGTGCTGGTACGGCCGCCACGATCGCACACATCCGCAGCATCGCCTATGAAGGGGTCAACTACGACCTGCCACCGGTTGATCAGCGCAACCTCAGCAATCGTATCGGCAAGATGTTGGATGAGATCCGTCGTGGTCGCATTGCCGATCCGTTCGGTTGGATGGTGCCGGTGAAGTGAAGGATCATTGAACAGTGCGAAGGCCTCCAAGTTGGGGGCCTTCTTCGTTCTTTTCCTTTTGGGATCTCAAAACCACCCATTGAGTTTTCCCCTCCTGCGATGCCGCCACCCCGGAATGCGCAAGCTTATCCGGGGGGCTCGCCAATGCCAAAGGAGGGGCAGGGGTGGTTTCCGATCGGATGTATTTGTACTTTGAAATGATAGCTGTGATCACTTCACCCCCAGCGGCTACTTCGCCCAGCACGCCACAGTTGGATCCCCCGCCACGCATCGGGGATCACGATAAGGCCCGGGAGCATGAAGAAAAGTACGGCCCACGGCCAGTCGCGTACGATCACACCCAGCATCAAGCCGGTGATCATCGCGAACCCAAAAACGAGACCGGTCACGTGCAGCCCGAGAAATGCCCACGAGCGGATCCTGATCTCAGGCTCTTCGCCCCGTGTTTCCTTGGGCTTGTTCGATCCCCCTTTGTACCGGGGATCACGGTGTTTGGGAGGTTGTGTTCGGGCATCATGGGCGATACGCAACAACGGATCCCGCAGTGTTTCATAGGCGCGATGCACATCCATGAAACGCTCAGCGGCGCGCGGAGAAGGGTCGCGATCAGGGTGCAGTCGTTTGGCCAAGTGCCGGTACGCGCGCTTGATCTCCTCGGGAGAAGCGGAACGGGAAATGCCCAGCGTGGAGTAGTGGTCGGTGGCCATACGCGTGGTAAAATATTCAGCTACGAAGGATCGGCTCGAAGTATGTTTTGTGCGATCGTGCCATCTTGTGCATCGTGAAAGTAGAACGAAGCGGAATGTGGAGCAGGTATGTGGTGCTTTCAGTGCTTCTCGCTGTTTGTGGAACTGCATGGGCGCAGCGTGGGCAATTGAGGATCCAAGTGCTTGATAGCCTTGAACTCTCCGGTGTTCCCGATGTGGAGGTCACCTGGGGAAGCGGGCAGCGGATCCGAACGGATGGCGAAGGGCGGTGCGTGGTGGAATTCCGGAACGGGGAGTCCTTCACGTTGCATTTTGCGCGAACGGGCTATCGAAAAAAGGATCGCTTGTTCGATCAACAGGGAAGCAATACACGTGATGAGCTCCGGATACTTCTTGTGCCGATCGAATTCGAATTGCCATCGGTCCCGGTCACGCGCGCAAAGCCCGAGGTCATTTTCCAGCGCGCTGACGTGCACGCTGCGGATCTGCTCATCAACGATGAAGGTCTCTGGGTATTGGCCTACAAGCACCCGCGCATGTTGCGGGAAGAAGCCGAAGCAGGCGAGGAGATCCTGCGTGATGTTCGACTTGTGTTGCTGGATACACTGTTCCATGAAGTGACACGCTGTTCCGTGCCCGAAGAAGTGAAAGGGCTGCGACGTGATCCTGCGAACGCCGTGCTCATCGAGGGAACAACGCAGGCCTTCAGTATCGCGCGAATGGAAGAAGGCGGACTGCTGCTCGTTCCCTTCGGTTTGGAGGATCTGCGCCAGCGCGTGTTGCCCTGGACAGATACGCTCGCCGAGCATATTCTGGGAACGAATGCCGATCGCGTGATGCCGCGCTTCGATCATCTGGCCTACGATCCCCGTTCGGATTCTGCGAACGTGGTCTGCACAGTTGTCGACACCTTCATGATGCAGCTTTTCCGCAGCGAATACAAATACCTGAAGGGCCCTGAGAAAGTGGTGGCCATGAACCTCGCGAGCGAACTCGGAGTGGACAAGGAAGTGGTGGCCGGATACATGAGCGGCTTCCAACACAACCTCTGGTTCAAACCGGTGTACGGTCCTCTTTTCGTGGTGGGCGATACCCTTCTCGTGTTCGATCATGCCAAAGCCCGGCTGCGCAAATTCACACGCGACTTTCGGGAAGCCGGATCAGCCCTGCTATCCTATCTCAACAAGATCGAAGGCCGCGACTGGTCCGGCAAATTATTGCAGGACCGTGCCACGCAAAAGCTGTATGCGATCTTCGACCGCAACGGTTTCTTCTGGTTGCGCCCCATCGATCCCGTGACCGGTGCATTGGGCGATCGCCGCCGGATCACCTACAAATACCCCGAACGCGTGCAGGTATACAACGATGCCGTTTGGTACATCTATCGGCCGCAAGAGAGCTTGCAGAAACGGAGCATCTATCGGGAGAAGCTATAAGGGTCGCTGCGGAGCCGCAGATAGAGTCTCGAGTGTTCCGCACATTCAACCGCGTCTCAGCGCCTCCGCGTGAGAAACACCAGATGCTCACTTCAACTCCGCGTTCCTCTTCGGGTAGTCGAACCAAACCAGTGTACCCAAGCCCATGCTCGCTTCGCTCCACCGATCGATCACAAAGTCGATACGCACTGTGGCGGCTGTTGGCATCTCACCCACATCGCCATCGCCGAGGTATTCCGCCAATTCGCTGAAGCCCGGATTGTGGCCGAAGAGCATTACGCGTTGGGCATCATCGGGTAGAAGGTTCACAATGCGCAACAGCATTTCGATCGGAGCCAGGTAGATGCTCTTGTCTTGCGTGATACGAGCCTCATCATAGGCGAGTGCTTTCGCGAATACTCGAGCGGTGCTGATCGCTCGCAGGGCAGGGCTGCTCACGATACGATCGATCGGTTCGCCCCGCTTCTTGAACACCTCCGCCATAAAAGGCGCATCGCGCAGCCCGCGTTCGTTCAATGGCCGGTTGAAGTCGTCCGTGCGTGGATCGTCCCAACTGCTCTTCGCGTGGCGGGTGAGGTAGAGGGTGCGCATGGGAGGTGGGGCATGTGGTCATGTGAACATGCGTTCATGTGCACATGGCGCTGTGGGTTTGCGCAACGCGAGACGAAGGTGGTGATCATTCCCCAAATTCCATCGCATTGCAAACTTGACCCAACCCAGTGGCCTTTCGGAGCCCATCATACAACCTCATGTCCACATGGGCACATGTCCACATGGTTCATCAAACCTTCTCCTTCGCGATCGGCTTCCTGAACACGATCTTTCCGTCGAACACGTCGATCACCTGCTTCACACCGGTTTCCACTTTACCGGCGATCACTTGGCGGGAAAGCTCGTTCATCAGCTCCTTTTGGATCATGCGCTTGATGGGGCGAGCGCCGAACTGGGGGTCGTAGCCGCCTTCCGCAATGTGGTCGATGAGGTCCGGTGAAGGGGAGAGGTGAATGTCTTTTTCCTCGAGCTTCTTCAGCAGCATGTTGATCTGCAGGATCACGATCGCGCGAACGTCCTTCTTGGTGAGGGGCTCGAACATCACGATCTCGTCCACGCGGTTCAGGAACTCGGGGCGCACGGTGCTGCGCAACAAGGCCATCACTTCCACCTTGGTTTTTTCCACCACGTCCTCGCGGTTCTTGGCGTCGATCTTCTCGAAGCGTTCCTGGATGATGTGCGAGCCGATGTTGCTCGTCATGATGATGATCGTGTTCTTGAAGTTCACCACGCGGCCTTTGCTGTCGGTGAGTCGGCCATCGTCGAGCACTTGGAGCAGGATGTTCCATACATCGGGGTGCGCCTTTTCGATCTCGTCAAGCAGCACAACGCTGTAGGGTTTGCGGCGCACGCTTTCGGTGAGTTGTCCACCTTCATCGTAACCCACATAACCGGGAGGGGCGCCGACCAGTCGCGATACACTGTGCCTTTCCTGGTACTCGCTCATGTCGATCCGCGTCATCGCGTTCTCGTCATTGAAGAGGATCTCGCTGAGCGCCTTGGCCAGTTCGGTTTTGCCCACGCCGGTAGTGCCGAGAAAGATGAACGAGCCGATGGGCCGTTTCTCATCACCCATACCGGCGCGACTGCGGCGCACCGCATCGGCCACGGCACGTACAGCTTCTTCCTGGCCCACCACGCGCTGGTGCAATTCGTCCTCCAACTTCAGCAACTTGCTGCGTTCGGCTTCCAGCATGCGTGTAACGGGAATGCCGGTCCAACGGCTCACCACGGCCGCGATCTCTTCCACGTCCACTTCCTCCTTGATCATCTTGCTGCTCACCTGCATTTCGGCGAGGTCGGCTTTGGCATGTGCCAGAGCGTCCTCGGTCTCCTTCATGCGGGCGTATCGGATCTCAGCCACCTTGGCGAAGTCGCCTTCGCGCTCGGCTTGTGCGGCATCGAACTTCAACTGCTCCAATTTGTCCTTGGCCTCGTTCATTTTTTCCACGAGGTCGCGCTCTGCGGTCCACCGTGATTTCAAACCATCACGTTGAGCTTGCAGTTCCGCCAATTCCTTGTTGAGCCCGGCGAGTTGCGAATCGTCCTTCTCGCGTTTGATCGCTTCGCGCTCGATCTCCAGTTGCATCACACGGCGATCCACTTCGTCCAGTTCTTCGGGCTTGCTGTTGATCTCCATGCGCAGCTTGCTGGCGGCCTCATCGATCAGGTCGATGGCCTTGTCCGGCAGGAAGCGGTTGCTGATGTAACGGGTACTCAGTTCCACAGCAGCGATGATCGCGGCGTCCTTGATCAACACCTTGTGGTGGCTCTCGTACTTCTCCTTCAATCCGCGCAATATGCTGATGGCATCCTCGCGGTTGGGCTCATCGATCATCACTTGTTGGAACCGGCGTTCCAGTGCTTTGTCCTTTTCGAAGTACTTCTGGTACTCGTTCAAGGTGGTGGCACCGATCGCGCGCAGTTCACCACGTGCGAGAGCGGGCTTCAGGATGTTCGCGGCGTCCATGGCGCCTTCGCCACCGCCCGCGCCAACCAGCGTATGGATCTCGTCGATGAAGAGCACGATGTTGCCTTCCGCGCTGATCACTTCCTTCACCACGGCCTTCAATCGCTCTTCGAATTCGCCTTTGTATTTCGCACCGGCAACGAGTGCGCCCATATCCAAACTGAACACCTGCTTGTTGCGCAGATCGTCCGGTACATCGCCGCTCACGATGCGTTGAGCGATGCCTTCGGCGATGGCGGTTTTGCCGACGCCGGGTTCACCGATCAGGATCGGGTTGTTCTTCGTGCGACGACTGAGGATCTGCAACACGCGGCGGATCTCCTCATCGCGGCCGATCACCGGATCCAACTTGTTCTCCTTCGCTAGTTGGTTCAGGTTCTTCGCATACTTGTTCAGCGCGTTGTAGGTTTCTTCCTGGCTCTGGCTGGTCACCTTGCTGCCCTTGCGCAGTTCGGTGATCGCTGTGATCAGGTCCTTCTTGCTCGCGCCACTGTCCTTCAGCAATTGCGCAGTGCCGTCCGAACCTTCCACCAGGCCGAGCAACAGGTGCTCCACGCTGGCGAATTCATCACCGAAGGCCGTGGTGTTCGCGAGGGCTTTCGTGAGCGCCTCTGCCGCAGAACGCGAGAGGTGCCGTTCTGCCCTCCTTGCACTTTCGGGTAGCCGCTCACGATCCGGTCCAATGCCTGCGTGAGCGCGTTCATGTTCACGTTCAGTTTCTTCAGCAGGAAGGGTGTTACGTCCGCATCCTCCAAGAAGAGTCCTTTCAACAGGTGACCGGTCTCGATGGCTTGCTGTCCATTACCAGCGGCGATGGTCTGCGCTTGGGTGATGGCCGCTTGGGCACGTACGGTGAATTTGTTCAGGTCCATAGGGTAATTGGTTCGCGAAGGCGCTATCAAAGGTTGCTCCGATGCGTGTGAATCTGACGATCCTGCTTATCAACTTGAGCAGCCCGGAAGTTGTGGCACTCGCGCACGATCCGAAGTGCCGATAGGGCAGGAATGAAGAGTCTGGCACCGAGGTGAGTTCGGGGACGGCTGGTGTTTTGGTTTCCGAGGCTGAACGAACATGACGTCGCACATGCCTCGGTGAGGTTCACCGGGACTTTTCGAGAACAGGCATTGCCGGTCACAACTTGAACAGCGCGATGTTGTCGATGCCTAGCTGTTCCTTCACCTTCTTGTTCCACCGGAGCAACGCTTTCGTGTCTTTGCCCAGTTGCGTTTCCTTCAGGTAAAGGGCGGTGTTCCGATGCATGTTCGCCACGGCTTCGGTATGCAGTGCACGAATACGGGCAATCTCACTAGCCGTTTTCAGGAGTTTTGCTTCCAGTGCCATGCGCTCCAACTCGCACAGGTCGAAGAAGATGTTGAGGAAGACATCGGAGTGCGGCTCTTCGGGCAGGCGGTAATAGGATCGGAAACCATCCAGGACAGTGGCCGAAAAGTGCCTGGTGCTACCGTTCAGTGTATCTACGTTCAGGTAGATCTGCGCCTCCAGGTTCACACGGCTCGCAGGCACGGCCACACCTTTCGAACGGATATCGGGTACCGGGCTTTTATCCGCCGCATCGCTTGGAAGTTGCTTCAGCGAGATGCGTTTGTCAGGTGACCACCAAGCATAGTTGCTTTCGAAAAGTGGCTTGTTCGTATTGATGCGCGTGCTGCCGGTGAGCGTTCCGTACTGTGAGAAGAACTCGCGGTCCTTCTCTTGCGCAGCAGTGCGCACGAGCGTGGGGCTGGTTGCCCAGAACACGCTGTCGTATGGCTGGAAGGTGATCTTGCGGTAGTCGTTCTGCTCGTCGTCGTACTCGAACACGGGCAGTATGAACGCGGCGTTATGTTCATAGAGGTGCATCACAGCAGTGGTGTTCACCTGACGTTCACCAGCGTTGTCTTCGTACCGGAGATCGTATGCCAACTCCAGGTGGTCCAGGAGGTTCGCGTTTATGCCGTCCTCTTTGAAGGTCAACTGGATCCGCATGTTCAGCTGCTGAATGCGGTCCTCCGGAACCAACGGTATAAATGGTTGCACAGTGCAGTGCTTGCACGAAAGTGACATGCTACGAGGTTCCCCGGTGGTGGCATCGAGCCACATGTCCATGTGGAAGGAACCGCCGCTCGTATCGCGTGGTTCCAAGCGCAGGTGTTGCAGGTGCGCGCTGTCCAGGGTGGTGCCCAGGTCTTGCACGCGGTAATGCTTGCGCAGTACACGAACACTGGTATAATGCAACGGGTTCATTGGGAATTTCACCTGAGGGTCACGCACATCGAAGAGACACATGGCCTTGGTCATATCGAGGCTCACGAAGTAGCGATCCTCTTGCGGAGCTATGCCGATGCGTCCCTGCTTCAGGTCGAGGCTTTTGATGTGCGGTCCATCGGTCCGCGCATTGTAGAAACACGCCAACACTTCCACGGGCTGTCCGTTCAGGTGTGTGTTCATTTCGAAGTAGAGCTTCGCGATAGAATTCTTGGAACGCCGGATGTTCTTCGCGCAACGAACCACGGATCCATACAGCGCCTCTTGCTCAGGACGCACTTCCAACACATGCAATTCCGTTATCGCACGCATGAGCATTACATCCGGGTGCCGCAGGACCGAACTTGCCAGCGCCGCACGCTTGTTATAGCCCACGAACGAAAAGACGAGCGTATCCCAATCCGCATCAACGCGAATAGAGAAGGTGCCTTCCTCATTGGAGATGGTGCCCAGGCGCGAGCCCGCGACACGTACCGAGCAATACGGTAGCGGTTCCTTGCTCGCCTCATCCAGCACCCTCCCCGTGATCGTGGTTTGGGCGATAACACTGAATGGCAAGAGACCTAGCCAGAAGAGCCAGCGCATGCAACAAAGGTTGGAACGATCGGGCATGGTTGGCGTGGATCATTGTGCTCAATGAACCGGTATGCAGGGAGGTTCTTCGCGACAGCCTTATGCCAATTGTCCGAGAAGTCTAGTCGACCACCACCCGTTCTGTCCGCGATGCGTTCGCACCGCTGATCGTGATGCATCGGATCCCCGGAACTATGCCCAGGTCGATCACCGATGAAGCGCGCGTAACTGTGAACCTGCGCGATACACGACCCCATGCATCGGTTATGTGTGCTTCAAGTGGCAGTGCCGCTGGGTCGCAATTCAACGTGACTTGTCCCGATGATGGGTTCGGACCTACCGAGAACAACGTGGTCGACACGGTTTCCGCGACACCCACCTCGCCACCAAGCACTACGACTTCACCGCGCGGTTGCCCACCATCTGCTCCGTTGGTGAAACCATGGATGGTGGTTCGTTGCAACGTGATCGGATCGAAGCGGTACAAGGTGCCATAGAAGCTTGCGCCACCCAACGTAGCCGTTCCGTACAACGGTCCACCAGCACCGGCAACGAGGCTGCCCACCGGGCCGCTGCCGTTCGCAACGGCGAAGGAATTCACCAGCGTGAACGTATCTGTTGAAGGCACCAGCGTGAACAGGAAACCAGCGCTGTTGAGCCCACCAGTGCCAACCGCACCTGCGAGCAGATCGGGACCGGCATTCACCAAGGTGTTCCAACAATTGGCTCCATCTGCATCTTCGAAGTCGAACACCTTCTCGAACTCGTCATTCACAGGATCGTACTTGTAGATGATGCCCGAATTTCCCGTACCCCCTTCGAAGGTGGTTCCGTAGAGCCAGCCATTCTCCGCTTGGCACAGGCCACCATAGGGTGTGCGTCCACCGGCAACGCCATCGAAGTCGTGCAACTTGGTGAATGCATCGTTCGCGATATCGTAGCGGAACAGCGTACCCGATTCGAAATTGGTACCACCTTGAGAAGCAGCACCGTACAGCAGTCCGTCGGGGGTCTGTAGCAAGCGGCTGTTGATCCCTGCACCGTCCACGCTTTGTGTCAACGCATACAGTTCGGTGTATGCATTGGTCGTGGGATCCACGCGGAAAATACTTCCACCGCCCGCCGTGCCTCCGTAGGCCGCACCATAGAGCAAGCCATCCGCGCCAACGATCAGCGCGCCTTGGTTGTAGCCCCCGTTCGTGATGTTGAAGTCGATCAGTTTCGTGAACGTTCCGGTCGCGGGATCGATGGTGAACAAGGTGCCCGCTGCGGGCACCGCTTCACCGCCATACGTGGCCATGCCGTAGAGCAAGCCGTTCGGCGCCAGGCACAAGCCCCCTTCGGGACCCCAGCCCGATGCCTCATCAAAAGCGAACACGGTACTGAAGTCCGTGCCGTCGGCATCCACCGCGAAGACCACGCCTTTGTTGTTGGCACCACCCGAGGTGGTCATGCCCCAAATGCGTGGTTGCTGTGCAGCGAGTTGCAGGGAAAGCAGAACAAGTAGTAGGGTAGAGGTGCGCATGGCGAGAGGGTCTTCCACCAAATGTATTCAGTAGTGGGGATCGTTGGAATGGATGCAGGGCCGATCCATTCAAGAACGCAGAAGGCCCGGCACGCTCAGGTGCCGGGCCTTCCAAGGAACACCATGTACAGCCTACGCGGCCGCCTTGCCCCTGCCCAGTAGCAGGCCGATGACCGCACCGATGCAGGCCGTCCATACCGTGTTGGCCAGCACATCAACCAGCACTACCGTCGTGGTAGCGAAGTAGTTCATCATGGCCAGGAAGCCGAGGTCGACGCTCAGGAAGAAGAGGCCACCGATCAGCGCGCCGGTCATGGCGCCACCCATCAGGTCCTTGATGCCCATGCGTTGGAACAAGAGGGCCATCAACAAACTAAGCGTCAAGTTGCTCAAGAACATAAGTCCGAGGTTCATTTCACCTTCTGTCTTCATGAGCCCTTCGTAGTGGATCATGCTGGCCTCGTAGTAGCCCATAAGGAGCGTGCCCCAAATAAGCCAACCCAAAAGGAATGCGACCACGCCGCCAACCAAGGCAGCAACGAGTACTTTCATGTTCATGGTGATGTGGGGTTTTGGTGAATATCGAATGTAGTTACCACGTCCATGCGGCGTGCGGCGATGGGGCCAATTGATAAACCGGTGACGGTTGATGACCGGGCGCCATCGAATGAATTGGTCTTTGCCAACTGCCCCCCAGCGCTCTGGGCGAAGCACGCAATTCAACATCTGCATCCTTCGAAGGCAAACAATTCATGTGCGCCATCGAGAGGATCTACCTCGTGCCACCCAGATGGTCGGCTCATGAACGCGCACGTTACCCTTTGCCTTTTGTGCATTGCTAGGTGGTAACCAACACCCAGAACCATGTTCACACATTCTCTTTTTCTCGCTGCGGCACTGCTATGCACTTCGTTCCAACCGGCAACCGTGTTCGAACCCGGGGTAAAAATGGTCGCCCCTGTCGGTGGCCCGCCGCGCATACGCCTGGCCACCAAGACCGCTGGTGTTATCACCAAATTGGAAATGGTCCGCGATCAAGGCCATCGAGCTCAGGGTTGCGTTCCTGATGCGCGTATCACGTCGCTCACCATTTGCATCATGGACTGCACCGGCAAGGATGCAACGGCCACCGGTAGCGGCGGTAACGATCTCTACGGCCATGCGCACCAGGATCGCCAATCTGCCCGCGGGCACGCCGTTCACCGTGAAGGTGGTGGTTATGGACGAAGGGCAACGTGTTGAGGTGCCCGATGCGAATTACACCTGGCGCGGTCGATCAGCGCACCACTACGAACCGCCATGCCCTTCCATCGGAAGAGCGCAACGTGTAGGCACTGGCAGCGAATTGACTTGTCGCGATCATCGCCATGGTGCCTGTTGCTGCAGCGGGAATGGGGGTATTGCCGTCCATCGGCGCTGGTGATGAAGGCGAGCTCGCGCGTAGCACACCACGAACGCGCAACACCGCTCGCGACCGGTACGGGTGACAAGGACACCGGTTCACGCGTTGCATCGTCGACAGCCGCTACCTGATCGACCGCGTCGTAAGGGTATCCGTATCCACGCAACCGCCGCTGGTCACTGTAAGAATGAAGGTGGTGGTCTGCGTATCGACACGGATAATGTTGGCGTGGTTTCACCGCCAGGTTGCCAGAGGCTGTGCAATCGGGTCAGAGTCTGCGGGTCGATGACACCGTTGTAATTGTAGCACTCCTCTGCATCTTCCAGCGGGCTCCATTCGGGGTAGAAGCTCACGGGATACACTTCCACGGGGTCGTTGCTGCCACAGGCATTCACCGCTATTACGGAAATAGCATCATTGCCAATACTGACACGAGCGCTGTTATACCTGCTGTTCCCCGCCCGGAGAGAATGGGCCAGACACTGGTGCTCCTGGTGTAGCTGCTCGCGTCGCCGAAAGCGGACACATTGAAGGTTACCGTGTCCAAGGTGCAAATGGGCGAGGGGAGGAGACATATCGAACGGTTGGAAAGGCGCAACGGCGCACCAGTCGTAGCGCGGGCCACCACCCCATCGTTGTTGCCGGTGGGCAGTGGTAAGCACGCTCGCGCCGGGTTCGAAATCCACCACGTAGCCGTTGTTGTAGGTGCCCATGTAGAAGCTGTTGCCATCCACATCGAAGCCTTTGTCGCCGGGGCAAGGTGCACCGGTTCCGCTGTTGATGAAGAGGCTGAAGTCCACCGTGCCGCTCACGTTCATTTTGTAAAAGTATCACGCGTTCTGCAGTTGTTGCTGTACATGCTCGAGCAACCGCCTGATCGTCCGGGGCAATATCCCCGGGCGCAAATTGCCGGTAGACGTGAGCGGCGTGCTGTACACCTAGGTCAGGTTCTGGCCGTTGCCGCCGTACTTCACAGCCCAGAAAACCGGCGCCCACGCTGGCTGTACCCATCAGTAGTACGTATCGCCCCGCGCATCCGCGCACAAGCGGATGTCGCCGTAGTTGGTGTAGGCCTGTCCTGAAAAGCGAACGCACCGGGTCGTACCGCATGATGCCCGCGTTTCCCGGTGTACACATTGAAGACTCGGGACCGGATCCACGTCGCATCTGCGAACTTCAGTGGGCCGCCGTTGTCCAGCGTTTGATCATATAGGAACGCGGTGCCATCTTGCATCACATCAATGTCCCGGCGCGCTGGTGAACCCACTGTACCACGGCGCACATCCGCGAACACCAAAGTGCCATCGGGACGGGTAACGCGATGGTGGTCCGATGGTGAAGTCGCCACACCCCATCATACACCGCCACCGGGGACCGCATCGAAATCGTAGGTGCCTTCGCCGAGGTCGCCCAGGATGTAGAGGCCGGCTTAAGATCATCTACACCGATGGCGCTATAGTCCCCGCTGAGGTCGGTGGTGTTCTCTATGCTGAAGCCCCACAGAACTGGCTGCTGCTGGTGTACCGCGTACACTTTGCCGGGGTTTACCAGTGTGGTTTGCGGCCGCACCAGCATCCAATTGGCCGGTGGTGAAGCCCACGTTGATGTACACGTTATTGCTCGTGTCCACATCCATGTCGATAGGTAGAGCGTGGGTGCGCTTAGCGTTTTGGTCCACCGCACGGCACCCGCCGCGCTGATGCGCATCACCGCGCCGTTATCGCCAGTGCCCAACGTGAATACGCCACCTCACCTTCAGCAAGCTTCACGCGGTTGCTGGCGGGCACGGTCTCGGTGGCCCAACTAGCGATCTGTTGGGCGTGTGCCAGTGAAAGTAGAACGCGGTGGAGCAGGGCGAGTAGCAGAACGTTTCATGGGTCAGGAGCAGATGGGCGAAGGTATTTGAGCGATCGATCCAGTGGGTGAGCCGCGCTTGGATCCGCGATCGGTCATGCCCTCTGGCGCAAGCGTTCCTTGCCCCAACAATTACCGCTGGCCAACAGGGCGTGGTCTCTTGTGCCATCCCGCGAACGGGACAGGTTGTGAACATGAGGACATGCGAACATGTGTTCATATGGTCAGTGAGGGCATGAGGACATCCGGCGGATTGGACAGGTTGTGTGAAGGGTTCCATGACAACTGCTGTTGAAGACGTTGTCTTCTCGACCGATCAACTTCGTTCCAGTTGAAGAGATCGCGAGCACCTGCGAAGCGATCTGTCATCAAGTACCGACCATCTCCCCGCAATTACAGATCACTTCGCGGCCAGAGCCCCGCTCGCGATGACGAGTAGGAAGTATGTGCACCGTCAGCGCGAGCACGTGCGAAGCGATCTGTCATCAAGTACCGACCATCTCCCCGCAATTACAGATCGCTTCGCGGCCAGAGCCCCGCTCGCGATGACGAGTAGGAAGTATGTGCACCGTCATCGCGAGCAAACCGAAGGAGCGGGCCTCCATCTGCCAGGGTTGAAATGACCCGCTGTGGTCCGAAGAGCAACCACTGGTTCCGCTTCGGTGCCAGCAGGCAGCCCGCCAACGACATCCTCATGCAATTGCAGAAGGAGGGCCGACGGCCACTACCAGAGCGCGGACCAACTCAGCGTTGACCGATCGGCGCTCAGTCCGCACTTCGAAAGTGCTTTCGCATCCGCGCGCATAAGGCCTTCAGCAATGGATTTGCTGATGCCC
>JADKGB010000013.1 GCA_016717225.1 Flavobacteriales bacterium | reverse complement strand
AATGAAAACTCGGTCTGTTCCAAGTAGGTCGCCATCTCATCGGCTTGACGAATCAATGTGCCTGATCGCTTGCAGAGCACCGTGAACAGAAGCCTTCACGTGGTCGTGCAATTCGCCGGTTCCAATGAACCAGAGTTCCCAATCACCAGCATCACCAGTTCACACATCCGGAAAAAGCATCACGCAGGGTTTGGTGGCCCTTGGTCCGGATGTAACGGGAAACACAGAGGAACCGGTGCGGGAGTCAGCCTTCGCTCGTTCCGAATTCTCAGCGAGCGGTGCGAAGCGATCGACATCCGCGGAATAGGCCACGCGAGTGATGATGACTGGAAATCCGAGGTATTCCGCATATAGAGCTTGGGAGTCTCCGGTCACCCCACGCATGACTGAACGTGCGTCTCAGCCAGAACCGCGAGGTGCTCACCGCGGCCCATTGCCGGAGACTTCCTCCTTGGCCGTGTCACTGCACATCACTGTGGACTTACCCGCTTTGTGCATGGCTCTACGATCTTCAAGTAACCCTTGTCCACCCAACCACTGCGAAAACGATATCCGGGTTGATGCGTTGACCAACCGGAAGAGCGGCAATTCATCTGTACATCCCGCTCACAGACGTGAACGTGCTCGGGGAACTTCAATTCGAACAGGGCCTCCTTGTTCACCAGCCAGCGCACGATATGCACCTCCACTTCATAGTCTTTCCTAGCCGCTCGACACAAGCCAAAAGTAGGGCGCGAGTTCAGTGTAGAGAAGAGGACCTTTTGTTTCACTTCTAAAATGCAGTTGTAGAGTTGCAGAGTTAGAAAGTTCGATAGTCACATCATGGACCAGCCCACCAACTTCCTAACCCTTCTGCTCGTTAAGGTTGGCAACAACTCCGCGAATGTCGTGAACTGGAAATCATTGAAGAGCCGATGCATTTTCAGTTCGGTGGACTTCAATCCACGTAGCATGCAATTCCTCTTCGCACTCATGGAAGCCTCATCTGTCCTGGATCGATCGCGCGGGTGGAGAGAAAACAGGTAACCTCTTCTCATGATCACTGTTTGGACCTTTCCTTCATCAGCCAATAAGGAAAAAACGCAAGTAACCTGCACCGGAAAAAGTACATCTGTTTACCGAACGTATTGACCAAGGATATCGGGAATTCAACCAAGTCCCCGTATGCAGTAGTCAACACATGTGGATCGGGATTGGCGTTCGGAAGCCCTCCGTGGCTGCGGCTCCCTGGAAAGACGCTGCTATCGTAGACATAGCCAGCCTGCCGCACGCGTTCCGAAAAGACCAAGGCGTCTCCAGCGTAACGCTGAAACCAGGACAGCAGTAGCCCTTCACCTCCACCCCACCTGCCTTTTCAATGATGTGCTTGCCTTTGCGTATATCGTCGTAGAAGCGTTCTTCGAAATTGTGTAGAACCAGTTCATGCGCATAACCGTGGCTGGCGATCTCGTGGCCATCATCGATGGCTTCGCGGACCAGGTCGGGCCAACGCTCAGCGACCCAAGCGAGGAAGAAAAGTGTGCACTTCAATCATGCTGTCGGAAGATGCGCGAGCATCCGCCGCGTGTTCTTCACAACATCGCTATGCAGGGCCGGCCATTCACCGAGTTTTGGTGTGTTCGGCAGGTCCAGAATGTGGAACCAATCCTCCACATCAACCGAGAAAACGCATTGTTTCATGGGAGTAGCGAGTGATGATTGGCGAGTGGCGAGTGCTGCATGTTGGAAGCAGCACTCGCCACTCGCCAATCACTACTCATCACTTTTCCTCGTCGTATCGAAAAGCTCCTTCTTGGTCAGCTTGCGCACGGGTCCGAGCTTCTCAAGCGCCTGCATGTTCATACCGCTCTCCTTGCCGATCGCGCAATAGGTGTATGGCTTCCCTCGATCTCCTTGTCGAAGAAAGTCTTCATGTCCTGCAGTGTGATGCGTCAGGATGCGCTCGTAGTTGTTCTTGCGCACATCGTAGTCGAGACCACGACGTTGTGCGGCGTCCACTGCCAATAGATGTTTTCTTTGGTAATGCGTGTGCTGGCGATCGCCTTCAATGCGCTGGTCTTGGCACCTTCGAACTGGGCCTCTGCCATGGGCATGTCGTTCATGAGCTTCAGCATGGCGTCGATCGCGTCGGGCAGCTTGTCGGCCTGAGTGCCAATGAACGCGCGGACATAGTGGGGCGTCCTCCTTCTTCCACAGGGGCTGGTGCCAACTGGCGCTCGCACCGTATGCCAAGGCCTTCGCTTCGCGGATCTCCTGGAAAACGATACTACTGAGACCGCTACCGAAGTATTCGTTGAAGAGTGATGCGTAGGGTAGTTTCTCCACATCGAACGGACCGGCCTTGCTGCTCAGCACCATCTCCGTCTGCACCATGTCGTACTCGGCGAAGAGCACGCTGTTGGCCGTGGTGGGCAGCTCCGGATACTTCCGCTCAGCGGGATAGTCCTTCAACGCTGCGGGCGTCTTGTGGTACTTCGCCACCAATGCGGCGATCTCATCGGCACCTTTCCTGCCGTAGTAGAACACCTTGTGCTTATAGCCCGTGAGCGCGTGGATGCGGTCCACGAGCGCTTGAGCTTTTAGTCCTGCGAGCTGCTCATTGGACAGGATGTCGTTAGCGGGCGATAAGGGCCCGTACTTGGCGTAGCTCACAAGGCCGCTGTTGAGCAGCGCACCTTTGTTCTTCAATTGGTCTTGGCGGTTCTTGCGGATATCGGCGACCAGTCCGGGCAGTGCGGTCTCGTTGGGCTGGGCGCTCGCGAGCACATGCTCCAGGAGTTCAATGCCCTTTTCAAGATTTTTTTCCAGGCCGCTGAGGGTTACATAGGAGCGGTCGTCACTGGCGAAGACATCAATGCTCAATCCGAGCTTGAACAGTTCTTTCTTCAGGTCCACCGGGGTGTACTTGTCCGTTCCGAGGTAGTTGAGGTACTCGATCGCCACCTTCAGTTCGCGATCGTTGTTAGTACCCATGTCCAGGATGTAACGCAGGCTGAAGAGGTCGTTGGTGGGGTTCTTCACGCAGGCGAGTTCGACACCACTGGCCAAGGGCTTTCGCACGATGGCGGTCTTGAAGTCCACGAACTCCGGGGTCATCGTGGCGCTGGATGTTTTCTCCCATTCGGCGCGCCAAGCGCTCTTCCCATCACGCTTGATGTCGATGGCGGTGATCTTGGGCTTGGTCACCTTGTGCGCTTCTTTGTTCTCGCCGGTGCGCTTCAACACGCATACGTAGTTATTACCGAGCCATTTCGTGGCGAAGGCCACCACTTGTTCCTTGGTGATCTTTCCCATACGGTCGTAATGGTCCACCATGCTTTTCCAGTCTTTGCGCAGGATGAAACTCTCGGTCATGGCGGAAGCGCGCATGCTGTTGTTCTCGTTCCAGAAGCGGGTCTGCTGTTGTTTGTTATCGTTCACTACAGCCTCGATCAACCAGTCATCGATCCGACCCCGCTTCAACAATTCGATCTGGCCAAGCACAAGGTCCCGCGCTTCTTCCAAGGACTGGCCCTCGCGCGGCTCCACCCGCATTCCGAACTCGCTGTAATCGGTCTGCTCTCCGGCGTAGGCGCTCGCGTCGAGCACCTGTTGGTTCTGTAGCAAGTTGAGGTCAATAAGACCAGCCTTGCCATTGCTCAGGATACCCGCAATGAGCTCGACCATGATCGGATCTTCACTTTTAACACCACCGAATCGCCAGGCAAGGCTCACCCATTCTCGGTCTGGACCATAGACATCAGCGGTGATGGGCCCGGTGATGGGCTTCTCCGGCGTGAAGGAGAAGCCGGGCACATCCTTCTTCACCCAACTACCGAAATGGGTGTCCACCATGGCGATGGTCTTGTCGTAATCGATATCACCTGCGAGAATAACGGCCATGTTGTTGGGCCTGTACCAACTATCGAAGAACTGGTGGATCTTCACCATACTGGGGTTCTTCAGGTGCTCGCCAGTGCCGATGGTTGTCTGGGTTCCGTAAGGGTGGTTGGGATAGAGCAACTGGTCCAACTTCTGCGCGGCCTGCCGTCCGTCGTTGTCCTGGCCGCGGTTGAACTCCTCATATACCGTTTCCAACTCGGTGTGGAAGAGGCGCAACACGCAGGTCTGCATGCGCTCGCTCTCGATCATCATCCACTTCTCGAGTTCATCGCTCGGCACATCGTTGATGTAGACAGTGCGCTCCGTGCTGGTATAGGCGTTGGTGCCGCGAGCGCCGATGCTCTTGATCATCTTATCGTACTCGTTCGGCACAGCCAGTGCTGCGGCCACAGAACTGAGGCTATCGATCACATGGTAGATAGCGTCACGCTTGGCCTCATCCGTTGTGGTGCGGCGCAGTTCGTACAGATCACTGATCTGCTTCAGCACCGCGCTCTCCTTGGCCCAATCCGTGGTGGCGATCTTACTGGTGCCCTTGAAAAGCATGTGTTCGAGGTAGTGCGCCAGGCCCGTGGCGTCAGCGGGATCATTCTTGCTGCCTGCGCGCACAGCAATGTTCGTCTGCACACGCGGTGCATCGGTGTTGCGGCTCAACCACACCTGCAGGCCATTGTCCAGCGTGTAGATACGCGCTTCCAGTGGGTCCCCTGGAACGGATGTGTAGGTGTAGGCCTTTTGCGCGGAGGCAAGCGCAGCCAGAAGGAGAAGGCCGCTGATCAGGAGAAAGCGTTTCGACATGGGTTCGAATTAAGGGACGGTGAAGATGCGGAAGGATCCGTCAAGTTCGCCGAACCTGCATCCTGCCATGAAAGGAATGTCCTTTCGGATCGATCCAGAACGGGTGATCCCGGGTGAAGGAACTGCCGTGCGCTCGGATCAGTGACTTATCGGATCCTGACCTCCGCCATTTCGCGTATCCTGGTGCCTTTTGCGAATTTCTTGCGGTAGAACGTTGACCACAACGCGATCAGTGGTGCGCCGATCAACGTTGGCCAAAGCCACACCAGCCATGCCGGCATCCACGGGAACCAATTGCCGAAATTCACTGCACTGAACGCGCTTACCGTGGCAATGTAGCCGCCCAGCATACCAGTGATGTGGCCAAAAAACCACTCACGTTTGTCGTGTTTTCGTTTGAAGAACTTTCCAAAGTTCATGGCCACCATGCCCATGCCTATAAAGCCGAATGTCGTAAAGAGTATGGCTTGCGTATTCCGAACGCCCATGAACAAATGCGACAACCCCCAGATGAGCAAGCCGCCGCTGAAAACGCCCGCCACACCATGCAGCCACTTGTCCAGCCTTTCAGGCTTCAGGCCTTCATGCAACTTCTTCAAATACAGCGAACGGTATCCACTGGCCACCATATGAAAACTGAACACAGCGACCAATGCCAACCAGAAATTCCGTGGAACAGCGACAGCCATGATAATAGCCGTAGCACAAACAAGGATCATGCTGTAGAAGAAGATCTTTCCCCAGCGGCGGTGCCACAAGCCACCTTTGTAAACGAACATCGCCATTGGAGCAACGAACAACGCCAGAGCACCAGATGCTCCGTGCAACCGAAGTACCCATGGCAAGACTTCTTGGTCCAAGTTCATTCTCGCGTCGCAGAAAGATATCTCTCCCTACCGAAGACGAACATAAGGCTGTTTGGTTGGCTCGAAATACAATTCACCTTTTTGGGTGAGGGGGCATCGACACCGACTTGTGCGGATCCAACGACCGAAGAGGCACAGCATTCCAAGATCATTGGAGAAGGCCCGTGCTTCCATTGGCCAAGCCCACTAGACCCTACCGAGATTATTGCACGATGAGGTGAATAGACCGTAAAACTTTCGAATCGCTTGTCAAAACAATTTGATAAGAACCTGGGGCCATGTCCAACAAGCCGATCTCTCTTTCACCTGCAGCAAGAGACCAACTGCGCACGATGCGACCAGCGAGGTCGTATGCATTAGCCACAATACAGAGTGCGGAAGGAACCCCAGCGATCCGGATCTGGCGCGTGTAATTGGTCGGGTTGGGGAAAATTGATGCAGATGATCTCACCGACACCTCTTGGAGGTTGGTGGGATCCAGATAAACATCAACATCCAAGCTACCGGTCTGGCCAATTGTATCCGTCTTGACCACATAAACAGATCTGAAGCCCGGACCATAATCTTCGGACCAACCAGCGATCACATAGCCTCCATCCATCGTTGTATCTATCGAGTAACCGTCCGCAGGCTGGCCATTCCCATAGTTATACCCATACTGAAAGAAACCATCTACGTCAGTAACAGTAAAGATCATATCGCGCTCCCCAAGGTTCAATGTGTTATAGCCGGTGAATACGAAACCACCTCCGTGATCCCCCCTGATCTCAGAAGCACCAGCATCAGCAGAGTTACCAATGAGATGGAACCAGTTCAATTGTCCAAGGTCAGTTGTACCCACGAGGTATATCTGTTGAGTAACATCAAAGCTGTTGGTAACACCTATCGCAACATACCCACCCGCCGGAGATCCAACAATACTTGAAAACGAGTCGAGACTATCACCACCTATTGTGTTGGTCCATTCTACGTTACCTGCAAGATCGCACCTGGCGATAAATCCATCGTCAAAACCGTTCGAGGACTCGCTACTTCCGGCTATTAATATGCCTGCATCCGCAGTCGCAGCAAGTCCATTACATACAGTTCCCATCGAGCTCCCTAACGTTCTTGTCCAAAGAGTATCACCATTCAGATCAGTTCGAACCAAATAAGCCGCACCATTGGAGTAGCCCGAACCATAGCTCAGCCCTCCTAGCACGAAACCATCGGGAACCACGATAAGTGATCTGCACAGATCCCAAGCCTCGGTGCCATAATTCTTCTCCCACAAGGGTACGCCTACCTGGTCAGTGCGGATCAATGTCATATCATAACCGCCATTGGTGCCAGTAGCCGTGGACCCAGCGATAATAAAGCCATCTGGAAGTTCGCGACAGGCCACACCCTGTTCCACTCCAATACCACCATAGGTCTTGGACCATATCGGTTCGCCGAATTGGTCCAGGCGGATCACATAGATATCGCCCGAACCATTGCCAAAACTGCCTGTCGACCCCGCAACTATATATCCTCCATCACTGGTTTGGCGCACACTGGCACCAACGTCGGAACCAAAACCGCCGTAAGTCCGGCGCCACGTTATGTGGCCAGAGGCAGAAGTAGACAGATCGCCGAACAACCATACGAATGCAAAGATCAGGGACTTGATCGGCGGTCGGAACATATTGGTGACGAAGCTATGTGTATGACAATATACACAGGTACTTCAGCGCAAGGTTATGAAGCAATTGCGCTGAGCAGATGTCCCGAATTCTTGAAGTGGCATTTACATTCGCGGAATTGAGTTGGTACTTGTGACATGTGCTATTTCACGCCTTCAGATCATAGCACGATGAGCTACGGCGATACTCCATCAGATATCTGTTCGTTGGTTACCATGTCGATCCTGGGTGCCGACTGATGCCAACAATGGAATTGGGCAAGTCTTGGCTGGACCCGTACCTGGCTGCGCTAATAGCGATCATAGGGGTTTTCGTTGCTTTCAAGATCCCATACCTCGATATGCCTTTCTTCTGGGATGAAGCCTGGGTTTACGCTCCCGCCATTAAAGCCATGCACCATGTTGGCCCAGGGTTGCTCCCCGATACGATCACACCAGACCTGACCAGAGGCCACCCGCTTTTGTTCCACTTCCTCTGTAGCATCTGGATCAACGTTTTCGGGTCTTCAAGGACAAGTCTTCACGCGTTCGCGTTGGGGATCTCCATCGGTTTGTTGATCGTTTCCTACCTGTTAGCTGTGCGACTAGGAACAAAGCAAGTTGGAATAGGAGCGGTGCTTATGATAGCGGCGAACGAAATGTTCCTTGCACAAAGTGGCATTTTGTTACCCGAAGTAATGCTGGCCTTTTTTTGCGTGCTGAGCGTCTATTTCTATTCCGCACGAAAGCCAGTTCTCTTTGTCATCGTGGCGGTTTGCGCCTTAATGACGAAAGAGTCCGCGATCGTACTTATCCTTTCCTTGCTCTGCTGGCAGGTCTATTGCTGCCTGGATCGGGGCGTGGTCCAGCCGGGCTCTTTGGAGGGGCGCTGGTTGTTCATTATCCCTTTACCTGTCCTAATAGCTTCGTTCTACTTCGTGTACCAGAAGGTCGCGTTGGGTTGGTTTTTTTACCCGGCCCATGTGGACATGATCACATGGGAGCCACTTGACGTTATCTACAAGATCAAGCTTGGCTATGTCGACATTTTCGAACAACAAGGGCAAGTGATCGCTACATATGCCTTCGCTTTTCTGGCACCAGTTGCATGGCGATGGTGGAATCGTTGGTTGTCTCTGCTCGTGATCGCATTGTATGTGTCTATTGGAAAGATCCTTTTTGGCAAATGGGAATTTTCATTGCCTTGGACGGTACCGGCGATCCTGGTCTGTATCGCTATAATCTTCTGGTTCTTCTTTCGATCCCTGCGAGAGCGCGCCAAGAATATTGCTGAGGTTGCGTCGATCGCATTCATTTTTACCGTCGGTTTCCTTGGCTTCTCCGCGTTGAATTTTTTTACCGACAGGTATCTGGTCTGTTTGATCCCCTTCGTAGCCCTCGGGATCATGTTGATCATGGAGACAGTGCTCAAAGACCATCATCATCTGCTTTTCCCGGTTTTTGCCGGTCTCGTCTTTTTTGGTCTTCTTTTCAACGTCGGAAGGCATGAGTTGATCAGGGATACCACGCTGAGTTATTCAGATGCGATCTCAGTTGAGAAACAGGTCATCGGATTCTGCGAAACACATGGTTTGTACAAAGAACCGATCTGCACGTCCTTTATGGAGCAGGTTTATATGAACGACCCGGAAGCTGGATATCGTTCAACATCGGAGCGATTCAGCTCTGTCAGTCTTTCTATTACTCCATCAACGGCTTTTGCGATATTCACGAACGCCACACCTGGAGAAGATTACGAGCAACGGGAGAATTTGGGATTCATCCTGGTCAAGAGGTTTGAATGCGGGAATGCCTGGAGTGAGTTTTACCAGCGACCGAATGCGCGAGTAGCTATTCCCAGGTCTTGAATTGGAGGAAACAATAACGATGCGGGTCCAACAAGATTCAGGAGCTGCTACCCTCACCTTTGCCCCATGACCTCACGCGCATTGTTCGGTTTCGCTCTCTTCCTCGGCTTTCTAGTGATCATCGACCTATACGCATGGAAGGGGATCAGTACCGCTTTGGGGAACTCATCCGTGCTAACCCGACGCTGGGTGCGCTGGGTATACTGGGCAGAAAGCATTGGCATGTTCGCCTTGCTGGTTTGGGTGAGCATCAGCATTCAGGAGCTAAGGGCGAATCGTAACTACTCTTTCGTTTTCTCACTGGCGGCGCTGTTCATGCTCTTCCTATTGCCCAAGCTGGTGGTTGTCATATTCCATGGGATGGAAGATGTATTGCAGGGATTGCGCTGGTTGTGGTGCCGAATGGCTCCCGGAGGGGGCGCCGAGGAAAGCGACAAGATCAGTCGGCTTCGGTTCGTTTCCCAAGTAGGTCTCGCGCTAGCCGCGATCCCTTTCGGAGCCGTGCTTTACGGGATCACCAAGGGTCGACGGAACTTCCATGTTCAGCGCGAGATCATCACCTCATCAAAACTGCCGAAGAGTTTCAACGGGCTTCGGATCGTGCAGATCAGCGATATGCACCTGGGCAGTTTTCCGGTCAGCAGCGACATTGTGCAGCGAGGTATCGACCTGATCAATGAGCAGGATCCGGACCTCATTCTCTTCACCGGCGACCTGGTCAATGATTACAGCGAAGAAGCCGAACCGTGGCTGGACGCACTGAAAGGATTGAACGCACGACTGGGTAAATACTCCATCCTCGGCAACCACGATTATAGCGATTACGCCAGTTGGCCTGACGCCGGGGCGAAACGGGCGAATTTGGAACGCCTGAAGGGGCACCACCGAACGCTGGGTTTCCGGCTGATGTTGGATGAACACTTGTCGATCGAAAAGGACGGGGAACAATTCACCATGATCGGCGTGCAGAATTGGGGAAGTCGTTTTCAACAATACGGTGATCTGAAAAAGGCGGTTGCTGGCAGTGACAAGTCACAGTTCCGCTTGTTGATGAGCCACGATCCCAGTCACTGGGAAGCACAGGTTTGGGAGGAGCGGATAGATCTTACGTTGAGCGGACATACGCATGGCGCACAATTCGGGATCACCATCGCTGGCCAGACCTACAGCCCGGCGCAATGGATCTACAAGCACTGGGCCGGCCTGTATGAACACGATGGAATGAACCTCTACGTGAACCGCGGCTTCGGATTCATCGGTTTTCCGGGGCGCGTAGGCATGCCTCCTGAAATAACGGTGATCGAATTGAACTGCGCGTGATCAGGTCACCCCGGAAACACCCTGCTTGGAGATCTCAACACAGCGCTTCAATTCCTGCATATCGAGCCCATGCGGAAACCCGAACAGGTCCAAGCATCGCACGACAGCTTCGGTATCGGCGTTCCCAACGAGATCATCTTCCGCCATCGGGCAACCACCGTATCCGCGTATAGCGGTATCGAACCGGCGGCACCCACCCTCTAGTGCAGCGATCATCTTCTCATTGAGACCATCAGCGCGGGCGTGCAAATGCGCGCCGAACGTGATCTCCGGAAAAGTTGGTATGATCGTCCGGAACAACGCATCCATGTGAACCGCATGAGCGTTGCCAACGGTATCGGCAAGGGCAATTGTGCGAACGTTCAGACCGTCAGCCAGTCGCTCGGCCCATAGCAACACCAACTCTGGGCTCCAGGGATCACCATACGGATTTCCGAAAGCCATACTGATGTACATCACCAGCTCTTTGTTGCTCTTCGCGCACAGCTCAGCGATCCGTTGCACCCGATCGAACGAACCAGCGATGGTTGTGTTGGTATTGCGCATTTGGAACGTCTCGGAGATGGAGAAAGGGTACCCTACCTGGTCGATCTCCATGTGCGAACAAGCCTCTTCAGCCCCGCGTTCATTGGCCACAATGGCGAGCAACTTCGAACGTGTGTCGCTCAGGTCCAATCCAGCAAGCACCTCTGCGGTGTCGCGCAACTGCGGAATGGCCTTGGGTGAAACGAAGCTGCCGAAATCGATGGTATCGAATCCCACTTTCAACAAAGCGTTGATGTACTCGATCTTCAGCGCGGTGGGAATGAACGGCACGATGCCCTGCATCGCATCACGCGGACATTCGATCACCTTTACTTGTTTGCCTTCCATGTCACAAATGCTTCATTGATGCGCTTCAACAACGCTGGACCCTCATAAATGAGACCGGTATACACCTGCACAAGATCGGCACCAGCTTCCAATCTCTCGATCGCGGCTTCGGCGCTGTCAATTCCACCAACGCCGATGAGCACGAAGGGTCTGGGTAGTCGCGCGCGCAGGTAGCGCAGCACCTCATTGCTTCTGGCCCGGACCGGCGCACCGCTCAGCCCTCCTGCGCCGATCGCATCAAGTTCGCTCTTTGGCATCTTCAATGCTTCACGCGAGATCGTCGTGTTCGTTGCCACCACGCCTTGAATGCCGCTCTCCTTCACCACGCTCACCACGTCGTCGAGCTGTTCATTGGTTAGGTCAGGAGCGATCTTCAGCAGGATAGGTGGTCGTCGAGTGGATGCGTTGCTCTCGTGCAACTGCGCTGCCCCTCACCCTGTTGTCAGCGTGGAAAGGAGGGCCAACAATGGCTCCTTCTCCTGCAACGCACGCAACCCCGGAGTGTTCGGCGAGCTCACGTTCACCACGAAGTAGTCGACCACAGGATGCAGCACCTCGAAGCACTTCAAATAGTCGTCCACCGCGTTCTCGTTCGGCGTCACCTTGTTCTTTCCGATGTTACCACCGACGATGATCCCCGGTACACGATCCTTCAGTCGTGATGAGGCAGCAATGACTCCTTCGTTATTGAACCCCATGCGGTTGATCAAGGCTCGATCGGCCTTCAGGCGGAAAAGACGCGGACGATCGTTGCCAGGTTGTGGTAATGGCGTTACAGTACCGATCTCCACATGCCCGAAGCCGATATGCCCAAGCGCGTCGACGTGCTTCGCATCCTTGTCCATGCCAGCGGCGAGACCAACGGGTCCGGGGAATTTCAGGCCCATGACATCCACGGCCGCGTTTGCCGGTGGCCGCATACCGCCTACCAGTGCCAACGCTCCGGGCACATTTTTCGCAAGCTCCAGTATTGAGAACGTGACTTTGTGCGCGCGCTCCGGGGAGAGCAGAAAGAGGAGTGGTCGAATCAGAGCGTACATCGGGCCGCGAAAGTACCCGCGACTGCAAAGTCCGACACATACAGGCTTACGGGAGGCCCCTTCAGCGTATATTCCTATCATCCTTTCCATCGGCGGTTACCCGGGCAAGCGGAACCAATCGGTCAGTCCGCAAGCGTGTACCGCACCCCGAAGAACCCTCGCGCCCCTTGCACCGGGGCGTACATATAGGACGTGTCGAAGGTGTAGCCGTACGGGTTCGTTGTGGGGTCGCCCGCTTGTTGATCGAAGGGATCGAAGGGCCGCATGAGCGGGTCGCTGGGCACGAAGTCGAGCAGGTTCTTCACCCCGCCGTACAACTCGAAATGTTCGCCGATCGGCCGCTTCACCTGCAGGTTCACGATAGCGTAAGTGGGCGAGCGCTCGGGCCGGAAATCGTTCGGCAGCACGGGCAGGCGCATCGGTCCGTAGCACTGGCCGGTGAGGTCGATACTCCAGCGCTTCGGCAGCGCCAAGCTCACCGTTAAGGTGCCCGACCAGTCCGGAGCGAAATACGCGTCCTGCCGCTGCGAAATGCCATCGGCGAGATCCTCCTGCGTATACACGTCCATCCACGTTGCCCCGGCCATCAGCCGCAGGTTTTTCCCCGACCGCGCCTCGGCGTTGAGGCTGACCCCTTGGGAGATCCCGAAGCCGTTGAGGTTGTCGTATACGATCAGGTCGGGGTCCACCAGATAGTCCGGCAGGATGCGGTTGCTGAACCGCGTGTGGAAAAGGGAGAGGTCGAGGCCGAAGAAGTGCTTCACGCCGGGCCACTTGCGCACGATGTTCAATGTGCCGTTCAGCGATCGCTCGGGCTGCAGATCTTCGGCGATCACCACCTCCCGCGCGCCGGTGAGCGCCGCGTGGTCTTCGGTGAAGAGGTTCACCACGCGATAGCCGGTGCCAAAGCTCGCGCGCACAGCGAAGCGCCCTGTGGGCGCCCACTTGTAGGCCACGCGCGGCGAATGCACCAGACCATGCTCCTGATCATGGTCCACCCGGTACCCGAGCAGGAGCTTCTGGGCATCGGTCATCGCCCATTCATCCTGCACGAACAGGCCGGGCAGTGGCGTGCGGGAGGCTTCATCGCGCGTTGCCACCGTGTTGTCATCATACCAGGTGTATCGGTAAGCGGCACCGAGCAACAGATCATGCCGAAGGCCCATATCGCGGGCCCAGTGCATTTGCGAGAAGAAGACCTTTTGCTGCGCGCGGAACGGTGCCACGCCGTACCACGAGTCCTGCTCGTGGCTGTTGAAAGAGAACTGCGTGATCACCCGTTCGCGCAGCGGTAATTGGTACTGGCCGATCAGTTCGTAGCGCTCGGTGTTGATGCTCTCGCCGTACACGCGATCGCTCCCCTTGTCGGCATCGGTCCACTGCAACTGGCCTCCCCACCGGTCCTCGGTAACGTACCGCGCGGCCAGGCTCGCCAAGCGGTGCTGTGGTCGCTGCAGGTCGAACTTGTTGAAGACGGACACCCGCTCCTGCAGGGTGACATCCGTGAAGCCATCGTTGTTGATGTCCCGCGGGTCGTTGTAGCGGAACAGGTTCACCCCGAGCAGGTCGCGCGCACGCCCCTTGCCCAAGCGCATGCCGAGATCCGCGTTCCATTCGTTCCACGTGGTGCCGAACACATCGGCGCTGAACCGTGGCGCGAGCACGGGGTCCTTGTGATCACATTGATGATGCCGCCCATGGCCTCGCTGCCGTACAGCGCGGACCCGGGTCCCTTCACCACCTCCACGCGCTCCACCAAACTGTTGGGGATACCGCTCAAGCCGTACACGGTGCTGAGCCCGCTCACGATCGGCATGCCGTCGATCAGCACCATCGTGTACGGACCTTCCATGCCGTTGATATGGATGTCCCCCGTGTTGCACACGCTGCAATTGATCTGCGGGCGCACGCCGTTCACCATGCCCACCGCATCGAACAGCGCCGGGCTCGGGTTCTTGCGGAAGAACGCGGAGGAAAGGACTTCCACCGGAACGGGGCTCTCACTGCGGCTCACTTCCTTCAGCGTGCCGGTAACGACAACCTCTTCCAGCTCTCCGGATGTGGGCACCAGCCGCACATCCCCGAGATCGGTCGTGCCACCGGCCACGGCATGAACCGTGGTTTCCAAGCGCTCAAAACCGATGGCCATGACTACCAGACACGCCGCCCTGCCGGGACATCCATCAAGGTGAACCGTCCTTCCTGATCCGTTGCTGCGGAAGCGCCGGTTCCTCGAACCGCGACACTCGCGAACGGAACCGGGCCTGCTGCATCCATCACCCGGCCACGAAGGGTGCCGCTCTGGGCCGAGGCGTATGCAGCGATCAGGAAGGCGATGAGGAGTGGAGCGAAGCGCATTCTGCCGGCGAAAGTAGATCGTTTTTTAGGCGTCCCTAATTTATTTTCTACATTCGCCGCAGACCGTCATGCTCACCCGCAGCGAAGAAGACCACATCAAGGCCGTGTACGCCCTGCTCCAAGAGGGCGAGAGCGCGTTCACGAAGGACATCGCGGAACGCCTGCGCACCAAGGCCAGCAGCGTCACCGACATGCTGAAGAAGCTGAGCGGCAAGAGCCTGCTGAAGCACGAACCCTACTACGGCGCGAAGCTCACCGCCAAGGGACAAGCCATCGCCTTGCAGCTCGTGCGCAGGCACCGCTTGTGGGAGACGTTCTTGGTGGAACGCCTCGGCTTCGGTTGGGATGAAGTACATGAAGTGGCCGAACAAATGGAGCATGTGGCCAACGAGAAGCTCATCGACAAACTGGACGAGTACCTGGGCCATCCGCATTTCGACCCGCACGGGGATCCCATACCGGACAAGCAAGGCAAGCTGCGCACCCGCAAGACAAAGCGCCTGAACACGTGCAAGCCCGGCGAGAGCGTGCGCATTGCGGCGGTAAGCGAGACCACCGACGGATTGCTACGCCTGCTCGACGCGAAAGGTCTGCGCATCGGCACCACCCTGTCCGTACAGGACGTACATGCGTTCGACGGCAGCATGGACATCAAACCGCAACGGGGATCGGCCTTCAGCCTCAGCAAGGACGTGATCCATCACTTGCAAGTAGAGAACGCCTGAGGCATGAAAGACAGGGAACACAAGTCGCTAAGCGAAGTTCACGGCAGCGTGGCCGTACCTGTTGCGAAAGGCTGGCGCAAGTTGCTCGCGTTCATAGGCCCGGCCTATTTGGTGAGCGTTGGCTACATGGATCCCGGTAACTGGGCCACGGACATCGCGGGTGGAAGCGCCTTCGGATACAAACTCTTGTGGGTGCTGCTGATGAGCAACCTGATGGCCTTGCTATTGCAAAGCCTCAGCGCGCGGCTCGGGATAGTACGTGGGCTCGACCTTGCACAGGCTAGTCGTCACACCTATCCACCTTGGGTGAACATCCCGCTGTACATACTCGCAGAGATCGCCATTGCCGCGTGCGATCTTGCAGAAGTGATCGGCATGGCCATCGGATTGAACCTGCTCTTCGGACTACCGTTGCTAACCGGTGTGCTCATTACAGCGGCCGATGCGCTGATCATCTTGTTCCTTATGCACCGCGGCATGCGCGTGCTGGAGGTCTTCATCATCAGTCTCGTGAGCATGATCGGCTTGTCTTTCTTGGCAGAGATGTTCATTGTGCAACCTGAATTCGGATCCCTGATCAAGGGCTTGGTGCCTTCTGCTTTGGAAGGGAATGCGCTCTATATCGCCATTGGCATCATCGGCGCAACGGTGATGCCACACAATCTGTATTTGCATTCGTCGCTTGTGCAAACACGCAAGCATGGTCGCGACCCCAAGGGTATTCGTGATGCCATCCGATTCAATTTCTTCGATACGACGATCGCGCTGAACGTTGCCTTCCTGGTGAATTCGGCGATACTGATCCTGGCTGCAGCTGCATTCCACACAACGGGTCATACGGACGTGGCTGAGATCGACCAAGCCCACGAATTATTGCGCTCGCTGTTCGGGAACCTCGCTCCTGCTCTCTTCGCTATCGCGCTTATCGGCAGTGGGCAAAGCAGCACGATCACCGGCACGCTCGCTGGACAGATCATCATGGAAGGCTACCTGGATCTGCGAATTCGCCCGTGGTTGCGCCGCTTGATCACGCGCATGATCGCCATTGTGCCAGCCGTGGTGTGCATCGTCTGGTTCGGTGAAGGTTCATTGGGGGAATTGCTCGTGTTGAGCCAGGTGATCCTGAGCCTGCAATTGGGCTTTGCCGTGATCCCGCTGATCCACTTCACCAGCGACAAAGTGCGCATGGGCGAACACGTTATCAAACGCTGGGTGCAAGCCCTGGCGTGGCTCACCGCGATCATCATCGTTTCGTTGAACGCCCGTTTGGTGGTGCAGCAGATCAGCGAATGGCGCACAGTTGCCGGTGAACAGGCGATCTGGGTGGATGTCTTGGTGATCCCGGTGGTGATCGCAGCGTTCCTGCTTCTGATCTATGTAGCGTTCAAACCGTTCTTCAAACCTCGACGCCGGGCTAAAAAACACCTGCATGACGCTGCGCCTGAACTCCTCCCCCCCAATGTAAAGCGTTACGAGCGCATTTGCATTGCCGTTGATTTCAGCGGTGTGGACCAACGTAGCATCGATGCGGCTGTTGCACAAGGTGGCAAGGAAGCGGAATACATGCTCATACACATCACCGAATCAGCGGCGGCGCGTTACGCTGGCGAACTGAGCACGGACCACGAAACACAGCGCGACGCGGAAAACCTGAAGCATTACGTGGACCGGCTGAAAGAACTCGGCTTCCGAGCATGGAGCCGGACCGGTCACGGCCATCCAGTGCGTGCCATCAGCGCTATCGTGAATACGAGTCAATGCGATCTGCTGGTGATGGGCGGCCACGGCCATAAAGGGCTGAAGGACCTGTTGTTGGGTGCTACAGTGGATGCCGTGCGCCACCGGGTGAAAGTGCCGGTGTTGATCGTTCGTTGAGAGCGAACTTCGGCACATACCCCGCATCTTCGCCTTTCCCATCAACAGGGATGTTGGAATGACCACACCCGTAATGCCCGAAGTGAAGAACCGGCGTGCCGCGTTCGAGTACTTCTTTTTGGAGACCTACGAATGCGGTATCCAACTGGTTGGGAGTGAAGTGAAAAGTCTTCGCTTGGGCGACGCGAACATCACGGATGCTTTTTGCACCTTCGCTGGGGATGAACTCGTGCTTCGCAACATGACCATTCAGCCTTTCGAGAAAGCGAGACACTATGCCCACGAGCCCAAGCGCGACCGTAAACTTCTATTGCATCGAACAGAGCTGAAGAAACTTCAGCGCAAACTGAAAGACCAAGGCATGACCATCGTGCCCGTGCGTGTCTTCTTCAGTAAAAAAGGATTGGCCAAGGTTGACATTGCGCTTGCCAAGGGAAAGAAGACCTACGACAAACGCGATAGCCTCAAAGAAAAAGACGTGCAACGCGATCTGGCTCGTGAACATGGATAGAACCAATTGGCGCGATCAGCTCGGATCGGATGCTGGATCATTCCTTCCGGGTTCGTTTGCCGAGAAGATCGCGCTGGCCTGTTTCCTGACCCTGGCTCTGGTACTTCGCTGTTGGGGTTTTCCGAGCATCCCTTTTACGCACGATGAGATCAGCGCATTGGTGCGTGTGGACTATTCAACGCTCTCCGAAGCGATCTCCAAAGGAGTCGTCGGCGTAGATACCCATCCACCTGGAACGCATGCCTTCCTGTGGTGCTGGACACAACTGTTCGGCTTCGGAGATGGCGCAGTGAAAGCACCGTTCATCTTGATGTCCGTTCTCGCATTGTTCTTTTTGTACCGCGTGATGCATGCCTGGACGAGCAGCACAGCAGCGCTGATCGGTACTGCATTGATGGCCTCCATGCAATACACGGTGATGTACGGGCAGATCGCTCGACCCTACGCGATGGGCTTTTTCACAACAGCGCTGCTGGCTGATCAGCTTACACGTTTCATTGGGAACGGGCAACGAAAACACCTCATCGGGCTGGGTATTTCGGCAGTTCTTAGTGCGTACACGCATCACTTCTCGTTGATGCTCGCCGCGTTCATCTGCATTACGGGGCTGTTCTTGATCAATGCGGAACAACGCAGGGCCTATTTGATCGCATGTGGGATCATTGTGCTGGGTTATGTACCGAACATCCCGCTCTTCTTCGCGCAACTCGGTATGAAAGGCTTGGACGAATGGCTTACGTCGCCAAGTCCGGAATGGGTCTTGGACTATGTGTGGTGGATCGCCCATTGTTCAGCCTTGTTTGCCTTGCTGCTATTGATGCTTTGTTGCGGTTCGCTCTACTTGCGCATCAAGCATAAGGGGGGCGCTTCCGCTCCTCTTCTGGTCATTACGTTCGTATGGGGTCTACTGCCACTGGTGATCGGCTATGCTTACTCGGTCTTCAGGTCACCTGTGCTACAATACAGCGTTGTTCTTTTCTCGTTCCCTTATCTGCTCATGGGGATCCTTGCCGGGCTGCGTCATTTGGCTCCGAAGCACGGAATTGTGATTGCCGGCATTTGTGCGACAATTGCAACCTGGACGCTGGCAACAGAACGCAGGCATTTTGAGATGGTCAGGACCAGCAAGTACGAGGACATCGTGCAAGGAACCATGGATGCGGAAGAAAATGGGACACTCGCCATTGTCGACCTCCCCGAAGAAGTCATGGGATTCTATCGGAAGCTATGGTGCGTAAATCCATCACAAGCTCCATACATCAATCTGAGAACGCAGCCACCTTGGATTTTGGACAGCCTTTTGGCCGCCACAGAAGTGAGCAGTTGTTTCTATGGACAAACCACCCATGCCCAGCCCGAGAACGTGGCCAAGGTGCAAGTGCGATTCCCATTCCTCGTGAAACGCGTCGATAGGAACGATGGGCAAACATTTCTGTTCCGATCAAGTCCTCCGAGCAACCGAATAGATGACACTGACCTCAAAGGACTGAGAACTCCGCAAGCCATTGGCGGCGAAGATTGGGTGATCGATAGTTCCATCAAACTGGTTTCCGATCCCGCCAACGCTCCATTTCTCGCGCTGGAACGATGGGACTTCACAGGACACGAATACGGCGCGCTGTTCGAAAAACCTGTGAGCGAATTAGCGAGGACCGACAACGATGTAATTGAAATACGCGCGGACGTGGAACGTTCGGAACCTTCGTGCGACCTGCGACTTGTTGCCGAATTGAAAAATGGGGATAGCACTGTTTTCTATCGTGCCTCTGAGCTTCTCCAACTGCCGCATACAAAGGATCGTTCAGCGTTGATCACGGCCGTAAAATTGGCTGATCTTCCTGGCCACGGCCAAGGGCTCAGTCTGAAAGCATATCTCTACAATCCGGGCCAGAAAAAAGTGTCGATCAGTTCACTCAGCGTTCGCGTTCGGCAAGGGGATCCTGTGCTTTACAGCTACTTCCAGCCCATTCACGGCGAGTGGCTCTACCGTTGAAAAACAAACAACCCCGACACGATGTGTCGGGGTTGTGATTTCAATGGTCAAGTGACTGGTCAGAGCTTCCAGGTCAAGCCAATTCCGAGTGTTTGCTTGAACTGTGTTCCGGGTCCAGCAAATGGCACTTTCACACCATCAACGTCCTTCAACTTGGGCACATCGATGTCGTGATCGTACAATAACAGCGTATTGAACGATGCCGCGAACCAGTCGGTGATCTTCAGTGTCCACAATGTCTCCCAGGTAACGTCGACATTCTGTGGATTTCGCAAATAGTTGCTGTACAGATCACCACGTGTCAGGAAGGTGAAGTTCTTCGCGAGATCCTTCTTGTATTGAGCGCGCAGGTAACCCCCAAATTCCACCTCCGTAGTGCTGCCGTTCTTCACTCCGAACACGCGCAGGTCCTTATCCGTGCTTCCTCCGAACAATGTCTTGTCGTTCACCATGGTCAACTTCATGGCTGCTGGCGAAATGAAGACCGAGAAGTTGTCGTTCGGGCGGTAATCAAGACCAACTGCCAAAATGAGGTAAGCAGGCGCTAAGAGGTTCGAGATCCGGTTGTTCGATCCATCAAAGCCCTCAGTGAACTGTGTCTTGAACTGGCCCAACGCAGAGAAATACCACGGCTTCTTGATCTCGCGTCCCCACTTGCTGTTCAACTCGATACGATCATCGGTTTTCGTAGGAGCACCATCCGCAAAACTGTACCCCTGTGGCGCTTGCATTTGGCCACCAAAAGCCAACACCAAGGAATTATCCCAAACGTATTTTCCCTTGTGGCGGTTGGCGAAGCCGTTGAAAAGCACGATCCCTCCAACACTGTTGTTCCCACCGGCAACCCAATTGGTCAAGCTGACCTGGGTAAGGTTGATGTTGAAAGTTGCGCCTTTGGTCCATTCCTTACCGGTAGAATCCGCTGCGGATAGAGGTGCGGACTCGCGAATGACCTTGGTAGCGTCCTGGGCCTGTGCGCATATCACGGGCAAGGAGGCGATGGTGAGGGTTAGTAGTCGTTTCATGGTTTTTTGGTTGGGGGTGGTGGTTGCTTCCGAAAAGTTGGTGGTCAGTCGATGTTGTGCACGTTCACTTCCTTTTGAGGGCCTTTAACTCCAGCTGCGATAAGTGCATCTCGGCCTTGTTCATAGACGCCGAAGTACACGTCCCAATAATGTGCAGGGTCGCACCATGGGCGAACGGCAAGCTCGACACCATCCATCGTAAGCTTGTTCACGGTAACGGAAGGTGCAGGAGCTTGAAGAACAAGTGGGTTCGCTTGCATCGCTGCCAAAAGGGCTTCACGAGCTTTGCTGATGGTAGTATCGTTACTGATGCCGAACGTTAGATCAACGCGCATTTTCCCATCAGCACTGTAGTTGATGATATTGCCATTGGCCATGGCTCCGTTCGGAATGATCGCGGTCTTGTTCTCAGGTGTAAGCAGCACGGTTGTGAAGATCTGGATCTCTTTCACATTGCCCAATACTCCTTGGGCTTCGATCAGGTCACCAACCTTGTACGGTTTGAAAAGAAGGATCAAGGTTCCACCAGCGAAATTGGCCAACGTTCCTTGCAAGGCGAGGCCCACTGCAAGGCCAGCGGCACCGATGATCGCTACGAAACTGGTGGTCTCCACACCCATCATCTGGATGGCTGTGATGAACAGCAGAATGCGCAGGGAGATGGTCACCAAGCTGTGCAGGAAACGCTTCAACGTGGGTTCTACCCCCTTGCGATCCAATACTTTTCCCAGCAACCGGGCCACCATGCGAATAAGCATACCACCGACCCAAAGTACCAGCAGTGCCATAAGCACTTTGGGGGCATAATCCATGGCAAGGCTCATGGCCTTCTGGCCCCATACGTTCACTTGTCCGATCTGCTCGTTCACGCTGTCATGCATTTGAGTTGACTTGGCTAAGGACGCGAAAGATCGATCTCGTCACTCTTCAGTAGCAGGAATTTCGCCGATCACCTCAACCCGCTCGCTGATCAGCAATTTGGTGGGTAACAAAACCAAGCGATCCTGTGTGCGCAACACGATATTGATGCTATCGATCTTTTCGATCACTCCTTCATCCGTTCCAATACGCACACGCATGCCGGGTTTGTAACGGTCCTTTCCATAGTAACTGCTCAGGATATTGGTCAGGATCTCACGTGCCGCAAAGCCATATGCGATACAAAATGCAATGAGGATGCCCCCCATCACAACCACGATATTGGATGTGATCAACGACGTATCGACCCCGGCCATGTTCAGCGCGGTAATGGACGTGAACAGCACGATGATCCCGAACAGAACGGAGGCGAGCACCTTTCCACCGCTCAAACCCACGCTTTCCATCATGGTGGCAACCGCGTTCTTCACCAATTCACCGCCCCAAAGACCCACCAGGAAAATGGCCAACGCCGTGAACAACGTTGGCATATAGGCGAAGAGTGCGTTGATGGCGCTCGTAACACCCGTAAGGTGCATGGCATCGGCAGCAGCGACGATGAAAATGAGCCAAATGAATGCGTACACAAGGCCGCTCAGGAAGGACGAGATCTTCGAAATACCCACTTTGGAGAGCACCTTCGAGAACCCGCTTTTCTCCATCATGCCATCAAGGCCCGAGCGGCTGGCCATACTCTTCACAATACCGCGCAACACTTTGGCTATCAACCAACCGAGCAATAGAACAATGACCCCGCTGATGATACCTGGAAGGCCGCTGATGATGGCCACGATGTACTGCTCGAACGCGTGGCGCAGGCTGTTCTTCAAAAGTTCAAGGTCCATGGAGAGCGGTTTATTTACGTGGTTTTGTTTGTGCCGCATCACCGCCATCGGCTTTGCGCACCTTATCGAACAAGGCCAACGAGAAGTCGGCCACAAAAAGTTGAACGAACCGCATCATGAGCATGAGGAATTTCACACTGCTCACCACTTCCTTTCGGAGCGATTCGGGCGGTTGGTCGGTGGACCGGATGATCTTGAACGGGTTCTCGCTCATAGCTCTTCCGGATAAAGTTCGGCGTACTTCGCCATAGCTCGTTCACGCGCACGCAGCAAACGCATCTTCACAGCACTCTCACCCAAGCCCAATGCATCCTGCATGTCCACTACAGAAAGCTCGTCCTCGTACTTCATCAACAAGATCGCGCGATCGGTCGCTTCGATCTCTTTCAGCACATGGTCCAATCGCTCTGCCCGCAACCCGAGCAACTGGGCCTCGCTGCTTTCGTCCATAGGCACCCCTTCTTCTGTGCGCTCATCGATCTCCTCTTCACGCAACCGTTTGCTCTTGCGGATCGTGTCCAAACAGTAGTTGTAGGTGATGCTGTAAACCCACGTACCGAACTTGCTGCGATGATCGAATTTGGAAAGGTTCAGGAATACCTTGACGAAAATGTCGTGTGTGAGGTCCTTGGCCAAGTCACGATCCCGTGTCATGCCGATGCACTTCTGGAAGACTTTGGGTGAATAGCGGTCGTAGAGCACAGCAAAGCGTTCAGCATCCATCTCCTTCTGGAGCACGGACACCAATTCCTCGTCGGTCAGCGACTGGTCTCGTTTTGTCCTGCTCTTGAACAACTGGTGGAACAGTTGATGGCCTTACGACGGGGGAGAGCCGGCGCGGTCACGTTAGGGTTTGATCGAAAAGTCCTGGCCGGTGAAGCGGTTCTCCAGTGGAACGCGGATCCGCAGTTCGGGATGGCCCGAAACCGCATGGCAACTCGTGCAGGTATTCACCAACGCTTCGTAGCGCGCAGGAAAGTCCTTCAATCCGTCCGTAGCGATCTGTGCCTTCAGTGCGTCTATGGCACGAATACCATAGACCTTCATGTTCTCGCTAACACGGATCCCATCGTTCGTGATGCCCGCGTTGGCGATCTCTTCCATCTCCTCCTTGATCTCATGCCGGTAGAATTTGGCCAATTCCAAATTACCCGCCTGGCCAGCCCACCAGAGCTTTTCAGCGTGGCTTTGAATGCGGCCCATATAATGCGCGACCTCAACAACCGGTGCAGCATTGGTAGTATTCAACGGTGCAGAGGTTATGGCACCAGTAATCCTGCCTTTCCTCAACTCGTCCAGCATCGAACTTTGGCGTACGAAGAGCACGAACACCCCCAGAAGTGCCAATATCGAAAGGATCAGGGAGCGGTTCATGATAAGTTGAAGCGAGGCGATTTCGTTTCGGCGAGATCAACCAACGCGCTCGTTAAAATCGTCACTGGCGAAAACGGGTGGACATTACTGGATTCGAACCAGTGACCCCTACTCTGTCAAAGTAGTGCTCTGAACCAGCTGAGCTAAATGTCCGGTGGGTTCTGTGGAAAGGGCTGCGAATGTAAGAGTGAAGGGCTAATGTGATCCAAGACCTGGCAACCATCGTATGTCCGAGTGAACGTCTTCCCTACGACACGTGTTCATGCATATGCCACCCGATGCTCCGGGGGGGGGGGGGGGGGGGGGGGCGGGGGGGGGGGGGGGGGGGGGGGGGGGTTGCCCCATGAACAACAAGCCATTCTGGATCCTGGCACTGGCAGCAGCTACCTTCACCCAAGCCTGCGGCCAAACGCCCAAGCCCAGCAAAACAACGCAGCAAGCCCCAACCTATACCGTAATGAAAAGCGACGACGAGTGGAAGAAGCAATTGACGCCTGAACAGTTCGATGTGTTGCGCAAGCAAGGCACCGAGCGGGCCTTTTCTGGCAAATACGTGGACAACCATGAGCAAGGGATGTACTTATGTGCGGCTTGTGGTCAAGAGTTGTTCAGTAGCGATACCAAGTTCGATAGTGGAACCGGTTGGCCCAGCTTTTATCAGCCCATCGAAAAAACGGCCGTTGCCGAACATACCGACGGAGCTTTTGGCATGACGCGCACCGAAGTGGTGTGCAGCCGATGCGGCGGGCACTTGGGGCATGTGTTCGATGATGGCCCGAAGCCAACCGGCATGCGGTATTGCATGAACTCGGTCTCGCTGGACTTCAAGAAGAAGTGAGGAAGAAGTAAGCTGTTAAGGGGCAAGGGGCGAGTGGAAAGGCGGCGGAATACTTTCGGCCCGTGATCCTGCGCAGTACGATCCTTTGTTGCGCGCTGGCCTTTACCACACTTGGTAGGGGCCAGTCGTGTTTCATAGTGGTGGATGCCGAAGACCAAAAGCCCATCGTTGGTTGCACAGTGTTGTGTACCGATGGAACGCTTGGTGCGATCAGTGACAGGAACGGGCGCATCTGTCTGGCTAAAAGTTGCGCACGTTTCGAAGTGAGGGCGCTAGGACATATGGCTCTATCGATGTCGTTTGCCGAGGCGGAACTGATGGGGCAGTTGCAATTGACCCGCGTCTCGAACGAATTGCCGACGATCACGGTGGAGCCATGGCCCAGAAAGCAGGACAGGCAGGCGTTGGCCGCGAATTATTCTGTTGACAGCACTTTGCTCGCGGGCTACGAGCGATCGTCACTGCGCAATGCTGCGCAAACGGCACCGGGCGTGCAATGGGATCAGCGCGGCAACGGGGGGTCACAGCGATTAAGCATCCGGGGCAGTTTGATCCGATCGACTTTTGGCGTGCGCGGCGTGAAAGTGTATTGGGGACCGTTCCCGCTAACGCTTGCGGATGGCAGCACACCCTTGGAAATACTGGATCCGCTCCTTGTAGGATCCGTGGACATTGTGCGGAGTATTGGGAGCCCTGTTTTCGGGAGCGCACCCAGTGGCATGTTGCTGACAACAGCACCGTTCAGGAACGCATTGGGCCGGGACTTGCTTATCGAGGGAATAGCCGGTTCTTACGGCTACTTCCGCGCAGGTGCGTTGGCCCGCAGCTCCGAAGGAAAAAATGCCATTACAGTTGGTGTGGTCCGCCAGCGGAACGACGGATACCGGGCGCAGGAATGGAATGCACATGATCAGGCGTTCGCAACATCCCGGTTTCTGCATAAACGGGGGATCACCCAGGTTTTTCTCACTTGGCAGAACGCCTCTTGGGCGCTTCCGGGCAGCATTGACAGCCTGACCGCGGCGAATGACCCGCGAAGTGCAAGGCCATACTCCAAATTGATCGATGCGCGCATCGAAAAGCAACAGATCATGGGCGGCATTGCCACCGAACTGGCCATGGGCAAGAGCATCCGCATTCGCAGCGGCGTACACGCGCAGCTGATCGACAAGAAGAACCCGTTCGGTACAACGGCTGCACTATCCGGCTACAAGGTGGAAACCATTCGCGCCGCCGGGGCCAGGCTCTCGATCAGTGGGGATCACGCGCTGGTAAAGTTGCCGATCTCATGGGAATTCGGCGTGGAAGCCTTGCTGGAAAGGGACCAGCTTCAGGAGAACACCTATGCGAATGCCGTGTACGGCGACGTGAAGACAAAAGGCGATTCCCGGGTTGGAAATTTGAACGCGTTCGCGCTAACGACCACGAAAGTGAGCAAGCGTATTTTCCTTCTGGTCGGTCTTGGTTTGGAGCGAACAGCGTACCGCCACAACGATCTTCTTGTTGCCACTGAGCAGAATGCAAAAACGAACGCCAGGCCAACTCCAATGCTTGGGTTGGAGTATCTGGTGGTCCGCGGCATCAAGGCCCATGTGCGTTATGCGGAGAGTGTGAACCGCCCAACCATTTCAGAATTGCTCGGTTCCACGGGCGTGTTCAATACAGACTTGGATCCTGAGCTGATAAATGAACTGGAAGCGGGGATCCACTGGGGATCCGACACCACGCCAGCGCGCATTTCACTGAACTGGTACACCCGTCGATCGGAGCTTCCGATCACCGCCGTTCAAACAACTGAGAGCACGATCTATCGGAATGAAGGCCGTGCCCAGCAACGCGGAGTGGAAGTCACCGTTGAGGCGAACTCATCGCCAAAAAATGCCTGGACCCTATTTGGAACAGGCTCTGCCAGTGCACAAGTAAATTCCGTCTCCACGGCCGATGGAATTGAGTACCGCGCTCCCGGTATTCCGGATCTGGCAGCTTCGCTGTTGACCCGGATCGTGCACAACCGTGGAAGTGCTTTGGAAATTGGCTGGCAGGGCCGGAGTTCTGCACGTGCTTCCAAAAACCTGGACGCCTCGGTTTCAGGCTCAAGTGTTTTCCATGTTCGCCTAAGCATGCGGTTGGGACGAACAACCACAGCCCCACTCTTCTTCGTTCACGTGGAAAACCTCTTGGACCAGAAGTACACCAGCTGGATCCAGGTCAATGATCCTGGTGGGCGTTATTACAACCCGGCACCCGGCAGAAGTGTATTCGGTGGACTAAGACTGACGATCGGCAGCAAAGTGCGGCCAACTGGTAACTAAATTCGCCGCCGCTAAGGCAAAATCATGGCGACTCCCAAACCCGGTCCTGGAAAGATCTTCGAAAATCCTGTCCTCGAGGCGCTCACCAAAACGCACATTGCAGTGCCGTTAACGCTGTTCTGGAGCGCAGGAGTGATCACATTGTGGTACTCGATAGCCGTTTTGGACGTGAGTTGGACAAGTGCAGCTGTTTTTTTCCTCGTTGGAGCGGTGTTCTTCACACTTATAGAGTACGTGATGCATCGATACCTGTATCACATCCCTGCTCCCACGGAAAAGCGCAAGAAATTCCAGTACACCATACATGGGGTACACCATGACCACCCGCGAGACAAGTCCCGGTTAGCCCTGCCGCCTATTGTCAGTTTGGTGTTGGCGGTGCTCTTCATCGCTTTGTTCCGTTTGGTAATGGGCGAATTCGGATATGCCTTCGGGGGCGGATTTCTCTTCGGATACAGCACCTACTTGGCGGCACACTACGCCATACACATGTACAAGCCACCCAAGAACTTCCTCTCCCTGATCTGGAAACACCACAACCTGCACCATTTCGTTGGTGATGATGGTGCTTTTGGCGTAAGCAGCCCGTTCTGGGACTACATCTTCGGCACTATGCCTCCGGACCAGAAGCGCAAGGCAGCCGCACAAGTCGATCGGTTGGTCTGATCAACAGCATTCGACGCAACCATTTTCGAACATTACGTCTTCGCGCCTGATCATGCGAAGAGCGCACGATGCAGCGTTCTTTTCGCATTAAGCGGACGAATGAAGAATACAGCTTTTGAACGGAGATCGATCTTCGTTGGCCACCGGGGTGCGGTTCATGCAATAGCGGGCACCGCCCACCCGAACCTCTTCTTCAGTGCGAGTGGCGATGGCCGTGTTGTGCGGTGGGATACGCGTACGCCGGATGCAGGCGAGTTGATCGCCGATGCGCTGAAGTCGATCTACACCATTCACCATGATCAGGAACGCAAACTCCTGTTCATCGGGAACAGCGAAGGTGGGTTGCATGTGATCGACCTTGTGGAGCGCGAAGAGGTCAGGTTGCTGCAAGCGCACAAACGAGGCATTTTCCGGATCATTCCGTTCGGGAACGAGCGCATCATTTGTTCTGGTGGTGATGGAACGATCAGTGTGTGGAAGGTACCCTCGATGGAACTCGAACGGCAGATCCCGCTCAGCGAGGAGAAGATCCGCGGAATGTCGATCAGTCCTGATGGTTCAATGCTGGCCGTAGCGTCTTTGGATGGATCCATCCGTGTGCTCGAGACCACGGACATGAACGAAATCCATAGGCTCACAGGCCATAAGACCGGCGCGGCCAGTGTTTGCTGGCATCCGAAAAAACCGGTGCTCATTTCAGGAGGCCGCGATGGCCAACTGCGCTTCTGGCGGACCTCCTCGAACTTCAAAGCGATACAGGCCATCCCTGCTCATCGTGCGAATATCTACGGCATCGCCTTCAACCCCGATGGTTCACTCTGCGCAACCGCAAGCCGCGACAAGACCGTGAAGATCTGGGATGCGAAGACCTTTGACCAGTTGGACCGCATCGACCTGAAAAATGGAGGGCACACGCACAGCGTGAACGACGTGCTTTGGTGCGCTGATGGTTGTTTGCTTACGGCCAGCGACGACCGCAGTATTCGAAATTGGTCATTCGCGTCAGGGATATAGCGAGGCGGAGCGAGAACAAGATCACCAACCGCGATCCCAATTTCACGGGATCCCTGCAGAGTCGTTGGCTGCAATGTGTATCAACGCCTCGACCAGATGATGCATGGGCAATACGGATCGAGCATCTGGAAGTAGCGGAACCCATGGCTCATTGTGGAGAACGAGTAGTGCTATCCGAACAGGTGGATATGTACACCGCTACTTTCGACCTTAACTAATAGCAGCGAAGCCCGTAAAAGCCCGTTCACTTAACGAAACCGGTTCATTCATGTCCGTACTGATGAGGGTCCTTGCTGATCTCACCGCCAGCCGTTTCGCCCAACGCTTGCTGCAGAAGAACGTGCAAATAGCACAAGAACTCATGGGCATCGGCTCAGGAGCTGGAGTCTCCGCCAGCGGCGAAACAGTGATCCTGGAACATCTGAAGAAGCGATCGAAAGGACCGTACAGGATCTTCGACGTGGGCAGCAACCGCGGGCAGTTCCTCACAATGGCCCTTGCGCAAATGCAAGGCCAGGATGTTGAAGTGCATTGTTTCGAACCCGGTAAACAGACATTCGAGCATCTGGCAAAGACCGCGGCTGGTAAAGCGAAGGTCCACTTGAACAATATCGGGCTGGGCGCGGAGAAGAGTGAGGCTGTTCTGCATTACGACCATGCGGGTAGCGAGATCGCCAGCCTGACCAAACGCAACCTCGACCACTTCGGAATGAATTACGAGGGCAGCGAAACCGTGGTGATCGATACTGTAGACAACTATTGCGCGGCCAAGGGTATAGATCGCATCGACTTGCTGAAAGTGGACATCGAAGGCCACGAACTCGACTGCTTCAAGGGCGCGAAAGGCATGTTCGCCAAAAAGGCGATAGGCATGATCACGTTGGAATTCGGCGGGGCCAACATCGACACGCACACCTACTTCCGCGATTTCTGGTACTTCTTCGAGCCACTGGGCATGGACTTGTACAGGATCACACCGTCCGGTTATCTGTTCAGGTTGGAGCACTACTACGAGACCCATGAGCAGTTCCGCACGACGAATTTCCTGGCTGTTCTGCGCTGAGCATCGGCCTGCGACCTTCCTCAGAGCGGGTAGAAGACCGGGATGAGCCACGTGGCAAGTATCCAGAACATCAAGCTGAGCGGTGCACCGACGCGCAAGAAATCGACGCTTTTGTACTGCCCCGCACCGTAGATCATAGCATTGGTCTGGTATCCAAAGGGTGTCATAAAGCCAAGTGATGCGGCGAATACGACCGTCATGATGAACGGCATGGGACTTAATCCCAATGCTTCAGCAGTTGCAAGTGCGATAGGTGTTACCAAGGCCGCTGTCGCCGTATTGCTCATCAATTCGGTAAGTATGAGCGTTACCAGATAGAGGCCGCAGATCACCCATCGTGGGCCAAATGGACCAAGCACGTCGACGAGGCCATGTGCGAGGCGATCGGCCAGCCCGCATTTTTCCATGGCCACACCCAAGCTAAGGGTTCCGGCGAGAAGAAAAACGATGCGCCATTCGACTGCTTCGTACACATCTTTCATCTTCATCAGCCGCGTAACCGCCAGAAGCACCACCGCGCCCAGTGTGGCGATGGCGATGGGTACTAGTTCCATGCTCGAAAGCACCACCACGGCGAGCAGGACCAAGGCGACAAAGGCGAACCGCTTTCGCTGGAAAATGGCCACTCCTTCTTGTTCGGTAAGGATCACGAACGGGCTGTCCTGGGTGGTTTCCAGCTTCTTGAGCGTCGCCACATAATGGCTGCGGACTTCCGCCAGGATCACATCACCAGCGCGCAGCACCACGTCGTGCAGTCGCTCGTGAACAACATCCTCCCTATGCCGAACCGCAAGCGGAACAGCACGGTACTTGCGGATGAGGTCCGCCTCACCGAGCAACTTGCCTTCCAGATCGCTGCTGGCGGTGATCACCAGTTCCACCAGTGTTGTGCCTCGCTTGCGCAGATCGTCGTTGGCCAAGGTGAGAACAGGCTCCATGGTAATGTGGGCACGGTCCTTCAAGTCGCGGATCCGAGCCAGATCACATCGTACTTTGAGCACATCCCCGGCCTCAAGCACCTGATCACCACTGGGTAGTGTGAATCGCTGATCAGCACGTCTGATCTCGATGATATCCATGTCGAGTTCCTTCACCAGCGTGCTGTCCATGATGCGCTGGCCAACCGCAGGCGCGCCAGCCAACAACTGGATCTCCGTCACATACCCGCGCATGCTGAACTTGTCGCCAAGATCCTTGGATGCCCTACGATCGGGCAGCAACTTCCGCCCGATGAAAGTGAGGTACAAAACACCGGCAACCAGGAACACCAGGCCCAACGGCGTTTGATCGAACATACCCAACCCCGGCCTTCCTTGTGTAGTAAGAACACCACTAACAACAATATTGGTACTGGTACCAAGCAAGGTGACAACACCTCCGAAAATGGTAGCGTAGCTCAAGGGAATAAGGAGCTTGCTAGGTGCTTGTCCGCTGCTGTGAGCCATTTGCACCACCACTGGCAACAACAGCGCGACCACAGGTGTGTTGTTCACAAAGGCGCTGACGCCACCGATGCAGAGCGCGAATACGAACATCCCCCGCGCGGGGTTGGCGCGAAAGATGCGAGAGAGCTTCGGGCCAATGGTGCTAACAGCTCCAGTGCGCAGCAGTGCTGAACTAAGAACGAACATGAACATCACGGTGATCGTGGCTGGATCACTAAAGCCATTAAGAGCCTCTTTGGGGGTGATAACGCCTGTTCCAACGAGAACCATGAGTATCAAAAGAGCTACCAGATCAATGCCGAGCTTTTCACTGATGAAGAGCACCAAAGCACCCAGCACCGTGCACAGAACAATGATCTCGTGTGGGCTCATGCGTGATTTGAAAGCAGCATGAACTCAACGCCAGTGCTCTGCATACCAAGGCACTGCTCGATCCAATCCTGCGTTCAGGTCAAATTTCGGGGCGTAGCCCAAGAGTTTCTTCGCTTTGCTCACATCCGCAAGCGAATCGCGCACATCTCCGGGGCGGTCTGGAGCATGCTTCACGCCTATATGCGCAATTTCCGGATCGATACGCGCCAGGTGCGATCGCAAATGGCCGATCACGCCAAGCAGATCAAACCGATCGCCATAGGCGATGTTGAACACTTCACCGGCCGCATCATCCTTGGCCGCCAATCCGCACAGAACAGCGTGAACAGCGTTAGCCACGTAAGTAAAATCACGTGTTTGGCCTCCGTCACCGTTCACAACGGGGGATTCGTGCTTCAAAAAGGCACGGATGAACTTGGGGATCGCGGCGGCGTACGGGCCTTCAGGATCCTGGCGCTCGCCGAAGACATTGAAGAACCGCAGGCCGATCAATTGCAGGCCGTGCATGTGATGGTACAAATGAGCATACGCTTCGTCCATGCACTTGGTAACCGCGTACGGTGAAAGTGGCCGGCCTTCGGTGCCTTCGCGCTTGGGTAGTTCGGCACTATCGCCATAAACGCTACTGCTGCTGGCGTATACGATGCGTTTGACACCTGTATGCCGTGCAGCCTCCAATAGATTCACGAAACCAGCGAGATTGGCGGCCTCGCTGGGCAAGGGATCAGCGATGCTACGGGGCACGCTTCCCAACGCTGCGAGGTGTACCACGGCAGATGCTCCGCTCATGGCTGCTTTCAGTTCTTCGATCCTGCAGATATCCCCCTCAACGAACATGAACCCGGATCTCCCTTCAAGATGAGCGATGTTGCTCCGCTTGCTGGTGGCAAGGTTGTCGAAACACCGAACCTCATTACCACCGGCCACCAGAGCATCACAGACATGTGAGCCAATGAAGCCGGAGCCGCCGGTAACGAGAACAAGCGATGATGACATGATCGACGCCAAATGTAGAGTTCAGTCGTGCGCTGGCTTGAATGCAGCGCCGTATGCGATGTACCTCCAAGTTGAAGGCACGATCGGTGCGAGAAAAGCATCTGCGCTCGCCAGTATGTCGCGCTGACGCTCAGTTCGACCCAAATTGGCCACAAATCCACAGGTCTTTATTTCCAGTCGCTCGTAGCCCTTGAAGAGGTCCAGGTCTTCAGGGAAAGAGAGGTATCGCCAATACGAGTTCCAAGCCACGAACCGTGTTCGAAGCCATCGGTGGAACATGGTGGCGCTCAAGTTCTCGGCGAACAGAAGGACACCACCAGGTTTCAGAACGCGCAGCATTTCAAGGAGGGCTTGGCGTTGGCGGTCCTTCGAACCCAAGGCTCCGATCACGCTCTTGAAAATAACCACATCGAACCGATCGGCATCGTAGGTCAATGCGGTCGCATCCTGAACTTCGTATTCGACCAGTGCGTCCACCCCATGGGCGCGGTGTAGTTCGTGAGCCCGGTCGCTCGGCGGATGAACATCTGTGCACGAGGTCCGATAGCCTGCTTCCGCGAGCATCAAGCTCAACCCTCCATCACGCTCACCAATGGCAAGAGCCAGACTACCTGGAGGATGGATCAAATGGCGCCTCCATAGCGGCAAAGCACGAGACCAATTGCGCACATCCCACTGGAAGACATCAAGCTTCTCACCGGCAATAAAGCGCTTTTCGGTGCCCATGGCCAGTTGGATCCCTGATATTTCCGCGAATGAATACCGGAGCGTTTACTTCGCTACAGCCGTACTCCTTCGCTCCCTGATCACGGTGATCTTCACTTGGCCAGGGTAGGTCATTTCATTCTGGATGCGCTCGGCCAAGCTCATGCTGATCGTATCCGCTTCGGCGTCCGTTACGCGTTCACTTTCCACCATTACACGCAGCTCTCGGCCAGCTTGGATCGCATACGCCTTTTGCACACCTGAGTAGCTCATCGCCAAATTCTCAAGGTCCTTCAGTCGCTGGATGTACTGTTCCATGGCCTCACGGCGGGCACCAGGGCGCGCACCACTGATGGCATCGCACGCTTGAATGATCGGGCTAAGCAGCCCCGTCATTTCGATCTCATCGTGGTGGGCACCAATGGCATTGAGAACATCCGGCTTCTCACCGTATTTCTCGGCGATCTGCATTCCCAGGATCGCATGTGGTAGCTCAGGAGACTCATCGGGAACCTTGCCGATGTCGTGGAGCAGGCCAGCGCGTTTCGCGGCCTTCACGTTCAGGCCCAGTTCGGCGGCCATGGTGGCGCTCAGGTTGGCCACTTCGCGGCTGTGCTGCAGGAGATTCTGACCATAGCTGCTGCGGTAACGCATGCGGCCTACCATCCTGATCAGTTCGGCGTGCAAGCCGTGAACGCCCAGGTCAATGCAGGTGCGTTTACCGATCTCCACGATCTCTTCCTCCAGATGGCGCTTGGTCTTGGCGACCACTTCTTCGATACGACCGGGGTGAATACGACCATCCTTCACCAATTGGTGCAGAGCGAGACGTGCCATTTCACGGCGAACAGGGTCGAAGCAGCTGAGAATGATGGCACCCGGTGTGTCGTCCACAACGATCTCCACCCCAGTGGCCTCTTCCAGTGTGCGAATATTCCTCCCCTCACGCCCGATGATCCGGCCCTTCACATCGTCGTTCTCGATCTGGAAAACGCTCACGGCATTCTCCACGGCGTGCTCTGTAGCTGTGCGTTGTATGGTCTGGATGATGATGCGCTTGGCCTCCTCGTTCGCGGTGAGCCGGGCCTCCTCGGTCACTTCTTTGGTGTGCGACATGGCCGCAGTGCGCGCCTCATCGCGGAGGTTCTCCATCAATTGCTTCTTGGCATCTTCGGCATTCAGGTTGCCGATCTTCTCCAGCATAGCCACTTGCTTGGCGTGGTTCTTATCCACGTCTTCTTGGCGGCGATCCAGCCCTTGAAGTTTGCTTTCCAGGTCCTTTTTCAGCCCATCCAGCTGGCGTTCCTTGTTGCTCAGGTCTTGCTGCTGACGGCTCAATTGCTGCTCCCGCTGTTTGCTTTTTTCGAGAGCCTGGTTGGCGCGTTTCTCTTTCTCGCGTGCCTCGTTCTCGTGCTCCTCGCGAAGCTGCAGGAACTTTTCCTTGGCCTCAGCGAGCTTTTCTTTCTTTCGGGCCTCGCCCTCCGCTTCGGCCTCCTTCAAAATGGCGCTGCGGCGCTTGGTCATAATGCTGTTGAGGAGGAAGTAAACGATCCCTCCTCCGGCGACAAGGCCCACAACGGCCCCGATCAGTGCAGTGATGATGTTCATATCCATGTGTCCACGTGAATTGGTTCAGTGGACCCTTGGAGTACTCCGGGGAGCGAAGGTGGATCAGCCGCGTATCTCGGAAAGCAGTCGCTCCAGGTCTTCCAACGCTTCGATATCCTCAGCGTGGGCTTGGGGCGTAGCTTGGTTCAGGACGCGCGTGGTGACTTCCAAAGCGGCCATGGCCAAGAGATCCTGTTTGTCGGTCATCGGATAGGATGCCTTCAAGCGGGAGATGCTTTCGTTGATCTCGGTAGCGGCCTTACGGATATTCTCCTCCTCGTTCGGGTGAACGGTGAGTGGATAAGCACGTCCGGCCAATTCGATCCTGATCGATGATTCACTCATGGTGGAGGTCGCTGTGGTCAATTTTTCAAAAGGGCCAAGCAGCGATCGATCTCGCTCACCAGTTCATCGATCCGTTCCTTCGATCCCGATCGGTCAGTTTCGGCAGCTGCTGCCGGCTTTACCAAACGGAGAACCTCGTTCTCGCGTTCCAGCTCCATGATGCGTGCGTGAAGCACCTCGACATTCCGCTTCGTTTCACGTGCTCCCTCTTCCAACGAGGAAACCGTATCGGCCAGCTTGTCGCGCTCACTGCGCAGCCCGCCCACGTGCGCGTGCACTTGGCGTATCCGGGTGGCGAGGTCGCTCATGTTCTTGGAATTGAAGACCGTAAGGGTCCGTGCCAAAGATAAGATGAGGGGTGAACTGCGTACGGTCTTTGTATGAACCCGTTCATGTTGACAGAAGCCGCTGCACTTAACGGAACGGCAGAGACGGCCGCGGATAGATTGCACCACTCGCACATGAGCGGCAAACGAAGGAGAAGAACAATGACCGATCGAATTGAATTGACGAAGATCAATTTACTGATATTCAGCTCATTGATAACCGTTGTATCAAGTGGTCAATTCGCCCCTGTCCTGCCACGGTTTTCCCCGCCCATGGACATACCGATCTCGCTTTCCGGCAACTTCATGGAGCTCCGGAACGATCACTTCCATAGCGGGTTGGATATGCGGACGGAGAGTAAAGAAGGGATCCCGGTGAAGGCTGCTGGCGACGGTTGGGTGAGCCGGATAAAGGTGAGTCCGTGGGGCTATGGGAAGGCCCTGTACATAGACCATCCCAACGGGTACACCACGGTGTACGGTCATCTCAGGAACTATTCCGGCACCATCGCAGGAGCTGCGCTCGACGGGCAATACAAAGCGAAGGCCTTCGAAGTGGATCTGACCTTCTCTCCAGGAGAACTAGCGGTGAAGAAAGGTCAGGTTGTGGCCAATAGCGGGAATACAGGTGGCAGCGGCGGCCCCACTTGCACTTTGAAGTGCGGCGAACCAACGACCAGCATGCGCTGGATCCGGAGCGTTTTGGCATGGACATTCCCGACAGCGTTCCCCGAGCTTTTTTGGCCTGCGAATAGACCCACTGGACAGCAGCTCCCGGGCACAACCGTACCCCGCTAAAGCCCGCGGATACGTGCTCGCAGGCAAGGATGGTGCGTATACGATCAAGGGCGACCTAACGCCAATGGCCTTTGGAACGGTTGGTCTCTCGGTGAATGTGATCGACCGATACAGCAACAGTGGAAGCACCTGCGGTATACGCGGTTTGAAGGTGAGCGTGGACGGGGTAGCCACGTTCAGCGCGGATCTGGACGAGATCAATTTCGATCTGCAGCGCTACGCCAACGCGTTCATGGACTACGGATTGTTCAAGGGGAACGACATGAATTACAACCGCTGCTACAAGCTGCCGAACAACAAGTTGGAGCTTTACGGCAACGAAACCGCCCAGGGACGGATGACGCTCCTCCCGGGCAAAGCTTACAAGATCCTCGTCGAGGCCATTGATGCGAACGGCAACAGGAGCGTATTTCCGTTCACCCTTTTAGGCGCAACAAGTCAGGAAGCTGCACAATGGCCGAAGTCATTGGAGGCAGGTCAGTTGTTTACATACAACACAGAGAACAGCATCAACACCCCTGAATTCCGCTTTGTCTTACCAGCGAATTCACTATACGCCAACGAGCGCATCAGCTGGAAGAGCGGGCCTTCAAAAGAACCGTTCGCTCCTACCCTTGCACTGCACGATAAATTGACACCATTGCACATAGCTGGACAGCTTGCCATAAAGGTGGATGCTGTGGCCTCCAAGGGCCGGGAAAGCAAACTTCTTGTAGTGAAGTTCGATGAAAAGGGTCAGCCCTCCCCTGTTGGCGGGGTATATACCGACGGCTGGGTAACGGCCAAAGTTCGAGGCTTCGGGGATTACAGCGTGATGATCGACACCATTCCACCCAAGGTGACAGCGTTCGACCTTGTTCCAGTGATGACAGGCCGGGACAGCCTTCGAATACAAGTTACCGATAACCTGAGCGGGATCGACAAATACGTGGGTCGGTTGGATGGCGAGTGGATCCTTTTCGAATTCGACCAAAAGAGGAAACAACTGATCCATACGTTCGATAAGCACAGCAGTGGCAAAGGCAACCATCAGTTGGAATTGGTGGTGAGCGATGAACGTGGGAACACGACCACGCTCAAGGCGGAATTTTTGCACTGACCAGGATCACTGCGCCCGCAGTGGTCCTTCATGATCGCACCGGTCTTCTTTCTTGAAGAAAACTGTTGGAAAGATCCTGCGGGATCAGCAACTTGCACGTCGAAGCCGACGATCATGATCACCGATCCGTATACAAATACCGCCGAAGTGGGCAGTACGATCGAAGATGTTTCGTTCGTCGAGATCGAACAGTCTGCGCATGCCCCGATCAAGTTGAGGAGCATTTCTCACACGATACCGGGCCTTCCGCGCACATGGATCATGGACGAGGAGAGCCCGGAAATGCCGCTTCCACTTCAACCTGATCGGATCACCAAGGGCGACGTTGAATACCCCGGTGCCGGTTTTTGGAATACCGTTCGACCTATTGATCAAACAGGGAACTACAAGCGATTCAAGTCTTCGCGCACGTGGATCGATCACAGGGACAATGGACTCAGCGGAACAGAACTGCGGGAGCTTTTCCTGATGGTCATCTTCACCTACCTGTTAATGCTCCTTTTGCATGTGGCCTATGACTTTTTCAAGGAGTTTTAGGATAAGAGTGGCAACGACCTGAAGGACCCCAATCCAACAGCGGCTGGTGCCAGCCCCAACCACCCCTCCAGCAGGGTGGAATAGATCGAGCGGAAATCCACCGCGAACTTCAGGTCGCCGTTCTCATCGAGGTCGCTCAACGAGGGCATCGCGTTGAAAAAGCCGGGCTTTTTCAGGCTGGAACCGATCAGGAAGAGGTTGCTCGCGGTGCCGTGGTCCGTTCCGTTGCTGGCGTTCTGCTTTACTCGACGGCCGAACTCGCTGAAGACCATGATCAACACGTCCTCTTGTTTGCCAGCGGCTTTCAGATCGTTCCAAAATGCGCCGATGGCCTCGGACAGCTGCGTGAGGTTCTTCTGCTGCCGCCCCAGTTGGTTCACATGCGTATCGAACCCGTCGAAACTGGTATAGTAAACACTCGTTTCCATACCGCTTTGAATGAACGCGCTCACATTGCGCAGCTGCTTGGCCAGATCGCTTTTCGGAAAGATCACCTCGGTTGAACGAGGACGCAGATGCTCTTGGATGTAGCCCGCACTTTGATAGGTCTCGGTCATGGTACGATACAAATAGCCGAGTTGTTGGTGCTGCTCCCGATGCTGTACCTGGGCGAGCTTGGCGAAAAATGGTTCGCGCGTACTCGCATAGAAGCGCGCTGGCTCGTTCAATGCCAGAGCTTTCATCTGCGCGCCTTTGTTGGCAAGGGAAAGCGTTCCGCCGAATTCGATCACGTCATGCGCTTTTGCTTCCGTTGCATCCATATAGCGGCCCAACCATCCGGTCTGCAAATACTCATCGCTTGCACTGGCCGTATGCCAGATATCCATACTGCGGAAGTGGGACCTGTCCGGTTGGGGGTACCCGACACCATTTAGGATCGTGAGCTCACCCGCCTCGTGGATCGCTTGAATTGCGGCCATCCCCGGATTCAACCCAAGCTCGTCCGATAAACCCAGAACCTTATCCCGGGCCAACGCCAATTGAGGGCGGAGTGCGTAGTAGATATCGTTCCGAAAAGGCACCACGGTATTCAAGCCATCATTGCCACCGGAAAGCTGGACCACCACCAACTTCCGTCCGTTCTGGCTCTTTACGGGTGCCATGCCTTGCAGAAAGCGGGGCATCATCAGTGAGGCGCTGACAAGCCCTGTACTTCGAAGGAAATCGCGGCGCTTCATCAGCAGAGTTGGTATTCGGGTGAAGAAAGGATCTCGAGCACGCGTTCCATCAGATCACCTTGCGAAACGTTGGCACGCAGGGCATCGCTCGGATCCACTTGCAGCAGCATGCTGAACAATGCATCGTTCGTGATGTGCGGATCCAACTGGGCGAGAAAAGCCGCTTTATCGGGCAGGGTGCGGAACACGCGGCCTTTGCCATCGCGCATGGGGGCGTCGCCGCCGGTCATGGACATCATCATATCATTCTCCTGCGGGCTGCTCGCGGGAGCGTCCCAATCGAGCGAGCCTTGGTTGAGCAAAGCCGCAGGCAACTTCAAGCGTAGCATGAGCGAGTTGCTGTCGATCCAGCCGGTGCCTTCTTTCCAACCGGCTACGCTGGGCGGGTACAACAACTCCTGGCCTAACATGCGCTGTACGAAAAGAGCATTCTCTTCCAGCTCGAAACGGATGCGGAAGTTCTTGTCCAGCCCACAGATCAGTTCCACGGGAGATTTGATGCGCGCACCCAAACTGCTCTTGAACACCTCGCTGGCAAAAACGAAACGCATAAGGTCCGCGATGTCGTAACCGCTTCCGAAGAACCGATCAGCCATGGACGAAACAAAGGCTTCGTTCGGAGTGCCAGCGTTCACGAACCATTGGTAGATCCTGTTCGAGATGAAACGCGCGGTTTGTTTATCCGCGAGCAACTGGTCGAGAATGTCATCGCCATCAAAATTGCCGGTCTTGCCACGGAAGGTCTTCTCCCCGAAATCGTGCTGTTTCTCGCGGAAAATGAATTCCGCGGATTCCAATTTGAACGCCCAGCCCGTGAAAGCGCGTGCCGCTTCATGAATGTCCTGTTCCGTGTAGTGCCCTCTTCCCAGCGTGAACAGTTCCATCAGTTCCCGGGCGAAATTCTCATTGGGCGCGTCCTTCTTGTTGCGCTGGTTGTTGAGGAATTCGAGCATTTCGGCCGAACGACTGATCGCCTTCAGCATCGTTCCAAAATTGCCCAAGGCGTGCTTACGAAGCGTGTTCAGGTATTGCTCGGTGCTGGTGCTCCAGTGGCTCCAAGCAGCGAAGTGGCCGTGCCAGAAGAGCGCCATCTTTTCGCGCAGGCATCCCTCGGTGGTGATCATGCGCTGGCGCCAAAGTGCGTTCAAGCGGTAGTTCGCGTCCCTGCTGGCCTTGCGGAACTTGAATTGTTCCGTGCTCTTCATGCCTTTGTACCCGTCCTCGGTGGCTACGGCATGCTCGGTGCGCACCGGAACGAAATCCTTGGCCGTGCTGAAAAGCTCCTCGATCAGTTCGCCATACTCCTTCTTCGAGCGGGCGGTGAGTTCGGCTGGGGTAAGCCCCATACCTGCACGCCAAAAAAGATGTTGCGCCAACCGAGGGGAAGTAGAAGACATGGTTTCGGGATCGTTCCGGTGAGACCAAAGATCACGCCGAAGGTTGAACAGAGATACCGAGCGAATTGATCACTCGAAACGAACAGCTACCCTTTTCCGTATCAGCGGCCACCTTCACTTGACGAACCGCAACATGAACATTTACCGCATTCAGCTTTGGTATGCCCCCGCAGTGGTCGCTATACCCCTATTGATCAATGGTTGCGGCAATTCCCTGCTCCATCGGAAGATCAAGGAAGGCGTGATCGAATACGCGCTCACCTTCCCTGATTATGACCCGAACGGCCTGATGGCGGGTATGCTGCCCGAAAAAACCCTGTTGTACTTCGGCGATGGGCAACAAATGGCCGATCTGAGCGCCGGCATGGGCGTTTTCCATACCAGCATGATGGTGAACACGGAGGACCAAGTGATGAACTATCACATGAGTGTGATGAGCAAAAAGCTCGTGAGCGAACTGCACCCGCGCGACCTGGTTTCCTTCAACAAGGAATCACAAGCCTTCACCATTGTGTTCACGAACATCACGGACACCATCGCTGGCTACCCTTGCAAAAAGGCGATCGCCGTTTATGCCAACATCGATCAACCGGAGGCTGAACTCTGGTACACTGACGCCATTGAAATGGAAACGCCCAATTGGTATGGGCCCTACAGCGAGATACCGGGCGTTCTGCTCCGGTATGAAATGGTACAGTACGGCATGCGCATGCAACTGAACGCCACATCTGTTACCGCCGGCCCAGTGGATCCGATCAAGTTCAAGGCCAAGGGGGAGTACGACAAGGTTGCTCCAGAGGTACTCCACCACGAGTTGGAGGAGGTGCTGAGCACGTTCCAGAGTTGACCTTGACCGGGAAATCTTTCCCTTGAGGAACCGGGTGATATCCAGCGGCTGGGTAGTCGCTTGAGCCACGCCACGATCCCCTGTTGATAATAGCCGCGTTCCGGCATCCGTTCTCCACTGTGGCACCGGGTAGTTTCGCTCGGTCAGCGCACCAAGCCCATTGGCATGGATCGCGGCTATCAAAGCACACCACAGTGGCCAGCGAGAAAAAGAACAAAGTCCGCGATGCGGATCCTACAGAAGTGCAAGACCTTGAGGACGCGGCTCCGGCGAAGGAGCGCAAGCCCCGGAAGAAGAAAGAAGCGGCAGCAGAAAGCAAGTGGTCGCGCGTAAAGGCCTTTCTGGCGGACGAGCGCGCGCACAAAGTGGGCGGGCTTTTCCTGGTACTCGCTTCGGTGTACCTGCTGGTCGCTTTCACCAGTTATTTGATCACCTGGCGCATCGATCAGGACCTGATGTCGCGCCCGTGGGGTGAGATCTTCAGCCCGGCGGTGCATGTGGAGAACTGGCTCGGCAAGCTGGGAGCGCTCGTAAGTCACCAGTTCATCTACAAGTGGTTCGGTATCGCTGCGTTCGCCACGGTGCTGTGGAGTTTTATCGGTGGCTTGCGCGTGGTGCTGGGCACATGGCTCTTGCCACGCAACAAAACCTTCCGGTGGACGGTGATGTCCCTCTTCTGGGTGCCCACGCTGCTGGGCTTCTTCTTCGCGCATAGCGAATACATGTTCCTGGGCGGTGGCATCGGCTACACCATCAATGCGCACTTGAGTTCCTGGCTGGGTGGTTTTGGTGCGGGTGCGTTGATCCTCTTCAGCGCTGCGGCTTTTGGTGTATTCACGTTCAATCCATCGTTCGGTTGGCTGACCGCGCTGCTTGAGCGGAAGCAAAATGCTGTCGAAGAGGCGGACGAGCAGACTTCGAACACAAGTGAGGATGCAGAAGGCTGGAGCACACCCAACACGATGCGCGAAACCATCGCAGCGGCGAACATCCTGGCATCCACACCCAAAGCAGGGCCTGCGTTCGAGGTAGAGGAAACGGTGGAAGAAGAGACGACCGAGCTTTCGAATTCCGTGGACTTTGAAGTTGACCCTTCCGGTGACGAAGAATTGCCATCCGAAGAAAACGAGGACGGGCTTGAACTGGAATTGGAAACGGACAGCCCACTTGCGGAAAGCGCACCGATCGATCCGATCATTGCGGCCATTCCCATGAACGTTGGCGGCATGAGCGTGCAAGCGCCTGCGGCAGACGAAGTGCTAACGGAAGCGCAGATCGAAGCCAAGCTGCAAGAGTTCGGCGAGTACGACCCCAAGTTGGATCTCTCGAGCTATGAGCTGCCACCGATCGATCTCTTGGTCGATCACGGCACAGGTGAACTCACCGTTACGAAAGAGGAACTCGAAGCGAACAAGAACCGCATCGTAGAGACCCTCTCCCACTACAACATCGGCATCGACAAGATCAAGGCGACCATCGGGCCCACCGTTACGCTTTACGAGATCATCCCGCAGGCGGGTGTGCGCATCAGCAAGATCAAGAACCTGGAGGACGACATCGCCCTGAGCCTCGCCGCGCTCGGTATCCGCATCATCGCGCCGATCCCCGGCAAGGGCACCATCGGTATCGAAGTACCGAACAGCAAGCCGCAGATCGTGGGCATGCGCGCGGTGATCGCCAGCGAGAAATTCCAGAACACCACCATGGACCTGCCCATCGTTCTGGGCAAGACCATCACCAACGAGACCTTCGTTACCGACCTCAGCAAGATGCCGCACTTGCTCATGGCGGGCGCTACCGGTCAGGGCAAGTCGGTTGGTTTGAACGCGATCCTGGTTTCGCTGCTGTACAAGAAGCACCCGAGCCAGATCAAGTTCGTGCTCGTGGACCCAAAGAAGGTGGAACTCACGCTCTTCAACAAGATCGAGCGGCACTTCCTGGCGAAGCTGCCAGGCGAAGGTGAAGCCATCATCACCGACACCAAGAAAGTGGTGGCCACGCTGAACAGTTTGTGCATCGAGATGGACGACCGCTATGAACTGCTGAAGAACGCGCAGGTGCGGAACATCAAGGAGTACAACGCCAAGTTCATCAGCCGCCGCTTGAACCCGGAGAACGGCCACCGCTTCCTCCCCTACATCATTCTGGTGGTGGACGAGTTCGCCGATCTGATCATGACCGCTGGCCGCGAAGTGGAAACGCCGATCGCCCGACTTGCACAGCTCGCCCGCGCCATCGGCATCCACTTGATCATCGCTACGCAGCGCCCGAGCGTGAACATCATCACCGGAACCATCAAGGCCAACTTCCCGGCGCGCATCGCCTTCCGCGTTACGAGCAAGATCGATAGCCGCACCATTCTGGACACCGGCGGCGCCGACCAGCTGATCGGTCGTGGCGACATGCTCCTGAGCACCGGCAACGACCTTATCCGCATCCAGTGCGCCTTCGTGGACACACCGGAAGTGGAGAAGATCACCGAGTTCATCGGCAACCAACGCGGTTACCCCGATGCGCTCATCCTACCCGAAGTACCCACCGAAGAAGGCGAAGGCGGCGGCGATGTGGACGACGGCGACCGCGACAGCATGTTCGAAGAAGCCGCCCGCATCGTGGTGCAAACACAGCAAGGTTCTACGAGCATGATCCAACGCAAGTTGAAGCTCGGCTACAACCGCGCAGGCCGCATCGTGGACCAGTTGGAAGCAGCAGGTATCCTCGGTGGATTTGAAGGTTCGAAGGCGCGGCGGGTGTTGATCCCGAATGAGGCGGCGTTGCATGCGCACCTCAATGCAGGTGTGCCGGCGGGGCCTGGGATGGGGGGATTTTGAATAATGCGTTATGATGAAAGAGCAGATTCTTGCAGTTAATCTGCCGACAAAGCCACCGATTGGTGAACGCATTCAGCCAGATTGCCCCCCGGCGCCGGCCGAAGGTGTTCTCGCTACTGGTGGTCAATTGGTTAGCATAGCGCCGCGTATATCGCTACTATTCCGGAAGGAACCGGTTGATAAGCGCGCAACGGTACAGGAACCTCCATCCTGCTCGAGCGCTCGGTTGTTAGTTCGCTCCCCGGCGTGGCTTGGAATCTTGCGGTTCAAAGCCTCGACCGAGCTTACTTAAGGAAGGCAGTCAAGTGGTTCGCGTGAGTTCCGTGTCGCGCGCCTCTTCGAGCCGCTGAGCGCAACGAAGCAGGTCTGCCCGCCGGACGTTCTTCGGCGGCCGGAACGCGCCACGATGGCGTGCGGTGCGCCCTGCCTCCTCCAGCGTCTCCGCCGGGCTCGTAAAAAGCATGGCATGGTTCGGGAAGTGCGGTCCGCTCATGACTTGGAGTTGCCCGGCTTTGCCCACGAACACTTCCCAGGCGGGGTTCCCCCCCCCCCCCCGTACAAGGCAGGAGCATTCGTGTACAGGAAGACCGGCGCGATGCTCAACGCGGCTGTACATGCCACCGGCATTGTTGTGCGATCGTCCCGCATTCATGCCCAAGTTGAGCGCCTTTCTGTACAAGACCGTACGGCATTGGAACGCCACCGAGCCGCAGGTGTACAGGGCCGAACGGACCTTCACTGATCGCGTGCCCGGCTTGTACAACTCGGATCCGTGGTTGAGTGGATGAGCGTTCGGCTTGTACAGGTGATCACGCGGTCCGAGATGGAAACCCGGTTAGGTTTGATCCGACTTGTTCAATTGCACCATGCTTCAGAGCGGAAGATCCGGCCGATACAAGCTGTCCACCCTCCTGCTCGGGTCGCTGCTGTTCGTTTCTTCCTGCACGGAACAAGTCAAGTCATCTGCACCGCCGGAGCGTGCTGGCGGCTCAACTCCACCACCGGCCGCGCAACCGGACAGCGCAACACTCGCGGCCCGCCTTCAGAACCCGCCCACTTCCACCGAACAGATCAGCCAGTACATCCGCCGGATATTCCAGGACCGGGACGGCAACATGTGGTTCGGCACCACCAGCGACGGTGTTGCGCGATATGATCCGTCGGCCTCGCTGAGGACAGAAGGAAAGTCGCTCGCGTACTTCACGCCGCAGGAAGGGTTCAGCGGCAATTGGGTCGGGGGCATTTCCCAAGATGAGCATGGTGATCTGTGGTTCGCCACGGGAGGTGGCGTATCGCGCTACGACCCTGCGGCAACGCTCAGTGCAGGCGGAACAAAATTCACTCGCTACACAACGAAGGATGGCCTGGCCAGTGATCAGGTGTATTGCTTGTTGGTGGACAAGTCTGGAGGTCTATGGTTCGGTACCGAAGAAGGCGTGTCGCGCTTCGATCCTTCGGCTTCGCTCAGGACAGGCTCCAAGACCTTTACCTCCTTCCCGATCCCTGCTTCGGACCTTTCAAAGTTCCCCTACTACAAGTACCCGAAACAGATCAACTCGATGATCCAGGACAAGGCCGGGAACATCTGGTTCGCTACCAATGGCGGAGGCGTCTATCGCTACGATGGGAAAACGCTGACCAACCTTTCTGAAGCTGACGGGCTCTGCAACAACTTCGTGCAGACCGTCATGGAGGATAGGGCCGGGAACCTGTGGTTCGGTACCCGCAAGGGAGGGCTCTGCAAGTACGACGGGAAGACATTCACGGCATATGGCAGAAAGGATGGGGTGCTGGGCGAGCAGGTTTGGGTGATCTACCAGGACAGCGCGGGGATCATTTGGATCGGAGCGAGCGCGTACGGCCTTTGCGCCTTCGATGGAAAAAAGTTCACCTGCTACACGGAACGGGACGGTGCTGGCCTCAAGAACGTCCAAAGCCTTTTCGAAGATGCCAATGGGCAGCTTTGGATCGGGACTTCGGGCGGGGTGTATCTCTTCAATGGTGGGAATTTCACGAACTGGAAGAGGGGGGGAGGGCCCGGCGGGGGGGGCGACGCCCAACCCCTCACGAACCGCTCGATCGCAGCGTCCGCTCAGAACTGTATACGGTACATGAAATCAGGGAAGAAGCCGTTCTGGTACACCGTGTTGATGCGGTCAGTCACCGGGTTGTAGCGGTCCACGAACACATTCTCCCGGTTGGTGATGTTCTGCAGGTCCACGAAGAACTGGTGGCTCATCTTCTTGCTCTTACTGTTCAAGCGGACGCCCAGCTTCACATCCAAGCGCAGGTAGTCGGGATAGGTCTTGCTGTAGGCCTTGTCCTCTTGCAGTACTTCCCGACCGGCGTTGGCGCGCGTGGCTTCCAGGTCGATCGGGGTGTAGGGGCGGCCGCCGCTGGTGGTGAACTTGGTATCGAAGGTCACGAAGTTGCGCTTGGCCTTGCCGATGCCCCACTCCTTCCCGATGAGGGCGTTCGCCACATAGCCGTTCTCGAAAGACGTGCTGCGCTCCACGCCGTCGCTGCCTTCATAGCGCGACTGGAAGAGGGACACCGTACCCAGGGTGTAGTAGCCCTTGCTCAGGAACTTCTCGATGGTGAGTTCCAACCCCTTGGTTGGTGCCGGTGCCTTTGCTCACCAGGTTGTTCCGCTCCGTGAAGATGAAGTTGGCGCCTTCGTTCACGGCGTTGTAGGAGCTGCTGTAGCTGTCCACGGGCAGATCGAAGAGCGATTGGTAGTAGGCTTCCGCCTTCAACCGCCAGTTGTCACCGAAGCGACGGTCGTAGGCCAATACCACATGGTGGCTCTTCATGAAGGAGAGGTTGCCGTTGGTGCGCACCAGGTCTCCATTGGCATCGGGCGCGAGGCGCACGAGGATGGGCATCGGCACCATCTGGCCATGCAGGCCGTAGGCGAGCGAGAAACGTTGGTTCGGCTTGAACTGCCAGCTGATCGCGGTGCGCGGCCCCACCATCACGTCGTTGGTCATGTCGAGGTACTGGCTGTGCAGGCCGAAGGTGAATTCCAGTCGGTCGGTGAATTTGTACTCGCCCTGCGCATACACCTGGAGCAGATCACTGGTCTCGTTCACGTCGCGCACGGTGATGAAGTAGTCCGGAATGCTGTCCGCGTTCGCATCGGGATCCCGGCGCGATCATCGCGGTCCTGTACCTTGCTGTCCAGGGCGATCAACTCGTTCACCACCCCCGCACGCAGGTTGAAGCGCGGGCTGAACTTGCGGTTGTACTGGCTGCTCACCGTGTAGCGCTGCTCCAGGTCGTTCACCTCGGTCGCCCGGTACTTGCGCTCTGGTTGATCGCTGGTGCCCGGTATGATATTGTCCTGGTCGTAGCGGTTGCTCATGTACGTGGTGCCCAGCGTGGTCTTGATGTAGCTCTTCTCGTCCAACTGGTAGAAGTGGCTGAGGCCGGCCAGCGCGAGCTGGTTGGCCACATACGCGTCCTGGCTGGGGTCGGCGAAGAGGTCCGTGCTGTCCACCTTCGCCCCGAAGAAGTCGATGCTGCTCTTGCCGCCCATACCGAAGAGCTCGAAGCGGCCCAGTTTGCTCTTGCCGAAATTCAGTTTGAAGCCCAGATCCTGGAAGTAGGGTTTGGCGCTGGTTCCCGTGGCAGCCAGGCTGGCCAGACCATAGCGGTAGCTCACCAGATAGCTGCTCTGCTTCTCGCGGTTCATCGGCCCTTCGGCCACCAGTTCAGCACCTGTAAAGGCCGAGATCTGTCCGGTGAACTCGTGCTTGTCGGTGTTGCCGTTGCGGAACTTCACATCAAAGACCGCGGCATTGGCGTTGCCGTATTCCGCCGGGAACGCACCGGTGAGGAAATCGCTCGTGCGCAGCAGGTTGGTGTTCAAGGCACTCACCGGCCCGCCCGTTGTGCCGAGCGTGGCGAAATGGTTGGTGGAACCGATGGGCAATCCCTCCACGCGCCAAAGAAGGCCGCTGGGGCTGTTGCCGCGCACGATGATGTCGTTGCGTGAATCGTTGGCCCCGCTGACCCCGGCGAAGTTCGTGGCGAGCCGGGCCACATCATTGCGCCCCCCGCTGTAACGCGTGACCTCCTCCAGGCTGAAGGTCCGCGCGCTCACTTTGGCCAGGTCGTTGATCGGCCGGTCCTTCTTGCTGTCGCGCGTTACCACGGCGGCGTTCAATTGTTCCACAGACCCTTCGAGGCCGATCTCCAGGACCACCTCCTTCCCGGCGGTCACCAGCACATTGGGCACGGTGACGTTCTTATAACCAACGAAACTGAAGGCCAGCGTGTGCCGACCCAGCGGGACAGCTTCCAACCGGAATCGTCCATCGATATCCGAGGTGGTGGTGAGCTTGGGATCGATATCGATCACGGCGATACTGACGCCGGGAAGGAGCTCTTCGCTGTCCATGTCTTTCACTACGCCCTTCACCACCTGGGTTTGGGCGAGTCCGAAAAGCGGGGTGAACAGGAGGGACAGCAGCGTTGCGCGGGTGATCGTTCGGCTCATGACGGATGGGATGTGTGCGTGTGGGGTGATCGTTGATGCCGCGAAAGTGGCGTGGCTGCCTGCGCGGTGCCTCATGCCCTACCGCAGGACGACAAGTCCGGTTGTTGGATCGCCATTTTCCACCGGTGGACCGTTGATCTCCACTCCACCGGATGCTGCAGCGGTTCCAACCCCGACATCCGTCACTTCACCCCCGGATCCGTGCGTTCCACCCTTGCGACATGCGAGCAGCGCAAGTCCAGGGCTCTACTTTAGTGCTCTGTTCACATGGCCGGCAACGCCTTCCGCTTCCTGCTCCGCGAACCTTGGCCGCGCATCATCGGCATCCCCTTGCTGGGCGGTGCGCTAGGCCTCATCTACAACGAGCCACCGTATGAAGCATGGAACTTCCTGCTGTCCATCAGCATCACGGCCATCATCTGGCAGGGCGACTACACCATCATCATGGCCATGCGGAGGCGCTTGCCGGAGGCTTCCCACACATGGAAGCGGGTCCTGCTGAGCATCGCACTGGTCGGCAGCTACAACATGATCGTGGACACCACCATCTGTGAAGCCCTCATCCGATTCAACCTCCAGAACAACGAATACCTGGCCAACGCCTTCTGGGTGCGCACCGCGATGAACATGGGCATCGCCTTCTTCGTGGGTACGCTTTACGAAGCAGGTTACTTCTTCGGGCAGTGGAAGAAGCAGTTGTTGGAAACCGAGGAGGTGAAGAGCCAGCACCTGCGATCCGAACTGAGCGTATTGAAGAACCAGATCAGTCCGCACTTCCTGTTCAACAGCCTGAACACGCTGGTGACGCTCATTGACGAAGACGCCCAGCAGGCCGCGCGCTTCACGCAGAAACTCAGTGACGTGTACCGTTACATTCTCCAGCACAAGGACAAAGAAGTGGTGGACCTGCGCACCGAATTGGAATTCACGGAAGCGTACAACTACCTGATGAAGATGCGCTTCGAGCAGAGCATCGACATCCGCCTGAACGTGGACGAAGGATCGCGGTCGCTGCTGATCGCGCCGCTCACCCTGCAGATGCTCGTGGAGAACGCCGTGAAGCACAACGTCGCCAGTATCGCGTCACCCCTGCGGGTGGACATCTACGTGGAGAACGGCCGCTCGCTCATCGTGCGCAACAACCTGCGCCGCAAACAGACCGTGGAAGGCAGCACGGGGACAGGCTTGGCCAATATCAAGCAGCGCTACGCCTATCTGAGCGATCGCCAGGTGGATGTGATCGAAACGCGCGAGCACTTCCTGGTGGCCCTGCCCTTGTTGGAAATGGCCGCTCACCCTGAAACCGTTCGCGCTTGATGCCACAGCGCGTGCTCATCATCGAGGACGAGGCACCCGCCTACCGGCGCCTCAATGGCCTCCTGCAAGAGCATCATCCGGAATTCGAAGTACTGGAAGTGATCGACGCGATCAGCGAGGCCGTTCGTTGGTTCGATCACCACAAAGCCCCCGACCTCATCTTCAGCGACATCCAACTATCGGACGGCCTGAGCTTCGAGATCTTCAAGCAGGTGAGGATCCCCTGCCCCATCATCTTCACCACGGCCTACGACGAGTACATGTTGGAGGCCTTCCGCACCAACGGCATCGACTACCTGCTGAAACCGATCGAAGCACAGGACCTCCTGCGCGGCGTGGCCAAGTTCAAGGCCCTCACGGCGAACAAACAAAGCGAGCTGCCCGACCTGTCACAGTTGATCGAGCGCATAACGCAACGCACACCGAAGTACAAAGAGCGATTCCTGGTGAAGGTGGGTGTGAAGTTGCTGCCGCTGCTCGCCAGTGACATCGCGTACTTCACCAGCAGTGACGGCATCACCGAGCTGACCACGCGTGAAGGGCGCCGCTATCCCATCGACCAACCGCTCGATGAGCTCGAAGAGCTGCTGGATCCTTCCGCATTCTACCGATTGAACCGAGCCACCATCGCCAGTGTTGTTGCCATCTCGGTTGTCCACCAGCATTTCCAGGGGAAGCTGAAAGTGATCCTCTCACCTGCCTCGCCCACGGAAGCCATGGTGAGCCGTGAGAAGGCGCGATCGTTCAAGGAGTGGATGGGCGGTGTGCGATCGGAAGAGTGATCTTCGCCCGTGTGAAGGCCACACGAGCGCTCCGGGGCTCCATATGTGTAATGCTGTTGAGCGCATCCTGCGTGGCTCACGGCCAGCGGGTGACGGATCGCAATAGCCACTTGTGGATCTCGCACTTCGGCGACCACAAACTCTCGGACCACTGGAGCTTCCACACCGAAGTACACATCCGCCAAGCGGAAATGGGCGCGATGCCCCAACAGCTGCTGATCCGCCCGGCGATCAACTTTCATCTGAACCCGGAGGTAATGTTCACCGCCGGGTACAGCTACTACTACAACTACCGTTACGGCGCATGGCCCATCAAGACCGGCAGCTGGGAGCACCAAGCGTATCAGCAGATCCAGTTCACGGCTCGTGTGGGCAAGGTGGCCCTGCAGCACCGCTACCGCATGGAAGAACGGTTCATCGCCCTGCAGAACGCGGATGCATCATCGGAGTCCGGTTATACGTTCGACACGTACCTCTACCAATCGCGATTCCGGTTACGGCTGATGGCCACCCTGCCGTTGGGCAAGCGCGAAAAGGTGGAACCCAAGGCCTGGTTCCTCAGCGCTTATGATGAGTTGTTCCTGAACTTCGGCGACAATGCCCGGTTGGACCTCATGAACCAGAACCGTATCAGCGGTCTGGTCGGTTATCAATTCAACAAGCAAGGAAACGTGCAGGTGGGCTACCTGCTGCAAACGTTGCAGCGTCCTGGAGCCGCGAATGGTGCCGACCTCGTGGAAATGAACAGCACACTGCATGTGATCCTCACGTACAATTTGGACTTGCGCAAGCCCAAGACCCCGACTCCGGCAGAACCCGCGAGGTAGCTCGGTCGGGATGATCGAGCTACCGCGTTCGCTCCGTTGGATGATCGGAACCTTGGTCATGAACACAACCGTTCATGGCCTTCGGCCCTTCCATACCGATGGACCGGTTCCTACAGCCGATCACTTCCAACCACCACCCAAGGCCTGGTATACGTTCACCATGGCGTTCATCTGCTGCTTGCGCGTTTCCACCAGTTCGAATCGTGATTCGAGGGCATCGCGCTGGGTGAGCAGCACTTCCATGTAGTCCGCACGGGCGGAACGGAAGAGGTTGGACGAGATGGTGATGGAACTGTTCAATGTGGCCACCTGTTGCGCGCGCAGGTCATAGCTGCTGCGCAGGTTGCTGATGTTGGAGAGCTGGTTCACCACTTCCACGTAAGCGTTCAGCACAGTGCGTTCGTAATCGTACACCGCCTGGATCTGATGGGCGTTCGCATTGGCATATACGGCCTTGATGGCGTTCCGGTTGATCAGCGGTGCGACCAGGTCACCGGCCACGGTGTAGAGCAGCGATGCCGGCGTTTCGGTGAGGAGCGCCGCATCGAACGCGTTCAGCCCCACGCCCGCCGTGAGGCGCACGCTTGGATAGAAGTTCGCCTTGGCGATCTCACATCCAGCTTGGCGGCGGCCATTTCCAGTTCGGCTTTGCGGATGTCGGGGCGGTAAGACAACAATTGGGATGGCAGACCCGCGTAGATCGTATCGGGCACAAGGGTGGAGAACGCCTGGGCGTTGCGTTTTACGGGCTGCGGATAGCGGCCCACCAGGAAGTTGATCCGGTTCTCCGTTTCCACGATGCGCTGTTGGATGTCGTACTGCTTGCTGCGGTTCTTCAGCACTTCGGCCTCGAACCGGCGCACGGCCAGTTCCGTGACTTTCGCCGCCAGCTTCTCCAATTTCACCATCTCCAATGCGTCCTGCTGGATGGCGATGTTGCTGCGCAGGATCTCCAACTGGTTGTCCAGCGTCATCAATTCGTAGTAGGAATCTGCGATCTCGGCGACGAGTTGGGTCACCATGAAGTTCTTGCCCTCCACAGAACCCAGGTAGCGCATCACAGCGGCTTGTTTGGCGTTGCGCAGTTTCTTCCAGACATCGAGCTCCCATGAGGCCCGCGCGGCCAGCATGAAGTTCGGCAGTGGTTCGGGGAACGCCTTGTCCTCATCAATGTTCAACGCCTCCTCCACGGCACCATTCCGCGTGTAGCGGCCCACCTTCTCCACATCGGCGGCCGCGCTGAAGTCAACAAAGGGCAGGTATTCGCCCTTGCGCGCGCGCACCTCGTTCCGGGCGATGGCGATCTCCTGCAGCATGATGTTCAGCTCCTGGTTGTTGGCCAGGGCACTGTCCACCAGCGCGCGCAGATCGGGGTCTTTGAAGAACTGTCGCCATTGCGTAGTGGCAGCGTCCGTGGTATCGTAAACGCCCGCATACGTGGCGGGTTCGGCCTTCCGTGCCTCACGCATTTTCAATGCCGGCACGCAGGAAGAAAAGGAGAGCAGCGCCAGAAGGGAAAAGGTCGCCAGTTGGTTGATCGATCGGCTCATTGTTGCTGTCGTATTCATCAATCCTTTTTGCGCTTGAGCAGGTCCTCAGGCGTGCGTTCAATGCATCTTATAGGTCTTTTCGATTCATTCGCTTCCTCGCCAGTGCGGACGAACTGTTCCGATACAGGTTCATCGCGTTCATCGCTGATGAGCTTGCGGCCTTGGATCATGGTGGCGAACACGTAGTAGAGGCCGGGGATCACCAGCACGCCGATCAGCGTACCGACGAGCATTCCACCCAGCGAGGATGAACCGATGGTGCGGTTCCCGATGGCACCGGCACCCGATGCGGTCACCAGCGGGACAAGGCCCGCGATGAAGGCGAAGGAGGTCATGAGGATCGGGCGGAACCGGGCCTTCGCCCCTTCGATGGCCGCCTCCAGTACCGTGGCTCCCGCGCGCTGCTTCTGCACAGCGAACTCCACGATCAGCACCGCGTTCTTGCCCAGCAGGCCGATGAGCATAATGATACCGATCTGCGCGTACACATCGTTCGCCAGCCCCATCGCTTTCAGCAGCAGGAACGAACCGAGGACGCCTACCGGCAGTGAAAGGATCACCACCAGCGGCAGCACGAAGCTCTCGTACTGGGCGGCGAGCACGAGGTACACGAAGATGAGCACGACGATGAAGATGTAGATGGCCTCGTTCCCGCGCTTGGCCTCATCGTAGGACAGGCCCTCCCAAGCGATATCGTAGCCCCTGGGCAGGTTCTCCTTGGCCACTTCCTGGATCGCCTTGATGGCGTCGCCACTGGTGTATCCTTCCACGGAAAGACCACGGATGGTGGAGGAATTGTACATGTTGTAGCGCGTGATCTCGTTCGGGCCGAGGCGCTTCTCGAAGTGCATGAAAGAGGAATACGGGACCATCTCGCCCTCCTCGTTCTTCACGAACAGGCCGGTAAGGTCCGTGGGATAACGGCGATACTCCGGCGCTGCCTGGGCGTACACCTTGAAGAATCGGCCGAAGCGGATGAAACCTTGTTCGTAGGTACTGCCGATCAGGATGTTCAGGTTCTCCACCGCCTTGCCGATGGACACGCCCTTCTGCATCGCCAGCTTATTGTCGATGATCATTTCGTACTGCGGAAAGTTGGCCGCGTAAAAGGTGAACAGGCCGGTGAGTTCCTTCCTCTTACGGAGCGCGTCCATGAATTCATTGTTCACGCGCTCGAACTCGTGGTAATCGGTGCCGTTCGTTTTGTCGAGCATGCGCAGGGAGAACCCGGCTGAGGAGCCGAAGCCCGGAACGGCGGGTGGTTCGAAGTACTCGATCACCGCACCCAGGTCCTTGGTCTTCTCCTCGAGCTCCTTCATCACCTCGGTCACGTTCTTCTTGCGCTCGTGCCAAGGCTTCAGATCAATGAGGCAGGTGCCCGCGTTCGATCCGCGGCCCTCGGTCATGATCTCGTAACCCGCGAGCGACGAGACGGATTCCACTTCGGGGATCTCCTTGCAGATCTTTTGGAGATCACGCGCCACTTCATTGGTGGTCTCCAATGTGGAACCGGGCGGCGTCTGAACGATGGCGTAAATGGTGCCCTGGTCCTCGCTGGGGATGAAGCCCGCCGGCAGTACCTGGTTGGTCAACCAGATCGCCACGCAGAACACGGCCAGCGACCCGAAGGTGAGCAGGCGCCGCACCACGATCCTGTTCAGGATGGCCACGTAGCGGCCGGTGATCCGCTCGAAGCCTCGGTTGAAGGCATCGATGAAGCGGTCCATGATCGACTTCTTCCGGTGCGTGCCGTGGTGCGGCTTCATCAGCATGGCACAGAGCACGGGTGTGAGCGTGAGCGCTACGACTGCGGAGATGATGATGGAGCCCGCCATGGTGATGGAGAACTGGCGGTAGAACACACCCACCGGGCCGGTCATGAAGGAGATGGGGATGAACACCGAGACCATCACCAGCGTGATGGCGATGATGGCACCGCCGATCTCGCCCATCACCTCCTTCACCGCGGCGTACGGGGTGAGATGATGGTTCCCTTCCATCTTGGCGTGCACCGCTTCCACCACCACGATGGCATTGTCCACCACGATACCGATGGCCAGCACCAGCGCGAACAGCGTGATCAGGTTGATGGACAGGCCGAACATTTGCATCACGAAGAAGGCCCCGATGAGCGACACGGGCACGGCGAGGATCGGGATCAACGTGGAACGCCAATCACCCAAGAAGAGGAAGACCACCAACGCTACCAGGATGAAGGCATCGCGCAGCGTGTGCAACACCTGCTCTATAGAGGCATCGAGGAAGGTGGACACGTCGTAGCTCACCTTGTAGTCGATGCTGGGGGGCATGAACTTGGCGAGTTCGCCCAGCTTGGCCTTCACCTGCGCGATCACCTCGCTGGCGTTGCTGCCCAGCGTCTGCTTCAACACGATGGAAGCGGAAGGCTTTCCGTCCAAGTTGGAATAGATGTCGAAGAACTCACTGCCCAGCTCGACATCCGCGACGTCGCGGAGGCGGATCATCTCCCCTTCCTCATTCGCGCGGATAATGATGTTCCGGTACTCTTCGGGCTCGTTGAACTGGCCCTTGTAGATGAGCACGTACTCGAAGGATTGTGCGTCGATGCCCGAACTCTGGCCCAGACGGCCGGGCCTAGCGATCAGGCTCTGTTCTTCCATGGCCGTCATGATCTCCTGAGCGGAGATGTTATAGGCCCGCATGCGATCGGGCTTCATCCAAACGCGCATGGCGTACTTGCGGCTACCGAGGATCTGCGCTTGCGCCACACCGGGGATCCGCTGGATCTCCGGGATCAGTTGCGTGAACGCGTAGTTATAGAGGAAGAGCTCGTCCGCGTCCTTTCCGTCGCCGTAGAGGTTCACGTACATGAGCATGCTGGGCTGCACTGGGGTGATGATCACGCCCTCGCGCTGCACGAGCAACGGCAGGTTGGGCATCACCTGGTCCACGCGGGTCTTCACGCGCACCACGGCCTCATTGGGATCGGTGCCCGGTTCGAAGATCACGCGGATGGTGCCCTCACCGGCGCTGGTGGCGTCCGAGGCGAGGTAACGCATACCCTGCACGCCGTTGATCGCCGTTTCCAGCTGGATGATCGTGGACTTGGTAAGCACGTCCGCGCTGGCACCCGGGTAAGCGATGAAGATGTTCACCGTAGTGGGCGCGATCTCCGGGAACTGCGCCGTGGGCAATTGCTTGATCGCCAGCCCACCCACGAACAGGATGAGCACCGAGATGACGATGGCCAATACAGGCCGCTGTATGAAGTTTCTGAACATGTCTCAGGTGTTAAGCCGTCCGATCACTCGGCGTACAGGTCCAGATGCGTCATCACCGAATCGGGCGGGGTGAACTCGAAGTCCACCTTGTCCTTGTCCTTCACCTTGCGGAGGCCTTCCAACAGGAACCGATCGTCCTGCTTCAACCCGCTGTTCACCACGAACAGGTGCTGCAGTTCAGGGCCGATCTCCACGCGTGTCGTGTGCAGTACGCTGTCCTTACCGACCACATAAACGTACCGGTGATCGAGCACCTCGAAGGTGGCCTTCTGTGGTACGAGCAGTACACCTTTCAGCTCCGAGTCCATCAGGATGTTGCCGGTCTCCCCATGCCTCAGCAATCCTTGCGGGTTGAGGAATGTGGCGCGGAACGCGATGTTGCCCGTGGTGTTGTTGAAATCGGATTCGATGGCGGTGATCTCGCCTTGCTGGTCGAATTGCTGGCCATTGGCCATCTTCAACTTCACCTTGGTACCATTTCCGCCAAGGGATCTTTTCTTGTACTCCAGGTATTCGGCTTCAGGCACGTTGAAGTAGACCCACATGGAACTGTTGTCCGAAAGCTCCGTCAGCAGTTCGCCCTCATCCAACAAAGAACCCTTCCGCACATGGAATCTGCCGATGATGCCGTTGAACGGTGCATGGATCTCGGTGAATCCCAGGTGAGCCTGGGCCGCGGCCAATTCAGCCTTGGCCTTGTTGTAGCGCGCCTGCGCCATCGCCAGTTCGTTGGGAGATACCACATTGCTGTCCGCCAAGGTCTTGGTGTTGCGGTACTCGATCTCCGCGAACTCGGCCTCAGCCTGCGCCCTTTGCACTTCGGCCTGATAAAGCACTGGCCGGATCCGGAACAGGAGCTGTCCCTCCGATACCTTCTGCCCTTCATCCACCAGCATGTCCTGCAGGTAGCCCTTCTCCAGCGCTCGCAACTCGATGTGTTGTACAGAGTGGATCTGGCACACGTAGTCGCTTTGAACGATGGTATCTGCGAGCAACGGGCTGGTGACCGGATACTTCGGGTCCTCCACTTCTACGGCTTCCTCATGCGCACCACATCCGACAAGCAACAACGTAAGGCACAGACTTACAAGGAGCGACCACGCGGGCCAACGCGAACGCGGGAGGTCCATGGCCAGTTGTCGGCGGCCATTTCCCTCAACGCTCCGGAGCGTCCGGTGTTGTGGATGGTCCTGTTTCGGGGAAGACTTCAGATCGATGGAAGGACTGCTGTTGAACATACCAAGAATGGATCGGTGATCGGGAAGCGGAGGCCCCATGCCCATTGGGTCGGTCGCCACCAAGAATGAAAGACGCGGTAAACGGAAAGCCTGTGTTCACAGGGAACGGCCGCTCTGGAAACGAGGCCGCATATCCGGTCAGCGGACCGGGACTGGTCGGATCAAGGGGCTGAGGGCTGGATACCCTCTAAAGCAAGAAGCGACAAGCTTCCACGGCCATGAGCGGTTTCCAAGGACCGGCAGGGCGCGTTCACCAACACAGATGCGCAGATCGTTAGTCCCTGTGGAAGGCAGATGTCATGCCCGAAGCCCAGACACGGGTTCCCATTCTGATCTTCCGGGTCCATGGAGCGACAGCTGATCTCTTCCAACGTACCAGGGAGATCCGCTGCATGAAGCACCTGCGGAAAGCACATCTGTAATCCGAACCAGAACGCACATGCTACGATGACATGCAATATTCTGTTGGGCGCGGGATGGAGCATCTTTCTAAATCGGCGGCGAACTTATCAGGTTGTTCCGGGGCATGATCCCGGTTTCACATTTTTTCATTTTCGCGCGATCGTTCAACGCTGGACCCCGCCGTTGAGTTCGGCTGAATCGGGAACTCCAAGATCGCTCACGCCGACGCATCACTGACATCCCTTTCACATTGGTTTGTTCGCCACGAGTGGGAATGGAATACGGGCAGCTACTCAAAACAAGAAAGGTCCGCAGCGTGTGAACTTGGTTGTGGTCAGACAACGATGCTCGAGTCCCATAGCGGTCATTCCCTATCTGGAACGTTCGGGATGGAATGCTACTTATTAGCCTCCTTCCCCTCCAGTTCCTTGATCACCCTCGCCGCGTTGCTGTTGGTGGGGTCCATGGCAACGGCTTTTTTGTAATAGGTCAGCGCCAGATCCTTTTCTCCGTTCTTCAGGCAGGCTTCGGCGTAACTGTCGTTCGTATTGGCACTTTGGGGATATAGCTGCCTGTTCAAGTTGAACAGATCCCTGGCCATCACGATCTTTGCATTGCCGAGGAATTGGTAGCCCAGATCGTTGATCGCTTGTTCGGAAATGGACTGATCCTTGGGATCCGCAACCAAGCGTGTTCGGTAAGCGATGAGGGCCCCTTCCACATCACCGGAGAGGACCATCTCGATCGGCAGGCGGTCATTTTCCTGCAACCTTGGGTAGCTTGACGCGGCAGTCCATTTTTCGGTATCCCAACTCACCATGATCATCGTGCTATCTGCTGGTGATCCCTTGAACTGGATAGGGAAGTCGCCGTCCCGACTGATGTAGGTGGAATCCGATATCCGGAACATTTCAACCGGCTCCTCGCCCATGGCCTGCTGGAACAAGCGGCCACCTGAATGTGAAATGGTCGTCAAGGAGTTTCCTGAAAGGCGGTAGCGCCCACTTACCCTTCCAAGCGCTGCGGGATCCATTTCCAGTTTCGTGTACGTGGGTACATATCCCTTCCAGGCATAAGCCCGCGCTACGGAACGGATCACCTCACTGATGAAGTCCGGCTGGTTGGCATTGGTAAGGACCACCACACCGTAGCCCTTGTCGCGGTATGCGACGCATTCGCTCGAGAAACCTTCATCCCAACCTCCGTGTCCGAAAGAAGTTTCACCTTGGTTCATCCGCAGGAACATGCCCACGCCTGCAAAGGGTTCCATGTACGGCGACAGCATCATCGCGGCCGAAGCCTTGGAGATCACAGCGCCACTGTCGCTGCTGTACGAACGCTGAACGTCGATCACATAGCGCGCGAGGTCCTCGGCCGTAGTCCACAATCCTGCCGCAGCCATTTCGGGATACGTATGTCGCTTCCCTTTGGTCATGGATCCATCGGGCACGTAGCCTGTGGCGGCCATTTTCAGGTGTTCACCGGTGAGGGGTTGATCGTATGTGCTCTTGGTCATTCCCAACGGGCGCAGCACCAATTCATCCATGATGCTGGGAAAAGTCGCGCCCTTGGCATCGATCATCAATTGCTGGATGATGCAGTAACCGCCGCCGGAATAGCGGAAACTCTCGCCTGGCAGCTTGTCCACAACGATGGGTGGCGAATTTGCAGGAGCTTCACCGCTCAGAACCTGCACAAGCGAGGGCACGGGCAGGTCGGGGCTGTAGCCGAGAAAGCCGTGCACAGTGGTGCCTGCCATATGGCCAAGCAACAACTTCGGGGTTACTTTCTGCTTCTGCGTGAACTCATTCTCCGGCAGTTTCCACGAATGCAATTGCGTGTTCACATCAGCATCCAATGCGATCAGGCCCAGCTCTGCCAGCTTCAACGCGCCATATGTGGAAACCGGCTTGCTGATGGATCCGCCTGAAAGAGCGTGGCGTCCGTAACGGGCTCTTTGGTCTCCTTGTCCACAACACCGTAACTCTTGATCCATGCGATCTTGTTGTCCTTGATCACCGCGATACTCATGCCGGGCACACCGTAATGCGCCATGCGCTCCTCAATGGTCCAAGTGGAGTCGCCTACCAGGTAGTTGGGATAACAAAGGCCGGTTTCCACTTCGTGGATGGGGTCTTTCGCCACCACCGCCGGCCCGGGATCGGAACAGGAACCAAACAATGCGATCATCAGGAAACAGGAGAGCGCATTCTTCATTAGGGGCATGTTGCGGGGATCTGTGGGGATGCTTGGGGCGCCAAGATCGCACTCGCCGACGCATCACTGACATCTCTTTCACATCGGTTTGTTCGCCACGAGTGGGGATGGAGCACGAATGGATCGCATTCCATTGCTGCTTTGTCCAACCACCGAACAACACATGGCCCTCAGCCGTTTCTGGACCTTCATACTTCTTCTCAGCATCGGCTACATCCTGGTGATGTTGTTCACTGGACGGCAGTACACCTTGGGCAGCATGGTGAACGGCAAGCAGGGCGACGCCCTGGTGGTGGCGGAGCGCGATACGATGACGATCGCCAGCACAGCCTTCCTCATCGAATTGCGCAATGCTGGGGAGAATGGTGTTCAACGCGGCGATACGCTTTTCAAGTTGAGCAAGGGCGGCGTACTAAGTGCGAACATCGGCAAACAACCGGCCGACGGGCTGTTCCAGACCTGTCGCGGCACGATCACCGATCTGTGGCTACCGTTGATCGGCTACCTCACGTTCTTCTGCGGCCTGTTGAACCTCTTGGTAGACTCACGCGCCATGGAAAAACTCGCGCGCTTCCTCTCCCCTGTCTTCCGCCGGATCTTTCCTGATCTGCCTCATGAGCACCCGGCCTACGGTTTCATGACGTTGAATTTCGCGGCGAACTTCCTTGGTCTGGACAGCGCAGCCACTCCGTTCGGCTTGAAGGCGATGGAGAGCATGCAAGAGAGCAACGCCACGAAAGACAAAGCATCGAACAGCCAGATCATGTTCCTGTGCTTGCATGCAGCCGGGCTCACGCTGCTGCCCACGAGCATCATCGGCTATCGTGCTGCACAGGGCGCTGCGAATCCAGCGGACATCATGATCCCGATGCGTCACGTCGTTCGTAGGCACGTTAGCGGCGCTGTTCATCGTGGGCTTTCGCCAGCGGATCAACCTGTTCAACCTACCGGTGATGTTGTTCGTGTTGTTGATCAGCGGCATCATTGGCGGGTTGATGACCTACATCACGCAGCTCACAGGTGTTCAGAAATTCCACTTCACCGATAACCTGAGCAATGGCATGCTGCTGGCGATCATCGCAATGATCGTGGGCTATGCGTTCCTCTTCGAGAAATACTTCACGGAGAAAGGCACCAACATGTTCGACTCGTTCATCCACGGCGCGAAGGATGGCTTCACCACGGGCCTTCGGGTGCTGCCTTACATGATCGCGATGCTTGCGGCGCTCAGCATTTTCCGCAACAGCGGATTGATGACCATTGTAATGGACGGCATTTCGTGGACGATGGGACTGGTAGGCGTGGACAAGCAAGTGATCGATGCCATACCGGTCGCGCTTATGCGCCCGTTCAGCGCAGGAGGATCACGCGGCTTCATGTTGGATGCGATGAAGACCTATGGCCCGGACAGCCTCACCGGGCAGCTCTCGTGCCTCTTCCAAGGCGCGGCAGAAACAACGTTCTATGTGGTCGCGCTCTACTTCGGAAGTGTGAACGTGAAGAACAGCCGTTACACGCTAGGGGTAATGTTACTGGTGGACCTGATCTGTGTGATCACCGCGGTGATCGTGTGTACGGCGTATTTCTGAGCGCCGCTTTTCCTCGCCGCAAAAGAATGTTCATGGTCGTGGATTACTTGTGTGCATCCGCGTGCATCTATGGTTCCATTCATGCAACTTCGCGGCCCCAAACCAGCCCATGAAGAACAAAGTAGTAATGCGCCGATCGAAGATCCACGGTAACGGCGTCTTCGCCCTCGAGGATATCAAGAAAGGCGAGGATATCATGGAATACAAAGGCAAGCTGATCACGCATGCCGAGGCCGATGAGCGGTACAGTTCCGATATCGAGAGCGGACATACGTTCATTTTCATCCTGAACAAGCAGTGGGTCATCGATGCCAACCGGGATGGCAACGATGCGCGCTGGATCAACACCGGATGCGAACCGAACGGTGTGGCTTTTGTGCATACAGCCAAAGGCAAAGACCGCACGAAAGACAAAGTGATCATCGAAGCCAAGCGGAACATCAAGACCGGTGAAGAGATCATCTACGACTACGGTATCGTGTTGAGCGAGCCACCCACAGCCGCGGAATTGAAAGCGTGGGAATGCAAGTGCGGTTCCCCCAAATGCAAAGGCACCATGTTGACGTGGAAGAAGCCGAAGCCGGTGAAGAAAGCGGCCGCGAGATCCACTTCCAAGGCCGCTCCGAAGAAACGGACCAAGGCCTGAAGACAAAGTCCGCAGGGCCTGAACCACTTCTCCGGTCAACCTTTTCAAGCCCTGGTACAATTCGGCACAACCCTTGCCATCAGCGGTCGGCTAATTTCGCCCACATGAAGAAGACCCTTCTCATCCTCGCTCTATTGATACTCGGAACCGCCACTGTTCGTGCACAGGACGACCCCAAGAGCAAAGCCATCATCGACAAGTTGATCGCGAAGAGTCGCGCGTACACCAGTTTCGAAGCCGATTTCAGCAGCACGCTGATCAACACCGCGGGCAAATTGAACGTGAAGCAGGACGGTAACGTGAAAGTGAAAGGCAAACTCTTCCGCCTCACGCTTACGGACAACACCGTTGTGAACGACGGCAAGGCCATTTGGACTTACAGCAAGAAGAGCAACGAGGTAACCATCAGCGACCCAGCGGATATGGACAAGGAACTGGACCCCACAAAGATCTTCAGCATTTATGAGCAGGGATTCAAAAGCACGTTCGTTGAAGAAAAAGGAAGCCGACGGCACTGTTGTGCAAGTGCTCAAGTTGTTCCCTCTGGAACCTGGTAAGAAGCCCTATCACACCGTGATCCTATCCGTGGACAAAGCGAAAATGGAACCCAAGCTGGTGAAGGTGCTTTACAAAGAGGGCAACGAAGTGACATACATGCTCAAGAAATTCAGCCCCAACGTGGACCTGTACGAGAGTGTGTTCACGTTCGACAAGGCCAAGTTCCCCGGAGTAGAGATCAACGATGTACGCTGATCCTTCCCGAAATTGACCGAAAGCAGGGCTTCCAATTGGAAGCCCTGCTTCTTTTGCAACTCAAACGATCGCTCCGATGCTCCGTCTATTTCCGGTTCTGCTCCTGTTCGCGTGCATAGGAAGCTCAGTGCCACAAGCGGCTGCGGATATCCCATCTGCTGCAGCTGCGGAACAGAAACCAAAACAAGAAAGCTACCTGTTCACCGACAGCCTTCGGGACATCCGCTTCCTCGTGAGCACACACATGCATATGAGCATGGGTGTGCAATGCTCCGTTGATGCGATCTCGGTAAGTGCCAAAGGAGCCAAGGAACCGTTCCAACGGTTGGCGATCGAGAACATGACCTGCCCTTGCCCGATGCCTGATGGCCAATTCCCTGCGGTGCAACTGCTGGACTACGACTTCAACGGCAGCAAGGACATCAGCATCATGGAAGCAGCGGCGGACCTTACGAACGCCGAGCACCGCTATTGGTTGTGGGATGCCGCAACGAACCAATTCACATCGTCGCGCATGCTCGATAGCATCCAGCAACCCATGTTCGACCATGATCGGCAAATGGTGAGCTCTCAGTGGTACGCAGGCCCAGGACATCGCGGTGGAAGCACCTACAAATACGAGAAAGGCGTGCTCACGATGGTGAGCAACATGGAGAAATTCACTGAAGGCGATCACGAACGTTGGGTGATCTGGGGCATGAAGGATGGGACCTTTCAACCCGTACAGGAAAAGCAGGTCCCACTTGCGAAGTAATGGATGATCATCGCGCACATTTCGAAGCGAACCGAGCCCTGTGGAATGCTCGCACCGAGCTTCACTATGCGTCCCAGTTCTACGATGTGGAGGCCTTCGTGAATGGCAAAAGCACGCTGAACCGGATAGAGTTGGATCTCTTGGGCGATGTGAACCGGCAAGACCTGTTGCATCTGCAATGCCACTTCGGCCAGGACACACTTTCACTCGCACGGTTGGGCGCCCACGTCACCGGACTGGACCTATCGGACCAAGCTGTTGCGAAAGCGCGAGAATTGAGCGATCGCTGTGGCATTCGTGCTGAATTCATCGAGGGCAATGTGTTGGACCGACGTACAGAACTCGAAGGAAGGTTTGATGTGGTCTTTACCACATACGGCACCATTGGCTGGCTCCCCGAGTTGAGCGCTTGGGCGGCGAACATCGCAGCATACTTGAAGCCTGGTGGGCGATTGGTCTTCGCTGAATTCCATCCGGCTCTCTGGATGTACAGCAACGACTTCTCACGGGTACAATACTCCTATTTCAATCGCGAAGTGATCGAGGAGAACGAGTCCGGGACCTACGCCGTTCGGAACGCCCCATTACAACTGCCATCGTTCGCATGGAACCATTCCCTGGCAGATGTGGTGCAAGCACTTATCATCGCAGGCCTTCGCCTGGATGTCTTCCGCGAATACGACCGTTCGCCCTACGACTGCTTTCAGAATACTGTTGCCACTGCCGATGGCCAGTTCATGATCAAGGGCATGGAAGCCAAACTACCGATGGTGTATGCCTTACGAGCGAGCAAGAATGCCGGTGCCTAACGGGAAACAAGTACGCGGGAGGTAAAGCGCTTTCCGTCTTGTTCGGCTTGTATCAAGTAGATACCATCCGCAAGTGAGGAAAGATCCACACTCATTCTGCCTGTTGCCGATACCAATGGGTGCACACCCATACTCCTACCCTGTGCATCCGTGACGGAAACAGAACTGATACCTCCGTTCAGCGAAAGCTGAACAGGTCCAGAGGTCGGATCAGGAAAGACCATCAAGCCTGGGTTCTCAGCTTCTTCGAGGTGGTTGGATGTGGTACACGCATTCGCCAATGGTTCCAGTTCGATGGGATCACCGGGAGTGAGGTCATGGCCATTCAGACCCGGATGGTTCGAGGCGATCCACGTGCAACGGAATACCGTGTTCAAAATGGCTGGCGCACCTTGGGTCATAGGACCGTTCAAATTCACGGGCGAGATGTACCGCCACACTTTCTCATTGTTGGTTCCCAACTCGAAAAGAGATCCGGCAGGGCCATCACAAACAAGTAATCCTCCGTTCGGCAACTGCTGTGCACCGGAAATGCGCTGGGCGAACAGATCCGTCGGAACCGGTTCCGTCCATTGGAAATCCAGTGCTGCGGGAGCAAAAGGAACACCCACACCGATCGGATAACCGCCATTCCCATCAACCGGTGTTTCGAATATGTCAACCGAGGAATACTGACCACCCGGCCTGCCAGCCCCGTTGTTGAAGACCAAAACCTCACCAGCGCGCGGTAGCCCGGGCCTGATCCACTGGGTGTTATGCTGGCCGAAAAGGCGCTTGTCCGCTTCCGTTCCACGCCCGTAGGCTTCCGGATTTCCCCAACGGTAAAGCAGATCCCGCCGTGACCTTGTGTTCCACCTGAATGCGAGGCGGCTTCGGCCGTTGTCGTGCTATGATCGATCACCCAGAGCTCGTCGAAATTGTGCGCACTGATCATGATCTGGTCCAGATCGGCATTGTAGTCGAGCGCGTTCGCATGGATCCAATCCGCCTGCGCCATGCCGTTACCATAATTCAGATCAACCAGTTCCGGGTGTTCCGAGGTGGGAGCGAAATTCGGTTTGGTATCATCAAATTCTTGCACCAAGTGGTCCCATGTATGCCATTCCCAAACGATGTTGGCTTGGTTCTCGCCGATCGGTTCAAGTTCCAGGATCTTCTCTGGCCACAACGAATTGGTTAGAAGTGCCGGATCACGACCCTGCGCCAACGCTTCGGCAACGCTGACCTTCTCCCACGCCAGAACGAGAACGTGCCCATTCGGCATCGGGTAAACGTCGTGATGACTGCATTGCCCGGTATCACTGACCTGGTAGCTCCATTCCAACACACCATCCCAGGAGATCCGCTCGACCGCACCGGCTTTTCCACCAGCAGTGAAAACGTTATTCGGAATAGACGCGGGACGTATCAACGATCCGTTGTCCAACATGTAAACCGACTGTCCTGGCTTGTAGGCACTGGGCCAGGCGTGGACTTCGCGCCCACACTTATCGATCAAGTACGTGGTGGTACTGGGGATAGGTGCAAAGAGCACATAACCGTCCAGATTCCCAGGTGAGTATTCCAACAGACCGATCGTCTGGGCCTGCCCTATCGAGATTCCGAAGACGAAAAAGAGCAGCGAGAAATTGCGCATGATAAAAAGTGCTGCGAAAGGGGGGGTTGATTTCCGAAAACCCTGATCCACTTGGATCGGGAACGGGAGGCGGTTGGCTAAGGTAGATGATGCAGATCATTACGAAATAGGAGTGCCGGCCGAGGCGTTGTACAGGAACAACCCGTTCGCGCATTCGCATCATCGGGTGATCGGAAAACTACTGGACGATAACATGATGACCGCATGGCTGCAAGGCACTGTTTACCGTTGACGCTGTTCGCGTGGGCGATCATGGTCGCCCATTTGGGTAGCGCGCAACGCGTGATCCATGTGGTGGTGGCCCTGTGCGATAACGTGAACCAGGGGATCGTGCCCGTACCGGCCGTATTGGGCAATGGCCAGGACACCGAACGAAATCTGTATTGGGGTGCGGCTTATGGTGTGCGCAGCTGGTTCAACAAAAGCAAGGAATGGAAACGGATCGAGCGTTCGACGTACCCACGAACGAATATTCTGGAACGGATCACCTGGAAACACGTAACCGAGAACGTGTTCCTCGTGGCTGATGCGTACGATGGCAAGTTCATCCAACAAGCAACGAACGATTTCTTGAGCTACGCCGGGGGGTATGATCCAACCACCCTTCAAGTTGGTGATATAAAACTGGCCATTGGTGGATCCGCGGATCTGATAGCCTACTGCGGCCATGACGGGTTAATGGATTTCGCACCGCCTGCACCCCGCCAACCAGCGAATAGCGACAAGAGAGGCCGTCATTCTCGCGTGCATCAGCAAACGGTTCTTCAACGCTCCGTTGAAGGCTACCGGGGCCACACCTCTGCTCTGGACTACTGGTTTGATGGCGCCGGAAGCCTATACGCTGGACGCCGCTCTACAAGGTTGGGTGTGCAACGAAAGCAATGAGCAAATGCGCGAACGGGCGGCACAAGCCTACTCGAAATGGCAGAAATGCGGTCCAGGTGCAGCCCGAAAACTGCTTGTCACCGGTTGGTGATCAGCGCCCGATGACAACGCGGCGGGTCAAAGAACCCGTTGGAGAAACAAGATTCACCAAATACACGCCTTCTGCCCTGCCCCGCATGGGAATGGAAATGCTGCTCCCACTGGCATTCGTCACGTTCACAGAACGCCCAGTAGCGTCAAAGACCTCCACCCGTTCCAGTGAAAGTGGGCCATTGACAGTGATCCGTTCCTGGATCGGATCGAACAGGACACGCGCAGCGTTCAGCGGAATTTCTGCCAAGCCCACTTCACATTCCTGAAGGGATAAAGTGACCGCATCCTCGGATTGACCACAAGGGCCATTGAACAGGATCCAGGTCAACGTGGCTGGCCCACTGCCTTGGACGGTTACGGAGGAATGCGGATCCGTAGGAGAAGCAACCGTGGCCGTTCCACTTGAAACCACCCAAGTGCCCAACACAAGAGAAGGCAATGGGTCGGCCAACAAGAACATGGTGGGGTTAGCCGCGCAGAGCACACTATCCGGTCCAGCAGATGCCGCTGGTAGTGTTGGATCGAACACGGCGATAACGACCTGATCGATAACCGGTGCACCGTTACCGAGGATGGTCCATTGGATCACATTCTCACCAATTGAAAGACCACTGACCGTAGTGACCGTTGATGTTTGAGAAGAGAATGTGCCGCTTCCAGAGAAGATCGACCAAATGCCTTGCTCACCGGAGCCCAGTGCATCAGCAGACAGTACCGTTGAGTTGGTGCAGATGTTCTGATCGGGGCCAGCAGGGCCATCGGAGGCTTTGGCGACCACAGAGAAAGCGACAAGTGCTGCACCGAGGATCAATGAGGACAGTTTTTCCATAGCAGAATATTCAGCGATGCACGAAGCTACTGATCCTTGCCCGGCGCATGGTTCCAAGCATAGCAAGGGAGGCTTTGGAACAACTATCGGCGACCGGTCCATACGCTTTGTACCATGTCTTCCTTGGCCCAAAAGAGCCATTCATCAAAAGACCTGTGCGTTGTTCGCTTCCAAGTAGTTAATTCGCCCCGCCAAGCGACCATAGAAGGTCCTCATAAGAACGGCCAACCCCTACTCCCGTGCGCGCTGTTCCTTGTCTTGGTCATTCATTGTTGCGCACATCATGAACAAGAGTCATACGCATCCGCTGTCAATGGCGGGCATGTTGGTCACCCTGGGTATCATCTATGGTGATATCGGAACATCACCTTTATACGTTTTCAAAACGATCATCGGGGTTCGAGAGATCACAGAAGACCTTGTTTTCGGTGGTATCAGTTGCGTGATCTGGACCCTTACGCTGCAGACCACATTCAAGTACATACTACTTACGCTCACCGCAGACAACCGCGGAGAGGGCGGTATATTCTCCCTTTACGCCTTGGTTCGTCGCTACGCAAAATGGATCTATCTACCGGCTATCGTTGGAGCAGCCACATTGTTGGTAGATGGCATCATCACTCCTCCGGTTTCAGTTTCGTCGGCGATAGAAGGACTGGAAGGCGTTCCCGCGTTCGAGGACTTGATCGCACCGGGCAATAGTTTAACTGTAGGGATAGTCGTGGCAATACTTGCCCTCCTGTTCTTCTTCCAGCGCTTCGGCACCAAAGTGGTGGGGTTCGCGTTCGGCCCTATCATGTTCGTTTGGTTCAGCATGTTGCTGGTGTTGGGCGCTTGGCAATTGGTGCACTATCCGCACGTGTTCCAGTGCTTGAACCCCTACTACGCGATCCGGCTGCTTACCACCTACGAAAATGGGTTCTGGATACTAGGTGCGGTTTTCCTTTGCACCACGGGCGCCGAAGCACTATACAGTGACCTTGGCCATTGTGGGCGCAAGAACATACAGGTCAGTTGGATCTTCGTGAAGGCTGCGTTGATAATCAACTATATGGGCCAGGGGGCTTGGTTATTGAGCCATAACAACAAATACCTCGGTGATCTGAACCCATTCTACGAAATGATGCCACATGGCTTCTTGTTGATAGGTGTTTTGATCGCCACGTTGGCCACGATCATCGCAAGCCAGGCCCTGATCAGTGGATCCTTCACGTTGATCAACGAAGCCATCACCTTGAATTTTTGGCCACGTGTGAAGGTGAAATTCCCTACACAAATGCGCGGGCAGATATACATACCCAGCGTGAATTGGTTGCTGTTCGTTGGTTGCATGATCGTGCTCTACGTTTTCCGCGATAGCGAATCAATGCTTTCGGCCTATGGATTCTTCATTGTTGTGGCCATGTTGATGACCACAACGCTGATGTACGGATACCTGCGCTACGTGAGGCGTTGGCACCTGGCGATCGTACTACCGATCATGACCGTGTTCTTCTCTGTAGAAACAGCCTACTTCGTAGCTAATGTGGTGAAGATCGCTCAGCGACCTTGGTTCATACTATCCGTTCTTCTGCTGATGGGTGTCATGTACATCTGGTACCGAGCTCGGAAGATCACCAACCGACTATTGGAATTCGTGCAACTGAGCAAATACGCACAATTACTGCGTGACCTGAGCGACGACAAGGAGATCCCGAAATTCGCCACCCACTTGGTCTACCTTACCAAGGCAGACAATCCAGGTAACGTTGAGAAGCAGGTCATGGACAGCATTTTAGCGATGAAGGTGAAACGCGCGGACATCTATTGGTTCGTGCATGTGAACTACACGGACGAACCGTTCACGATGGAGTATCGTGTGAAAGAACTGATCGACGACAAGGTGATCCGGGTCGATTTCGATCTGGGCTTCCGTGTTCAACCACGGATCAACAAACTCTTCAGGCGCGTGCTCGAAGAAATGGAGAGCGAGCACGAGCTTGAATTCAGCAGCAAATACGAGAGCATAAAAAAGGGCGACTTCCACACGGACATCTGCTACATTCTGACGGAGCGAGTGATGAGCGTGGAGAATGAATTCACGTTGCGCGACGACATGATCCTGGATGCCTATTTCGCGTTGAAACACGTTGCACTAAGCGACCGCGAGGCTTTTGGATTGGATCCGAATGTGACCGTGGTGGAACAAGTACCCTTGGTCATCCAACAAAAAAGCTCATTCCCCCTGAAGAGGATCGGGAAAGGGATGTAATACAATCTCGCAGTACAGATCAGGCCGATCTGTACTGCGAAATTGTATAAGACGACGTAGCAGTTACCCGTTGGCCGTTACAACGTTCGAACTGATCAATTCATCCCCCGCTCCTTCTTCACGCGGTCCCAGGCTTCTTGCACCTTCTTGAATTTCTCGGCAGCGTCTTTCTGGAACTGCTCGCCCAAGTGGGCAACCTTGTCCGGATGGTGCTTTATGGCTGCTCGGCGGTAGGCTTTTTTCAGTTCCTCGTCGCTCACTTTGGGATCCACTTCAAGCACAGCATAAGCGGCACTTGGTGTGGCCTTGGTGAACATCGCATGCATAGAAGCGAGGTCCTTCTCTGAAATGCCTAGATAGTATGCGATGTTCTGGATCACTTGCCTCTCAGCGTGATCCAATTGGCCATCGGAATACGCGAGGCCGATCAGGTAATGCAGCAGCTGGAGACGTTCCGGGTGTGTGAGATGCCCGCGCATCTGCTCACATACATCGCGCAGTGGAATGCTGCGTTGGAGCATATCGCGCAAGAGCCGAAGCAACTCGGCAGCGTGCTGCGGCCCGAATTGTTTGTTGAAGAACGTTCGCGCGTGGCCTAGTTCGCCCTGTGTTGCCTTGCCATCGGCTTTCATAACCGCAGCTGTCAGGACAACAAGGCTCAACGCCACATCGCCTGCGGTTGCTGTTTGTTGCCCGGCACGCTGGCCTCCGGCGGTCGATCGTGCGCGAGGATCATCCGAACCGTCGTTCGGCTGCCGACCGACACTGACGTTATCGAACAAGGAGCCCAATGCGAAGCCCACAACCGCACCAATGGGCGTTCCGCTCAACGCGAACCCCAGCGTTCCGAATATCCACTTCGTATACCCCATCGATCACCAGGATCCACCAGCTCCACCACCACCAAAACCTCCACCACCGAAGCCGCCGAACCCGCCACCTCCACCACCGCCACCTCCGCTAAAACCGCCCCAGGTACCACGGTGGCTGCGACTGGCTTGATTCAATAACCACCAGGCGGCCCAGAAGTCGATATTGTTCGTTCTTGCATACGTGCGCACTTTGTTCCGTTGGGATATTGCCACGAGGATGATCACCACGAAAATGGCCAGGATGGTCAGCAGTCCGCTAAAGGGAACTTTGCGGGTACCATAGCTCTTCGCGTTGATCTCGCCCTTGGCCAACTTCATCAATGTACCGATGGCCGCGTTCAATCCACCGAAGGAGTCTCCGTTCTTGAAACGCGGTACGATCTCCTCGTCAACGATGCGTCGACATACCGCGTCCGGAATAGCTCCTTCCAACCCATAGCCAGTGGCGATAAAGACCTTCCTTTCTCCGGGGCCGCCGGTAGGTTTCACCAGGAGAACAACACCGTTGTCCATTTTCGCCCCACCCAATCCCCAAGCTTCGCCCAAGTCAAAAGCGAAGTCGCTGACATTGTAACCACACAGCGAATCCACGATGACAATGGCGATCTGGTTGCTTGTTTCGCGGGCGAACTGCACCAACACATCGTTCAAGCGCGCCACCTCGTCCGGTTTCAGCCACGGAGTGTATTGGAAGACGAGCCGATCCTGGTCTGTCGGTTTCGCCGGCAAACACGGATCAACTGCCGCTTGCGATCCGAACGGCAAACCGACAAGCAGCAAAAGGGCGAACAACGCTTGTTTCATCGGCCGAAACTGATATCGTCACTTAGTTCGTTCAGGTCACCCCGTTCGTAAGGGAAGTGCTCACGTAGCTGGCCCCCGAGTTGTTCGACACCCTTGCAAAGTCCGTCGCAATAGCGGCCAGCTTTGAACTCTTCGAGGATAACGTTCAGCGTATCGTTCCAAAAGCCGTTGGGCAGTTTTGCATGGATGCCCGCATCGCCGATCACGGCGGCACGGCGTTCCGAAACGCTCACGTAGATCATGGCCCCATTGCGATCCTTGGTGCGATGCATGCCCAACTCTTCGAAAACGAAAGCAGCGTGGTCCATCACATCATCGACGATCGTATCGTCCAAATGCACACGGATCTCACCACTGGTGCGAGCCTCTGCAGCGCGGATGGCAGCGCGCACACGTTCCAGATCCGCTGGACCGAGAAACTCTTCAGCGCTGACCGGTGTCACTTGAAACTGATATCAGGCGCGTTCTCCGTGCCTTCCTGAGCCTTGAAGTAGCCTTTCTCGCTGAAGCCGAAAAAGCCCGCGAGCAGGTTGTTCGGCATCTGCTTGATCTTGGTATTGAACGCACGTGCCACTTCGTTGAATTTGCGGCGCTCTACACCGATACGGTTCTCCATGCCCTCGTATTGGGCTTGAAGGTCGCGGAAAGCATCGGTGGCTTTCAGGTTCGGGTATTGTTCCACCGCCACGAGCAAGCGGCTAAGTGAACCGCTCAGTTGAGCTTGGGCTTTCTCGAACTCAGCGATCTTCTCCGGGGTAAGGTCATCAACTTTAAGTTGAATGCTCGTGGCCTTGGCGCGCGCTTCGATCACTGCGGTAAGCGTGCTTTTCTCGAAATCAGCAGCTCCTTTCACGATCTCCACCAGGTTCTTGGTTTTGTCCGAGCGGAGCTGATAGGCATTTTCCACGTTGCTCCATTGCTCTCCAACGCCTTCGTTGAGGCCGGTAGTGGAACGCTGGAAGCCGATGGCCCACATGGCGATCAAGGCGACGATGCCGCCAAGTACGATCAAGGTAATGAGGGAACGATTCATGCGAATGTTCGGCGCGAGCCGATGGGTTGGTTTGGTTTTACTACGGCGCAAAGATGCGCAGCGCATTGGCACGTGGACGGATGGTGTATGAACGGCGTGCAGGATCCACGGAATGCTCGTACACGTGCCGAAGCATGGAAGTTGAAGAACGCATGCCTACCCGTTCAGTTCCCTGAGTTTGTTGAATGGGAACACCGTTGGAGCATATGGAGCAACAGCTCGGTTGGGAAAGGCGGAATTCAAGACCGAACGTTCATTCCCACCCGTTCACTAATTTGCAGGCTTACGAACACAACCATATGAAACAACGCTACGCGACCTCCCTTGTACTTGTCACCAGTTGTCTTTCAGCCATGGCCCAGCCGACATTGGGCGCAGGTGCCGTAACCCCAATACCCGGAGAACAGGTCACCTTCGTGGTCAGCGAGTACTCCGCTCCCGGTTCTGGTGGCCCGAGCCAGATCTGGGACTTTGCCTCGCTACCCAGCGTTGGCACCAACACCGTAAGCTACGTTTCCTTAGCCCAGACAGGGCTTGGCGGCACGTTCCCCAATGCCACAGTGGCACAGGATGAAACCGGCGGCGATTACATATTCTTCCGTGGGTCGGCTACGGGCTTTGAAGAAGACGGCTTTGCGGTTGGAGGCTTCACAGGCACCTGCTCCGACCGCCTCACTTACGTAAGCTACCCGCTGAACTACAACAACAACTTCACGGACAATTCCACATGCAGTGTGACCGATGGCACCACCACCTGGGCGCGCACCTCGAGTATCACAGGAAATGCTGATGGTTGGGGAACAGTGGTACTGCCATGGGGCTCGGTAAGCAACGTGCTCCGCGTCCACTTTTTGAAGAACATGGTGGATAACCAATACAACCCCGCCTCGGTATATGACAATGATACTTATGGATGGTACAAACCCGGCGTGCATGCGCCCATCCTCTCTGTGGATCGCACTACGGTCTCGATATTCGGATTCTCGTTCGCTGATTCAAGCGCTACGTACGCCGATGCCAGCGCGATAGGTCTTGAGGAAGCTGCTCGCCATGATATTGGTGTGGACCTGATGCCCAACCCGGCCATCGACCAGGTGGAGGTGATCTACGGCTTGGGAAGTGGCCATGCCTTGAATATCGACGTACTGGACCTTACCGGCAAAGTGGTGCGCACGGTAGCACGCCGAACTTTCGGGGCTGGTGTTCAGCGTGAATCGTTGGATATTATCGGATTACCAGCTGGTGCATACTTGGTGCGTGTAACCGATGATACCGGAGCAACAGGCATGAAGCGATTGGTGAAGTTGTAGAGATCACACACGTTCTGGTCGCCCCCGGACCAATGCGCGATCAACATCGAGCATCGGTCCGGGGGCGATACATGAGCGACAGAACCAAGCCTTCACACCGACCACTCGGCATCGTTACATTTGAAGAAGAATGCACAAGTCAGATCCGCTTTTGGATGCCGTGGAAACGCCTGATGCGCCTTCCATCTCGGCGCCTGTAGAACCGGCGCTCAAAAGTGAACTGCTCACGAACATCGATGAGCGCGGGCAAGTGACTGTACGTTGCCGTTATACCAGCGAATTGGGCGATCTCATCCGCATTTGGCAAAGCACCTTCTTGATCTGCTACCATACCGGGCACCGAAGTGAGCTGCTGCATGCCGAAGGCATCACGTATGCGCCCTACTGGATGCGTGTACCCGAAAATGCAGCCATGGAATTCACCTTGGTCTTCGCCCCATTGCCACGCGAATGCACCGTGTTCGATCTGATCGAAGTGATCCCGCAACCCGGCGGCTTTCATGTACCGGGCATAGCACGCAATAGCCGGGACCTTTACCACGTGGACGTTTGAGACAAGACATATCGGCACATTCGGCTGGTCGTGCGCGGTGCTTTCGTGGTTCACGGGTGGTGGCATGGTAACTTCAGCCCAGGGTTCAACCGTTGAAGGGAACCTACCAACCACCTTGCTTTGATGCGAAGCCTGTTCTACACCTTACTGCTGCTCGTTCTACTGCCTGCCAGCACAATAGCCCAGAACTGGGGGATCGGCTTCCGGTTGGGTGATCCGAGCGGCATCAGCATCAAAAAATACAATGGGAACAAAGCCTTTGAACTAAGCATTGGTCGAACCCATTTCTTCTCCGACAATTATTACAGCCACGCGTACGACCGGTGGTACGACGGCAAGCACTTCAAATACAAGGACCATCAATTGTTGGCCTACCGGTCATCGATACCGATAGGCATCCAATTCCACTACTTGATCCATAAGGACATCGCCAAGGCAGTCGGGTTGCAGTGGTATTACGGCTTTGGTGCACAATTGCGGGCACAGACCTATCGGTTCGACTACCGGTACAAATTGGAGAACGAGAACGATTGGTACGTGGCCTATGACGAAAGAGCAACCAACATCGATCTGGGCTTGGACGGGGTGATCGGATTGGAATACAAGATGAAAGATGCCCCGGTTTCGTTCTTTTTGGACGGGACCCTGTACATGGAACTCTATGATGAGCCTTTCGTGTTCTGGCCCCAAGCGGGTATCGGCGCGCGCTTCCGGTTCTGAACCGGCTCGGAAGCGGGTCCGTTGAACAATGTTCCTGATCGCTAGTGAAGGATAACCATCGATCAGGGGGCCATGGTCTCCTTCGTCCCGCCGAAATAAGATGTGAGAGCTATTAGCGTTTCGGCCACTGAACGGGAACCAGTACTTCATTGCGCCTGCCCACCAATTGCCACGGCGGATTATAGCCGAGGTAGCTCACATCACCGATGGCCAAAAGTCCTTCTGTTTTGAGCGCCTCCAGTAATTGTTGCCGCTTATCGGCCATCACCTCATCGTTCAAGAAACCGCCGAAGCGCAAAACGGCCGTGAACTGATCTTCGTTCGGAGCGATCATGACCCCTGGGTCCTGTGGAACCGGCAAGTTTGATGGATCGCGACCAGCAGGCATCACAAAGCTCATGCGCATTCCACCGTTGTTCTTCTCCATCCTTACAGGCGCCGTCATGGCTATCTTCTCATCGCGTTCATTGCCTCCGAAGATGTAGCCTGCCAATCGCCTGAAGCCGTTATTACTCCCATCATGATAGGTGGTATCGGACAGGACAACGGTGGCCATCAGTGCTTGCGGATAATGGCGTATCTCCAGCACACCCAACTGCTCCACAACGATGTAGGCCTGTTGTTCGGTGCGTGCGGTACTCATCGTGGTATATACCTGGAAACCCATGAACAGGGCACCCAACAAGATAGCGATCACAGCAGCGATCTTCATGCGATCCGCAAATAACCCAACATCAACTGGAACATCTTCGGTGCGAAAGTACCACGCGCATTCACTTAACGAGAAACGCGTGAATACCAATGACCAGCCTTGTCCTTACACATCAAAGCAAGCCAGATAATTTCACCTGACCAGATACCAGAAACGCGTGTCCTCTTTATGCAGAGAGAGAGTAAGATCTGCCTACTTGTTCAGATTCAGCTGCGCTTCGTTTATATAGTTCGCAGGATTTCCACATATAGCTGGGCATGGATCACCCGCTCTCCGCTCATACCCACTGCCGGAACCCAGATCGGTAACCACGGTGCGATCAATGGTAACCGCACGTATAAGCAGAGAGGTACCGCCGCCCCCCTCAATAGGCAGCACACGAACGCCATTGCAACCTGCCATGGCGAGCAAGGAGGCAAGATCAGCTTTCGGCACGCTCGCAGAAAAACTTGTGTCGCCACCAGCAGCCAGGTCAGCGCATGCACCTGAAGCTCCGTTTCGCGAGAGCGCTGAAACAGCTGCCGGATTTTGGGCCGAAGGCGCACAAGCCACATAAGGGTGGGCGAGAATTCCGCCGTTGATGTCGCTACCATCCGCCCGGATCCCCACAGCCATAAGAGTTCCCTGAGGCGCTGTGGCAGAAAGCTTCGCATTGTAAAAGCGCACTCCTACGCAATCGCGATCGCTCATGATCGACTGCATGCTGGCGGAAGAAAATATGGCTTCCGTGAAGCCAACTCCCTCAGACGGAGTATCCAACGGGCCCGGGAGTGCGGTGGACAGATCCAACTGGACAGCAGGTTGACCGAAAAGCAGAAAAAGACCAAGGGTGGAGTTGTGGAGCAACATGGTTGGAGAATTGGATATCCGACCAATATAACGATCCTAGCGATCGCCCTCTCCACCGTATCGTTGCACCAAGGAACACTCCTTTCAAGAATGGCCGCCCTCAAGCTGACGACTTTATCGTCGGTATTCTCCAAGCACTTCTATCTGGCAGGCTACAGGGCCGGCTTGGCGTTTCTGTTCGGCGCGGCTTGGGGGTCCCTGACCGTTATCGCCCAGCCGACCCCGGCTGACCATGATTGCCAGTGTGATGACTACCAAGCCCAAGCGTTGACCGCCGAAAAGGAAGGTCGCTACTTGGACGCCCTGGTGCTCCTTGATTCCGCCATGGTGCATGCACGAAGGACCGGTTTGAAAGAGGTGGTTGCCAGTGTTCAGGTGCGTAAGAGCGTCATCCACCTGATGCTTGGCGAGCACAACACAGCGCTTATTGAGCTGTTGGAAGCACTTCGAACACGCGAAGGACTCCACGACCTGATGGGATTGGCCGAGGTGAACAACAATCTGGGCTCCATCTACTTGTACCAGAAGGACTACGAGCGCGCGGAAGGCTACTACAAGCAAAGCCTTTCGCTGTACAAAGAACTTGGGCTTGAACGCGAAGAAGCCAAGGCCTACAACAATTTCGGTGCGCTCAAAGAAGATCAGGGCCTACTGGAGGAAGCCCTCGGATTCCATCGCCGCAGCTTGGGCATTTGGCAAAACCTGCGTGACGAGTCTTGGATGGCGGTCAGCTACCTGCATTTGGGGCAGTGTTTGGAGAAACTGTCCGAACCGGATTCGGCTGCGTTCTATTTCTCTCGAAGCGCTTCGATACTGGCCGATCAGAAGAATCCCTACTTGCTCAGCATGGTCTACCAAGTGCTGGGCAACAACAACCGTTTGACCGGCAGATATCGACAAGGACTCACTTGGTGCGAAAAGGCCTTGGCGATCGCCGAGAAACTGGGAGCAGTACCGCTCCAAAAGGAAGCGTGCGAGTGTATTTTCCGAGCGCAGGAAGCCCTGGGGAACAAAGGAGAGGCCCTGGATTTTTACAGACGCTTCATTCTGTTGCGCGATTCGGTGTTCGGACAGGAGAACGTGAAAGAGATGACCCGCATCGAGATGGGGAACACCTTCGCCCAAAAGCAATTGGCAGACAGCCTGGTGCAAGCCAAAGATCGGCTGCGGGCGAAATTCGTCTACGAACAGGGTATTTCACGCGAACGCGAACGGCGCAACATTGTCCTGATCAGCGGTATAGGTGTATTGCTGTTGGCCGCGGGTCTGTGGAACAGATTGCTTTTCGTACGCCGCTCGCGCACCGTGATCCAACGCGAGCGAGACCGATCGGATGAACTCTTGCTCAACATCCTTCCAAAAGCAATTGCCGACGAATTGAAAGAACATGGGCGCGCCCAGGCGCGTGATATCGAGAACGTCTCGATCCTGTTCACCGATTTCAAGGGCTTCACGGAAATGAGCGAACGCTTGAGCGCGCAGGATCTGGTCTCGGAGATCGATACCTGCTTCAAGGCCTTCGATGCCATCGTTACCGAACATGGCGTGGAAAAGATCAAGACCATCGGTGATGCCTATATGGCCGCCGGAGGGCTGAGTAGTGGATCCACCGATATGGCGTTGGCCACAGTGAAAGCCGCTTTGGATATGCAGGACTTCATGGCTCGATACGCGGCTGAGCGCACCAGCCAGGGTAAACCTGCTTTCACCATGCGCGTTGGTATCCATACCGGACCCATAGTGGCGGGCATCGTGGGCGACAAGAAGTTCGCCTACGACATCTGGGGAGACACGGTGAACACGGCAAGCCGTATGGAAAGCAGCGGCGCTGAAGGTCAGGTGAACATCAGCGAAAGCACCTATGCGCTTGTATCGAACGCGAACGACCTCCGCTTTGTGTCCCGTGGAAAAGTGCAGGCCAAGGGAAAAGGCGAGTTGGAGATGTACTTCGTGCAACGCGCGGTACCGAGCACACCTTGAGCATAGGCGGTTCGCGAAGAAACACTTGGCCTTAAAACCAACTTCCCTTGGCTCATTGAACCCTGGAACAGATGACCAGCGAGTTGGGCAACCTGATCCGAATGCGGATCCCTGAGTTCGTGATCAGCAACGCTTAGCGAAAGATCGCGCTCTTCACCACACCGTCGGATCCGCATTGCCCGCGGTACATACCGCTGCAATTGAAATCGAGCACGATGTTGCCGTTGCGATCAATGGCGATAAGACCGCCGTCGCCATCCAACAACGGAAGTTTGTCGTGCACCACCACGCGCACGGCTTCCTGCAAGGAGAGGCCTTTGTACTCCATCAGCGCACTCACATCATAGGCGGCAACGGCACGAATGAAACTCTCGCCATGGCCGGTGCAACTGATGGCGCAGGTACTGTCATTGGCATAGGTTCCTGCACCAATAAGCGGACTGTCGCCAATGCGTTGGAAGCGCTTGTTCGTCATGCCACCTGTGCTGGTCGCACCAGCGAGGTGGCCGTGTTGGTCGAGAGCCACGGCGCCCACGGTACCGAACTTGTGTTCACCATCGCTGTGGTCCAATTGGTACTGGTCGGTACCCTTGGTCTTCATCCACTGATCGTAGCGGAACTGATCGAAGAAGTACTGGTCGTCTTCCAAAAGCACTTTCTCCTGATGCGCGAATTCGAAAGCACCCATGCCGCTGATGAGCACGTGTGGACTTTTGTCCATGACCAAGCGTGCGAGGCCGACCGGATTGCGCACGTTGTTCACACCAGCGACCGCACCGGCACGCAGGGTATGGCCCTCCATGATGCTCGCATCCATTTCGTGCTGGCCATCGGCGTTGAACACACTCCCCTTCCCTGCATTGAAATGCGGGCAATCCTCGAGCACGCGCACGGCCGCTTCCACAGCATCGAGGGAAGAACCCCCTTCCTTCAGAATGGCATGGCCCCGTTTCAACGCGTCTTCCAAACCCAACCGATAAGCTTGTTCGCGTGCGGGTGTCAAATCCGATCGAGGAATGGTGCCTGCGCCGCCGTGTACAGCGATACCGTAATTGATCATGGGTGGTTCTAAAAGCGGGGCGAATGTAGGTGCGACAGTTGGCGCTGATGGAGTGAGGGCAGCCGTGGGATCGCAACGGATCCCCATATCCTATTTCGGCACTTCGCGTCGAGCGCTCCGATGCAAATAGGGGATCCCAACACCAATACCGGCACCTACCACATAACCTACCAGAACATCCGTAGGATAATGGCGGCCTGCCTTCACACGGAGCGCACCCATAACCGCAGGAACAACAGCGGCGGCGATCCAGGTGGCGGTTTTCAGTCCGCGCGAAGCGTTGCTCTCTTGCACCAAAGCCGCACAACTGAACGTAATGGCAGCACTACTCGCTGCATGTCCGCTCCAGAAACTCAAATAGGCCGCTTCGGTATCCTTGAATTCGTCTGGTGCAGCGGTGTTGTATACGTATGGGCGAGGTCGTGAAACAAGTTCCTTCACCACATTCGTAAGGCCATTCGTGATCAGAACCGATTCTGCCATGATCGCCACCGGCATCAGAGGCCGATCGCCATGGCGGGTAACCACCGCAGCCGAAAGCGCCCCGATCGCGGCAGTTGCCAGTAGCACATTACTGGCTTGGTGGGCGCCTTGGTCCCAATTTCGCGTGGCGATGCGATCGAAGGTATTCACCGAAAGCGGATCAGCAGGCAGAACGAGCCGCGTATGTGACCCTGCGCTTTGAAGCAGACCAATGCCATTAAGGCCAAGGCCGATCCCTGTTATCGTGAGCTCTCGCCCCAGGCGCAGGTCATGCGACCATTGGGCTGGAGCAACCAGCTTGGCGCCCAAGGCCAATAAGAGAACGACCCGGCGCAAAAGCCCGGGTCGTTTCGATATGCGCATCGTTGGCAGGATCAATCGGTGATCACCACGCCATCGGCCACGAACGACCAATTGCTCTCTGCTTCTGTGATCTTCTCGCACTCTTCCTTGCTCTTTCCAGCATCTTCCGCATAGTGGCGAAGGGTGGCCACATCGGTCACTTCTTTCACGGCATAGCCTTTCACGACAGCTTTTTTGCCTTCGAGACCCGCGGTCGGAACAAAAAAGCCATAGTCCTTGAAGGTCACTTTCATAGGTGTGCCGTCGGCCATCTTCACATCCATCCAGCATCCCTTCTTGGTGCAACTTGTGATGATCTCGCAGTTGAGCGTAGCAGGCAAACTGTCCTTATCGGCTGTGGCAGCTGCAAAAGCGGCCATATCCATGGCGCCGTCGGTTGAAATGGTATCGCCGTAGCGATTGATCTTTGCTTGTGCTTCGGCAGTTGTACTGTCGTTTTTTTGGTCGTCAGTATTGCTACTGCCTTTGGGTTCGTTACTGCAGGAAACCATCGTTGCGATGGCGGCGAAAAGGAAAATGTGCTTGGTCATGGGTTGTTCAAAAGAGCCACAAAGATGTGGATGTTCTGCCGGAAGAAGATCCTGAATACAAGATCAACGATCCGTAGGACCCTCTGCTCGAGCATGTGAACGCCTTTGGGGCCGCTTGAGCTTATCAAGCTGGGGAAAACCGTTTACAAGGGATCGTATTCACTTCGGGTTCCTCATCTTTCCCCCGGTGAAGCAGAACGTACACGAGCAGTGCCTCCTGCATCTGCATGAGCGCATCAAGGAGCTCGAAGCCAGCATAGCGGATGCACGCCTGTCATCACAAAGCGACACCAAAAGCAGCGCGGGCGACAAGCACGAAACAGGACGTGCCATGGCCCAGTTGGAGATCGAGAAGCAACAGGCCTCCTTGGGCAACCTGATCGGTATGCTCGCAATTCTTCAGCGTATAGACCCTCAACGAGCGAATGAACGAGTTGGAGAAGGAGCATTGGTGCGCACCGATCGGGGTCTGTACTACATCGCCGTTGGACTGGGGCGTGTGTCAGTGAACGGGCAAAAAGTCGTGGTGATCAGCCCCCAAGCTCCGCTCGCCGCTCTGTTCAAAGGCACATCCGTAGGTGGAACAGCCAGCTATAACGGGGTAGACCACACGTTGATCCAGATCGCCTGAATGCATCGAACCAGAGCACTTGCTCGCACTTTGTTCAAATGGGCTTTGCGTTCCGCACTGGGCGTTTTGTTGTTCGTCGCCTCGTACGCCATGGCCGCATGGATCCTGCCCAAAGTCCCAGTGAACAATGAGTTTCAAGAACCGGAAGGCGGTCAGTTGATCTTCATCCGAAGCAACGGGGTACACACGGACCTGGTGCTCCCGCTCTACAGCCCAACCATAGATTGGCGTAAAAATGTCCCGTTCGCGAACACGGCCTCCAAGGATTCAGCGTTCAACTATGTGTCCTTCGGCTGGGGTGACAAGGGTTTTTACCTGGAGACCAAAGAATGGGCTGATCTGAAGGCGACCACGGCCATCAAAGCTGCGTTCGGACTTAGCGGATCGGCCATGCATGTCGAATTCAGCCAAGAGCCCATCGTTGACTCCCAGTGCCGGGCCGTTCGTGTGAGTGAGGCCACCCTTGCACGTCTGTCAGAACAGGTGGAGGCCGGCTTCATGCGGGGATCGGCTAAACTTCCGGTTTGGATCGCGGGTCGTTATTATGGATCGAACGATTCGTTCTACGAAGGCACTGGCTCTTATGGCCTCTTCTTCACGTGCAACACGTGGGCCAACTCGGTATTGAAGAAGTGTGGGCTACCAGCGGCACTTTGGACCGCCACGGATGGCGGCATATTGCGCCAATACCCTTGAACAATGACCAACTTGCTGTTCTGGTCCATGTTCATCAGGCTGGTTCCGATCGCTTGCCCGTTCTTCATTTTCATGGACTACCACATACGACGGAATGTTCACCGGTCGGTTGCATATGTCGGGGTCTTCTTCACGACCATGTATGTGGTTTCGAACCTGTCCGGAAATGTGCTTCTGTGGATATCGATGACCACACCAGTTTGGCTCTTTCCTATGTGGCGTTCGTTCGGCAAGCGCTAGCAAACAAAAACTATAGGCCCCTCCTATAAAGTTATCACAAGACACTGTGAACAAGCCGCTTGTAACTGTTAACAGGAGGTAAAGGGAGCATGAACTACTTTCGCCCGTCCATAACAGACTACCTGTGGCAAGGATCGTAGCAGCAAGTACCCCATTAGGCCTCTCCCTTACGGCCGAACAAAAGAGGTCGTTCCTGAAGGACGGCATTATCCATTTCCCTGGCTTCATCAGCAAGGAGACGGTGGCCGACATTTGGAAGGCCTGCGAAAAGGTACAGTCCAAGTGGATCTCGGAAGGCACCAAATTGGTGAATGGCATCCCTGTAAAATGGGGTAATGATGTTGATGGCAAGCCCATTGTGCAGCGTTTCGCCTTCGCTAATCAACACAGTCCCATCCTTGCAGAGTTCCTGAAGGACCCTCGTTTCGATACACTGCTCGGATTGGTAGGCCCTCATGCTCGCCTTGGAGTGAATGAGAAGGATGGCCTGGTGGTGAACCACTACGTGAACACGGACGCCAGCAAGTTCACCCAAATGGGTTGGCATACCGATAGCGTGCGCGACATCTTCCTGGGAAAGAAGATCCTGCCCATGCTCAACGTGGGTATTCACTTGGACGATCAGGATCCGCGCAATGGAGGACTGCGTTTGCTGCCCGGCACGCATGAGCAGAACATTTGGAACATGCTGTTCCGGAAGACGAACTTCCTGAACAATGAACCGGACAAGCGTGAAGTGGCCTTCGAGATCAAAGCTGGTGACCTTACGGTGCATGATGGTCGTTGCTGGCACCGGGTGGAGCGCAGCAAGTTGGTTGGCGAAGAGAGCCGTAGACGCGTGATGTATATCCCAATTATCGCTGGCAGCTATTCGCCCAAAACCGCGAACAGTCCTACACCGTTCTATCATCGCTTCAGCCACTTGGTGAAGTAATGTCCGGTCGCCGCATCTGTTTGATGCTGGCGGTGGTTGGCCAGTTGTTCCTGTTCGCGCAACCGATGGACCCTGCTCCTTCGGTATTTGACGGGTTCCCAATTCCACCGGCCAGTAAGAATCTCCTGTTCTACATCCAACGGAACAAGAACGCGAACACCATCTTGTATGAGGCCCAGTTCGATGCGGATGGTCGATTAGCGGCCAAGGACCCTGTGAAGGTGAATTGGATCCGCTACACCAACGGCGCCAGATACGAGCCCATAAGTCTGTTGGAGAGCAATATCGCTTATGGTGTGAGACATAAGCACACGACTGAAGGCGTAGCTTGGATGAGGTTCGTTGCCAGTGACAGATACCCGTTCCGGGTAGAGGTTGATGGTACAGGTCAAGCCATGGCACATATGTTCATCAATGGCCACTATGCGCGGTTGGAACGCGCCGAGATACACGCCAAGGAAGACAGCTTTTGGCCCAAGATCCTGTACGTGGATCTTTTTGGAACCGAGGTGCTCACTGGCAAAGAAGTCATGGAGCGGGCCTATCCCTGACCGGCTCGTTCTGAGCGCCGCTGCATTCGTTCCTGATCAAAAAACCAACTACATCCCCCATGTCCACCCCTACCAACGGTTACGCCTTGATCACAGGAGCCAGTCAAGGTATCGGCGCGGCCATCGCCTTGGAATTGGCTCGCAAAGGGTTCGGCATCGTCGTGGTTGCCCGTTCCGAACAAGCATTGAAGGCAGTTGCAAGCGAAGCGGCCAAGCTGAACGGCGGGTTCGCGCATGCCTTGGCCGTAGACCTTTTCGCTGCGGACGGGGTGGACCGCATGCTCGCTTTCCTCAAGGAGAAGCAACTGCCGATTTCCTGTTTGGTGAACAATGCCGGGCAAGGCTTGTGGGGCATGTTCGATGAACTGGGCTTGGAAGAACAGCAGCGCATGATGCATTTGAACATGAGCGTGCCGGTTGAACTCACGTACAAACTGCTGCCCCAACTCCGTGCTGCTCGGCACGGGTACATCCTGAACATCGCCAGTATGATCGCCCACCATGCGTTGGGCAGCATGGCGGTGTATAGCGGCAGCAAGGCTTTTGTGCTTCGGTGGTCCCGATCATTGAGGATAGAGTTGAAGAGCACGAACGTGCGCGTAACCTGTTGCAGCCCGGGTAGTGTGATCACTGGCTTTACGGAACGTGCCCGCATGCAGGCACTGGACGACCTCGCGAAGAAATTCGGAACCCCGCCAGAGCCGGTCGCCCAAGCCGCCGTGGCCGCTATGTTGAATGGCAAAGCCGAAGTGATACCCGGCCTGTTGAACGTGGTGACCAGCAAACTCCAGAGCTGGCTTCCAACCGGGGCGAACGAAGCGATCGCAAGCGGGATCTACCTCAAACGGCTCGCTTCCCGCAAAGCCTGAGCGTGAGCGCGCTTCCTTTCCAGGCAAGCCACACGAACAGAGGGGCGGCGAGCACATCCACAGTCCAGTGAACGTGTTGCACGATCACCAACACACCGATCGCGATCGTGGCCAGAAAGCCCAATGAGCGCATGGGCTTCCCAGTTGAAATACAGAACAGCAGCGCAATGGTGGCCGTGTGCCCACTGAAAAACAGGTCTTTGGAGAACGGCACCTTACCGGGATAGAAATTCGAGGTGACCGGATCGATCAGCGGAATGATGTCCAGTGGCGCTTCCAACGTAACGGTGTACATGGCGAACATGCGGAGCACCATCATCAACGCATACGCATGCAAGCCGCGCAACAAGATCCACGGTGTGCGCACCGCTCTACCGATCGCTAATACGACCATGCCGTACAAAACCGTGAAACTGATCCACGTTACGTCGACCGGGCCCACTGCGTCGAGAACCGGATCATTGAGCAACGAACCGGGTTTGTTTCCGATATACCCGAAGAAGATGGGAAGGCCGATGCCGAGCAGAACCGCAGCGATCGCTGAAGTATAAATGCCAATTCGGAAGGCCGAGTGGCTCCATGCTTCAGCCCAAGCTGACCGGATCGAGAATTCAGAGGTACGCTCCACGCGGCAATGAACGGAAACCTTATGGCACTTGCTGCGTGCGCACGCTGTTCGGGGTTGTGTTACCCACATTCAACAAAATGGGATCACGGTCGTTGGACGCTCCGGTGTAGCGGACCGAGCCATCCAAATTCGTATCCACCAAGTGGTATCCGCTTACAGTGTTGTTGGGGGTGGTACTGCCAACCATGATCAGGATCGGATCGCGGTCGTTACCAATGCCGGTGTAGCGCAGGTCCACATCATTGGTGCCGTTGCCACTCCATAAAAGGCTCTTGGTTCCACTGATGGCTCGGGCTGCTGTGCCCCACGTTGGTGTTGCGGTGAGCGAGAGATCCAACGGAGCCATTCCTGTGTTCAACGCGAATGGTGCAGCGGTCATCACACCCAAGTGATTGCGGTGTTTCACGCACACATGGTAGTTACCCGCTGGCACGCCAACGCGTGGCGCACTGGTCCCATCATAATCCACCAGGTCCCCGTCGCGTTGAACCAGGACGGGCCGTGAATAGCGGATGCGCGTAGGATCAGATGCATCCCGGATCTCGAGTATCATCCAATCCACCAGCGCATTGTTACCCGTGGTGGCCAGTGCGAGCGCGGTGGTCGCCCGGCTTACGCCTTCATCGATAAAGACATAACCCAAAGCCGCATATGGCTCGGCCAGGGGGATCAGGCTTTGCGCCCGCAATCCATCGCTCATCAATTCAGTTCCACTATCGTAGGGGCCTTGCAACAACACCTTCACGGAAACGCGGATCCCGTTGAACACCGCCACGTCATCGAGGAACACGTTCTGCCCGCCCTGTGTTACCACTTGGAACCAGAATTGACCGATACGACCTGTCAAGGAATCGGCTCTAACCAACACTTCGCGCCATTGCTCGCACTGTGCGGGTTGCCAAGCCTGCCCTGCCACGAAGCCCCCTCCGTTAGTAGCAAGGGCCGCGCCGCTCAGGTTGAAATAATCGTCGTAGGCCTCGTAAGAACAATCATGCCCGTAGATGTGCAGACTCTCTGTATTCGCAGCGGTCTCTTGCGCGTAACTGTATTTGAAACGGAGGTACGGTATGGTCGCGGTAGTCATGTCCAAACGCGGAGTGCCGAGTTGCGGGCCAGAGACTCCTGTGAATGTGTAACCACTCACGAAGGCAGTTGTTTGCGCATCACAGGCCGAGACGGGGGTTGTTGCCCAAGGAACACCTTGGCCGCCTTCACCGCCGTAGGAATTCCAGCCATTGGGCGGAAAAACGCCTCCGTTGAAATTCTCGGAGAACGGCAGTGGTACCCCGCCGGTCACGCTGACAGCATTGACGATGTTGGTGGTATGCGATCCTGTTCCATCACCCACTGTAAGGGAAACGTTGTAGTCACCCGGTGCGGAATAGAGGATCTGTGGAGGGGAGACACCCGTATACGTTGACGGCACACCGCCGGAAAAACTCCAGGTCCAACTGTTTGGCGCACCCGTGCTCGTGTTGGTGAAGGTCACCTTGCTGCCGGCGCACAAGGTGTTCGGTGTATAGGTGAACGAAGCGTTCAACGGTGCGTTCACCGTGAACAGGCCCTCGGCACCGATCACACCTGCATAACCAGTGCTCGTGGAGGTATTGCCTTGGGCAACCACCCATCGGTACAAGCCATTCACGAGGTTCAGTGCCAATGTGTCCCGTTGCCCAACGGAACCGCAAAAAACCAGCGAGCCCGAAACACGATCGAAGACCTTCACATAACTCGAAGCCGCAATGGGAGCTCCGTTCCTGTTCCACTGGAGCACGACCGGATTCGCTGTAACCACAACGTCGTTTATGGGCGAAGTGCAGGTGGGTGCTGCAAGCCTGCCCAGCCATCCCAAGTGGTACGGTGTATGTGAACAGAGGCTCCATTGCCGGGTGGCACCGCTTCCCGTGAAGATGTTGTTGATCATCACGCAGCCAGCCACACCATTGCAAGGGCTTCCTTGGAAATTGCCGTTGGTGCGCCCATTGAACGAGCGGGTACAATTGCTTGACCCACTGGCCGTGTACTCATCGAACGCGTGGAAAATATGGCCGGTCTCGTGACCATAAACACGGTTCACCTGGTTGGTGCCCCAGCCATTGGCCTTGTACAAAAGCTGGGTGTATGGCCCGCCGAGATAGGCGTACCCGATGCGACCATCCGTGAACTGGGTAGGAGCACTTTGGGCTGGCGGGTTGTAGGCGATAAAGGCCGAATACGAGCGATCCGTGCCCAACGCCATGCGTCGTGAGCTGTTGAAGGCATGGCATTTCGCGAAGGCCCCGCTCTCGGTGCGGCCAGCGTTCTGCATGATCGCTTCTATCCACAAATAGTCCTGGCTACTGGAACGGGTTACCGGTTCGTACCCCTGCACCGGAATACCGCCGGATGGTTCGTAGAAATCCATGACCGCAGTAACAGTGATACCGTTCAGCTGCGCGGTATAGCTCCAAATGCTCCAGGCATCGATCGCCTGCAGTTTCACATCATCGATGGCTGGTTGGGTCCACGAGTAGGTGTTCGGATCCACCGCGCCATTGCTTTCAATGAAGAACATGCTAGCACACACGGTGCCTTCCATGTACTCGCTGTTGTGATCATTGGCACACGTCCATTGAGGAGGTGAAGCACCAGGACCTCCCCGGTTCTCCTCTTCTTCGCCTGTGATCTCCTCGCCTGTCGGTGGATCCAAGGCATCGTGCGGATGACCGCTCCAATCCATCGCGTTCCGGGTGCCTTCGGTTTCGAACCTGCCCGTTGCAAGACCCGCGAGATAATCGACGGCCGAACGATCGCCCACAGAGAGGGTAGCTGACGAATACTCAGAAACGTACTTGCTATCGATCACCAAGCCCAGATCCTCCAAGCGGCCAGCAGCGCCAGTAAGGTTGGGAGTTCTGGTCCCGAAGAAGGCACCCGGTGAAGGTGATCACACGCACCTGCAGCCCTGCTGCGCGAAGTGCGGGTAGTTGGGCAACGCTTGCTGCGAGATCAGATGCATCCGTAAGAACAACAACAGGGGATTGCGCATGAACCGCTGAACCAACGCAGAACGCAAGTAGAACAACTGCGGAGGAGAGAGAACGCACGAGCGGAACGAAAGGACATCGAAGGTAAAGGATGGATCATGAACCAGGGATCATATGGCTACTTTCCACGCCGGAAGTCACGCACCGATGATCGCACGAATGATCCAAGCCCTGCAGCGCCAACCCTTGTTATGGCTCACGGTGATCGCTGCGTTACCGCGGTTGGTGGCAGCGATCTTCAGCCAAGGGTACTTCGCGCAGGACGATCATTTTTTGGTGATAGAGGCGGCCCAGAGCTGGGTTGCAGGCTTCGACTACAACAATTGGCTGCCTTGGAACCAGACCGTGAACAAAGGACCAACGGGCCACATGATGGTGTACCCCGGCCTGCATTTCCTGCTCTTCAAATTGTGCACGTGGCTGGGCTTCACCGACCCGGATGGAAAGATGGTGTTGGTACGCCTGCTTCATGGCGCTTGGAGCCTGATCACCGTGCGCGTTGGCTATTGCATCGCGCGACAGTTGAGCAACGAGAAGATCGCGTGGAATTGTGGCCTGTTCCTCGCGTTGTTCTGTTACATGCCGTTCTTGGGTGTGCGCAACCTGATAGAAATGGTGAGCGCACCATTGCTGATGTTGAGCGCTTGGTGGTTGCTGAAGAGCCTTCAAGGCAAGGTAGTTGCCGTGGGCAACCAGTCTTCATACGGGGAGGCAGCAAGATCCGCTTGGTGGCCGTTGATAGTTGCAGGCTTCTTTGCAGGTTTGGCCATCAACATCCGCTTTCAGACGATCTTCTTTCCGGCGGGTGTTGGTTTGGCGCTGCTGTTAAGGCGCGAGGTGCGCGGTGCATTGATCTTTGGTGCGGGTGTGCTCATGCCTATAGTGGTGCTGCAGGGCGGCATTGATCTGGTTCTATGGGGAAGGCCGTTCGCCGAGATGACCGAATACGTTCGGTACAACGTGGCGAACCCGGATAACACGGGTATTGTATCGGCGTGGTACAATTACCTGTTGATCCTTGCGGGCATCTTCATACCTCCCCTTTCGCTGGCAGTGATCTTCGGTTTCGTACGAAAGCCCCAACCATTGGTGCTTTGGTTACCTGTGGTGGCATTCGTGTTCTTCCATTCGGTGTTCCCGAACAAACAGGAGCGCTTCATCCTCCCTATCGTGCCGTTGTTCTTTGTGCTGGGTTATACGGCATGGGAAAACTGGCGCGTATCGAGTAATTGGTGGCAGCAACGCCCAACGCTATGGAAAGCCGCGTTGATAGTCACTTGGGGCATCAATTCGCTCCTGTTGGTCCCACTCACGGTGAGCAGCAGCAAACTGGAACGTGTGGAAGCGATGCGCATCGTTCGAAAGCTCCCGAATGTGGGTGGCTTGATCATCGAAGACAGCGCGGAACACGATGCACCCATGCCCCCGCTTTACTACTGGGGCCGATGGGACACACCCAAGGACCCCTACACGGATCGGTCGGCCAACCTGCGGAAATTGGTTGAAAGGAACGATCCGCCTTTGCGAGCCAATGTGGTTCTTTTTGTAGGCGAAGAGCAGTTGATCGAACGCCTGGCCCATGCGATGCGCGCCATGGGGCCGCTCGAATACAAAGGCTGCGCACAACCTGGCCTGCTGGATCGCACCTTGCACTGGTTGAACCCCTTGAACCGGAACGAGGTGATCGTGATCTTTCAAAGCACCGAATGAGATCGCCGATAAGTTCGTAAACAATTCGAAACCACCCCCACCCCTCCTTGCATTGCCGATCGAACGATCGATCGGCAGGAGGGGAAAACCCATGGCATGCGCGGAACGAAATTCGCTTTGAAGAGGACCTAATGGGTGCGATGGCTTTCTTCGCGGCGAATTATGATATCCTTCGACCAACTGGACCTTTCAGTATTCCTCACGGCGCATGGCTGGGTTCAACTGCTCACGCTCACGTTGTTGGAGATCGTGTTGGGCATCGACAACATCATCATCATCAGTATCCTCAGCGGAGAGCTGCCCACGAACCAGCAGCGCAAAGGCCGCCGGCTGGGCTTGGGCCTGGCCATGATCACACGGGTGCTGCTTTTGCTGACCATCACCTGGATCAGCCGATTGGTTGTCCCGATGTTCAACCTGGGCTCCTTTCCTATAACCGGACGTGGTTTGGTTCTGATCCTCGGCGGGGTGTACTTGCTCTGGAAATCGGCCAGCGAGATCCGCCAGACAATTGAGCTGACCGATCAACAAGAGGGCAACAAGAAGGGTTCCGCATCCCTTGGGATGGTAGTGATCCAGATCATCCTGATCGACATCGTGTTCTCGTTGGACAGCGTGATCACCGCCGTGGGCATGAGCAACGAGATCCTGATCATGGTATTGGCGGTGATCGTAGCCGTATTGATCATGCTCGTGGCCAGCGACCTGATCAGCGACTTCGTGAACAAACAGCCAACCGTGAAGGTGCTTGCTCTGGTGTTCCTGTTCATCGTTGGCCTTGTTCTGTTGCTGGACGGTGTTGCCCCCGCGATCGTGCACGACTACAACATCAAGAACTACGTGTACGCTGCCATGTTCTTCAGCGTAGGAGTGGAGATCCTGAACCTACGCATGCGGAAGAACCAACGGCGGTTGGACGGGGAATGAGGGAAATGGGCTTTCAGCCTGTAAAGGTTGACATCATCGGCTAGAGCCCGTGTCATACCATTTCGAAGTACGCATACATCCGATCGGAAACCACCCCTACCCCTCCTTGAGCTGTACGAGCCGCTGTGGCGGCATCGCAGGAGGGGAAAAACCAATGGGTGCTTCTGAATTTCTAACTGGTATTACTTCGCTTTTATCACGAACGTGGTGCGCCTGTTCTGGGCCCGCCCAATGGAAGTCTCGTTGCTCGCGACCGGCTGGGTTGGGCCGTAACCCTTGCTCGTAAGGCGTGAGCCTTTGATGCCGTGTGCCTCCAAATAGGAACGCACCGTGAACGAGCGATCGTGACTGAGCGCCATGTTGTCTTCCAACGAGCCCACATTGTCCGTGTGGCCCTGCACCTCGATCTGCACAAGCTGATTGTCTTTCAGGAAGCTGATAAGCTCATCCAGGATGTACTCGCTGCTCTTGGTGATATCCGCACTATTGGTCGCATAGCGGATATCCGTCATTTTGTAGCTCCTGCCCACCTCGATCTTGCTCAACTTCATTTCCACAGCGGCCACGCCACCGCGTGTGGTGTCTTCCGCCGTGAACGAGCGGCTGTCGAACACGTGGTCACTTTTCTTCACGGTCATGATCACATCCGCACCGGGCTTCAATTTCACCACGGTCACATACTTGCCGTTGGTCCCATCCACTTTGATGACTTCGGTCTTGCGTGTGTCCATGTAGGTGATGGTGACTTCGGCATCAAGTACCGGCTGGCCTTCATCATTCTTCACCTCACCCTTCACGATCAAAATGTCTTCTGGTCGCGCCTCTTTGGGCAGTTCGAATCCATAGATATCCAAACCACCGGCACCCTTGAACCGGCTACTTCCGAAGTAAGCCATGCGCCCATCCGCGCTCACGATAAGTCCGTGATCATCTTGCGCAGTGTTGATCGGATGCCCGATGTTCTTTGGCGCAGTCCATACACCATTGTCATCGAGGTGGCTGTAGAACACATCGTAACCACCGATACCACGATGTCCACGTGAAAGATCCTCCTTGCCGTTGTCATCCTTGGGCGGACGAGCGGCGAAATACAACGTGTGGCTATCGCTATGGAGGAAGGGAGCCTTCTCATCACCAGCGGTATTGATCGGCGCAGGCATGGGCTTGGCAACACCCCATTCACCCTTGTCGTCCCGGGTGCTTTGCATGATGTCGATACCCTTCAGCCCAGGGCGCGCTGCCGCGAAAAACAGCGTCTTCCCATCGGCGCTAAGCGTAGGCTGGCTTTCCCAACCGTCCTCGGTATTGATGTTGGGTCCAAGGTTCGTCGGTTCAGTCCATTCGAATGTTTGTTTGCCTGTCTCAAAGTCCACATTCGTATCGAAGTGCGACCGGAAGATGTCGCAGTTCTTGTAGTCCTTGCTAACCGGCCGGCAAATGGTCACGAAGACTTCCTTGTTGTTCATACTCACGGTTACCCCGCCGTAATTATCGCCCATATTGAACGGCTTCGGCAGTGGGGCTCCTTTGTCAAAATCCAGTTTGATGTCAGTGCGTCGGCTCTCGGTAAGTTCTTCGATGTCGATCGTTACGAAATCGCCTTTTGCTTGCTTCTTCGTTACACGTGTGAAGAAGAGCAGCTCATTGTCCGGCGAGAACATCGGGAGGTACTCATCGGCACCCGTACTCACACCGCGCATGACACTTGGGGTGAATGGCCGTTGATCCTTGTAGAATTCGGCATAAAACGCAAGTTCGGGCATCAACTTTTCGGCATCCGCGATCTTGGCATCGATGTCCGCACCGAACTTGGTGGCATCATCCGTCGGGAACTTCAAGAACTTCTGCAGGGCCTGCGCACTCCCCGGAAATTCGTCCTTGCCATAGTACATCATGCCCAGCGCGAAATAGAGATCGCTGTGATAGTCCGGGCATTGGGCCTTGACCTCTTCCAAGTATTTGATCGCGGCATCAAAACTCCCCGCTCCAGCATTCGCCCTTCCGAAGGCGCTCATACCCAATTGAAAGAGGCACTCTGTACATGATGGATCGATCTCCTGGGTGCTTTTCAGGATCCTGTGCCTCTCTGTTGGATTCTTCTCCTTGGCCGCTTCAGCCAACAGCTTCAAGATCTTCTTGTCGAAAGGTTTGTCGCAGGGACCAACTGGTTCATCCTGGGCTTGGCTGCCGAAGGAAACGAGCAATGAAAAGGCCGGAACCAGAATGCGGTTTAAGACGCGACGGGTATCTGTGGCTCGCTCGATCGCACGTGAAAAGTGATCCATCAATTGACCATTCAATGTTCTGACCCTCTGATCCATGCTTGCAACTCGAGCGAGAAACCTCAGCGTTCGCCAAGGTGAAAAAATGCGCATCCCTACTTCACCGTGGTATTCGTTTCCTCGGCCTTTTTCACCAGATCATCGCCCTTCTGGCGCGCGAGCCCAACCAAGCCGTCAGCCTTCTTGTCCGCTTCAGCAATGAACTGTTGCTCTTTTTTGTCGGCCTCCTTCTTCAACTTATCGGCGACGATTTTTGCAGCCATTTTACCGAAGGGATCCTTCACCTGTGCAAGCTGATCGTCGGCAGCTTTGTAGGCTTGTGCCTTAACATTGGCTGCTTCCGAACGCGCTCGAGCCTTGGCATCGGCCGTTTGCTTTTCAGCCTCGGCGATCAAGCGATCCCGTTCGGCTTTTGCCTTGGCTATCGCCTCTTCCTTCACCTTGCTGATCTGGTTGTTCAACTCCTCCTTCGCCGCCGCAACCACCGTCTCTTTCAAGTTGGCGCCGCCACCTCCGAAAACAGGTTTGAACACCGGCTTCATAACCGTTCCAGTGATCTTTCCGGACATATCGATCTCCTTGGGTAGTTCAATGTTCGTTCCCAGTGCACCGCCTGCTTTACCGAGCAATCCGGCAACAGCCTGATTGGCTCCCGCACCGAACATCTCCGTGGGAACTTTGGCCGTCAACATGTATTCGATGGACTGATCCGCGAACGCCGTCCAGCCTTCCACCTCCGCCTTCACTTTGTCAAGTTTCACCGGGAACTTCTTGGTGTACATTTTGCCGTCCTTGAACTCATACGAGAAGTTCACATCCTGAAGCGTGGGGTTGTCCAGGTTCTTGTTCTTCAGGTATTTGTTCACCTCTTCCAGGACCTTTACGCCCACCAGTTTCACGCTCTTCGTCTTCAAGCTACCGTTCCCGGTGAGCGACTGCATCACAGGCATCATGTGTTGGTCCAGATCAGCGCGCATTTTCAGATCGGTGCTGAACGCTCCTTTGCAGTTCTTGGCGATGGGTGCCATTTTCTGCACGGTTTCCATGTACAATACCGTTTGCTCGATATCGAAATCCTTCACGTCGTAATCGAAGTTGATAGTGGGTTTCGCTGGGTTCTTCGTTTCGTATGCACCGTTCATGGTGGCGCTGCCGTTGAAGAGGTTGAAGAAGATATCCTTCATCTCCACGCGCTGATCATGCACATGCAATCCGCCTTTGCAGTTCTCCAGTTTCATCTTGTCGTAGATAACCTCTTTCACCGTGGCCGTCATGCGGAAGTCGATGTTCTTGGGCACTTCGATCACGCTGAGCGGGGTGCTATCTGCTGCTATTGAAGTGGTCGCTGTTTCTTGCGGACCCATCAATTCGTTGAGGTCGAATTTGTTGCTGCTCACATTGAAATTTCCGGTGAGCGTGCTGTCCTTCAACCACCACGCGAGGTAGTTGTCAACTCGGCCGCTCGCATGCAGATCACTGCCGCCTACGGTACCGTCATAATTGGTGAGCTGCAGGAACTGCGGACTGAATTGGAAGAGCAGGTCCGTGATGCCGATGCCGTAAGGCAGTGAATCGGTTTTGTAGTTCATGCCCTTCAATTGCAGCGTTCCAGCAGCCTTGAACTTGTCGTACTGCTGCTTATCGACAGCGCTCATGCGACCGGCCATGGTCACGTCGGCGTTCAGGATCCCTTGCAGGTTGTCCTTGCCCATCGGCACCACCTTTTTCACGCTGGCCAGATCGAGGTTCGCTTTTAGCGCGGCATCCACATTGGGATCACTTATCGGCGTAGAGAGGTGCATGCGAGCTTCAACCGGATTTCCGGCCATCTTCAAGGCAAAGCGCTTCAGATCCACCACCATACCGTCCATATCCTTCCCTTCGGGGCTGGTGATGTTGCAATCCACATAGATGTTGTCCACGCTGGCGGGTAGGTCTGGGTATTTGAAGCGTCCGTTGTCCACACCGATCGTGACACCGAAGCCCGGCATTTGCTTCTCATTGTAAGTGCCCTTCACATAACCATTGAACGCCGCCTTACCTGTCATGTCAACACCTTTCAAATTGCTCGCGAATTCAGCCGGCACGAGGGAAAGCAAGGTTCCGAAATCCGTCTTCTTCGTATTCCACTTGATGTCCATGGCGATATCGTCCGTGGGCATGGCGAGCCATCCATCAAAGCCGAGCACCAATTGGTTCACCGTGGCTTCGTTCTCCTTGAAAGTGAACTTCATGTGCGGCATATCCATGTCCAGATCGGCCTTGATGTCGGCCACGGCGTTCATCAAGTACTTCACGCCATCGAAGACCACGTTCACACTGTCGCTGTGGGTAACGGTCTTCAACATGAAAAGATCCTGGGTGAAATCGCCTTCGCCCCTGTGGTCCAGCCCGGCGAGGTCCATCAGCATGGGTAGGCTTTGGTCATCGTAGATCACATGGCCGTCGGTGATCGAATACTCTTTCAGTTGCACGTTGAATTTGCTGGCAGCGGTATCGGCAGGTGTCTCGCCAGCGGTGCTGTCGGCCTTGGCGATATCGTAGTTCGCGCGACCATCGGGCAACACCTTCACATGGATGATCGGATGGTCAAGGGCCACACGCTTGATCAGGATCTTGTCTCCAAAAAGGCTCATAACCCCAACTGTCGCCTGTAGTTCGCCGATATCGGCCAGGCAGATCCCTTCGAAAGGTGCCAGGTTGCACACCTTCACCTTGCTCACCTCGAAGGTGGCGTTCGGAAAACTGCTGATGATGCTCAGGTCCCATTCACCCCAATCCACCGTGGCGTTCAGACTGGCGTTCACCTGGTCTTTCACGGCTTTCTCGATCTTGTCCTTGAACAGGATGGGGATGAGAATGGCCGCAATGATCAACAATAAGAACAGGATGCCGACGGCGGCGAACAGGCGTTTGATCCACTTCATGAATAAGGCTGGTTGCGTGTTGACGTGTTGACGTGTTGCGTGTTCGGTACGTTCAACCCGCAACACGTAATGCGATGAGCACAACGCTTCGCGGGTGGGTTGGGTGCTACATGCGGGAACTTCGTTGTCGTAAAAGATGATCAGCGATAACAAGACAAGCCATGGCTTCTACAACGGGAACAGCGCGCGGCACAACGCAAGGGTCGTGCCTTCCTTTTCCTTCCAGTATGACAGGCTTACCTTCTCGGTCGATGCTCGACTGGTCGCGCATCAATGTGCTCACTGGTTTGAAGGCTACATCGAAGATGATATCCTCACCATTGCTGATGCCGCCTTGAACGCCACCCGAACGGTTGGTCAGGGTCCCCACCCTAGCAGTCCTGGCTACATAGGCGTCGTTATGCTCTGATCCACGCATCCCGGCTGCAGCGAAGCCACTGCCGATCTGAAAGCCCTTGACAGCATTGACGCTGAGCATGGCCTTGCCAAGATCGGCGTGCAACTTATCGAAGACGGGCTCGCCCAATCCTGTTGGGGTGCCCTTCACAACGCAGGTCACGCAGCCACCAACCGTATCTCCGGTTGAACGTGCGTCCTCTATCAATTGGGTCATTCGCAGAGCTGTAGCGGCATCCGGACAACGTACATCGCTGCTCCAAACGCTGGCCAGGTCCATCTCCGTATACACGCGTTGCAAATGCTCTGCGCCAACTTGGCTCACCCAGCCGTGCACAGCTATCCCTGAATGGGCGATCAACTGGCGCGCGATGGCACCGCCCACCACCCGGCAAGCTGTTTCGCGAGCACTGGCCCTGCCACCGCCGCGGTGATCACGGATCCCGAATTTCTGCTCCCAAGTAAGATCCGCGTGACCGGGCCGAAAGGTGTCTTTCAGGTGATCATAGTCACCGCTTTGCGCATCACTGTTGCGGATCAGGAAACCAATGGGCGTGCCCAGCGTGGTGTTCTCCAGGATCCCGCTCAGGAATTCGACCGTATCGGCTTCCTTGCGTGAAGTGCCCAATGGGGTACTTCCGGGCTTGCGGCGATCTAGTTCATGCTGAATGGTGTTCAGGTCCAACTTCAACCCGGCCGGGCAGCCGTCAACCACACCGCCAATGGCAACGCCGTGACTTTCACCGAACGTGGTAAGGCGGAAAAGGGAACCGAAAGAATTGCCGGGCATGCGTTCCAAAAACGGAGGTCGAAGTTACCCTTATGCGGAATGGTAGCATGCCTTAGAACGCTCAGAAAGTGAACGATCGAAGGTGAAGAGACCCATCCTTGAGAACCGCGAACCGAATGCGAAATTGATGAAGCATAACGAGCGCAGGGGAAAAAGTACTAGCTCGCTGTCCCAACGAATCAGCCTCCCAACAAATGACCGAGCCGACCTTATTTCCATTTCTGGCAAGACTGGAAGCTGATTGGAAGATCGTTCTTGAAGAACTCAACCATATCATCGGCGGAAAAGATCAGCATGGAAGCACCTTCCAACCTTGGCACGAGACCGGCTTGTATGATGGGCAATGGGATGTGTTCGGGCTGCATGCCTTCGGTAACAAGTTGGGGAACAACTGCGAACTCGCTCCCAGGACCACCGCCTTGGTCGAATCAATTCCCGGCCTGGTAACCGCAGGCTTTTCGGCATTGGTGCCCGGCACGGTGATCAAACCACATGTGGGATATACCAGCGAAGTTCTGCGTTGTCATTTGGGGCTGATCACGACAACCGTTCCCACGGACTGCGGACTACGTGTAGCGGACACCGTGCACAACTGGGCACCTGGCAAAGCGTTCGTATTCGATGACACGTTGGAGCATGAAGCGTGGAATCGAGGTGATCGCACGCGTTACATACTACTCGTGGATTTCAAGAAGTAGTTCGAAGTTCAGGTTCAAGAGTTGAGTTGAGGAGACTTTCCACTCTGCGTGACTTCCTTTGCGGCAACACCGAAGCCCATGAAAACCGAAGCCCAAGTACTTGCCCACATGCTGGGCCGCACGCGTGAATACACCTTGTTCTACTTGCGCGGGCTGAAGGATGTGGATGTGCATCGGCGGTTCGTATGCGAAGGCAAGGAACTGAATACGGTGTTCTGGTTGGTCGCGCATTTGGCAACGAGCGAGAATGGTTTGTTCCTGCGAGCAACGGGCGGACCGTTCGAAAAATTCAGTTGGGCCAAGCACTTCACGTTGGGTTCTATTGGGCTGCCCAAAGAGGAATGTCCACCGTTTTCCGAGATCTGGCACACGTTCAAAACCGTACACGAGAAAACCATGGCGCATTTGCCAACGCTTACCGACGAACAATTGGAAGGGCCGAACATTACGGGACTTCCCTTCGGCGATACCATGCGCGATGTGATCACCCACGGTATTCGGCATGAAGGCTCGCATATCGGGCATCTTGGCTGGTTGTGCAAGTTGTATGGGATCAAGACGATGTGAGACTTGCTTCAGCGCCACATAACGAACGAAGATGATCTGGACGCGACATCGAAGGCCTAGAAGTCCATTTTAGCCCAGTGCCAGCGCCTTCTTCCCTGATCCGACCGGATGGTTCCTTGACCGAGCTCGCTTGCGCAGTGCTGCACACGGTGACCGACGTTCCGCTGCATTTGCTCCAGCACGCACGCATCCGGAAGGCATACGACAATTGGTTACGCGTGCCTTGGTACAGCTACCACCGAGGTGGTGCGATCACCGTGGGCCGCACCATATGGTTCACGGGCAAGTGGTTCGCCAGCGATGGATACAGCGACGGATCGATAGAAAGCACTTGGCGCTGGTTGCAGCATTTGGCGCATGAGGTTGGACATCTTCCACAGGCGGCGCGCTTCGGTTTCAGCATTCTCGGAAAGTCGCGCTACATCCTGGCCTTCGCTTGGCAATATGGTACACGAGCGATCACCATGCGGAGCGAAATACATGACGGTGCCCAACTGGAGATCGAAGCCGATATGGGGCGATGGGTACTGACCCATCTGATCGGGAAATCGCCTCTATCACACCCATTGATCCGGTCCATCCACGCACAGGACGAAGGGTCCGTTCGCGAACTGTTGTTCGCGTGCCGAAGCCGCATCATGGCTATTCAAGAGCAGTACAGAAGGGAACGACTTCGTTAGCGAGCGATCACGAATGGCGCGGTCCTCGACACGCCCGCACGTCGCACGCCATAAGCGCCTGGCATCAGATCGCTGACATCCAACACCGCTTCGCGTTGAGCAGGTCCAAAAGTGACGCTGCGCAGGATCCTGCCTTGCGCATCAATCAACTCAATGGCACCTGTCCCACTTATCGTAACTCGCACCAGGTCGCTGGCAGGATTAGGGAAAATGGCAGGAGCCATCGTGGTGGCTTCATCCAGCCCTCCCGTGGAAATATCCTCCGGGTTGTAAACGAAACGGACCACGGTAGGCGTACCGCCAAGTGTGTTCACCTGCAGAACGGGCTGGTCCATTCCTGCTGCGAGCCATTTGTATTCAATGGTTTCCGGCTCAGGAAACGCGATACCAAAACCAAACTGGTCAATGTAAATGGTGTCCGTTCGTTGCAGAACGCTCCTTACGCGCAACACCTCGAATGTATCCGCAGGCAAGTATAGCGTACCCCAGCCATCCACTTCATTCGAGCGCATTTGCTGTTGCCCGTATGCACCGAGCGTAGGAATGGTCACGAGGAAGTTGCTTTCGCCGCTGTCCGTGTCACCATAATTCAACGGGAACTGGTAAATGACGTCGATGGGGTTCCTCTGAACGGATGCGGGCACTCCATTGATGGTAGCACCAAAGCCAACGTTCCGGAAACCAGTACTGCCCTTCTTGTAGTAGTCGTACACGTTCGAAAGTTGAACACCTTGAAAGTCAATACTCGGACCACGCAATGCGTAATCGGCATCCCAATCCGGATAGAACAGCGCGTTGTTGAAATAGAACTGGTACAGGAACGGGGTACTCCCGACCGTTACGGCTGTATCTGCCGCTTCCCTTCAGGCAGCAGGCTTTCGAAATGCCAAGCATGCCCAGGCCCGGTATCCCCATCATCGAATGATTGCAAAGTTGTGTTCTGGTAAAGCATAGTGTCACCAGCGCTCGGCATATCCGCAGCATCGATAGTGATCTGGGCGAAAAGTGCGAATGGCGCAACAAGAGCAAGAAAGGCTGAAAAATGCTTCATGTGATCTCTGGGATGGCGGCAAAGCTACCCGCAAGTCTGTGCGGAGGCAATTCGAAACCGATCGAATTCTTCACCATTCTTGGCACGGATCAAGCGGAGGTCGCGTTCAACCCATCTACTTTCGCAACACATGAAGAAGTTCCTATTCGCTGCGCTTTGCGCACTTACGCTGGCGGCTCAGGCCCAGGACAGCCAGCGTAAACTGGTGCAATTCAGTGGCGTGGTGGTGGCGGGAGATAGTCTGTTCCCTGTGCCTTTTGTGAGTATCGGGATCAAAGGCAGTTATCGTGGAACGATGAGCGATGCTTTTGGCTACTTCAGTTTCGTTGCCCAATGGAGCGACACGTTGCAATTCGCGGCGATCGGCTTCAAACGCGACCTCTACGTGGTGCCCGACAGTGTGGTCTGATCCAAGTATTCAATGATCCACGTGATGAGCCCGGACACCATTCTATTGGACCCGATCAGTGTGTACCCATGGCCTACCAAGGAACAATTCGCAGAGGCCTTCCTGAACCTGCGACTAACGGAAAGCGACTATCAACTCGCACTGAAGCAATTGAGCAACGCGGAAGTACTTCAGCGAATGGAAAACATGCCCAATGATCCGGCACTTAGCCAGCAATATGCAGTGGCCATGGAGAATACGAGAGTCTACAATCAGGGCATGGCGCCTTCTACCGGCCTGCTCAATCCCATTGCTTGGGCACAATTCATCCAGGCATGGCGATCGGGGAAGTTCAAGAAGAAGTAGTAGGCTGAAGGATCAAGCAGCGAGCGGCAAGCGGTATGCAGCGAGCAGAAAGCGGCAAGCAGTAAGTACAAGCCCGCAAGCAGAAGGCGGTGAGCTGTGCGCTGCACGATACGTAGAACAAAACCCATCGAACGATTCCCAAAGTGATGTGTACCGGTCCGAAAAACCGAACATGATCACCGTCAGAACGCTGCTCTTATCCGTAACACTAGCACTTGTCACCACAGCCCGGCCGCAAGCCATGGGCAATCTGTTCTACGAAGCGAACAGCCGCATCTTTTTCCAACAGGCCGAACAGCCGGTAAAGGCAACTGTGAGCGGCAACACCCTGTACTTGGAGGTGAATGCCATGATGAACGTGAAGGCAGATAGCTACCTGGCGATCTTCCATGTGATGCAACTTGGCCAAAGCGCCGAAGAAGCGGACAGCTTGTTGAGCGATCGAATTAATTCATTGATAAGCCGGGTGCGCAAGGACGGGGTGAAGGATGCGGACGTCTTCACCGACATGCTGTCCTTTGTGCCGGTATACGAGATCGAGACCACACGCAAATTCTTCAGCAAGACCTACCAGGAGATACCGGCCGGGTTCGAGATCCAGAAGAACATCCACATCCGGTTCAGCGATGCGCGGATACTGGACAAACTGGTGAGTGCGGCGGCCAAAGAAGAGATCTACGATCTGGTGAAGGTGGATTTCTTCGTGGACGAACAAAGCGCGGCCTATGACACGTTGCGCCAATTCGCTACGAAGCTGATGAAGCAGAAACTGGACAACTTCGAAAAGCTTGGGTTGAAAGTTGAAAAAAGCCACCGCATGGCAGCGGAAAAGAACGGTGCATACTTCCCGTTGGACAGGTACAGCACATACCAGAGCCGCACGCAAGCATCGCTGAACAGCCGGCGAAAAGGGCAGTTGGTGAACGACGTTCGACAGCCTTCAACACTCTTCTACAACAAGGTACCCTATGGGAACTTCGACATTGTGCTGCATGCGGAGATCACCGAACCACCCGTGCAATACACCTACAACTTGAGCATGCAGTGCGAACTCCCTCCGGACATCACGGAGAAAGAGGTGAAAGAGATCGTGAAGCACATCTGGATCACGGACAAGGGGGAAGCCAAAATGATCGACCTGAACTGATGGTTCGCATGGTCCGTCGTGAAGGCGACGTGCTCTCAATGATCCAAAAGGGACATTTGTGCGTTCATATGCTTGACCGATCCAACTCCATGCGCAACAAAATGCTCCCTCCTCTCTCGTTGATCACCTGCTCTCTTTTATCATGTGGAGCGCCTTCCACCGAAACAGCGGTATCGCAAACTAAAACCGCAATGAGCGAAGTCGCCGCTCCCGTTCAGAACCCTTCCGGCATGATGACGGCCTATTTCGGCGCTGGCTGCTTCTGGGTGGAAGAAGCGATGTTCGAAGATCTGAAAGGAGTAAAGCAGGTCGTGAGCGGCTACTCCGGCGGCAGCGTTGAAAAGCCAAGTTATGAAGCCGTAACAACGGGCAGAACAGGCCATGCCGAAACAGTGGAAGTGATGTACGATCCGAAAGTCATCAGCTATGAGACACTGCTGAAGGTCTTTTTCGGATCGCAGGACCCCACTCAAGTGAACGGTCAAGGCCCTGATGAAGGCACTCAATACCGTTCGGTGGTGTTCACGCAGACCGCGGAAGAAAAAGCAATGACCGAAAAGATGATCGCGGAACTCAATGCCACCACATACGGTGGAGAGATCGCGACCGTGGTAACGCCGTTCACGAAATTCTGGCCAGCTGAAGACTACCATCAAGGCTACGAGAAGTTGCACCCTGATCAACCCTATGTCGCCACGGTGAGCAAGCGCAGGTACGATGCCTTCGCCGCAAAATTCCGTGACTTGTTGAAGTAGGTCGGGCGGCGATCGATCCGGTCGTAAGTTCTTCATTCTCAACAACGAAGCCCAGCGATCAACGCTAGGTTTTGTGCTTTGGCACATCCATTGCAAACTTCGCCGCGCCGGAACAAACCGGCGGAAACATGAAAAAGATCCTATTGACCTTGGCCGCTGCCACCACCGTTGCCGCTGCCAGCGCCCAATTCCAAGTGAACCCCCAAGCGGGCCTCACCTTCCAAAACTTGACATCACCGGGCCAAGGCCAAAAGTTCCAAGCTGCATTGGGCTGGACATTGGGCGCCGATGTTCGCCTCGGAGATCGCCTCTTCTTCCAACCTGGCGCGTTCCTGAGCCGGAACACAACGAATGTCACGTTCGCGGATACCGTTCTGACCACCAGTAAACTCGACTATAAGACCACGAACCTTCGCTTGCGTGCATTGGTGGGTTATCGCATCATTGATAGCTACCAGTTCGATCTACGTGTGTTCCTTGGCCCCAGCTATGATCTGCTGTTGAGCAAGGACCTGGTCGGCTTCGAAAGTGGGAACTTCAACAATGGTTCGTTCAACATTGAAGGCGGCATTGGTCTGGATATGGGCATGGTTACGGTTAGCCCAACGATGACCTTCGGATTGAGCAAAGTGTTCAAGACAATCCGAACGTGCAAGCGGTTAACTCGAAGTACTTCACCTACGGGCTCACGGTCGGCATCAACATTGGCGACGACGACGCCGAGTGATCACTTCGTGATCGAAAACAAAAGAGGCGGCTCCTGTGGGCCGCCTCTTTTCGTTATGGCATAGAGGGTCACTGCCTCAGTACACGAGCGCTACGCACCTTGGCACCCACACAACGGAGCATGTATACGCCGTTCGTGAAGGACGAAAGGTCCAATTCGATCATGCCCACGGAAGCGCGTTGTTGAAGGACCACTCGTCCACTAACATCGCTAAGCGTGATCACAGCAGGCTCATCCACTTGGACGGCGATAGTCCCCGTGGTGGGATTCGGGAAAGGTTGCCAACCAGCATTCGGCAAGACCCCGGGAACATCGAGTGCGACATTGCCACAGGCGATCGGTTGCGCGCAAACCACATCGGCCAAGAACGAGGCAACCCGGCCAACAGCATTCTCCAGATCGTAATTCAAATAACCCACGTGGCCGTTGCCGGGGTAACTGAAAAAGCAATTCGGTACTCCCACATTGTCCAATCGGCGATGTATGTCACTACTACCAGAAGCGATCAACCCTGTAGGAATTCCAATGACACTTACCTCTTCCGTACCATAAGGCACCACACCATCCTCCTCTTCATGCAAGCTGACCAGTGGCACATCACCAGTGTCTATCCAATTCGTATCGCCAATGGCGCCACTCATGCTCCATGCAGCAAGCGGCACACTGCTGTAGCCGGGCCAACCACTATTGCCTTCAATGGCACCAATGCTGAGTGTGTCGTCATAAAGGATCTGGGGTATCTCGCCGCTTTCGTCCAAATAAGCCACCTGCACCGCACCAATACCTCCCGCGCTGACACCACCTACGATGATGCGGTCCGCATCGATGCGCCATGGATTTCCATCGAGCACGGTGGTCTTGCGAAGGCACCGGATACATCCCCGCAGGTCGTGCATGCAACGGGTAACCGCCAGTTGGGTAGTGTTACTGTTCGGGGAAAAAGAAACCCACCCGGTAGTCTGGCGCAATAGCTACGTAACCCAGGTTTGGCGAAACGAATACAGAGTTCAGCGACATCGGCGCGCGCGCCACCGATAAAGGATCCACCAAAAGCCACCAGTACCACCGGCCGTTCGCCCAGGGTATCGCCAAATGGCTCATAGATATCCATGCGCAGTGTTTGTGCATTTCCGCCGGAAACGGGAGTATTGCTACCGTAAGGCACCGCAGTGGTCACGACTACCGAATCAAACAGGGCCGGATATATATAGCGCCCCGTCGAACAATCTGATTGAGCGCTGACTGCCAGACAGAACAGGAGAGAAAATGCCCAGGAGAAAATGTGTTTCATACTTATCTGTTTGCGAGCAATGTAGCTAACGTAGTGTTCACTGACAGCGATCAACGGCAAATGCCCGGATCCTGTCGACAGAACCCTGTTCATGCACCCAGGTCGCGGAGCAAATGCGTCGCAGCCTTTCGGTTCTCACCGATCACAATGAACCAGAGAATGATGTTCACCAATGCGGCCAGTGTGCCCAAGTAGGGTATGATACTGATGACCTTCAGGACGCACATGGCTTGAGCAGTGCCTGTATTGGGTCGATACGTGGGGTCGTAGTCCAGCGGTTGAATAGCCTTTGCCAGAAGTTGTGATAGGAGCCCGTAAGAACGGAAGTACCAGTAAATATTGAAAAGCGGAATGAACAACAGGCCTACAGCTTGACCTGGCGTAACTTCCGTGCTACCTGTTCGAGCATTGGCCACGGCCCAGCAGCGATAGTGGAACTTGCAAAAGCAAACCAAGTAAAGAACCACGAACGTCAATGCGACGCCCCACCAATGAAGCCAACGAGGGCGGCACCTTCCCATCCGCCTGTGTCGGCTGCAATGAATGCAAGAAAACCAGTGGTGATCAGCGCTGCGATGAAACAGATGAAAAACGCGACGGTGAACTGATGGTTCTTGTTGATCTCCTCCACAAGAGCACGGTTACTGGACCAACCAGGAATTGCTCCCGAATTCGCACCGGACGCGTCCGTTGGGAAAGAATCTCCCACTGGTGTCTGCGAACTTGGCAGCGGCTGTGGGATGGGCATTGACCCTGGACTTGCCGTTACATGGTCCTTGAATTCATCCAAAGTTCCGGCTGCCACCCAGCCGCTCAAGCCCTCGAACCAAAAAAGTGTAGAAGCGGTGATCGGCTGTTGCCGGGCCAGTGCAAGTGAAAGTGGCCCTACTTGTTGGCCATTGATGTGGAGGAAATAACCGCGTTCCATCAGGTTGTTCGATGAACCCGCAAGAACGGAACCACATCATTCAAATCCAAAAGCGATCTGGAACAATACGGATCCCGCATTCACGTAAGCACAGATCGCGATAAGGGCACAGGATGCTTCGCGGCGATCACTTCACTGAACGCACGGCGATCGCATCATGCACCACTTCCTGTATACGTGTTCGGATGTTGAGGTCCCCGATCTTCCTGTTATCGGCGCTGGGGTTGACGCGATTGCTCAAGAATATGTAGATGGTCTTGTCCAAGGGGTCGGCCCAAATTTGGGTGCCTGTGAATCCTGTATGCCCGAAACTCAGGTAGCTCACGCATTCACATGTTGGTCCTGGACTGCCAGCGGGTTGAGGCTTGTCCCAACCCAGACCACGCCGGTTGTCCTTGCTATTGGGCGCCGGCCCTGAGCCGGGCTTGCAGAATTGGCAACTTGTAAAGGAGGCTATCGTCGAGTCGCTCAAATAACGGACGCCTGCATAGGTGCCACCGTTCAATAACATTTGCATCACTACCGCCAGATCGCTCGCATTGCTGAAAAGGTCGGCATGGCCCGCGACCCACCTAACATCGCGGCGCCCTGATCGTGCACATCACCTTGTATCAGGCGCATGCGGAATCCGCGATCATCTTCGGTGGGCATGATCCGCTCGTTCGGGATGCGTTTCCATGGCAGGTATCCGATGGTGGCCAATCCCATGGGTGCGTAGAAAGTCCGCTCAACATAGTCGTCCAGGGTCGTTCCGGACACTTTCTCCACGAGACGGGCCATCAAGTGGAAATCAAGGTCGCTATATACATAATCACCGCGTGGGTGAACCGGAGCGCCATCATCGCCGCCCACAAACTGTCTTTGAACGCGGGTTCATGTACACGCCCTCCGCAACGCGCACGGAATGTTCCGATCGGCGCTATCGCCAAACACGTCTGCGCGCAATTTCCCGTTCAAGCCACCATCTTGTTGAAGTATGGCACTAGTGAACGAGCCCTGCTTGGTGCGTTAGATATCGCGTATCACCAATCGGGAATGGATCGATACTTCGGATCGAGATCCGTGAGGTAGTCTCGCAGTGTCTTGTTCAGGTCGATGCGCTTTTCGTCGTAGAGCTTCATCAAAGCAAGTGTGGTACTGGCCACTTTGGTAACACTGGCCAGTCGTACACATCATCGGTTCGGGTCATACGTGTGCTGGAGTAAGAGGGTCTGCCGAATGCCTTGTTCAATAGCACGTCCGTCATGCGCTACCAGAACTTGACAACCGGGATAAAGCTTTCGGCCAACCCTCCTCCACGATCACGTCGATCGCACGCAGGTCCTCAGGTGCTCACGCCATCACCTTCAGGAAATGTGGCTGATCGGCGATGCGGGACTCGGGGGCATTTTGACACCTTGGCCAGCGGTGGGAAATAGAGGAAGCGGTGACAGCAATTTCCGCGTTCGCGGAAATGGCACCGCAATAGTTGGGCGGCGAGGTCCGAGATTAATATTCTCCTCGTAGGCGCAACAATTTTCGCACCCCAACGCTGGGCACCATAAGCCTGCACCAATCGGTACGGATTGGCAAAAAAGCACGAAGGCCATTTTGTTCTGATCACCTAGCCTGCGCAAGAAATCCAACGTAACCTGAGGGATACCGAATTCCTTCTCGAGCTTGGAAGGAGGTACCGTGGACGAGGCGATCACAAAGATCGAATTCCTTCAAGCGGTTCAGTACGGCGTTCGCACTGTCCTTGCTCTGCACTTTGTCCGCACGGAATTCAGTGATACGGGCGTAACGGCCCGGTGCTGTTGGAGACGCACAATGCACTGTATCACCGATTACAAGCGAAGCGATACGCAGTTCGTTCACTCTGCGAATTGCTAACACACCATCATTTCATACTTTTAAAACGCACCTTCATAAAGCGAACGGCGTAGCCATTTGGCCGAAGGGGTGTTCCGGTCCTCAGCAATACCAGCAACTTCATCGGAACAAAGCGGGAAAGGCCAGCCCATTCTTTCGCTCCGGAGCAATTTCAGGCATTTGTGGTCGCATCATTTCACGCGGCACCGTGCCACTGTCAACCGCTTGATGGATACGATCGATGGCCTTGATCGGGTTCTGTGGAAAGAGCAGCACATCGTTGCCTGCCAACAGGGCCCGCAGTTCTATCTCGCACCGTTTGTCCGCCGCGGTCGCTACGCCCCTTCATGTTCAGCGCATCCGGGTAAAAATGAGGCCCTTGAAACCGAAACCTTCTCGAGCAGATCGCTCACAATGGGATGA
>JADKGB010000012.1 GCA_016717225.1 Flavobacteriales bacterium | reverse complement strand
CTTCTGCAACCAGTACGGGCCGACCGAAGGTCACGTGGTGAGCGAACTGGAACTGAAAGGCGACCCTTCCACCTGGCCTGCGCTGCCTAACATTGGCAAGGCCATCGACAATGTGAAGTTGCTTGTGCTCGATGAGCAGATGAAGCCCGTGAAGAAGGGCGAAGAAGGCGAGCTCTATCTCGGTGGTGCTTGCGTTGCGACCGGCTACATCGGTCGCGATGATCTGACGGCCGAGCGTTTCCTCGCGGATCCGTTCGAAGCTGGCGGACGACTCTACAAGACCGGCGACCGCGCAGCGGAACTTCCCGAACGGCGAGATCGACTACAAGGGCCGCATCGATGGCCAGGTGAAGGTGCGCGGCTATCGCATCGAACTCGGTGAAGTGGAAGTGGCGCTGGAGAAGCATGCTTCCATAGAGCAAGCCGTTGCGAACGTGCGCGAGGACCGTCCCGGTCTGAAGCGCTTGATCGGCTACTATGTCGCGAAGCATGAAGTGAGCGTGAACGATTTGCGCAAGCACCTCGCTTCCCTCCTCCCCGATTACATGGTGCCTTCCGCGTTCGTGGCGGTGAAGGAATTGCCGCGCACACCCAGTGGCAAGATCGATCGCAAGGCATTGCCCGCACCCGATGTGAAACGTCCGGAACTGGATGTCCCCTTCGCAGTGCCGCAGACCAGTGTGCAGAGAACGCTCGCGAACGTATGGGCCGATCTCCTCGGCATCGACCGCGTTGGCATCGACGACAACTTCTTCGACCTCGGTGGTAATTCATTGCTGAGCATCCGAGCTGTCGCGCAACTCGAAGGCCATGGCCTGAAGCTGCCGATCGTAAAGCTCTACCAGCATCCAACGATCAAGGCGTGCGCTGCTTTCCTTGAAGGTGATGCAGGTGCGATCCATCCTTCCGATATGGCGCAGGCGCGCAAGGCTGCGACCGGCGGATCCAAGAAGCGTGACATCGCGATCATCGGCATGAGCGGTCGTTTCCCCGGCGCTGCCAACGTGGAAGAGCTATGGAAGAACCTGCTCGCCAAGAAGAACAGCATCAGCACGTGGACCGCTGATGAGATCGACCCAAGCGTTCCGGCTGAACTCCGCAACGACAGCGACTATGTGAAAGCCCGCGGTGTGATCGCCGATGCCGATAAGTTCGACGCGAGCTTTTTCGGCGTGAACCCGCGGCTGGCCGCGTTGATGGACCCGCAGCAGCGAGTGTTCCTTGAGACGGCGTGGGGCGCATTGGAAGATGCCGCCTACGATCCCGCACAGTTCGCTGGCCTCATCGGCGTGTACGCCGGTATGGGCAACAACACCTACTTCACGCGCAATGTCATCGGTCATCCCGAGCTGATCGAACAGGTCGGCGACTTCGCGGTGATGACAGCCAACGAGAAAGATTACATCGCCACACGCCTCGCGTTCGAGTTCGACCTGCGCGGTCCGGCATTGAGCATCCACACCGCCTGCAGCACATCGCTGGTAGCGATCGCACAAGCGTTCAAGGCGCTGCGCGAAGGCGAATGCGACATGGCCCTGGCCGGTGGAATCGCGATCACAGCACCGATCAATAGCGGCATCGTGTACAACGAGGGCGGCATGTACAGCCCCGACGGCAGTACGCGCACCTTCGACGCACAGGGCAAAGGCACCAGCTTCAGCGATGGTGTCGGCATCATCGTACTTAAGCGTCTGGATGACGCCATCCGCGACAACGACCACATCTACGCCACGATCAAAGGCGCTGCACTGAACAACGACGGCAGCGACAAGGCCAGCTTCACCGCGCCCAGCGTACGCGGCCAGGCGGATGTCATCGCCATGGCCCATGCTGATGCAGGTGTTACGCCCGATCAGATCACGTACGTCGAAGCGCACGGCACTGCCACTCCGCTCGGTGACCCCATCGAGGTGGAAGCGCTGACGCTCGCATTCCGCGCGGCAAGATCGAACGGTCAGCATTGCGCGCATCGGTTCGATCAAGAGCAACATCGGACACCTGACCCCTGCCGCCGGTGCTGCTGGGCGTTATCAAGACCGCGCTTGCCTTGAAGGAGGAACAGATCCTTCCAACGTCGGTTTCGAAACACCGAACCCCTCGATCGACTTTGCGAACTCGCCTTTCCGGGTAGCCAACGAGAACATCGCCTGGCCGCGCACGGGTACGCCGCGCATCGCAGGTGTTTCCTCCTTCGGCGTGGGTGGCACCAACGCGCACGTGATCCTGGCCGAAGCGCCGGTGACCAAAGCTTCCAGCGCGTCCCGTGACAAGCAGCTCTTCCTGTTGAGCGCGAAGAGCAAGACCAGCCTCGATGCCATGACGGAGAACCTCCGCGCCTGGCTCGAAGCACACCCGAACGCATCGCTCGCCGATGCAGCCTTCACCCTGCAGGTCGGTCGTCGCCATTTCAAGCATCGTCGCCTGATCGTCGGTGGAAGTCCTGGCGAGGTGATCGAGGCGATCGCCAACAAGGACACCAACCTGATCGGCACGCGCGAGTTGCATGAGGCCGCGCCCGGCGTGGTCTTCATGTTCCCGGGCCAGGGATCGCAGTACGTGAACATGGGCCGCGACCTGCACAGCAGTGAGCCCGTCTTCGCACAGAACTTCGATCAGTGCTGCACGCTGTTCAGCAAGGAACTCGGTGTCGATCTGAAAGCGATCATCTTCCCGAAGGCTGGTGAGGAAGAGAAGGCTGCGGAACAACTGAAGCAGACCGTATACACGCAGGCTTCGCTGTTCACCATGCACTACAGCCTCGCGAAGCTGTGGAAGATGGGGCCATAGCATCGGCGAGTTCGCTGCTGCTTGTCTCGCTGGCGTGTTCTCGTTGGAGGATGCCGTGAAGCTCGTCGCAAATCGTGGACGCATGATGCAGGAACTGCCCGGTGGCAGCATGCTCAGCGTTCGCGCAGCGGAAGAAGACATGGCGAAACGCCTGCCCGCTGGTTGCAGCATCGCAGCGAACAACGGTCCGCAACTATGCGTGGCCAGCGGCCCGCACGAGGCCATTGCCGAGCTCCAGGCTGTGTTGGAGAAGGACGGCATCACCTGCAAGTTGCTGGTGACCAGCCACGCCTTCCACAGCCCGATGATGGAGGCCATCGTCGCGCCTTACAAGAAGGTGGTGGAGGGCGTGAAGTTGAACGCGCCCCGCATCCCGATCGTTAGCACAGTCACTGCTGAATGGTTGAAGGACGAGGAAGCGACCTCTTCCAAGTACTGGAGCGATCACTTGCGTGCTACCGTGCGATTCGCCCAAGCGGTGAAGTTCGCCTGGGCCGATGCGGATCGTGTGATGCTGGAAGTCGGCCCACGCGCGACCGCAACGACACTTGCACGCCAGCAGAGCGGCGATCCGAAGAAGCAGGCCGCCGTTTCCTCGCTTGCCGATTCCGCAGGCAACGGCAACGAGCTGACACAACTGCTCAAGGCTGTTGGTGGCTTGTGGCAAAGCGGTGTGCTCATCGACTGGAACAAGTTCTACGAGCGCGAGAAGCGTCATCGCATCTCGCTCCCGACCTATGCCTTCGAACGCGTTCGTCATTGGGTGGATCCCGTGTCCATGGTCGTTGCTGGTGGACACGCGATCGCATCGACTTCCATAGAAGCACCCGTTCCGAACAGTGGCGACGCCAACCTCACACCGAAGGAGGCGCTCATCCAGCAGATCAAGAACCTGCTGGAAGAAAGCTCCGGCCTTGAACTCGCCGAGGCAAGCGCCGAAGAGACCTTCCTGGAGATGGGCCTCGACTCGCTGTTCCTCACACAGGTCGCGACATCGCTCTCGAAGAAGTTCGGCGTCAAGATCAGCTTCCGGCAACTGAACGAGGAGGTACCGAACCTCGACAAGCTCGCGGACTACCTGTTGGCCAAGGGCTACTCGGTTGGTGGCGCGGCACCAGCATCGCGAGATTCCGGCTCGGGGGCCGGAATGACAGCACCAGCCGTCAACGCATTGGAAGATGCGCCTGAACTGAAGAAGGTCTTCGGTGCCCAGGCTCGCATCAGCAAGGAGAAGGTGGACGACATGTCGCCGCAACAGCGCGCATGGTTCGATGCCTTCGTGAAGCGCTACGTCGCGAAGACCGCGAAGAGCAAGGCCTTCACGCAGGCAAATCGTCAGAAGATGGCCGACCCGCGCGTGGTGACCGGCTTCAAACCGCAGACCAAGGAGCTGATCTACCAAGTGGTGGTGGACAAGAGTTCGGGTTGTCATCTCACCGACATCGACGGTAACCACTACGTCGATATTCTCAGCGGCTTCGGCTCATCGATGTTCGGGTACATGCCCGACTTCATCAAAGAAGCCTGCCACAAGCAACTGGACCAGAGCGTGGACATCGGCCCGATGCACCCGCTCGCGGCGGACGTTTCCAACCTGCTGTGCGAACTCACCGGTGGTGAACGTGCAGCGGTCTGCAACACCGGTAGCGAAGCCGTCCTTGGCGCGATGCGCATGGCGCGAACCGTGACCGGCCGCAGCCTGATCATTTCCTTCAGCGGCAGCTACCACGGCATCAACGACGAGGTGATCATTCGTGGCAGCAAGAGCAAGAAGAGCTACCCCGGCGCACCCGGCATCATGCCACAGGCGGTGGAGAACATGCTCGTGCTCGATTACGGCACGCCTGAGAGTCTCGAGATCATCAAGCAGCGTTGCCACGAAGCAGCGGCCGTGCTCGTTGAACCGGTCCAGAGCCGTCGCATGGAATTCCGCCCGGTGGATTTCCTGCGCGAAGTGCGGGCGATCACGAAGCAACACGGCGCCGCTTTGATCTTCGATGAAGTGATCACCGGCTTCCGCATGCACCCGAACGGAGCGCAAGCACTATTCGGCATCCAAGCCGACATCGGCACATATGGCAAGGTGATCGGCGGCGGCATGCCCATCGGCGCCATGATCGGCAAGAGCGAATGGATGGACGCCCTGGATGGCGGCAACTGGCAATTCGGTGATGACAGCGTTCCTCCTGCGGGTGTGACCTACTTCGCCGGGACCTTCGTGCGGCATCCTTTGACAATGGCCGCATCGAAAGCGGTTCTGCTCCACATGAAGGAGCACGGTCCTGCCTTGCAAGAGCGTTTGAACGACATCACCGGCGACATGGTCGTGCGCGTGAACGGCCTGTTCGACAAGTACCAGCTCCCCTATCGCTGGGTCAACTTCGGCAGCGCGTTCAAAACGAAGTACGACGAGAGCGTCAACTACACCGAACTCTTCTTCATGCTGATGCGCTATCACGGCGTGCATGTGCTGGACTTCCCGCACTTCATCACCACAGCACATACCAAGGCCGATATCGAGTTCATCATCAATACGGTGGAGAAGGTGTGCGTGGAACTGCGCGAAAGCGGCTTCATGCCGGAGCGCACCTATCCGATCGAGACGGTGAACAGCACCCTGAATGGCCATGCCCGTAAATTGAAGGAACGTTTGATCAAAGCCAATGAACCTCCAGTGCCGAGCGCCCGATTGGGGCGCACTCCGAAAGGCGATGCTGCCTGGTTCGTTCCCGATCCCAAACGCAACGGCAAATTCCTGATGTTGGTGAACGAAGACGAGAACTGAGCGATGGAAAAATTCATCACCGAAACACGATTTGTTCCCGTTGACTTCGATCCGTTCAATGGAGCGCCGATCGATCGCACGATACCCAGTACCGAAGCCCAGCGGGAAGTGTTCATCGCCTCTTTGATGGGGGATGAGGCCTCATGTGCATACAACGAATCCGTCTCACTTGAATTGGATGGAGCATTGGACCGCATCGCACTGGAAGGCGCTATTGCGAACCTGATCCGACGGCATGAAGCGCTGCGCGGCACTATGAGCTCTGACGGCACTCGCGTGATCGTGCAGGATCGGAACGACATCCGCATCGGATCGGTGGATCTGGAAAAGTTGACATCGGATATGCAGCACGCCGAACTGGACAAGATCGCTCACCGCGACATGTCCATGCCGTTCGACCTGATCAAAGGGCCTGTGTTCCGTATAAAACTCATTCGACTTTCAGAAGCGAAGCACATACTTCGGCTTACCGGCCACCATGTGTTGGTGGATGGCTGGAGCCTTGGTATCATCATGGCGGACATCAGCAAATTGTACAGCGGTGCATTGCTAGAAGATGCTGTGCCCTTCAGCGATTTCGCACTGGCGGTGATCGATCATGCGAAGAGCGAAGACCATGTGCGCGTGGAGCAGTTCTGGCTCGATCAGTTCAAAGGAACAGTGCCGCGCCTCGATCTGCCAACAGACAGGCTGCGCCCGCAATTGAAAACCTATCGTGGTGCTCGATCGGACATTGAACTGAATCCGGATCTCACGCGAAAACTGAAAGAGCTCGCCACGCGCAATGGTGCAAGTCTCGTGACCACGTTGCTTACCTCCTTCGAACTTTTGCTTTCGCACATTACCGGCGAAACGGATATTGCCGTAGGACTGCCTGCCGCCGGCCAAAGCGACTTCGGCATGAAGCAGCTTGTGGGCCATTGTGTGAACCTGCTCGCCCTGCGCAGCCACATCGATCTGAATTCCTCTTTCGCTGATCATTTGAAAGCGCGCCGTTCGGCAGTGCTCGATGCTACCGATAACCAGAAGTACACGTTCGGCACACTTGTGCGCAAATTGAACGTGCCTCGTGAACCCGGCAGGATACCGCTTGTTCCCGCTGTGTTCAATGTGGACATGAACATGGACGATGGTGTTGCCTTCTCAGGCCTCCAACATCGCTTCATCAGTAACCCGCGCCTCTACGAGAACTTCGAATTGTTCCTCAACGCTACAGGTTCCGATAAGCATCTTGTTCTGGAGTGGAGCTACAACACTGACCTTTTCGATGAGGCTACAGTGCGTGGTTGGATGAGTGATGTGCAATATCTCATAGAGAGCGCACACGCCGATCCGACCCAACATATCAGTGCGTTGTTCGCAGGGCTGAAACACAAGGCCAACGAGCCCATGCCCCCAGCGGAATGGTCCGGTCAACCTTCGGCATACCCGCGTGTAGCGATGGATGTTCTGTTCGACCAGATGTGCGAACAGTACCCCGAGCGGATAGCAGTGGAGATCGGCGAGGAACGGGTCACATACAAGGAACTGCAGGCACTTTCCAATGCACTGGCGGCTGAACTTGTCAGGCGTGGCCTGAAGCACGGTGAGCCTGTAGGCCTGTGTTTGGAACGGTGCATCGGAACGCAAACGGCCATGCTCGCGATCCTGAAAGCAGGTGGTTGCTATGTGCCTTTCGACCTATCCTATCCCGAGGAGCGCGTTCGATATATGCTGCAGGACGCACAGGTGAAATTCATGCTCACGCAACCACAGCTGATCTCGGAACTTCCAGGTTGTGAAAGCATCGCAATTCTGCTGAATGCTCAAGGTCGCTCCACTGATAAGCCTTTCGAAGCAAGCACAAGCCCGGCTATTGCTCACGATGCTGAAAGCCCTGCGTACATCATGTACACCAGCGGCAGCACCGGAAACCCGAAAGGGGTGGTTGTGCCGCATCGCGGTGTTGTACGATTGGTCCGTGACCAGAACTATATGACCTACGGCCCTCAGCATACTTTCCTGCAAATGGGCAATCTCTGTTTCGATGCCAGCACGTTCGAGATCTGGGGTGCCTTGTTGAACGGTGCTCGCTTGGTCCTGCAACCCCAAGCGAAACCCACCCTTACGGAAGTCGCGACCACGTTGCGCAAGCATAAGGTCACAAGCGTGCTCTTTCCTACCGGCTTGTTCAACATGTTGGTGGATGAACATTTGCACGACCTGCGTGGCCTGAAGCACATTCTCAGCGGTGGTGATGTGATGAGTCCAGTGCATGCACGTAAAGCACTTCGCGTGCTCGGTCCAGGGGTATTGGTGAACGCATACGGCCCAACAGAGAACAGTGTGGTCGTTACCTGCCATGCCGTTGACAAGGAGGCTCAATTGACAGGCACCGTTCCTATTGGAAAGCCTGTTTCGAACACGGAAGCCTACATTCTGGATGAAGCGATGAGGCCCGTACCCATCGGCACCATCGGTGAACTTTACGCAGGAGGGGAAGGTGTTGCGCTCGGATATTGGCACCGACCTGAACTCACAGCTGAACGCTTCGTGCCGGACACGTTCAGCAATCGCCCGAATGCCAAACTCTACCGCACCGGTGATCTGGCGCGCTGGTTACCTGACGGCACGATCGAATTCGCAGGCCGTGCTGATACACAGGTGAAGTTGCGCGGTTTCCGGATCGAACTCGGCGAGATCGAAGCGGCGATGGATGGCACCGGTTTATTGAAAGACCGCGTGGTCGTTTGCCGAACCGATTCACCCGGAGATAAACAACTTGTTGCCTACCTGATAGCGAGCGATGCCTCAGTACCGCAAGATGAAGTGATCGATGATGTGCGTGAGCATTTGCGCATGGTCCTGCCCTCCCACATGGTACCAGCGGCGTTCGTTGTTCTGCCCGCATTCCCGCTGAACCAGAGTGGCAAGGTCGATCGCAAGGCATTACCGGCACCCACCTTCATGTCGCCGGTATTGCGCGCGCAACACGTAGCACCGCGCTCGGATGTAGAAAAGCAGCTCGTATCCATTTGGGGCGATGTGCTTGGTACGGAAGATATTGGCGTGCATGACAACTTCTTCGATCTCGGTGGTCATTCACTAACAGGTATACAACTGCTTGCGCGCATTGAGCACCGGCTGGGCTCTGTGATCCCCCTGAAGAATCTCTTCCTCGCACCTACCATAGCACTGATGGCCGAGTTGATCCAGGACCGGACAACCTTGCCAACGTGGACACACTTGTTGCCGATACAACCCGAAGGCAGTCGGGTACCGTTGTTCTGTGTACATGGCGACGAAGCGAATGTTTTCCTTCCGAAATACCTCGGCAACGACCAACCGTTCTACGGTATTTCACACCAAGGCGATGACGGCAAAGCCATACGGTTGACCACTGTGGCAGACATGGCCGCACATTTCATCAAGGAGATCCGCACAGTACGTCCGCATGGCCCATACCTGTTGAGCGGGTACTCCTTCGGTGGCATCATCGCTTACGAAATCGCTCAACAGCTGGTGGCTTCCGGCGAAGAAGTTCCAGTGCTCGCACTATTCGACACGTACGACCCGAAAGAATACGTAGCTGTAATGAAGCGCGAAACGCGACCACACCAACCGATCAAGGTCGGGATCGTGCGACGCATCGCTCAATTCTATTTCGATCGTGGCAAAGCGCTTCCACTTCGCTTGCGGCACACGTATATCATTGATATGTACAACAGGGCCGTGAAGAACTACCAGGTGAAACCCTACAGCGGGCGTATCACCTTGTTGCGCACCGCCGAAAGCAGCGGTCCGGTGGACATGGGCTGGGCACCACTGGCAAAAGGCGGCGTTGAAATTCACGAAGTTCCCGGCAACCACTACAACATGGTGAAGGAGCCACACGTCGCAGGCCTGGCGCGTGAACTCGCCCAAGTGATCGAGGTTGGTCTGCGGCGATCGGCCGTGGAAGGCTTGTAGTGATGGGCCATCTCCCGCGTTCATTGATCGTGCATTGTCCGTCCGTGCGCGTTGCGACCATTGAGATCGGACAAACGCCTGTGTTGCCATCCGGTAACACCGTTCACCTCTGGTATGCCACCTTGGATAGTCTGCGACCCCGCATCGCTGAACTGGAAGCGCTACTTGATCCGGTGGAACAGGAACGTGCGGAACGTTTCCGTTTTGATGTGGATCGGGAGCGCTTCATCCTTGGCCACGGTTTGCTACGATCATTGTTGGGCAAGTACCTGAAGCGCGACGCATCGTTGGTGCGCATGGCGCGTGGCCCTTTCGGCAAACCGTACCTCGAACGAAAGGACCTACGCTTCAATATGAGCGATACGAAAGATGCTGTCCTTATCGCCTTCGCGAACAAGCTGGAGATCGGTGCCGACATCGAAACCATGGCGCGCGATGTGGATCATCAAGCTGTGAGCGAACACTACTTCACCGCGCCGGAGATCCTTGCAATGCGACCTCCTCCCAAACCCTCCTCCCAAGGAGGAGGGCTTTCGGAAGACTTTTCAAAGCGCCGCTTCCTGGAATTCTGGACACGCAAAGAAGCCGTGCTGAAAGCCAGTGGCGTAGGCATAATGGACGATCTGCGCGCGTTGCGCGTGAATGATCTGCGCAATACAATGATGATCGAACACGAGGCGTTCATCACTATGGCTGCCGAAGAATATCACGTGCAAACCCTGCAGGTGGGAGCGCAACATTTGGTGAGTGTTGCGTGCCCGGTGGAAATAGAGGGGGTGGTGGTTTGGAAAGCAGAAGAGTTTTGACCCTTCTTACTCCACAACGAACTTCTTCCCGGCGATCCATGTGTGTGCATCGCTCAGATGAATTGTATAGGTGCCAACCAAGAGACCGGTCACATCGATCTGCATATCATCCCAAGCGCTCGTTGGCAACGACTCTTGTCGCACCAACTTACCGTCAGTGGTCACAATGGTCAACACCAGCGGGCCTTCGGTCTTGAAGCCTATTGGCAATTTGATTCCCACATGCAACAAGTCGCGAACAGGGTTAGGGTAAACGTTGAGCGCATACCCCATGTTGGTGATCTGGCTCGTAATGCCCATGGGGCCATTGCACCCCGGCACAATGCACCCCAGACTATCCACTTTTACGACCCATGCATCTTGGCTGTAGTTTGGTGGTGTTGGCCCGGTGTAAGAACCCCATGTGAACCCACAGGCGATAAAACCACCATCGGTAGTGGGGATCACATCTTTGAATTCGCCCACGCCATCGGTCATCAAACTATCGTAGTAGAAGTAATTGCGCATCCAAAGGCTATCGCCGTTATCAGCGGTGCGCAGCAGTTGGCCTTTGAAGAAGTTGGTATTGGGTTCGAAGGCGTACCCGGTTGCAATGTGCCCTTCGCCGGGGCGCACTTCTTTGCCGCTATACAACGTGCAGATGTCGATCGACGGACCGTATTCATGCTGCCATACAATACTACCATCACTTGCGTTCAACTCAGCCATGTATATACGGGCCGCTGCGAAATCCGGCGCATAGCCCCAGGTACCACTCACCAATGCGTTTCCATTGGCCTTGGTAAATACTTGAGCAACTGGCTCATTGTATGGCCCGCCCCATAGTTTGGTCCAGAGCGGTTCGCCGTTCGCGTCTGTACGGATCACACGCAGTTCCGAGTTGAATTGACTTATTCGGAAATTTCCGCCAACGAAAAATCCATCATCTGCAGTGGTATCAACGCTTGTAATGTAATCCACCCACTGCGGTTCCCCATATGTGCGCCGCCACTGCTCGTTGCCGAGGCTGTCGGTTTTTATCAAGAAGCCATCGACAACTCCAATGCTGGCTGTTTCGCCACAAAGCAAGTAGCCTTGGTCTTTGGTTTGTATTGCGGCACGGCCGATCCACTCACCAACCCCATCACCGTATTCCTTTATCCACAACGAATCGCCGGTTGGGCCAAACCGAATAATTGCACCGTTCTGAATGTCGCCGGGGTTGTACGTGCTCCCACCAATCAGAATTCCCCCATCTCGCGTGCGTTGCGACGAATTCGACCATCCTCCACCGTAGATAGAACTAAGACCACCGATCATTTTGTTTTCTGAAAGCACCTGCCCATTGGCATCTAATCGCAGTAGGAACGGGATGGTGTACAAGTACACCGAATCGTCGAAGTAACCGGTTCCGGTTACAGCGAAACCATTCTCACCATTGCGCTCAATTCCAAAAGCAACTTGCTCGTAGCCCTGATGGAACGGATCAAATCTTTTATTGAAGGTCTGACCGCAGGCGACAGCACAGATGATCAATTGCGCACCAACACATCCGAATACTCGTGGGGTCGTCATGAATGCAATGTATAGCCATCCAAACTCTGCTGCCCCACCTCATTCACTCCTCCCCCTCCCCAAAAAAATCGCGGATGGAAATTCAGCAAGTACAATTTCTCGCTGGCGCGTGTAACAGCCGTGTACAACCACCGCACATACTCGCGGTCGATCATTTCTTCGGTCACATAACCTTGATCCACGAAAACGCTTTTCCACTGGCCACCTTGCGCTTTGTGGCACGTAACGGCATAGGCGTACTTCACTTGCAGTGCGTTCGCGTACGGATCTTGCTTGAAGAGCCGGAAGCGCTCGCCCTTGGTTTTGGCCACGATGTTCGCCAGCACGCTTTGCGCGAGCAGTTTCATCTGCCCACCCGGTAAAGCCGGGCCTTCGCTGGCCAAGACATCCACGATCACCTTCACGTCCATCTCGCGCTCTTCCTGACCATTCCACCAACCGGCGGTGATGTCGGCGAAACGCAATCCATATTTCTCTTCCATGCCGATCAAGCGCTTCACCACGATCTGTTCGCCGTTCGCGATCAATTCGGGTTTGCCGCTTACACCGGCCCAGTAGTAGTTGTTCTTCACCACCATCAGGCGATCGTTGGTCACCAGTTCCTCATCGAAGCCATGTATGCGCGCGCGCACTTGCTGGCTGTATTGGTATGCGCGTTTGTTGGAGCGGCAGATCAGGCAGACCTCCTCATCGCCATGTTGACCATAGGCTTGTTCCAACGCATCCTGCAGGTCGTTGCCGTCGATGCGTTCAACATCGGGATAGCCGGTGATGAACGTTGGAATTATTGTTGGCGGTCCTTTGGGTTTGTCGGCGTTGTGCTCTTCGATTGGCATTGAAGCAAGCGTGTGACGCAGCGCTGTGGCGTTCACCAGTATGCCCGAATCTTCCGCCTGTCGAACCACATCGGTGAGTTCTATGCTTCCGGGCAACAATCCGAGATCCGCCAGGTCCTTCAGTTCCAGCGCTGGGCTATGATCATTTCCAACGGGTGGCAACTGTGCAGGATCCCTGATGAGCAGGAGCTTGCATCGTGGCGCGCTGAACACATGCTGGAAGAGATCCGTCAACAAGTCGCGATCGCCGAACCCTCCGTCCCTCCCGGATGACATTTCGGGACCGCGACCTCCGATCATACCGGCTTCGTCCACCACAAAAGAGTATCCGCATCGCGGTTGCAAGGCCACACTCATGCCTCCATAAGACCCTTCCTCTTCGCCGTTCACACGGTAGATCCGCCGATGAATGGTACTGGCTGTGGCATGGGCATACGAACTGAGCACTTTGGCGGCGCGACCGGTCGGGGCCAAGAGAACAACAGGGCGCCTTTCCGCAGCCAACACTTTCACCAACGCACCAACGAGCGTTGTTTTTCCGGTTCCGGCATAGCCTTTCAGGATAAGCGTTGCCCGATCTTTCGGTGTTGCCAGCAGGCGATCCAATGCCCCAATGGCCTTCTGCTGGCCCTCGGTGGGCACGTGGCCGAGGGTGTTCAGCAGGCGTTCGGTCAAGGAGAAAGCAGGAGGCATGACGGGAAAGGCGGCAATTCGTGGCCGGGGAATGTAGCGCGCCGGATCCGGGGACCATCGAGGAAAACAGCGGGGAACACGGATAGTCAACGTTCATCGCACTGGTTGGGCACTTGGGCTTTCTTTGTACACGGAATGAACATCGACCAAATTGCCGCCACGTACGATCCCGCTCGCGAACGCGCGTGGCATTTGAGCGTGTGGCTGTCACCTGAAGTGAACGCCTGGTGCGTGCATGATGTGCTGAACGGCCAATGCGTCGCGTTGCAGGCAGGCAAGGGTGCAGAGCTCCCGCAGCCTGCGTTGTTGCCAGAACGACCCGCTAGTGTATCCTTCACCGCACTACCCGAGATCAGCACGTTGGTGCCCGAAAGCGCTTTGGCCCCCGGCAGCGAAATGCGCCACTTGAAAATGGTACACGGTCAATTGCCCACAGGTCTGCTGCGCGATGAACCGATCAGCTCATTGGGTGCGCGTTGCGTGTACCTGCACGATGAAGAGGCCGAACATCGCCTGATGGCACGCTTCCCCAGTGCGCGCTCCCTTCCCTTGCAAGCAGTGCTGGTGAATGGCGTGCTTGCTCGTTCGGCAAAGAAGAAAGCGGTCCTGCTCCATCGCTCCGCAACACGGCTCGATCTGGCGATTGCGCACGACCAACGCTTGTTGTTGAGCAACACGTTCCATGCTGCGAACGCCGAAGATGTGCTCTATTACACACTTTTCGCGCTGGAACAAACAGGCCTGAAACCGGATGACACGCAAACGTTCGTCAGCGGCACACACCTCACCGAGCCCGATGAGAAACTGTTGGCCCGGTATCTGCCGAACGTCCTGCCCGCGCTGATGCCAACCGATAAACTGGTTTCCATGTTGGGCGGTTCTGCGTTCCACTATTCCACGCCATTGCTCGAACAATATTCATGCGCATAGTAGGCGGCAAATACAAGGGCGCCGGATTTTCCGCCCAAGAGCACACGCGCTCGGCCAACCACTGATTTCGCGAAAGAGGGCTCTTCAACATTCTTCATCACACGGTTCCGTTGGAAGGGATCCGCGTTCTCGATCTGTTCGCGGGCACCGGAAGTATCTCGTTGGAATTCCTGAGCCGTGAAGCGGAGGAAGTTATCAGCGTTGAACAGGACCGCGAACTATTCGTCCATATGCAGGGTGCTGCGCGCACATTGCAAGCAACCAATTGGCATCATGTGAAAGGCGATGCGTTCACCTTCGTGAAAAGCCACCGCAGCGTGTACGACATCATTTTCGCTGACCCCGTTCGATCTTGAAGGCACCGCGTTGCTGCCGGGATTGGTGCGCGACGCGGGCATTCTTGCACCCGATGGCCTGTTGCTATCGAGCACCCGAAGAACGTACATGGAAACCGATCCGTGGTTCGATAGACATCGTCCTTACGGCAGTGTGAATTTCAGTTTCTTCAAACCGACCCCGGTTCTCCGCTCCGCTGCGGCCGCGGCCGACCCAGGCACCTTATCTTCTCCCAAACCTGAGCTACCAAACAGCACGCCGACATCGGCGGAAATAGCATGAGCGAACGCATTGCCGTTTTCCCTGGCTCCTTCGACCCCATTACGATAGGCCATGTGAGCATCGTAGAACGCGCGCTCCCGCTGTTCGATAGGATCATTATGGCGGTGGGCGTGAATTCGACCAAGAAGTACATGTTCTCTTTGGAGCAACGCCTGGCTCGGTTGAACGCTTCGTTCGCGGGGCATAAGCAAGTGGATGCGATCACCTACGAAGGCCTCACTGCCGGTCTGTGCAAGAAAATGCACGCGCACTTCATTGTACGCGGGTTGCGCAACAGCACCGACCATGGCAACGAACGCGCATCGCGTTGATGAACCGTGCGCTATGTGGTGTGGAAACGTCTTTCTCCCCAAGCCTTCCTGAACACGCGCATATCAGTAGCACCATCGTGCGCGAGCTGATCGTCAACAAAGCGGATGTTTCTGCGTTCGCACGGTGCAGTGCGCGTGGTGTGAACCTACGACGAACGCGGATGTACACGGATAAATACCGATGAAGGGATCCACTTCCAAAGCTGTCCGTTCATGGCGCAAGTTCTTCTTCGCTGGAACTTCAGCGGTGGCTGTTCTGAACGCGAATGCGGTAACCGTTCATATCCACGAGTAGCGCCCCATCGTATGAACCAGCGTGTTGCTTTACCAGTGCTCCAGACCTGTTCACGGGCCGAACTGAATTGCTCACGCACAACGGGATCGATGACAAGGGGAACGCATTGCTCGAAGCAGAGGTAGGCGGCACGGTAAAAGGGACCATCCGTATCGGCGAAGTGAGCGCTGATCTCTGGTTGAACGGCGGTCTTGCTATTTCATCGACTTTCCAGCGCCCG
>JADKGB010000011.1 GCA_016717225.1 Flavobacteriales bacterium | reverse complement strand
TATCCACTGCTCGGACCGTTCCGGACTTTCCTCAGCAATACGCTTGAGCGTTAAGCGATCGTAAAGTCCAAGGTTCATTCCGCTAACGGATCCATAACGCAGGAACAAAGCTTGGGTAATAGGCCGATCGGACTTTTGCGGCGCCAAACGCAAACGCCATGTTACGTCAGTCCCTGCTCGTCATCACCTTTTTGCTAACGCTTGTCGCGATCGGTCAGCGTGGCACGATAACCGGTACCGTAACGGCACTGGAAAACGGACGAATGGAACCACAGCCGTTCGCCAATGTGGTGATCAAAGGCACCACTATCGGGGCAAGCACGGACCTTGATGGCAAGTACCTCTTCATGGTGGAGCCCGGCAACTACACCGTGGTCACAACCATGGTGGGCAATACTCCAGTGGAAAAAACCGTGACTGTTGTGGCCGATCAAACGGTTGTGGTCGATCTGCAGTTGGTTGGAGGTGCGGAAGAAATAAAAGCAGTTGAAGTGGTGAAGGAGCGCCGCACCGATACTGAAACCGCGGTAGTGATGGAAACGCGCCGCAGCGAACAGGTCGTGAACGGGCTCGGCCGTCAGCAGATCGCAAAAGGGCAGGACCGCGATGCGGGAGACGTGGTGAAACGCATCCCCGGCGTAACGCTGGTGAACGACCGTTTCGTGATGATCCGCGGGCTGAGCGACCGTTACAACACCGTGGTGCTGAACGACGTGATAGCGCCGAGCATGGAACCGGACAAGCGGGCCTTCAGCTTCGACCTGATACCCAGCGGCGCTTTGGATCGCGTGTTGATCTACAAGACAGGCGCACCCGAGTTGCCCGGTGAATTCGCGGGTGGCGTTGTAAAGATCAACACCTTGAGCGTTCCGACAGAGAACGAGACAAAGCTCACGTACTCCACCTCTTACCGCATCGGCACCACGGGGCGCTCGTTCACCACGGGCAAGGGAAGCAGCACCGACCTGCTCGCCTTCGACAATGGCCTCCGCACGCTTCCGTCCACCTTCCCGTCTACACTGAACAGCACCAGCACCGCAGAAGCGGTTGATGCCGCACGCCAATTGCCCAATAGCTGGAGCACGGAAACCGCCAACGCCATGCCCGACCAACGCGCTGGTATCATGATAGCACGGCGTTTTGGAAAAGAAGGCAAGGCCACCTTCGGGAACGTCACCACGTTGGACTATGCCCTCACACACCAGCGTTACGATGCGCGCAACCTGAACTACACCTCCTTCAATGCGGCAACCGGCACCAGCGACAGCCTCTACCGCTATAACGACAATGAGAATTCGCGCAACATGCGTGTGAGCGTTCTGCACAACTGGACGGCCCTGTTGAACAGCCGCACGAAGATCGAATTCCGCAACTTGTTCAACCAATTGGCCGAGGACCGCACCACCCTGCGGACCGGCGAGAATTTCGACGGTGGCTTCGAAGTACGCAACTATGCGTACCGTTGGCAACAGCGAACCATTTATGGAGGCCAGTTGCACGGAAGCCACGATCTGCGCGACGACAAGACCAACGTACAGTGGACCTTGGGCTACGGCATGGCACTGAGCAAGGACCCCGACTATCGCCAAGCCCGCACCACCCGAGAGCAGGGACAATCCGATAGCAACACACCGTTCAACGTGCAGATCGCCTCCAGCGCGAGTGCAACGGATGCCGGACGATTCTTCAGCAACCTACGGGAAGATGTGATCACCGGCAAGGTTGATGTGGAACGTACACTCACGTTCAAGAACGACAAGACGACCGGCAAGATCCGGGCAGGTGCGTTCACGGAGCGAAAGGACCGCACGTTCGATGCCCGTTGGATGTCATACCTCCGATCCAACTTGATCCAGTTCGATCAGTCGCAACTGACCATGCCGATCGATGAGGTCTTCAGCGAGGAGAATTTGAACACGACGACAGGATTCAAACTCGGAGAAGGAACGAACCCGAGCGACAAATACACCGCTGCCAACACATTGCTGGCCGGTTACGTCGGCAGCACGTTCACCTTCCGAAAAACGATCAACCTGAGCGGCGGCGTGCGGGTAGAGCACAACCGCCAGGAACTTGCCAGCGGCACGTACACCAATGAAGTGATCCGCGTGAACAACCCCGTATTGAGCGTATTACCCTCTATCAACGCGAGCTACAACCTGGGTGAAAAGTCACTTGTGCGCGTAGCGGCCAGCCAGACCGTGAACCGCCCGGAGTTCCGTGAGCTCGCACCGTTCAACTTCTACGACTTCAGTACGAACACCTCCTTGATCGGTAACCCGGATCTGAAAGTGGCGAGCATCATCAACTTGGACGCACGCTGGGAATTCTATCCGAGCACAAGCGAACTCATTAGCGTAGGCGTTTTCTACAAGCGCTTCACGGACCCCATTGAGACCTTCTTCGTGAGCAGCACCGGCGGTGGCACACGCAACCTCACCTTCGCCAACGCTGACCAAGCGGTGAACACGGGTGTGGAGTTGGAGGTCCGTCGCTCATTGGGCTTCCTCTGCAAAAAACCTTGGGCCGAGCGTTGGAGCATCGTACTGAACGGATCGTTGATCCGCAGCGAAGTGGATCTGGGCGCACAAGCGGTGGGCGAGAAACGCGTTCGACCCATGATGGGCCAAAGTCCATACGTGGCCAACGCAGGTATCTACTACGAACACAAGGAGACGCGGCTGCGCATGAGTGCCCTGTGGAACGTGTTCGGCAAGCGCCTTTTCGCGGTGGGCAACACGCTCTTCCCGGATATCTATGAGATGCCTCGCAGCTCCTTCGACATCACCGTATCCAAAGGCTTGGGTAAACACTTCGATCTGAAGGCGGGCGTGCAGGATATCCTCAATCAGCGCATGCGGCTGGTACAGGACAGTGACAACAACGGCAACATCAACTCCAACGACGATGACTTCTTGACATTCCGTCGTGGGCAGTATGTATCGATGGGCTTGACTTACAAGTTCTGAGCGATCAGTCGCATGAACCCCTGCGATGTGGGGTGTTCCGGTCGGTGCATGTGCTTAACAAAAACACAACATGAGGCAACGATCAATTAAGATCATGCATACGAGAACATAACATGTTCGAAGTCAATTTGCGCCGTCAACAAAACGAACCAACAACGATCCATGAACCCGTTCAGCAACCGATCCCTGCTCGCACTGATGCTCGGCAGCACGCTTCTTTTCACCGCGTGCAAAAAAGACGAGGATGAGACGCCAACACCTACACCCACCCCCACCGATGATCGCGTACGTGTGGAAGTGGACATCACCAGCAACACCACATGGACAGCCGATAACCAGTATCTGCTGATAGGCTTCATCAATGTACAAAGCGGCGCCGTGCTCACCATAGAGCCAGGCACGGTGATCTTCGGAGACAAGGTCAGCAAAGGCACCCTGATCATCAACCGCGGCGCGCGTCTAGAAGCGGCGGGAACAGCAGCACAGCCCATTATTTTCACGAGTGCGCAAGCAGCTGGCTCGCGAAATCCCGGCGATTGGGGCGGCGTGATCATCTGTGGACGCTCAACGATCAACTTGCCCGGTGGTACTGGCGTAGTTGAAGGCGGTGTGGAAGCGGTATTCGGCGGTACGGATCCGGCCGACAACAGTGGTACCCTCACCTATGTGCGCATCGAGTTCCCCGGTATAGCGTTCATCGATAACAACGAGATCAACGGCCTCACCCTGGCCGGTGTAGGCAATACGACAACCATCAACCATGTGCAAGTGAGCTACAGCGGTGACGACAGCTACGAGTGGTTCGGCGGATCGGTGAATGCCAAGCATTTGGTAGCCTACAGCGGATGGGACGACGACTTCGACATGGACAATGGCTTCAGTGGCAAGCTGCAGTTCGGTGTCTCCCTGCGCGATCCGAACATCGCCGACCAGAGCGGCAGCAATGGTCTGGAGCACGACAACGATGCCACTGGCACCACCGCGAGCCCCTTCACCACCCCGGTACTCAGCAACATCAGCATTTTCGGCCCACAGAAGGATCCTGCCACGGTGATCGCCAGCAACTACAGGCGCGCCACCCACCTGCGCCGCAATACGCACACGCGCTTGTTCAACAGCGTTTTCGCAGGATACCCGACCGGATGCTACATCGATGGAAGCGCTTGCGAGACCAACTGCAACAATGGGGATCTGAAAGTGAAGAACTGTGTCTACAGTGCGATGACCACACCACTTGCCACCGCGAGCGGAAGCACGTGGGACATCGCAAGTTGGTTCACTGCCGGCGGAAACCTGAGCTATACGCAGAACAGTGAACTGGGCGTAGTGGACGGATTCAACCTCAGCGCTCCCAACTTTACCCTCACAGGAGCTTCGCCCTTGAACACTGGCGCGAGCTTCGGCGACAGCGACCTCTCTGACCCTTTCTTCACCAATGTGACTTTCAAAGGGGCCTTTGGTTCGGAGAATTGGACCAGCGGTTGGTGCAACTGGGATCCGCAGAATACGGCGTACTGAGCGTTTGGCGACAACCGGCTGAAAGGCTGGACTCAGTAAATGCGAAAGGCTCCTTCGGGGGCCTTTCGCCGTTCAGGATCATCGTTCGATAAGGTTCGATAAGGGCCGATCGCGGCCATGGCACGCGATCGGTAAGGTCTCAACCACTATCCACCATCGTCATGCGCACTCCCCTCCTCGTCGTTCTCCAGTCCATTATGTTGTTACCCGCCTTCTCGCAGACAAGCACACGCGACTTCCAAGGCACATTGGGCGGCACGATCGGCGCGAGCGCCCCAACCGGCGAATTCGACCGAACCTTCGGAAAGGACATGTTCATGTTCGGTGCGCAACTGGGTTTTCCGTTGAAACGTTTACCTGTGCTGCAAGGCGGATTTGCCTTTGGCTATAGTGTGATGGGCAGCAACAAGGTCACTGTACCGATAACGACCGAATACCTGGGTGTTACGGACGGCACGCTGACCACACGCAGCAAGGTCTTTAGCTACCACCCCCTTCTACGGCTGAGCCCACTAACCGGTCGCGTACGCCCCTATGTTGATGGAATGGCCGGTCTCCGACAGTTCAGTACCACAAGCAAAGTGACCGCCGACGGGATGGAAGAGAACCTGAGCAAAGAGCGCAACGAGACTGACCTCGCCTTCAGTTCTGGCTGGGCAGCTGGTGTGCAAGTGACCGTTGGTGGTACGGCCTACATCGAGCTGCGCGTAGAACGGTTCGATAGCGGTGAAGCCACCTACGTAGACCCTTCGAGCATCACCGTAAGCGATCAGGGAACCGTAGGATTCAGTACGCTTACGAGCAACACCGATGTCACCAACATCCTGCTCGGTGTTGGCTTCCGATTCTGATCGATCGGGCAAAAATGACCCGCGACCGGTCGCGGATATTCAACTTCATATGTTGGTAACACGGCTGAAAACGCGGCGAGGGGATGGCCTGAGCACGGTTCGCAGTGCCGCTAAACTTGCACAGCGAAACAAAACACGTGGAAGGCGGCAAACGGATCGGCAGCGCGCTGATATCAGTATACCATAAGGACGGTCTTGAAGCGATCGTCCGGGAGCTGCACCGCCTCGAAGTTCGGATCTATAGCACAGGCGGAACGCAGGCATTCATCGAGGGGCTGGGTGTTCCAGTAACCGCGGTTGAAGACCTTACGAGTTATCCGAGCATTTTGGGCGGGCGGGTGAAAACCCTGCATCCGAAGGTGTTCGGAGGCATTCTCGGTCGACGCGATCTGGCGAGCGACTTGGCGCAATTGGAAGAATTCGCGATCCCACCGATCGATCTGGTCATTGTCGACCTGTACCCGTTCGAAGCAACGGTAGCCGCCGGTGGAAGCGAGGAAGCCATCATTGAAAAGATCGACATCGGGGGTATCTCGTTGATCCGCGCCGGGGCAAAGAACCACGCGGACGTGGTGATCGTTTCATCACGGTCGCAATACCCCGAAATGCTCAGCTTGCTCAGTTCACAGAACGGCACGACGACGCTTGTACAGCGCAAGAAATTCGCTGCCCAAGCATTCGGGGTGAGCTCACACTATGATAGCGCCATCTACAATTGGTTCTCGGGCGATCAAGCAGAACTTCGCCTGAGCGCCGGACCTGCGAACGCACTCCGTTATGGAGAAAACCCGCACCAGCCAGCAACATTCTTCGGGGATCTGCAAGCGTTGTTCGAGCAGCTGGGTGGCAAAGCGCTCAGCTACAATAATCTCCTGGACCTCGACGCCGCCCTTGAGCTGATCGATGACCTTTCGACTTTGGGAGGCGTTCCTTTCGCAATACTGAAGCACAACAATGCGTGCGGCGCTGCGGTTCGTCCTTCGATACGAGAAGCGTGGGATGCCGCACTTGCGGGAGATCCCATTTCAGCGTTCGGTGGCGTTCTCATCACAACGGCCACCATGAACAAGGCAACGGCGGAAGCGATCGATGCCATCTTCTTCGAGATCGTATGCGCACCAGCTTATGATGCGGATGCGCTCGAAGTGTTGCGCAAGAAGAAGAACCGGATCATCCTGGTGCGCAAGCCAACAAAGAAACCCGTTCGGAAATACCGGACCGCCTTGAACGGAATACTCGCACAGTCTCCGGATAGTGTGATCGATACGATGACCAGCGCGCGTACTGCAACCAAAAAGACAGCAACGGCATCGGAGGAGAAAGATCTGTTCTTCGCGAACATCCTGGTGAAGCATACAAAGAGCAACGCTATTGTTCTGGCGAAAGGCTACCAGTTGTTGGCCAGCGGAACAGGCCAGACAAGCCGCGTGGACGCGTTGGAACAGGCCATCGCCAAAGCGCAGAAGTTCAAGTTCGACCTGAAGGGGACAGTGATGGCGAGCGACGCCTTCTTCCCCTTCCCTGACTGTGTGGCTATCGCTGCCGCTGCTGGGATCACTGCCATCGTGCAACCCGGAGGCAGTATCAAGGACCAAGAAAGCGTCGATGCGTGCGACACGCTCGGCATCGCCATGTGCATTACCGGAAACCGACACTTCAAACACTGAACCCACAACTCAATGAGCTGGTTCAACAGTTTCTTCACCCAAGAGATCGCCATCGATCTGGGTACCGCCAACACCCTGATCATCCACAACGACAAGGTGGTGGTGGACGAACCCAGCATCGTTGCGGTGGACCGCTCCACGGGCCGGGTTATCGCCATTGGGCGGCAAGCCCAGCAGATGCATGGCAAAACGCACGAGAACATCAAAACTGTTCGCCCGTTGCGCGACGGTGTGATCGCTGACTTCCAAGCAGCCGAAGAGATGATCAAAGGCATGATCCGCATGATCAACCCGGGCCGTCGATTGTTCACGCCGAACCTGCGCATGGTGATCTGCATACCGAGCGGTATCACCGAAGTGGAGAAGCGAGCAGTAAAGGACAGTGCCGAGCATGCTGGTGCCAAAGAAGTGTACCTGATCCACGAACCCATGGCGGCAGCGATCGGTATCGGCATTGATGTGGAAGAGCCCATGGGCAACATGATCATCGATATCGGCGGAGGAACCTCGGAGATCGCGGTGATCGCGCTCGGAGGTATCGTGTGCGACAAGAACATCCGCGTGGCAGGAGATGAATTCACACAGGATATTGAGGAATATATGCGTCGCCAGCACAACATTCTTGTGGGCGAGCGCACCGCCGAAACGATCAAGATCGAAGTAGGCAGTGCGATGACCGAGCTGGACAATCCGCCTCCGGACTATGCCGTTCGCGGCCGCGACCTGATGACGGGCATCCCCAAGGAGATAACGGTCACCTATTCGGAGATCGCCCAAGCACTGGACAAGTCGATCAGCAAGATCGAAGAAGCCATCCTGAGCGCGCTCGAGAGCACACCGCCCGAACTGAGTGCTGACATTTACAAGACCGGGATCTACCTCGCTGGTGGTGGGGCCTTGCTCCGTGGCTTGGACAAGCGTATCAGCATCAAGACGAAACTGCCCGTGCACGTGAGCGAAGACCCCCTGCGAGCCGTTGCTCGCGGTACCGGCATAGCACTGAAGAACATCGACCGCTTCCAGTTCCTCATGAGGGAGTGACGAGTGGTGAGTGACGAGTGGCAAGTGCCTCAGCACCACGTCCACTCGTCACTCACCTCTCGCCACTCGCTACTTGATAGCGATGCGCGACCTCTTCCGCTTCCTCTTCCGCCAACGGATCAACATTCTGTTCCTGCTGCTACTGGGCATTTCGATCGCATTGGTCGTGAGTGGAAACATGCACCAACGTGCGCAAGCGATCAGCAGCAGCAACCGAGCGATCGCCAGCATCTATGGTGCTCGTAACGGTATCACCGAATTCGCGAGTTTGCGCGATGTGAACCGCGACCTCGCCCAGCAATTGGCTGTGGAGCGTGAAAAGAACAGGATGATCGTTGTGAAGGGGGATACTGGGCGAACCGTTTTGGACCCGATCCGTCAACTGCGCTATCGATTCTATTCAGCGCAAGTGATAAACAGCACGGTTCAAAAGGAGAAGAACTACATCACACTGGACAAAGGATCGAATGATGGCATTCGCGAGAATATGGGTGTTATCGGCGTGAAGGGTATCGTGGGCGTCGTGCGCGAGACAAGTCCACACTTCTCGTCCGTGATCAGCGTGCTGAACATCGACCATGCGGCCAGTGCGCAATTGCGCGGAACGAAGTACTTCGGCCAACTCCGTTGGGACACGCATGATCCGCACATCATCCACCTCGCGGATATTGACAAGCACGTTCCTGTTCAAGTAGGGGACACGGTGGAGACCAGGGGTAGTGAGCGGGTCTATCCGCCAGGTATACTGGTCGGTGTGGTGGAAAGCGTTTTGAACGACCCGAGCGTGCCTTTCCATGTGATCAACGTTCGCCTTAGTGAAGACCTCACCCGTTCAGGGTACGTGCATGTTATTGGTGACTTGATGCGGATGGAGTTGGACAGGCTGGACAGTTCGGAAAAAGCGGATTCCAAATGATCGGGACCGTTGTCGCCAATTTTTTCCGGTTCCTGATCCTTGTATTGCTACAGGCGTTGGTGATCGACCATGTGGATCTGGCCAATGGCTGGGTGGCACCCTATCTCTATGTGCTCTTCCTGTTGATGCTACCTCTGGACACACCGCCATGGGCCGCGCTTCTGATAGGCTTCTTCACAGGAATGGTACTGGATCTTTTCAGCAGCACACCTGGCTTGCATGCGAGCGCATGTACGGTGATGGCCTATGTGCGCACGTTACTGCTGCGTGCCTTGGCTCCGCGCGAAGGGTATGACCAAGGACAACGTGCTACCGTGGCTGACATGGGCCTGGCGTGGTTCATGACCTATGCCGGTCTGCTCGTACTTGTCCATCACCTGTGGTTGTTCTATATGGAGGTATTCCGTTTTGACGGGTTCATTGTAACGTTCGTACGTGTGATCGCAAGCTCTGCGGCTACGCTCGTCCTCTGCCTATTGGCACAATTGCTCATGGCGCGAGCAGCGCGAAACCGATGAACTTCGACGATCGCAAATTCGTCTTGATCGCCACGGTGATATTCGTCTGTGCTGTGTTCGTATTGCGCTTGTTCTGGATACAGGTGGTGGACGATCGTTGGACCGCTCGCGCAGCGGACATAAGCGAACGCAAGGTCACGGTCTTCCCTTCTCGCGGTCTGGTGTACGATCGTCATGGCGAGTTGCTCGTTGCGAATACGCCGGTGTACGACATCCTTGTTGTGCCAAGGGAAGTGAAGCCGTTCGACACCTTGGCGCTTGCCCAATTGGTTGGTGTATCGCCTATCGATGTGCGGGAACGATTGCAGAAGGCGAAAGCTTACTCGGGTTATAAGCCCAGTGAATTCGAACGCCAGATCACGGCTGACCAATATGCGGGCATCGCCTTGCACTTGCGGAAATACCCTGGCTTCTACGCCCAGAGCCGCACACTGCGTACCTACCCACAACGCATAGGTGCACATATGCTTGGCTATCTCAGCGAAGTGAATGCGAAAAAGGTGGAGCAGGACCCGTACTACAAATCAGGCGACGTGATCGGAGTTGGTGGGTTGGAGCAGTACTACGAACCTCAACTGCGCGGCAGGCGGGGGGTGAAATACGTGGTGGTCGACGTGCACAACAATGTACAAGGGGCTTTCAAGAACGGTCAATACGACACCCTGGCTTTCGAAGGCCAGAACCTCTACACCAGCATCGATGCCAGGATGCAGGCCTATGGTGAACGCCTGATGGCACATAAGAAAGGCAGCATCGTAGCCATAGATCCCAAGACCGGCGGCATCCTGGCGCTTGTGACAAGTCCAGGATACGACCCCGAACTGCTCGTGGGCCGTGTGCGTAACCAGAACTACAAACTGTTGCAGCAGGATTCGTTGAACCCGCTTTTTGATCGTGCACTACAAGCGCAGTATCCGCCCGGTTCCATTTTCAAGCTGGTACAAACACTTACCGCATTGCAGGAAGGCGTGATAACACCAGAGACCGGATTTCCGTGCAACAAATCGTTGGTGGGCTGTCACAACCACCCGAACGCGCAAGATGTGGTACATGCTATTCAATACTCTTGCAACCCTTATTTCTACCAGGTCTTCAAAAAAGAGATCGAGCAGAACAAAGACCCGAGTCGTTTCAAGGATGCAGCCTTGGGCTTAGCACAGTGGGAGCCTTACATGTTGAGTTTCGGCTTGGGAAAACGTCCGCCGATAGATCTACCCTCGGCCAAAGGCGGGCGTATACCGAACGTGGCCTACTATGACAAGCGGATCGGCCCAGGGGCGTGGGCGTTCAGCAACATCTACTCAGTAAGCATCGGCCAAGGCGAGGTGGAAGTGGTGCCCGTCCAGATGGCGAACCTGGCTGCGATCTTCGCCAATCGCGGCTGGTACATCGATCCACACATCGTTAGGGCGGTCGGTGATCCGGACAGCCTCACGACGTGGAAAAAGCACAGTACCATGGTCGATCGTCCGTACTTCGACCTCATCGCTGAAGGCATGCGACGCGTTACCGAGGAGATCGGTGGCACAGCCCGTGCCGCACGGATCCCAGGCGTTACCGTTTGCGGTAAAACGGGTACGGCACAGAACCCGCACGGTAAAGACCATGCGGTTTTCGTATGCTTCGCGCCTATGGAGGATCCGAAGATCGCCATGGCGGTGTATGTGGAGAACAGCGGATTCGGTGGTACATGGGCAGCACCGATAGCCAGTTTGTTGATGGAGCAATACCTCACGGACACGATAACCCGACCAGACGTCGAAAAAAAGATGCTGGAGGCGGACTTGATCGCGACCGAGAAAAACTACAAGCCCTTTGTAAGCAAGGCCCATCCACGCCGCCGCCGATGATCGAACGGGATACCAGTCGCGACAGCATCCGAGCGAATATCGATCGCCCATTGGTGATCATGTACTTGTTATTGCTCTTCGCTGGTTGGGCGAACATCTACAGCGCAGCATACACGCCCGAGCACCCGAACCTGTTCGACATGGCCAAGGAATACGGCAACCAAAGCGTATGGATCATGATCTGTTTGATCATGGGGGCGGCGCTGATGATGGTGAACGGCCAATTCCTGAAAGACATGGCTTTGCCTGTGTTCATTGGGGTGATGTTCCTGCTGGCATTGGTTCCACTGATCGGAAAAGAAGTAGGCGGCAACAAGGCTTGGTTGGGCGTTGGGAGTTTCGGGGTGCAGCCCAGTGAATTCGGAAAATTCGCCACAGCCCTGTTGTTGAGCAAATATCTGAGCGGGCTGAAATCGTTGGGAGAACTGCGATCGCGGGTTGTTGCAGCCATCATCATTCTCATACCGGTCGGGCTGATCGCCTTGGAAAAGGACTTTGGTACCATGCTCACGTTCGGGGCGTTCATTCTCGTGCTTTATCGAGAAGGGCTTTCGGGCAACATCCTGCTCTTGGCTATTGGGGTCGTCATTCTGGCCATCCTCTCCCTGATCATGCGCGACAGCATATTCCACATACCGATCTGGGACAAGGACGTGAGCGGACAGTACTTCCTCATCGGATTGATAGCTGTAGGTTGCATGCTCGCTGCGCTGTTCATCTCACGCTTCGTTCTGAAACGCTACCGCAGGGGGCTTTATGGCCTTATCGCGTTCGCGCTCATTGGATCGTCTTTGTTCATCAGCGGCTTTGATTACGGCTTCGAGCATTTGCCCGAACGGCACCAGACGCGCATCGGGGTTACACTGGGTATCGTCTATGACCCGCAGGGCTTGGGCTACAACGCCGAGCAAAGCAAAACGGCGATCGGCAGCGGCGGTCTGCTCGGAAAGGGCTACCTGGAAGGCACCTTCACGAAATACAAGTACGTACCCGAACAGAGTACGGACTTCATCTTCTGCACGGTCGGTGAGGAATGGGGGTTCATAGGAACGACCATCATTGTTCTTCTCTTCGGCGGCTTGATCCTGCGCTGCATACAAGTAGCGGAACGACAACGATCTCCGTTCACACGGATCTACGGCTACTGCGTTGCCAGCATTTTCTTGTTGCACCTGATGATCAACATCGGCATGGCGATCGGCTTGGCACCGGTCATCGGTATACCTCTACCCTTCTTCAGTTATGGCGGGTCTTCGCTGATCAGCTTCACGATCCTACTGGGCATCCTCGTCAGGTTGGATGCAGAGAGGCTGAGCCAGTTGCGCTAGTACAAAACAAGATCGGGGCGCTTCCGCGCCCCGATCCGATCCGGTTTCGGCACAGGACTAGAAGAACTTGCTCCGCTGGTCCTTTACGTTCGCTGCTTCCTTGAGTGCATTGAACAGTTGCCCTTCGGCACGATTGCGCACTTTATCAGCAAGTGGTTTCGGGTCTTCCCCATTGGCAGGCATTTCTCCAGCTGGGGTAAGCGTTGTCATGCTGGCCACGTAAACAGCTTGGTCACCCTTCAAAGGCAAGCTGGTCTCACCGGTCTTCAGGCTGAACAACTGGCCGATCACATCCGGGTCGCTGAATCCGCCGGGAATACTCATTGCATTGAAGGCCATGTCCGCCGCGTTCTGAACCGTCCCACCAAGCTCTGTGGCCAATGCGTTCAGATCGGTCTTGCCCGAGAATTTCGCAACCAAGGCCTCGCCTTTCTTCTCCTTGATCACTTCCTTGGTCATGGCCTCCTTCACATCTGCCAATTGAGGCGCACCCTCTTCGCGAATGCCGGTAAGCAAGGCTACGACATAACCTTCGCCACTTGAAATGGGATCGCTAGGCTTATCGCCGAGTTTGGCGTGGTTCACCCAACTGGCAACCGGGGCGGGATCTTGCAGGCCGGGCACGTAAGGCTGATCAGCTCGCAGCTCATCCACAGGTGTATAGACCAAACCGGCTGAATCGGCATTCGATCGAAAGCTCGCACTGTCGGTGTTGTTGAGGGCGTACGCGCTCGCGATCTTCCACGCGTCTTTCATGGCCTTGTCGGGGCGAATCTTCTGATCAACGGTCAAAACACGGCGCTCACTGCGGCTTCTTTGTCCAAGAACCTCCACAATGTGGTAGCCATAGGTGGTTTTGCAAATTGTGGTGTTACCGACTTTCTCATCAAAGCTGGCCTTGGTGAACTCCGGAACCATACGGGTCTTATCGAACCACTCGTACACGCCACCGGTGCTCTTGCTGCCCGGGTCTTCAGTGTACTGGGTCACCATCGCCTCGAACTTGCTCTTGTCCCGCTTCACAACGGCAAGAATGCTATCGGCACGCTCCCTGATCTTCTTCGCTTCATCATCGCTCTTACCTTGAGTGTTGAGCAGAATGTGGCGAACACGTGCTTCAGGCACATCAGCGAGTTCCTTCACCTTCACCAATTTCCAGGAGTCACCATCCTTGTAAGGACCAACAACGGTTCCTACTGCAGCGTTGGTGATCAATGAGTCGTTCAACGCATCCGCAGTACCAGCACTGTACGGAGCAGCAGTTCCGTTCTTGGTTGTGGCGTTGGCCATTACGAAAAGGCTATCAGCACTGCCGGCAGCTGCTTCGAATTGTGGCTTGAGCGAGGCAACCGTTTCGCGTGAGGCCGCAATGTCCTCTTGGTTGGGAGTTGCGTTCACACGCACGTACACGAAACTGCGCGCGGCCTTTTGCAACCATTTTTTCTCGCCGCGGTGCGCATCGAAGTAGCGGCGCACATCCTCATCACCGGCGGAGTAAAGGCTATCTGGCTCAGCATTGTAGCGCTGGGCAACGAAGTTGAAGGTGGCCTTGGTGTTCTTCGCGGCGTATTCCTCCCTCACCTGTGCGCTGTTCACGAAACACGCCTTCTTGGCCAGGGCGTTGTATTTGGCATAGATGCGGTTCGGGATGAACGTGCGCTTCTGGTAATCGTAAAGCACAGGTGCCTTCTCTTGGATGGCGGCGAAGTACTGCTTCAACCGCGCCTTGTCCGGGCCACCGGTTGCTGGGTCCTTGAAATTCTCGTTCCCCTTGAATTCAGGCACGATGTTATCGCCCCAACGGATATCGTCGTATTCCTCTTTGCAGAGCGAAGTGCCAAAACCAGCCTTCTCGCATTGCACTTTCAAGGTGCGCTCCTTCAGAAGTTCTTGCCAAACACTGTTGCGGATCTGCTCCTGCATCTGGTTGTCCACCGTGGTGCCATTCTCACGATACAGGTTGGCCTGTTCTTCGGTTCGGCGTGTAAACTCCATGGCGGTGATCTCCTGACCATCGATCTCGGCGATGGCCTCATCAGCCCGCATGCTGCTGCCATTGCTCTTCCAGATATCACCGAGCACGAACAAACCGAGGGAAACGAATACGACCGTGGCGATGAGCATACCTCGTTCGCGGATCTTGCCGATAACAGCCATTTACAGGGATTTTTGAAAGGGTGGCAAATATAGGTGGGTACCGCGCCCATCGCGCAAGCCTTAAAAAAGGACCTGAAAGTCTTGCTCAACCGGCGAATCCGGCCTCCACATCCACCACTTCCAGCTTCACCAGATCTATGCGACCATGAGCCACTTGGGCAATTGTTACCCTGAAAGGCCCCTCTTCGATCACCGTTCCTTGGGCGGGCACATCGCCTGTGTGGTGCAACAGCCAACCGGCCAGCGTTTCATAATGCTCGCTTTCCGGGAAATTCAATCCATAGTGCTCGGCCAGATAAACCACATCAAGCCGGGCACTCAGAACGAATTCGGTCTCACTCAGGCGCTCTTCCACGAGTTCCCCCTCATCATGCTCGTCCTCGATGTCCCCCACAATGGTCTCCACAACGTCTTCGATCGTGAGCATACCGGCTGTTCCACCGAATTCATCCACAACAACGGCCACATGGGTTCGCTGCTTGGTGAAGCGCTCCAAGGCCACATCCGCGGTCATCGTTCCCGGCACGAATTGCACCGGGCGCATTACCGCACGTATGCTGCGCGGCCGGCGGAACAACTCGTTGCCGTGAACGTAACCGATCATATTATCGATACTGTCCTTGTAGACCAACAGTTTACTCAATCCTGTTTCTACAAAGCGCCGATGGAGCACGGCTACAGGTTCCTCCACATCAATGGCTTCCACTTCGGCGCGTGGGATCATCAAGTCGCGCACCTTGGTATTGCTCAACTCCAACGTGTTGCGGAAATACTCCACCTCCGCATCCATATCCGAATCCTTGGGGGTGCTGTCACTTACCTCCTTCAGGAAAGCGTCAAGGTCTATACGTCCAAAAGCCACTTGCACACTTCGATGATGCGCACCGAAAAGTCGCAGCACACCTTCGCTCAGCGTGGTTAGCAGCATAGTGGGCAGCCAAAGCAAGGTGTACAGGATCCTCAAGGGCAAGGCCAACGCGCTGATGATGAAGTTGGGGTCGAGGCGAAACAGGGCTTTGGGCAGGAATTCGCTCACCACCAGGATAAGCAAGGTGCTTATGATGGTCTGCACAATGAGCACAAAGCCCTCATGGGGCCAAATGCCCCGCAACCAGGGGTCCAACGACCGGCCCATTACGATACCGTACATCACCAAGGAAATATTCCCCCCTACAAGTAGTGCGCTGATGACACGAGCAGGTCGTTTCAGCAAACCCGCGACCAAGCGGGCCCAGATCGCACCTTCCTTGCGTTTGAGTTCCACATAGAGCTTGTTGCAGCTAACGATAGCGATCTCCAATCCGGCGCACAAGGCCGTAAAGGCCATGCTCAGGATGATCAGGATCAGGTCTGTGGAGGACAATGAGGGTGGTATGAGGCGATCCGCCGTGCTCGATCGAATGTGCGAAGATGCAACGATCACCAGAATGCCGACCGTGACCCATCTCCTGAGGGTCAGCTAAAGACAGCGTCTACTGCCCCTCGCGTCTTTCTTCATTCGCTTTGCGCTCTGCCCATTCGGTCATCTTCTTCCGCATGAATCGGCGGTAGAAGAACATGGCAAAACACACCAAGGGGAACCAGATGAAGAGTTTGCGTGCCTGCCAGCCTTCAGTGGCCACAAGGTAACCTACCCAAACCGCACTCGCGCAGCCGCACGCGAGCCAAAAGAATTCCATGATGCGCGCGATCCGGTCCATCAGTTCGAAGGGGTTGTTGCACTGTCACTGGGCTGAACGAACAGGGTACCGGTGATCTTGCGAATGGTGTAGCGACTGAAATCCTCGTTGGCATCCAGGCCTTGGCCATAAATAATGTCCTGTGCACGAGAGATCTTGACAGGGCTATCGGTGTACACGCGATCACTGTCCTGGCTCCATACCAGATGTTCGGTCTCCATGCGCTCCCCTCTCGAATTGGTGAACACGACCTGCTCGAAGACCTCCATGCGCTGGGTCTTCGGCAAGATCGATCCGCGCCGAGCGTTCAGTGTACTTCCGGATCGGCCGGCATTATCGAAAAAGACCAATTCCACACCGTCGGACAATTCGGTGCGCTGCTCTCCATCGGTCATGAACTCCTCTACACGACCCGCGCGCAATCGATTGCGTACATAGCCACTATCGCTGTAGAAGTATTCAGCCTTGGTGGTTATACGATCAGGTGCATCGGCGTTCATTTCGATCGAAGCCAATTGATCAAGATCATTCTTGCAGGCGCAGAGCGCAACACAGGCGATCAGCCACCAGAAAGGTCGCATCCTACTGGATCTGGAAGGGCTTGAACCAGCGCTCATAACGCCACGGCGTGAAACTTACACCGATGAACAGGTTTACCACGTTCTCCTGCAGCAAACCAGTGTCCGAGGTTCTGCGTTGGCCTATTTCGCCACCAATGTGGAGATAGCTATTGGTTTGTGCCGCGTTCAGCGGGATCGAAGCACCAACGCTCACAGAAGCAGTTCGTAATTGCGTCTCTTTCACTTGTAGATAATCCTCGCTGTATCGAAGGCCCATTCGGTAGGTCATTCGCTGGAACAAACCACCTTCTTTCGCCGGTGTGTATCGGGCACCAAAGGCATAGATCATACTTGCTTTCAGTGGGGCAGGCAACGAGAATCCCTCAACATTCACCTTCAACGCGGACCAGTCGCGTCGGCGAGCTTCGAGCGTAAGAAGAAAACGCTGATCATGTATGCTCAACCCAAAGCCATAGGCTATCGGAAGCGTAAGTGAGCCGCTCGTTGTAGCGGAGGAAGGAAGCGTATCGATCACTGTTTCGAAACCCGACGAGCCGCGCAGGAACAGGGTATTGAGCGATGTGTTCGTGGCATTGAAGGAGGTTGCCAACCCAGTGGTTGCACCCAAGGTGAAGCGCCATGGCTCAGCCTCTCTTGCAACATGGTCGGTGTTGGGTGTGGTTTCACCAGGATGGGCCTTGCGCCATTCATCCAGCTTTGCCTTGCGCCTTAGTGAGCGACGTGCGATGTTCTGGGCAACTGTGGCTTTGGAAATGAGCTGCGAGCCGAATTGAAGGCCGAAAGACCCTGTGGGCGCACTCAGGACAAGCGACGAATAGGCACTCGTGTTGGTAAACAATTGGCCCAATGGATAAACGGCTTTTCGGGTCTGCTCTATGCCGCCGAAGTAGTACTCGAAGTTGGCGCCCAGGACCAACCGGCTCCCAAGGTTGTCCAACGAATCCGCTTTCTGCTGCCAGAGCACGTGCCCAACTCCTGCAAAAACCCGATTGAGGCCACCGGAACCCGAATACTCATAGGATACAGTTCCCGCATCGATCGATCCCTTATCGGTTAGCGCGTAGCCTACATCACTGAACGGCGCGATCCCAAAGCCTAATCCCCAGCGTCCTTTACCAAAGGGAATTCCAACACTGAAGCCCATGAACTGGCCATCGGATCGGCTGGTTGAGGCACTCTGCGTTTTCGTGCTGAGGAACACACCGCGCACACCACCTTCGAACGTAGGGCGCTGCAGGCCACCAAGCTCAGGCTGCCTCGAACCAGCGTACGTGGCCGGGTTGGTCGAGAAAATGCTATAGGGTTCAGAAACCGCGATCCCAGTGCCCCCCATCAGGGCAGATGGCACTTGGCTCGATTGCAGAAGATCTCCAAAGCCGTAGGCCGAATAAGGGGACCCATTGCTTTGAACTTGGGCAATAAGAGACGCCGAACAACTAGCCAGCAGCAGCAGAACGAGGGAACGAACTATCATGGAGCGACAACGCATGCAGGCCAAGTAGAGTGAGAAAAGGGTGGGCAAAGATGCCGTTTTCCAAGGCCCGCGCGAACCGAGGTGCGTCGCCGCCGGTGAGCACAACGGCCAGATGGGGCTGTTGTTGCCCGATACCACTGATCATTGAACGCAATTCGGCCAGCAGGCCGTGGTGGGTACCGCTAGCCAGACATTCTTCGGTGGAACGACCGATCAACGAAACGTTCTCAGCGGGTTCCACCAAGGGTAGCCGGGCACTGAAGGTATTCATGGCTTTTGCGCGCATTCGCAGGCCAGGTGAGATCAGGCCACCGAGAAAAGTGCCAGAGGCGTCCACCAGATCATACGTAACGCACGTGCCCAGATCGACAGCCAGTGCAGGCCGATCAGGGAACAACCGGTTGGCACCAACAGCGTTGGCCAAACGATCCACGCCCAAGGTGCTCATTGTTGAGTAAGCCGACTTCAATGGCGAAGGTGAATCGCCCTGGATGACATGTATCGGAGCAATAGATGCCAAGGCAGTTATCAGGTCAGGAGCCTCGGCAGCCACCGATCCCAGTACCACACGGTCCACATGGTCATTTTCCAGAAAGACCTTCGCAGCTGCACCATCGCCATTGGGCAAATGGCTCGCCCGTATGAGACGTCCCTCTGCAAAAAGCCCGATCTTGGTACGGCTATTCCCGATATCCAGAACAAGTTGATGGGTCATCATTTTCACGGATCGGGCATCTGTCTATCTTCGCCGCCCCTTGCAAAGATGCACGGGAACCAGATGGTGCCTTAGCTCAGCTGGTAGAGCAATGGATTGAAAATCCATGTGTCCCCAGTTCGATTCTGGGAGGCACCACCGCAAAAAAGCCCTTCCAGAAATGGAGGGGCTTTTTCATGCGCCCATTTTTTTACCCCAATTGGGGTATTTCGCGTTCCATCGCCAGCGGGTTGCTTTGCGGCCCGAATGAAGAACCTGATCATTTCCTCCACGTTCCTGCTTATAGAAGCCGCACACGGCCAAGTACTTACCGCAGAAGATTCACTCAATGCAGGTCTTGTCGCCAGCGATCGCACCACCGTGATAAGCGGTTACGGCGAAGTGAACCCCTCCCTCCCCGCCCCCCCCCCCCCCCCCTCCCCCCCCCCCCCCCCCCCCCCCCCCCCGCGGCCCCCCCGGCCCCCCCGCCCCCCCCCCCCGCCCCCCCCCCCCCCAGTGATGGCCGTTCGCTGATTATTCCCTTCTCGGCTTTTACTGAAGGGAACCAGATGATCGCGCGCTGCAACGCACTTTCGCGCGATGTACTGGTCATGCGGCAGCCGAACAACGAATACCGGAGTCTATACTTGAGCTGCACGCACGAGGACCAGCCTCTCACAGCGACCAGTGCGGGGCTTCATTGCCCTTCGCACGGCAGTCGATCCAGCTTAACAAGAGATGTGGAAGAAGGCCCTGCGACCAAACCGCTACGATCGTTCCCGGTTGGGGTGGTCGAAGGTGGATTGGTCGTTGAGATACAACGTTGTTGGGCAAAAGATCCAACGGTCCCGCTAGGCCCCTCAGTGCGCAGCCATTCCCTCCGCATCCCGCTCCAACCAGTCCTTTACCGCAGCCAGGTGCAATTGCTTTACAGGTTGACGAACCCTCTTGCTGTGAGCTGTGAAATACCTGTGCTTGCTAAGGAACCGCACCTGTAGTTCGTTCCATTCACGCTCGGTTTTCACCACTGCGTAATGCTTGAATTCCGTGAAAAGCGTGGCACCGATGCGAAAGAAATCCGGGCGACCGAGGTAGTCCAGATCAGCGTCGCACAGGATCCGGCTCAACTTGTTCCGCGGTTGCTGTGGCACTTTGGTGGCCCGCACCATCTCGCACACAGCATCCACTTGCGAATGGGTGTACCCGAATTTCGGCAAAGCTTCACTGGCCAGCAGGCAACTACCCTCTTCATGATCCTTGTCCTGGATCAGAAATCCGGCATCGTGGTACAGAGCAGCTGTGCGCAGCAAGTCCAGCCTTTCACCTTCGATCCCTTCGGCCACAGCGATCTCCACAGCCGTTCGATAAACGTCCAAGGTGTGGGAAAAACAGTGGTACGTGCGAAAAGCAGGAAGCCCGTGACGGAGCTTTCCCAGAATGTACGCTTCGGCTCCGGGTTGGTCCATGTGATCTGAACGCGGGCAAGATAATCGCACCAGCCAAGTCCGCCCTCATACTTTTGGGTGATATGCACGAGTTGACCGATCGGAACACTACCCGCACAGCGAACATTCCCGTACTTCTGTTCGGGCTGGTGGCCATATACATTGTCCTGCAATTCGTCTGGTGGGCATGGCTGCTCATCAGCAAAGACCAAGAGATATTCGGTTTACAACAGCAGTTACTCCTAGAAGGCGTAACACCCGAAATACCCGTTCGCCTGCCGCAAAGGACCTTTTGGATGGTACTTGGCGAAGGAGGTGTCTTTTTGCTACTCATCCTTCTGGCCTTGTGGATCATCTTCCGGACAGTGAAACACGAACTGACCTTGGCCCGGCAGCAGCGTGATTTTTTACTGGCAGCGAGCCACGAGCTACGTACGCCGATCGCAGGGTTGAAACTGCATTTCCAAACCCTGCAGCGCGCGGATCTGGATAATGCACAGCGCGAGGTACTCTCTGGAAATGCACGCACGGAGATCGACCGGCTGCACGCACTTACCGAGAAGATCTTGCTGGCGACACGGTTGGAAACGACCATTGTGCCGCTTGCACGCCAACCCGTGGATGTCGCGGCGATCTTCCGCTCCGTGCACGCCAACGGCCGGGCCACATATGGAGTTGATCACGAACTTCTGATCGAAGTGCCTGCCACATTGATGATGGCTACGGATGCGAATGCCTTTCGTTCCATTGCGGAGAACCTATTGGAGAACGCCTGCAAGTATTCACCTCCGGGAAGTACAGTGGAGCTTGAGCTGAAGGCAGTTGCCGGACGGATCGAACTCCAGGTACGTGATGAAGGGAGCGGAGTTCCAGAAGCGGAGCGAGCGCTGATCTTCCGCAAATTCCACCGGGGTGGGTGCGAAGAAACACGCGGAACAAAAGGCACTGGTTTGGGGCTTTACATAGTTCACCGCTTGACAACCATGCTGGGCGGACACATCGAACATCGGCATCGGGCTCCACGCGGATCTATTTTCGTGGCCACTTTTCCCGCAACGTGAGAACAACCCGCAAAGTCGCACTGATCATCCTCGATGGCTGGGGCCTTGGCGCCGGCGATCACAGCGATGCCATTGCGCAGGCTCGTACCCCTTTCATGCACCATTTGCTGGCTACTGCGCCACATGCCAAATTGCTCACCCATGGCGAGAACGTTGGCTTGCCCCAAGGCCAAATGGGCAACAGCGAAGTAGGTCACCTGAACATCGGTGCTGGACGCGTGGTATATCAGGAACTGGTTCGCATAGACCGGGCTGTCGCCGATGGTTCATTGGAGCAGAACGCTGTACTTCAGGCCGCTTTTTCCGAAGCGAAGAAAACAGGCAAACGGTTGCATTTGATGGGGCTTGTTGGAACAGGAGGTGTGCATGCCATGCAAACGCATTTGGTGGGCCTATGCGCCATGACCGGTCGTGCTGGACTGAAGGAGGTCTTCGTACATGTGTTCACCGATGGGCGGGATACCGATCCGAAAAGCGGCTTGGGCTTCATCCGGGATCTGGAACGGGATATCGCTAGCACACCTGCACGGATCGCAACAATTTGTGGGCGGTATTTCGCAATGGACCGGGACAAGCGCTGGGAGCGTGTGAAGAAAGCATACGACCTGCTGGTCCATGGTGTCGGCGAGCGCGCTTCTTCCGCCTCTGCGGCCATGGAAGCGAGTTATGCGAAGAGCATCACCGACGAATTCGTTGAACCTTGTGCGATAACGGACGATCAAGGTGCCCTGCTGGCGACCGTTCGTCCGGGCGATGTGGTGATCTGCTTCAACTTCCGCACGGACCGTTGCCGCGAGATCACACAGGCACTCACGCAGATCGCCTTTCCCGAGCATGGAATGGAGCCGTTGTCATTGCATTATGTGACGATGACGGAATATGATCACACTTATCGGGACGTTCGGGTGATCTTCCGCAAAGACAACTTGGCCAAGACCTTGGGCGAGGTGGTCGCCAATGCGGGTTTGCGACAGATCCGCATCGCAGAAACCGAGAAGTATCCGCACGTAACCTTCTTCTTCAACGGCGGGCGCGAAGAACCTTTCGCAGGTGAGCAACGCATCATGGTGCCTTCACCGCAAGTAGCCACGTACGATCTGCAACCGGAGATGAGCGCCAATGGGGTCACCGATGCTATTTGCACAGAGATAAAAAAGGCTGAGGCGGACTTCATCTGTTTGAACTTCGCGAACGCCGATATGGTGGGCCACACCGGTGTGTTCAGTGCGATCGTGAAAGCGGTGGAAACCACCGATACCTGTGCGCGAAAAGTCGTGGAAGCCGGGCAAGCGCAGGGCTATTCCTTTGTGATGATCGCCGACCATGGCAATGCGGACAAGGCGGTCAACCCTGATGGGTCACCAAATACTTCGCACACTACCAACCCGGTCCCTGTCTTCATCCTGGATGATCGCAAATGGGTCGTACACAACGGTGTGCTGGCGGACGTTGCACCCACGATACTTCACCTTATGGGAATTGAAAAGCCCGTCGAGATGACGGGCTCTTCATTGATCGTACAGGAACCTGCTTAACGTCGCCCTTCCTTCAGGATCGTTACTGCACCGGTGAATGGTTCAGGCTCGCGTTCCACAGTGATCTCGTAGAAATACGTGCCATCGGGAAGGCCGTTCGCAACCCATGTATTGGCGTAATTGTTAGCCTCGAACACCACCTGTCCCCAGCGGTTGAAGATGCGTACGTTGTTGGTGCTTGCCAAAATACCCTCGATCACGAACGCATCGTTGTCCCCATCGCCATTCGGGCTGAACACGTTCGGAATAACGATGGCACACTGTGGGTCCACGGTGATCGAAGCACTGGACGTATGACCACAATCATCCGTAACAGTGATCACATAAACGCCATCCACTGCGTTGGATGCATAAGCGGTAGTACCGATGTAACCGTTGTTCCAAAGCGCACTCAAGGTTCCAACACCACCAGAAGCCTCGGCTGTTATCAGCACACTATCGGTTCCGCAGGGGATGATCAAGAATGGCTCGGCCGTCAATACGATACTTGGCGCATCCTCGATCGACGAACTCACTTCTGCGGTCACTTCCTGGCTGCAAGCATTCGTATAACTCACGGTGATCACGACTGATTCAGTTCCTTCGGAAGTATTGTCCTCCAAGGCCACTACAGGCAAACTCACCGTAGCGCTACCACCTGGGATCACAATGGGTTGCGTGATCGAGTAGTCGGTACCAACACCAGCCTCACCAGTATGCAGTGTAGTCACTAACAGATCCCCGGAGGTACCTGCCGGTCTGGTGACAACCAAATTGGCTTGATCGCATCCTTCGATCAAAGGCTGCGGGCCAGAAAGAGAAGCGCTGACAGGGGCTGGAGGTGAAAGCTCCACTGCGAAGAACCCCACGGTCTGCAATCCGCAGGTATCGAAAACGGTGATGGTCACATCGGTCACCATGGTTGGAGTGTAGAGGATCTCCGATGCTGTTGAACCCGTGGACCATTGATAGGTATACGCTCCAAAACCCCCGGTTATCGTCGGTGTCAACTGCACACTTTCGCCACAATCGAGGAAGAAAGCACTACCAATGGCAATTAGAGGATCAGGTTGATCTATCAAAAAATTGAACGGCACATGGATCGAATCCGCAGAGCAGGGAGAGGGTGAGGATAGGATAAGTTCAATTGTTTCGAGGCCATCAACATCCAATGGCGCGTTCAAGATGAAAGGGATCTGCGTTACAAAAGCAGGAAAGACAAGTTGCGTAGGAAAGGGAGGTGAATAATCGACTCCCGGAGTGGCCGTTCCACCTATCTCAATGTTTACAGTTTGCACATCGGTGCTATCACCAGTGCGCGTGAAAATGAACCCCACGTTGAAACAACTCTCGAAGAGGGTATTACCGATAATTCCGGGACCGGGCTGGAGCGATGGAACGAACGGGCTGCTTGTAAAGGAGCCACCCTCCAGGAATACACCTGAATCAAAAGCGGTATCACCTCCGTCGGCAATAGCCATTTTGATGTGGTAGGTCTGGCCACATTGAACCGCGGAGCGAGCGGTGAGCACAACTGTAAATCCATCGAATTCAATGGTGGTCCCTCCGGCATTGTCGATGTAGTAGATGTTGTTGCTTTCCCAGTTGGGATCCAAAGCCTCACAATTCGCCAATTGTCCGTTGTTCCCAACGGTTCCATTGTTCACTGTATTGATGGTAACGGGCGTGCTGGTGCCGGGTATCAGTGCGAGATCGATCGAGTTGCCACTGAAGCTCCCGGTGATCCCCGGCCCGCTCAGAAAAAAACCAAAGGCATCGTTCACCGTTCCGCAGACGTACTCGTTGTATTCCTCCGATGAGAAAACGTATTTGAATTCGATACTATCGCCGATGGGGATGAAGTCGAACTCCAATACACAACGATCGTTCATAGCCACTCCGCTCAATACCTCCAGATCAGGATCGGTAGCTCCGAAATTCCCACCGCCCAGTGTTGTACCTCCGCCAACGTTCGGACCAATACCGACAGCGATATTGCCGGAACTCATCATCACGCCCTGAGGTAAGCCGATATTACTACCAGTACCATCGTATGAACCGATCTGCTCGTTCACTGTGTTACCGGGGACACCATTCAGTGTGATGTTGGTGGCTACCACACCCGAACCCAATAACACCTGTTGCACCAATTCCACAGGGGTAAGGGTCTGGCCAACGACCAATTGAGCGTTCGCGATCCCTGCATTCGCCAAAAGCGCAACTCCGATCAGAATTCGTTTCATGTCTGTTGTGTTATTCTCCTTCAGTTCCGCGCAACAAGGTCACGTGACCGTAGTTCTCGACCGAAGGAAATAGATGACCTTCGGCTTTGTACTTGTAAACATACACCCCTGTGGTGGCTAGCCCTCCGTTCACGGTTCCATCCCAAGGTTTATCAATTGCATCCGTTGAATAAATGGGCTGCCCCCAGCGGTCGAAGATGCTCATTTCAAATTTCTCCACATAACGGGTGGCTGGTCCAAAGGTCTCATTGATGCCATCCCCATCCGGAGTGAACGCATTGGGGAACCACAGCTGACCGGGAGGGCGGATGAGAACGCTATCGACCGCGGAGCAGCCTACAAAAGTGATCACTTTCAAGTGTACCCAATGTTCCTCCAGGTCAAGATAACTGTGGGCCAACGTACGTTCACGACTCAACGTACTATCACCAAGGTCCCAACGATAGCTGCGGCAGAAAGTAGGCAACGTAGCTGCTTCGAAGACCCAATCATCTTGCCCTGCATTCGTGGAATTGATCACCGCCACAGGGGCTTCCACGCCGATGTTCACTTCATCACTGATCACCTCCCCGCACTGGTCATAGATGTTCACGGAGTACATATCGTTCACAGGTGGGTTCACGAGCAATTGGGGGTCAGAGAGCTCAGAGCCGGGCCATTCGATCGTATAGTAGCCTGAACCTCCGGTAACGCGAGCCCAAAGTGCCACTGTATCACCCGCACAGATCACCGTATCCGCGTTGAAAGACAACAAGAATGGATCTGGGTGCGGGATCAAGGCATATACCAGTGTATCGCCGGAGTTCCCGCATTGGTCGGCTACTGTGATGGTGTAGCCTGCATCAGCAGGAACGGCCACCTGTAGAGTATCGGCTTGACCAAGGATCTGTTGTTGGCTATTCGTCCATACGTATGTGTACTGACCCGTACCGCCGGTAACATCCAGCACTTCAAGCGTCAATGTATCGCCCTGACAGATGGGAGTCCGATCAGGGGCATTGATCACGATAGGGTCAAGTGGAATGGTACCTACAAGCACGGAATCAGTGATGGTGCTATCGCAGCCATCTGTGACCGTGACAGCGTAGTAAACAGAAGGAAAAGCGGCGGGGACATTGATGCTGGCTGAGACTCCTGAATTCGCACCATCCAAGGTCCATGCGTACGAATAGGTGCCATTACCCCCCGCAATTGAGGTAACCCCGATATCATCATTGCCCAAACATTGTATCATCGTCTCGGGGCTAACTGATAGTGCCAAAGGCGGATACACAGGCATAGTAACCACCACGCTGTCGCTCCATGGCAGCACGCCACAAGTATCACTCACCGTGAAGTAATACGTAGTGGTAACTGGAGGTGTAACCGTGATCGTATTGGTTGTTGCACCCGTGCTCCAAAGGATCTCCTTTTCAACAGTACCACCAGTAATGATGGGTGCAAGAACATAGGTTCCCAAACAATCCCCGACCACATCGTTCGTCACTACGTTCAATGGCTCGTATTGATCAATGTAGAAGGTGTAATCATTGATGACCTGAGTGCCGCTGCACACAAGGTTCTGGGTAATAGTGATCGTTATCGTCTCAAGCCCATCGGCATCCAAGGGAACATCCACAGGCCATGGGATCAGTGTATCTCCAGCTGGGAAAACCAATTGGACCGGAAATGCCGGAACGTAATCCACCCCGCCGGTAGCAGTGCCAGCAACCACCATGGAGATCGTATCCACCACGCTGGTATCGCCAATTCGGTGGAAAGCGAACGGGATCTGACCACAACCTTCGAAGAAGGTACTGTCATTTGAAGACACAGTACCTGCTGTTTGTAGTTCTGGGATAACCGAACCTGTGCTCGTGAAGCTTCCGCCTTCCAAGAACACACCGGAATCAAAAGCCGTATCCCCACCATCCGCAATAGCGATCTTTATGTGATAGATCTGACCGCACTGAACTTGCGCACGAGCCGTCAGAATTACTGTGAACCCATCGAACTCGACCGTAGTTCCGCCACCATTATCCGTGAAATATATGTTGTTGTTCTCCCAATTAGGGTCCAAGTTGTCGCAGTTTGCCAACATGCCGTTCTGGCCAACCGTTCCGTTGTTCACGGTATTGATCGAAACAGGAATACTACCCCCTGGGATCAGGGCGATGTTCGTAGAGTTGTTGCTATAAGGTCCAGTTAACCCAGGGCCACTGATAAAAAACCCGAACACATCGTTTACCGTACCGCATACATATTCGTTGTACTCCTCCGAGCCAAAGACGTAGTTGAATTTGACACTATCCCCAGTAGGAATGAAGTCGAATTCGAGCACGCATTTATCATTGGTCGCAACCCCGCTAAGAAGGTCCAGATCAGGATCACTAGCACCAAAATTTCCGCCACCCACCGTATTGCTCCCACTGATATTGGGCCCGACAGCAACTGCAATGGAACCACTGCTCAGGAGGACCCCATTATTCAGCCCAATGTTGCTGTTGGAACCGTCAAACCCACCGATCTGTTCATTGATCGTATTTCCAAGAACCCCGTTCAGTGTAATGTTGGTGGCAACCACGCCATTGCCCACCAACAGGTTCTGAACCACTTGGATCGGCGTAAGCGATTGATCAACAACCAATTGGGCCTTTAACGCAATGGTAGCCACCATTGCTATTGGGACAAAGAGGAAGCGTAAGGTCATAGGCGGTCAAGAAAAAGCGACGGAAGGTAGTTCTTCCGGTCGATCAATTGACCCACAAGGGGTTGCCAAAGTTGCCTGATGTTGGAAAGAGAACAACCTGTCCATGCACCGATCAGCCAAACGCCCTCATTTTCAGCAAATTCCTGCAGGGTCAGGCGAAGACTTGAACTGCCGATCGAAGCGGGCCTGCTTCACACAAAGGCCGGACGACCACGGCTCGAAATGGAAGAGGATCACAATTCCGGATCCGGGCTGTTCAACGAATGAGGCACTTATTGTAGAAAACGACCCCAGCCGTGAAGTCACCGGTATATTCGTCGCCCTTCGAACTCACTGCCATCAGCACATGACCGAAGGCCCAATAAATACAACAGGATGAACACTGTAGACGCCTTTATCGACCAGAACAAGGACCGTTTTCTCAATGAACTTCTGGACCTGCTTCGCATACCCAGCGTTAGCGCGGACCCCAATTACAAGGCTGATGTGGCCCGGTGTGCCGAAGAGGTGAAAAAGCGGCTGGTTGAAGCGGGTGCGGACAAAGTGGAGATCTGCCCCACGGCCGGCCACCCGATCGTTTACGGTGAAAAGATCATTGACCCGACCAAACCAACGGTACTGGTCTATGGCCACTATGATGTGCAGCCCGCGGATCCTCTTGACCTCTGGCATTCGCCTCCGTTCGAGCCGGTGGTAAAGGACGGAATGATCTATGCGCGTGGAAGTGCTGATGACAAAGGCCAATTCTACATGCATGTGAAAGCCTTCGAGGCGATGATGAAGACGAACTCACTGCCATGCAACGTGAAGTTCATGATCGAGGGCGAAGAGGAAGTGGGAAGCAGCAACCTCGGCATTTTCGTTAGCGCGAACAAGGCCCGGCTCAAAGCCGACGTGGTGCTGATCAGCGACACCAGCATGATCGCCAACGACACACCGAGTATCAACACGGGGCTTCGGGGACTGAGCTACTTGGAAGTGGAAGTGGTGGGCCCCAACCGCGACTTGCACAGTGGTGTGTACGGTGGAGCAGTGGCCAACCCGATCAACACGCTGTGTGCGATGATCTCGAGCTTGCACGATGCGGATGGTCGCGTGAACATTCCCGGCTTTTACGATGCGGTGGTTGAACTATCCGCGACTGAGCGGAAGGCACTTGCCGAGGCTCCTTTCAACGAGAAGGAATGGATGGACGAATTGGGCGTGGCCGCAGTGAAGGGCGAAAAAGGCTACACCACCGACGAGCGATGCACCATCCGCCCAACGTTGGATGTGAACGGTATCTGGGGTGGCTACATAGGCGAAGGCGCGAAGACTGTTCTGCCGAGCAAGGCATTCGCCAAGATCAGTATGCGCTTGGTACCGAACCAAAAGAGCGACCCTATCACCAAGCTGTTCCAGGACCACTTCAACAAGATCGCGCCACCGAGCGTGAAAGTGACGGTGCGCCCGCATCATGGCGGTGAGGCAGCAGTAACACCCATTGATAGTGTGGCCTACCTCGCGGCGAGCAAGGCGATGGAAGAGACATTCGGCAAAAGGCCGATCCCCACGCGCGGTGGTGGAAGCATCCCCATCGTGGCGCTCTTTGAAAGTGAACTGGGGTTGAAAACGGTGCTCTTCGGCTTCGGCTTGGACAGCGACAACATCCACAGCCCGAACGAGAAGTATGGCATCTTCAATTACATGAAAGGCATCAACACGATCCCGCGTTTCTTCAAGCATTACGCCACGATGTCAGCAGAAAATGCGTGACGAACCCAAGAAAGCTGAGCGAGCAGGCTTTTGGCAGACGGCAGCCGCCTTCTGCCCGCTGCGAGTTACAAGCTGCCATTTGATCGCCGCTTTCACCTTGCTCATTCCTCTCCTCTTAACTGGCTGCCTATCCTACCGCGAAGTTTCGTTCAAAGGGATCACGGATATGGATGTGAGCAGATTCGACAACGGTGGTGTTGCAGCGCGCGTGATGGTCACCTTGGATAATCCGAACAACTTCAGGATCCATGTGATCGATCCGGATGTGGATCTTTTTCTGAACGATGTGTTCATTGGAAAAGCCACGTTGGATAGCAACTTGGTGCTGGAGAAACGCACAACCAAAGACTATGCGGTACCGCTGCATGCCTCGTTCGATGGGCACGGCGCACAGGCCATGGGCGCCATGCTGTCCGCTGCATTGAGCGGTAAAGCAAAGTTGAAAGCCAAAGGCACTGTTACAGGCAAAGCCTTCTTGATCCGCAAACGTTTTCCGTTCGAGGAAGAGCATGACTTCAACTGGGAATAGTGATCGGTCTATCGCTGCTCCTTATCGACCACGACTTCCACACCGAAGCAACCTTCGGCAACTCCTACTCGAAGAGTATCGCTATATCCGTGAACGAACTCGCTCCAGGTGCTCAATGCCCATGGATATTCCGCCAAATATCCATCGGCCAGTTCGAAGTGTACCGTAGGACTTGATCGGGTATATGTTGCTCCCGTTCTGTTCTGGCGTGTGGTGGTGTTTCGCACTTGGCCTACCGGGTGATCGCTATACTTCACTGGGCCGTGCAAAGCGTAATTGACCCATAGAAAAAGACACAACGACCACGGACCTACGGCCAGCATATTGAAGAAGAGCCACTCCAAATGTTCCATTCCCATTCTTGCTCGCGGCCAAACCAAACCGATCGCGGGACCAGTGAAGCATAGCACGAACAGTACGCGCAACAAAGTGACTGGAAGTACCAAGGTCCACCACGAAACACTGAAGAACGAGTACAACGCGAGGAACAAACCGAAGACCATGAGCGTGGTCGTCCATGGATAGGTGGGCTTCGCCGTGCGCGAGGGTGTGAAGTCCTTCACTCGACTTTGTTGGCGAAGCAACTTTGCAGGCATACGTCGGCGCCCATCTTCCTCGTTCCTTTGATCGATCATGTCGTTCGCCAAACTAACCTTGATCGCAATAATTTCCAGCATGGCACTTGTGCCCGGTTGCGATCACAGCGGTAAAGGAGCTACGGAAAACGAGCAGGACACTATCATGCATCGCCATACCAGTCGCCTAGCGAACGAAACAAGTCCCTACCTGCTGCAACATGCGCACAATCCGGTGGATTGGTATCCGTGGAGCGAAGAAGCGTTCGCGAAAGCCAAGGCCGAGAACAAATTGGTTCTGCTGAGCATCGGCTATTCGGCTTGCCATTGGTGCCATGTAATGGAACGTGAGTGCTTCGAGAACGACAGCATTGCGCGCATCATGAACGATCGGTTCATCTGTATCAAAGTGGATCGCGAAGAGCGCCCCGATGTGGATCAGGTGTACATGAACGCGGTGCAACTGATGACCGGTCGCGGTGGCTGGCCGTTGAACTGTTTCATCCTTCCCGATGCCAGGCCTGTTTATGGCGGCACATATTATCCACCTCAACAATGGGTGCAACTCTTGAACGACCTTGGAGAAACGTGGAAGACGGACCCCAAAAAGGTGATGGGTTATGCGGAGCAGTTGCACGAGGGTGTGAAGCGAAGCGAACTCATCATGTTGAACCCCGAAGCACCGGACTTCGATCGCCGCACTCTTGCACGCATGGTGCACGTAATGGACAGCACTTTTGATCGCATCGACGGAGGCACGGACCATGCGCCAAAATTCCCCATGCCCAACAACTGGGAATTCCTGTTGAAGTACGGTTCGTTGGCGAACGATGGCGATATCAAAGCACAAGTGGACCTCACGTTGCATAAAATGGCGCTCGGCGGCATCTATGACCAGGTGGGCGGAGGTTTTGCGCGCTATAGTGTGGACGGGATCTGGAAAGTGCCTCACTTTGAGAAAATGCTTTACGATAACGCACAACTGGTATCGCTCTACAGCCAGGCTTATCAGGCGACGAAAGAACCGTTGTACAAGGATGTTGTTGAACGTACACTTGCATTCATCGAGCGCGAAATGCTCGGCCCGTTCGATGCGTGCTACAGCGCGCTGGATGCCGATAGTGAAGGAGAGGAAGGCAAGTTCTATGTGTGGACCAAAGCTGACCTGCAACGTGTGCTTGGCACCGATATCGCCTTCGCCGAAAAGTATTACGAGGTTGATGGCAAGGCCCTCTGGGAGCATGGCAACAACATCTTGCTAAGGGATGCCGACGATGCAGCCATCGCAAAACGCCTGGGCTTGTCCATTGAGGATATGAGGGTCAAGGCCGCACAGATCAATGGTCGATTATTGGAAGACCGTTCGAAGCGCGTGCGGCCAGGCCTCGATAACAAATCGCTCACAAGCTGGAACGCTTTGATGGTGATCGCCTGGTGCAAGGCGTATGAGGCTCTCGGAGAGGAACGCTATCTGGAGAAAGCGCGCAATACGATGTACTTGTTGCTCTCGGATCTTCGGCGTGAAGACGGCGGTCTATGGCGCAACTACGTTCCCCCGAAAGGGAAGGAGATCAAAGGGAAAGGCAACATCAATGCGTACTTGGATGACTACAGCTTCACCATTGAAGCGCTATTGGCCCTGTACGAACAGACCTTTCTGGAGCAATGGCTCTCCGAGGCGCGCAAACTCACAGACTATACCATCACACATTTTCAGGACAGCGGGTCAGGCATGTTCTATTACACCAGCGATCTGGACCCAGCATTGATCGCGCGCAAGATGGAAGTGCATGACAACGTGATCCCAGCCAGCAACAGCAGCTTGTGCAAGTCGTTGCATGTTCTCGGCTCCTTGTTCGACGAGCCGCGATATATGGCCATGAGCTCACAGATGCTGAACAACGTGCAAGGGGAATTCGAACGTTATCCGAGCGGCTACAGCAACTGGGCACAGGCGATGCTGATGCACGTATTTCCTTACTACGAGATCGCCATAACGGGGCCGGATGCCTTGGTGCGGAGAAAAGAGTTCGCACCACACTACTTGCCGAACCGCATGTTTCTGGGCACCCTCACCAGCAGCGCGATACCGTTGCTCGCGGAGAAAACCCTTGGTACGAGCACCACTATTTACGTCTGCGAGAACAAAGCTTGCCAGCTACCGGTGGGCAGTGTGAAAGACGCCATGAAGCAGCTGAAATGATCCGGGGCGTTGCGGCTATTGCCATTCTGGTCGTTACCCAAGCGCAAGCGCAAGTGTTGGTCGTGGAACCCGGCCTCAATGACCCGATGATCCTGCATTTCAATGCAGCGTTCATACGACTGAACAACGTAGCAAGCATCAGTGGGCAGGCAAGCGTGAAACGAGATGGAGAACCCATTCGGGACAAGAGCGATCGCTCGTTCTACAGCTTCGACCGCAGCGGATCCACAGTCTCCACGAACAACACCTTCGGCAAGCCAGGCAGCGGTCGAGATACGGCATCAGTTGCTTGGACATACGACACGCTGGGCAGGGCAATTGAACAACTTCGCAATGACCTCAACGGCCACTTCGCGTTCCGCGATTCATCGGACGCCAAGGGCCGGGTTGCGAAGCAGGTGTACGTGCGCATCGAAAACCTCAGTGGCGATCGGTACAACCTTCAGCGAGGTAGAGAAACGATCATCAGCGAAGAACGGTTCACCTACGAAGACGTGAACGACACCGTGTTGCAGAAAACATGGTTGAACGACCGAGGGTTACCGTATCGCGAACAGTTTTATCACACCGACGAGTGGGGTTATCTGCGTGTGATCGACGACCACTTTCTGATTACTGGAAGGCGGGGCCGTGTCACCTTTCGATACGCGGAAAAAGGGCGGCTCGCAGAACGCATCGAACAGCCGGACCTCTCTAACCCAACCACGACCAAACACATCTGGCATTACGATGTTGCCGGCAACGTTGTCATGTGCGACCAGTTCAGGAATGAAAAACCGATCCGCCACATCGAATATCTGTACGAGGATAGCTCGATGTTCCTGAAAGCAACGATCGCCAAAGACCTGGAGACCGGTCTCATACACATCATGCGTTACACCACTGAACGCAGATGAGGCATTCCATGACCGTGTGGCCCAATAGGTCGTGGATCCGCACTAGCCGATAGTTCGCTTGTTACCTCTGAGGCGGGGCTGAACGCGACGGCTCCGTACAAAAAGGGAAATGAGCCCAGGGGAACTAGGGCTACAACGGAAAACCTCCGCCAACACGCGCAACCTTACCATAGGCGGGAACCGATCGTACCATATCGGCAAAGTCACCGCGGCTGAACAGCGTCTCTGCGCAAGCGACCAAACCGAACACGCTAGGACGAATGCCGACTACATGAGTGACCTGTGAATGACCGGTCCAGAGCGCGGAGGCTTTGTCCGCTCCATCACCAAAAACCAAATGTCTCTTGTCCTGCGGTAAAGCACTGCACCACGGATCATCCAGTATCATAGGCTGGCTTTCACCGACTTCTTTACCTGAACCATCAAAGGCTGTTGTAAAAACCTCCATGCGTCGTGCATCGATCATTGGGAATAATACATCGCCTGGTTGCCGATCAATATTGGGAAGCGAGAGGTACTGTGCGACCAGAACATCCAAGGTGCCCATACCTATCAACGGAATATCCAACGCGAAGCACAAACCCTTGGCAGCTGAGAGCCCGATGCGCAAACCGGTGTAAGAACCTGGACCAACACCCACGGCTACGGCATCCAATTCATCCATGTCTCTACCGGCCTCGGTCATCACCTCAGCGATAAAGACGTTCAATTTTTCAGCGTGGCTGAACTTCTCCCCCTCCTCAACCCGCGAAGCGAGCACGCGACAACCTTCACTGAGTGCAACAGCACAGTGCTTGGTTGCCGTATCGAACGAGAGCAGCAGAGGCAAATTCAGAGCGTTAGAGGCAGGCCTTGTAGAATGTCGAGTGACTTCTGGGCCATCAAATAGCTGTACTTCGCATTGATCAGGTCGGCGGTCGCCTGTTGGACGCGCACTTTGGCCGTGTTGAGTTCGATCGCCGTGATCACATTCTGGGTGAATCGTTCCTGGGCGAAACCCAAAGAACCTTCCGATGCCTCAACACTCTTACGAGCGCTCTCATACTGGCGGAACGCATTGCGTTGCGCGACAAGGGCGTTCTGAACATCGCGTTGCAACGAAAGCCGCTGGCTCTCTTGCCGGTTCTTTGCCTGTTCATGCTGAATACGTGCACGATCCGCGGCCAAGCTGTTCTGCTTGTTGTTGAAAATAGGCACACTCAAGGTAAAGCTGATCGACTCGTTCAGGTTGTCATCGAGCTGTTTTCCGAACGGGCGGGTCTGCGTTGCGAAGTCAAAACTGGGTGCATACACGATCTCCCCGGTCTCTGTTGCTCCGATCGGTTGTTCTGATATGATGGGTTCACCAACTGTTTCGAAATTCCTTCCGGAATAACCAGTGCCGACCGATGCGTTGAATCCCAGGGACGGCAGCATGCCTGAGCGCGCAATAGTGACTCCCTTTTCAGCGCTTTGAGCATTGAGTTCGCTTTGGGCAAAAGCGGGATTTGTTGCGAGCACAGTTCCCAGCACGTCGTCTTCCTTGGCCACGGGTTGTGCCATCACAAGGTTCCCGATCTGTGGTGTAGCAATATCGAAACCGTTCATTTCATTTGGCTCCAGACGCAGTGCCTGGCCCAATTGCAGAAGAGCTTGGTCGTGCTGGTTCTGAAGATCCGTCACCGTGTATTCCTCGCTCGCGAGTTGTGCGTTGATGTCCAGCAACTCGCCCCTGGCGGACCGGCCCGCGTCTACCAAAGCTTGCACGCGCGTGATCTGTTCACGTGAATTGGCTGCTTGAGCCTCTGCTGCAGTGATCCGCTCGCGCAAGCCCAATACGTTCAGGTAACCGCGTACCACTTCCACACGCACATCGTTCCGCGAGGCTTCTAGGCCTTTTGCAGCAGCCAGCTCGTCCAGCTGCGTTTGCTTGTATGTATTTCGAACCCGGCCACCTTGGTAGATCGCGAGGTCGCTGTTCAGCCAGAAGTTGTTCGTGCGGACCCTGTCCGTAGCGAAGGTGTTGGTGAAACGATCGATCACACGACCGTAGTTATAGCCATGCGTTCCGCCAGCGTTCAAATTCGGCAGAAAAGACCAGAACGCTTGATCATGGGTCCGATCCGCCAGTTCAGCGTTCAACTGCGCGTCGCGCACAGTGAGGTTCTTGTCCTCTGCACGTTGAACGCATTGTTCCAGTGTCCACTTCTGTTGAGCATTGGCTTCTGCGAAAAGCAGCACGGCAAACAGGATGATCGATGTCCTCATGATCGAATGGTTCAGCACTGCGGATGAGCAGCAATGGCAAAACTATTCGGGGATGGACGATCAGGATCACTGGTTGGATGAACGGTGAATGGCCGGTGCGGTGGGCAGAAGATCGAGTGAACTGGCGAAAACGTGTGCAGCAAGCACTCTACGAGACGCTGCGCCGCAGGCCTTAATTCGAAAGGATCCTGATCTCCACCCGGCGATTGGCCTCACTCTGCTCTTTGTTCTTGGGTTCTGGATAGAGCATTTGAGAATTCCCAAGGCCGACAAATGAAATGCGCGAAGGTTCCACATCATTGACCAGCAAGAACTCAAATACGGTTTTGGCCCGCCCAGTGCTGAGTTCAATGAACTCCTTGGTATTCTTGTAGGTAGGCCCGTTCACGTGTCCCTGGATCTCGACTTTCACCTTGGGATTCGCTTGCATGAAACGTAGAAGCAGCAACATGGGAGCTTCCGAAGAACGCATGACCTTGGTATCGTTGCCGACGAAACGAATATCATCAAGTACCACATGCTCACCAGCAACAATGGGGGTCAGCTTCACTTCTACTTCCACCACATCGCCAGACGTCCCTTTCACCTTTGAATTGTAGAACAAATAACCCGGGCGAATGCAACCGAATTTGAGGTTCCGATAAGGCTCCATTTTGAGCACATATTGGCTCTTGCCTTTCGCTTCTACTATCGAATCGAAGACCATACCCTCTATGGCGATGTTGGCATCCAACGGTTTACCGGTCTTGGCATCGGTCACCTTGATGCGTAGTTCTTGGGTCCTTGTGGTCGCCTCTGGGATCGGTGGTGGTGGCGGCGGATCGTAATGGAACCGTATGGTGTAGCCGTCGAGCGGACGATCCTGATAGTCAACTACAAGGTAAAGCAATTGGCCTTCCTCGGCATCAAGTGCGCGACTGAACGACGAGCCAACTCCTGACCGAACAAAGTCTTCCGGAGCGTCTTTTCGCAATCCGCAAATACTGCCGTTAGCCTTGTCGTTCCTACTGATGTTCGTTCGCAACGGCGTCACCGCCTTCTGTTGCACCTTATCGCAAATTCCTGGAATTGCTCCTTCGAATACCAGGAAATCGATGTCGTCATCAATATTCTTCGGGATGATCTCCAAGGTGATGCTTGTCTTCACAGGGGAACGGAACGTATACCAAGTGGTGTTGTGCTCGCGCTCGAACCACTCCTTCTGGTCCGCAGGATTCTCCTTGATCTCGAGAATGTTGCCAAATCCACGAACAGTCTGATCGCATACGTATACCGAATCCTTGATGAACACCGCTCCTGAACAATCACCATTGTTCTGTGTAAGCGGCTTCTGTGCGAGCACACAATTCGCAGATGCGAACAAAACGAACAGGACCAGATATGTGCGACAGGAGAGTTTCACAAGGCCAACGGTACAGTTATCAGGAACTGGAATATGCAAGGTTACTTCCGAGCCAGCGCTCCATTTCCGGGATGGGCCGATCCTTGCGTGCAGCGATATCAACCAGCTGGTCGCGACTTATGCGACCAACGCCGAAATACTTGCTCTTGGGGTGGGCGAAGTACCAGCCACTCACAGCAGCCGTTGGAAACATGGCGAGACTTTCCGTGAGTTCGATACCGGTATGTTTCTCTGCATCCAGCAAACGGAAAAGTTCAGGCTTTTCGGTATGGTCCGGGCAGGCTGGATAACCGGGTGCTGGGCGAATGCCATCGTAATCCTCCTTGATCAGCTGTTCGTTGCTGAGCGCCTCCGAATTACCATAACCCCAGAGCTCTTTCCGAACGGTTTCGTGGAGTTTTTCCGCGAAGGCTTCGGCAAGTCGATCGGCGAGGGCTTTCAGCATGATCGCGTTGTAATCATCACCAGCTTGCTCGAAACGTTTGGCACGCTCATCCACGCCATGGCCAACAGTAACCGCAAAACCACCAAGGTGATCGGTGGTTCCGCTGTTTTTTGGTGCGATGAAGTCCGCCAATGCCATATAGGGCAGTCCTGGTGCCTTTTTCAATTGCTGTCTCAACGAGTGAAAGCGGCCCAGGGTTTCCGAACGAGCACCATCTCGATAGACCTCGATATCGTCACCAACCGAATTTGCAGGCCAGATAGCAGCTACACCATGGGCCTGTAGCCAGTTCTCCTTCACGATCCTGTCGAGCATCTGTTGGGCATCTGCGAACAATCGGGTTGCTTCTACCCCCACAACGGCATCCTTCAGGATCTTCGGGTACTTGCCGGCAAGTTCCCAAGCCATGAAGAAGGGCGTCCAATCGACATAGGGTACAAGCTGTGCTATCGGAAAATTCCGGAACGGGAACACACCCGTACTCTTGGGTTTTACCGGAGGCTCGCTCGCCCAGTCGATCGTGAACCGTTTGTCTCGCGCTTCGGCAATAGGCAGGTACTCTTTGCTTCGTTCATGCCCTTCATATTGAGCGCGCACTTTGATGTACTCCTCCTTCACTTCAGCGGCATATCGAACGCTCTCATTGTCGCTGAGCAGATTGTTCACCACGGGAACGCTGCGACTCGCGTCGATAACGTGCACAACGGAATGGCTGTAATGGGGCGCCACACGCACAGCGGTATGAACGCGGCTGGTCGTAGCGCCGCCAATAAGCAAAGGAGTGGTAAATCCTTCGCGTTCCATCTCCTTGGCCACATGCACCATCTCATCCAGCGAGGGCGTTATCAATCCACTCAAGCCGATGATATCCACGTTGTTGTCTTTGGCGGCTTTCAAGATCTTCTCGCACGGGATCATCACGCCCAGATCGATCACCTCCCACCCGTTACAGGCCATGATCACGCCCACGATGTTCTTGCCAATGTCATGTACGTCGCCCTTCACCGTCGCCATGAGGATCTTCTTGGCTCCAGTACCTTGCTGATCGAGCGGAAGAGAGCGTTTCTTCTCCAATAAATAAGGTTCCAAATAAGCAACGGCCTTCTTCATTACGCGAGCGCTCTTCACCACTTGGGGAAGGAACATTTTGCCTGCGCCGAAAAGATCCCCCACCACGTTCATTCCTGCCATCAATGGGCCTTCGATCACTTTCACAGGGTCCTGTAAAGCAACGCGCACTTCCTCCGTGTCAGTGTCGATGAAGTCCATGATCCCGTGAACGAGCGCGTGCTTCAACCGCTCTTCCACCGAGCCTTCCCGCCAAGCAGCTTGCTGCGCGACAACCTCAGCAGAAGGTGCTCCTTTGAATCGTTCGGCGAAGATCACCATGCGTTCGGTCGCATCCGGGCGTCGCGCAAGGAGAACATCCTCCACATGCTCCAGCAGGTCTTTAGGGATATCATCGTACAGACCGATCTGTCCGGCATTCACGATACCCATATCCATACCGGCCTTGATCGCGTGATAGAGAAAGGCCGTGTGGATCGCTTCTCGAACTGGTTCATTGCCACGGAAGCTGAAACTCACGTTGCTCACTCCACCACTGACAAGCGCACCGGGCAGGTGTTTCTTGATCCATGATACAGCGCGGATATAATCCACCGCGTAGTGGTCATGCTCGCTCATCCCAGTTGCCACAGTAAGGATATTGGGGTCGATAATGATATCGTGTGGTGCGAAGTGCGCTTTGTCGATCAGCAGTCGATAGGCCCGTTCAGCGATGGAAATTCGACGTTCGAAATTGTCAGCCTGCCCTTGCTCATCGAAGCACATCACGACGGCGGAAGCACCAAGGCGTCTGACGATCCGAGCTTGCCGCAAGAACTCGGTCTCCCCTTCCTTGAGGCTTATCGAGTTCGCGATGCCCTTTCCTTGCAGGCACTTCAAGCCGGCCTCGATCACGGAGAACTTCGAGGAATCCACCATGACGGGGACGCGCGCGATATCGGGCTCAGCTGCGATCAAGTTCAACAATTTGCGCATGGCTTGCACACCGTCGATCAGGCCTTCGTCCATATTGACATCGATCACCTGGGCACCATTCTCCACCTGCTGCCGTGCAACGGAAACAGCTTCATCGTATTTGCCCTCCTTGATCAACTTGCGGAACGCAGCGCTCCCAGTGACATTGGTGCGTTCACCTATGTTCACGAAGTTGGCACCCGCGAAAATGCGCAGGGGCTCGAGGCCACTGTAGGTGGGAATACTCATACGATAACGGGCAGTTTACGTGGTGCATGCTTCGCGGCTTCTTTGGCCAGGGCAGCGATATGTTGTGGAGTGGTGCCGCAGCAACCGCCTACGATGTTCACCAATCCATCCCGCATGAATTCACCCACAAGACTTGCGGTCACCTCGGGTGTCTCGCGATACTCACCGAACTGATCGGGCAATCCGGCATTCGGATAAACGCTGACCAAGCAATTCGCGTGTTCTGCGAGCACCTGCAAATACGGCCTCATTTGCGCGGCACCGAGCGCACAATTGAGTCCGATGCTGAAGAGATCAACATGGCCCATGCTGATCATGAACGCATCGATGGTCTGTCCGCTCAACGTTCGCCCGCTGGCATCGGTGATGGTCACACTGCACATCAGGGGCACACGTTCTCCCCTTTTCTCGAAAACCTCATCGATCGCGAAAAAAGCGGCCTTGGCGTTGAGCGTATCGAAGATGGTTTCCACCAAAAGCAGATCGACCCGGCCGTCCAGAAGTGCTTCGACCTGTTCGGAGTATGCGGTTACGAGATCATCGAAATGCACAGCACGATAGCCCGGATCGTTCACATCCGGGCTAAGTGAGGCGGTCTTGTTCGTTGGGCCGAGCGCGCCGGCAACAAAGCGTGGTTTGGAAGGATCCGCTTTGGTGAAAGCATCACACGCTTCACGGGCAAGGCGGGCCGAAGCGAGGTTCAGTTCCCGAACGAGGTGTTCGCACTTGTGCTCCGCTTGCGCGATGGTTGTGGCGCTGAACGTATTGGTCTCCACGATATCAGCCCCGGCTTCGAGGTATTGTTCGTGTATCCTCTTGATCGCTTCGGGCCGAGAGAGCGAGAGCAGTTCGTTGTTGCCCTTCAATAGGATCTCATGTTGCTCCATTCCTTTCGGATGGAAATCTTCTTCCGTAAGTCCCAATTGCTGGATCATGGTACCCATTGCCCCATCCAGGATCAGTATGCGTTGGCTCGCCAGCTCCTCGATCGTCTTCATGTCAATCCAATTACTTCAGGCCGATCCCCGCTTTGGCTCTATGAGCTCCCGCGCGGAATAAAAAAACCCCACCCGTAGAAGCCGGATGAGGTCGTTGAACCGCTTTCGCGATGCACCTGATCTCAGCTCATCTGTACCTGGAACACGCGAACAGGGCGCGCAAGGATGGATTTGGCACCGTACTCCCGGTGGGACCAAGGAGGGGTTGTCAAGGCGTCTCAGGGCCATTACCCTCAGCCTTTCTCGATAAGCGTCCCGGCTCAAGGCCGGAATGAAAAGAACGTGGGGCGAATATAACCGGTCAACAAGGGAAATTGGAATAGTGGGTTCGCAAGTGCTGCAAAGCCAGGGCTTCGCCAGCATCATAGGTAGCCTTGTGCGATAACGCTGCATGTCCACCCCCAGTGGTACTCGCCCATGCATGCAAGGCAAATGGCATGGTGTCGAAATGCTTCACACCGAGTTTGCTGCCTGGAGCACCCAGGGGCATGTTCATTACATCGTGGAACCATTGTGTGCCAATGTCCAATCCAAAACTGGCACCAAAGGGTACCGCGGGGCCCACCGGCATGGTGACTTTCTTGGCAACCTGTAAGTTGATCATCGCGGACCACTCGTTGAGGCGGCACTCTGGCAAAGGCCAGGGTTTTCGATGATCCATGGTCCATTCGTACTGTTCGGATCGCGCACCCTTGAACTGTGTGGACACTCGTAGCCACTCTTGATAACCTGGACGGTACTTGTCGAACTTCTCCGATGAGCATAGCCCCGCGCTGGATGCCGAACAATTCCAGCACTGCCCCACAGGACCGATGGCGATGTGGTTACCTACATGCTCCAACAAAGCCCCGATCACATCACCTCTGTGCAATACATCATTGTGTGTTATGAACAAAAACGGCTGTTTTGAACGTTCCCACGCCACTTGATAGCGCACCGAACGTCGTAATGGGCCTACCTTGTATGCTAGTCGAAGGCTGCGCGAACGCACACTCAACCAGAACCACGGGCGGTAGTGGATCAGGCGATCGCCGAGGTAATTCTTCAGCTCATCGAAACGGGCATCGAACGGCTGCCGCCGCTCCTCAATGAACCAGATGCGATCGATCCACTGTCCAGAATGCTCAATAAGTGAAAGAAGCGTGACCGCGGTTTGCGCTGGTTTCCCGTAGACGTTTATCGCGACATCCACCTTCTTCATCGCAGCGAAGTTGGGGGCGAACGGGAATTATCCTTTCGCGCCAGCGAACTCCTTGAAAAAGCCCAGAATACGCTTGCGGAAAAACAGGAAAAGCAGCACGTAGGGCACAACCATCAACATGATAATACCCTTGTTCAGCCCAGCACCAATGGCTTGTTGGCCACCGAACACGCCACCTTGATCCTGACTTTCCACCGTGGCCTTGCACATGGCGCAACCTTGGGCATGGAGGTCGTGCGGAAGGAGCCACACGAGCAAGGCGAAAAGGAGGATCCACCGCTTCATGTCACAAAAGTAGGTCAGTAGTAGGGCGATATCAGTACATACACCACAACCCCAGTAACGCTCACGTAGAACCAGACCTGCCATACGCGTTTTGCCAATTTGCGGTGCGCTGGGAATTCCGCGCTAAGTGCACGATAGGCCGTAAGCAAAATGAACGGCAATGACAGGCCAGCCAGCAGGATGTGTGAAGCGAGAATGATGTAGTAGAACACCTTGATGGAACCTGTTCCCCCGAAGGTGGTTTCACCGGCAAAAAGGTGATGCAGGATGTAGGAAACGAGGAACAGCACACTGAGCACCAAGGCACTGAGCATAGCCGCACGATGTGCCTTCCAATTGCCCGCCTTGGCTTTGAACAAGCCTACAAGGAGCAAAACACTTACGGCACTATTGATCACCGCGTTGATGCGCGCGAACACATGCACATCCAATCCATCCGGCGCGGGCACTTGCACGCGGTTCAGGATAACCACAGCCAGAAAAACGATGATGGAAAAGATCCAGATCCACCTTTTCGCGACGGCTTCCGCGATGCGGACAACGGCAGTCGGATAGGCCTTAGGCATGGGCTAACGATCAGGGGTTCGCCTCGCGTACGCGTCTCCTTTCTTCTCCGATAAGCAACTTGATGTCTTGCACCAGGTCATTCACTCCTTGCGAGGTAGTGCCATCGTAAACGCCACGGATGTGTCGACGCTTGTCCACAAGAACGAAATTGGGTGAGTGCACGAATTGCTCAGCACTGGCACTGTCCACCAACGCGCTAAGCAAATAGCCCAAGTTGCCTTGCCTATAAATAGTGGCTGCATCACCCGTAAGGAATTTCCAACGGGCAGTGTCAGCTTGGTTCTCCCGTGCGTATTCCTTCAACACTTTTGGTGTATCGTGCTCAGGATCCACAGTGTGGCTCAGGAACAATACATCCTTGTACGCCTTATCGCTGAGCGGCAGATTGATCTGCAAGCCGCTCAGGCGCTTGGTCATTTTGGGGCAAATGCTCTTACAGCTCGTGAAAATGAAGTCGACCACAAGGATCTTGTCCTTTACCGTTTCGTTGGTAATGATTTGCCCATCCTGGTCCGTGAACGAGAACGGCGGCACCTGGAAGTAGGTGGTATCACCTGGTGCGTTCACCTCGTGCTGCCCATAATAGGGCAAGGTGGTGTAATGGTTGTCGAAAAGCTTGAAGAACAGCAGCCCAACGGGAACTATGCCCAATAAGAATGAGAGAACGATGATCTTCCTGCGCTTGCTGGCGGGCTGGAATTCAGCGCTCACTGGAACAACTCCAACATCCGGTTAACGTAGTTCGATTCCCAGATGGCGATGAAGATCAAGTACATGATGAACAGGCCGTACGGCAGCAGGATCACGCTGCGAATGCTGCGACGCTCATCGCCCAAGTGCATAAAGGTCATTACGATGTAGGTAGCCTTCACCAATGTGAGCACGATGAACCCCCATTTCACCCACTGCCAAGCCGCAGCGTGGGTTTCCACAGGAAAAATGTTGCGCCAGTAGGCTCCCAGAAATACTTCAACCGCTGTAACCGCAGCCAAAAAAGCGGTAACCATCCAGATCTTGCGTCGGATCTGTTTGCCGTGCTCCTCACTATGGTGAGCATCCAAGCTGTATTCAATAATGTCGTCGCGTTCCATTGTAGTTCGGTTGAGCGATCAAACGAGGTAAAAGAAGGTGAACACAAAGACCCACACGAGATCCACGAAGTGCCAGTAAAGACCGGCCTTTTCGACCATTTCATAGTGGCCCCTTCGGTGGAAGACACCACGCGCCACCATAATGAGGATAATGAAGTTGATGATCACTCCACTGAACACGTGAAAACCATGGAAACCCGTAATGAAGAAGAAGAAGTTGGCGTACTGGGGTTGCCCATATTCGTTCTCGATCGTTCCTTCGCTACTCCACATCGGGCTCGCGCCGTGGGTATAAGCAACACGCTCAGCGAAAATGGCCTTGGCTTCGTTCCCTTCCACTTCTTCCGTGCCATAGAGATAGCGGTCGCCTTCTGCCTTTACCAAATGGAACCCTGCGGCTTCGGTCGGGTTCTCTGTGTCGTGCTCGTCATTATGCACCCAGTACTTGCTGCCATCCATCATGGTAATGGAACCACCACTACCGTGGATAAAGTGACCCCACTCCCAAACCTGGCTGCCGACGAAAATGGCTCCCCCGATAACCGTGAGGAACAACCACTTGATCACCCCTTGCTTGTACATGCGATGGCCAGCTTCCACCGCCAGTACCATGGTAACCGAGCTGAAAATGAGCACAGCCGTCATGAAAGCCACATAGATCAGCGGATAATCGCCATGCAGGAATGGAAGCGCCCGGAAGACGCTTTCGCCCATTGGCCAACTTCCACCAGGGGGCATGCTGTGCCGTGCGAACCCATAACCTACCAGCAGGGCGCTGAAGGTGAGGGCGTCGGACACCAGAAAAAACCACATCATCATCTTCCCGTAGCTCACGCTGAACGGGGAACGACCGCCGCCCCAGAGGACGTCGTTTGGAATGGACTTGCTCGCTTCGCCTGACATGGTTCGGTTTTGCGGGCGCAATGTTAATGAACGAACGCGATGAACAAAAGGAGGTACACCCATAACCCCCCGAGAAAATGCCAATACATGGTTCCTTGCCAGATACCCGTATGGTTCTCAGCGCTATATCGACCTCTTAATGCCTTGAATGTCAACACCATAAGAACAACAAGCCCCCCGGCAAGGTGTACCCAGTGGCCAACAGTGAGAATGTAGAAATAAGAACTGGCCGTGTTCTGGTAGTCCTCCATTTCGGCGTTTACAGGCTTGACGTGCTGAAGGTCTGTGGGTAGGAAGAACTGATCACCAACCTTTTGCAGATCAACGCCCTTGCGGGAAATGGTGTAATCCGTCCCATACTCACCACCGCTGGCCATCACCTTACCGACCATGAAATAGCCCCTGCTCATCAATTCATACCAACCCGATCGTTGATTAAGGGTGAAGGCCCCACCCAACAACAACGTTAACACCAACAAACCGGTCGCCGCTGAGACTTTGCCCTTACGGATCGACACCAAGGCGAACTGAATAGCGATACTGCTCGCGATGATCACCGCGGTGCTGTAGTAGAAGGCCCTGGGAATGCGGAAATGCACCCAGAAATCGGCACTGCTCTGGCTCACCACATATGCACTGCTCAACGCCACGAAAAACATGACGATCGCGAAGAGGAGCAAGTAAGTAAGGTTCTTTCGGGCGCGGACCTTCTGGTCCTTTTCGGAGATGATAACTGAAGCGTCGCTCATGGTTTGAAGATCACATAGGCGATCTGCACGAGGGGTAGGTATATGAAACTCGCGAACATCAATTTACGCGCATGCTTCTTGTCGCGCGAACGGAACAATTGCACAGCCGGAACCAGCATTACAAAACCGCACATCAACGCCACGATCGCAGCATAAACATTGACGAAACCGAATACCCATGGCAGCATACCTATAGGGATAACAAACAAGGTGTACAAAAGGATCAGCCATGCGGTAAATCCGTCTCGTCCACCTTTGCTGGGCAGCATGTGGTACCCTGCCAATTGGTAGTCTTCGTGAAGCACCCAGGCTATGGCCCAGTAATGAGGGAACTGCCACATGAACTGCATGGCGAAAAGCAACCCGGGGCCCAATCCAAAATGACCCGTAGCTGCTACATAACCCAACATCGGAGGGAAGGCCCCCGGAAACGCTCCAACAAAAACGCTCCATGCGCTCCATTTCTTCATAGGCGTGTAGAGCGCCACATACATGAAGATGGAAAGCATGCCAAGAATACCGGTAAGCGGGCCGAAACGCGTCCACAATAGAAGAACCCCTCCGATAGCAGCCAACGAAGCGATCACCACAGCTTCGGCCACACCAACAGTGCCACGGACCAAGGGTCGATCGGATGTCCTCTTCATCAGGCCGTCGGCCTCTATTTCCAAAACCTGGTTGAACGCATTGCTGGCGCCGGTCACCAGCAAACCAGCGATGGACAACATCGCCGCATTCATCAGATCGAAACCTCCAGCGGGGACTCCCATCCAGTAACCCAATACCGCACTGAAAACTACCAATGAGGTAAGCCTGAGCTTGAACAGGGCAACAACTTCCTTCAGCTTGGCGCCAAAGGAAACGGTCGATACTATAGATACGGGTTGCTGCAAATCGGGCGCGAAAGTACCGATCGGATCGGAATGAATATCGAAGGGTTGAACACCAAAGGACCAAATGAGTTCACACTCGACAAAACCCACCGCTCCCTGATCTTGAGGCCAAGGAACGCTCCTTCATTCCAGGGAATATCGTGCGTCCTGGAAAGGGTGCCTGTCACGCAGGTTGGCACTGATGCCAATTCGGAAAAAATTCGAGACCAGTCCTTCACCCCGCTCTGGCGTTCGGACCCGGGTTGTCAGTGAGGCTTCGAGCATCAGTCCACTTCGAGGCTCCAACAACCAACCGGCGCGCAACTCATTGTGGTAAAGTATTGCACTGCTGGGTTGGGCCAGAAAATAACCATAGTCATCCGGGCGAACCCCATCGCGCAGCGGTCGCGCGGATTCCGGCAAGAACAGGTTGTTCCCATAACTGGAATAGGCTGTGGAACCAGTATCCTCTCCCAGCATCGCCACGCTGAGCAGATCGCTCAACACCAACCGCTTCTTACGAAACTCACCTTGTGCGATAGCCTCCCAGAAATTGCTTCCATAAGGGTGGGCCAGCGGCTGGTTGAAGTGTGCGTAGTTCTGCCGGGTATCGCTATGCGTATACATGAACGGGCGCACATAGTCGAACTCGGCACGGAGCATAAGACCTTCAATTTTGAAAGCATCGTGGCCGACCACACCGAGTTGCAATCCTTGCTTGTTACCGAACCAGCCCTCCCCTGCGCGCACGTTGCTCAACAGGAATTCATCGAACATAAGCTGACTGTACAACAGTGCATGTTTTCCCACGCGCACATTCACCGCAAAGCCAAGCAAGGCATTATCAGGTGAGCCGAGACTGAACTCCGTGGGCCGGTAAAAAAGAACCGGGTTCAAGTAGTTCACATCGAATCCACGGCGGTAGTTGGGGTCGTTGTCCTGCCATACGATAGCCTCGAAGATGGACACGTTCAAACGCTTCAGGGCGTTCCAGCTCAAGTAATGCATGCTGGTGAACTTCAGATCGAACTGGTTCCACGTACCCCCCGTTCCGCGGATATCGCTCATAGCGGAGAACAAGTTCACATAGCGGATCTTCCACGCGGTGGTGGTGATCTTCAAGTACGGATAACTGTAGGCGTTATCGCTGAGGAAAAGTGAGCGAACGCCTTCACCGAAAAAGTGTTTGCCGCGACCAAGTGTGAAGTGGAAATATTTGCTCGCCTTGTAATCCACATAGGCGTTCCAATCGTGGTGGGTATACGTGGGTCCTCCGTAAGCGAATCCCTCTCCGGGGGTCACATCCACCTTTATTGCCAAGCTGTCCAGGTAATTCGGCATCGTTTCGCCAAAGCCCATCACATCCACGTGGAAAGTCAGGCGGGAGGTTGCGCTCCAGTCCAACCAACCACCCAGCCCTACACGATACTTCATCAATTCATTGTCGCCGAACGAAGCGCCAACCAACGCCTCAACCAACGGCCCGCCGCTAATGCGGTTCTGTGGGTTGGTAATACTATCCAGCCAGGGCTTCCACGCATTGGGCAACAAAGAGTCTGGAACTACGAGCAACTTGAGGTCTTCACGAGCATATGGCCGGATCGAGCTATGCAACGCAACGTCGCTCTTTGACGACCGCATCAATGCACTATAAGGCGCATCCACGATCCGGCCCAATGGCATCCAACCCTGTTGGGCCCATGCGAAAAAAGGAAACGCCAGGAAAAAGTACAAGGACGCTTTTCTCATTCCTTCGTTCGCGTAGAAATAGCGAATGGAAGCACGGCCAGAACCAACGCGGTCGTACCGAGCACCATCAACCCTTTGTTGGGGAGAATATCGCGTGTGATCAAGCTCAGGCTGATGATGGTGATCGCGTAGAGATAGAGCACAGCCGTAACGCCACGGTGACCCAAGCCCAGTTCGATCAAACGGTGATGGATGTGGTTACGGTCCGCAGCGAAAGGGCTCTTCCCTTTCATCATGCGCACAAAGAAGATCCTGAACGTATCCACGATCGGATAAGCGATCACGCTCATCGCGAAAAGCGGCGTGGGCACGGAAGCGAGCCACCTGGGCAATCGACTGATATCGTGATCGATCACACGCATCGCGAGCACGCTGATGATGGCGCCAATAATGAGCGAGCCACTATCCCCCATGAATATGCGCGCAGGATGGAAATTGAACACCAGAAAACCAACAAGCGCCCCAGCAAGCGTGAACGCCAATAGCGCTAGAGCAACATCTCCCGCCCAATACAGCCAGATGCCGTAGGCTGTAGCCGCGATCAAGCCAATACCAGCGGCCAACCCATCAACCCCGTCGATCAGGTTGAACGCATTCACCAAAACGACATACGTGAAAAAAGAGAAAGCGATGCTTACCTCCACCGGCAACTCGTAGAGCCCGAAGATCCCGTGCATATCATGTATACGGACACCACCGAGGACCACCAGGATATAACCCACGATCATATGGCCAAAGAGCTTCTTCACAGGAGAAAATCCGATGATGTCATCCTTCACACCGATGAAGAACAACAGAACCATGGTGGCGATCACGAATTTGAAATCCTTGTACGAAGCGCCCATTTCCATGTACAGCTTCTTGTAGCCGTCCATCTTGTAACTGAGTTCTGACGCCTGCGGGAACCAAAGGCTATAGCTGAAAAGGATGGCCGCAAAAATGATGATGCCGCCAATAGTGGGAACGCTCCGGCTATGGATCTTCCGCTCTTCTGAAGGCTCATCGACCAAATGCTTCATACGTGCCACTTTGATCAGGCTGGGCATTGTAAAAAGCACCACAATGAACGCCGTGAAAAAGCCTAGAAGAAGTATGTAACCGTGGGAACCCAATAGAGTGGTGTTACGAGTATCGAGTGAGTGTGTATGTTCAGAGGTCGTAGTATCGATTGAAGAGACCAGTGCGCAAAGTGACGTAGATGTAATGACTGTTCTGAAAGTCGGGGGCGGGGTTGATGTCGCGGATACTCATGCCTACACTGAGGCTCGTGTTCTGGTTCTGGTTGATACGCCAAGCGAAACTAAGATCCAGCCACATTCGCGTCCGATCCACGGAAAGACTATCGGCACCAGTTGCTTCACGGGTGTCGAAGATGTCACTTCCGCTCACGGACACAGCCGAGGTGTCTACGGTGAAGGTGGCCAAACTGGCTTGGGCGCGCAACCAGAAACGCTCTTTGATCCCGTAGTCCACGATCACGTTGGTTTCCTCGAAACCTGCACCCAACGGATGTGCCAGAGGCTGGTTGTAATGGCCATAACTACTGCGAGCGCGGGGACTTGTGTATGCAAAAGGAGTCGCACTATTATGCTCCACCAGCAAGTGAAGGTCGCGGCGCAGCAGATCGAACCATTGTATACCGGCCTGCCAGGCATAGCGCTGGCGCGAAGGATCATCGAGCGCGAACTGGCCGTATGCGAAGATCTTGTCCGTGAAACGGAATTTGGCGTCTAGACCAAGCAATTGCTTGTGCTCTTTGCCGGAGAAACCGTTCACAATGGTGTTCACCCCGATCACTGGGTTCAATTCCATCGCGTTGAATGGACGCACTCCGGTGCTGTCTATGTTGCGCCACAGGGTAGCCTCGAACAACCCGAATTGCGCGGGACCCAAATTCACGCTCAGGTGTTTGAAGCTGGCGCGCTTCCAGAAGAACAATGCTTCGCTGCTCTGGCCGGTGTTCAAGCGGTCGCCTGGATCACTGGCCAACTGGAACTTGGCATTGATGGTGGTGTATTGGAACCGCTGATCAGTGGTCAATGCGCTCAACTTCAAGTATGGATAAGGGAACGTATTGTCACTGAGCAGTACGCTGCGATACCCGTTACCCACGAAATGCCGACCGTTCCCGAATTGCACATTGAGCCAGCGCTTCGGGCTCCAACTCACATTGCCATGCGCCCAGGCGAAATCGAAGCCGCGCGCGCCGAAAGTCTTCACGCGGCCCTGCCCGGGAACTACGCCGCTTCCTCGGGTATACACATAGAGGTAGAGCGGCAGAATGGCTTGGTTCTCATAGAAGCCCGTTTGGAACGACACATCACGCCCGAGATCAGCCTTGATCCAGAAACCCCGTGAGTTGAAGTTGTTCTTCGAACGATTGATGTTCGCTACCTCGGCCTCATCCAGGTCGCCACCTGCTTCGAAGCGGAAAACCGGATCTATCGTGACTTTGAACCCACCGTCCTTCACTTGGATCAAGTGCTCACGAAAAAGCTTTGTTGTGACGTAGTAATAATGCCTTGAACTATCCGGGCGGAACCCCATCACGTTCTCGAGATCAGCGCGGCTCTCGATGATCGGCCGTAATCCGGTGTGCATCGTACTCGTGCGGCAAGCACCGTTGCGATCGATGTCGTAGTAGATATCGCGGTTCAGCGGCACATCGTTCTGCTGGGCCCACGTGGATAGCGCTGTGGCACAAAAGAGGATGGTGATAGAACGAGCGAGCATGGAGCCAACAGAAGGTCGCCGAAGGTAGAAGATGACAGTGTGCGATACGATCCGCAGAATTGTAGGCCGCAGTGAACCAGCTCCGATCAAGCCAGCAGCTTCTTCAACCGTATCCGCGTGATCTTGTTCTGTTCAGCCGCCGCGATCATCACTTCGGTCTTGGGGTCGTTGGGCATGCGGGCTTCCAGCAGGGCGAGCATTTCGGCCGCGCTCTTGCCGGTGGCGCACACGATGAAGATGTGCCCGAACTTCTCCTCGTAGTCAGTATTGCCCTTTGCAAGACGCTCAAGCACGCCGCGGTCCGCTCCTTCCACGCCTTTTTGCTCGCCACCGGCCCAAGCTTTCGTGTTCGCATATTTATTGGCGAGACTTTCCACATCGCCGATCCGCGGATGACCTTGAAAGGCTTCGAGGTAATCGTCGAGATCGCATTCTTCCCAGATCCTGTCGCTGATCTCCAACATCTCTGGCAGGCTCTCGAACGGACGGTCGATCACCATGCGTTCCACCCAGCGGGCCGCACCACAGCATTGCTCGAACGCGACCGTGGCGTCGGCTTCGGAGAGTCGGTTGAGGGCGTCGAGGGTCATCAGGAGTGCAGCGCGGTGGAAATTACAGATCGCTTCGCCCCAAATGCGGGCTCGCGATGACGAGGAAGAAAGGGGACGTGGATGCGGCGAGACGCCGTACCCACGCCCCGAGTATCAATCCGTCATTGCGAGGAGTCATCGACGAAGCAATCTGTAATTCAATCCACAATAGTTCCCCAAAGGCGCATCCGGCTCACGCCCCCATCCGGGAAGATGCTCAAACGTACATGCGTCACGGGTTCCTTGCACGATACCTCCCGCTCATACTGGTGCTCATGGTCGGCCTGGAGCTTCGTGCGCTCGATGATGGTGTTCCACTTCGCGTTCGACAGATCATCGGTGGCGCTGTTCGCTCCTTCCAGCAGGAAGGTGTCCGGGTAGTTGCCCTTGAAGTGGCAGGTATCGATCAGCGCCTTCTGGATGATGCCCTTGTGCGCCAATCGCACGATCACCCAGTCGCGGTTGTTCGGTGTGCGATTGCGTTTGGTTTCCCAGCCATCGCCCATGTTCACGCCGCGGCCGGGCATGATCAGGTTGTTCATGTGGCTGAAGAACATGTCGTTGCATTGGATCGCCAGCGCGCCGTTCTGTGCGGACACGAGATCAACGACCTCATCGGGCCTCACGCGTGACCAGTCGCGCTGGACTTCGCCGTAGACACGCAGGCGGGCCAAACCGCCATCGGGGTAGATGTGCAGGCGGATGTGCGTGGCCAACGGCAAGGCTGGCATGGCTTCCACGAAATGCTGACTTCCTGGGTTCAACGTTGCCCTTGGCAGGATCTCCACCCACTCCTCCCCTTCTCCGTTTGCATTGGACAGTCCGTTCGGGGCATAGCAGGCTTCGATCGAACAGGCCTGTGGCTGATTGCCGAGGAAGTGCGCGGTATCCACATCGAAGCCCTTGATCGTGCCTGCGGCGCCGAGCTGGATGATAGCGATGTCATGCCCTTCGGTGCGCTTGCGGCGGCTTTCCCAGCCGTCCATCCACTTGCCGCGGTCGGTGTACTTGTCGGCGATGAAGATGGGCTTGCTGGGCTTGATCAGGTTCTCCTTCTCGGCGAAGAAGTCATCGGTGCACCACAGCACCTGGCCCCCGAAGCGCTCGGCGGCGAGGTCGATGAGTTGGGTGAAGGCGGGGGTCTCGTCAATCATTGTCGTTCGCTCACTCAAAATCGTTGACTCCGATGTAGATGACCTTCCTGCTCTCACGGTTCACGTAGAACTGGAAGTTCGTCGCGTTATTCCCACCATTGATCGCCTCAGTCCAGCAAACAAGCACTGGTTCGTTCTTATCTGTTGTTCGCTTGAACCTGAAGCCCAGAACGGTCGCGTGGTCATGAACCCCGTTGAGAGAGTCGAGCATCTGCATCTCTTGGAAAGGGCAGCTGTCATTGTCGAGTCCGGAGATTCGGACATGTAATCAACTAGGTCCGGCAAATCTGCTTCGCCTATCTCTGCTTCAGTAGTTCAAATACTTGCCGACGACCGCCAGTGCCGGAGCAACAATGGCGTTGCCCTTCGATGGATTAGACATTTCAAACGCGCCCGATCCCATGTCGCTTTGACTTCGATCTCCTCATTGCCTTCAAGAGCCGCTGCATTCTGCCTTGTGTAGTACTTCAACGCCGAGATGGATTGGATATCGTCCTTGTTCCTGATATCGCCCAAGTCCGCGACACCCTCCAAAGTCAGTGTAACGGTCTTCTTTGAACCTTTCCCCGTGTCTGCCGAAAAACCATGACCGATTCGACAGTCCTGGGCGCTAAAGTGCTTCTGTAACTCCACTGCGGCTTGCTGTTCTTGCTCGTTGACGCATCCAGTCGCGAGACCAAAGGCCGCAAGCGTTGCTATCGTGTAGGACAATCTCAGTCCTTTCCTTTTCTGAAAGGTGCTGGCTCAAAGCGATGTGTGCTCCCAAATCTGCCTGAATTCCAAGCCAGTTTGGCTCCCACAAAGGTTCGTTCCACCGCACCAAACAACGTGCGCCCAGCATACGGCGTGAGCTTATGTCGGTGCTGGATATTCTCCTCCTTCACCACAAAGCTCACCTCCGGATCCCAGACCACCAGGTCGGCATCGCAGCCGGGAGCAATGCGGCCCTTCTGCTTCAAGCCAAGGAATTGCGCCGGGTGCTCGCACAACAGCCGTGCGACATCCTCCAACGAGAAGCCACGCTCCTTCGCACCCGTCCAGAACGCAGGCAGCAAGAACTGCAAACCCGCGATGCCGCCCCAGGCTTTCATGAAGTCGCCGCTCTGCTGTTCCTTGATATCCGGCGGAGCAGGTGAATGATCCGTGGCCACGAAGTCGAGCGTGCCGTCCTTCAGCGCTTCCCAGAGCAGTTCGTTGTTCGCCCGCTCGCGGATCGGCGGTGCGCACTTGTACTCCGTGGCCCCATCGGGGATCTCCTCCGCACAGAACACGAGGTAGTGCGGACAGGTCTCGGCGGTGATGCGCACCCCGGTTCGCTGACCGGGGCGGGTCCCACGCTTCTTCGCATCACGGATCAGCGGCAGTGCTTCCGCAGCGGAGACGTGCACGATGTGAACGTGCACATCGAACTCCTCGCTGAGGCGGATCATGAGGGCTATGGCGTCGGTTTCCCATTGAGGTGGGGCGGGAGGCGAGGTAGTTGGCGTATCTGCGTGGATCCGTCGGGTGTTGACGGGTTACGTGTTGCGTGTTGGCGTTCTCCAACTCACAATGCACCAACAGCTTCGCGTCGTGCCTACGTCAGGATCGGCAGCGCCTTCCGCAGGTCCGCTCTCGGTGACGTTCGGGAACTCATCGATGCCTGAGTGCGTGAGGAAGGCCTTGATGCCGAAGACGCCGGCGCTCAGCAAACCATCGAGGTCGTCGATGTTGCTCGGGATCACGCCGCCGTAGAACCCGACGTTGACGTGCAGCTTGCCTTTCGCGGCTTCGAGCTTCAGCTTCAGCGCTTCCACCGTTGTCGTGACCGGGCTCGCGTTCAGCGGCATCTCGATCAGCGTGGTGATGCCTCCAGCCGCAGCGGCTTTCGTGGCGGTCTCGAAACCCTCCCACTCCGTGCGCCCCGGCTCGTTGATGTGGACGTGCGCGTCGATCACACCGGGCATGATCACCTTGTCGCCGACGCTCTCGAATGGGATGTCCATGCGCTCGACACGGCCACTGAGAACCTCCTTGATCTTGCCGTCAGATATGATCACGGTCGCGTCGATCATTCCGGTCGGAGTGATCACTCGTTTGCTATGCAGGGCGTAGAGATCCATCGGTAATTACAGATCGCTTCGTCGCAGGGCCTCCTCGCGCTGACGACAAAGAGGGTACGTCATCGCGAACCCCGCCTCGTGGTGAAGCGATCCATCATTCGCGTGAATGCCGTGTTGGGACATCATTCTGTTTTGGCACCCTGCAATATCCACCGTTTCAAAATGGTGCGCTCCTCGTCCGTCATCCCTGTCTTGTTGCCTTGGGGCATCGTCTTGGTGCGCACCGCGCGGGTCATGATCTTGTCGGCCATGGCCTTGATCTGCTCCGGGGTATCGTACATCACACCGTTCGGCGCAGCGGTCCACTGGTCGTCCGTGGGGCTGGCACTGTGGCATTGCACGCAACGGGCTTGGATCACGGCGTTGGCTTCCTCGAAGCTAGCAGGTATCGTGGCATCCAGCGAATCCTCGAAGGCGGGTGAGATGGCCACGCTCATGAAGACCAGGGCGAGGATGCTCAGGATCAGCACCCACGTCCGCTTCACACCGCGATCCAGCAGGTTCCAGTAATGCTTGATGCCCATGCTGGCCACAACCATCACCATCAGGACCACCCAGTTCCAGCTGTGCCCAAAGGTGCTCGGGAAATGGTTGCTGATCATGATGAAGACCACCGGCAGCGTGAGGTAGTTGTTGTGCAGGCTGCGCTGACCGGCCTTCTTGCCAAGCGTTTCATCCAATGGCTGGCCGGTCTTCGCGGCGCGCACCAAGGCTTTCTGGCTGGGTATGATGGTGAAGAACACGTTGCCCACCATGATCGTCCCGATGACGGCGCCGACGTGGATGAACGCCGCGCGACCGCTGAGCAGATGCGTGAGCGCATAGGTGATCACACCGAGGATCACCATGCCGACCAACGCGAAAAGATCTTGCCGCAGGATCAGCTTCGAACTGCACATCCGGTCGTAGATCACATAGCCGAGGATCAACGAACCGACGCCGATGCCAACGGCCGCTGCACTGGACAAGTCCGCCACCGTTGGGTCGATCATGAACGACCGCGCATCGGCGTAGTACACGATGAAGAGCAACGCGAAACCGCTGAGCCAGGTGAAGTAGGCCTCGTATTTGAACCAGTGCAGGTGCGCAGGGATCACCTTCGGCGCCACCTTGTACTTCTCCACATAGTAGAAGCCGCCGCCGTGGATCGCCCAGAGGTTGCCCGCGAGTTCATCGCGCAGCCCTTCCGTGCGATTGAGGTTGTTCTCCAGGAAGATGAAGTAGAACGACGCACCGATCCACATGATGCCCGCGATCACGTGGGTCCATCGGATCGCGAGATTGATCCACTCCATCGTGTAGCCATACATCAGGGTGCCAGCCACCGCGATGTACAATAGATACCCGAGCAACAGCGCCCAGAAGAAGAATTTCGAGACCTGTCGGGAAGCGATCGCCGTGGAATTCGATTGTTCCAGATCAAAGCGCGCGCCCGCAGATATGTCATCCGCCGACAGTTGCAATTTCAGTGCGCTTGCCAAATGCCGGAACCAGAAGAAGACGCACAGCAGCAACGCGAGCATCACCGCCACGATCGGCAACGATGCGTCGGACAACAGCTTTTCGGAGAAGGATGGCCAGACTTCCACAGCGTGACGAAGATGACGGTTTCAGCCGCCATGAAGAAACGCCGAGAATGCCAGTACTTTGAACACCGCCATGAACGATCAGCGCGCCTTCTGGGAAAAAATGCTTGCGGTGACGCGCACTGACAACAGCGCACTGCTGTGCGTGGTGGAAAGCATCGGCAGCAGTCCGGGGCGCAAGGGATTCAAGATGTGCGTGTCGCACCAACAGGGGCCGATCGGTTCCATCGGTGGTGGAAGTATGGAGCACAAACTCGTTGAACTAGCGATAGAGCGGCTGACCTCAGGGATCTCTTCGGGAGACACCGAAGGATTCCCCTTTTTGAAACGGCAGATCCACAAGCCGGGTATAGGACAGGACCGTTCCGGCATGATCTGCTCCGGCGAGCAAACGGTGGCCTTCTTCTACCTCGGTCCGGGCCAGAACGCCTTCTGTCAGGAAGTGCTCAACGCGATGGACAGCGGAAAGGCGTTTGAATTGGTGATGAGTTCCGCAGGGATCCGCTTGCTGGAAGTGGGAACCGCACATTACGAGCCCGATGCGGCATGGAGCTATCGCGAGCGGCTAACGCAACGGCCACGCATCGCCATCGTCGGTGGCGGGCATGTGGGCCTTGCGCTCTCACGAAGCATGAACCAGCTCGGGTTCCATATCGTTCAATTCGATCATCGCGAAGTGCTGAACACGATGGAGGCCAATGAATGGGCGCACGAAAAAAAAGTGATCGACTTCCACCACATCACCGACCATCTACCGGATGAGCCAGAACTGTTCATCGCATTGGTGTCCTTCGGCTACCGAACGGATGCGATAGCGCTGCGGCAATTGATCCGGCGCCGCTGGAAATACCTGGGCATGCTGGGCAGTGCGGAAAAGGTGCGCACACTGTTCGATGATCTGCGCGCTGAAGGGTTCACCGAAGAAGAACTCGCGCGCGTGCACGCACCGATCGGGCTGCCGATCCATAGCAAAACGCCGGAAGAGATCGCGGTAAGCATCGCGGCGGAGATCGTTCGTGTGAAGAACAGAGGCCCTGCGTGATCTGGTACGCAGATGACGCGGATCCCGCTGATGATCGCTGATCCGAAAGAGGACTAACGCACGCCGCTGCCCGGCGGCATTGCTTCCGTAGGCTTTACGAAGCGAAGTTTTCCTTCCGCGTCCTCGGCCATCAGCACCATGCCTTGGCTTTCGATGCCTTTCAGTTTGCGCGGCTCCAAATTGCAGAGCAGTAAAACTTGTTGGCCAGTCAGTTCTTCGGGTGTGAAGTGCTGCGCGATGCCGCTAACGACCGTGCGCGGATGCGCTTCGCCGATGTCGATCGTGAGCTTCAACAATTTATCCGCCTTGGCGACTTTCTCCGCAGCGGTGATGGTACCGATGCGCAGATCCAATTTGCCGAAATCATCGAACGAGATGTTCGGTTTGGCCTCTACCACTTTGATCGGAGAAGGTTGATCAGTTGTTGGTGTTGTTTCCACTGGTCTGTTAGCATGAAGGCGCTCGACCTCTGAGGCGATCGCGGTGTCGTCGATCGGTTTGAAGAGATGCTCGGATGCCCCTAGCTGTTGATCGGCACCGATCAGATCGGTGCGAAAGGCTTGCTCCCAAGAAAGTGTTCCGGTGGAAAGCATGCGACGCAACTTCGCTGCGGTGAAAGGCAGGAAGGGATCAAGTACGATGCTCAACACGGCCACCACGTTCAAGCTGTTCGACAAAACTGTTCGTGTGCGCTCCGGATCGGTCTTTTCCAACTTCCACGGTTCGGTGTCGGTGAGGTATTTGTTACCGGCACGGGCCACGTTCATCGCGCTAGCCAACGCATCACGCAATCGGAACTGGTCATTGCTGATCGCGATCGCCTCCACGTTCGCATGCACGTTGCTCCACAAGGCCACATCCTGATCGATGCGTTCGCCTGGTTCGGGTGCTTTCCCGCCATAGTACTTGTGGCAGAGCACGAACACGCGCTGCACGAAGTTGCCGAGGATGGCGACCAGTTCATTGTTGTTGTAATCCTGGAATGCCTTCCAGGTGAACTCGCTGTCCTTGAACTCCGGCATCAAACTGGTGAGCGCGTAACGCAATTCATCCTGCCGGTTCGGCCAACGCTCGATGTACTCGTGCAACCACACCGCCCAATTGCGGCTGGTGCTCAATTTCTGGCCTTCGAGGTTCAAGAACTCGTTGGCTGGCACGTTCTGCGGGAGCTGGTAACCGCCGTGCATCTTCAGCAGGATCGGAAAGATGATGCAATGGAAAACGATGTTGTCCTTGCCGATGAAATGCAGCAAGCGAGTGTCATCAGCCTTCCACCACTTTTCCCATCCCGGGCTTGACCCGGGATCTCTCCGCTCCTGGTCCTTCGCCCATTGCTTCGTCGCAGAGATGTAACCGATCGGTGCATCGAGCCATACGTAGAGCACTTTGCCTGCCGCGTTCGGCAGTGGAACGGGTACCCCCCAATCCAGATCGCGGGTCATCGCGCGCGGGCGCAGTCCGTCCTTCAACCAGCTATTGCATTGGCCAAGCACTTGGGGCTTCCACTCGCCAGCATCATGCTGTTGAACGCCATCGAGCACGCCCGTGTTGATCCACTCTTCCACCCATTGCTGCGATCGGTCCATAGGCAGGTACCAATGCTTCGTTGACTTCAGTACAGGCTTGGCACCGCTCAATGTACTGCGCGGATCGATCAGTTCTTTGGGGGAAAGTGCGCTACCGCACTTCTCGCACTGGTCACCATATGCATTCGGGTTGGCACAAGTAGGGCACGTGCCGATGATGTAACGATCCGCCAGGAACTGCCTCGCTTCTTCATCATAATACTGCTGCTCTTCCTGCTCGGTGAACGCATGGTTCTCGTTCAACTTCAAGAAGAACTCCTGGCTCGTCTCCTTGTGAAGTTCGCTGCTTGTTCGATGGTAGATGTCGAAGTGGATCCCGAAATCCGTGAAGGCCTTGCCCATCATCGCGTGGTACTTGTCCACGATGGCCTTGGGCGTAGTTCCTTCCTTGATAGCCCGAAGAGTAATGGCGGCACCATGTTCATCACTTCCGCATACGAAGAGCACTTCCTTGCCACGAGCGCGAAGGCACCGCACATAGATGTCGGCTGGCAAATACGCGCCAGCGATATGCCCGATATGCAGAGGGCCGTTCGCGTATGGCAACGCGGCGGTAACGGTGGTGCGCTTGATCTCTTTCACGGGTTCGGGTCTTCTGGCCAAGAAAGGCAGAGGGCGAAAGTATCGTGTGCGCCCAGAGTAGTTGTCAGTTGCTTATTGTCAGTTCTCCGGCGATCCGGCGATCAGCGATCGAATATGTGGATCGCACCTTCGCCTTGTCATGGAACCGATCATTCCTCCTTCATTGAAAGCAGGCGACACTATCGCCATCGTTCCCACAGCCCGCGCGATAGCCATTGAAGAGCTGCGCGATGGCATTGCCTTGGCCGAGAGTTGGGGCTTGCGCGTGATGCTAGGCGCCGGGGTTGGGCGTAAGCACTTTCAACAAGCCGGAACCGATGCTGAACGCGTTGCCGACCTGCAGGCCGCGATCAATGACCCACACGTGTCAGCGATCTGGTGCGCACGAGGTGGCTACGGAACCATGCGTTTGATGGAGGATATTGACCTTTCGCCCCTTCGGCAAAACCCGAAATGGCTGATCGGATTCAGCGATATCACGGTGTTGCACAGCGCCTTGCACAAGATGAGTATCTGTTCGTTGCATGCCCAAATGCCCCACAACATCGGCACGAAAACGGAAGCAACAAAGGAGACCTTGCGGAAGGCATTGTTCGGCGAAGGTTTTGAATTAATAAGCAACGAAAGCTCGCTCAGTACCCAGCGACTTGGTCATTGTGAGGGCATTCTGATCGGCGGCAACCTCTCGTTGCTTTACGCATTGCGTGGCACGCCATACGACATGGACCCACGAGGCAAGATCCTTTTTGTGGAAGACTTGGACGAGTTGCTCTACCATATGGATCGAATGGTGATGAACCTCAAGCTCTCGGGCTGGTTCAGGAACCTGGCCGGGCTCGTAGTTGGCGGCATGCCTGATATGCATAACCGCAACGAAGCGGACCCTTTTGGCCAGATAGTGGAAGAAATGATCGCTGGAGCGTCAAAGGGAACCAACTACCCCGTCTGCTTCGGCTTTCCCGCAGGCCACATCCCGGACAATCGCGCATTGATCATGGGTACAAAAGCAAAACTCAGCGTCACCGAAAGCGGTGCAACGCTGAGTTTCGAGAGGGGGCTATCGGCTTAACGCAACTCTGCGTTTCTCTTCAATTCCGCTCGAACTTGTTATAGCCTGCTGGTATCTCGAACAAGGAAGGCTTCTGAACACCCTTCGTCACTTTGGTGACCTGCAGTTTGCTCACCTCTGAACCATCCATCTTCTGTTCAACACCGAGCATGGGGAACATTCCGACGCCATCAGGCACTTCCAGGAAGAACACCGCTTGCTCGTCCTTACGGTTCAACGTTTCCAACAGGGGAACGAAGAAGTCGAACTTGTCGGCAGCGACCCAATATGTAATGGTACGGTCCTCATCATTGCTCTTCACAACCCATTTCTCGCATTTGTAGCCAGCCATGTCCTTCATCTCGCCGGTCTTTTTCACATCGGTCTTCACATCCTTGGGCAGGCGCATGTTAGGCACATCCATGTACAGTTTGCGGTCAGGGCTCAGGGCCGTTACCGTTTTGTCCCGTGTATCCACGAGCATGATACCTTGGGCATCACCTCGCGCGCTGATCTCCTCGATCCGCACATGGTCGCCCTTGATGTAATACTTGTAGTTCGTGATCACCGGACCCGTGGTCTTGGTGAATTCGATAACACCCTCGAATGCCTGTGCTTGTATAGCTGCAACAGAGCAGAGCGCAAGGGTGAAAGAGAAGAGGTAACGATTGATATGGTTCATGTGAGTTGTCGTTGCCGAAGAGTAAACGGTCGAAAGATCCTCAGATTTGGTACCCTTTAACGGCAGTGGCCCGGATGGGTTACGCACAGTTGAAGGTTCTTATCCATGGCCAAACATCTACTTACGGGCGCCGCCGGCGAGCAACTGGCGTGCCAATGGCTGCAAGAACGGGGCTTTGTGATCCTGCATCGCAACTGGCGGCATAAGCGCGACGAATTGGATATTGTAGCCAAGGATGGGCGATTTTTGGTGGTAATAGAGGTAAAAACCTTGGGCAGCGACCGCTGGCACGCACCTGAATTGGCCGTTGACAGGAAGAAGCAACGCACCCTGATCCGTGCTGCGGAAGAGCTGATCCACCAGACGGAAGGAGACCTGGAACTCCGATTCGACGTGATAAGCGTGACCTTTACACCCGAAGGATCCAAGATCCTGCATATACCGAACGCCTTTTACCCCACCCTGGATGACCAAACGCAATGATCGTTCGCCGAGAGGCGACCGCCGCTCTGAAGACACACGCAGCTCCTCTAGTGGCCGCGGACCAAAGAGATCCACCGAAGCACGTGGGCCGAAAAAAGAAGAGGACAATCGCGGTACCCGAGGCGAGTCACGGTCCGATCGAAAATCAGGTCCTGGTGCGCGAGGTGCGGGTCGGGGAGCATCCCGTCCAACGGGTCCGAAGGAAAAGGACACCCGCGGTGAAGGCCGGTCCGGACCTCGCCGCGACGATGACCGCACACCGCCTCGCGCGGGTGAAGGCAGAAGTGAACGGTCAACGGGTGCTGGTAGGCGTGATAGCGATCGTACCAGCTCTTCCCGATCATCTGGCCCATACAAGGGCAAGGGCACAAGGGATGATGGTCGACCAAGCACAGGCAAACCACGCAGCAGCAGTGCGCGACCAGAAAAGCCATGGGCAAGGCAAAGCCGCGATGAACGCACATTTTCAGAAGGAGACCCAAAGACACGTCGACCTTTCCGCCGTGGCGAGCGCAGCAATCGGTTCAGCCTCCCGAACCCCGCCAATGAAGGACTCATTCGCTTGAACCGTTACCTGGCGCAAGCGGGAGTTGGAAGCCGACGTGAAGCTGATACCCTGATCACCACTGGTGTAGTAACGGTGAACGGCAAAGTGGTAACCGAACTCGGCACCAAAGTGATGCCGACGGATATTGTCCACTTCGGGTCCCAGAAATTGAGCATGGAGCAAAAGCGGTACGTTCTGCTCAACAAACCCAAAGACACCATTACCACCACGGACGACCCGCAAGAGCGGCATACCGTGATGGACCTTATCAGGAATGCCTGTACAGAACGCCTCTACCCAGTGGGCCGCTTGGACCGCCACACCACAGGCGTGCTGCTGCTTACCAATGACGGCGACCTGGCCAAGAAACTCACCCACCCGAGCTATGGTGCGGAAAAGCTCTATCATGTAACGTTGGACAAGAGCGTGCAAGCTGCGCACCTGCAAGAATTGGTGAACGGCATCAATCTCGATGATGGTCTTGCACGCGCCGATGAAGCGAGCTATGTGGCCACTGCTGATACGCGCCGTGAGGTGGGCATAAAACTTCACATGGGCCGCAACCGCATAGTGCGCCGCATGTTTGAAGCACTCGGTTATGAGGTGATGAAATTGGACCGTGTCATGTTCGCAGGTCTAACCAAGAAAGACCTGCAACGAAGCCACTGGCGGCACCTTACCGAAAAAGAGGTGACCCTTTTGAAGCGCATGAAGGACGTTCAGACAAGCACCAAGGAAGAACGTGGTGGCAAGCGATTGCGAACCTCCTACGGCAGCGAGTAAACCTATTGCGTTACAAGCGTGATGCTCCTCTGTGTCCGGTCGCCATCACCTTCGATCACACCGAAGGTCCATTTCTCGGTTCCCGGAACAGAACGTGTGATCACCTGTTTATCGAACATGTACGGGTTCACGTTGATGTCGGCGGTGTCCGTTCCTATCGCTGGATCTCCATCGTAAGAGACGTGGAGGACGAAAAGTTCCAGCGGATCCGTGCCTTCAGCTGCGATCATCACAATACGGAGCGTGTCGGAAAGACCCACCGTATCGTTGGTGAACGTGTAGCCGCTATCGTTGCGGAAGGTGATATCGGCGGCGGAAGAACCATCCACCGCATTGTCCTTTTCGCAGGACGTGATCAACGCGAACAGGAGCAATAATGCGAAGATCCACTTCTGTACCATGCCACAAAATTAGGTCCAGAGCAGCATCCCGTTCATACTCGATGTCGCAAATGGTTCAACACAAGATCTGACAGTTCAGGCAGATACCTGCGGCGAAAAACAACAGCGCGCTTTCGAGGATCCTAACTTCGCCCACTCGCCAACCCATGATGACCGCACGACGTTTTGGCAAACTGCTGTTGAGTTACTTCTTCCGGGGGCTCTTGCTTACGGTACCACTGACCATCCTTATCTACGTACTGGCCACGGTATTGCATCGGTTGGACAGCCTTATCCCCTATGATTTTCCAGGACTTGGCATTCTCACACTGCTGGTTGGCGTAACGCTGATCGGGTATTTCGGAAGCACATTCCTTTATCAGCCCATTGCTGACTTTGGCCATGAGGTACTACAGCGCATTCCGTTCCTCAAGACCATATACAGCGCGTTGACCGACATGATGGAAGCGCTGGTGGGCAGCAAGAAAAAGTTCGATCGACCTGTACTGGTGCGCATGGTGCAAGGCAGCAACTTGGAAAAGCTTGGCTTCATCACCTCCAAAGACCTCACGCATCTGGGGGTGACTGGCAATAAAGTGGCTGTGTACCTGCCGCACAGCTTTGCTTGGAGCGGTAATCTCTACATAGTACCTGCGGAAAACGTAACACCCCTGGATGCAAGGGCCGGTGACGTGATGAAGTTCGTTGTAAGCGGCGGCGTTGTGGACGGGGACGACGAGTGACCCGAACCTCTGCGGCACGTCAATTGACAAGCGTTTGAACACATTCCTGAAGACATGAAAAAATTGACCACATTTCTCCTGCTCGTCTCCTCACTGAACGTTTTTTCGCAGACTATCGTGAACAACACCAGTTTCACGTTCAGTGGTGGAGTGTATCCAACGTTCAGCGTGACCTTCAACAATGCGGATGCCGGAATGGTGGAGAAATGGTACAAGACACAACTCAAGAGTATCAGTGCCGATATGGGAGGAAAGAAAGAAGTCATGAGTATTGGAACACGCTTGCCGGAGATCAGTAGCGACACGATCCGCGTGTTCCTGAAGGCGGACAAGCCGAAGAAAAGCGCGGATGTTTACTTGCACGCTGCCTTCCGCGTGAACGGCACGTTCGTAGGTCCTGATAGTGACGCACGGCAACTCGAAGGCTGCAAAAGCTGGATGTATCAACATGCGATTATGCTCAAAAAGGAACTGGTCCAGAAGGAGTTGGAAACCACAACCAAGCAGCAGACGATCCTGGAGAATGAACTGGCTGGCTTGGTGAAAGAGAAAGACCGCGCGCAGAACAGCATAGAGAAAACCCAGGCGAACATCACGGAGGACGAACAGGAAAAGGCCGAGGTGGAAGGAAAGAGCACTATCATGGTGACCACTGTTGATGCCAAACGACAAGAAGTCGCCAACGGTCCCACCGAAGCGAACACGAAAGAACTGCAAGACTTGCTGAAGGAACAAACGAAGTTGACCGGCAAGTCGGAAAAGCTTGCGAAGAACATCGAGAGCGGAAAAAAGAAGATCGAGGACCTCCAGTATCAGATCAAAAAGAACCTGGCGGATCAGGACGCCAAAGGGAAAGCGATCGATCTGCAAAAGAAGTTGGTGGAGGAAGTCCGAACAAAGTTGGCCGGGATGAACTAACCATCGCGTTCATTGGCTCACGTACTTTCGGCGCGTGTCACACGCTCGCAGGAACGCACTGATCCTTCTTCATTTCACGGTATTCCTATGGGGATGGACCGGCATCTTCGGCAAGCTGATACACCAGGGAGCAACGCAACTGGTTTTTACACGGACGTTCATCGCGCTTGTGGGTTTGGCGAGTTTCGCCCTGTTCGCCAAGCGCTCACTGAGCTGGCGCACACCAGACCTGAAACAATATGCGCTGGTCGGGGTGCTGATCGTAGCGCACTGGGTCACTTTTTACGGAAGTATCAAGGTAAGTACCGCAAGTATCGGAGCGGCCTGTCTTGCGACCAGCACCATGTTCACGGCCTTGCTCGAGCCGTTCTGGTTCCATCGAAAGATCCGAACCTACGAAGTGGTACTGGGCGCTGTGGTAATGGGCGCGCTGTTGCTCATGTTCGGTTTGGAAACGGAATTTCGCCTCGGTATAGCACTCGGCATTCTGAGCTCATTGCTGAGCGCATGGTTCAACATAGTGAACGGTGTTCTCGTGAAACGGGACGACCCTGTGAGGATCGGTTTCTATGAGTTATTGTGCGTTATGTTGCTGGCTGCTGCATGGCTGATCGGTTCTGGTGAAAGTCCGCAACTTCCTTGGCAACTCCCAACAAGTGACCTTCTCTACCAGCTGGTGCTGGGGCTGGTCTGTACCACTTTTGCCTTCGTATCGGGAATAGCGGTGATGAAGCAGCTATCCCCATTCACCGTGGTATTGGCCGTGAACCTGGAACCAGTGTACACCATATTGATCGCGTTGATCATTTGGGGTGAAGGAGAACGAATGCACGCGGGCTCGTATGCGGGCATTGCGCTCATTCTTTCGTGCCTTATGATGAATGGCTGGTTGCAAAGGCGCGAACGCCTGCGGCAGGAAGCCACCCAGATCTCCCCGATCCAATGAGCGGCCTGTCGAGCGCAGCCCGTATCATCATTGCCCTAGGGGCCTGTCTGTTGGTGTTCTTCATTACACGCGAGATCTATCGCGAGGCCCCAGAGCTGAAAACGGTTGATAGCACCGTATTGCTCGAGCGCGTTCGCCCTGTGTTGAAGTTGGTGAACGTGGAAGGCGACTTGAGCGAACTTTACAGTCACCAGGACTCGTGGCGATACTCGCGGCTGCTTTCCGGATTGCCTTCGTTCCAGAAGAAAGCGATGGTGCGCATAAAGGCGCGGGTAAGCGTGGGCTATGATCTCGAGGGCTTGAAGCTCATAACCAACGAACAAGAACACATCATCACCATCAGTTCACCACCAGCTCCACAAGTGCTGAGCATCGAACACGATATCGACTACTTCGACATCGATGAAGGGCTGTTCAACAGCTTCTCACCGCAAGAACTATCCGCATTGAACAAAGAAGCCAAGCAAGTGATCCTTGACAAGATCCCGCAGAGCGGGTTGTTGGAAGAAGCGGCAGAACGAAGAACGGAAATGCTCGTTGTGTTGCGCGCACTTGTAGAAAGTGCCGGCTGGAAATTGCAAGTGGAAGGAGAAGCGGCTCCTATCGCACGATAGCTGTTTCGACTTCGTTCTAGGCGTTCGCCTCACCAACAATCCGCTGAATAGCGGGCTACCTTAGCGCACCCATGAGCAACACAGCATTGGCACCGTGGATGTATTGTCCATCTCTCACCCGCTACGAGCGCTGGCGCACGCGGGAAGTGCGTATCGGCGACATCGGCATCGGTGGCGACAACCCGATCCGCGTGCAGAGTATGACCACTACGGACACCATGGACACGGCGGCGACCGTGGCACAAAGCATCCGTATGATCGAGGCGGGGTGCGAACTGGTACGGATCACGGCACCGAGTAAAAAAGAAGCGGAAAATCTGGCGGAGATCCGCAAACAGTTGCACGCGAAAGGGTTCAAAGCACCGCTCGTCGCGGATATCCACTTCACCCCGAACGCCGCCGAGATCGCTGCACGCATCGTGGAGAAGGTGCGCGTGAACCCCGGCAACTACGCTGACAAGAAGAAATTCGACGTACGCGAGTACACGGATGCGCAATACGAAGAGGAGTTGGAACGCATACGCGAGCGTTTCACACCGCTGGTGCGTATTTGTAAAGAACATGGCACGGCCATGCGTATCGGCACCAACCACGGCTCGCTCAGTGATCGCATTCTGAACCGGTATGGAGATACGCCGCTCGGCATGGTTGAGAGTGCGTTCGAATTCTTGCGGATATGCAGAGACGAGAACTATCACGAGATCGTGCTGAGCATGAAGGCCAGCAATACGCAAGTGATGGTGCAGGCGTATCGACTGCTTGTGCACAAGATGATGTTGCTTGGTTGGGACTATCCGCTGCACTTGGGTGTCACCGAAGCGGGAGATGGCGAAGATGGACGTGTGAAGAGCGCTGTCGGAATTGGTGCGTTGCTTGAAGATGGTCTCGGTGATACCGTTCGCGTCTCACTTACAGAAGAACCCGAAGCGGAGATCCCGGTGGCAAAAGCGTTGGTGGACCGCTATTCGGTACGCCGTGGCCACGCTCCAATTCCGGAAGTACACCTTCTGCCCAATGATCCGTTCTCACATACACGTAGGCACACGCGGGAGGTGCTGAACATCGGTGCTCGACATGTACCAGTGGTCATGGCGGACCTGAGCACGAAAGAGAAGATCACTCCGGCAACGTTGTTCTCGTACGGCTATCACTACAGCGTTCCGTTGGACAAGTGGAACCTTACCGATCAGGCTTGTGATTACCTCTTCATTGGTGACCATCACCTTACGTTCGAGATCCCGGGCACGTTAGGTATCGTGCAGGAACATGCAACCTGGCTGAAGGACAGGAACAAGCCAAGGCATTATCCCCTGCTCCAGCCTGCCGAACTGCTGGCGAATGCGCCAACGCACCACGACCTCAACTTCGTTCATGCCACGCTCGCGGATCTTACCGATGAATTGATCGCTGCTCTTGAGGATGACGATAGTTGTGTCCTGCTCCTGGACACATTGAACGAGCATGGCCTCGCGGAACAGCGCGCCGCATTCTTCAAGTTGATGGTGAAGAAGTGCGGGATCCCCGTGATCATCGGCCGCGACTATCCGAACCTGGACGAGCTGCATTTGATGCTCCATAGCAGTACCGATATGGGTGCATTGCTACTCGACGGTCTTGGCGACGGAGTGATGATCTGCCCGGAAAAGAGCGGTACCGACCAGATGGTGAACCGCACAGCATTCGGTATTCTGCAAGCCGCGAGAACCCGCATCAGCAAGACCGAGTATATCAGCTGCCCCAGCTGTGGCCGCACGCTCTTCGATCTGCAAGAGACCACAGCGAGGATCCGCGCACGCACGAGTCACCTGAAAGGCGTGAAGATCGGGATCATGGGGTGCATCGTGAACGGCCCCGGTGAGATGGCCGATGCTGACTACGGATATGTGGGCACCGGCCCTGGTGTGATCACGTTGTACAAGGAAAAGGATGTGGTGAAGCGCAATGTTCCCAGTGAACACGCCGTGGACGAGCTGATCACGTTGATCAAGGAAGGCGGGGATTGGGTGGAGGTTGGGTAATCTATTTTCGTTTTATGAGAACAAGGATCCTGAGCATCGTTAGTGGATTCATGTGCGTATTGTTCGTGCATGCACAAGAGACCAAGCCCTCCCTCGAACTTCTGAAACGCTACATGGTCGGCAGCTACTCCAGCTCCGCCCAAGCTGCGCGCGACACCAACTACTACAACATCGAGTTGGAAATGGCCCGCATCTGGTTGAAGGAAACCGACGGAATTTGGTTGTACGTGGAACAAGCCACTGCGAAAAAGAAGGACAAGCCATACCGCCAGCGGATCTATCATCTCACGCAACTGGACGACAGCACCTTCAGCAGCAGCGTTTGCAATTTGGACAGCATGCACCTGTTCACCGGTGCCTACAAAGACATCGCACGCTTGGGCGCCATGAAGCCGATCGATGCGAAACCATTGGAAGGCTGCGCGCTGATCCTGCATTGGCGGAATGGGCGCTTTGTGGGAAGCACACACGAGAGCGATTGCAAGAACGCCTGGGGCAAGGCCACGTATGCCACCAGTGAGGTGAACATTGGACCGGACGGTTTACTAAGTTGGGACCGCGGTTACGATGACACGCACACACAAGTGTGGGGCGCGGAATTGGGCGGCTATGAATTTGTGAAGGTGAAGGTGGAACCAGCCGCGAAATAGCCGAGACTATTGCACCGCGCTTTTGGGCAGCCGCATCCGCTTGTCCTTGAAGATGCCGACATATTGCAGGGTCAACTCCATGCCACCACGGTAACGCGTAGCGGCCCGCAACCCTGAAATATTGATGTCGTAGCTCAGGCCGATCACGAGCAGTCGCTTGTATTCGAGAAGCAAGGATGGAACGATCGCATCACCATAACGATAGAACGCGCCGAGGTAGAACGAGCTGGACGTCTTGTCATTGGTATATCGACTGTCCAGGCCCACACGCCTGTGCAAAAGACCGCCGACCACGATCTCGCGACTTCCACCTTGTTGGCTTCCGTAGAACTTGGGCAGAACGACCCACTTCTTGGTGACGATCCGTGTTGACCCATGTACCGAGATACGCCGTAGGAGCTTATCCTCTGTGGAGCCAAAAAGAGTGACCGAAGGTTGGTTCAAATGGAACACCGAAACACCGGCCGTCCACTGGATCTCTTTGTTATCCCACGCCTGCCATATCACACCTGCGGAGAAATCAGCGAACGCTGTTGATGAGTTGGCAATGGCTTCTCCTGAAGGGCGAGAAGCATCGAAACCGGATCCGTCATATTGGGCATCCCATCGCATACCATCCAACACCGCGCTCCGCTGACCATAGCCGCCTTGAAGTCCGAACGCGAGCACTGCATCGTTCCCGGACTTCAATCCATAAGCAACGCTCAAATTCGCTTGTGTGTCACCGAAGCCAGTGCTTCCTGCTTTGTCGCTGTAACCATTGCCACCAATACCCAAATAGCGACCCTTCATCTTGCCTCTAAATATCGGAGCATCATAGCTGAAGGAGAACGTGCGGAACGGTGCACCAATGCTTTGCCATTGCGACCGATGGATAAGAGCGAAGCGCTGATCGCCCTGAATGGCACCAGCGAGTGCTGGATTCAATGTTAGCGGTGAATTGTAGAATTGGGAAAAGTGAACGTCCTGTGCAGAACAGAGCAACTGACCTGTAAGCATTGTGAACAGAGCGGATCCACGGAAGAGCCTCATGGAACAGCTGTACCGGCGTGTTTGTCGGATCCTCATCGCACAAGAGTTATGTCACCATTCAATTCAACCACATCACCGTCCGCCATGTTGGCGAGCAATGTGTACACATATACACCCGAAGGAGCGGGGCCATTCGCTGATGTTCCGTCCCAACCTTGATCGTTGCTCCCGGCTTCGAATACCACACCACCCCAGCGGTCGTAAATACGGAACGCCATTGAAGCGATGCCGCCTCCTCGCACGAACAGTTGATCATTGTTGCCGTCGCCGTTCGGACTGAAAATGTCCGGTATGAAAATGTCCGTACTCGGTTCGATGCACACATTCAGCGCGAACGAATCAACACAACCACCGATGTTGAATACCGTTAGCTGGACCGGATAACTACCTGCGCTACCAGCATCGTACTGCGGGTCCTCACCATACACGTATGGCACGATCATGGTATCGATCGTCCAAACGCCCCCGATCGCGTTATTGCTCAGGTCGATGAAAGTGACATTGCTTTCATCGAATGGGATGCACTGTTCACTTGGATTGATGCTGAACAAGGCTGTCAGCGCCGGCCAACTGGGAACCTGCAACAAGGTGTCCTGCGCACAACCGGTGCTGTCGTTCTCCACATGTACGGAGATCAGTTCACCTGCAGGAGCTTCGATAGAAGGGCCTGATTGCCCACCATCAACGTCCCAAGTGAACGAATACGTACCCTGCCCGTTCACCGTACCCTGAACGAAGCCGGGAATTCCGTAACACGCTGTATCACTGTACGCGAATACGGGTGTGAAGGGTGGATGAACCACGATGGTCACGGTGTTCACTACGGGATCGGAACAACCATCCGTGGTCTGCACACTATAGGTGGTCGTGAATTCCGGGATCACCGCTTGTTGCCCTATTGGGAAAAGCCCATTGTCCCATTGAAATGTGATCATAGCCCCAGGTAGGCCAGCACTCGGTATCACTTCCAACACACTTCCACCACCATCACAAACAGGGTTCTGTGATACAGTGAATTCCGTGGTGAGCGCAGGATGGTTCGTGAAGGTGAGCGTGTCGCTCGAGAAACAGGAACCGAAACCAGTGGAATAGATCAGCGCATATGTTCCCGGTGCAAGGCTCTTGGGATTGAAAATCGTATCATTCATCCCTGTGAACTGACCGCCGGGAGGAAACAGTCCAACGATCACTTGCACGTCGTTACCACAATACACTTCCTCCACACCCGTGATCTGTGCCAATTCGAAAGGATAGATCGTGATGGTCAAAGAATCGGAACAGCCAGCAGGAGCTTGGTAGTGGATCACATGGGCGCCGTTGCCTGCTGAACCGGGATCGAACACACCCGCTGCGGCATCCACAATTCCATCGCCGGACCAAACCGCACCGGGTGGAATACTGGTGATCAGGAATGGACCTGTTTCTGAACACAATGACATGTCCGGTAAGTTGAGCGAAGCCGGGTGTACGATCGCGATCAACGAGTCTCCGCAGGTATTCGCATCGAAATGCAACATATACTCCCCGACACCGGCTACAGACGGGTCGAAGATCCAGTCACCATCCGAATTTTGTGAAACTCCCGTACCTGTCCAGACACCGTCCCAAGGAGTGCGCCCAGTTGTGTTCTCATTGAGGATCAACGCATCATCGCCCGCACAGAAAAACAGCGTGTCATCATCCACCTCCGTGTAACCAACCAGAATACCAATGGTGTCCACGCATCCATTGGTGGCGGAATAGGTGAGCTCATCCCATCCATTGCCAGCCTGGGCCGGTGCGTACATCCCGGCGGCAGCGTCCACGATACCGTTACCGTTCCAAAACCCGCCGGGTGGTATAGCTGCTGGGTCCAACAGATATGGCGACTGCGCGGGGCATGCACTTCGGCTATCTCCGATATCGATGGGCTTCACATGAATGGTGAAGGACATGTCGCAACCGAACATCTCATAAAGCAGGATGTGGGTACCGCCACCGGCTTCATCGGGATCGAACGTACCCATGATCGTATCGGTGATCCCCGGTCCGCTCCATCGCCCTCCAAAGGGCGTTACCGGAATATCGAAAGGCCAAGTGCTTTGGCAAACAGTATCGAGCATCGCCTGCCCAACAATGTCATCCACGTTGATGCGCGTAGTATCGGTGCAACTACCTGCCGAATACGTTACGATATAGGAACCGACCGTGCTCGGATCGAATAGTCCGTTCGCTTGAACAAAAGGGCCGCTCCACGTTCCGCCTTGCGGTGTAAAGCCGAGCATGTAGAACGGGGCCGTACCTGGGCAAGCAGCCTGTGGAAGGCCAGCGTCCATGCTGTCAACAGCGATCACGATGCTATCGGCACAACCGCCAGCACCCACGTAGTAAAGTGTGTGCGTACCGGGCCCGGCTGTGTCCGGATCAAAGGTGCCCGCGAGCGTATCAATGATCCCCGCGCCCGACCAAGAGCCACCTGGAGGTGCCGCGATCAGATCGAACGCCGCGAGTGACTGGCACACGGTCATCGGCGATGTGGTGATCTGCGGATCGATGACAACGATCGTAATGGCATCTGTAGCGGTTATGCCTGTAGCGATCTCCGTAACAGTAACGCTATACGTGGTGGTCGCACCGGGGCACGCACTGACAGGCCCACCGGAGTTCGGCAGTCCGTTGGTCCAAGCGTAGGTGTAACTCAAACATCCGTTCACATCCGCCGTCAGTTCGGTGCAGGAGCCAGAGCAGATCGTATCATTCGTCGCCAGGATCGTCACATCGATCGGACATGAAATGATCTGCGTATTCGCGTTCAACATGAACGTCCAAATACTATCGCATGCATCCGGTAATCGACAACGGAAATTGACAGTGTACGGGCAGTTCCGGTCAAAACCGGGATCAACGGTCAGTTGCACCTGTGAAGCACTGCCACCTGAGCATCCCAGCGGTTGAAGTCCCGTTACGGCAGGGTCACCTTGACCTGTGATCGAGAAGGCATCCGCGAACAACGAATCGCACGGAAGTGGGTAGGAGAAACTGAGGTTGATCGTCGGGCTACCGCAAACCGGTGCAACCGGAATACTCATCACCGGGGGAACTGGTGGCGCAACAAGTGTTGTCCACTGGGCCTCGAAGCCACAATAAGCCACGTTCGCATCCGTAACAAAATGGACCGTGAGCTGACCACTGTAGGCAATGATCGGCGGCGGGGCCACAATTCCGGAATATGCAGGTCCGATCTGCGGTGAACCGATACCCGGACCATCGTGGAAAGTCAGGAGATCAAGCCCCTGCTCAGTGCAGAATTCGTTCGTGAAGACCAGCGTGATGGTACTACCCGTGTTGATGGTGAAGGTGTAATCCTCGTTGTTGCTGTAGATCATTTCATTCGGACCCTCCTCACTATCCAGCAGGATACCCTTGCAGATACTCACCACCGTGTCGCTCATGTTGAACTCGGGCAAGTACTGCGCTCGCAGCCCGACCGCGGAGAATGCCATTAGAAAAGCAGTGAGTGTTCGCGTTTTCATCATGGCGCTCAGATGCTGTCCTGAAGAATGATAATGGCTCCGGTAACGAACGTGTTGCTGCTGTTCCCCGCGCGATCGGTCAGGTAAACAGTGTAGGTAGTCTCCTCCTGTGTGCTATTGCCGAGCAGGAAAAGCGCATTGAGTTCCATCGTGAGCTCTCCTTGTATGGGTACCGCTTCTCCTTCCGGCGCGAGCGGTGGGATGTGGTATCCATCAGCCGTATTCAATCGGGCGTCCTTTACCCACAAGGTGTAGTCATCAGGATCCACCTGGCCCAGATCACCGTCTCCATCCTTGTAAGCAAAGCGAAGTGAAACACGGTCTGTGAACTGAACTACGCTCTGTGTGCTCACACTCAACAAGGAGATCTCGGGAGTTGCGGGCATCACCTCCTCCTTCTTGCACGCGGCAAAAAGGAACACTAGACCTATGACAATGATCAGGATCTTCATGGCACGATCATCAAAGTGAAATAGTCTACCATCGGAGAGCCCGTTCCATCATTCGGTACTTCCGTCGGTTCGGGATGATCGCCGTCGTCCACATACACGCGCACGAACAACTGTGACCCGATCGGGTATGATGCCAGATCCAACGCAGCCTTATGCGTGAACGTTGCATTCGTGTTTCCGAAATCAAGACCTGTGATAGCGGAACCAGTGCTAAGCGAGAGTTCGGGCACTGTGGCAAAGCCAAGGACCGAAGTGGCTATTTTGAATTTGTTGAAGGTGAACGCGTTCGAGGCCGTTGAATCATCTGAAAAGGAGAACCAGAGGTCCACATTTCCAGCGGGCACTTCGATCGGCTGTACACCTGGGTCAGTTCCACGGGGAAGCGGAGAAGTGGTGTTCCCTGCAGCGAATGCCAGGCAGCCTGTTACCTGCGGTTCCAAGTTGCCCAAGCTTGGCGGCGTACCGAACATGTTCGGCGCACCACTTTGGATCCAGGAGGATATGGCCGCGATATAGAGGCCTTGGTTCTGTGGCCAATCGGGTCCGTCGGTTTCCAACGGCATCGTACCACTGGTATTGGGAACGAACGTGGTAAGGCGCTCGTGCAAAAAGCTCATTTGCACATTGCCCGGCAATACACGATAGGTGAATGAGTTCCCAGGATCGTTCGCGATAACAGGATGGAACACGAGCGAGTTGTACGCGCTGCCTATGCTCCGGAAGTCAGGCTCGAAGTTGCCGTCGTGGCAACCGCTATTCGCGCATACTGGCCGGAAGACCCGCTGATGCAACCAAGCGAAGTTGTCCTGTGGCAAGGCTTCCGAAGGTGGGTTCGGCGAGTTGTGCTCCAATTGCTCGAAGGGGTTCTCCTCCTTCTTGCACGCGGCGAAGCAGAGCACGAGGAGAGCTATGATGATCGCTGGACGCATCATGTCAGATACGGTCAAATAGTGAAAGGGACCCGCTGTCGATGAGGCCCGCGCCCATGACTTCGCTCTTGATACCAAGAAGTTCGGCCACGGTAGGCACCACATCCGTGGCGATACCGACCGGGCTGTCCTCATCGCCGATCCGCAGGTTGCTTTGCACGCCCGCACCTGCCATCATGCCGAAGATGCGCAGGGAATTCGCATCGCTGTGGTCATACGAATACCAATCGTTCTGATCGCGAATGGCGTTCGGCTCGTCATTACGGCCGCATTCCGGTGCCACGATGATGGTCGTGTTTCCCGCCATTTCGGGGATCTGCGTCTGGATGTAATTCCACAGATGACCAACACTGTGATCAGCGCGATGCAGGCTCGCGAGATAACCGGTGAAGTTGCCGTGGCAGCCATCAACAGCGCTCATGTTCACGACAGTGATCGTTGGCTTGAACCACTTCATCACTTCACATGCGTAACCGATGGTCTGGGCATCGCCGTTATCATGAACTGGCGGATGTGCGATCGTGCCGTTCTGTGTCTTTTGGAACATCTCCACCATGAAAGCTTTGATATCCTGCTTCTCCTCTGGCGTATTGCCGATGCCCATTTGCGCTTCGCTCATCAGGTTGAAACTGTTGTTGAGAAAGGCTTGCATCTCGTACATCGGCCCCAACTGGTCCTGCGGATGGTAGACCTTGGCATCGCTCAAATACTGATCACCAAGCGGGCCGAACGTGATATTGGGTGCAAAAAAATTGGCGCCATAACGTGCTCCGTACTGCGGGTGAGTGCTGTAGTTCAACAACGGGACACTGTTCCCGATCGTGTTCCCAACGAACCAGGTCTTGCTCGCTGGCACACCAGCGTGGCGACGCAGGTATTCGAATATGGTAGGGTTCAGCGGCTTCTGCGTGAGGCCCTGTGTGGTGGCTTGCGACCCTTGAAGCAGTGAGTTCAATCCCCCGAAATGGCCCGCGTTCACAGCGCGCATCTCAGCGAAAAGAGTTCCCTGCGATTCCAGCGACTGACCGAGAAGCGAAGGGATCGGATTGATACCTCCGAGGCCAGTACCATAAACGATCTTCTGCGTTGGGGCACCCCCGCTCATCATGTTGTACATGATGTTGCCTTCGTACGGTTCGTTCTGACTATCACCGAGGTAGCGCTTCAACACGCTCTCTTGTTGCCGAACACCACCAGCGAACATGACCAGTACAACGTGTTGCGCGAGGCCACCACCACCACTTGCGGCGAACAAGCGACCGCTCGGGAGGATATAGGGCATCACGAAAGCCCCCGCTGCGGCCGCGGTAGCCCGTTGAATGAATTTGCGTCGGTTCATCATGGCTGTTCAGTATCAGTAGAAGAGGTACTCGTTGCTCATGGCGAAGGAGAAGTACACGATCTCCGGGGTCACATTGGGATCAGCTTCGATGTAATTGCGGAACCAGGTTTTTTCGGCTTCGCTGGGATCACGCACGAGAAAGCGGCGATACGTTTCCACGGTGAACGCATCGATGTCCGCGCGCATGGAAGCATCAGTTGGAATGATGACACCGGGCTTGTTCATGAAATTGCTGATGATCACTTCACGCGCCAACTCCTTGTCGCCAATACTCTCGATGCATTGGCCGATGCCATACAATTCGTTCGCGCTCAAGCCATCCTGGAAAAGGTTCGCATGCAGTATCGCGACATACTGTTCGTTCGTTTTCGGTTGGTCCTTGTTCGCACTGGGCGGCAGGATACCGACGTCGTTCAATTCATAGATCGGCTCCTTGGTGCACGCATCCAGCATCGCGACCAAAGGCAAGAGAAGGAAGAGTTTGTTGCGCATGGCGATCAGGGTTGGATGTTGGCGTACTCGTCCGTTGTAAGAATGCGTCGCTGCACCTTCAGCAGATCACGATCGTTCTGGAACCCGGACATGGCTTGGTATGTCTCGAACGTGCTGGGTTCGCGACCCAGGAACGTGCGATAGCTCCAACGCACCATGCCCTCCCAGAACTCAGGGGTGGAGGTGATGATACCGGAATAGTCGCTCTTGTTCTGGCCACTCTGGGTGAACAGAACCGCCGCTGTGTTGCCGTCCACCATCGAATACGAAGCGTCGAACTCGGCCTGTGTTGGATAGCGGAAGAGCAGGTTATCGAAGGTGGCGTTGATGAAGTTGAACGAGTTCATATTGATCACGTCGTAGATGGAGTTGAACACCATCCGACGCATCACTTCATCAATACCGATCAAGCCGTCACGGTAATCCGTCCGCGCACGTTTCAGAGCGAGAAGACGCTGCAGTTCCAAGTTGCTTTCGTTCGCGCCAGATGTATTACCGGCCAATGAATCGGCCAAAGCGGCTTGTTGAGCGTTGCTGATCGCACCATCCACAATGTCATCGCTGGCGGCTTCCAGACAGCGCGCCTTGCAGAGTTCGTATTGCCGGGTGAAGTACTTGTTCGTGTAGCTGCTGTCGTCCTCGAGATACGCCGTGCTCGTCATCAATTTGTCCACAAGCGCTTCACGCGAGGCCTGAGACAACGATGCACTTTCCAGGGCTGCGACTTCAGCCGCCATCTCAACATCCAGCGGCTCCCTGCCAATGAGGTCGATGAACAACCGGTTCACATAGTTCGCTGTGACAACGGTCGCAACGCCATCGTAGTCGGGCGGCTGATTGTCCGGGACCAATTCCGTCTCCTTCTTGCACGCTGTTAGCGCAATGAGGAAACAGATAACCGTTGCGTAAGCCGGTGTCGAAAGGGGTGTGAGGTTCCTGCGCATGTTCGATGCTCTGCAGGCATGCCTACGTGGACCTGTGCACGAAGAGTTCAAGATCTCGACGTGTACAGGCATGGCGATCGGCTGAAGTCGATGAGTGATCGACGATCAGCTTTAAGCCGGTCCGAAGGATTTTCTGAAGAGCGCCGGTTTGAACGGTAAAACACGAAGAAGGGTTTCTTGTGAGAGCAAAAGCAAAAAGCGTGTACTCCTCGCTACACGCTATTTGCCTTGCACATGCCAGGAAAGTTCACGTCTTCAAGTACTCCTTGATCGCTTTCACATAGCCTTCAAAAGCTTTCACTCCTTTGGCGGTCAATTGGCACTTGGTGTTGGGATAGTTGTCCTTGAAGGTCTTCGTGACTTTCAAATACCCGGCCTCCTGTAGATTGGTTATCTGCACACTAAGGTTGCCACGCGTTGCACCCGTCTTCTCCAGGATGAAGGTGAAATCCGCCTCTTCCAAACTCACGAGCAGGCTCACTACGGCCAGCCGTAATTGGTTGTGCAGGATCGGATCAAGCGGTGCGAACGACATCTTCTTGGCGCTTGAGCATGATACCGGGAACGATGTAACCGAAGAGCATTGCGCCACAGTACAACAATGTCAAGGTCAGTGCATCCCCGGTGAAGTACATGGCGATACCAGCGATCCAAAAAAGAATGCCACCCAGGATCAACGGGCGGAAGCGCATGATCTGGCCTGTCAAAAACGTAGGTAAGCCGGTGAGCAATGTGATCATCGCACCGGGATCCTGGCCTTTGCCCGAAGTGCAGACTATCATGATGATCATTGTGATCACAAAAGTGGCCCATACCCAACCCGTGATCCGGTCCATCGGATTGGCGACAGATTCCGCTTTGTCTTGGCGCGCTCCGTAGATCGAGCTGATCACACCACCCAGAGCACCAGCAACTCCCCAGGCACCACCTTGGCTCCATACGCCTTCGACCCCACGCAGCAAGTACGTCGCGATCATTGCGCCGATCAGCAACATTCCCCATAGCAGGAAGTAGAAGCTCATGCGTGAAAAGCTCTTCTTGGCCTGCCCTATCATGCTTTCGATCAGTTGCAGACTCTCTTGTGGTGTCATGTTCGTTTCCATGTGGTTGGGGTTTGATGATGCAAATATAGACTTGTTTATTATATAAACTATATTATTCCATAAATTATTTGTTCCGGGGTTGAGCCGGAGACCTCTGTTCCTTCTGGACATCGCCTTGTCCGTTACTTTTGAACCATGCGCACTCTGTTCACGGCTCCGCTCCTTATTGCTTCCTTGGCCTGCCTCGGTCAAGGCAAAACCATTCGACCCGAACCCCACTGGAACTACTTGGACAGACGCAACGTGACCACAACGGTCGCCTTGAAGATGACGGTCAACGACTCGTCCTTCATGGAAACTACTTCTCGAAGTTCGTTCACGATCAGCGTACCTGATCTTCGAAAGGAGTATTTCGTCATCACTACAAAGACAGACCAGACCGATGATATGATCGGAAATTTGGACATGCAGGTAGCTGCTTTACCCAAGGTTCAACAGGACAGCATACTGCGACGGATACGCGAGGTGATGTCCGCATTGTATGAACCGTTGATGAAAATGGAGACCAGCTTCAAAGTGGATCGCACCGGAAAAGTGATCGAGTTGTTGGAGCAAGACAAGAACAAAGAAGAAATGCGGGCGGGTATCCTCGAGGCAGTGAAGAACATCCAAGTCATTTCACGTGAGAACAAACGCCACACCAGCCAGGAATTGGAAGCCAAGGCCAGTCACATGGTTGATTCGTTGTACGACTCATTCGCACAAGTACAAGTGAACAATATGAATTTGGTATTAGAACCATATGCCTACAACTTCCCGATGACTGGTTCCGTGCGTCAACAAGCTATGGTAACGGACGTAAATGCCCCAATGATGAATGGGATGGGCGATTTACCTGCGATCATAGAACTGGGCTTGGATGAGCTAACGGAGAAAACACTGGTCGCTCGTATTGTTACCACGTACGATGCGGAAGCCGTTCTCAAGAGACTTGTGGCGAGGGACCCCAATACGAAATTGAAAAAACAGGACATATCATTGGTCGAAGAAAGTGTGTACTCGATCGATCGGGGAACCGGTTGGCTTACCCGCTCAACTTCAGAAATTCGATTACGTATCGAAAAGATCCGAATGGTTGTGAATACCTTGTCTGTGTTGGAAGTAGTTAAGCCTTGAGTACGTTACTGATCGCCGGCGCGACCGGTCTGATCGGTTCAGAAACACTTCGACAGGCGCTCGATGATCGCCGCGTTTCGAGGGTGGTCGTTGTCGTGCGGAAGCCGATCCCTTTGGAGGATCCCAAATTGGAACAATGGGTCGCACGCGATGGCGATCTGCTTTCTGCCTTGCGCGATCAACATGTGGATGCTGTGATCTGCTGTCTCGGAACGACTATCCGCAACGTGGGTGGCGACAAACAGAAGTTCGTTCATGTGGACAAAGACCTCGTGATCGGCCTTGGGCAATGGTCAAAACGCAACAATATCGGGTGCTTCAGCATGGTTAGCGCAATGGGCGCTGACGCGAATAGCCGGGTCTTCTATTCCCGTGTGAAAGGAGAAACCGAAGGTGCGTTGAAAGTAATGGGGCTTCCCCATTTGCATCTCTTCCGGCCATCGATCCTCACCGGTCCGCGCAAGGAGAACCGTGCGGGGGAGCGTATCGGTATTGCCGTTGCAAAAGTCCTGAACCCATTGATGATCGGACCGCTGGAACCGTACAAACCGATGCCCAGTGTTATGCTCGCCAAGGCTTTGCTTCAAGCCTCATTGACAAAATCGGGCGCCGGTGTGGTGGAAACGCACACGTACCGATCCATCGCGCACTTAGCCTCGACCTAGAACGTCGCGGTACTAACGCGCTGAGCTTCCATTTCCGCCTGCTCCATTTGAGCCATCAGGTGATCACGGTGCATCTCGAAGGAGAAGCGGTCTTCTTGCGGGAGAGGAGCGGCGCTCGGCAATTCTTCGCGGCGATGATCCACCTGTTTTCCGTTCTTCCAGAACCGGAAACAAACGTGCGGGCCCGTTGCCAAACCGGTGCTTCCCACCTCGCCGATCGTTTGCCCTTGCTCCACTTGCTGACCTTGCTTCACAAGGATCTTGCGCATATGCAGGTATTGGGTTTCGTACACACCGTTGTGGCGGATCTTCACGTAATTCCCATTACCAGCGGTGTAACCAGCCTTCTCAACAACACCATCGCCAACGGCCAGAATGGGCGTGCCATAGGGCGCCGCATAATCGGTACCCAGGTGCGACTTCCACCTGTGTTGCACCGGATGGAACCTCTTCATGGTGAATCCGGATGAGACACGACTGAATTTGAGCGGGGCCTTCAGGAACGCCAATCGCAAACTATTGCCTTCAGCGTCATAGTAGGTCGGCGCTTCGGTACTGTCTTTCGTGAAACGGAACGCTTCTTTGGTGGTGCTGCCTTCGAATCGGATACCGAGCAGTTCTGACTGGCCGTAGCGCTCGCCATCAACGGTATGTTCCTGGTACACGAACGTGAATCGGTTGCCTGGTTGTACGTCCTTGTAGAAATCGAGCGTCCACTGGAAGATCTCACCGAGCTTGAGGGCCAATACGGGATCGGCCCCGGCTTTTTCCAGATCGTTCCAGAGCGCCCCGGTTACCGCAATGCTCACACTCTTTCGCTCCGTGCGAACAGGACGCTTGTCCACACGCACATCCATAGGTGGGCGCAACGTGAAAATGACGTGGTCCACTTGATCGGCCTCGTAAACGAAAAAGGCCGGAACGCGGGATGAATCATCGGTGAAGATCAGTGCGTATGGGTGTCCAGCTCGCATTCGGTGAATGTCGAACACGGGAGCGGCCAACTTCACCAAGCTATCCACTTCGGTGGCTCCGATGCCATGCGGCGCCAGAAGGTCACTGAAGGTTTGCCCCTTCTTCACTTGCCCACGTTCGATGATGAACCCTTCCAGCGGAATGCCGTACGCGCTCGGGCTGTCCGGAATGGTATCCTCCACCACCGTTGCCAGCGGATCCGGCACGTATTCCTCATGTGGGCGCACATCCACGCCCACATACACGTATGCCCCTGCCAACGCCGCAAGTCCGAGACCGATCAGCGCCCACTTCTGTTTCCCCCCCATGCCTGCAAGAAATGCCGAAGCCCCGGAACGTAACGGCCGGGGCTTCAAGATCCTTTCAACAACACGATGTGGCCTTATTCCCGCGCGATCGCATTGGCCAATCCGCTGTATCCGCTCAATTCCATTTTGATGGAACCAACGAGGATCTTGGCCTGGACGAGCACGGGTATCCGGTTGGGGTCATCCGTGATCCACACATTAAGGTCATCGTTGCTCTTGAAGATCCGCCCTTTTTGCACGAGAGGCTGGAACTTGAGACAGCGGTATTTGCCGTTGCGGATCTTGATCGTCTCCTTCTCAATGAATCGCATGCGCAAAGGCCAGATCTCATTATCGATGAAAACGTCCATCGTGAACTCCTGTCCGGGTTGCACATTGCTCAGATCCCACGTGCGAGCGTAGTAGAACGCACTGATCATGTCCTGCACATTGGCGGGCACGCTGAACTGTTTTTTGTCTTGCGTTGAAACCTGATGGCGATGTTGCAGAAAGGTGTAATCCTGGTTGATGATGTAGCCGCCTTCATCGCAACGGCGCGTGAAGACCCAAGGGAACACGCCGTCCTTGTCGAAGCGCGACTCATACAGGTCATTCACTTTGTAGAACGCCTTGAACGCACCTGCACTATGGCCCTCGGCCGAAGCATAGAGCACTTTGCGACCGAGCATGTCCACCGGGCTTTCCTTCAAGGACACCGTGGCCACACCAGCGTTCATAAAGCCGTAGTGCAGGACGTACTCCAGTTTCTCCCCGACCTGAAAAGCATTGTGCTGGATAGAGCGGAGAGGCAACAGCCCTTCCGAACCTTCGGCTGCTTGGCCTTGGTGCTTGCCTTGGGCAAAACCAATGGATAAGATGCTGGCGCCCAGAATGGCGAAGAATGATTTGCGTGCCATATCCTTCCAATTGCAAATGCCGTACCGGAAGTTATGATCTGCCGCAGGCTTTATGCCACAGGCCATAGGCTCTGATGGAGAAGCCGCAGGGGCAGCGCTTTGGACCGACACAGAGTAACCCCACTGTCGCAACTCGTCTTTCGCGGACATCAGCGCAAAAGCCTGCGGCCTGTGGCTTGTAGCTTGAAGCTGCACCACGATTATAGAACGATATTGACAATGCGCTTTGGGACCACGATCACCTTTTTGGGCGCTTTACCCTCGAGGCGCTGCTGCACTTCCGGGTTAGCCAACACTTGGGCTTCTACCTCCTCTTTGCTCAGGGCAGTGGGGAATTCCAATTGCATGCGCGTCTTTCCGTTGAAACTGATCGGATAGCTGAAATTGTCCTCCACAAGGTATTGGGCATCCCACTTCGGCCAAGTGGCTGTTGTGATACTTGTGTTGTGGCCGAGCAAACTCCACAGTTCTTCGGCGATGTGGGGTGCAAATGGGGCAAGCGCGATGGTGAGCGGCTCCAACACTTGGCGCTTGCTGCACTTCAACTCGTGCAGGCCGTTGCAGGCGATCATGAACTGGCTAACGCTGGTGTTGAAGCTCATTTTTTCAATGTCCTCTTCCACCTTTTTCAGGGTGGCGTGCAGGATCTTCAGTTCGGCCTTGGATGGAGCTTCCTCTGATACGATAAACGATTCGCTAATTCCTGATTCCTGATTCCGCGATTCTGTGTGGAACAGGTTCCAGAATTTCTTCAAGAATCGGCTGGTGCCTTCAATGCCTGCGGTATCCCATGGCTTGCTCTGCTCGATGGGGCCGAGGAACATCTCGTAGAGGCGAAGTGTGTCCGCTCCGTACTTGGTGATGATGTCGTCGGGGTTGACGACGTTCCATTTTGACTTCGACATCTTCTCGACCTCCCTCTTGCAGACGAGCTTGCCATTCTCGAACACCGCTTCAATCGGAAGACCATCTGCCCATGGCATTATGGAAGTCAGAGTTTTGTCTAGTACAACGGCATCAGCGCTGTCCACATTGTCGACTGGCACGTAGCGCCAAGTCACACCATGTATGTGAACCAATTCTGCACTAGCGACTTCGATTTCGGGCTGATGCCTAACGAAAAGGGAGCGTACCAAATCAATCGTCTTTGGTTTATTCAGATCATCAACCATGCCCTTGGACACCAGCACAATCGATTCGTTGGCGATAACAATCGTCTTTGATTCCCACTCCGTTCGTGTAACACTTGCTACTAATGCAGAAACTCCCTGAATCATCCCTTGATTCACCAACTTCTTCGCGGGCTCATCGAAGTTGATCCAACCGCGGTCCTTCAGGAACTTCGTCCAGAAGCGGAAATAGAGCAGGTGGCCGGTGGCGTGCTCGCTGCCGCCGACATACAGGTCCACTTGCTGCCAGTAGTTGATGGCTTCCGGTGAAGCGAAGCGGCCTTCGTTACCCGGATCCATGTAGCGCAGGAAGTACCAGCTGCTGCCGGCCCAACCGGGCATCGTCGTCGTCTCGTACGCCAGGCCGTTGTAGTTCCAGTTCGTCGCGCGGGCCAGCGGTGGTTCGCCATCCTCGGTGGGCAGGAACTTGTCGACTTCCGGCAGCACGAGGGGTAGTTCGCTTTCCGGCAGCGGGTAGGGAATGCCGTCCTTGTAGTAGATGGGGATCGGTTCGCCCCAGTAACGCTGGCGGCCGAATGCGGCATCACGTAGGCGGAAGTTGATCCGGCGCTCACCAGCGTTCTTCGCGATCAATTCATCAATAGCACGTGGGATCGCATCGGCCACTTTCATCCCGTTCAGGAAAACGCTGTTCGTGAGCGTGGCTTCTTTGCTTTCGTCGGCGCCTTTGGAGATGTCCCAGTTCTCGGTAACGGCGGTGAACGGAATGTTGAAGTGTGATGCGAAATTCCAATCGCGCTGATCACCTGCGGGCACAGCCATCACCGCGCCGGTGCCATAACCGCCGAGCACGTAGTCGCCCACCCACACGGGGATGTCCATGTGCGTGAACGGGTGCTTCACGTAGGCCCCAGTGAACACACCGCTCACGCGTTTCACCTCCGTAAGGCGCTCGCGTTCACTGCGGTTCTTGGCCTGTGTTACGTAGGCCATTACTTCCGCCATACGCTCGGGCGGCGTGATCTTTTCGATCAGTTCATGCTCCGGGGCGAGGGTAACGAAGCTTACGCCGAAGATGGTGTCGGGGCGGGTGGTGAAGACTTCCACTACTCCGGTTCCTGCGCTGAGTGCAAAGCGGATCAAGGCCCCCTCGCTCCTGCCGATCCAGTTGCGTTGCGCCTCTTTGATGCTCTCGCTCCAATCCAGCCCCGGGCTTGACACGGGGTCAAGCCCATCGAGCAGCCGTTGCGCGTACGCGGTCATCCGCATACTCCATTGGGGCATGCGTTTGCGCTCCACAGGATGGCCGCCGCGCTCGCTTACACCATCTTTCACTTCGTCGTTGGCGAGCACAGTGCCTAATGCAGGACACCAGTTCACCCAAGCCTCGCTCAAGTATGCCAAGCGGAACCGCAAGAGGATCTGTTGCTGGTGCTTTTCGCTGAAGGTGGCCCAATCCGTATGACTGAACTCCACCAACGGATCCAGTTCTTCGTTACCGGTGATCGCCGAGCCATCGCCGCCATTCCAGCCATGCTTTTCGAATCGCTCGATCAACTCACCGATCGGCCTGGCCTTGTCCTGTTCGTGATCGTACCAGCTGCCAAAGAGTTGCAGAAAGATCCACTGCGTCCACTTGTAATAGCTGGGGTCGCTGGTGCGCACTTCACGGCTCCAATCGAAACTGAAACCGATGTTGTCCAGTTGTTCGCGGTACCGGGCGATGTTCACCTCGGTGGTCTTCGCGGGATGCTGACCGGTCTGGATGGCGTACTGCTCGGCGGGCAACCCAAAGCTGTCGTAGCCCATGGGATGCAGCACATTGAAGCCCTTGTGGCGCTTGTAACGAGAAACGATGTCACTGGCGATGTACCCCAACGGATGGCCCACGTGCAAGCCAGCACCACTGGGGTACGGGAACATGTCGAGCGCATAGAACTTGGGCTTCTGGGGGTCGTTCTCGACCCGGTAGGTCTTTGCGTCCTTCCAGTGCTTTCGCCACTTCTCTTCGATCCGCTTGTGCTCGTAGGCCATTTCTTTTGCTGAAGCCGCGAAAATAGGCCCGAAGCTCCCCCCTGCACCGGATCTCCACAGGCGCTGTTAACGAAGAGGTGCCAGCCTCCTGTTAGCGGTCCACAGGGCCGGATACATTCGCCCCCTGATGGGAGAAGACCGCCACTTCAAAGCACGAACGCGCAGCAGCAGCGTAGGCACGGTTATCGGCATCACATTGGTGTTGTTCATGCTCGGCATGCTGGGCTTCATGTTGCTGAACGCACGGCAGATGGAACGCTATTTCAAGGAGAACGTGAAGGTGGACCTCTACCTGAAGCGTGACATGAAGGAAGTGGACGTGATGAAGTTCCGGAAGAAGCTCGATCTCGAAGCGTTTACGCGTGAAACACGCTATGTGACCGCGGATGAAGCTGCCGAACAATTGAAAACCGACATGGGCGAGGACTTCCTCGGTGTCTTGGGTGCGAACCCGCTCTTGCCATCCATCGAACTGAACCTGAAAGAGGAATTCGCCAGTGCCGACAGTTTGAAATGGATCGCCGAACACCTTCGGCAGGACAGCCATGTGCAGGAGGTGAAATACAACCCCATGGTGGTGGAGAACATCGACGCCAATATGGGCAAGATCCGGTGGGTGCTGCTCGGCTTCAGTGCGCTGCTATTGGTTATCGCTGTTGCCCTGATCAACAACACGATCCGCCTGGCGATCTACAGCAAGCGTTTCCTGATCCGCACCATGCACTTGGTAGGTGCTACCAGTTGGTTCATCAAAAAACCCTTTCTCGGCCGCAGTCTATGGCAAGGGATGATCGCGGCTGTGCTGGCCATTGGGCTATTGGTAGGGGTGATCCAATTGCTCATCCATTTCCAACCCGACCTGCGCACCTTGGTTCAACCGGTTCCCTTGGCTTTGCTCCTGGCCGGTGTGGTAGTGGCCGGTCTTGTCCTTTCTTTGCTGTCCACTTGGTTCGCTGTGCGCCGCTACCTTCGCATGAACACGGACGAATTGAACTGGAGTTGAACATGGCCGACGCACGCGAGAACGAACTGGCATTCACACGCACGAACTACAGACTGTTGCTCATCGGCATCGGTATCGTGATCATCGGGTACATCCTTATGGCCGGTGGCGGCAGTGGTGATCCGAACGTGTTCGACCCGAAGGAGATCTTCAGCGCACGACGCATTACAGTCGCACCGATCGTTTGTCTTATCGGCTACATGTTCGTTGTGTATGCCATCATGAAGAAGCCGAACCAGGAAGCATAAAGTGAGGATCGTTCGCTGTCAGCGGCTGGTTCCGGCAGTTGTTCTTGGCTATTGCATCGCATGCCGGCCCGCCCGCGTCGCCGCGGGGGCCCCCCCCCCCCCCCCCCCCGCCGGACGAGCGAATTGCCGACACGCCTGGACGCGCAAACGAACGACCGCCTGCGCGGTTCGTCGGGCCCGAAAACTGCGTTTCGCCACAAACGACATGTGCCTGGCTGGAGCGGACCTATGGCACGTTTGAAGGCACAGTGGCGCTTTCCGATCAGGCAACTGATATTTCCAACACCTCAGATGGCGGTTTCGTCCTCTATGGATCCGGGGGCTTCAGTTTCAACCTCGGCCTTCCGAGCGACCACTACCTCTTGAAGATCGACAATGCCGGTGACACGCTTTGGACCAAACGGTATGGTGGGACCGGTTTCGACGGCGGGTTCTCCGCAGAAGAGACCTCGGATGGTGGCTACATCCTCTTGGGCGCCACCACCAGCTTCGGAGGTAACAAGTATGAGGTGATCAGAACCAACGCGGACGGGACGGTCTTGTGGTCGAATATCCTTGATGGCGAGGGTGGGGCCGACGAGGGCTACGAGATCCGTAGACCCCGCCTATGCGTTCCGGACAACGGAAATGTCCCGTCTTGTGAAATGGACGCCCTGGCGACACGACGTGGACCGACGCCCCAGGCCAAGGCACTGGTATCGAACTGACAGATGATGGTGGCTATGCCATTGTGGGTTTCACGGCCAGCATTGGAGCGGGATCGAACGACATGTATCTGATCAAAACGAATGAGAACGGGGTTATACTCGGCCAAGCGGAGTCCGAAATACGTCAACTTCCGCAAGCCTCGGTGATTCCGGATCCTGTCACGGACCGGGCAGCCATCAGGTTCCCGAACCCACAATGGGCAGAGGTCTCGTTCTTTCTGTTCAACGCTTTCGGGCAAACCGTCAGGGAAATACGTTTCGGTGCGACCGATCGGATCATGTTGGACAGACAGGGCCTGCCATCAGGTGAATATCAGTTCCTGATCGGTGCCGGGACGAAGCGCCTTGCTCAGGGCCGATTGATCCTGAAATGAGAGTTACTTCGTTCCCTTTGCACCACGTTCCGTCCTTAAAGGCCTCGCCGGTCTGATCCCTTCGACTTTCTTCGCGCCCCCTAACGCCCAGCGGTGAACATCCTGCACGCCATCATACTCGCCATCATCGAGGGCCTCACCGAGTTCCTTCCGGTGAGCAGCACTGGGCATATGATCATCGGAAGTTCGATCATGGGCATTGCCGCCAACGATTTCGTGAAGGTGTTCACGGTGGCTATCCAATTCGGTGCGATCCTGAGCGTAGTGGTGCTGTACTGGCGGCGATTCTTCGAGAACCTGTCCGTTTACCCGATGCTGTTCGTTGGGTTTATTCCGGCGGCCATTGCGGGTTTGCTATTGAAGAGCAGCATCGACCTTTTACTGGAGAACGTCACCGTGGTTGCGGCAACGCTCCTTCTGGGTGGCATCTTGTTCCTATTCATCGATCGTCTTTTCCCGCACGATGGCGAAGACCGGCCTGAGCCTATCACGTGGAAGAACGCATTCTTGATCGGCTGCTTCCAAGTGATCGCGATGGTGCCCGGTGTAAGTCGAAGTGCAGCCACGATCATCGGTGGCCTTACCCAAAAACTTTCGCGCAAGCAGGCTGCCGAATTCTCATTCCTGCTGGCGGTTCCAACGATGTTCGCGGCCACAGCGAAAAGCCTGTGGGACTATATCTCTGATGGCGGCGTTTTCACCCGCGAACATTGGACGCTTTTCGGCATTGGCAACCTGGTGGCATTCGTTGTTGCCATTATCGCCATTCGCGGGTTTGTCGGCTTCCTCACCAAACACGGGTTCGCGGCGTTCGGCTGGTACCGCATCATTCTAGGCCTTGTGCTTCTGGCATTGATCGGAGCGGGCGTGAACCTCTCCATCCTGTAGCGATGGAGACTTTGGATCCAGAAGCGGGCGCCATACTGCTCGTGGACAAGCCTATCACATGGACGAGCTTCAACGTTGTCGCCAAGATCCGCAGCGCATTGCACAAGCTTTGCGGGCATCGGGTAAAAGTTGGGCACGCCGGCACACTGGATCCGCTTGCCACCGGGCTGCTGATCATCGGTACCGGTAAAATGACGAAGGCGCTGCCCGATCTCACCGGACAGGACAAGGCCTACACCGCCACATTGCGCCTCGGCGAAACCACTGCCAGTTACGATGCGGAAACGCCCATTCTGGAAACAAGATCATGGGAACATGTGACGGAAGCGGATATCCGCGATGCCTTGACCTCATTCCTCGGCGACATCCAGCAAAGACCACCGAATTTTTCAGCGAAGCGGTTCGAAGGTGAACGTGGCTACAAATTGGTCCGCTGGGGAAGGCCGGTCGAAATGCTCCATGTGGCTGTTCGTATCGATCGGCTGGAGCTGTTGGAGTTCAACGGCCCAGAAGTGAAGCTGTTCGTCGCTTGCAGCAAAGGCACGTACATCCGTTCGCTCGCGCACGACATTGGCCAAGCATTGGGCTGCGGAGCCCACCTTTGCGGGCTTAGACGGACGAAAAGCGGCGAACTGGATATCGCCAACGCCCGCACGGTGGAAGAGTGGTCAGCCTGGCTCGACGAGTGGGCATCCACGCGGCAAAGGCCTGACGAACAGGGTACTTAACGCTCCCTTAACGATCGACCTATCTTCGGCCCCCTTAAAACAAAAATGGGCCTGTAAGCCCGTGCTCCAACATGAAACTGACCTTCTTCAAGTTCGACGTTCCAAAAGAGCAGATCGCTCTCTACCCCACCAAAGACCGCGACGGTAGCAAGTTGATGATCCTGCATCGCAAAACGGGCAAGATCGAGCACAAGAAATTCAAGGATATCATCAATTACTTCGATGAAGGGGACACCTTCATCGTGAACGATACCAAAGTGTTCCCTGCACGCATGTGGGGCAACAAAGAGAAGACCGGAGCGAAGATCGAAGTGTTCCTGCTGCGCGAATTGAACCGCGAAAGCCTGTTGTGGGATGTGGTGGTGGACCCTGCCCGCAAGATCCGCATCGGCAACAAACTGTACTTCGGCAAGGACGACGAATTGGTAGCCGAAGTGATCGACAACACCACAAGCCGTGGTCGCACATTGCGTTTCCTGTTCGATGGCACGTATGAGGAGTTCAAGGCGACAGATCACAGCCATGGGCGAAACACCACTGCCTCGCTACATCAAGCGCGAGACCGAGGCCAGCGACGCCGAGCGTTACCAGACCATCTACGCCAAGCACGAAGGTGCTGTAGCTGCTCCAACTGCCGGTCTGCACTTCAGCCGCGAGTTGATGAAGCGCATGGAGCTGAAAGGCATCCACTTCGCAGGCGTAACGCTGCACGTTGGTCTTGGCACCTTCCGTCCGGTGGAAGTGGAAGACCTCACCAAGCACAAGATGGACAGCGAGCAAGTGCTGATCACACAAGAGGCTTGCGACATCGTGAACAAGAGCAAGGACGCGAAAAAGCACGTTTGCTGCGTGGGCACCACGACGATGCGCGCCATCGAGAGCAGTGTGAGCACGGAGAACCACATGAAGCCGTACAACGGCTGGACGAACAAGTTCATCTTTCCGCCATACGACTTCGGTGTGGCCGATCGCATGATCACCAACTTCCACATGCCCGAAAGCACGTTGCTCATGATGGTGGCAGCCTTCGGTGGTTACGACAATGTGATCAACGCATACAAAGTGGCCATGAAGGAGAAATATCGCTTCTACAGCTACGGCGACGCGATGTTGATCTTATAACCGTTGTTTTTGAGCCGCCACGACGCTACGAGCGCAACGGTTGCGCAACGTGGCGATGTCTTGGCGTCCTTTGCGTCTTGGCGGTGAACAACTACACTATCATTGTTGCTGGCGGCTCCGGCAAGCGCATGGGCAGCCCCATACCCAAGCAGTTCATGCTGCTGAAGGGAAAACCGATCCTATGCTGGACGATCGAAGCCTTTCATCGCTATGATCCAGCCATGCCCATCATCGTAGTGCTTCCGGAAGCGCAGATCACGATCTGGAAAACGCTGTGTATCGGTCACAACTTCTTGATCGAACATGAAGTGGTGGTCGGTGGCGAAGAGCGCTTCCATTCGGTGCGGAACGGCCTGGCATCTGTAAAGCACGAGGGCCTTGTGGCCGTGCACGATGGCGTACGTCCACTGGTGAGCGTGGAACTGATCGAGCGTTGTTTCAGCGCTGCGGAAGAATTCGGTGCAGCGATCCCGGTGGTGCCGATCAGTTCTTCGGTACGTGAGGTGGAAGGCGATACGAGCAAGCCGCTCGACCGGTCGCGGTTGAGGGCTGTACAAACGCCTCAGTGTTTTCGGGTGGCATTGTTACGGGAAGCGTTCGAGTTGCCCTACGAGCCAGCGTTCACGGATGAGGCGACATTGGTGGAGCGAACTGGAACGAAGGTGCGATTGAGGGCAAGGGCACGAGGACCGGGCTCAGGCGCCTGATAGCTGGGGATGAACGTGGCATGCAAGATACACGGTTGATCCAGGCCGCTCTCCAATGGGCCCTTTTCTTGGGTCGGCATCAGTTTCCCCATCGTGCCGAGCCTTTGGCCGCCTTAGCCCTTCCCTGTCGTCGAGCCTTTGCCCCATGCCCACCGAACTACCCGACCTCCGCGAACTCTCCAAAGAAGAGGTCGATAAACTCGTTGCAAGCTTTGGCGAAAAGCCCTACCGCGCCACCCAGGTCTGGGAATGGCTGTGGAAGAAGCACGCGCCGAGCATCGCCGCGATGAGCAACTTGAGCAAGGATCTGCGCCAGAAGTTGGCTGAACATGCCTTACTGCGGCCCTTGGTGCTTGCCGAGCAACAGAAAAGCAGCGACGGCACCATCAAATGCGCATTCCGCACGTGGGATGGGCATATCGTGGAAGGCGTGCTGATCCCCACGCCCACACGGATGACGGCCTGCATCAGTTCACAGATCGGTTGTTCGCTCACCTGTTCGTTCTGCGCAACAGGCAAGTTGAAACGCGTGCGGAATTTGGATGCGGGCGAGATCGTGGACCAAGTGGTTGCATTGGCGAAACTGGCCCAGGACAACCACCAACAACCGCTCAGCAACATCGTTTACATGGGCATGGGCGAGCCATTGCTCAACTACGCCAATACACTTCGCAGCGCAGAGCGCATAAGCGCAGAGGACGGCCTGGGCATGAGTCCGCGCAGGATCACGGTAAGTACAGCGGGCATCGCCAAAATGATCCGCAAGCTGGCCGATGACGATGCGCGCTTCAATCTAGCGTTGAGCCTGCACGCTGCCAACGACGAGAAGCGGGGCAGCATTATGCCGATCAACGAGCAGAACACGCTCGCTGAGCTCTTGGACGCACTGCGCTACTACGCCCGCAAAACACGCAAGACGGTCACGTTCGAGTACATTTTGTTCCGTGATTTCAACGATTCGCTGGAAGACGCACAAGAGTTGGTGCGCTATTGCAGTTTCGTACACGCCAAGGTGAACCTGATCGAGTACAACACCACGGACGATGGGCAGTTCCAAGGGACCTCTTCAGCGAAGGCGGAGCTGTTCCAACGCTACCTCGAGAACAAGGGTGTGCTTTCGCGTATCCGCCGCAGTCGTGGCCGGGATATCGATGCGGCCTGCGGGCAATTGGCGAACAAGAACCAGCCTGCCCTGAAAGAAGGCGAGCGGATCCTGAAGTAGTTGATCGTCGAACTGGGCCGCTCGGCTCAGAGGCTATGGTTTTGGAAAGCTTCGGAAGGAACACTGCGTCTCGTGGTTTTTTCGATCTGATGGATGGGTAGCCTTTGCATTCCTCCGCGCCTCGGCGTCTCTGCGTGAAATATCACACTCTCTCAGAGCGTGTCCCTCAATTTCTTCGGCAGGGATGCGCGTATCAGGTCGTAGCTGTGGTCCACCAATTCCAGGATCAGCCTGTGCGGCACAGTGCCCGTGACATCCACCGTGTTCCAATGCTGCTTGTTCATGTGGTAGCCCGGTTTTATCCCGTCATACCGCTCTCGCAAGTCGACGGCCTTTTCGGGATCGCATTTCAGGTTCACGGAGACGAATGCATCGATAGGCGCCAGTGCGAAGATCTTTCCGGCCACACGGAAAACCAGAACATCCGGGCCAAAGGGTGTATCCCAGCTAACACCACTTTTGGTTGCGCAATACGCTTGCAGATCGGCAAGGGTCATGGCAGCATTGCGTAGAGGACGGGGCGGCTTGGCGCCGCATCGTTGCTGAAATTCGGCAGTTGCAATTCAAGCAGGAACGTACCATCGCGAACACTGTCCGGCACAAAGATCATTTCGGTGATGGTGCGTTGCGTATCCAACGTCTTCGGGAAGTCCCAAAAAGCATGGTGCGCGGCGAGGTGGCCTTCATCGTTCTCGCGGTCCACACTGGGCAGGTCAAGCAGCAGATGCTTCACACCGATACTTCGCAACCAGGTGCAGGCTTGTGCTTCGATGTAGGGCGGGTTGGTGCCGGTCCACACGCGCGTGCATTTGCTTGTCTCATTAGGCAATGTGCGCAGAACGAGCGCTTCTGGGACTTGCTCGCCAATAGCCTCACGGAAATGGTTCAAGGTGATCACCAGATCAGTTCGCCCGTCCGCATGTCGGCGCTCTAGCGGACGGATGCTGGTCAATTGGGCGACAAAAAAGTACCGCTGCAGCAAATTGCCGACCGGCAGGATCTCCGGGGTAATGTGCCCAACGCTTTCTGTATGCGTGCCATGCCCGTGCGGGTTGAACGCGATGTTGCGGAAGTTGACCGGAGCGCCTGCGGCTATGGTGTACACCTGATCACCACTGCGCACAGGCTCCATGCGAACAGGATCAACATGCCATGCCCGCGGGCCAGAAGCGTTCTCAACAAGCGGCAAGCTCAGATCGATAGGATCATCGAGCGAGATGCGAAAGCGCTTACCGTGATGCGTGATCTCCGCGATCATGACGATGCGTTTTCCCCTCCTGCGCGTGCGCCCTCGCGCCGCGCCGACAAGGAGGGGTTAGGGGTGGTTTCCGCAAAAGTGGTCGGACCTCCACAGATGATCATGGGGGAATTGGTGAACGAGGATGCGTTGATCATGCCTTTGATCGTGTTCATTCTATCGAACTCATAAACAGGTCCGAAGCTATACGATCAGCAAAGCGCCTGCCCTTGGCCGTGAGCAATAGGCGATCGGCTTGGACCAACAGGTCGCCGCTGTCGATGTATTTTTTCACCGTGCTTTCCTCACGACCCAAGACATCATCACCCAAGGTACCCAGGTCAACGCCCCAAATGGTGCGCAGTCCGGTCATCAAGCGTTCGTTCACCCGCTGTGCATGGGTGAGGTGCTCCTCCTCCCAATAGCGTTCACTCTTCTCGATCGCAGTGACGTATCGGGCGTTGTTCGAAACGTTCCAACGGCGCATGACTCCATCGAACGAATGCGCACTGGGCCCAATGCCGATGTAGGGAACACCCTTCCAATAATTGCTATTGTGCACCGCAAAATGGCCGTCCTTGCCGAAGTTGCTGATCTCGTATTGGATCAACCCTGCCAGTTCCATGCGGGCGATCAACCGGTCGAACTGTTCGGCTTGTGCTTCATCATTCGCCGGTCGCACCAGGCCCTTCTTCACTTGGTGGTGCAAAGCTGTGCGCGCTTCAATGGTTAGGCAGTACGCGGAAAGATGCGGCATACCGTGATCCAATGCGATCGTGAGTTGCTCATCCCATTCGGCGATCGTCATTTCCGGTAGGCCATAGATGAGGTCTATCGTCCATGAATCAAAACCCGCTTTCGAGATCAGGTCGATGCTCCGCAGCGCTTGTTGCGCATCATGCGCTCGCCCCATCCACTTCAAACGATCATCGCGGAAACTCTGTGTACCCAAGCTCACGCGTGTGATCCCGATGCCCTTCCATTGAGCAAGCACTTCTTCGGTGATATCGTCCGGATTTGCCTCGATGGTGATCTCCGCTGATAGTGCGATAGTTGAAAGACTGCGGACCTCGTCCAAGAAACCCCTCAACTGGTCATCAGAGAGCATGCTGGGGGTGCCGCCCCCGAAATAGATCGAACCCAAGCCCTTGTTGCCGAGTTCAGCAGCTCGACGCTGGAGTTCAATGTGCATGGCATCGACAACCTCCTTACGCCTTTTGGTGTCCGTACTGAAGTGGAAGTCGCAATACGTGCAGGCCTGCTTGCAAAAAGGGATGTGGAAATAGAGGCCGGACATTTGAGAGTTGAACTGTTGGAGAGTTGGCAGAACGCGATCACAACCGCTGACTCTTCAACCTAATGCGTTTTGAGCGATATCCTGAACGTAGTCCCCTTCCCCGGTGCGCTCTTCTTCACGAATATCCTGCCCCCGTGGTACTGCTCAATGATGCGCTTGCTCAGTGAAAGTCCCAGGCCCCAACCCCGTTTCTTGGTGGTGAAGCCCGGTTCGAACACGCGCCGGAATTGCGCAGGAGGCATTCCCTTTCCAGTGTCAGAAATGTCGATGTGTGTTTGCTCGCCTTCGGGAACAATATCGATGGTGATGGATCCTTCACCCTCCATGGCGTCCACCGCATTGCGGATCAAATTCTCCAAAACCCAGCTGAAGAGCGCTCTGTTCAGTGGCACTTCGAGATCCACATTTTGCGGCGCGATCACGTCGATCTTCGAACGTGCGGGAAGTCGTGGCCGCAGGTAAAGCACAGTAGCGCGCAAGGTGTGGTAGAGCTTTTCCGGAACGAGGTCCGGGGCGGATCCGATCTTGCTGAACCGCTCGGTGATCACTTCCAACCGGTCCACATCCTTCTTCATTTCGGTTACCGCCGAAGGATCGGTACCGTTGCTTTTCAACAACTCCATCCAGGCCATCAGCGAACTGAGCGGCGTGCCCAACTGGTGTGCGGTCTCCTTCGCCATGCCCACCCAAACCTGGTTCTGCTCGGCATTGCGGAACAGGCTGAACAACGCATAGCTGACCAGCAGGAACAACCCGATGATGCCGAACATCACATAAGGGTAGTACCGCAACTGTTTTACAGTGGCGCTCTCATCATAGAAGATGTAGCTGCGGCCAAGCCCGGCGAGGGTGAATTCAATGGGGGTGTTGGCTTGCGCCATTTCCGCGATACGTTCCTTCAGTGCATCCGCGTTCGCGATCACCGCAGTGTCAATGTTGTTGTGCTCGATCACATGGGAGCGTGTGCTATCCGTGAAGATCACGGGCACGGTTGCAGAGCTCATGACCGTCTCACTGATGAAACTCTGGATGATGGTGTCCATGACCGTTTCCAATTCCGCTACAATACGGGAATCCATGTAGTACAGATACTGCTTCAGATCCTTCCCGATGGTGATCTCGATCGGGCCATGCAGCTTCTTCATGCGCGCAAGCACTTTTCGAAGCTTCGCCGGATCCTCTTCTACGCCTTTGTCCAGATTGCGAGCGAACTTCATATCCCCGTGCTCGTCGGTTATGATCACCGGCACGGTGGTGTTGTCGCTCACAACGCGCAAATAGAAACTCAGGTCGTTCGCATCATCCTGGGTAAGGCGGGTCTGAGCATCGGCCCACAGCTCCATTTTTTTATGGTCCTCTTCGCGCAACCGCTTGAAAAGCGAGTCGGTATAATTCACCAACTGCGCCCGATTGCGGACGGCCTCGGCCCATAACTGCACCTTCTTGCGTTCCTCGGTGCGTACCCGTTCAACAATTCCACTGCTGTACCAAAGGCTGGCGCCAACGATGCCCAAAGCCACCAGTGCCAATACCAGCTTCCAACGTTGTTTGTTCGAGTAGAGGTCCACGGTAGAGCGGGTGAAGATGGCGAACGCGTCGCTTATTCCACAGTGATGACCTCCTGCTCCTCATCGTTCTTCCCGACTTTCTCCAACAGGCGGCCCAGTCCTTTTTTGCGCGTTGCGGCTTCAGGCATGGTTCCCGCACTATCCGTAACGGCCGGTTCAATGGTGATCAATGCGGTACTTGGCGCCTCTGGCTCCGTAATTCCACCCTTGCCCTTCCAGATATCGCTCAACAAGCCCTTCAAGTTGGCCGACTCTTGCTTGATCTTCTCTTTGCGCCTGGCGGCGGCCATGGCACCATCGTTCTTGAACTGAAGGTCTTGCGTTGTGCCGAACATATGAAGGAAGATGCGTAGCCCGGTCCCATCATCCGTAACGGGCCCGAACTCATCTCCATTGTCTCCAAGTTTGAAGAGGTCGCCAAGCCGGAAGTTGAGGTGATCGTCAATGCCGCCATCGAAGGTTTGCGCGGCACTCACTTCGATGTCCATGGCACTGCTCTTCACCGTCATGGCCGGAATGAAGACCGTGCGGTCCTTGATCTCCACTTGGTTCTCGAGCAAGGCGAACTTCACATGCGTCAACCGCTTCTTCAATTCATCCGTATCCACGAAAGGTGAAACCAGTTTGTTCGTCTTCAAGTAATCCGCCAATGCCATCATCGGTGCGTGCTCGTTCAATTCACCCTGATCGATGTGCAGGTCGGCGATGCAGTGCAATGAGTTCTGGTCAAGGGAAAGCGACGGTGTGAGTTCAGCGGTCAAATTGAGGCGCACATTGCCCTTCCCTTTCAAGTGCTTGTCCGTTATGAAGGATTGGCCGAAGTTGCGGAACTCATGGAAGAGCTGCTCGATGCGCATACCCTGCACGTCCGCCGTGATCGCCAAAGGATACGTCTGCGCAACCCGGCCATCCAATCGCAACGATCCACTAACAATGCCTTGCGCGGATCGGAAGGTGATCGGTGCAACGCTCAGAACCTGATCCTTCAGCGTGATGCTCCCCGTGATCTTGTCCGCGACAAAGTCCTCGAAGACGAGTTCATCCACACTCGTTCGTAGATCAAGATCGATCAATGCTGGAAACTTCACGGTGTAGTCCTTCGTGTCAGCAGCCTTGTGCTGATCGTCCACTTCGTTCGTGGAAACCAACGCCGCCAGATCTATGCGCGAGGAAGTGCCCTGTGCATCTATCACCAAACGCTGATCATTGAAAGCCAAATAGGGCACCAGGTTGCGCAACGTGCCGCTCAATTGGATCGGGTTGCCCTGCACCTCGCACCGCAAGCCGCTCACCACTGCATCATTCCCTTTCAAGGCGAGCGTTGCATTGAGTCCTGTAATTCGGTGTCGAACGCCTTTCATCTTGAGCGCTGCATCACGCAATTCTGCCTTTCCGGAAATGGATAATGAACGGATGTCAACGGCCTTCACATCCGAAACATCCCTGAGCTTGCCCATCACATGCGCATCTGCGACCAATCGACCCTCCGCCTCTTCCAACGTATCCACACGAGCGAACCGCAAGAGGTCCGATATCGCGATATCGCCCCGGATATCGGCCTTCAGCTTGGCGTTCAACAGGCCTTCGAGCTCGATGGTGCCGCCAACAGTGCCGGTCGAAGTGCTCGCATTCAGCCCTTTCACGAGCAATTTGCGTACTGTTCCATCCGGGGTGAGTTCCACAGCCAATTCACCGGCAACGTTCCTGAATATCGTTCCACTAGTGGTTTCCTTCAATCGGCCATCACGAAGTTTCATACCGGCAGAAAGCGAGGGACCATTCGCATCCAACGGACCTGCGTAGTGAACAGCGACGTCCGCACTTCCGCTGAGGTCATAGTGCCGGACCCGTTCATGCAAGCCTTCGGGAAGCAGCACCACCAGATCGGCAAGATCGATATTGAAGCCATTTGCCCGCAGGTCGAATTCCTTTCCAGCAGCACTGCGTTGCACAGAGATGGTCAACGCAATGGGAACATCACCGGTCTTGCCGGATCCATCCGCTAATAGCAGCTCACTTCCCTTTTCCATGTGGAAAGCACCTGTGGCTCCACCAAAGGTCAGCTTCAATTTTACCTCGGCCTGGCGATCACTGAGTTGCACCCCCTGGGAATTGCGCCATTCGTGCAGGTCCAGATCCCCATCGATGGAAAGCGCGGAGCCTTCATCGCGAAAGCGTCCACGAACAGCGAGTTTGTTGCTTTCTGCTTCAATGGTCAACCCGGAACGGTGATCATGAAAGTGTGACCTCAGGCCATTGAAGGCAAGTTTCTTCAACTTGAAATCGGTATCGCCTGTCGCGCTGCTGTCGGACTTCCAAATAGCCCAATTCTCAGCTCCCAACTTGTCATATCCTGGACAAAGACGCACGTTCTCGCCATACAACTCGCTCACGGTATAATCACCGGAGAGCAGCGAGAGCAGGCTGAACTCCAAATACAGATCCTCTGCGAAAAGCAGCGTATCGACCTTGCCACTATCTGTCCGCAATTCTTCCACAAGCACGTTCTGGAGCCTGAGGGAGGCTTGCGGAAATCGCTTGATCAGCGTGAGTTCGATTCCGCTCTGGTGCACGGGCACCTTCAAATGGGCGTTCAATTCGCTCACCAGTTTTTGCCGCACCTCATCCTGATAGGCATAGGCCAGAGCCGCCAATACGGTAAGACCGAGCACAACGAAGGCTGCAGAGACTAGAAGTACACGTCGAAGCAGGCGAAGCATGTGTGAGGGCGTAACCGAAAGAGAGGCCGAAGAGATGGGACGAAAATTACCGGAGCGTTACAACGGCCTTGGAGTCATCGCAGAACGATCGTCCACAAGGCGGTGTTGCTTACCCAATAACGTGCCGAGCCGATCGGGAAGTGTGCGAGACCCGGAGGTCTACCAGCCCAACCCCACCTTCACCCCCAGGAAAAAAGCCGGAACAATGTCGTCCTTCACCTCGGTGGTATAGTTCCACTTGCCCGCAGAGATATCCAGTTGCTCGTTCACGATCTCCAAGTGACGACTGCGAAGAGCTACACCGGCATACACATCAAAAAGCCAATTGCTGGTCCCACTGATGCTCTGGTAACCATAGTACAAACGCACATCATTGAATGTACGGTCGTCGCGATTTGTCTTCCCATTGAAGAAACCCGTGCTGTCCTTCTCACTGATGTCCTTTCCGTAACGCAAATAGGCCAATTCCACTTGCAGGTACTGTCCCTGGGGCTCCAGATCGTCTGTCAAGTAATACCGAGCACCTATGTGGAAACTGGGATGAGGAATGATCTTGGTACCAGCACCGAAATCATCGGCATCGGCATTATCACCTGCGATCGTGAGATTGAGGAAGTTGCGATAAGTGACACCTACACCCAATTCCAAGCTCAAACGGGGAGATAGAGCATGTTCGAAATAGACAGGTATTTCGCCCCTGAAGAAAAGCAAGGGGTTCACCTTGATCACGTTCTTCACGCAGTTCACCGTGTCCCATTGGGCAGCGATGCGGTCCTTGTAAAGAACCACTTTGGTCTTGGGCTTTTCGGGTTGTGCAAGGAGCATCGCACAGGAAAAAGCAGCGGCCGTGAACAGGAGCGGGCGAAGGCGGTACATGCTTGGCGAATGTATGCGGATGGTGGTGTTCGGCCAATAGAAAGGTCAAGAGCAGGTGAATTAGGTAGTGTCTGCCTGATTAGCAATGTCCCTAATTGAATACGATCAACCGTGGATCAGAATATCATATACCTTCAAGTTCCAAACGAAACTATATGAAACGCCCAAACGCCCAAACGCCCAAACGCCCAAACGCCCAAACGCCCATTAGCGCAACACGCGATGGCAGTGGTCTTTTCGTCGGTTGCGCCCTAGCTTTAACGTTGGTGGTGGCGTGCTCCAAAACAGAAACGGAGTTACCGGCGTCAGCAACGAATGAGGCCGTGGATCCCGGTCCGTGCATCAGAACATTCTTGAACAACGCGGCGCTTGCGACTCACGGCCACCAGCGCGATGGTGAAGTATATTCCATTGATAGCGCGGTGTGGTATATCGAAGCAGGGTTGAACTACTCCTTGACCGCCGGTGAGCGGGAATTCGAAACGCTGATCACGGATTCGTTGCTCTTGGAAGTGCCATTGATCAATGGAACGGCCCCAGTGGATGGGGTAATTGCAGCATATATACCCTTGCATGTTATGGTGATGGGTCTTACCACTGACATGCAACATGTGACGTTAGTGAACGTTGAGGTAGCCTCGCAGAATTCGGCATTGCTCATCCTGAATGTGATCTGTTTTATCGGCAGTGGCTATGAACGGGCAGCGCCGAGCACGGACTACGGCGATGATGGAACAAATGTGCGCCTCTGGGGCCAGTATAGCAACCAAGCCCAGCCCAACACCGGTTGCAGGTGTGGAGCACAACCAACCCCATCCGTAAAGTGTTTGGATAAAGAGATCGAGACACGTATAAACGTTGCGAACCCGACAGTTAGCGGTTTCTATTTCACGAACGTGGAAACTTGGCAGGTGAACGGAGGATCAACAGATTTCGCGCAAAAGCGCTATCGGTTCAACGAACCCTTCCTTCACAATCCCTATGACCCAACGCCAACCTGGGACGGATGCTTCGGAACTCGAACATTCTCGCGCTGGACGTTTTACGGATGTGACGATGCTTGTCAAGTGGTTCCAAATGAGATCTACTGGACAAATGGAACCTGGGCAGCCATCAACTTGATCAAGGGCGCCCAGTGCCCAACAAAGACATTCAAGGTCTGCATGATCACGTCCGCGTTCTACATACAACCAGGAATACTGGAACAATGGGACATTCATCAATGTTCCTTCTCGTATGGCATAAAGTGGGCAAAGTGAGGGATCCAGCTCCTTTGATCCTTGAATTCTGCCTGCTCTCGATCTCCTTTGGTGCAGCAGGAATGCATGCGTACGGGCAATCATGGACCGTAACGATAGACACATTAAGCTCGTTATCCTTCGGTATGAACATCGCCGAAGACAGCGAAGGCCGGATACATTTGGCCGCGTCAGAAACTAGCAGTCTATCCTATCCCGTATTCGCGGCAGGGCATGTTTTCGAATTTACAGCTCAAGGGTTTTTGAATGGACATTTACGAATTCAATTTCCCGATGCTGGCGTAACACCATACGCGATCCTGTATAATGAGTCATTGAACCGAACCCTTGTGTTTTCCACGGTCTATGATTCACTGGCATGGACCACGGCTTCAGCAACATCCATCGGTTTCAGTGAGTATTCCCCTGGACTGTCACTTATCGAGCAACACGCGATTGAAACCGGCTACAGCAGGGCAAGTCAAGTTGTCACCCGATCATCAGCTGATGTAATAACCGTCGCGATCACTGGCAACCACTACCCGAATGTGTTCGGCGGAACGATCCGTCTTTTCCAGCTGAACATTGTAGGTGATTCGCTCGGAAACGATTCAATATACAACGGCGAATGCGCCTGCGGTGTATCATCCATTCGCACCAAGAACAACGGTGACATGGTTCTTGCCACCACCCAAACAGGATGGTCTGGCACATACAGTGCAGGGGAAGTCACATACTTGCACCCGAATCATTCGGTGGTATCGGTGTTCGGCACTCCATCCTACAATGACACGTTGGACTATTTCAACACCATTCACCAAATGTTTGTTGCGTTGCCATTGGACAACTCGGATATGATCCTGGCGGGTGGTATTCAACCGAACGGTCAGCTAAAGGGATTGGTACAACGCGCCGACAGCACCTTGGCCACGGTAAGCAAACAGTTTCTGCCAACAACCACCAGTTATGGAGACATTCCCGCCCTTGGTCAATGTATTTCGAAGAACGAATCGGACGAACTGTTCTTCGGCCAAACGGAGTACTTCGGACCTCAACTGGTCACTCCAACCCTCGGTTGGCCCTCACGAGCGCATGTTTGGAAATTAGATACAGAACTGAATGTACTGGGCGACTACGTCTTCGATGGTTTTACGGATAGCTTGTATTACCTGCTGCGTGCGGTGCAAGCGACCGTTGATGGTGGTGCTCTGCTCTCGGGCTCGGTAGCGGACATCCGCGTAGGTGCGGCTGATACGCGCACGAAAGCGTGGATCGCCAAGATCGCCCCGGAAGATTTTACTGCGGCCATGCCCGAACATGAAAAAGTGCGGGGGTGGATGTTCCCGAACCCCGGAACAAACCACTTGGAAATAATGCTTGCCAAGCAACTGATCTGTGGCACCATCACGATCACGAACGTGCAAGGCCAACTTGTGCGCCAGCAAGAATTGTCCGGGATCAATTTCCACATCAGCACGGAAGGAATACCGCCGGGTCTGTACGCGATAGGGATCAAGGACCGTTCCGGAGAAGCGGTCTTTCAAGGATCTTGGGTGAAAGAATAGCCCAAGGCTCCTCCGATGAAATAAGGGAACCCTTCCCGTAGTTTCGCGCTTGTTGCTTACGCTCGAAGAGATACAAGTCCCCATTGCTGCGGAAATGCGCGAATTCGAGCAGCGCTTCCGTGAGGCCATGCGCAGCAAAGCACCTTTGCTGGACCGTATCATGCACTACATCGTGCAACGCAAGGGCAAACAGATGCGGCCCATGTTCACGTTGCTCAGCGCCCGGCAGTTCGGGCCAGTAACGGATGCAGGCTATACCGCGGCCTCACTTATCGAACTGTTGCATACAGCCACGTTGGTGCATGATGATGTGGTGGATGTCTCCTACATGCGTCGGGGCTTCTTCAGCATCAACGCCCTCTGGAAGAACAAGGTCGCCGTGCTCGTTGGGGACTATTTATTGAGCCGTGGCCTGCTCCTGGCTGTGGATAAAGGACAATTCGAGCTCCTGCGAATTGTGAGCCGTGCGGTGCGTGAAATGAGCGAAGGCGAGCTCCTTCAACTGGAAAAAGCACGCGGGTTGAACTTCAAGGAAGACATCTATTTCGACATCATTCGCCAGAAAACGGCCAGTTTGATCGCCGCTTGTTGTGCCAGCGGTGCCGCTGCTGGTGGGGCATCACCCGATGAGGTGGAACGCATGCGCACCTTTGGTGAGCTCACTGGTATCGCCTTCCAGATCAAGGACGATCTGTTCGATTATGGTGCAGGCAAGAACACCGGAAAACCCACAGGATTGGATATCAAGGAAAAGAAATTGACGCTACCCTTGATCTACGCATTGCAGCACGTATCGGCCGAAGAACGGCGCTGGATGGTGCGCACGGTAAAGCACGACAACGAGAACAACGAAGCTGTAGCCCGATTGATCGCCAAAGTGGAAGCGGCAGGAGGCATAGCACATGCAACCATGCGGATGTATGAATACCGGGATCGCGCGTTGGCTGCGTTGCACTCCTTCCCCGAGACCGATGCGCGCCGCTCGCTCGAAGGCTTGCTGCAGTTAACGGTAGAACGCACCAAGTAGGATCACCGCAGATGAAAGACCCGTTCGCAGAAGTTGGTGAACCGATAGTTGGCAGTTGGCGGTTGGCAGCGCACCGCTGCATATTGCCGTCTGCATTCGCGGCACTGATCCTCTTCTCCTGTGGGCAGCCCGCTGATCTCGAACGTGCACGTTCCATCATTGACAGCGCCCGCGTTGTAGAAAAAGCCGACTCTGCTCGGCGTGCGATGGTGAATGATTCCTTGAAAGATGGCCCACATGTGTACAGGAGCCAAAGTGGACTTCTACTGATGGAAGGCCAAATCCTCAACGGTCAACGCGAAGGACTATGGACCAGCTACCACGCCAGTGGCAAGGTCAAAAGCCGAAGTGAGTATCAACATGGGTTGAACCACGGTCTTACCACGGTCTTCCACGAGAACGGCAACCCTTACTACAGCGGCGATAGCCGAAATGGCCATCCGGTAGGAGAATGGTCGTTTTTTGACCTTGGCGGAGGCTTGCTGAGAACGGTGAAATACGATTCGACAGGGGCAGTTATCAACGATCGTTGATCACCCTAAGACCACGGGGTAAATTCACGGCCCTTTTCGGAAACAGCCCGTGATCAGTCCTCGCTCGGTACAGCAAGTAAAAGACGTGATGCGCGTGGAAGAGGTGCTCGGTGAGTTCCTCGACCTCAAGCGTAAGGGGCCACGATACCTTGGGCTTTGTCCGTTCCACAACGAGAAGACGCCCTCGTTCAATGTGAGTCCGCACCTCGGCATTTACAAGTGCTTCGGTTGTGGCGAAAGCGGGGATGCGATCAGCTTTTTGCAGAAACAGGAGCACCTCTCCTTTTCTGAAGCCATCAAATGGCTCGCCAAGCGCTATAACATTGAACTGGAGGAAGAAGAGCAAACGGCCGAACAACAGGTAGAGCAGAGCGAACGCGAAAGCTTGGGCGTGGTTCAACAATGGGCCATGACCTGGAGTATAGACCAATTGTGGAACACGGATGAGGGCCAACGCATCGGCCTCAGCTACTTCCGCGAGCGAGGTTTCCGCGACGATACCATCAAGGAATTCCAACTCGGTTATGTTCCCGAGAATGGAAATGCGTTCGCGAAAGCAGCGATCACGCATGGGTTCGCGAAAGAGCTGCTTGAAAAAGCAGGGTGGATCAAACTTCGCGACAATGGCGATCCATGGGATTTCTTCCAGGGCCGCATCACATTCCCCATCCACGGCCTTACAGGCCAACCCATCGGCTTCGGGGCGCGCACGCTGAAGAGCGACAAGAAACTCCCGAAGTACTTCAACAGCCCGGAGAGCGTGCTGTACGTGAAGAGCCGCTCTCTCTATGGCATCTCGTACGCACGAAAGGCCATTGCGGAAAAGAACAACTGCTGTCTGGTAGAAGGATACACGGATGTGATCAGTTTGCATCAGGCTGGTATTACCAACGTAGTGGCCAGCAGTGGCACATCGCTCACGCAAGACCAAGTGCGGTTGATCAAGCGTTACAGCACCGCGGTCACCATTTTGTACGATGGTGATCCGGCAGGCATCAAAGCCTCGTTGCGCGGTATCGACCTGATCCTTGCAGAAGGACTTAGCGTGAAGGTGGTGCTGTTCCCGGATGGCGACGACCCGGACAGCTTTGCCCGCACGCGCAGCAGCAGCGAGATCACGGCTTTTCTGGAGGCCAATGCGAAAGACTTCCTGGTATTCAAAGCGGACATGCTCGTTCGCGAAACGGAGGGCGATCCCGTGCGCAAAGCCGCTGCCATCCACGAGATGGTGGAAAGTCTCGCGCTGATCCAGGATCATGTGCTGCGTTCGCTATACGTGCAACAATGCGCGCGCATGATGCAGGTGAGCGAGCAGGCGCTGGTGAGCGAGTTGAACAAATCGCTGCGCCGAGGTTATCGCAAACGGCTGGGTGGCGATGCGCCCGTTTTTGAGGAAGTACTCGCACCAGAAGTAGCGCCACCCCAGCCCGATGTGGAAGTGCTGGGCACATTGCCACAGGAACGCGACCTGTTGCGTATCCTATTGAACTACGGCCACGAGCGCATCAGCGTTTCCATTCAAGCCGACGATGGCACTGCGAACGATGAAGAAATGAGCGTGGCCGAACTGATGTTCTCGCGCTTGGCGGTAGACGATATCAGCTTGGACGAGCCATTGTTCCAAGCCATTTATCTCGACTACCGGCACCAGACCAACTTGGGCGAACCGGTGGAAGGAGTGCGTTATGCGAACCATGTTGACGAGGGTTGGCGAGGCCTCAGCATCGACCTGCTTACTGAGAAACACGTGTTGAGCCCGAACTGGAAAGCACGCCACAAGATCCATGTAACGCGGGAGAACGAACAACTGCGTGATGCCGTGGAGGAAGGAGTGGACATCCTACTGGAGCGACGAGTAGACCGAATGATCCGTGACAAGCAGGAAACGTTGAAGACCGACGATGAGATGAACGTGCTGATCACCCTTCAAGAGATCCAGCAATTGAACGAGGTGAAGAAGGCATTGGCGAAGCGGACCGGCCGAGTCGTGGTAGGCTGAAACGATCCATTGGTGAACGGAACCAGCGTACTGGGCAATTGTACTTTCGGCATATGTCTCATGCGCATCATGACCATCACCATGGGTTCGCTGAACACGAACATGTTGGATCGAAGCGCTTGCGCGCGGCTTTTCTGCTGAACGGACTTTTCACGGTCGTAGAACTGGGTGGTGCTTGGTGGACGAACAGTTCAGCGGTGCTGGGCGGCGCGTTGCACGATATAGGCGATTGCCTGATCCTGGGTGCGGCGTGGTACCTGCAACGCGTGTCGCTGCGAGGCCGGGACGCTCGATACTCATACGGATACGGTCGTTACAGCATGCTCGGTGGCTGGCTGGCAAGCATTGTGCTTGGCATCGGTTCGGTAGCTCTGCTCGCTTTCACGATCTCACGGATCAACATGGCAGCTGAGCCATATGCACCGGGCATTATGGCGATCGCTGTCTTCGGACTGGTGATGAATTTCCTGGCCATTGCCGCGCTTCGGGGTGGGCATTCGATGAATGAAAAGGGAGCTCGCCTCCACCTATTGGAAGATGTAATGAGCTGGGCGGTGATCCTGGTCGGTGGCTTGGCGATGTTCTTCAGCCAGGTCACCTGGATCGATCCGTTGATGTCCTTGGGCATCGCTTTGTTCATCGGGTGGAACGCGATGAAGGTGTTCAAGGAGGGTACTGGCATACTCATGCAGCGCCTTCCGTCCGGGATCGATGAGCAGCGCATCACACAAGCATTGCGCGCTTTACCGAACGTATTGAGCACGCATGATCAGCATACCTGGACCCTCGATGGTCACTACACGGTTCTCACGGTGCATATCGTCACGGATGTTGCTGAACCAGAAGCGCAGGCGACGCTCAAACAAACTGTTCGCGAAACCTTGAGCGCGCTTGGGGTGCAGCACGCGACTATTGAAATGGAACGAGCGAACGAAATTTGCGCACTGCAACACCACTGAACCATGACCGCGCGCAAACGTCTCTTCATTCTATTGGCAGCAGCGAACCGCGCACTCCTGCCCAAACAATGGCACCGGGATCTTGCTCGCTTGAGCAACTCTCGCAAATTGATGGCCGCGTACCGCTATTGGGTAACGCGCAACGCATTGGACTGAACTGAAAAAAACGAAGCCGCAGGGATCCCTGCGGCTTCGTTCGTTGATAATAGGTTCGCTCTAACGAAGCATCAATCTGCGCATCACGTGTCCTTGAGGTGAAGAAAGGCGCACCATATAAACACCTTTCGCAAGATCACCAACGGCCAACACACGGCGGGCCAGAGTACCTGCGAAGATCATTTGCTCGCTACGAACAAGTTGGCCGTTCACGTCCAGCAACTCAAGAACGTGTGCATCGCCGGGTTGAACCAATTCAACCTCGATGGTCACTTGATCGCTGGCCGGATTGGGTGACAACAGGAAACGCGCAACATTCTGATCGAGTTCCTCCATCCCCACGACACATGCCAGGGTATCAACTACGATGAAGGCAGTGTCCGACGGACAAATTCCACCTTGACCTGTCACAACATATCCATAGGCTCCAGGGCCATTGAGCGCGATGTTAACGTTAGCGTTGAATCCACCGATAATGAAGCCGTCGGGGCTTACCCAAATACCCGTGTTGGGTTCCCCCTGCAGCGTGCTGTTCAGATTCTCTACAGTATCGCACGAAAGCACTGTCAGCGATCCGTTGTTACCAGCATTGGGTGGTTGAACGCACTGCACTATAACCGTTGCGGATGCAGGTCCACAGGGCGCGATCCCAGGAACGGTATAGATGTAGTTGCCACAAGCATCAACTCCTGGAGTAAAGATGTTGCTGTGCGGCGCTCCATTAAAAGCCCAAGTACCCCCAACGAACGGAGTGCCTCCAAGAACCGTGAAAAGGTTTACAGGCGCACCACCTGAGGCGCACACTTGCACAGTTCCACTCGTGCCCGGACTATTGTTCGGAATGAACTGGATCAAGATCTGTTGGCTGGCATCAATGCACGGTGCTTCTACATCGAACGAGTACAGATAGAATCCTTCGGTGGCAATACCCGGCATGAACATTCCGTTAGGCACAGGTGTGTTGTTCGGGTAGAACCAATCACCGCCTACATCGGGGTTTCCGTTGAGCACGGATATCAAAGGGAACGGCACACCCCCGTTACAAATCAGCGTGTCGCCATATTCGCCGGCATCAGGGTTGAAGCCCGGCGCTACAGTGAAAGAGCCGGTCCAAGTGCTGGTAACGGTGCCGTTGTAAGTGAACGGTACGATCACGGTATACGGCCCCGGCGCAAACGGTCCCAAACCCGCCAAAAGTTGATTGAACGGGGTGCTGCCACCAGTTCCGCCAGAGCCCGAAAAGCTCACGGTAATGACTGTTCCATTCACGCTTGGAGAGAATCCAAGTAGCATCCCGGAAGTAGGTATCGTACCAAAAACATTGAGATTGATCAATGTGCAAGCGGTCGGGTTCTGTGGGGTGATAACCACATTGGTGATCACCTGTGCTTGAGCCAAAGAAGCGGTCAAAACCAAGCCGAGGAATAAAATGTGTTTTCTCATACGTTGAAGCCGGAGCCCGGCGTTGGGGTTGTTGTCGATAACGGAAGCGCGAAAGTAGTCAAGTACAAGGCCGCCTGCTCGCTATTTTGCGGCGATGCGGGTCGTCTTGTTCACAGGGCTATGGTGTTTCGTGATACTGGCCAATGCCCAGACGCCACTGATCAACGAGGTGCTGCCCAGCGGCCCGGGGGCGGATCGGATCGAACTGTTCAATCCTACTGGACGGTCCATGGAGCTGCAGGGTTGGACCATTGTTTCACAGGGCGGATCACATCGAATTGACGGTCACCTGAGCATATCGGCGTATGGATATCGTGTTCTCTGGTGCGACGATGCCATTGAGAAGGGCTCCGATCACGTGATGCTGCACCTTGATCGTTCCGGTGGAAGTCTTCTATTGATAGCCGCAGACCGTAGAACGGTTCGGGAGGTTTTCACCTGGCCGGCTCTGCCCAAGGGTGTGTCCATTGGTCGCACTGGAGACGGAAGGCAAGTTGTTGGTTATTATGGGGAGCCTACGATCGGAGGGTCCAACGAAAGTGCGCATGGGGCACTTCGGTTGTTGGAAAAGCCGGAATTATCACTCCAGGAGGGTGAACTTCTTTGCGATACGCCTGAAGGGATCACCACTTGTTTCACACTGGATGGTTCGCTGCCGAACGAACGATCACCAGCGCTTTCCCGAAAACAGCATTTCCCTTCAGGCACGGTCATTACCGCCAGGGCATTTGCGAACGATGGAATTCCTTCCCCGATCGCAGTGTTGACGATCACCAGGGAAAAGCAGCCGTATATCGCGGTTAGCGCTGACCCGCTCGATCTGTTCAGCGATAGCCTCGGGTTGCTCTCGAATTCGTCCAAGGCGAACTACGCGCAGCGCGGAGAAAAAGGGCAGCGAGCGGCCCGGATCGAATGGCATTCGGCGGATAGCACATGGGCAAACACAGCCTTGATCGGGGTATCTGGCAGTGGAACACGCGGACTACCAAAAAAGAATTTCAAACTGTGCGCTGATGAGGAGCCAATGAGGACGATCGGAGTTGGCGATTGGAAGGAGGTGATGTTACGTGCCGATGCAACGCCGCATGCCTTCTTGCGCAACGTGTTCATGGAAGCGACCGCTAGCATGAGCTCACATGTCGACGTTCAGATCAGTCACGCATTGCCCGTCTATGTGAACGGGAATTATCAGGGACTGTACCGGGCCATGCCGCCAAAAAATTCGGAGTGGCTGCGGTCGATAGATGGAGCAGAACAGGTGGACCTTATAGATGGTCCGGGCTCGCGGGTGTTGAACGGTGATCGCGAGAGCTACAACAAAATGCGATCGGCGCTGGAACGTGGCACTTCAGCGGACAGCCTGGCTTTGCTGATGGATGTGGAAAGTCTGATCGATCTGGCCTGCTTCGACCTATGGACGGGTCGCGCGGACCACGACCTCAATACACGTTGTTGGCGGGCGACGGAACGTGGAGGTCGATGGCGATGGATCCTCTTCGACATGGATCTTTGGGCCCCGCCTGACGAAGGAACCGTGGAACGCATGTGTTCCGAAACGGCACCCTGTTCGCCATTTCTTCCTCAACTTCTCGCGAACGCTGACCTGCGCGATCGGTTGTTGGCCCGGTTGTGTGCCTGGTTGGCAACCTCTCTATCCGAGCAGATTGCTACACATGTGGCCGATTCCATTTTTGAAAAGCACCAAGACTTGATGCTTGCCGATCATGCACGCTGGCAGGTAGAGATGAGTCGCCCTTCCCCGGAAGAGAGTTTGGCCGATCTGTATCAGCACATCACACAAAGACCTCTCGTCCTGTTGAAACAACTGGAAAAACGCACACATCAGTCGTTAAGGAAAGTCAGTGTGCGAGTTACCCCGCAGAACGCGGGCGAGGTAATGTTGGAAGGCTTGGCACTGGCTGAACTTGAACAGGGCTTCAGTGCCTTCGCGGGAACTCACCTGCACCTGCTTGCCAAAGCTCATGATGGTTATGAATTCGTGGGTTGGCTGGGAACCGACGGGAAAACAGCATCGCTCGTTATCGACCCGGCCACCACGAAGACTGTAAAGGCTGTTTTCCGGTTGGCCGATACCACACAACGCTGATCCCGGGTCGGCCTAACGTTGGGAACACTTACGCCATCACTCCCTGCAAGAGAGAGGTGAAGAGTGCCTTGCCGTCGGTATTGCCCAGTCGTTCATCGGCGGCACGCTCTGGATGGGGCATCATACCGAACACATTTCGACCGGCATTGCATACACCGGCAATATTCTCGAGGCTGCCGTTCGGATTAGCGTCATCACGCAGGCGGCCTTCAGCATCGCAATACCGGAAGAGCACTTGATCGTTGTCATTCAGGGTTTTCGCTGAAGCCTCGTCCGTGAAATAGCGGCCTTCGCCATGTGCGATGGGAATGGAAAGCGGATGATCCTTCACTGCGTTGGTAAGGAGTGAATTGCGCGTTTGCGAACGAATGAAGACATTCTTGCAAATGAACCGCTGGCCTTCGTTGTGTAGCAAAGCACCTGGCAACAACCCTGCCTCACAGAGAACTTGAAAACCGTTGCACACACCCAGTACTGGCCCTCCTCGTTTGGCATGCGCCGCCACTTCTTGCATGATCGGTGAGAACCGGGCGATCGCTCCACTGCGGAGGTAATCGCCATAGCTGAAGCCACCGGGAAGCACGACCATATCAGAACCTTTCAGGTCGTGGTCCTTGTGCCAGAGCCGCTCTACTTTCTGCCCCATAACATGCTCCAGCACAAAGCACATATCCTCATCACAATTGCTACCAGGGAAAATGACGACACCGAATTTCATGGGAGGCTGCGGTTGGTTTCTGGTCCGCAAAAGTAGCAGCGGCAATGAAGAACGCTCACCCCCACCGTGCCCAAAGTCCGAGTGCGAGCAGACCGATCACACCCGTTTCTGCCAGGGTCATCCGCTTGGCCACCAAAAGCGGGTAGCTGAAAAATATGGCCAACGGCACGCCTATGAATACGGAGGGGAGATGCCTTTGAGCGAACCAAGCGAACGCGGCAAGAAGGCCGAAAGCGAAACTGAAGGCGAGCAATGAGGCACGGGTATTCTTCTCGCGCATTACCCCACGTGAATACCCTGCTGCAAAGGCCGGAACAGCCGACACCACAAATCCGAGAAAAACCAGGACCAGGAGAATAGGCCATAACCAGTGTGGAGAAGGCAGGAGAGCGGCACCAGCGACAGGCATCACCAATGAACCAACAGGGTCCCACGCCGAAGGGGCGAGCAAATAGATGACGCACCGCGCGATAGAAAGCACCACCAGTGCTCCCAACAACGGCATCATGTATTCGCGCCAATGAAAAGGTCTCATTACACTGATGGACGACCAGATAACCACTACAAGGAACAAATACGGCAAGTAGCACATTGCAGCAAGCCCAATAAGGAGCCCTGCGTCAAATAATGGCCCCAATACGCGTTGATCGCCCTGCGACGCCCACAACCGTCGGACGGCCCAAAGGACAAAAGGTGCACCCAACATGGCAGGATCGGCCACCATACCCATCGGGAACAGTGCCAATAACAGAGGTAAGAGAAGTGCTGGAAGGTGATTGCGACGACCGAAGAGATCACTTTCGTTCGTCGTGTAGTTCAACTGCATCACCAAGCCCGCCAACAAGATGAAACCTGCTACCGAACCTGCCCAAGAGCTCAACGAACAAAGGGCAGTAAATGCCCAAAAAAAAGGCATTCCTTGATCTGCTGGCAGGTTCAGATCGACTTCTCCTGAACCTCCGCCTGGCCACAAAAGCAACACCATCGGTATTTGCCCGATAAGTGCCAACGGCTGGTTCTGACGGAAAAGCCTTACCAACATGCCTTGCTTGGCTGTTTGAGGGTATGCGAACGGACGCCTCTATATTTGACCCAGTTCAACATACCACGCTCATGCAATCGTTCTTCTTCGCTATCGGTCAATTCTGCCAGTCATCATTCGACGCCTTGCTGGTGCCTGCGGGTTGGATACCACCAACAATTTTCACTTTAGTGCTGGCCTTCGGTGCGTTCTATTGGATGAATGCACAGGCGAAGTACAGCCAACGGGCGAAGGATCGAAAGGAGTACATCTGAAGCCTTCGCTTCAAAGTATTTGAACGATACTCGCTGTTTTCGAAACAGGTGTTTTAACGAGGTCCTTACCGATATCAGTGCGCATTGTTCGGCCTTGGAAGTCGATCACCAATGAATTCTTGTACGCGTTGGCAATGGCTTGATCCAAGTCTTTGCCGAAGGCACTTACGGTAAGCACTCGCCCTCCAGCCGTAACCAATCCCTCCTTCTTGCTTTCAGCGGTCCCGGATTGGAACACATACGCATTGACGACATTCTCGATGCCTGTGATCGACTTGCCACTTTCGTATTTCCCCGGATAACCTTCAGCGGCCATCACTACAGAAACGCATGTGCGCGCATCCACGTCCACATGGCGCTCGCTCAGAGTACCATGGGCGATGCCTTCAAAGAGATCGAGCAGGTCGCTCCGCAAACGTGGTAGGATAGCCTGCGTTTCTGGATCACCAAGACGCACGTTGTACTCTATCACGTACGGTTCACCATCCACATTGATAAGGCCCATGAAAAGAAAGCCTTGGTATGGGATCCCTTCCTCACGCAAGCCGCGAATTGTTGGGGCTGCAACGCGGTCGTGTACTTTTTGCATAAAATCCTTGTCGGCGAAATGCGCTGGGCTTACAGCACCCATCCCGCCCGTATTGGGGCCCGTATCTCCATCACCGATACGCTTGTAATCCTTCGCCGCAGGGAGCATCTTGAACGTCTCACCATCGGTGATCAAAAATGCGCTCAACTCAATTCCTTTCAAGAATTGTTCGAGCACTACGCGCTCGCTAGCGGCCCCGTACTTGGTTCCGGAAAGCATATCCTTCAACGTGCTTTCCGCCTCTTTGCGGTCCTGCGCGATCACAACGCCTTTCCCTTGGGCAAGGCCATCCGCTTTTATCACGTATGGCGGTTTCATACGATCCAAGTGCTCAACGGCTTCTTTCAATTGTCCTTTGCCGAACGCTCGAAAAGCGGCTGTTGGAATATTGTGACGGAGCATGAACTCTTTCGCGAACTCCTTGCTTCCCTCAAGTCGAGCACCTGCGGCTTTGGGGCCGATCACCGTAACGTCCTTCAGTTTGGGATCTTCGGAGATACGATCATGCAAGCCTTCTACAAGTGGCGCTTCAGGGCCAACAACAACCACTTTGATGCGCTTGAGCAAGAGGAACTGTCGCAACGCCTTCTGGTCGTTCAGGTCGATAGCGACATTGCGCCCGTGCCGCACGGTACCTGGATTTCCAGGACTCACATAGAGTTCATCGAGCAACGTGCTCTGGGCCAGTTTCCACGCGAGCGCATGCTCACGGCCACCGCCCCCGATCAACAGAACATTCATGTGTTTGTGTTTGCGGCAAAGGTGGCTTGCACGTTACTCTGAACCCAAACAAGTTTCCAACAGATCACCAAAGCAGCCACGTGGAATGGCTTTCTCATTGAACAAACCCGATCCAGAGATACCGGGAAGGATCAATCCTTGTGCGGTACGACAACTCGCTTGATGCTACAGCCAAGGTTCTTGGTAGTCGCGGGATCCGCTGGCTTACCGATGACAGTGGCAGCAATTGCATCCTTCAAGTAATGTTTGGTAACCGCCTTCGCATCGTCCACGTTATCATCGATGGCACCTTTGTAAACCAGCTCCATGCTTTTGTTGAAAAGGAACACATGCGGGGTGGTACGGGCGCCGAACGCATCAGCAACAGCGTTGTTCTCGTCCAACAGGTAATGCCCTACATAGTTCTGTTCCTTGTAGTGCTTCTGCATGTCAGTATAGCTATCTCCATTATCACGCTTCGCGGCATTGCTGTTCACAAGCGCGAAACCGATACCGCTCTTGGCGCACAGTGTCCCCAGTTCGGGATAGCGTCCCTCCCAGCCCGCGCTCCCTTCACTCCCCACCACGAAAGGGCACGTGTTGCAACTGAAGATCACGAGCACGCCGTTCTCTCCGACCAAGCTCTTCAAACTTGCTTCGCCGCCAACTACATCCTTCATGCTTTGTTCAGGCATGGGCAATGCGGATCCGATCGCGAGATCAGGAAGAGCCTCGTGAGCAGGCAGTAAAACAACGGTAGCTAATGAAACAAGGACGGATTTGAGCAACATGCGTGTTGAATTTGGTTCGCTAAAGTAGTGCGGGTACTGAAGGGAAAGAGCACCTTGCGGTCACAAGTTCTGTTACTCTATGGAAGCTTCACTGGTGATCATTCCGCTTGTGGCGATGGGTGCGTCACTGCTCACCTTCATCAGCGGATTCGGGTTGGGCACGTTGTTGTTGCCGGTGTTCGCGGTCTTCTTTCCGTTGGAGGTCGCGATCCTTCTCACCGCCATCGTGCACCTGTTGAACAACCTGTTCAAATTCGGGTTGCTGTGGAAGGAAGTGAACTGGCCAGTCGTTCTTCGTTACGGTATACCGGGCATTGTTGGAGCTTTCTTGGGAGCAAGGTTGATGCAACTACTGGGAACACGATCCCCACTTTTTCAAGGCATGCTCCAACCTGTTGATCCATTGGATATCACCATTGCGGCCCTGATGCTCATATTCGGATCCATTGAATTGTCCACACGCTTGAGCGCTCGATCTTTTCCACCCTCGTTCCTTCTTCCCGGTGGCATTATCAGTGGGTTCTTCGGCGGGCTCAGCGGCCATCAAGGAGCATTGCGCAGCATGTTCCTCTTGCGCGTTGGATTGGAAAAGCAAGCCTTTCTAGCCACCGGCATAGTGATCGCATGTTTGGTGGATCTCACTCGACTACCCGTGTATTTGGCTAGTGAAGAACTCCACCAGGTGAAGGATCAATGGCCCATCTTATTGGTATCGACAGTTGCAGCATTCGCGGGCGCTTGGTTCGGCAAGTCACTGATACCGAAGGTGACTTTGAGCATCGCGCAAAACCTGGTTGGCGTTTTGCTGATCGTGATCGCGTTGCTGCTTTCAACCGGCGTGATCTGAACTTGGAAAGGCCGCCCAAGTCGAGCGGCCTTCTGAGCGGAAGGGAGAGACCAGTTATTGCAAGGTCACCAATTTGGTAACCACGCGTTCCCTGCCGAAGTAGATGTCCTTACCACCGATGTTTTCGGGGTAGTAGTTGAAGGCCACTACTTGTGCCACGCTGGTGCCGGCGTTGAGTGTGCCTAGTTCAGCCGCAGTGAACGTGCACGTATTGTCGTTCGCCCCTTGGCGTTTCAAAATTCCACCTATGGCGAAGTATACGCTGTCGGCACCATACACCGAGGCGACGGTAAGTGTGTAGTCCACAGCACGATCAATGGTGCCTGCGCTGCTCACGGTATCCACAATGGGGAAAGAGATGGCGTTCGTGTTACGCGTGAAAGTTGGAATACCATTACCCCCGGTAACGTTCCAGTTCACACCACCACTGAACTCGATGCCATTGACGTTGCCGCCAGTAGGTTGGAAAGCGTAGGCGTTGTTGGTGAAGGTGAGTGTGCTGTCGTTGCATTTAACCGTACCTGCTTGGATCGCAGCACCGGCATCATCCCAGAACACAGCAACACCGGTATTCACATCGATCTGGATGGTACCGAGAAAAGGGAACGTGTAGTTGGTAGCCGTGCTTACCGCCCACAAAGCACCATCGGCACCAGTTAGAACAGGAGTTGTGTTGGCCGTTGAGTTCGTGTTTCCGGTAGATGTTGGTGTCACAGGCGTGGCCGTTTCTTCATCCTTGCTGCAGGAAGTTGCGAGCAGAACGAGAGAGGCTAGAGCAACGAGAGAGAACGATTCGAGTGTGCGGTTTCCGAGTTTCATATGCGTTGTTTTTAGTTGTGGCAAATCTTCCCCGTACAACGCACGCGTTACATCCGTATGATACCGTGATGTACTACGGTGATCACCGTATAGCCCCATAGGCCACCCGCCTGTGGTGGTGTGCTCTTCACGGGCTGGAAGTCTGTGCCGGATGCTTAAGTTCTTAATGCACCAAGCCTGCTTTGATCGCGATGCGCACCAATCCCGCCACGTTGTGCATTTCCAGTTTCTTCATCAGGTTGGTACGGTGTGTATCAACGGTACGCGGGCTGATGAAGAGTTTTTCGCCGATCTCTTTGTTGCTCAACCCTTCGGCAAGCGCAGCGAGCACTTCCACCTCGCGTTCGCTGAGGTCGGAGAGCAATGCGCTTCCCTTTTTCGTTTCGGCACCATTGCGCAGGAACGAGGCTGTAAGCGAACTGCCGAAATGTTTTCGCCCGGCGAAGACATTGCGTATGGCCAGCACCAATTCATCGCGGCCCACACTTTTTACCAAGTATCCATCAGCACCCAATTCCATCACGCGCTTTACCACCGACGCTTCTTCATGCATGCTCAACACCAGCACACGCAATTCGGGGTACTTACTCTTCGCCCGCTCGGTTAGTTGTAGGCCATCCATGTCGGGCATGTCGAGGTCGGTGAGCAACACATCGGCGCCGATATGTTCCAGCAGGTAAAGTGCTTCGATCCCGTTCGCAGCAGTGCCTACGCATTCAACTCCTTCAGCGCCAAAAAGCAAGTTGCGCACGCCATCGGTAATTATGGTGTGATCATCGCACAGGGCGACCCGGATCGTTCTCTCAGGCATGTTGAATGGAGTTTCCGTTGGTAAGCGGTAGGCGCAACGTAACGATGGTGCCGTTCACCGGTGCGTTACTGAAATCGATGTGGCCGTGCATGGCGCGCGCGCGGTCGTTCATACTGAGCAAGCCGATCCCGTCGTGAGTGCGATCGCCCATGCCTTTGCCATCATCCTCCACCATCAGCACCAAGTGTCCTTTGTTCTTGAGCAATTGCACATTCACGCTTCGCGAATCGGCGTGCTTGATGATGTTGTTCACCAACTCTTGCGCGATACGATAAACGCCCACTTCAACGTGCTGTGGAAGTCGCGCCTCGAGGCCGAAGTGTTCGTAGTTGAGCGTGAAGCCGGGGCGATCGAGCGCCTTGTGCAACATATCGCCAAGTGCAGGTGCTAGGCCAAGATCATCCAGCGCGCGTGGTCGCAAGTTGTGGGCGATGCCCCGCACATCGCGACCAGCATCATCGAGCACCGACATCAAACCGGCCACGCGCGATCTCTCGTCTGGTGCTCGGTCAGAAATTCGGGTAGCCACATCTTCCAACTGGAACCGCAGACCCGCGAGTTGTTGCCCAACGCCATCATGCAACTCGCCTGCTAGGCGCCTGCGCTCGGCTTCGGTGCTATCGATCACAGCTTTCAACCCGCGATCACGTTCAGCGATCACCTGCTCGTTCAATTGGGCCTTGTGACGGGACCGGACGATCAAGATCACGAGCCCACCAAGCAGGAACAGCAGCAACGAACCACCACCTAAGGCCAGTATACGCAGCCGTTGTTGAGCGATCTCACGGCTCTGTTGCTCGACATGGGCTCTTTCTTCCAAGAGTTCCTTCTCGGTGCGCGCCGTTTCATACTTCACCTGCATCTCCTCCAGCGATTGCTCCCGCTCCGCAGCGATCACGCTGTCGCGCAAGTGGGCCAGTTCGCGTTCCACCTTCAGCGCATCCGCAAAGCGGCCATCCTTCTCCAGAAGTTCCGAATAATCATCCAGCACATTCATCCGCGTGTGCAAGAAGCCATGGACCCGGCTCAGTGAAAGGGAGCGCTCATAGGAGGCCAGTGCCTCTTTCAGCTTTCCTTGCTCATGAAGCACATTGCCGATGTTGTGTGCATAGGTCGCCACAGCGCCCAGATCATCCGATCGTTCAGCCAGCTCCATCGCCAGCCGATAGTACTGTTCGCCCTCTCCCTGCTTGCCCGTTTCCCGGCAGATGATACCCAACTGATTGGCCGCGACACCCGCATCGTTCAGCGCACCGATCCGTTGGAAATACTCCATGGCACGCAGCGAGTTCATATGCGCCTCTTTGTACTTCTTCAGATCGATCTGCACGGACCCCAGCTGCCCACAGGCTGCGGCTTGCGCATAGATGTTGTCGGTTCCTTCGAGCAGTTCCACTGCTTTCAGGCCGGCACGTTCAGCCATGAGGAAATTCCGTTGCAGCTGATAGATCCGGGCCAGATTGCCACGGACCTGCGCCGAGCGCTGCGGGTCGTGCAGGTGCTCATACAGCTCAGCCGCCGCGAAACCATGCACGAGGGCCGAATCCATCCGCTGCATTTCGGTATAGGCCGTGCTCAGCTTGGCATGGGAAGCGGCTACACCGACACTATCAAGCAATGCATAGCGGATGCGCAACGCCCGGGTGTTGAGCGCGACAGCAAGAGCGAACCGCGAAGCCCGATGCGCGCATATGGCCATGTCGTTGGCCGCGAACGCCACCGCTGCGCTATCACCCAGGCCAAGCGCCATCTTCATCGCTTCCTCGCCATATCCCAAAGCCTTCAGAGGTTCTGTTAAGCTCAGATCCCACTCCACTTCGCCCAATGTCTTTATGCGATCCAGGCCGCGTTGGTCCCGCAATACCCGGAACAGGCTGTCCAAGCGGTCCTGCCCGCTTGAACAGCTCACCGAGAAGAAAAAGAGAGCAGCGAACCTCCAACGCATCGTCGGCGAATATCCACTGATCCCGGGAACTTCAACCACGGGCTTCAGCGTATCTTGATAAGGTGGATACCGCAGGGGTCGTTCACAGCGGGATATTCCCGTGCTTCTTCTTGGGCAGCTTGTCCACTTTGTTGCGAAGCATGCGCAGCGCTTGTATCACCTTGATGCGAGTATCGCTCGGGCGGATCACTTCATCCACATACCCGCGCGCGGCCGCTTCGTACGGGTTTGTGAATTGCTGTTTGTATTCGGCCTCTTTCTCTTTCCATTTCGCATCCTTGTCCGTGGCTCTGGCGATCTCGTTTTTGAAGATGATCTCGGCTGCACCTTTCGCACCCATCACCGCGATCTCCGCGGTAGGCCACGCGTAGTTCATATCGCAACCGATGTGTTTGCTGTTCATTACATCGTAAGCTCCGCCGTACGCCTTCCGGGTGATCACCGTGATCCGTGGCACAGTGGCTTCGCAAAAAGCGTAGAGCAGTTTCGCACCATGGTCGATGATGCCGCGCCATTCCTGCTCTGTTCCGGGTAAAAAGCCGGGAACGTCAACGAACACCAGAAGGGGAATGTTGAACGCGTCGCAGAAACGAACGAAGCGAGCGGCTTTGATGCTGGCGTCGATATCCAACACACCAGCGAGAACCGCCGGTTGATTGGCGACGCAACCAACAGTACGGCCTTCAATGCGCGCAAAACCGACCACGATGTTGCGGGCGTAATCGGCATGCACTTCCATGCTGCTGTCCGGATCGATCACCGCGTTCATCACCTGCCGGATATCGTACGGCGTATTCGCATTCTCGGGAATGATGGAGTCCAGCTCCGGGCGCGATTCATCGCTGGGTTCGTATCCCAAAGCCGGTGGCTCCTCTTCACAATTACTGGGCAGGTAAGAGACCAAACGTCGGAGTTCACGGATGGCTACCAGTTCATTGGGTGCCGTGAAATGTGCCACACCACTTTTACTTGCGTGGGTGTTGGCACCACCAAGTTCCTCCGCAGTAACTTCTTCATGCGTTACGGTCTTCACCACATTCGGGCCGGTAACGAACATGTAGCTGGTGCCTTCCACCATCATCACGAAATCAGTGAGCGCTGGGGAATAAACGGCTCCACCCGCGCAGGGGCCCAGGATCGCGCTCAACTGTGGGACCACGCCACTCGAGCGAACATTGCGAAAGAATATATCGGCATAACCGCCAAGGGAAACAACACCTTCCTGGATCCGCGCACCACCACTGTCATTCATGCCGATCACGGGAGCACCGTTCTGCAAGGCGAGGTCCATGATGCGCCCGATCTTCTCCGCATGCGCTTCGGCCAGGGAACCGCCCAGAACGGTAAAATCCTGCGAGAACACATACACCAGCCTGCCATCGATATTCCCGAAGCCGGTAACCACCCCATCACCCAGGAAAACCTGCTCTTCCAATCCGAAATTGGTGCTGCGATGTGTCACCAACTGACCGATCTCCTGGAAGCTCCCTTCGTCCAGGAGAAGCTGCACCCGCTCACGCGCCGTGAGCTTTCCCTTTTTGTGCTGCCCTGCAATGCGCTCGGCTCCGCCACCTTGAAGGGCAAGCTCGATCTTACTATCCAGTTCGCGTAAGGCTTCGGCGTTGTTCATGTGTGTTTTCGCAAGGCGCCGAAAGTAGTGTTGGGGCCGATGTTCGACCCATACTACCGCTGATTCGGGTCCTTGAATTCGAAAACAGCTTTCATTCGGGACGACCAATAGGTCTCACCTACATTCGCCGGACCGATGACGTGGCGCTTCGCCGACCTCCCTATCCGCACCAAATTCCTGATCACGCTGGGCATCCCCGTGGCAGGTTTGGTGTTGCTGATCGGCAAACAGGTGATCAGCAGTTTGAACCGCCGCGATGTGTTGCAGTACGTGAGCATACAGGCGGGCAATATCCGCTTGATGGGCGACTTGACCGAAGCTCTGCAACAGGAAGGTGCGAGTTCCGTCGCATGGCTAAGTGGCGTTGAAACGAATGCACAGCGCATGATGGTTCGCCACACCGCCACTGATGCTGCGATAGAACGGCTCAACGATCCAGCCTTGCAGATGGACCCACTGGACCACTCGCGCAATACGCGATCGCTATTGAACGTGGTGCGAGAGCGCGTGCTGGCGCGTAGCCTGCCAACCGCTGAGGCCGAGCTCGAATATCAGCATATGAGCGAATCCCAGGTCGAAGAGATCGCTCGTGTATTCCGGCGGTCCATGGATCCTGAAACGAACCAGCGACTCTATGCCCACTTGAGCCTGCTGAATACGAAAGAGGGGTTGAACGACATACGCATGCGCTTGACCAGAGCCCTTGCAACTGACACTATAAGCCCGGGGCAATTGGGCGAACTCAACGAGCGGATCGCACAATACGAGACGAACACGTTGCTGTTTCTTCGGGACGCACCCGAGAACATACAAGCGCTGTATCGCGAGACTTTCCGAGGGGAGGAGGTGAACTATATGCGTACGATCATCGGGACCATTCACGAGAAACGCTCGCTTCACGGCTTGCACACGAATGCCTCTGAATGGTGGGCCCTTTCGAGCGCGGCCATGGACCATTTACGAATGGTTGAAGGGCACTCCATTGCCAATGTGATCGCGGCGAGCGAAAGCAATTCGGATTCAGCGCAACGCCGATTGTTCATTGTGCTGAGCGCCCTGCTCGGCGTTGTAGGCGCAGTGGGTGTAATGGCTTTTGTGATCATGCGAGGCATTCGAAGCACGGTAGAAGAAGTGACCTCGGCGACAAGCGCTTTGGCTATGGGAGATGTTCGCGCACACGTACCCGTGAGCGGCAATGATGAGGTCGGGCAAATGGCCCAGACCTTCAATGCCATGATCGACAACGTTCGCTCCCTGGCTGCCAGTGCCGATGCCATTGGCAAGGGCAACTACGAAACGGAGGTCCTGCTCCGAGGCGAACAGGATGTGCTGGGCACAGCCCTCGCCCGAATGCGTGATAATTTGAAGGCGGCGCGGGATCGGGACCTTGAACAGAACCTGGCACTTCAGCGAGAAAAAGAAAAGCTCGAGCGGGCTAACGAACGCATTCACGTGCTGATCAAGGAGATCCATCATCGGGTGAAGAACAATCTCCAGGTGGTGGTGAGTCTCCTGCGACTGCAAAGTGAGACCATCGACGACGAGCATTTGAAGCAGGTATTCGGCCAAAGCCAGAGTCGTGTGGCATCAATGGCATTGATCCACGAAAAACTGTACAAGGGTGATGACCTCGCTCACATCGACATCACGCAATACCTGAAGGAGCTCTTTTCGGAACTTGTCCACCTGAACAACGTGAGCGACACGATACGCTATAAAACCACGATCCACGAAGGGCTAACACTTGATCTGGACACCATGGTGCCCTTGGGCCTCGTGTTGAACGAGTTGATATCGAACTCCTTCAAGCATGCCTTCCAGGGACGTGATACTGGCCTCATAGACCTGCGCATACAACGGGTAAGCGATACAGAATTCGATCTGAAATATTCGGATGATGGTGTTGGCATTCCGAAGGATAAACTCACACACGAAGGCGCCACCTTGGGCATGAGTCTGATCGATAGCCTGGTAGAACAGTTGAACGGCTACCTCACCGTAGAAAGCGACGGGAATGGCACACGCTATCATGTGCGGTTCAAAACCGCTTGAGTTATTACCTCAGGCGATGTGCTGAAGGCCTCCGGCTGATCCACAGGGGCCGAAATGTTCGAGCATCACCAATGCCGCGTCTTGTAGAACAACGCTTGTAACGAATGGTCTAGGCCTGAAGCGATCGAGCTACCCCTTCGCCAACTCTGCTTCCACCTCTTCGGTGAGCTCCATGTTGTGGTACACGGCGTTCACATCCTCATCCTCATCGAGCAGATCCACCAACCGCATCACGTTGCGTGCGGTCTCGAGATCGGCCGGTATCAATGAGAGCGGGAATCGCTTTAGTTCTGCGGTCTTGCTCACCACTCCGAGCTGCTCAAGCTTTTGGGCCATTGTACCGAAGGAGGTGTACGGAGCCAGAACAATGAACCCCTCTTCGTCACGGATCACATCATCGGCACCCGCATCAATGGCCTCCATCTCGAATTCGTCAGGATCCCTGCCTTTCAATGCCGCCAACTCGATCACGAATTCCGCTTTGCGCTCGAAGACATGTGCCAGTGAACCCATTGTACCCAAAGTGCCTTCGCATTTGCCGAAATAGCTGCGCACATTCGCAACAGTGCGCGTAGTGTTGTTGGTAGCGGCATCAACAAAAATGGCGACTCCACCGGGAGCATACCCCTCATAGGTTATCTCCGCGAAATCAACGCCTTCTCCACCGGCAGCCTTCTTTATTGCGCGATCCACATTGTCTTTGGGCATGTTCATACCCCTCGCGTTCTGCACAGCCATGCGCAAACGCGTATTGGCTTCAGGGTTCGCACCACCGGCTTTGACGGCCATGGCGATCTCCTTTCCGATACGCGTAAAGAGCTTGCTCAACTTGGCGTTACGCGCGAAGATCCTGTGCTTGCGCTTTTCGAAAACTCGGCCCATGGTGCGGATTCTTGAAAAATGATGGCCTATTGCAGACCGGATCGGAATGACTTCGGGTTGCGAAAATAGGCGAAGCCCCGACGTGTATCGTCGAGGCTCCGTGGCGGCGTTCGTTCAGGTCCCCTTGTCGCGCTCGCCGCTTGCTCAGTTGAAACCGATCAGTGTAAGGCCTACTGTGACCGGCATGACCTCAGGAGCTGTCCCTTTCTCGAACAATGGCGTAAGGCCGTACTCCCCAAAAAGATTCCAGCCACCGATCCCGATCTGGGCACGCGCAGACACCCGATAAGGCAAGAGGTTGTAACGGCCATTGTCGCGTACTTTTTTAGTCTCCCCACCCTCGCGGAACTTCTGCTTGTACATGGTGTCGAAGTACCAACTACCCACCACACCTGCGGCAAAGTGGAAGTTGCCCTTACGCGCGCAATGCCCGCCCTTGTTCTCACAGCAGCCGCTTACCGTGGTCGGAAGTGGAGCACGCTTGGTATTGAACTCGAACATCAAAGGCAGGCGCAAGCCTATCTGGCGCATCTTGTTCTTTGTGAACTGCGGCTCTGCCGCAGGGACGGCGTAGGTGCTGTCTCCGTTATAGGCCAGCCGCACGTTCTCGCTCAGGTGATATCCGGTAAACTCCAGCCCCAAGCCCCAGAAGAAGCCAGCATGGTGACTACCGAATTCATACTTCTGTTCCATGAAGTTGATGCTGATCCATCGGCTGCGCAGGTTGTCCAACAACATGGGCCCGGCCTTGGGGCCATCCCCGAACCTGCCATCACTGGTCAGGAAAGTATTGACCCCTACTTCGATCCCGCTCCAATAGGTGAAGGCATTGCGGCGTTCGCGCCGGGCTTGTGCAAGCCGCTCCGCCGCGCTATCTGCTGTAGAAACGTCCGTGCGGTTGGACGTAATGATCCGAACGAGTTTGCGCTTCAGTTCGATCCGGATGGTATCGTTGCCATCCTTGTCGTTGTCCTTCACTTGGGCATAAGCGCCATTCGTATTGCTGAGGCCAAGTTCCAAACGATGTCCTTCCAAACCCCTTTCGGCTGAGGTGTCGGTACGGGTGGAATCGGTCTGCGCGAGGATGTTCAGGGGCAGGAACAAGGCCAGTGCGAGCAAGTTCGAGGTGTTCATGGTTCAAGGTCTTCTGAACATAGGACCGGGAACCAACCGTGTTTGTTACAACATGTGTTGAAATTCTTGTTCGAACAAAGGTGCTTTTCCAACACAGTCTCACACAGCAGGCTGAAAAAGAGCGAGCCCCGAGAATTCGGGGCTCGCAGATCGAAGAATTACGAATACTATGCTTCCGGGCGGAAAACGAAGCGTACATGCTCGATCTTCCATGTACCGGATGGGTTTTCACCGATATCGACCTTGCTCAGCTTTCGCAGCACATACGCGCGCAGATCGTCATTTCCGCTCATTGCGCTGATCACTTCCACCTTTCCGGCAGCATTGATCACAAAACTCACCTCAACGTTGCCGTCCATGTTCGGCTTGCGCTCAAGCAATGGGTAGGTGATGAATCGATCGATCTGGGTCTGTAACTCGCGTTCTTGTTTGGAGAGGACCTCCACACGAAGCGGGTCTGCAGGTGGCATTGCGTGATCCGCACTGAAGATCAATAGAGCTGCGAGCATCAGCGCGGTACGGGTGAACAACGTTTTCATTATAGAGAGGTTTTTGGTTTCCGGATATTGAGCCGGGGCTTTGCTCATTGGACGGTCAAATGTGCGGCGGTGTTACAGGCAAAGACCAAGTTCGTGACAGGTGGTACATCGCGTGGGCCAAGCGGTTGAAAGGACAGGATCGACGCTCTGGAAAAGGCGCTGTTGACCTATGCTAATAACACAACGACCCGCAGTGGTCATGCCCAGGAGGATCAATTCCTGCATTTGATAGCCCTAAACGAACAAGCCTCGAATATTCGAGGCTTGTTCAGGGTTTTCGGCGAAGCGATCACACTTCAGGGCGGAACTTGAAACGCATATGGGTCGTCTTCCAAGTACCATCCGGATTGTCACCGATATCGATCTTGTTCAGCATGCTGATCACATACTCGCATAGTTCATTGTTCTTGCTGCGCGCGCTGATCACCTTCACTTTGCCTTCCGCATTGATAACGAAGCTCACGAGCACCTCACCATCCATGCGTTGGCTGCGCTGAAGCAGCGGATAGGTGACGTACTTGTCGATCTGGCGATCAAGTTCGCGCTCCATGGCCTTTGGTGACGTTGAGCGGAGAGGGGTAGCGGGTTCTGCAGCGGTCGAGAACAAGAAGGTTGCGGTTGCCGCGAACATCAGGGCAGTACGGAGGATCGTGGTTTTCATGACTTCTGTGGTGTTGGTCGGTTTCGATCATAGGACGCGTTGAACGTGATCCGTGTTACAGTCAGCTGGTGCTTTCGTGATGAACGGCGCTGTCTTGCGGATAAGTGGAGAAAGGCATAGAACACGGCCCAAATAGCAGCGTATTGCCATCTGCGTATGCCAACTGATGCACAAGAAGATCCAACGAATGTGAAAGGCGGTGATCAGCGGCCCTTGCTGGCAGTGATCGACAACATGTGTCCTAAGCGCAATTTCACCCGGTCGCGTGTACTCGTGCGCTGAACCTCGAAGCCACCTTGGCCTCCGGTAATTGCGTTGACCCCTTTGTCGACCATCGCGATAGCATCGGCCCCATCCAGGTGAACGTCGCGCTCAACCGTCTCCAACATTCCACTGCGGATCGAGTTAGCGAGAAGTGTCGGGATCGTACTTCCGGCCAGCTCTTCTTGAACGATATTGGTGGATGTGGTCAGAGTACTTGCTTGCTCTGGCACTTGTGCGACAACTTGCTCGGTTACTGGAACAGTTGGTTCGACATGTTCCAGTGCGAGATTTTGCTGGGACTCCGGCATCAGGGGATCCGATGGAGCGGGCACGATTGCTGGAGTATGCTCCGCCTTCAGATGAACAGGCTCGCTCTTGCTCATGCCCGTCTTATCAACTGCACCCTTCCCGTCGGGGCTCAGTGCTTCCTGTTGCGGAAGCACTGCCGTTTCGGGAGCCATAGGCACTATATCCTTCGAAGGTTCAACACCAGAACTCTGGGTTTGCGATGGCTCCTGATGGCTCGGTGCCACCTTCACAGCGACCTCTTTCGTCGTATCCGATCCACGCAACATCCACCAAGCGGCGCCCATGATCAAAGCGATGCTCGCAGCGGCAGCCAATCGCGGCCACATAGCAACAACTCGTGCTTCACGCTTCTTCAGTTCCTCCTTGTTGACAAAGACTATCCGCTCTTGCGGAACTCGCGTAGCCACAACGAGTCGTGCTGCCCGCTGCGCTTCCGGATGCTCCTTCAAGAAGGCCGTCAATGATGCATGCTGTTCCGGCGTGAGGTCGCCTTCCATTTCCGCGATCAGAAAATCGGTAAGCCTGTGTACGTCCGGAGATCCATTCGGCGGGAAATGGCGCTCAAGACTTGGCTTGTCGGTAAAGGCGACAGATGAGCTGATCACTTTGCTCAGGCCCATGTGCTTGGCCTCCTGTGCATATTCCGGATGCTCATAGAGGAACTTGTCCAACGCCTGTAATTGGGCTCCGCCCAGATCACCCTCCAACCGTGCGACGAGGAAATCATCCAGGCGTTCAGCAATTCGATCACCAATTGGAGGAAAACTCTTCTTCAATTCGGACTTACCCCCGAACGGAGACTCCACAGCGCCGATCGAGGGCAATTCACCCAAACTACCATCAAGATCCAGGTTCAACGCAAGAAAGGCGTCCAGTTCACGCTCTTGGTCGAGCGTAAGGTTGCCCTCGATGCGATCGAGCAGCCAGGCCTCGTATGTAGTGCGATCCAATTTCACAGCACGATCTCCAATTTGCCGATGTATTCTTTCAATGCGGTACGGCCGCGGTAGATGTACACTTTCACTTGCGTGAGGTTCAGTCCCGTAAGTTCCGCGATCTCCTCATACGCATATCCTTCCAGGTCGCGAAGGAGGATCACTGATCGCTGCATTTCAGGCAGAGTAGCCAAACCCGCATCAATGATCTCCTTCAGGTCAGGTTGGGCGCCCTCCGCAGTATGCTGAAGATCCTCGTGGTGCTCTTCCATGCGTGTGCTGCGTTGCGCGCGACGCACAGTGTCCACCATGATGTGGTGTGCCGTAGTGAAGAGGTAGCTCTTCGCCTTCAACGCATCCACCTCCTCCACCTTGGTCCAAAGCCGTGCGAAACTTTCCTGCACCACATCCTTCGCGGTATCGGCATCGCGCAGGTGTTTCAAAGCGAAACGATACACGCCATCGCTGTGCAGATCCACGCAGGTATTGTAGTCGTGCAGTTTCATAGCGCAGGGGCCTTGCGCATTGGTTTTGTCATGCTGGGCCTCCCGAAGAAGTAGAGCCTTGGCCATATGACCGGGAAGGGTGGGTGAAAGTTACAGGCCACTTCAGCTATGGTGATCCATTCCGTTCTTCGTGCGTACTTGCGACTGTGTCCCGATCCAAACCCCATTGGCTCATCATCTCCGCGATCCTCGCCACGATCGCCGGTGTGCTTTGCTTCCGCCACTTCATTTCCCTCGATGGACCCATGCACTTGTTGCATGCCTCCCAGACTTGGGAAGCCTGGCTAGGGGTTGTCCGCTCTGTTGAAGGAGTGTATCCGGAGGTAGGAAAACCTCATCTCGGCGACTTGTTGCTGATCCCGTTGGTGCGAGTGCTGCCGGTTTTCCTGGCACACAAGGTCTTTGCTGTCTTTTCCCTGCTGATGGTCTATACAGGAGCGCTGTACTTGTCCCTGGCCTACGGCTCGCGTGTGGGCCCGGGATGGCTCTTGATCCTCCCGGTCGCGTTCGGATTCCCTCTGCTCCTTGGTCTGTTCCATTTTGTCATCACCTGTGGTTCAGTGCTATGGTGTTCTGCTTGGTGGATCAGGCGGAACGAACTGCGGTGGAGGGATCTCCTGCTCTTCGGAACATGTATCGCCATATGCCAATTCGGGCATCGAATGGGTGGGGTATTGCTCGTGGGCGTTGTTGGCATGCAGGAGCTGACCGGCTTTCTGATAAAACCATCGGTATCCGCACAGCGCTGGTCTTTCATGCCCAAATGGATCCGCTGGATCACGGTTGCGGCGGTAGTGATCGGGAGCACGTTGATGATCCACGGTACCGATCTGAAAACTGAAGTTCTATCGCCAGATGCCCACGACCCCATGCTTGAATTCGTGCGAATGCGGTCTTTGCTTTTGTTGGATAGCGTGGCAGAGATCCCGTTCCTCATCGGATCCGGCCTGTTGTTCCTCTTCGGGATCGTACTAGCCTTATGGGGGCGTTGGCGATCCGTGCGCTCCATTCAACCCAGCGACGCCCTGTTGCTGTTGGCCATGGTATTCGTGTTCGTTTCCATTGGTGTTCGGACACCAAAAACGGAACTGCTCTATTTGGCCGAACGCACGCAGTGGCTTGCTCTAGTGCTTTTGGCTATATGGCTAGGCCTTCAACCAATGCCCCGCCGAATGGCCTGGGTACTGGGGATCGGTATTGTTGGCCTGCACGCAACCCGAACGCTCTATATCGAACGTCGCATGGCGGTATGTGAACAACACGATCGATCCATGCTGGATGTTGCCAGACACTTCTCACCGAACAGTTTCGTAGTGCCCGTGGGATTCGATGAAGATTGGCTTTCCCGGCACCGAACGGCTTACGCGGCGATCGTTCACAGCGGGATCGTCTTCAGTTCACGCGACCATGTGCTTTGGGGTGGGCTCAGTTATCCATATTGGGCACAAAGCGGCTTCCAGTTCCATGCGGAGAACGATTGGAATTGGATGACGGAACATATTCAGCGTGGACGTTCGCCTCACATAGGGCAAGTACTGGTTATGGGCACGTGGCCCGAAGAAAATGATGCATCACGTGTGAATTTGAGCTCCACCTTGCATGGGTATTTCACCAGAACATTCCATGATGGGTATGTGGAAGTTTGGACGGCGAAATGAAGTACTAAGACTCGCTCAAGGATCCGCTCCTCCCATATCCTGACCCACCTGCGAGGTGATCCAGTTCCATAGGGCTAACCCCGTGGGGCCCCTTCACGTATACATACTCCATAGAACCTTGGGCTGGACAACGGCCCTTGGACAACAGCACATTTGCAACCCATACTGAAGATCATCATGCGCACTTTTCATACGCTCGTACTTATCGGCCTCAGCACTTGGTCGCTTGCCCAAACCTTCACGCTCAACACTACACCCCTCACGAACGAAGCAGCGCGTTCTGGTGGATGTGTAGGCATCACCGACATGGACGGCGATGGATACGATGATCTGATCCTGCTTCATCAAAGCAAGATCCTGTCCATTGACTACCAGAACAGCGACGGAACATTCATTTCCTACGCCTACGGCACTGTATCAGCCAGCAACCAATGGGGCATGGCGGTTGGGGATGTGGAGAACGACGGCCACAAAGACTTCGTGAGCGGAGGTAATGGTGATGGCGTTCACTTCGTGGAGATCAGTTCGCGTGGGGTGTACACGACATCAAGCCTGAACAATGGCTCCATGTTCATGCAAGGCATCAACATGATGGACATCAACAACGATGGCGACCTCGACGTTTTCGGCTGCCACGATAACGCGGCTTCACGGATCTGGTTGAACAACGGAAGTGGTGCACTCACCTATAACGATTACGTCAACTTCGCTACGAACCCGGTAAGCGATATGAGTGGCAACTACGGCAGCACGTGGACCGATTTCGACAACGATGGTGACATCGACTTCTACATCACCAAATGCCGCCAGGGCGTGAACGACCCCAATGATCCTCGCCGTTGGAACCGACTGTTCGTGAACAATGGCAGCAACAGTTACAGTGACCTTTCAGCCACTTACGGAGTGCAGAACAAGGAACAATCCTGGTCCAGCGATTTCGCCGATATCGACAACGACGGAGACCTGGACCTGATCACGGTGAACCACAGTACAACTGCACAACTCTTCAAGAACGACGGCACCGGACACTACACGAACAACACCGCCGGCAGTGGTCTCGAATTCTCGAATTTCTTTCTGCAAAGCAAATGTGAGGATCTTGATAACGACGGTTTCATCGACCTGCTTTGTGTGGAGGGCAACTACTATTTCCGCAACAATGGGAACGGCACATTCACAAGAAACACGGCATTGTTGCCAGCACCCAATACCACACAAACGCTTCACTCCTTCGCCTTGGGCGATATGAACCACGATGGAGATATCGACATCTATGCGAGCTATGGCACAGGATACGTAACACCCAGTACATCGAAAGACGATGAGCTCTACCTGAACAACGGGAACGCGAACAACTTCATCAACTTCCAGCTCACAGGTGGTACAAGCAATCGCGACGGCGTAGGTGCGCGTGTTACGCTATACGGCGGGTGGGGCAAGCAAATGCGTGAGATACGCGCAGGTGAGAGCTATGGTATCGTGTGCTCGTTCACTTGCCACTTCGGGATGGGGACCGCGCTGATGGCGGATTCAGCCGTGGTCCGTTGGCCAAGTGGTACAACAGACAAATTCTACAACCTATCCGCTAATCAATGGGTGAAAGTCGCCGAAGGGCAAACCAGCCGTTCCAAGCTCTCTGTGATCGCTGCGTTGGGTGGTCCTTACGATCAAGCAACCGGGCTTATGACCGACGGCCTGCGTTCATTGAACATGGTCCCGCTCACCGAACCATACACGGCAATGGGCTTTACCCCGGTAGGAACCACGGTACCACGCACCATTCCGCAAGCAGTATTGAACGTAACGGGCAATAACGCCATCGTCGATTGGGTGTGGATTGAATTGCGCAATGCAACCACTCTGACAACTGTTCTAGCCGCACGCCCTGCCTTGCTACAGCGTGATGGTGATGTTGTTGATCTTGACGGTATCCGACCTGTAGCCATGGGCGTTGCCAACGGATCGTACCGCGTGGTTGTACGCCACCGCAATCACCTGGGCATCATGTCCGGTTCGGCCATAGCACTGAGCAGCACAACCGCTACTGTGAACTTCAAATTGCTGGCGACCACCACATACGGAACCGGTGCACGTAAAGATGTTGCTGGAACGCAAGTGCTCTGGGAAGGCAACGTGGCATTGGACAACTCGATCAAATACACGGGAGCCTCCAATGATCGCGACCCTATCATTCTATTCATCGGCGGCACAACTCCGAACAACGTGATCACGGGCTATCGACCCGAAGACGTGAACATGGACGGAAGTGTCAAATACACCGGAGCAACCAACGACCGCGATCCGATCCTGGTGAATATTGGCAGCACTACACCGAACAGCACGAAATTGGAGCAGTTGCCATAGGGGGCCACTACGATCAATGAAAAGCCCCGAGGAGAGTTCCTCGGGGCTTTTCACTTTTACGTTGAACGCGAGTTCAATCCAACTTCAACACCGCTAGGAAGGCCTCCTGCGGGATCTCAACAGAGCCTACGGATCGCATGCGTTTCTTACCTTCTTTCTGCTTCTCCAGCAGCTTGCGTTTACGCGAAATGTCGCCGCCGTAGCACTTGGCGGTAACGTCTTTGCGCAGGGCTTTAACGGTTTCGCGGGCTACGATCTTTACGCCGATGGCGGCTTGAATGGGAATGTCGAATTGCTGGCGGGGCAATAGCTCCTTCAGCTTGCTGCACATCTTCTTGCCCAACTCATGGGCGTGATCACGGTGGATCAACGCGCTCAAGGCGTCAACCGTTTCGCTGTTCAACAGGATATCGAGTTTGATGAGGTCGCTCTCTTTGAACCCGATCGGGTGATAGTCGAATGAAGCATAACCGCGGGAGATCGATTTCAGCTTGTCGAAAAAATCGAAGACCACCTCGCCGAGAGGAAGTTCGAAACTGAGCTCTACACGGTCGGTGGTCAGGTAGTTCTGCCCGGTCAGCATGCCGCGTTTCTCGATGCAGAGGGTCATGATGGCCCCGGTGTACTCGCTCTTCGTAATGATCTGCGCCTTGATGTATGGCTCTTCGATCTTGTCAATGTGCATCACCTCCGGCAATTCGGTGGGGTTGTTCACATTCAACACATCGCCATTGGTTTTGGTAACGATGTAACCCACGTTCGGCACGGTGGTGATCACCGTCATGTTGAACTCGCGTTCCAACCGTTCTTGGATGATCTCCATATGCAATAGCCCGAGAAAACCACAGCGGAAACCGAAGCCGAGCGCGGCGCTGCTTTCGGGCGTCCACGTCAAGCTCGCATCGTTCAGCTTCAATTTTTCCATGGCATCGCGGAGCTCTTCATACTCATCCGTATCCACCGGAAAAATGCCAGCCCATACCATCGGTTTCACATCCTCGAAACCTTGTATCGCAGTCAAACAGGGCCGGTCCTGGTGTGTGATCGTGTCACCCACCTTCACCTCGCTCGCGGTCTTGATCCCGCTGATGATGTAGCCCACATCGCCCGCCCGAACCTCGGGTTTTGGCCGCAGGTCCATCTTCAAGATGCCCACTTCATCAGCACCATACGTAACGCCAGTGTTGAAGAATTTCACCTTGTCGTTCTTCTTGATCGTGCCGTTCAGCACGCGGTAATACGCGATGATACCTCGGAAGCTATTGAAGACACTATCGAAGATGAGCGCTTGGAGCGGTGCGTCAGGATCACCCTTGGGTGCGGGTACACGCGCCACCACAGCCTCCAGGATCTTGTCCACGCCCAAGCCGGTTTTGCCACTGGCCGAAAGAATGTCCTCCAACTTGCACCCAACAAGGTCAACGATCTGGTCCTTCACCTCTTCCGGATTCGCACTGGGCAGATCCATCTTGTTGAGCACGGGGATGATCGTGAGATCATGCTCCATCGCGAGATAGAGGTTGCTGATGGTTTGTGCCTGTATGCCTTGTGTGGCATCCACGATCAACAAAGCACCTTCGCAAGCGGCGATGGAACGACTCACCTCGTAGCTGAAATCCACGTGGCCAGGCGTATCGATCAAATTCAGGATGTACTTCTCGCCATTCAGCGAATAGTCCATTTGAATGGCCTTGCTCTTGATGGTGATCCCCCGCTCGCGCTCCAGATCCATGTCATCCAAGGCTTGCGCCTGCATATCGCGATCAGCGATGGTGCCGGTCATCTGCAAGAGGCGATCGGCCAGGGTGCTCTTACCATGATCGATGTGGGCGATGATGCAGAAATTGCGGATGTTCTTCATGGAATGGCCTCGAAACCCTTCATCGGCGAACCTAAGGCGGGTAAAATCGGGGCGCGAAGGTAGGCCTACTCCATTCTGATGATCCAGAAGCAGCCAAAGCCGCTATACCTTCGTCTATCTGTGGAATTCACACAGATCGAACTTCAAAAACCTCAAGCACATGGCCCTGCGATATACTTCACTAGTGCTGGTCTGCATTTGCCTATCCACTTTTGGACAAACAGTACTCACACCCGAGGACTACAACGATCTTAAAGGCCATGATCAACTGCCCAGCGGCACGATCTTGATCAGCGGACCATCGGGAACCGGTTTACCAGTTTCATCCCAGGCCACGCAACGGGGCGGTGGTGGTTGTGAGTGCTGGGTTGAACCAGATAACAACTACTCGTTGGCCATGACGCCGAACGACGACATGAGCAGCAGCGCCATTGCACTTCCGTTCACCTTCGAGTTGTTCGGTGACCAGTACGACACGCTATGGATCAACAATAACGGTAACCTCTCGTTCGTGAACCCATACGGCAGCTTCAGCTCGTTGCCTTTCCCCGCGGCTGAATACAAAATGGTAGCCGCGTTCTGGGCTGATGTAGATACCAGAGGCGACGATGGTAACGGGCTCAATGGAGGTCTGGTGGTTTACCGCCTTACGCCAACGGCACTCTATGTGAACTGGATCGACGTGGGCTATTTCGCATCGCAAACGGACAAACACAACAGCTTCCAACTCATCATCACAGACGGAACGGACCCTGCGGTGCCGGGGGGGAACAACGTGAGCTACTGCTACAGAGACATGCAATGGACCACAGGCAGTGCGTCCATGGGGCAAGGCGGTTTTGGTGGTGTTCCAGCGACCGTAGGTGTTAACCGAGGCGATGGTGTCGACCATTCCCAGATCGGCCGATTCGGATACGACGATGAGACTTATGGCGGTCCGTACGCTGACACGAGCGGCATCAGTTGGTTGGACAGCACGCATTTCTACATGAACACGGCTGGCGGCAACATGCCACCAATTTTTGGAAGCAACCTGAATTGCGATACCGTTATCGTCCAGATCATGGCCGAAGGATCGCACGGACCTCTGGATCAGAAGGTCTGGGTGCTCCCTGGGGCCCCAGGTCAGCAGGTTTCCTGCACGGTTGATGCCCCTTCGCTCCCTGGCTTCAATGGTTGGAGCGCAGGCCCTGCTGATCACCTGCAGATCCTATTGGACGACTACCTCACGGGTGCATTAGCGGGCATTCATATCGTTACTTTCATGGCTACCACAGGCGGGATCGAACCGCTGACTTCGCAGTACACGGTGCAACTGGAATTGCTGCAGGACCAGACCGGGTTGGAAACGATAACAAGCAACTCCGTTTTACACCTCTTACCCAATCCTGCCCAAGATCAGGTCCGCTTGAGCTGGAACGATCAGAACCGCCCTGTTTTGATAGAATTGATCGCGGTTGATGGTCGCTCCATACGTACGGTACCAGTCTTGGCCAGATCCCGAGATATGCTTCTGAATATCAGCGACCTACCTCCTGGTAGCTACCGGATCTTAGCCCGCTTCTCAAATGGTTCTGCGGTTCAGCAATTAGTGAAGACTGATCGCTGAGTCCAAGAATTGCTGCATTTCGCGAAGCCCTTGCCGCACCTGGCGAGGGCTTCGTGGTATTTTTGGGTACCAAAAGGCACGCTGGCAGGCAACTTTTCACCTGAGGATCGCATCATTACCCCCAGAACACCCATGACGGACGACCAGCTCGTAGCAGGATGCATGAAGGGCGACCCCATCGCCCAGAAAGCCCTGTACAAGGCGTACTCCCGAAAAATGATGAGCATTTGCATGCGATATGCCGCCGGTCGCGAACAGGCCCAGGACATCCTGCAGGACGGGTTCGTGAAGATCTTCACCAAAATGGACCACTTCCGAGCAGATGGGCCTTTGGGGGGGTGGATCGCACGTACGATGGTGAACACAGCCTTGGACCACATACGCCGCAACAAGCCATACGACCATAGTTTGGACCTTACGGAAGCGGAACACCTGCACGCTGAAGACGAGCATGTTTTGAGCAGCATGACCACCGACGAGTTGATGGCGATCATCGCTGGGCTACCCACCGGTTACCGAACGGTGTTCAACTTGTTCGCCATAGAGGGCTACCCACATAAGGAGATCGGTGAAATGCTCGGTATCAGTGAAAACACGAGCAAAAGCCAATTCATGAAAGCACGGGCCTACCTGCGCAAACTGCTGCCCAAAGAGGCTGCAGCCATTTACGGAACTCACCATGAAGGATAAATTCATAAACACCCTGGCGGAACGGTTCGCGGACCACGAGACGAGCGTGGCACCGGGAACGTGGGAAGCTATCAGCGGCCAGATGGCTTTCGCTGGTGGTGAAACACTTCGCCAGGCGTTGCAGGAGAAATTCAGCGGCCACGAGGCACCTGTTGACCCACATGTATGGGAAGGCATCAGTAACCAATTGGGACATGGCGCTGCCGCTGGAGTGGGCAGTGGAGCAGGCTTGTGGGCAGCTGGTATCGCAGCCACACTCGTTGCTGGCGGTTTTCTTTTCTACAGTCTGAGCGGCTCCGAAATTTCAACAGCCCTACCCGCAAAGCCGAAAGAGCCGGCGCCAGTTATGGTTGATGCGGCGATCACCAGCCTACCCGAAGCAACCTCTGGAACATTATCTACGACAAGCGCTTCCATTCAGAGCGAAAGCAAGCCTTTGGCCGTGCCTGATCCCAAGCTCGATCAAGCAGCGGCGAAAAGCCCAATTGTTCCCCTGCCCAAAACCGGTGTGGATCCGACCCTAATAGACCACACTTCCTCCAATTCAACCGAAGGACCGAAAGTGGTAATGAACGTGCTCCAAGGCATTGTGGACACCTATGTGACCAGTGCCAAAGTGGTGGTAACAGAACCGGTACCGCCGCCCACTCAGGCGGAAATGCCGAGCAAGGAAGTGCATCCACAACACGAAGAACAAACCGCTGGCGATGTGGCGGTTCAAGAAGAATATCTGGCTCCAGTGATCCTCGAAGAAGTGTCACCCGAAATTTTCATCCCCACAGCGTTCAGCCCGAACGGTGATGGTGCGAATGACGAATTCACAGTGAGCTGTAAGCGGTATGAGAAGGCCCTTGTGCGGATCTTCTCGGCAACCAACAACTCCTTGGTGTTCAGTGCCGATAATTTGGAGGCCAAATGGAACGGTCGCGTAATGAACAGTGGACAACCCTGCGAGCCCGGTATGTACTTCTACGCGTTGGAAGTGACCGGTACGGATGGTCGCACCTGGAGCAAGGGAGAGGTGGTGCGATTATTCCGATAACAACATGAAGGTCTTGATCTCCCGGGTCATTGTTCTGGCCAATGCACTTGTCCTTGTGAACTTGTGCATGGCGCAGGTTGGTCTTCAACAGGGCTTATCGGCTGCGCAATACCACGAGCTGAAACTCAACGGCGCCATCCCATCGAATTTTCACGGCCCCATCATTAGTGAGCCATTGAGTGGCCCTGTATTCCCGCCGCAGGGAATGCGGGGTGGTGGTAGCACCAATACGTGCGACTGTTGGATCCCACCTGATGGCTCGTACACCTTGGCCATGCCTCCAAATGATGATGGATCATCGGCACTTATCACCTTGCCATTTTCGTTCGATCTCTACGGGCAGTTCTTCACAGACTGTTACATCAATAACAATGGGAACGTCTCTTTCAACAATAGCTATTTCACCTTCAGCTCCGATCCCTTTCCGAGTACTGATTATGTCATGGTAGCACCTTTCTGGGGAGACGTGGATACCCAAGGTGCCGGGCAAGTGTGGTACAAAGTGACACCCACGGCACTCTATGTCAATTGGGTTGGGGTTGGCTATTTTGCTTCTCAGACGGACAAGTTGAATACTTTCCAACTGATCATTACTGATGGCACCGATCCAGTGATCGGGATAGGTAAGAACGTGAGCTTTTGTTATCAGGACATGCAATGGACCACCGGCAGTGCCTCTGACGGCGTGAATGGTTTCGGCGGAACTCCGGCGACTGTTGGAGCAAATCTGGGAAATGGAGTGGACTACATCCAATTCGGTCGGTTCGATCAACCCGGGGGTGCGTACGATGGTCCTTTCGGGTCGAACGATGGCATCGATTGGTTGGACAACCAGAGCTTGGCGTTCAATACATCCGTGTTCACGAACAATATCCCACCTATTGGAAGCGGTGAATACCTCTGCGATACCATTGTTGTTTGCGCTGGAGAACTTGTTACCCTCGATTTCCAATTCCTGAGCCCCGAAGCTGATCAGATCACCACTGCAACGGCTTCCGCTCCGGATTTCAGCAACTTCACCATCACATCAAACACGCCTGGCCAAACCGCGAACATTACGGGCGAGTTCACACCACTTCCAGGGGAGGTCGGTTTCCACACGGTCACGTTCGAGGCCACTGACAACGGCGCCCCGCCGCTTACTTCCACATACAACATTGTTGTTGAGGTGCAAGTCGCCGCCATCATGGAGCCCGGTGATACCACGGTTTGCGAGACCGCAACACCATTTGCCATGTATGATCTTTTAGGTGGAAGCCCACTGACCGGAGGCGATTGGACCGACCCTAATGGAGATGTGCATAATGGCACCTTTGAACCAGGTGAAGACCCGGATGGCGAATACGTTTATGCAGTAGGATCTGGCGGTAATTGCCCGAACACAGGTGTGGTGACAGTGACCACTGTTGCTTTGGCCAATGCAGGCAATAATGCGGTTTCGGCCTATTGCAGTTCAGCGCCCACTGTATCGCTTTTCGATGTGCTGAACGGCGCACCACAGATCGGTGGAGCATGGACAGCGCCCAGCGGTCTTGTATTTGGTGGAACGCTCGATCCTGCGACCGATGCAGATGGAGATTACACCTACACACTCACGGGCACAAGCCCTTGCCCGAACGTAAGTGCCGTGGTCACGGTTTCCATTGAACAAGCGGTTGACGCTGGGGAGGACTCAAGCATAACTCTGTGCAAGGATGCTGACCCACTAGTGCTTCTAAGTGCCTTGAACGGAACACCAGAAAATACGGGCACTTGGGCCGCGCCGGGTGGCGCTGCGTTCGGCAACTCGTTCACAGCGGCAACCCACGCCCCGGGCAACTACACCTATACTGTGGCAGCGGTGCTTCCCTGCCCCACCGAAAGCAGCGTACTTACCATAGCCGTTGACCCCCTGCCGAACGCTGGTACCGATGGTCAGCTTTCCCTGTGCGCGGATGCGAACGAGGCACAACTTTTCCCCGAGCTCGGTGGAAACCCGAACAGTGGTGGTGAATGGATCGACCCACAAGGGAACGAGAACACAGGCACACTGGCGCCTGCCCTGGAGATCAGTGGGAACTACCAATATGTGGTTGTTGGGACTGGCACCTGCCAAAACCTCACCGATACTGCCTTTGTGCAGGTAGATGTGTACCCCATGCCTATCATCACCTTCACGGCGGACCCGGATAGTGGATGCACTCCACTTACTGTAACGTTTACGAATACCACGGACCCGCAATTCATAGGCACCAGTTGTTTATGGGACCTCGGTGATGGCACGAGCGACCTGAATGAATGCGGCTCCTTTGAGCACATTTACGAAGAAGCCGACTGGTACAATGTGTCATTGCGCATAACCAGCCCGCAAGGATGCGAAAGCAGGTACACCAAAGAAGGCGCGGTACTCGCTGATCCAGCGCCTACCGCTGAATTCACATGGACCCCGGATCCGGGAACCGAAGGGAACACAACGCTGTTGTTCAGCGCGTTGGATCCTTATGCCTCAGCATTCTCGTGGGACATTGCTGGCTTGGCGACCAGTGACCAGAGGCAAATAGCCCACACGTTCGAAAACGCGCTTTCAGGATCCTATGAGATATGCCTGAACGTGGCTGACCGTTATGGTTGCGTGGACACCTTGTGCCAAACCGCAGAGGTGGTGATCCCAGCAGTGTACATCCCCAACGCCTTCACTCCGGACGGCAACGGCGTGAACGACGAATTCCTGCCCAGCATCAATGGTACGGTCGCCGAAGACCATGAATTGATGATCTTTGACCGCTGGGGCCAGATGGTATTCCACAGTACCGACTTGGAAGAAGGGTGGAACGGTGGGTTGAACAATGCCGGAGAAGTGCTTCCTTCGGGCCTCTATAACTGGCGGTTGGTCGAGAGACCAGTTGGCAGTGCGGATAAAGTGGATCGGTTCGGACATATTACCCTGTTGAAGTGAAAATTGAAAGGCAAGACCTGAGCATCATGAAAACGTTCCTGCGCATCTCCTTACTCGCCATCTTGTTCGCAACGTTCGTGACCACCTCGAATGGTCAAGGTGTTCAACTGAGCGTGAGCCAGTACGAACAAATGAAGACCGATGGCACATTGCCTTCGGAGTTCCATGTGGAATACAGCACCTTACCGTCAGGAGTGGTAACACCAGATGCAAAAAAGAAACCTGCACATGGCGGGCAACCGAAAGGAGGCGGTCAAACGAACGGGCTCTGTAATTGTTGGATCGAGCCTGATGGGAATTATACGCTTGCAATGACACCGAACGATGACTTTAGCTCCGACCTGATCTCGTTGCCGTTCCAATTCAACCTTTACGGAACGAACTACACCGATTGTTATGTGAACAACAACGGCAACGTATCATTCGGATCGCCTTATGGAACGTACAGTGCGGATCCTTTCCCAACCGCTGGCTTCGTAATGGTGGCCCCTTTCTGGGCTGATGTGGATACGCGAGGCGAAGACGGCAATGGTTTGAACGGAGGAACAGTGAAATATCTGATCACACCGACAGCCTTTTATGTGAACTGGACCGAAGTGGGCTATTTCTCTAGTCAAACCGATAAGCACAACACGTTCCAACTGATCATAACGGACGGCACTGACCCCGTGATCGGCGTAGGTAACAATGTGAGTTTCTGTTACAAGGAAATGGAATGGACCACGGGCAGTGCAAGCCAGGGCGTAGGAGGATTTGGCGGAATACCCTCGACCGTTGGAGCGAACCAAGGCAATGGTGTTGATTTCATCCAGTTCACACGCAACGACCATCCCGGCCTCGATTATGATGGGCCCTTTGGTATTCCCGATGGTGTGGATTGGCTGGATTTCCAGAACTTCCGTTTCACCACGGCTGTGAGTACCCAGAATATTCCACCGATAACCAGTTCGAATTTCCTATGCGACACCATTGAGGTGTGTATGGGCGAATTGGTGAATTTCGACGTGACCTTCCTTACGCCCGAGGGCGACCAGTCGATCATCAACACCACTGCCTCTGGTCCGACCATTGACAACTTCGCCAGCACTGTAGTCAACCTTGGAACCAGCGCAACGATCAACGTTCAGTTCATTCCAACCATAGCGGATACCGGTTTCCACGTGGTAACCTTCACAGGACAGGATAATGGCGCGGATTCACTGATCAGCACCGTCACCATCGTTCTTGTCGTTTACTACACACCAGCCCCACCGCCGATCATCACGGGTGATACCGTTGCATGCCCGGGCCAAGGTGTTGTGCTTACCGCTGGTGGAGGTTATGACGATTACATCTGGACCAATGGTTTCTACGGTCCGGTCATTTTGGTAGGTCCTGGAACGTACTTGTGCCTGGCCACCTCTGGGAACTGTCGATTAGCATCGAACAGTATTACGGTAGACTCCGTTCCGAACCCCTCACCTTTTATCACAGGCGCTCAAGTTGCGTGTGGCGGAGTTCCGTCGATACTGAACACAGACCAGCCTTATGAGACGTACAACTGGTCAACGAACAGTACAGACCCATCGATCACGGTTGGTACGGGAACCTATACGGTGACCGTAACGAATGAATTCGGCTGCATAGGAACCTCGGCATCTGTGAACGTTGTCAGTGCGAACGATCCCGTGGCGAGCTTCACCTCAGATAACGCGCAGTCCGTGTTTCCTGGCACCATCATTCAGTTCACCAACCAGAGCACGATAAATGGCAGCACGATCGTTTCTTATTCGTGGTTCGTGGACAGTGTGTTCGCTGGAAATGGCCAAACCATAACCGAGCTTTTCGAAACACCTGGCCAATACACCATCACACTAACCGTTACCACGGCTGATGGCTGCAGTGACACGTTCACGTTCGTTCAGACGGTAATTCCTACGGAGATCATTATCCCGAACGTCTTCAGCCCGAACAACGATAACGAGAATGATGCGCTGAATTTCAAAGGGGTGGAATACTATGAGAACACCAAGCTCCAAGTGTTCAACCGTTGGGGCAATGAAGTATTCGCCAGCAGCAACTACAAGAACACGTGGCGACCAACCGATGAACCGGAGGGTACCTACTTCTACATCCTGAAAATGGAGAATGGCAAGGAGTACACCGGCCATGTGACCTTGCTTCGATAGAACCATTCCGAAAGCCTTGATGAACGCCCCGACCTGTCGGGGCGTTCATCATTCAAGTAGCTGCCCCCTTCCAATATCTTCGCGCCCCCCAGAGCGCAGCGTAACGGAGTCTTGAAGAGCATGCATACTCAGGTAACACTTGCGCCAAGGATACTCGAGCATGAAGGTCATTGAACATCTGAAAAAAGCCAAGGGCACGCTGTTGTCCTTCGAGATCCTGCCACCACTGAAGGGCAAGGACATCCGTTCCATTTTCGAAGGCATCGATCCGTTGTTGGAGTTCAAACCGAGTTTCATCAACGTGACCTACCACCGCGAGGAGGTGATCTACAAGGAACGCGGGCATGGATTGTTGCAAAAGATCCGTTTGCGAAAACGGCCAGGTACCGTAGGGATCTGTGCAATGATCAAAGCGAAATACGACATCGATACGGTACCGCATTTGATCTGCGGTGGATTCAGCCGCGAAGACACGGAGGATGCGCTGATCGAGCTGAATTTCCTGGGCATAGACAACGTATTGGCTCTGCGAGGGGACGCGATCAAGAGCGAAGCACAATTCATTCCCGAGCGTGATGGACACGCGCATGCGGAAGACCTGATCCACCAGATCGCCGGGTTGAACAAGGGGAAATACCTGCACGATGAGGAACAGGAAGCCTCCCCTACCGACCTGTGCGTCGGAGCCGCCTGCTATCCCGAAAAGCATGTCGAAGCCTTGAATCTGAGCACCGACATCGCATACCTGAAACGCAAAGTGGACGCAGGTGCCGAATACTTGGTAACGCAGATGTTCTTCGACAATGCCCGCTTCTTCAAATTCGTTGACCTCTGCCGTGCTGAAGGCATCACGGTCCCCATCATTCCGGGTTTGAAACCATTGACCACGCTGAAGCACATCGCCTTCATCCCAAAGACCTTCTCGATCGACCTGCCACAAGCGTTGGCACAGGACCTGATGAAATGCAAGAGCGATGCTGAGGTAAAAGCAGTAGGAATTGCATGGACTACCCAACAGGCGAAAGAATTGAAAACTGGCGGCGCACCGTGTTTGCACTTCTACACCATGGGCAAGAGCGAAGCGGTGCGATCCATCGTATCGCAAGTGTTCTGATCGGCCTTTTGATCGCCAAGGTCAAGTTGGATGTTACCTTGCTCATCAGATGAGGACGAAGCTTATTTATGCTCTGTTGATCGCTACGAATTGTGCACAAGCGCAGTTCGGTTACGACCATGCGATCTTTGAGGAAACCACTTGCGGCGCTCGACATCATTGGCAGGGCGTGCCCAAGAACGGTGGGCCACCCACACGCGGCTACGATATGAAATATGTGCGTGCCGCATGGAGCGTTGATCCGGCGGTGCGTGCCATCAGTGGAACCGTAACCTCACATTTCGTTGCAACGGATCTACTTAATGAAGTGGTCATGGACCTTAGCGACACATTGCTCCTTGATGGTGTTATGTACCACGGGAACGGTATCGCTGCTACCCTGTCCCTTGGTGATGTACTTACGATCCCTCTCCCACAACAACTTTCGATTGGCACACTTGATTCGCTGACGATCAGCTACCATGGTGTACCACGCACAACGGGGTTTGGCAGCTTCGGAACGGGGGAACAGAACAATGGGTCGCCTACATTATGGACGTTGAGCGAGCCTTTCGGTGCAAAGGATTGGTGGCCGTGCAAACAAGACCTGAATGACAAGATCGATTCTGTGGATCTGTATGTCACTACACCGAGCACCTACCGCGTTGGCTCCAACGGGCGACTGGTATCAGAAGTGGTTAACGGCCCGAACACAACGTACTACTGGAAGTCGCGTTACCCGATCGCGTATTACTTGATCTCCCTGGCCGTGGCGGACTACATCGTTTTCACGCGCGACATCATCATTGGCGAAGACACAATTCCCATGCTCACCTATTCATGGGATACCAACCCGACCATGGCGGAACTGAACGCAGGAGATGCTGCGCAACAGATGGGGCTGTACAGCGAACTCTTTGGCCTGTATCCGTTCGCGAAAGAAAAATATGGCCATGCGCAATTCGGCTGGGGCGGCGGTATGGAACACCAGACCATGACCAGTATGGGCGGTTGGAGCTTCGAACTTTCCGCCCATGAACTGGCCCATCAGTGGTTCGGGGACAAGGTGACCTGTGGAAGATGGGAAGACATATGGCTGAACGAAGGATTTGCCACCTATTTGCAAGGCATGGTCTACGAATTCCAAACACCAGAGTATTGGCAAGGGTATTTGCAGAGCAAGATCAACAGTGTGATCAGCGCGCCAGATGGCAGCGTGCTCTGCACGGACCCCACGAACGTGAACAGGGTCTTCAGCGGGCGACTCACCTACAACAAAGGGGCTATGGTTTTGCACATGCTGCGATGGGTGAGTGGCAATGAGGCGTGGTTCCAGGGTATCCGGAACTACCTGAACGATCCCGCACTTGCATACGGCAGCGCAATTACGAGTGATCTGCAAGCGCATTTGGAAGCGACCAGTGGAGTTGATCTCGATGGCTTTATGGCGGACTGGTTCACAGGTGAAGGTTATCCGACCTATACCATGCCTTGGACACAGAACGAGAACGGAACCGTGCAGCTTTCCCTGTACCAAAGCCCTTCGCATTCTTCCGTGGACTTCTTCGAAATGCCTGTGCCTGTAAGGTTCAAGAACGCCGATATGGACAGTACGGTAGTGTTCGATCATCTCTATAGCGGACAATCGTTCACTATGGACCTGCCCTTTCAGGCGGACAGCGCGATACTGAACCCTGATCGGTGGATCGTTACCGGACAGAACATCGTAACACGCGTGAATGAGCTCAGTGCGGAAAAAGACCAATTGGTCATATTCCCGAACCCCGCGACAGAGTCGATCCAACTACGAGGCTTGGGGAAATGGAAGGGCAATGTCGATGTGACCATAACCGATGGTGCAGGTCGTGTTGTGGTTCTATCCGCAAATACATCGTTGAATGACGGCCTGATCCTGATCCACGACTTGCCGGCCGGTTGTTATACGCTGAAGGCAACAGGTTCCGATGCGGAAATTCGCATGCCTTTCATCAAACAGTAAGTCTGTGGCGCGAAGCCCTGCGACCCTTCAAGCAGGTTCGGTTCGGGCACTTCGAAGGACAAAATTGATGAAGTCGGACTTTCCCATCGTGTAGGCTGTACGGTCGCCTGAATGAGCTTTGGCCAGGTCGTGCTTGAGAGCCTCGTACTTATTGGCCAGTGCTGGATCGGCGCAAAGGAGGTCGCGGAAAAGTATCCGGTCGGCAGAAGCTTGATCAGGCTCCACCATGTGCACATGATGCGTGCGATGACCCACTGCATCACGCTTGATGAACCACGCATAGAACGGAGCTTCCTCACCTATGGTAGGGCGCCAAATGAACTCGTAGCCCATATCCTCCATGATGGGTACAACATCGCGTTGCACATGGTCAAGACTGGTGACCTCCAACTGAATATCGATAATGGGTTTGGAGCTGATGCCCGGAACAGCTGTGCTTCCGATGTGCGCGATGCGCTTCACCAAAACAGGCGGTAGCGCACGGAGCAACCGTTCCTCCTCCGCCTTATAGGCAGCAGGCCAAGCGTGATCGTACGGCACAATGGACACCTTCTCCTTGACGAGGGCTGCGATGCGATCGCTCAACGGTGCATGAGGGCGTTTCACGTGATCCATGTGCTATCGCCTGCATAGATATTGAAGCGCTGATCACGCAGGAAACCTATAAGCAACAAACCACTGTCACGTGCCAATTGGACGGCCAGCGAACTCGGCGCGCCCACTGCTGCCATCACAGGAATACCTGCCATGATGCACTTCTGCACCAGCTCGAAACCGGCGCGTCCACTGACCAAAAGCAAACTCTTTTCGGTGGGCAGTTGGCTGGCCAGCGCCACACCGATCACTTTGTCCACTGCGTTGTGCCGACCAACGTCTTCGCGAAGAACGAGCAATTTTCCTTGGGCATTGAACAACGCTGCCGCGTGAATGCCGCCGGTGTGCTTGAACACGGTTTGGGCCTCTCGCATGCGGTCAGGCAACGCTGTGATCACGTTCGGATCAATAGCGAACGCGGGAGACATTGGCCGGGCACATTGGGTGCGCACCGCATCAATGCTCGACTTTCCGCATACACCGCAGCTGCTGGTGGTGTAGAAGTTCCGTTGCCACTTCGCCGGGTCGAGATCGATGGAAGGATGCAATTCGACCCGCACCACATTGCCTTGTTCTTCGGCTTTCACATTCTCGCAATAAGCCACTCGCAATACCTGCGATGGATCGGTGATAATGCCTTCGGTGAAGAGGAACCCCAGTGCGAGTTCTTCGTCACTGCCTGGCGTGCGCATCGTCACGCTCAGCCTCATCTCCTTTCGGTCGTGTTCCGGGCCGTATCCAAGGCGGATCTCCAGCGGTTCCTCCGTAACGAGGATATCATCAGCAGCAGAAAAGGATCCGTTCTCAACACGCGAAATGGCGATCGGAGCAACGGGTGTTCTCATGAACGCAAGGTAGGAGTGGTGGCTCAGCGACGGCGCCAACACGAAACCAAATGATCATCCACCATCCCACAAGCCTGCATGAAAGCGTACACGATCGTACTACCTACGAAGGAGAATCCGACTTTCTGCAAGTCCTTGCTCATGGCATCGCTGATAGGCGTCCTGGCCGGGAGCTGCTTCATTTCCGTCCAGTGGTTAACCAAGGTCTTATGGTCCACATGCTTCCACAGAAAGTCGCGGAAAGAACCCTTGCCGCCTTCCATGATCTTCTGGTAGGCCTTCGCGTTCTTCACCACGCTCTCCACCTTTTGTCGGTTGCGGATGATGCCCGGGTCGAGCAGCAGCTTCTCGATCTTCTTCGGCGTGTAGCGCGCGATCTTTTCCACGTCCCAATCGTCGAACGCCTTCGCATAGCCTTCGGTGCGGATCAGGATGGTGTACCAGCTCAGTCCCGCTTGCGCGCCATCGAGACAGAGCTTCGCGAAGAGCTTGCGGTCATCACGCTCGGGATGGCCCCAAACCGTATCGTGGTAGTGTTTATAGATGTCGTCCTTGAGGCACCAGCCACAACGGACCAATTCCTTCTTTGCCATGTTCGATACTCTGTCCGGATGTGGGCCTCAAGGTAACTTGCGGTCGTGAAGAAGGATCTGGTCGACACACACAACCGCACGCACCGAAGCTTGCGCATCAGCATCGTGGACAAGTGCGATCTGCGCTGCACGTACTGCATGCCGGAGGATCAACACTTCCTGAAGCGGGAGGAGCTGATGACGCGGGAGGAGATCGCGACCATCGCCAGGCTCTTCGTAGAACGCTATGGCATCACCAAGATCCGGCTCACGGGTGGTGAGCCCCTTGTGCGACCCGATGCCGTGGACATCGTTCGCGACATGTCGCGGCTCGGCGTGTCACTGGGGCTCACGACCAACGCTATGACGCTCGACAAGCACTTGGACGGATTGATCGCCGCCGGACTGAAGAACATCAACATCAGCTTGGACACCTTCGATGCCGAACGCTTCAAGAAGATCAGTCGGCGCGATGGTTTCGACAAGGTCCACGCAAGCATCTTGCTGGCATTGCAACGTGGCTTACGTGTGAAGGTGAACATGGTGGTAATGCGCGGCGTGAACGATGACGAGATCCTGCGCTTCGTGGAGTTCACTCGCGATCATGATGTGCATGTGCGCTTCATCGAGTTCATGCCCTTCGCGGGGAACCACTGGGGACGGGAGCGTGTGTACACCTACGCCGAGATGCTCGGGCACATCAACAGCGTGCATACCGTTGAGAAGTTGAACGACGACCCGCACAGCACGGCCAAGGCCTATCGGGTATCCGGCTGGCCAGGGACCTTCGCGGTCATCAGCACGGTTACCGAACCCTTCTGCGGGGATTGCGATCGATTGCGACTTACGGCGGAGGGCAAAATGCGCAACTGCCTGTTCACACGCGAAGAGACGGACCTGCTCTCAGCGCTACGCCGCGGCGAGGACATTGCGCCGTTGATCGAAGCGAACGTGTTGGCGAAGCACGCGATGCTGGGAGGCTTGCCGCTCTTCAAACCGGAGAAGCAGGAAGAAGTGCTGCACGACCTGAGCGAGCGGCCGATGGTGTCGATAGGCGGGTGATCAGTGCTTACGACTCCTGATCGTAATAGATCTTGTAGAACTTCCGTCCGTTCTCATCCACGCCCTGCTCGATCCGGTTGCGGTCGCCATGGATGTAGATGTGGAAGTTCTTGTCCAGCTTCAGCACGCTCTTGAAGATGCGTGCTTGGCGCTTCACGGCGTGGGCGGAGATCTCGAAATTGTCCGACAGCTCCACGTTGTTCTCCGACTGGAAGCGATCGCTGTACTGGTTGAACGACTTGATCGCGCCTTCCTCGGCGAAGACCTCCTGGGTGAACTCCTCGCGGTCGAACTCCGAATGGCTTTTGAAGTACTGCACCGATCGGTTCAGCAGGTCGATCTGATCGGCCTTGGCCACTATGAAATCCTGTGGCATCTGCTGCGTGATGAACGACTTGGTCAGCTCCAGCAGATTACTCGTACTGTTCACGTGATCGTGCTTCGGCCTGTGGTCGATGAAGTCCTTCTGCCAGAACTGTGTGCTGTCGTTGTTGTCGATGACGAACAGTGTCGGGGCTTCCTCCGTGAAGACCACCAGCACGGCCTTGTTCGGCTTCAAGGTGCCCAGCCCACGCTTCATGCTCAACTCAACAAGCCCGCTCGCTGTCTTGCTCTCGATGAAGGCCTCCTTCTCGTCGAACTTATAGATGCCCACCGCCTCATGCACCGCAGCACCGAGCTGCACCGCACTGAACTTCGCCACGTAGAGGTCGCCGCCGTTGATGTTGTGGTGTTGCGATACATCGATCAGGTGCTTGGCAATGGCCTCTGAGCACTTCAGGAGGTCCTTGCCTTCGCCGATCTCCAGGCAGAGCCCGTGCAGCACATTGTACTCCAAGGAGACCGCATGCGTGAACTCCGAAGTGAACGCCATGTTGGCGAAGGGTTTCAAGAAGAGCTTCCGCAGAAACTCCTGTTCCTCCTCGCCCTTCAGCACCACGGTGAAGTCGCTGAACACGCTTGGCGTTTCACCGGAGCCGATGCGATGCAATGCGAACTCCTCGACTTGCGCTTCCTTCCCGATCACCATGGGAACAAAGAACGCGAAAGAGGGTTCACCGCAAAGACACGAAGAGCGCTAAGGGGATCGAAAGTTCACCGCAAAGACGCAATGCGCGACAAGTATTTCACGCTACTGCTTTTCGGGAAGCCCATACACGATCCGGCGGATCCCGTCCTTCACGAGCTTCTCATTGAAGTTGACCATCAGTCCAAGCCTACATCCGGTCAACTTCAGATAGGTGAGCAACTGAGCGGTATGGATCGGATGAAGCGCCTCCACTGACTTAACCTCGATGATCACCTTCCGTTCGATCCAGATGTCGATCCGATAGCCCGCGTCCAACTTTACGCCCTTGAACTGCAGGGGCAGTGTCACTTCAGCTTCCACCTGCAGGCCACGCGAACCCAGCTCGAAGATCAAGCAGTGCTGGTAACTGCTTTCAAGGAGGCCGGGACCGAGTTCACGATGCACTTCGATCATGGCATCCACCGCTATCGTAGCGATCTCATTCTCGGTCATAGTTATTCTTGGCGCTCTTCGCGTCTTTGCGGTGAATTATTTCCCATGCCGGAACGCATGCTCCTGCACCTTGATCACATGCAGCACGAACGGGAACAAAGCATCCATTGTTTCCTGCGCACCGCGTGTTGAGCCGGGCAAGGTGATCACCAACGTGCGGCCGATCATGCCGGCGATGCCGCGACTCATGATCGCCAGTGGCATACGCTGCTGGCCGTAGGCGCGAGCGGCTTCCATGATGCCTGGCACTTCGCGATCGAGGATCGGGGCGATGGCTTCGGGCGTGCGATCTCGCGGTGAAAGTCCTGTACCGCCGGTCGTAAGGATGAGGTCGAGGCCCTCGTCGGCCCATGCCTGCACCATCATTGCGATCTGCTCGGGTTCGTCCGGGCACACCGCCTGGATGTCGATGATCACGCCCAATTTCTTCAGCCTTTCAGCGATCGCGGCACCGGACTTATCCTCCTTCTTCCCGCTCGCCACTCCATCGCTGATCACCAGCACGGCCGCATGCGGAGCCTTGTCGAACGTGTCTTTCCAATCGCTCTTGCCGCCCTTCTTCTCCACCAAGCGGATGCGCTCGATGCTGATGCCCTTGTCGATCGGCTTGAGCATGTCGTAGATGGTGAGCGCAGCAACACTGGCACCGTGCATGGCTTCCACTTCGACACCGGTGCGGTAGATGGTCTTCACCTTCACCATGACAATGATGGATGTCGGTTGCACCTGAAAGGTGACCTCGGCATGCTCGATCGGAAGTGGATGGCAATCGGGGATCATATCCGCCGTCCGCTTGATGCCGAACAGCCCGGCGATTCGCGCAGCTTCGAGAACATCGCCCTTGGGCACGCGCTTCTCCTTCACGGCGGCGATGGTCTCTGCGAGGCTCACGGAAACGGTCGCTTCGGCCGTGGCTTCGCGCAGCGTGGTGGGCTTGTGGGTGATGTCGATCATACTACTAGGCTGTCATCCCGGCCATGAGCCGGGATCTCGTGGTTCGTTGCTCTTCCAAACATGCGTCGCGTTGGACAAGATCTCTTTCCCGAAGATCGGTAAGCGCTTCTTCACTTCGTCCGTTACGAAGGCCACAGCTTCACGCGCCTGTTGGCGATGCGGTGCACTGGCGAAGACCATGAAGCACAACTCGCCAGCCTTGATCACACCTTGGCTGTGGTGCACGTGCAAGCAGGTCATCTGCGGCCAACGTGCGAAGGCTTCTTCGCGGATGACGGTCATCTGCTCATTGGCCATTTCGCGGTAGGCGGTGTATTCGATCGCTTCCACGCTCTTGTCATCGATAACATCGGACCTTACCTGACCCAAAAAGATCTCATGCCCTCCAATGTCTGTGCGGGTGGCATGCTTGGCGATGCTCTCAGCAATGAACGATGCAGGGATCGCACCTTCCACAAAGATGTCGCGGAGCTTGTGCTTCTTGCCCGTATTCAAATCAGCTTTCATCTGCTCCATCTGCGTTATCTGCGTTCCCTATGGATCATCCTCCTGCGAATGGTGGCAGCAGGGCGATCTCCTCACTGCCGGTCAGTTGTTGATCGTTGTGCACGATGACACGATCCACTGCCAGCGCATAGCTCAGTTCGCGAAGGCCTTTGATCTGTTGTTCCAGCGCGTGTTTCAGCGAGGAAACGCTCTCGGCTTCGAGTTCGAGCTCGCCGGCATTGGCTTTCTCAGCGATGATCCCGAAAAGCAGCACTTTCATTTCGGGGTCAAAGATCGGTCGGCGCGTTCACGTTGTGGAAGAGATCCTTCGGCCATCCGTCGGAACCCGGTTGGATCCAGAGAAAATGCGTCCGGACCTTCGCGATCGCATCGCTCAACTTGAGCACATCATTGTCAAGGCATTGCTGGAACGGATCGATCGCATGCCGGTGGTACGCGGCAGCCAAGGGCTCAATGAACGATCCATGGCGCGGGACCACTGCGTCGAACCCCAGATCAAGATCACTCTTCAGTCTTACCAGCAAACGGTCGTTGAGTTTCGGCAAGTCACACGCAAGCACGAGCAATCGCACATAACGCGCGCGACGCAACGCCGTGACCAATCCGCCCAAAGGACCCTGGCCGGGGGCATCGTCGGGGATCACGGTCCCATGCGCGGGAGAGTACTTGCTTGGATCACCGATCACCAGGACCTCACGGGTATGTGGACGCAACAACTCGACCGTGCGATCGAGCATTGTCTTTCCATCGACCTCCATGATCGCTTTGTCCCGACCCATACGGCTGCTTTGGCCGCCCGCGAGCACCACACCGGTCCATTGGCGATCGGTCATCGGGGCAGGTAATGGATCTCCAGTTCATCACCCACATTGATCGAGCGCTGATGTGCAGGCAAGTATGCCAGCGCGTTCCCATCCACGAGGGATCGCAGCATATGCGAACCCTCATCAGGGAGCAAGGTGACCTTCCCTCCTTTCACTTGCGCCGCGCGGAATTCGGCGCGGTCGCCTTTTACGTTGACCGTATGCGTGACAGGAAGAACATCTCCGATCAACCATGGGTCCTTTGCCCCTTTCATGGTGCGGATGAACGGAACAACATACTCCCAAAAGAGCACCGCTACCGCGCGCGGATTGCCGGGCAGCCCGAAGAAGGGTTTGTCGCCGAACATCGCGAAGAGCATCGGCTTGCCGGGTTTCTGTGCGACGCCGTGGAAAACGGCTCGACCGCCACAGCGCTCGATCGCAGCGTGAACCAGATCATGATCCCCCACCGATGCACCACCTGTGGAGATCACCACATCAGCATGCGCAACGGCTCGGGTGATGGCTTCCTCCAACACCACCATTTCATCCGGAACATGGACCAGCTCCGATGTTGCTCCAGCTTGTGCGATAAGCGCTTCAAGCATCACATCATTGCTTCCGAATATCTGGCCGGGTTCAGGTACCGGTCCGCTGGAGAATTCGCTTCCCGTAATGATCACGGAAACGCCAGGGGAACGGATCGACTTTACGCGGAAGACACCGACTGAAGCGAGCAAGCCCTTCGCAGCGGCATCAAGACGCTCACCGGCGGCAAGGACCACTTGCCCTCGCTGAAGTTGTTCGCCCTTTTTGCGAATGTTCCCGCCTCGGTTCAACCGATTGTCGGAATGTGTGATCCGATCCCCTGCACGCTCAACGAACTCCTGCATCACGATCGTATCCGCACCCATCGGCACCATTGCCCCGGTAAAGACCCTCGCACACTCGCCCGGCGCCAGTTCGCGCAACAAGTGCTCACCGGCGGCGACCTCTCCCACCACATCCCATGTTGACACTCCGCTGCTCCACCTGAAGGCATACCCATCCACCGCGCTCATATCAAAGAGCGGATGATCGTATGGCGCTATCACGTCTTCTACAACGAACCCGTTCGCTGACGAAAGAGCCATGTCACCAGGCACCAAGGCCTGCGCATGTTCCATCATGATCCGCTTGGCTTCTTCCACACTGATCATGGCCAAAAGAGCTTGATGCTTGCAAGTACCATCACTCCTCCAAGCACTTGCCGCAGCCGGGGCTCCGGGGCTCTACGAGCACCGATCCAGCTGCCCAACAAACCACCGATCACCGTAGCGCCGATCCATAGGAACATAGAAGGATCGATCACCGCCATTTCGGAACGCGATCCGATCAAACCCGCTGCACTGTTCACGAAAATGAAGAGCGACGAAACAGCCGCAGCTGTCTTCGCATCTGCCCATGCCGCTAATAGTAGCACTGGGCTCAGGAGTATTCCACCGCCGATACCGAGCAAGCCGGAAAGCAACCCGATCGCGGCACCAAAGAACAGCGCCAGAACGATCGGAGGTTCGGAAATCGCGTGATCACGCCTGCTGAAGAGGCCGAACAAACGCAAAGCGGCAACAACCAAGCAAAGGCCCAACAGGCGCTTGTACCACAGCGGGTCCAGCGCCATGCGCCCACCAAGGAATGCGAAGGGAACGCTCACGGCAGCAAAGGGCCAAAAAAGCTTCCACTTGAAATGACCGGCCCGATAGAATTGAACGAAAGCGATCAGACTGACAAAAAGATTCAAGACCAGTGCCGTGGGTTTCATAAAAGCTGGAGCGAAAGAGAGCAGCGCCATGATCGTGAGATATCCGCTCGCACCGCCATGCCCAACGAGCGAATACGCGAACGCCACGACAGCGAAGAGCAGAAGAAGCCACCACTCGATCATGAGGCACTTGGTGGCTCTATGATCAGCCAAGCCGCGGTTCGACCATCGTAAAGTTCCACACGGCCGTTCACCAGTGCGACACTGCTCAACCATTCGCGCACGCGCCAGGCCATGCGCTTGGCTGTTTCATCGAGCACCTCCAACGGAACATTCCGCATGTCACAACCATCCTGGTCCACACTTGGTCTGCCTTGGAAGAGATCTCCAAGCATCAAGTTGTCGTTGCCGCCTCCCGCATGAAGCACGATCACCTGGCCTTGCTTGGTGTGAACAGCGCCACTCACCAAGGCCACTCCAAGATCGGCACATGTTCTATCGATCAATCGTCGCACATGCAGATCGTCCGTGCAATCGACCACGATATCGTGCATGGCGATGATCCCTTCCGCATTCTGTGCATCGAGGAACGCATCCACCGCTTCCACGAACGGACTCACGGGTGTGTTGCGCATCCAGGCCGAAGCCACATCAACCTTGGACCGGCCAACGTCCACCGGAGCATAGAGTTCTTGACGGTCAAGGTTCTTCACTTCCACGCGATCACCATCAACCAGGGTGATCACCGAAAAGGGCATGTGTGCCAATCGCGGAAGGAGCGCACAACCAATGCCGCCCATCCCGATAACGGCAACGCGAACATCAGAAAGCGAACGACCGCCTGGTTCTTCCATGCGGTCGCAAGTTTAGGGCTACTGCGGGTCCAGCCGCATTCGGTTCTACTCGCCGGTAAGTGTTACGTCGAAAGAACCAAGCACTTGCTTCGCCAATCCCTCACCGTTCAAGCGTAAACCAATGTCAAGACTTCCCTTCAACCTTCCGTTGGTGGGATCGAACGAGGAGATGGTCAGCGTGCCATGGCCGTTCTGCGGAACCGTGTAGCTGCCTTCGATACTCGTGAAAAGCACTCCATTGTCCGCTTCTGTGATCACCTGATCACCCAAGCCGATCGAGTCGACTTCCAACACAAGTGTGCCGCCTGTCAACGAAATACCGGTAATGATCGCGCTGGTACCTGACCCGTTCGCGACCACAGTGCCGCTGGCGCACCAATCAGCACCACCAACGGTCGCTTCCATACGTGCACCGTCAGTTCCGCAGGAGCCGTTGGAAACAAGATCCGCAACGGTGTCTTCCTTGACACATGCGGCCATTGAAAGAGCGACAAGTGCGATAGCGGGTAAAAGATGTTTCATGTTGAACGCGCAAGGATGATCCTTGCTGGCGCGTTCATACGACCATTCTAACCCGTTGGTTCCGCATGTTGAAAAAGGAAAGGGGCCGTTTCCGGCCCCTTTCGAATTCCAGTCAGGAAAGATCAGCGCACAACTACGCGACGTACAACCGTTCCGTTGGCATGTCGCACACGGAGGGCGTACTCACCTGTAGCAATGCCATCCAGATCGAACGTTGTGTTCGGCGCAGCTGCCATACGTTGAGCGAGCACGGCGCGACCAGTCACATCGATCAGCTCCACGTCAACAGCACCAACGATGCTGCCAAAGCTGATGTTGAGCACATCGCTCGCTGGAACAGGATAGACCTCGAAGCCTTGCACACTGCTCTCGCCGACACCCACGGGGCCAACGGTCACGAGCACTTCTTCACGAGGACCATCACACGTGGTCAGCGGGGTCTGCACCTCCCAATCGTAGAAGAAATAGTAGTACTCCAGGGTATTGCCACCGGTAACACTGGTTCCTGTGATAGCCCCCAACGTACCCAATGCGTAAGGGAATGTCGGGTTGCTACCGTTACCATCGCGCCACAGCTGTGGGTTATCCGAATTGCCACGCAGACCATAAGGGCCACCAGCAGGCACAGCGAAATCAAGTTGCACGCGGCTCTCACCGTCGGGGATCTCGAAGGTGCCACTGGCAATGGTTCCACCGTTCATGTCGACCACGGAGATGCTGCGCGGACCAGCTCCGGTCGCGTAAACCTTCACACTATTGATCACCATGTCCTCATTTGCGGAGAAGATGAGGTAGTTGTCACTGTTCGGATGATACTGACCAGTGATGCTGCGATCTGTGCGACCGCCTGTTGCCAGATCACCGCCGTAGAGGTTCTGATCAGCGCACCAGAAGCTGGTGTTCGTGTTCAGGAAAGGGGTGGTCCAAGCATTTCCGCTTCCTACTTGTGCGCCACCAACAGCAACATCATACCATACCACGTTGGTGCCGGTCGCGTTCAGGTTGGCCGTGCCAGGAGCAAGGATCTCGACATCAGCAGCGCTTGGCGCATCGGGTGCATCGAGCACAGAAACCACCACAGGTGCGCTGGTATAATCGCCACAAGTTCCTTGAACGGTTACGGTATAGGATCCTGCCGCACTTACGGTAGCGCTTTGCCCTGTACCGCCTCCATTGTTCCACTGATAGTTACCTGCTTCACTGCTGGTAAGCGTGACCTGATCGAATTCGCAGATGGTGGTTTCACCATCAACGGTCACCGTAGGTGTTTCGTCGGGGTCTTGCACCACCGTTACACTAGCCTCACCGGTGCAACCTGTTCCATCATCCACGGTCACGGTATAGGTACCGCCCGAGTTGATCGTGATGGAAGGAGTGCTCGCGTTCGTATTCCACTGATAAATGAAACCTGAGCCCATACCCGCATCAAGTGTCAACGGAGCACCACCGGTGCAAATAACAGCTGGTCCGCTCAGTTGGATATCGACGTTCGGAGAAATGCAGATGCCCTCCACCACGTTGATCACCTGATCAGCGTTCAGGTCGTTATAGGTGTCCACTTGACCGCTGGGCCATTGGATGGTAACAGAACTCACCAGCGTGCTGGCTCCCAGACCGAAATGGCAGGTGAAGCTGTTCGTGATACCGTAGCTCTCGCCCGCATGCACTTCGCGGATCTGGGTTCCCCATGGGCCAGTGATGGTGACTTTGGCACCAACCGCATCGCGATTGCTCACCACGCCTTTCAGTTTGACGTTGAGCCAGTGGTTGCCGTTCGGCGTGTTCAGCCAAAGACGATCAGGGAAGCTCGGATCACCGTCCACGTAGCCATCACCGTAGCCTGCATAGACATCCTGGAAACCATCACCGTTCAGGTCGCCAAAAGCGAAGCTGAGGATGTTCTTGGCCGCAGGGAACAAGTTCTGGATCTCTGTAAACGTGCCGTTACCGTTGCCTTTGAAGAAGTGCTCCTCGCTACCGGTAAGGATGTCCAAGAAACCATCGTTGTCCATATCCTCCATTTTGGCCTGGAGGAAAAAGCCTGTGATCTCCAACCCACTGCCTGCTGTAACGTCCGTAAAGTGGCCCGTACCATCGTTCTCTTGAAGCATCAGGGTGGTGCTGTGCGTGGTCTGGAATGCGTCCAGGTCACCGTCGTTGTCATAATCACCGAAGTCGGTGGTCCAAACTTGCTCGCGGTTCTCGAGACCATATTCCGCAGCGAGATCGGCGTAGTTGCCATTGCCATCGTTCACAAAAAGCCGATCCCAGCGGCGGCAGTCGTTGGGATCATTCACGCCTTGGCGACAGTGGCTGATATGCAGGTCGATATCGCCATCGTTGTCGAAATCAGAAGCAGTGCTTCCATAATTACCGCTCATATCGCCGGAGGTACCGGTGCAAGCAGGGGTTGCCCATGGCATCACGTTCGCGTCATATACCGGGATCCCACTGGCATTGGTCATCCAGATATTGCTCGGGCCCACGTCATTGCAAGCGAACACATCCACCCGACCGTCGTTGTCGAAATCGGCCATGGTCATACACTGCGTGAAGATGTTCGGTCCGTCCAGATCCGTGAGCGTATAAACCCCGCGGCTGGTGATATTGACGAAGTTGGTGATGCCAACGCCACTGCAGATGTCCTTGTGCCCATCGTTGTTCAGATCGGCCATGGCCCAACCCCACTGGTTGCTGTTCTCTACCTGCCCATAGTCATAGGTCACGAAGCTGTGGTCCGTGTTCTGGTACAGGATGTACACATGTCTGCTCATGTCGAGCTGTACGATATCGTCGAGCCCATCGCCATCCATATCCGCAATGGCAACACATGCGCCACTGCTGGCTTCATTGCTCAATGTCGCACTGGCATTGGTGAAGGCTAACTGCGCCATGGCGACCGCGCCACAAACGAATGCAGATGCCAGAGTCAAAAGTCTTTGCATGATCTGAGGTTTTTTTACGATTAGGTCAATTCCGAACAAAGTGCCTTGCAGGCGCCCGAAAGTAGATGGCTTGAGTTATTGACTGGTATGCTTACTCGCCCAATCGGGTATTCCTACCGATGAAGGCCTTCATTGGCATGAACAGTGGAATGAATGCCATTGTTCGGGTCGGGCACCGAACGCTGCCGTCGGATACTTTCCTCGTGCACCGTGTTCATCAGTTCCGAGATGAACTTGGGATCCAGGTGCAGGTCATGGGCCATGTCCTTCAGCCTGCGCACGATCCGGTCGAAACGCTCAGGTTGAAGGATGGCGATGTTGTGGGCCTTCTTGAAGTCTCCGATACGCTCGGCAATATCCATGCGGCTGGAAAGCTTTTGCAGGATCTCATCATCCAGTTGATCGATGAGGTCGCGGAGGTCCTGAAGCTCGCTCTGGTGAACAACTCCCGGAGAGGCTTCGCGAACGATCAGGCTCTTGAGCAAGACCTTCAACTGTGGCGGGGCGATCTGCTGTTTCGCGTCGCTGCGCGCGTTCATCGGGTCGCGGTGCGTTTCGATCATCAACCCGCTGAAGTTGAGGTCCAAGGCCTGTTGCGCGATGCCGCCCAGCTTTTCCGGAGAACCAGCGATGTGGCTGGGGTCGCAGATCAGTTCCAGCTGCGGGAAAGCCGCTTTCAGGCGGATCGGGAACTCCCACATGGGGCTGTTGCGGTAGGGTGTTCGTTCGAACCAATTGAAACCCCGATGAATTGCTGCCAATCGTGTGATCCCAACGGCCGCCAATCGCTCTATCGCACCGATCCATAGTTGCAGGTCGGGGTTGATGGGATTCTTCACGAACACCGGCACATCGGTTCCACGCAACGCATCGGCGATCTCCTGCACACTGAACGGATTGGGGGTTGTGCGTGCGCCGATCCACAGCATGTCGATGCCTGCTTCGAGCGCAGCATGCGCATGTTCCGCGGTGGCCACTTCGGTCATGGTGAGCAAGCCGGTCTCCTTCTTCACCATCGCCAGCCACTTCAAGGCCTCCTGCCCAACGCCCTCGAACCCGCCGGGTCTGGTGCGCGGCTTCCAAATACCCGCACGGAACACCTTTACCTGTGGTGTGTGTTGTGCAATGCCGCGCGCGGTTTCCAATACCTGCTCTTCGCTCTCGGCACTGCACGGCCCAGCGATCACCAACGGCCGATCGAAGCCCAAACGCCAGCTGGACAGCGGTAATGCGGAAAGTGGTGTGAGGTCTGGCACGGTGCGAAAGTAGACGCCCAAGGGAACCTGAAGGTTCTTCTGGTTCAAGCCAGGTTCGATGGGTCCGAGGTATTGCGGGAAACTCAGTGCGACTCCGGCTCAAGGCCGGAGTGACAATCATCGATGAGATCTCTCACCAACGCACGGCCACCTTTCCAATACTCTTTCCACCCTCCAACGCTGCGTGCGCATCCGCCAGTTTCTCTGCCGGAAACAGTTCGTGCACATGCGGCTTCAGCCAACCGGCATTCACGGCGTCAACAACCTCCTGCGCGCAACGGCCCAACAGTGCGGGTTGGTATTCGCTGATGCGGAGCATGTTCACGCCGATGAGGCTCTGGCTTTTCATCATCAGGAAGATGGGTACGGTGAGGCCCATGCGCCAGACAAACCCGAGTGTCGCGAACGGACCAGTGCCACTTCCGCGTTCCGCACCGCCGTACAGAACGACGGCCCCGCCGCTACCGATGAGCTTCATGTCCTTTTTGAAGGAACTACCGCCCACGGCATTGAACGAGACATCGATCCGCTTGCCGGAAAGTGCGCGCTCCACTTGTAGCGCATAGTCACCGATTGAACGATCGATCGCGTGATGCGCGCCGAGTTTTTTCAAGTAGGTCATCTTCTCGGCGCCGCTGGCTATCGCGAAAACCTCACAGCCTTCATGCACGGCCATCTGCACCAACAACTGGCCAACGCCGCCAGCCGCGCTATGGATCAACACACGTTGCCCCGAACGTAACGGCCACGCGAATCGCGCCATGTACCACGCAGTGCATCCTTGGGTGGCCAAGGCGCAGGCTTCCCCAATGCCGAGACTATCAGGCACCACGGACACCGCCCGATGATCGGTTACGGCCAGTTGCGCGTACCCGCCGAAACGCGTCATGGCCACCACGCGCTGGCCCAGCATCGTCGCAGGAACGCCTTCGCCACAGCGCTCTACACGGCCTACGGTTTCGTAGCCGATGATGCACGGTGGTGGTGGTGCGTCGCGGTACAATCCGCGGCGAGCCATTACATCGGCGTAGTTGAGGCCGAAGCCTTCACTGCGGATCAGTAACTGTCCGGCTGCAGGAATTGGATCGGGCATTTCGCGCAGCGCGAAGGCTTCGCTCGGTGTGCCGTGTTTTTGGAGAACCCAGGCTTTCATGTGGGTGCGAAGATGAGGGGGAGGCACGCGATCATGTGGTCATGTGCCAATGCGTCCATGTGAACATGACAGTTCTCTGGAGCAACCCATTACAACTATGAACTTCCAATGTTCCGGATCCTTGCACGCACAGCACCCTGACCACGCCCCTTTCCGACTTTCATCAACCGATCATCGCCCACCGATCAAGTCATAGCGCGTGCCTCGTTCGATCAACCGCCCATGCACGCGCACTATCGATCGCACCGCGCGCTTGCATCTCCCGCCGATCGGGCATCCAAAAATTCGCAACGCCGCATCGGCACTATTCGCGGCATGTTTCCGGGTTGTTAGAACAGTGTGAAGAAAAAAGGCTTGCAAGTGTCGCGATCGGATCCCGCCCACGATCCACGCGGTACACCGACCCCTGTTGAAAACATAGGAAAGATGGTGGCCCTTTTCTCTTGTCGATGGGTTCCCTGTCGTTCACATTTGTAACCCGACGACGAAGCACCGCCACGCCGACCGTCGGACCCGAAAAAAAACCGAGAATTTCAAAAAAGGAGGCAGACCTCCTTCAGGACTTTGTCACCTCAAATTCGACCAGCGCACAGCCGATGAGCACCGCAAAAACCGATCCCCAGACCAGCCTCGATGTGCGACCTTCAGACGCGGATGCCCATGAACCGCTCCTGAGCGAGAACAAGGACCGCTTCGTCATTTTCCCGATCCAACACAACGACATCTGGAGCTTCTATAAGAAGCATGAGGCCAGTTTCTGGACCGCGGAAGAAGTGGACCTGCACGCCGATCTGGTGGATTGGGCAACGAAACTCAACGACGACGAGCGCTACTTCATCAAGCACGTATTGGCATTCTTCGCCGCGAGCGACGGCATCGTGAACGAGAACCTCGCGGAGAACTTCCTGCATGAAGTGCAGTACACCGAGGCCCGCTTCTTCTATGGTTTCCAGATCGCCATGGAGAACATCCATAGTGAGACCTACAGCCTGCTGATCGACACGCTGATCAAGGACCCCAAAGAGAAGGACAAGTTGTTCCACGCGGTGGACACGTTGGATTGTGTGAAGAAGAAGGCCGACTGGGCGCTTACCTGGATCGACAAAGGCGGGTTCGCCGAGCGACTGGTCGCTTTCGCTGCTGTGGAAGGCATCTTCTTCAGCGGCAGCTTCTGCAGCATCTTCTGGTTGAAGAAGCGTGGTCTGATGCCGGGACTCAGCTTCAGCAACGAGCTGATCAGCCGTGATGAGGGCCTGCACTGCGACTTCGCGTGCCTGCTCTATACCAAGCACCTGATCAACAAGCTCAGCAAGAAGACCGTGGAGAAGATCATCACCGACGCGGTGGAGATCGAAAAAGAATTCGTGACCGATGCATTGCCGGTGAACCTGATCGGTATGAACGCCAAGTTGATGCAGCAGTACATCGAGTTCGTGGCCGACCGACTGTTGGTGGAACTGGGCAACGAGAAGATCTACCACGCCACCAACCCCTTCGATTTCATGGACATGATCAGCCTGCAAGGGAAGACGAACTTCTTCGAAAAGCGCGTTGGGGAATACCAGAAGGCCGGCGTGATGAACACGAGCAAAGAGGGGAACACGTTCGCGCTGGATGCGGATTTTTGAGGAAGTGGTCTTAGGTCCCAGGTCTTAGGTCTTAGGCCTGAGCGACCAACGACCTAAGACCTAGGACTTTGGACCTGAGACCTGAGCTGAAGTGAACAAGAACACGTTGATGAAGTACTGAAGACGCCCGACGAGAACGAACAAATAGACGACCACCTTTCCGATCCCCGATAGAGGGGCATTTGGATCATCATAACCACCACCCCAGAAGCAAAGCGGGAGCCGAGCCGAAGGACCAAAACCACCAGAACAGCATGTATGTAGTTAAACGCGATGGACGCCGGGAGGCCGTGAAGTTCGACAAGATCACCGCCCGTGTGAAGAAGCTTTGTTATGGGTTGGACCCCAGTGTGGACGCCACCCAAGTGACCTTGAAAGTGATCGACGGAATTTTCGATGGTGTAACCACCACCGAGTTGGACAACCTTACTGCGGAAGTCGCGGCCACCATGACGGTGCGCCACCCGGACTACGCACAGCTCGCCAGCCGCATCGCGGTGAGCAACTTGCACAAGAACACCAAGAAGTCCTTCAGCGATACCATGAAGGACCTCTACAACTATATCGACCCGAAGACCGGCCAGAAAGCCGCACTGCTCGCCGATGACGTGTACAAGATCATCGAAGAGAACGCCGACCTGCTGGACAGCGCGATCATCTACGACCGCGATTTCACCTACGATTTCTTCGGCTTCAAGACCCTGGAGCGCAGCTACCTGTTGCGCCTGCACGGCCAAGTGACCGAGCGCCCGCAGCACATGCTGATGCGCGTTTCCATCGGCATCCACAAGAACGATCTGGACAGCGCGATCGAGACCTACAACTCGCTCAGCGAAGGCTGGTACACGCACGCTACGCCCACGCTCTTCAACGCGGGTACGCCGAAACCACAGATGAGCAGCTGCTTCCTGTTGCAGTTGAAGGACGACAGCATCAGCGGCATTTATGATACCCTGAAGCAGTGCGCGCAGATCAGCCAGAGCGCTGGCGGCATCGGCCTCAGCATCCACAACCTGCGCGCGAAGGGCAGCTACATCAAAGGCACCAACGGCACCAGCAACGGCATCGTGCCCATGCTGCGCGTGTTCAACGACACCGCCCGTTACGTGGACCAAGGCGGCGGAAAGCGCAAAGGCTCTTTCGCCATGTATTTGGAACCGTGGCACGCGGACGTGCAGGATTTCCTGGAGCTGAAGAAGAACCACGGCAAGGAGGAGATGCGCGCACGCGACCTCTTCTATGCGATGTGGATCCCGGACCTCTTTATGAAGCGCGTGGAGCAGGGCGCCGACTGGACATTGATGTGCCCGCACGAGTGCCCCGGTCTCGCCGATACGTGGGGAGAGAAGTTCGAAGATCTCTACGAAGGCTACGAGCTGGCGGGCAAAGGCCGCAAGACGATGAAGGCGCAGGACCTCTGGTTCCAGATCCTGGAGAGCCAGATCGAAACAGGCACGCCCTACATCCTCTTCAAGGACGCCGCCAACCGCAAGAGCAACCAGCAGAACCTGGGCACCATCAAGAGCAGCAACCTCTGCACGGAGATCATCGAGTACACCAGCCCCGATGAGGTGGCCGTGTGCAACCTCGGCTCCATCGCGCTACCGAAATTCGTGGAGAAGGGCCGCTTCGATCACCAGAAGCTCTTCGAGGTAACGCTGCAATTGGCGAAGAACCTCAACCGCGTGATCGACCAGAATTTCTATCCGATCCCCGAAGCCAAGCGCAGCAACATGCGCCACCGCCCCATCGGCATCGGCGTGCAGGGCTTGGCGGATGCCTTCATCCTCATGCGCTATCCGTTCGATAGCGTGGAGGCCAAGGTGCTGAACCGCGAGATCTTCGAGACCATCTACTACGCCGCCCTCACCGCCAGCAAAGACCTGGCGAAGGAGGAAGGCGCGTACGAGACCTACGAGGGCAGCCCCGTGAGCAAGGGCATCCTGCAGTTCGACATGTGGAAGGCCGTGAAAGCCATCCGACCGTTGGGAGTGGGACATCCTGCGTGACGAGATCAAGAAGTACGGTGTGCGCAACAGCTTGCTGCTGGCACCGATGCCCACGGCGAGCACCGCGCAGATCCTCGGTAACAACGAGTGCTTCGAGCCATACACCAGCAACCTGTACACGCGTCGTGTATTGAGCGGCGAGTTCATCGTGGTGAACAAGTACCTGCTGCGCGACCTGGTGAAGCTGGGCCTGTGGAGCGAGGAGCTGAAGAACAAGATCATCGCCAGCAACGGCAGTGTGCAGCATATCCCGGAGATCCCGCAGAACCTGAAGGACCTGTACAAGACCGCGTGGGAGATCAGCCAGAAGGTGATCATCGACATGGCTGCCGACCGCGGCGCCTACATCTGCCAGAGCCAGAGCCTGAACATTTTTATGGAGAACGTGAACTTCGCGAAGCTCACCAGCATGCACTTCTACAGCTGGAAGGCCGGCCTGAAGACGGGCATGTACTACCTGCGCACCAAGGCCGCCACCGACGCCATCAAGTTCACGCTGGACAAGGCGACCATTACGAAGAGCGCCGCTGCGGAAGTTGCCTCGAAAGCCACGCGAACGGTGTGGCCCGTTGGCAGCACCGTGATGCTAGAGCCCGTGATCAGCGGACCTACGGTGACCACCTCCAATGGCGTGTCAGGTCGAGCGGAGCCGAGACCAGAACGCCAGACCGTGGTGGAAGACGCCAACGACCACAACGGCCCCGTGGTGAACGAAGTAGCCGCCCAACGCGCCGCCGCCCTGCGCCAAGCCGAAGCCGAACGCGCACAAGCCGAGATCAGCTGCTCATTGGATAACCCGGAGGGGTGTGAGATGTGCAGTGGGTAGGAGGCGCGATGAATCGACGTTACGAAGAAGGGGCGCTCACTGAGCGCCTCTCTTTTCGCATCCTAATCCACAGGACGAGTGAAATACATGAGACATCCTCGGATCCGACAAGGAGGGTCAACCTACGGACTCCTGGAGGGAGGAAGCCTTTACTTGCGATCCTCATCCTTTGCCCTTAAGCCCCTGTACAGCCGAAAGGCGGTAGAGCAGATTGAAAAAGTCCTCTCCGAGTCCTTTCCAAGCACCTTTTTTGACCACGAGTTCGGAAAGGACGGGTCAGCCTGGGATATCAACATCGTACTTCGACAGCTCATCACCCTAGAAGTACAGCGTCGTTCAAAGCGCTCTATGAGGCCTCGAGACTAGTTGGGTATGCCCAGGTCAAGCATCCGAACTTGTATGCGTCCCTCCAGCAACAAACGACAAGCCCCGTCCAGTTTCAAGCGACTCTTTATGAGGCCTATATCGCTCGCCGACTTGAGGGCTCGGGAATCATCTATCAATGCGATGCCCATGCAGCCGGCATCCCCTTGGACGGAGCATTCGATTTCGGAGATGTCAGATGCCGCGTAGAGTGCAAACAACCATTTGCTCCTCGGATGGAGGAAACCGACGTCATGCGCCGCATAGTCGACCAGGTCATTCTCCTTCTTGACCAAGTAGGTGTCGGCCGAGGTTTCGGTTTTGCGATACGCATAGCCCGCCCTGCAAAGACCGATGTGATCAGTGGTGCAGTATCTCTCATTCGAGCTGCAATGGTGAAGCTCAGCGGGCCCACCAATGACCTACCAGAGACTTCGCTTTCCAGTGGCCCTGTAACCATTGACTTGCTCCCCCTCGGAGTTCTGGATCCCGGCCGGGTGACCACGGATTCTGAGCTAGTTGCGCGGGTCGAAATCAACCCAGAGCAATCAGTACCACACGCATTTGCATCAGCCCCAGTAGAAATCGGGTGGGACTTGGCTACTCGGATCGAGAGGTTGTGGACAGGTTGCGGGAAATCGTGCAGCGCGCAAGGAAGCAACATCACAGTCGCGGAGCTGACAAGCTGATCGTATGCGTTGATAGCCAAGAGCTGAATGACTTCCGCTTTGGCTTGTTTCAATCCAACAACACGTTGGAGAAAGCGGCGACGAAAAGTCGAATACTTTCCGCGCTCAACAACACCATACTACTCGTCACCCGACGATTGTATTCAGGACCACGGATCGTCCACAAGGGTTACGTATTCAACACAGAGAGTGACGTGGAGCTCGGCAATCATCTGCGACAGGTGTTCTCATCATCGAAAGCATGAATCCTCACAACCCGCGGCGATTCTGCAAGTTGCCCGACGCCATGCCTTCGGTAGGCAAACTCGGCTCAAGAGGTGCCTCCATGGGTGCCCAGCTTAGGATGGGCAATTCAAGTTAGTGCGCTCACATCCCGTCGTCTGTTGAACTCCTCCTTTGAGATAAACAGCAAGCGATGTCGACAATGCGTTTCATCCGGATGGCACCGATTACCACCGAGGTGAATGAATGGGTCGTAGTTCTCAATCCGAGGTCTGTTCCTTGCATGTGACCACTGATTGATTTCATCAACCGAAAATGCTTTGGCATTCCGAGCCTTGCAAAAGGGCAGTGTGCCCTCAATCAACCCTCCGCTGTAAATGGCATGCTCGAGTCCGAGCTTTGCGGCGAACAAGAGGTTCAGTACCAGGTCAAGCATCCGTGCTTCTGGCAGCAAGAGCTTCCGGGTGTTGCTCAGCGCGGAAAGCTCTTCTTCCAGCTGTTGGATTTGGCAATGTTCTCTTGGAGGTAGGTCGACGATCTCGCGTCGGAGTCAAGATTCTGTTGGAGAACTCGGACCATCGGTTTCCAACGACCAAGCCGGATGCTCCCTCTTCCATTCATCCAGCTCGGTCTGCGTTGGTGATTGCCAAAAACCAAGATGCTCGAAGCACTTGGGGCAATCCAGGTCCATGATGAAGTGCTCGTAGCTGAAGTCACTGTTACTCAACTCCCGACCCTTTCCCTTCCATCCACAACTAGGACAAGTCGCGTCATCATTACGATAGGTGAAGTAGTTGAATCGCATGG
>JADKGB010000010.1 GCA_016717225.1 Flavobacteriales bacterium | reverse complement strand
GTGCTCAATGAAGGTCTTGATCGTAAACCCCGAGGCCTTTCCCTGGCGAACTCGGCAGCGGCAGAACATCGGCCTTAGGTTCAGGCCAACGCCGGGCTCCAGGAAGTTCACGAGCAACATGCCCAGCACCAACGACACCAACGACGCACTGATGAACCACAACAGCGCACGCCCGCCCACGCGCCCAACGGTCTTCATGTCGCCCAGCTTGGCGATACCAACCACCAAGGTGCTGAACACCAGCGGCGCGATTCATCATTTTGACCAGTCGCAGGAAGATATCGGTGAGGAGCTTGAGGTTGTCGGCGACATCCTTGCGAGCACCTTCTTCCATGCTGGTATGCATGGTGTAGCCCACAGCGATGCCGATCACCATGGCGATCAGGATCCACAGTGTAAGTCGATTGCTCTTGGATAGCATGCGGCCAAAGTAACCTCGGCCCAGCCTACGGTCATTCCGGCCCCCGCGAGCCGATCACCGGGTTACCGCCCTTGCTGATCAGCAAGTCCCACTCTAAGCCCGAGGGCCGTCAGCACTTGTTGCCGCCAGTCTGTTCCACGTGGATATCGAGGAAATCGATGGCTCCTTTGATGTCGGCCTCGTGCAAGATGCGCTTCACCAACGCCATCACATCCGCTTTTTCGCTCACCTGAACTGGTCGAATGTGCAGCACTACGATACCGGACCGAACGCAGGAATATTCCAGATTCATGTTCGCTTCCTTACCAATGCGGGCTGCTATGCGTGCCAAACCAGCATCGTTGAACCCATCGATCCGCACTGTTACCATGGCATCAACTACCGCACCGGGTGCGGGGTCCTGTGCGCGTATCGCAGGACTCAAAGCGCAGAAGAACAACAGGGATAGAAGCAGGTGACGCATGATCCAATGGTTTGTTCTCGAAAGTAGGGTCAAGGCTTTGGGCTGAACATGACTTTCGACAGGTTCGGATGAGCCGATGTCAACGACGCAATGCTGCCAAGCCTTGTTGGGCTGCCATGTTCCGTGGATCCAGTTGCAGGGTGCGCTCCCAACACGTGCGAGCCTCAGCCGTGTCCCCAGTCGTGAAATACGCACCGCCCAAATTGTACCACGCATCCACTTTCAACGAGCCGTACCTCACCGCCTTCCGCAGGTCGGAGATCGCTTTTGCGTTGTCTTTGTCCACGCCAGCCTTCAGGCCGCTGCGGTAGTACAGATCGAACAGGTATTGTTCGTATTGCTTGAGCAATGTGCTGTTCGGATCCAGCGAGCGCGCCGTGTCCCATACGGCTTCCGCACTACGCACGTCATCGAGTCGCGAGTAGGCGGCACCCAGGTTGAGGAAGTTCGGCGTGTACATTGGCTTGATGGACTCCGATCTCCTGAAAAGCGCGATCGCCTTGTTCACGCGTGAGCGTTTTCTGCCGGATCGTTCGTTGCATCACAGAGATGGATCCAGGCGATCCCAGCGTAGGTGTTCGCTCGAGCGCTGTTGGCGGAAGTGGTCGATCGTGCAGGAACAGATCGTCGCTTGTGCGCCAGGCTTTGTTGCGCGTAACGGTTTTGAATGCTGAAGCCGAGAGTGCAAGCACGACCAATGCAGTGGTGCCGACCGGAACGATGTGGATCGCACGCGTTCGAGAACTGACCCACAAACGACGGCCACACTCCACCAAGGCGATGATGAACGGAACGGAAGCCTGGTACATGAAACGTTCCGCCATGGGCGCGGATGTTGAAGAACAGCCCAGAGACGAGCATGACCGTGGCAAGAAAGAAGACCACGCACCAAGCCAGTACGTCTTTCTTCCAGAACCCACGAACCACCACCAACAACATGCCCAACAACACGATGATGGAAGCGATCACCCATGGATCACCGAACCCGCGATAAGGGATCTGGTTGAACGAGTAGTCGAAGGTCAGCGGGTGTGGCACGAGCAACAGCCCGATGTATTTCAAGAACACGAACAGGATGGTGGCGATCTTTTCCGGTGCGGTGGCCAGCAGGTAGGGATTGTCCATTACCTCCGTCACTTCTTTGCTTTGAGTACCCAACAACACGAAACGCAGAGCGAGATAGGCTCCTGTAAGGAGAACGATCGGCAACGAAGCGCGCATCGCTCTCACCAACGATAGCGGAGTGAAGAAGTAGATCGCTAGCGGCACGATCAACAGGAAGACAATACCGTTCTCCTTGCTCAAAAGCGCCAAGGTGAAAAAGAGGCAGGCGCTTATCAACGCACTGTTCCCTCCGGAACCAGTTCCTGTTCTGGAAGCGGTTTTTTGTTTTCCACGAGGAGGTCCAGAGGCCGCGGACGCTGGAACCGTGTGGTTGTGATGTACAAGCAGGTAATGCAACGTCAGCAAGAGGAAGAGCAGCGAGAGCAGTTCATCCCGGCTCTTGATGTTGGCCACCACTTCCGTGTGGATGGGATGGAAGATGAACAGCAGCGCGGCGGCGAACGCGGCCATCGGATGATCAGGAAATACGGAACGCCGCAACAAGCGAAGCAGCACGAGACCGGTCAACGCATAGAGCAGCACGTTCACCAAATGATGCACGCCGGGCTTCGATCCGAAGAACGACACTTCGATCGCGTAGGTGATCAACGGGAGCGGACGATAGCGGCCGCCGCTCAGGTAGGCGGACTCTCCGATGGAACCGAAGAAGCTGTCTTTCGTGAGGATCTCCGGAATGCCACGGATACCCTTTTGAACGATCACGTTGTCGCTCAACACCAGACCGTCATCCAACGCGAATTGGTGGTTGAGTGTGTTGGCGTAAAGCCCGAATGCGCACAGCAGAACCACACCCTGCTGTATGCGGGGTTGTGCTAGTCTCTCCGGCAGTTGCGCAAAAAATGAAGTCCGTACTGTGCGGGCCATCGGTGCGCGGCGAAGTTGGGGAGGAAGATGATCCCCCGGCAAGCTGGTTTCTCCGCTTCGTTGGCGCACTCTTCGTACAACAACCTGCTGCTACGCCGAACATGATGAACGATCCGTGGCGCTATGGTCGGTAACGCTGGTGCGGGGGAAGGCTGTTCAACAACCTTGTGCAACCCTTGTTCAGGATCCTTACATTTCAACCAACCATAAGATCTTTTCACCATGTACATCCGTTCTTTCATTGCTGCAATTGCCTGCATCGCGGTCTTTGGGTGCAATGCGCAAGCTGATACTGCAGTTCACCGGCACCGTCGGCATGAGCTCGGTTTGGAAATGACCCGGTTCGTGCGCCAGTTTTTCTACAATCCCGGTGCGAATGAGTTTGGTGGGGACTTCTACACACCCACATACATGTTCTCCTATCGGTACCATCTCCGCCGTTCCAATTTGCGTTTTGGTATCGGAGTTGATGCTTCGGATGTCGAGCGACCTGCGACTTGGTTCAATAGCCTGCCTGGAGAAACCTATCATGTCAGGTCATCGAGTATCTCTGTTCGTTTGGGGTGGGAAAGAGTTCAAGAGATCACACGCAAGTGGCAGGTGTTCTATGGTGTGGATCTGCGGCCAGCTTGGGTGAATAACCAGAGCGATTGGGACTACAGTAATGGCGGCTATCGCTTCAGCTCGCAAAGCACCGAGGAGCATTGGGCCGTTGCCCCTGTTGCTGGCGTTCGCTTCCGGATCAGTCCGCGATTCAGCATTCTTACCGAATCAAGCTTCGCATTCGACCGTGTGGTAAGCACCTCCCGACGTTCGGCAACATCACAGGCACCTGAATATCCGCCCATTGATGATGAGACTACAAAGACCACCAGTACGGCCACCGTATTCCAGGCCCCATTGATGGTGATCGCGGCGTTCGATCTGTGATCCTTTTTTTTGATCGGGCTTCGGTATTCGCTTGAACCGCGAGTGCGCCGGACCGGAAGTGCACGCGGAAGGGAGAAATTCTTGCGTTTCAGCACAGCTCGCATCATCAACAGCGCAGGATCGTAGATTCGTTCCTCAACCGAATCGCATGGAACTCCAACGCGCTCTCTTCTGCCTGTCATGGGCCTTCATGGGAACATTGGCCGCCCAGGAGATCTGCACCAACGGCATCGATGATGATGCGGACGGGTTGGTGGACCTGAACGACACCACGGATTGTGTTTGTGGGCTAGTGCCAGTGCAGCTGTTCGACATATTGCCGAACCCCTCGTTCGAGGACCATGAGTGCATCCCGACGTCGTTCAGCCAAATGGACTGCGCCGCGGTTTGGCGTTCCGCAACCAATTCCACTGCTGACTATTTCCGGACGGAGGGCTACATGCCGACTTTCATCCAACAACCTCTGCCCGGTAGTGGAAGCGGTTGTGTTGGAGGTTATTTCTGCTCCGACTACCGGGAGTACATCGGTGGCTGCCTCCTGCAACCCCTGTTGTCCGGCCAGATCTATGATCTCCGTATGTACGAGTCAGCCGTGATGGTCGACAACTTCCTCCAAACAACCACTCTATTGCAGGTAACGGAAGTGGATGTGACCATTTACGGATCCAGTACATGCCCGGCCTGGCCGATCAATGCCACATTATGCCCGGAAGAGACGGGGTGGGTCGAGATCGGTCATGCCTCCTATACGCCCGCCAATGAGTGGAACTTGATCACGGCGACCCTCACACCGGTAACGGACATTCAAGCGATCATTATCGGCTCGCCCTGTTTTTTGCCATCGGATTATCCGAGTGTGAGCTCTACTTGGCTTGCCTATTTCCTTATGGACGAACTCTCGATCACTACGACTGGTACCGCTGGAGCACCGATCACCAGCGAGGGTAGTTGGTGCGATGGTGATCTCGTTCTCACGGCCGACCCGGAAGGCAACATGAGCGAATACCAATGGTACCAGAACGGCATCGCGATCCTTGGAGCAACCGACACGGTGCTTGCTGTTTCAGCGCTGGCTTTGGACTCTGGCGACTACGTGTTCCGTACAGTTGGTGATACTTCGTGTGCGCTCTCGACTTTCCATGTGGACAATGAGATCGCACCATTGCCATACATCGCACTTACGGTGGATGGGCTGTGGTGCCCGTTGCCCGGCACGTACCAGTGGTTCTTGAACGGTAGCCTTGTTCTTGGAGCGACCAATGCCTATTACGACCCCACAGAGAACGGCACCTATACCGTGCAGCTGACCAACGCACAAGGATGTTCCACGATCTCTTATCCGTTCGATTGGTACAGCACCGGTATTATGCCCAACGCTGCGCAAGGGATCAACCTTTCGTTTTCACCGGCCGATGCCACTCTTCATGTTCGGGGCCTCCAAGGTCGCTCTACGATCACCGTATCAGATGCATCGGGGCGAGTGGTGTTCTCGACCGAATTCATCGGTTCTGATCACGACTGCTTGTTGGCCAATACCGCCCACGGCGTGTACATGGCTCGCATCAACGATACGATGTTCCGGTTCGTTCGGTAGGGGGGCGGATATGCCCCGGTGAGTCGGTGGGAGCTCAAAAAGTCATGCTTGCTGCTTGCGCGCGCGCCGCCTGCGCATGGCTGCGGCGATGGCGATGATCGGCACCACCAACCCACCTCCCCACAGCATCGTTCTGCGCAATTTGCTGGTTCCCTGTTCGGCCTCCAACCGCTTGCGCAATTCCGTTTCCACGTGCACCAGGCTGTCGGCAAGCACCTTCCGTTTGAACTCCAATCGCTGCAATTGCTTCTCCACCTCACCGCTGCGCAAGCTGTCGCCCAAGGCGGTATAGCGTTCGTGGTAGATCAGCGCATCGCTTCCGCGCCCAAGAGCTTTGTACGCTTTGTACAAGCAGTCGCACGCGTTGCGTTCCTGTGATCGCAAGCCCAGGTCGCGCGACAGCGCAAAGCCTTCAGTGCACTGCTCCACCGCTTCCGTGAGTTCGCCTTTGTCCATGCTCAGGAAGCCCATGCTTACGGCACTGGAGGCAAGACCTTGTTCATCGCCCAAAGCCGCGCGCAAGTCACGGCTGCGCTGGAAGCAGACCATGGCACTGTCCAGTTTCCCCTGTCTGCGCAGCAGTTCTCCAAGATCATGCAGTGTCTTTGCCGTGCCGCCTTTGTCACCCATGCTTTCCTTGAGTGACAGGCTTTCGTTGAAGAGCGCGATGGCTTGCGCGAACAGCCCTTGCTCCATGTATACCAACCCCAGGTTGCCAATGGCGCCGCTGTATGCGCGTTGGTTGTCGCTCTCTTTGTGAATGGCCATGCTCTTGCGCATGTAGGCGAAGGCTTGCGCGGTGTCGCCCAGTTCGTTGTACACACCTCCGATGTTGTTGTACACACTGGCCAATGATCGTGCATCGCCGAGCGCTTCGAACACTTCAACGCTTTTGCTGTAGTGGTCAAGCGCTTTCAAATTGTCGCCTTGTTCTTGGAAGATCACACCCAGGTTTATGTGCGCTCCACCCACTCCTTTGCGGTCGCCCATGCTTTCGCTCAGCTCCAACATCTGCTGGTAGCTCAATTGGGCAGCGTAGTAGTTGCCGAGCACGCTGTACGCCACCCCTTCGTGGTTCAAGGCAAGTGACTGATACTTGCGGTCCTGCTTGGCAGTAGCTTCATCGTACAGAAGCATGGCGAGCGACAAGGCGCTGTCCGCCTTTGAAAACATATTGGCCCATGCCAGCTTGCCGAGTGCCTGCATGCGCGTGCTGTCCGCTGCGGAAGTATTGTTCCACACGGCCCATAGGCTATCTGTATTCTGTGCGGGCAGTACGTTGAAGAGCGCAACGCAGAGCAGCGCGGAACTCGTGCGGAGGTTGTGGTGCGAACGGAACATGGCTGCAAGTTGCACTGTTTGTTCGCAGTGTGCCCGCCTGTGCCGCCTTAGCGGTATCCGCGCCAGCACACAACCAGAGAAGAACATTCGCGCGAGCGGGGGGAGGTGTCTTCGACCTTATTGGCCGGAGGCGTGCTGGAACATGTCCAGAGCCATCCTGCTAACCTTCGCCGTGCTCAAGTACGAGGCGGAACGATTAAATTCACGCGATGGTGGCGCCCGGTTTCCGACCCAGGTTCAAGTTCGAATCACCCCTGGAGGGCGCTGAGATCACGCACCGCATCAGCGAGCAACTGCAAAAGGAGAACCCAAGCGGGCTCTGGCTGAAGAACGCACACTACCACATCACGCTGAACTTTCCCTATCACACCTCCCACGCATGGACGCCGCAAATGGACATCAACTTCGAGGAAGTGTCCAAGGGCCAAACGCTCGTGCGTTGCTTGATCGGCCCCACACCCGGCATCTGGACGCTCTTCGCCGCAGGCTACATCGGGTTCTCATTGTTGGGTCTCACGGGCCTCACCTTGGGTTTCGCTCAGCTTTCATTGCAACAAGACGCCTGGGGATTTTGGGCGGTTCCGTTCGCGCTTCTCGCCATGGCATTCATGTTCAGCATCGAGCGCACCGGCCGGGCACGCGCGCAAGACGATATGCGCCTGCTGAAGGATTTCGTGGATAAAGCGCTCGGGTGCGACTGTTTGAAGCTGGCCGACGCGTTTGCCCATTGACCAGAGCTTGATACGCTTGGCTTACGTTGGCCGGTCTTTGGGATCCGACTGAATCGATCGTAATGATGCTCATCTCCACGCTACCGCCAGTCTTCCCGCCGCAAACAATAGCTCCGCCAAGCGCGGCGGGGCGACTGGTGGCACCGGTATCCCAAGCGATGGTCAGAGACCGCTATCATCATCGTACAGCGAAAGACCCTCGACCACCAGTGACCCCGGCCTGTTCCCAGTTGAACGCACGATCACCTTGGGCCGGGAACACTGGCGTGAGCGGTAACGCAATTCCCGTTCCGGCACATGGGGTATCCAGCGCAAATAGGACCAGGCTCGTCGCCCTCCGCAGAGCGAACGTTAAAGACTCCTACGTCCGATCGCTGCCGTTCACGTCTCGGTTAACATTGTTGGACGATTATCGGTAACCATGCGCATCGGAACCATCCTATCACTGCTCGCTCTTCTATTCGCTTCCTGTTCATGCGATCCCGATACGGAAGCTGGTTCAATTCCATTGGCACAACCCGTGATGACAAAAACGCGCTCGGCGGTGGATGATCCCTGTGTGTACGATCTGGTGCAGACTACATGTGCCCTGTATGTCGCCGTGCGGTCGGCCTCGTTGGAGCAGCCGCTGGCCTTCGGCGATGATATCAACGCTGGGATGGTGCGTTCGAACATGTGCCCTGCGCTGGAAGTGGCATGCAGGGCGATGCCTGCCCCCAGCAACCACCAGTCTTCCCGCCGCAACCAATAGCTCTGCCAAACGAGGCGGGGCGACTGGTGGCACCGGGATCCCAAGAGATGGTTTGAGACCCCGATCATCATCGCACTGCGGAAAATTTTCGACCAACTAGTGACCCCGACCTGTTCCCGATTGAACGCCCGATCACCTTGGGCCGGGAACACTGGAGGGAACGGGGGAGCACTAGTGCAATAGGACACCAATGGCTTACTTGAAGTCCATGAAGAGCATACCGGAGATCTCTTTCTTTCCTGCCTTTTTAGAACACGGTATGGCGAAGGTGGCGTTGCTTATGGACATGTCCAAAGGCAGTCTGCTTACCCACAGACTATAATTCGCGGGTGCGCCGAACTTGGCGAAAGAGGCCTCTCCAGTGGCCGCGAAACCGATCACCAGTGGGATGTACGGTCCCTTGCGCACCTTCTTCAGCTCGCCGCGAGATGTGTAGTTCGCCAGATTCTCCTCCTTGTCCGGGACCAGTAGCATCAACTTGTCTTTCGCGCAGAAGCTGCGGTACCCGGCGTCCTCGTCGGATTTGCTGGCCACCAAGGCGCGTGGCACCATCGTGCCCCATTCCTGCTCACCCGCCTGGTCGAAAGAAGCGGCGAAGAGGTAGGATTCGCTCATGCTGGTGCCACCGGAGTTCCTGCTGATGCCCGTGAGGAATGTGCCGCCGTCGCTCCGAGTGTACATCTGCGTTTTCACCATGCGTTCGTCCACTTCGCGGGTGAAAGGGAATGTGTGTATCACCGGCGCCTGCTCCAAGGTCGGCTCGATCGCGCCCATGAAATAGCCCTTTGTGATCTCCGTGGATGTGCCCTCCTCCACATGGAAACCACCGATAACCGGCGTGGTGCCTTTGCGCAGCACCAGATCGCAGGTTACCACATTGAGATCCGCTCCCAGTTCGATCATCTGGCTCGCCATGCCCTTCTCAGCCATGCCGAAGACCTGATAGGCGTAGTTCACCGACTTTGATGTGATCCTTTTGTTCTTGAAGCCCGCGTTCATCAGGGCGTACACCACACCCTCGTCGCTCACTCGCACGCGCACGGTGGTGATCTTCTCGGAATCGAAGGGGATCTGATATCCCTGCTGCCACAGGGGGTTCAGGTTCTGGTCCAGCATGTGCACAAGCACGAGCTGTTCATCTTCCTTGGATCGGATGGCGTCGAAGAAGAACGCCGTGTAAGCGCCATTGTCACTAGTGTAGAATTTGGCGTACAACTTGCCGCCCCAGGAGAAGCCCTTCGGTTCGAAATTGATCGTGGCAAGCAACTTGCGCTCACCTGTGAACGCGGGTTGCGGCAGGGCGATCTCCTGTGCACATACATCTACGCGACCGCCCTTGCGGTCCACCACTTCGTAGATCACGTACACCTTGCCGTGGTGATGGATAAGCTTATCAATGAAGTGGTCTTCTCCCCATTTCGGATCGAACGTGGACTTGCCCACCTCCGCGCCCGTGGCGTTGTCGACCACCTCAATGACCATCATTCCTTTCTGCTTGCCGTACGCGAGTATATCCAGCTTGACGTGGTAATCATCTGTAATGATATTCGGAGCCCAGGTCCAGGTATTGGACCGCTCAACGAAGTTCAGTTCATGCTCCGGCACTTGGGCAATGGTGGTTGCCTGCGTGAAGAGGCCCAGCAGGACGAAAAGCAGGCTCGGGAGTGTCTGGTAGGTTGCGAAGTTCATAGAGCGACGGAAGTCTTGCAGCGTTGTTTCCAAGGAGTGGCGGCTAAATGTATTTGAGGTCTTCCAGTTCTCGCTCGGTTGCCCTGAGCAGCTGGTTTGCGCGAGCCGAGTGACATCCCACGCGAGCCCATTGCGCGAGGCCTGGAACTCTAACCTCTACCCGGTCACTTCACAACCACCAGAGGCGACGTGAGCAACCCTGTGGATGTGTTGGCCCGGACCACATAAGAGCCGGATGCCAGTCCAGACAGGTCAAGCCGCGCGCTGTTTGTGCGCATCGCAAAGCGAAGCGCAGTCCTTCCGCTATGATCCATCACGTGTACCTCCACGCTTTCACCGGCTGCACGGGTACCCAAGTCTATGGTTACCTCGCTCATCGCGGGGTTCGGGAACAGGTGCAATACGCTTGACGCAGGTCCACTGGCTGTCTGGATCGCTGAGGTCGATTGGTAGCATACATCCAGTCGTGGCCACAAGGCTGGGTTCACATGATCGCTGGAGGCGAAGTTCAAACGGCGGTAGTAGGTCTCATCCTGCAAACGCAACAGGAAGCCATGGCTGTTGGCCGGGTCATCCACCATGGCTTGCACAAGCGCGGTCACATCCGCATCGAGGAGACTTGCCTGCGGGTCATCGATCAGTGGAACGAGCACTTGATCGATGTTCGTCGCCGTGGGTTGCGTGTTCCAGGTAACAGTACCTTCATTCCAAGGTGTGGTAATGCGTCGGATCCACGCGGCGTTGGATCCGCTCAGCGTGGAATGCAAGCCGAATCCATTGTCCGAATCATAAGCATACAGGGACAGGTAGGCGGAAGTGATGATCGCATCGCTCGGCACTTGAGAGAGGTCGAACCCAACTGCGCTGCGCAAAGTCCCCGCGACACTTTGGAAGGTCCAAGCCGCTGCCGGGAACTGATCCAGGATCCCAGTTATTGTTCGCCTCAGAGACCAACCCATGCAACACGGCATCCTTTCCCGCAGCGGCTCCAGGCTGCAACGTGAAGCAACTGTCCGATGCGATCGGTTCGAGGTAGGTGACGATAAGACGTGGGTGGAGCGCGGTGTTCGCGTGGTCGCTCGAAGCGAAGTTCAACCGGCGGTAGATGGTCTCGTTCTGTAGACGCAAGAGGAAGCCGTGACTGTTCCCTGGATCATTCACCATGTCCTGCACCAATTGCGAAACTTCGAGGTCGATGATGTTCGCGGTGGGGGTGTTGAGCTGAGGCGTCGCTACCTGGTTTACGGAGGTGCTGTTGGGTTGTGTGTTCCAGGTGACGGTGTTCTCGTTCCACGCGGTGGTGACCCGTTGCAGCCAACCCGCGTTGGATCCGCTCAACGTCGAGTGGAGGCCGAATCCATTGTCAACGTCGTATGCGTACAGGGACAAGTATGCGCTGACGACAGTTGAACCCGTTGGGATGCTGGAGAGATCGAAATCGATCACGGTCCTCAACGTGCCAGCGGCTCCTTGGAATGTCCAAGCCGCTGCTGGGAATTGGTTCGTGGATCCCCAGTTGTTGTTCGCCTCGGTCGCCAGACCATGCAGAACTGCATCCTTCCCAGCAGTCGCGTCGGGCTGCAGTATCAGAGTCTCCTGTGCCAAGCAATGCAGCGAAAGTGGAATTGCCAGGAGAACGGAACGGAGTAAGGATGTCTTCATCTTGCCTGAATGAGTTTGGTAGCGAAAATAGGGGGTTCATCCTGAATGGAGCAGCATTGCTCATTGCCCGCTACCGCCAGTCTTCCCGCCGCAACCGATAGCTCCGCCATGCGCGGCGCGGCGACTGGTGGCACCGGAATCCCAAGAGATGACAAGAGACCGCGATCATCATCGCACTGCGGAAGAGCCTCGACCAACTAGTGACCCCGGCCTGTTCTCGATCGGACGCACGATCGCCTTGGGCCGGGAACACTGGCGGGAGCGGGGGGGCACATCACGCGGACCCATTGCCTATCTAGGTCTGAACGAACATGGCGCGTAATTCGTGCCAAGGCCCGATCTTCGTAGGCAACCGCAGATGCGACCACTTGCCTCTATCCTGTTCGCGGCGCTGGCCGTGTGCTCGCACGCGCAATCGTTGCTGGGCGGCATCGCCGGTTCGGGCGGTGGCAGCAGCTGGATCCCAGGCACTCTCTTCTCTGGCCTAACCGGTTTGGGCAGCGTTTTGAATACCGATGACATCGAACGGCCCCGCGACTTCGAGCCGCGCGGGTTCATCGGCTTCGGTATGTCGGTGCAGATGGCCAGCTTGAACCACAGCACCGGTAGCGCCGACGCGAGCAGCATCCCGTGGCTGGGCGGAATGATCGATGGTGGCATAGCGGTGACCTTTCGCGATCGCTTCGGTTTCGCGCTTGCAGGTACATGGGGTCTCAATGGGTACCTCCTTGGGTTGGACAGTGTGACCAACAGCGTGTATCACGCGAGCAAACGGATCGAAGCGCGCGCGTGGGTGCAGCAGTGGCCCAAGCGGAACAAGGAGACGGTGCTCAAGTTCGGTATCGGGTTCGGGCTCACGCTGCAGCGTTCCGATGAGCTGGTGCGTGAGCTCAACGGCTACCGCGCCGTCACCACTGCGGGGCGTAATGTGCGCCCGTATCTGGCACCCGAGTTCGCGCGCATCGGCGCATCGGGCAAGGACCGGTTGGAAGTAGCCCTGCGATACGTCGTCCACCTCGATGGCGCGAACGCTTGGGAGACCCGTGCCGGACTGGGAACCAACACGGCCAGCTACAGCGCCAGCGACAACCACGTCGCGCTCATCACCCGCTACTACATCGGCAAGAAGCGCAAAGCCTTGCCGCCCCTCCCGCCGCCGATGGTGGACTTCGCGGACCGACGCACCGATACCCTCGCCACACTGCACACGCACCAGCACCGCATCGCCCTGCGCTTGTGGGATGATGCCGAGATCGACGGAGACACCATCAGCGTCTTCCTGAATGAAGTGCCCGTGCTCAGCGGCTACGCGCTCACGAAGGATCCCTTGCGGTTGGCCCTGGACCTGCGCCACGGCTGGAACTTCCTGCTGGTGGTGGCCCACAACGAAGGACGTGTGTCCCCCAGTACGGCCAGCTGCACCGTGCGGCGCGGAAAGGGCAAAGAGCGATTGCTCATCAAGACCTCGCGGAAGCACAACCAGCTGGTGGTGCTCAGGTGCGAGTAGGGCTCAGTGCTTCACGAAAGAAGCGACCCGCGCTCCGAGACTCCCACCGGAGAATCGACACACATAATGGCCTGCCGCCAACTCCGCGATGTTCAACGTGGTAATCGATGTGCTCAGGGAACGGCTCAACACCACTCGACCTTCATCGGAGATAACCTCCACCGTGATCCCCATTTCAGGGTCGGCTATCCGCAGCGTCAGTTCGTCCGTCGCAGGGTTGGGGAACAGTTCAGGCATTCCGGCCGAAGCCTCCGCATTCCAAGATTCTGCTATTTGAGTGGAAAGTTCGCCTGCCAACCCGTACACATAGGCGCTGTCATTCCCTGGCGCTGTTGAGGTGAGGATCAGTTTCGTGCCCTCTGGTGTCGTCCGGATCGGGTATTGCTGTTGGTGGAAGTTCAGGCGAACGGCGGGGACCTGGTAGGCCACGTTGAACAGCAATTGTCCACTCTCCTCATCCACCACCTGCGTCACCGCATTTGGCGTACCTGTGGGATTGTAATTGGTGAACATGAACTCGAGACCATCGTCCAGATCGAACAGGTGCTCGGAGATGTACAAGATGTCCCATCCGGCCGCGAAGGTGTTCACCGTGGTCACCATGTTGAACGACACCGACTTCCAGAAGCTATGATCCAGGTTGTACAGGGCCACTTCCATGTTCACGCGATCCACACGCAAGTACTTCCAGCCACTGGCTTCCAGGTCGATCAAGAAGAACTGGTTGCTATAAGGATTGGTTTGGCTTCCCCCCGAATAGGTATGCTCGAGGACGAACTGGGAATAGGTGGATGCCGCGCACGCCAGTGTGAGCCCTAGGAGGAATGTGCGCATTGTGCGCGTGGTCAAGTGTTGCATGGTTGCCTTTTTTTTGACAGATGGTTCATAGCGCTTTCTTGTGACCGCTGCGGGTGGTTCAGCAGGAAGACGTAGGCTCCCGGGCAAACGCTGTCCGGGCCTCCGAAGCTACCTATCTTCCCTTCGCGCGACCATCCACGCAGGTGTCTTGGTAGAAGTCTGTTAGCTCAAATGCACGAGCCATGGAGGCTCGCCCCAGAGGGGGTATCAGTACTTGATCAGGAACGCAGACCGTCTCCCATCGTTGCCGAATATGGCCACTATGTACACCCCCGTTGGCAGGTCGGACAGTTGGATCCTTTGCTGTCGCTCTATACCGGTCGGGAGTGCCAAGGATCGGCATGTGCGCCCTTGCGCATCTATCAGGTCGATCCGTTGATCGTCACCTGCTATCCATACCTCGACCAGGTCGCTCGCGGGATTCGGTGCCAGACGGATGATAGCGGTTCCTTCCTCGTCGATACCAGTGCCGCTCCCGGTTGTCGTGAACGGCACCGGCCCATCACCTGACCAGTCCCACGGTCCGGATCCGGCACGGACGCAGACCTCGTATGCGGTGCCCGATGATAGACCATTGAGCCGTACCGAACCGCTGTCCGACACTAACACAGTGCCATCACCGGCTATCATTCCTTGACCAGGAGCGAATCCTATTGGACCATACTCCACGTAAGCTGAATAGTCGTCGCAACCAAGGCAGTTCCATTGTACCAACGCCCCATGATCGCTGATATCGGTAGCGGACAAACCCCATGGTACAAGGTGTTCCTTCGGCCCACACGAAACGGAAGCCTGAAGATAGGTTGTCACATACACGGACATCGGGATATTCTGGAAGGTCAGGCAGCCGCTATAGTCCGTAGAGGATAGGACCTCATCGGAGACATTGCCGGTATAGATCCCCAACACCGGTGAGTCTTCTCCTGGTCCATTGAAGACGGTCATCGGTTCATCGGCCATGAAGGACAACGTTGTCACCGTAACTGCTTCGCCTTGGACCCCTGGACAGATCACACGGCTGTGGTCGGCGCCTTCCAAGAGATACTCTTCCGCCTCCAGGGAGAGCAACGCGCCGTCGCATCCTGGCGCTGTCGAAAAGGGCACAGGCTCACACCACACGCTGAAAGACCCATTGACGCATGTGCGCCGAACACTCGCCGTGTAAGAACGCATTCCGGTCAACAAGCCGCTTATAGAATGGAAGCCCGAATCCGTCGAACCGGACCCGACCAGAAAGCCAGGAACGAAAGGATCGTATTGATACGCATTGCGTGCTTCAACGGCATAAGAACCCTCAACATCCGTTGCCCAAGTCAGAGCAGCAGAGGTCGACGTTGCCTGCGTGAGTTGAAGACCTATCGGGCTACTGCAGGTGCTCACCGTCAAAGAGAGATCGTCCACCGCCATCGGAGGACCCATCGGAAGACCGTTCCTCCACTCGAAAACAAGGCGCAGCGTATGGCCCCATGGAAGCTTGCCAGAATACGGCGGAAGGGTGCCCAGCCTGCCACTGATGTCAGGACCGAGTTGGTAACGTCCGTCAAGGGTTTTGTCCAGTCTCTGTGATGCACCGGTTCCTATAGTGGGAGTGAATGATACTGGCACGACCCAGACCCGGCCCAGCTCCCACACGCACTGATGCCGTGTGCGGCGTAACTCAGTTCGATGCTAACGGCCGTGTCAGGGATCGCCAGGTCGAACCAAGCATGTATAGGACCGGTCCCGATGGCCTGCCATGTCGTATCGTTCACCGGCGCGATGTGCATACAGGGGTGTGGATGCCCTGCAGAGGAGGAGACGATCCATCTGGATCCGGCCGGACCATTCTGCTGGATGTCCTGCTGGAAAAGTGGATACCCCGAGGTAAAATCCTCGGACCAGATCACGTTCTGGCATCTGGCATCTAGCGGTCTGTAGGAAAACCACAGGCACAGAAGAATGAACCAGCCAGATCGGCCGTGCTGGATGACCTGCCTTGTACGGGTCGTTGTAGCTGACATGGCATTCTCTGTTGGATGAAAAGTAGTTCCAGATCCGAGATCGCTGACGAAAAGGACGGCCAGATAGCTCACCGGCTATACAGGTCCGCGTTCTTCGCTGGCGCGGGATCCGTATCCGTGCCACATTTCACCACTTCCACGCATCAACTTGGCCGGTTGCCC
>JADKGB010000009.1 GCA_016717225.1 Flavobacteriales bacterium | reverse complement strand
TTCCGCTGTACTGTCACAATGGCGGTCTATGGCCATCTCTTAGGTTCCCGGTGCCACCAATCGCCCCGCCTCGTTTGGCAGAGCTATTGGTTGCTGCGGGAAGACTGGTGGTTGCTGGGGGCAGGCATCGCCCTGCAGGCCACTTCCAGCGCAGGGCACATGTTCGAGCGCACCATCCCGGCATTGATGTCATTGCCGAAGGCCACCGGCTTCTCCAACGAGGCCGACCGCACGGCCACATAGAGGGCACATGTAGTCTGCACCAGATCGTACACACAGGGATCATCCACCGCCGAGCGCGTTTTTGTGACCACGGGTTGTGCCAATGGAATTGAACCAGCTTCCGTATCGGGATCGCATGAACAGGAAGCGAATAGAAGAGCGAGCAGTGATAGGATGGTTCCGATGCGCATGGTTACCGATAATCGTCCAACAAGGTTAACCGAGACGTGAACGGCAGCGATCGGACGTGGGAGTCTTTAACGTTCGCTCTGCGGAGGGCGACGAGCCTGGTCCTATTTGCGCTGGATACCCTGTGCCGGAACGGGAATTGCGTTACGCTCCCGCCAGTGTTCCCGGCCCAAGGTGATCGTGCGTTCAACTAGGAACAGGCCGGGGTCACTGGTGGTCGAGGGTCTTTCGCTGTACGATGATGATAGCGGTCTCTGACCATCGCTTGGGATACCGGTGCGACCATTCGCCCCGCCGCGCTTGGCGTAACTATTGTTTTTCGGCGGGAAGACTGGCGGTAGCGTGGAGATGAGCATCATTACGATCGATTCAGTCGGATCCCAAAGACCGGCCAACGTAAGCTAGCGTATCAAGCTCTGGTCAAGGGGGCAAACGCGTCGGCCAGCTTCAAAACAGTCGCACCCGAGCGCTTTATCCACGGAAATCCTTCCAGCAGGCGCATATCGTCTTGCGCGCGTGCCCGGCCGGTGCGCTCGATGCTGAACATGAATGCCATGGCGAGAAGCGCGAACGGAACCGCCCAAACTCCCAGGCGTCTTGTTGCAATGAAAGCTGAGCGAAACCCAAGGTGAGGCCCGTGAGTACCCAACAATGAGAACCTGACGTAGCCTGCGGCGAAGAGCGTCCAGATGCCGGGTGTGGGGCCGATCAAGCAACGCACGAGCGTTTGGCCCTTGGACACTTCCTCGAAGTTGATGTCCATTTGCGGCGTCCATGCGTGGGAGGTGATAGGGAAAGTTCAGCGTGATGTGGTAGTGTGCGTTCTTCAGCCAGAGCCCGCTTGGGTTTCTCCTTTTGCAGTTGCTCGCTGATGCGGTGCGTGATCTCAGCGCCCCTCCGGGGGTGATTCGAACTTGAACCTGGGTCGGAAACCGGGCGCCACCATCGCGTGAATTTAATCGTTCCGCCTCGTACTTGAGCACGGCGAAGGTTAGCAGGATGGCTCTGGACAATTCCAGCACGCCTCCGGCCAATGAGGTCGAAGACACCTGCCCGCTCGCGCGAATGTTCTTCTCTGGTTGTGTGCTGGCGCGGATACCGCTAAGGCGGCACAGGCGGGCACACTGCGAACAAACGGTGCAACTTGCAGCCATGTTCCGTTCGCACCACAACCTCCGCACGAGTTCCGCACTGCTCTGCGTTGCGCTCTTCAACGTACTACCCGCACAGAATACAGATAGCCTATGGGCCGTGTGGAACAATACTTCCGCAGCGGACAGCACGCGCATGCTGGCACTCGGCAAGCTGGCATGGGCCAATATGTTTTCAAAGGCGGACAGCGCCTTGTCGCTCGCCATGCTTCTGTACGATGAAGCTACAAGCAGGACCGCAAGTATCAGTCACTTGCCTTGAACCACGAAGGGGCGGCGTACAGCGTGCTCGGCAACTACTACGCTGCCCAATTGAGCTACCAGCAGATGTTGGAGCTGAGCGAAAGCATGGGCGACCGCAAAGGAGTGGGTGGAGCGCACATAAACCCGGTGCGATCTTCCAAGAACAAGGCGACAATTTGAAAGCGCTTGACCACTACAGCAAAAGCGTTGAAGTGTTCAAGCGCTCGGCGATGCACGCTCATTGGCCAGTGTGTACAACAACATGGAGGTGTGTACAACGAACTGGGCGACACCGCGCAAGCCTTCGCCATGCGCAAGAGCATGGCCATTCACAAAGAGAGCGACAACCAACGCGCATACAGCGGCGCCATTGGCAACCTGGGGTTGGTATACATGGAGCAAGGGCTGTTCGCGCAAGCCATCGCGCTCTTCAACGAAAGCCTGTCGCCTGGGGAAAGCATGGGTGACAAAGGCGGCACGGCAAAAACATTGCACGATCTTGGAGAATTGCTGCGCAGACAAGGGAAACTGGACAGTGCCATGGTCTGCTTCCAGCGCAGCCGAGGCTTGCGCGCGGCTTTGGGCGATGAACAAGGTCTTGCCTCCAGTGCCGTAAAGCATGGGCTTCCTGAGCATGGACAAAGGCGAACTCACGGAAGCGGTGGAGCAGTGCGCTGAAGGCTTTGCGCTGTCGCGCGACCGGGCTTGCGATCACAGGAACGCAACGCGTGCGACTGCTTGTACAAAGCGTACAAAGCTCTTGGGCGTGGAAGCGATGCGCCGATCTACCACGAACGCTATACTGCCTTGGGCGACAGCTTGCGCAGCGGTGAGGTGGAGAAGCAATTGCAGCGGTTGGAGTTCAAACGGAAGGTGCTTGCCGACAGCCCTGGTGCAGGTGGAAACGGGAATTGCGCAAGCGGTTGGAGGCCGAACAGGGAACCAGCAAATTGCGCAGAACGATGCTGTGGGGAGGTGGGTTGGTAGTGCCGATCATCGCCATCGCCGCAGCCATGCGCAGGCGGCGCGCGCGCAAGCAGCAAGCATGACTTTTTGAGCACCCACCGACTCACCGGGGCATATCCGCGGCCCTACCGAACGAACCGGAACATCGTATCGTTGATGCGAGCCATGTACACGCCGTGGGCGGTATTGGCCAACAAGCAGTCGTGATCAGAACCGATGAATTCGGTCGAGAACACCACTCGCCCCGATGCATCTGATACGGTGATCGTAGAGCGACCTTGGAGACCCTGAACATGAAGAGTGGCATCGGCCGTTGAAAACGAAAAGGTCGATCCCCTTGCGCAGCGTTGGGCATAATACCGGTGCTGTACCAATCGAACGGATAAGAGATCGTAGAACATCCTTGTGCGTTGGTCAGCTGCACGGTATAGGTGCCGTTCTCTGCAGGGTCGTAATAGGCATCGGTCGCTCCAAGAACAAGGCTGCCGTTCAAGAACCACTGGTACGTACCGGGCAAAGGGCACCACAGCCCATCCACCGTAAGCGCGATGTACGGCAATGGTGCGATCTCATTGTCCACATGGAAAGTCGAGAGCGCACACGAAGTATCACCAACTGTACGGAACACGTAGTCGCCAGTGTCCAACGCCAGCGCTGAAACAGCAAGCACCGTGTCGGTTGCTCCATCCGTTACCTGCAATAGAGTGGTTGTTTGGAGGAAGTTGTCGACCATCACGGCGGACTCGTACATACGGAGCATCATGATCTGGCCGGACAACAGGGGTTGCAGGAGGCAGCCACCGATGTACTCCCCGGTAGTCGGAGCAGAAATAACTTTCTAACACAACCGCTTCCACCACCGGGCAGAGGTTGTTGGATGAAAGTCGGCATGTAGCCCTCCGTCCGGAAATAGTCAGCAGTGGAATTGGTTGCGGAACGCCAAACCGCAGCGCAGTCCATTTGGCTGAACGACGTGGGGATGCACTCATGGTCCTCGAACGAGGGGTTCGGCAATATGTCGAACAGCTGCACTGGCACTAGCCCACAAACACAATCCAAGGTGTCGTTCAGGTCGATGAGCCCGTCCGCATCGTCGTCGACACCGTTGGTGCAGATCTCCTGGGCGGTCAATGTTCCCATGAAGGCCCATGTCAGGCAGAAGAGAGCGCGTTGGAGTTCCATGCGATTCGGTTGAGGAACGAATCTACGATCCTGCGCTGCAGATGATGCGAGCTGGGCTGAAACGGAGGAAACTCTCTCCCCCTCTGTGATTCCGGCCCAATGCACTGGTGCATTCAGCGAGTACCCGCTCAAGTGAGCGAGTTCATTACCAACTTCGCCGCGCACCGATGGCCCGCACAGTACGGACTTCATTTTATGCGCAGCTGCTGGAGAGACTGGCACAACCCCGCATGCAGCAGCTTGTGGTCCTGCTGTGCGCGTTCGGGCTTTACGCCAACACGCTCAACCACCAATTCGCGTTGGATGACGGTCTGGTGTTGAGCGACAACGTGATCGTTCAAAAGGGTATCCGTGGAATTCCGGAGCATCCTCACGAAAGACAGCTTCTTCGGTTCCATCGGAGAGTCCGCCTACCTGAGCGGCGGCCGCTATCGTCCGCTCCTGTCGATCACCTACGCGATCGAAGTGTCGTTCTTCGATCGAAGCCCGGCGTGCATCATTTGGTGAACGTGCTGCTCTATGCGTTGACCGGTCTCGTGCTGCTTCGCATGTTGCGGCGTTCCGTATTTCTCGATCATCCGATGGCCGCGTTCGCTGCCGCGCTGCTGTTCATCTTCCATCCCATCCACACGGAAGTGGTGGCCAATATCAAGAGCCGGGATGAACTGCTCTCGCTCCTCTTCCTCTTGCTTACGCTCCACTATCTTCTTGTGCATCACAACCACACGGTTCCAGCGTCCGCGGCCTCTGGACCTCCTCGTGGAAAACAAAAAACCGCTTCCAGAACACAAACCACCTCCGGAGAGAACAGTGCATTATTGACCGCTTGTCTCTTTTTCACCCTGGCCTTGTTGAGCAAGGAGAACGGTATTGTCTTCCTGTTGATCGTGCCGCTGACGATCCATTTCTTCACTCCGCTATCGTTGGTGAGAGCGATGCGCGCTTCGTTGCCGATCGTTCTCCTTACAGGAGCCTATCTCGCACTGCGTTTCGTGTTGTTGGGTACGCAAAGCAAAGAAGTGACGGAGGTAATGGACAACCCCTATCTGTTGGCCACCGCACCAGAAAAGACGCCACCATCCTGTTCGTGTTCTTGAAATACATCGGGTTGTTGTTCGTGCCACACCCGCTGACCTTCGACTACTCGTTCAACCGGATCCCTTATCGCGGGTTCGGTGATCCATGGCGATCGCTTCCATCATCGTGTTGTTGGGCATGTTGGTGGTGGTGGTTCGTGGGTTCTGGAAGAAAGACGTACTGGCTTGGTGCGTGGTCTTCTTTCTTGCCACGGTCCTGCTCGTTTCTGGGCTTTTCTTCAACATCGGCGCGCCCATGGCGGAACGTTTCATGTACCAGGCTTCCGTTCCGTTCATCATCGCCTTGGTGGAGTGTGGCCGTCGTTTGTGGGTCAGTTCTCGAACGCGTGCGATCCACATCGTTCCGGTCGGCACCACTGCGTTGGTCGTGCTTGCACTCTCGGCTTCAGCATTCAAAACCGTTTCGCGCAACAAAGCTTGGCGCACAAGTGACGATCTGTTCCTGCACGATCTGACCACTTCCGCCAACAGCGCTCGAGCGAACACCTACGCTGGGATCGCCTGGATCCATCTCTGTGATGCAACGAACGATCCGGCAGAAAAACGCTCACGCGTGAACAAGGCGATCGCGCTTTTCAGGAGATCGGAGTCCATCAAGCCAATGTACACGCCGAACTTCCTCAACCTGGGTGCCGCCTACTCGCGACTCGATGACCTGCGCAGTGCGGAGGCCGTATGGGACACTGCGCGTTCGCTGGATCCGAACAGCACATTGCTCAAGCAATACGAACAATACCTGTTCGATCTGTACTACCGCAGCGGCCTGAAGGCTGGCGTGGACCGTGACAATGCAAAAGCGATCGCCGACCTGCGGAAGGCGGTGAGGTACGGCTCGTTGAAAGTGGATGCGTGGTACAATTTGGGCGGTGCGTATTTCACGACTGGGGACACGGCTGAGGCTCGCACGTGTTGGGAGCGCACCCTGCAACTGGGTCCACGGAACATGGCAGCCCAGCAAGGCTTGGCAGCATTGCGTCGTTGACATCGGCTCATCCGAACCTGTCGAAAGTCATGTTCAGCCCAAAGCCTGGATCCTACTTTTCGAAAACAAACCATTGGATCATGCGTCACCTGCTTCTATCCCTGTTGTTCTTCTGCGCTTTGAGTCCTGCGTTACGCGCACAGGACCCTGCACCCGGTGCGGTGGTTGATGCCATGGTAACAGTGCGGATCGATGGGTTCAACGATGCCGGTTTGGCACGCATAGCAGCCCGTATTGGCAAGGAAGCGAACATGAATCTGGAATATTCCTGCGTTCGGTCCGGTATCGTAGTGCTGCACATTCGGCCAGTTCAAGTGAGCGAAAAAGCGGATGTGATGGCGTTGGTGAAGCGCATCTTGCACGAGGCCGACATCAAAGGGGCCATCGATTTTCTGGACATCCACGTGGAGCAGACTGGCGGCAACAAGTGCTGACGGCCTACGGGCTTAGAGTGGGACTTGCTGATCAGCAAGGGCGGTAACCCGGTGATCGGCTCGCGGGGGCTGGAATGCCCGTAGGCTGGGCCGAGGTTACTTTGGCCGCATGCTATCCAAGAGCAATCGACTTACACTGTGGATCCTGATCGCCATGGTGATCGGCATCGCTGTGGGCTACACCATGCATACCAGCATGGAAGAAGGTGCTCGCAAGGATGTCGCCGACAACCTCAAGCTCCTCACCGACATCTTCCTGCGACTGGTCAAGATGATCATCGCGCCGCTGGTGTTCAGCACGCTGGTGGTGGGCATCGCCAAGCTGGGCGATATGAAGACCGTAGGGCGCGTGGGTGGCCGTGCGCTGTTGTGGTTCATCAGTGCGTCTTTGGTGTCGTTGGTGCTGGGCATGTTGCTCGTGAACTTCCTGGAGCCCGGCGTTGGCCTGAACCTGAAGGCCGATGTTTCTGCCGCTGCCGAGTTCGCGGGAAAGGCCCAGGGGTTTACGATCAAGACCTTCATTGAGCACCTCTTTCCGAAGAGCGTTGTGGAGGCGATGGCCACCAACGAAGTGTTGCAGATCGTCGTGTTCAGCATCTTCTTCGGTGTGGCGTGCGCGAGCATTGGCGATTATGCCATGCCGGTGGTCAGGCTTCTGGAAAGCGTTTCGCACGTGATCCTCAAAATGGTCGGGTACGTCATGAACTTCGCTCCGCTCGGTGTGTTCGGCGCCATCGCTGCGGTGATCGCGATCTATGGGCTTGACATTCTCCGCACGTACGCTTTCTACATCGGCCAATTCTACATCGGCCTGGCTATTCTCTGGGTGATCCTGATCGGCGTGGGCTTCATCTTCCTCGGCCACCGCATGAAGGAGCTCATGCGTCGCATCATACAACCGGTCACTATCGCCTTCAGCACCACCAGCAGCGAAGCCGTAATGCCCAAGCTGATGGAGGAGCTCGAACGCTTCGGCTGCAAACCCAAGGTGGTGAGCTTCGTTTTGCCGTTGGGCTACAGCTTCAATCTGGACGGCAGCATGATGTACATGACTTTCGCCAGCCTCTTCATCGCGCAGGTATACGGCGTTCACATGCCGATCGGTGCGCAGCTCACCATGCTCCTTACCCTCATGCTCACGAGCAAAGGCATTGCGGGCGTCCCCCGTGCATCATTGGTGGTGGTGGCCGCAACGCTCGGCATGTTCGGCATTCCCATCGAAGGCATCGCACTGATCCTGCCGATCGATCACTTCTGCGACATGGGAAGAAGCGCTACGAACGTGGTTGGGAATGCCATTGCTACCAGTGTGGTGAGCAAGTGGGAGGGGGAGTTGGGGCACTAAGCCTTCACCCGTTCGCGCGTGCTCTTCGGAGCGGGCGGCCGATTCTGCACGCTTCGCACGGTTCGCGCTGTGGAACTGACTTCCCTCAAGGGCTTCCGGCTCACCCTTTTCTTGTTACCGAGTGAATCCACATCCAGATCACCGGCATAGAGCGCGGCGAATGGGAAACACATCTCCCAGTCGCCCCAGATGATGTCAGCGCGCTGATCAACCTTGAACTTCTTGAACCGCGTGATGTCCAGGAACTTCGTGGCCATCGGGTTCTGTGCTGGCTTGGTGAGGAAGCTGTGGAAGTCGATCTCGCTCGTATGTCCATCCGTGAACTCGAAGCGGATGCGGTAGTCGCCGAGGTGCTTGGCGCGTTTGACGAAGACGTTCTCGGGGATGCTCATCACTTGATCCGTTTGGTAATGCGCTCTGGTGCTACATGCTGGTGCAGGACGAAGTACTCGTTCCACTTGCGAGCGATGTCCGATGCTTTCGCTCGGACGAATGCTTCGGCTTCCCTTTGCTTCGCCGGTGGGAGCATGCGTTTGTTTCCGAGTTTCCTGAAGACCACGTTCACGACCTCGCCGTTGATGATGATGAGCTCCAAGACGGACTCCGTTCCACCATGCTGCACATGCACATGGATCGGGCTGTGCTCGTTGCTGAACATCAGGAAGACCAGGCCGAAGTACTCGTAAAGCTTGGGCACCGTTCAAAGGTAGCAACCAGCACGTACGCTAAGAAGTGTGATCCACGGTTCGGGAAAGGAGTGAAGGCTTCCGCCCCCCCCTGTCAATCTACAACAACCACCCCGGCATCACCCCCAACACCAACACCGCGATCCCGCAGAGCGAGATCACCAGCCAATTGGTAGGCGCAACAACAAGTGCGGGCTCATTCTCCGAAGCCGTAAAAGCTTCGCGGACCACCACGGCGTAGTAGTAGATGCCCACGAGCGCCATCACCACGGCGAAAACCGTGAGGCCGATCTGGCCGGCACCCAAGGCCAACATGAAGACGTTCACTTTGGCGAAGAAGCCTGCGAACGGAGGAATGCCCGCCAACGAAAGCATCATCACCAAGAGCATAACGCCGATCCATGGTTGGCTGCGGAAGAGGCCACGGAAAATGCGGATATGCTCGTCGCCGTTCGCGGCGCGCTTGGCCACCGTGAAGACGATGAACAGGCCAACGGTTGCCAACGCATAGGTGAACGTGTAATAGAACAATACGCTCGGTGTATTAGCGCTGTTGGACAGGATCGCCATCAACAAGAAGCCGCTGTGAGCGATGCTACTGTAGGCCATCAGGCGCTTGAAATGGCTCTGGCGCAACGCCGTGATATTGCCTACCAACAGCGTGACGATCGCGATCAGCAACAGCGCTTTCCCAACAGCGGCGGGCATGCCGATCATGGTAACGAAACGGAACAGCGCTGCGAACGCGGCCATCTTCACCACGGTGGCCATGAAGGTGGTTACGAGTGTAGGGGCGCCTTCGTACACATCGGGACTCCAGAAGTGGAACGGCACAGCGGCCACCTTGAACGTCATACCCACGATCACGAAGAAACAACCGAGCAAGAAGAGGATGTTTGTTCCGGAAGTCGCGGCCATGGCCATCACTTTCGGTAACTCGAACGAGGCTGCTACGCCATAGATCAGCGCGATCCCCATGAGCAGGAACGCGCTCGAGAACGAACCCAGGAGGAAGTACTTGAAGCTCGCCTCGCCGCTCCGCATGCTATTGCGCTTGCCACCAGCGAGGATATACAGCGGGATGCTGAGGATCTCGATGCCCAGGAACAGCGACAACAAATTGGTGTAGCTCACCATCATCAATGCGCCGGTAACGCTGAAGATCATCAACGCGAATTGCTCAGCGACGTTCTTCTCCTCGTTGGCGTAGTAATCGATCCCGAAGATGAAAATGAGGATGGTGATCACCAGCAGACCGATGCTGAACGAAATGCCCATCGCATCGAACGAGAGCATGTTCGCGAACTGTGGAATATTGATGTACTGCTTGTCCATCACAAAGAGCGCGATGGCCCCAAGCAGTCCCAGAATACCAACGGGTGCCAAGAGTTTCTTACCGCCGAACAAGCCGAGATACAGCAGGATCACGCCCAGAACCGAAGTGAGGATCAATGCGCTCATATCAGTTCAGCACACTTAGAAGTTGTTGCACCGGAGCCTCCAGCAAGTGCAGGATAGGCGCGGGATAAAAACCGAGAACCAAGGTGATGGCGATCAAGGGGACCAGGAAGAGGTGATCATCCCGATCAGCATCCAACAATCGAACCCCGGACTCGTTCCGGGGCTCAGGCCCGAGCATCACACGTTGGAAAGCGTACAGCATATACACCGCTCCAAGGATGATCGTTAAGACTGCAGCGAGGGCCATCCAGCCACCGTTCTCCAATTGCCAAAGGCCGTTGAACATGAGCCACTCGCCCACGAAACTTTGCGTCAAAGGAAGCGCCACTGCGTTGATCAGAACCAGGAAGAACAGCGCCGCTAGTCGCGGAGTTTGCAACTTCATGCCGCCCATTTTCGATAGGTCGGTTGTTCCTGCACGGCGCTGCACGGCACCCACGATGTAGAGCATGCTCACCACGAGCACCGCGTGCGCAAACGCTTGATAGAGCGAACCGCTGATCCCGTATGTGTTCCACGCGAATAGGCCTGCGCACAGAATGCCCACATGGCTGAGGGAGGAATACGCGACCAGTCGTTTCAGGTCCGTTTGGCGGAAAGCGATCCAGCCCGCATAGAGCGCACCGATGATGCTCATCCAGATCACTGTGCTACGCCAGAACTCAACGCCTTCCGGTACGATCGGGAAAACAAAACGCAGGATCCCGAACAGGCCCATCTTCAGCAACACACCACCGAGCGTCATGGTGCCTTGCAGCGGCGCCATGGTGTAGGTGTCCGGCTGCCAGCTGTGGAAAGGGAAGATCGGCAGCTTCACCGCGAAGGCCAGGAAGAGCGCCCAGAACAACCACACTTGCACATCGTACGGAAGATGCAATGCATGCAACGCGGTGAAGTCGGCACTGTGCGAAGGCTCTTGCACCACGCAGTAGGCAATGCCGAACAGCAGCGCCAATCCACCGAACAGGGTGTAGATGAAAAAGCGCATCGTGATCGCGCGCCGGTTCGCACCACCCCAGAACAGCAACAAGAAGAACAAGGGCAACAACGAAAGCTCGTAGAAGATGTAGAACAGGAACGCGTTCTGCGACATGAACACACCGAAGAGCGCGCTCTGCGTGAAGAGCAGCAACGCGTTCACCACGGCCGGGTTCTCATAGGTCTCCTTCGCCCCAGCGGCAATGATGAAGGGGAAGATCACGGCGGTGAGCAGCAGCATCAACAAGCCGATGCCGTCATATCCCAGTTTGAAATTCAGGCCCCATTGTGGTATCCAGCTATGCTCGAGCGTAACCACTTCAGAGCCGGGCATCAGCCATAGCCCAACCACGATCACGGCACAAGCGATGGCGGAGATCAACGCGATCACAAGGGAATGAGCAGGGCGTGCAACCAGCAGCAACGTGCCGGTAAGGAATGGGATGAGGAGCAGCGCGATCAGTATCATCTTACACGCTGTACAAGGTCCAAACCAGTAACACGATCATGCCCATCACCATCCCGAAGAGATAGAAACTCATATTGCCGCTTTGGAAACGGCGCATCAGTTTTCCCAGCCGTTCGGTCGTGTGTCCGGAACCGATCATCAGTGGCGTCATGATCATGCGTTCACCGATGCTGAAGAAATGCTCACTGAACCACTGGTAAGGCTTCTCGAAGAGCGAAGCATAGAGCTCATCGATCTTCCATTTGCGCGCGATCAACCGTTGGAAAGCAGGAAGATTTTCCGGCTCCGGATCCAACGTGGTCTTTTTACCGAATCGGTTCCACGCCAGCGCGATCGTGGCGAGTATCAACCCCACGGTTATGGCCATCACGGTCCATTCCGTGGTTTCCGACAAGAACATGTGCTCGCCGCTGATACCGTCCGCTGCGGTTTCCAAGTAGTGCTTCATCGGCTCATGGCCACCGAACAGATGCGGAAGGTTCAAGAAGCCGCCGAACAAGCTCAGGACAGCGAGTACCATCAAAGGCACCGTCATTACCAACGGGCTTTCGTGTGCGTGCGTCCCTGTCTCCGAACCGGGACCACGATACGTTCCGAAGAACGTGAGGAACAGCAGGCGGAACATGTAGAAGCAGGTGAGCAACGACACGGCCATCGTGGCCACATAGAGCATCGGATGTTCCTGGTACGCAGCCATCAGGATCGCGTCCTTGCTGAAGAAACCGCTGAAGCCCGGAATGCCCGCGATCGCCAATGTGCCGATGAGGAAGGTGACGTAGGTGATCTTCGTTACGCCTTTCAAGCCTCCCATTTTGCGGATATCCTGCTCGCCACCCAGCGCATGGATCACACTGCCGGCACCGAGGAACAGGAGCGCCTTGAAGAACGCATGCGTCGTGACGTGGAACATCGCTGCACTGTATGCACCGAGGCCAAGCGCAACGAACATGAGACCCAATTGCGAAACGGTCGAATACGCCAGCACTTTCTTGATGTCGTTCTGGAACACACCAATGCTTGCGGTAAGCAACGAGGTGATCAAGCCGGTATAGAGGATCACATCCTGCGTGAACGGTGCCAGTGCGAAAAGCGCACTGCTGCGCACGATCAGGAAGATGCCCGCGGTCACCATGGTAGCAGCATGGATCAATGCACTCACCGGAGTTGGGCCCGCCATGGCATCCGGCAACCAGGTGAAGAGTGGCAACTGCGCGCTCTTGCCGATCGCACCTACAAATAGCAACAGGGTGATCCCGGTGATGGTCTCCGTGGATAACGTACCCGCCTTCGCCATCACTTCCGTGTAGTTCAAGGTGCCCAGAACGCTGAACAACCAGGCCAGGCCCAGCACGAAGCCGACATCACCGATGCGGTTCATGACGAAAGCCTTACGTGCGGCATAGTTGTACGCTGGCGTCTTGTACCAGAAGCCGATCAGCAGGTAGCTGCACAGGCCCACGCCCTCCCAACCGATGAAGGTCATCACGAAATTGGCGCCCATCACCAGAAGCAGCATCGCGAAAGTGAACAGGTTGAGCTGCGAGAAGAACGTGGCTACACGAGGATCATCGTGCATGTAGCCGATCGAGTACAAGTGGATCAGCGAACCGATGCCCGTGACGATCAGCATCATCGTGAGCGAGAGCGCATCGATCTGGAATGCGAAGGGCACCTCCATACCGCCAATGTTGATCCAGTCGAAGAGTTTGACGATGTGCGTTGCTCCTTCTGCCGGATGTTCCTGATGCATTCCTGCACTGTGCAGGGCGTTCACCACTTCGTGTCCAGCGAACAGCACTGCGCTGCACACGAACGAAAGCACGATCATCAATGTGGCCAGCATCCCTGCTGAATTGCCCTTCAGCTTGCGACGCAGGATAGCCGTTACCACGGCACCGAAGAGCGGGAACGCCGGCACCAAAGCCGTAAGGAGATCCGTCTTCACCATTTCAACCGGTTGAGTTGGTTGATGTCGACGCTGTCCACGTTCCGTTTCATCATCACCAGGATCGCCAAGCCAACTGTGACTTCCGCAGCCGCAACGAGCATGATGAAGAACACGAAGACCTGCCCGCTGGGATCACTGTGGTGAGCACTGAAGGCGGTGAGCAACAAGTTCACGCTGTTGAACATCAACTCCAAACACATGAGGATGATGATGGTGTTCCGACGGAACAGAACGCCCGCCATGCCGATGCTGAACAGGATGAAACTGAGCACCACATAATGCTCAAGGGGGACGGTCCGTATGGCGGTGATCACATCGTTCATCGCACAATGTGTTCAGCTTGGTTCAGTCCCGCATAGGCCGAATCCCCCGTGGCCATTTGCTTGGCGGTGCTTTCCTTTTTGCCCAACATCACCGCTCCGATGATCGCGCTCAGGAACAGAACGCTACTTAATTCAAAGGGAACCAGGAAGTCGGTGAACAGGCTCATGCCCACACTTTTCACCAATCCAATTCCTCCGTCGTACCCGCCCGGAGTGGCGATGCCGATCCCGTTCTTGATCGCGCCCAACAACGTGAGCAGGAACAATCCCCCGGCGGCAACCGCCGCGATGCGCGTGATCAAACTCTTCTGTGGCTCGGTGCTCTTGTTCAAGTTCAAGAGCATGATCACAAAGAGGAACAGGACCATGATGGCACCCGTGTATACGATGATATGCACCATGGCCAGGAACTGTGCATTGAGCAGGATGTAGTGCCCAGCGATGCTCAGGAAACACACGATCAGCGAGATCACACTGTTCACAGGGCTCTTCGCAGCTACCACGAACAGGGCGCTGATCACGGAGATCGTTGCGAAGAGGTAGAAGAGGTAGATCATCCGGCCGCGATCAGCGATTGTGTGAATATTGCCGCTGCTCCTTGAACTTGAGCACTTCCGGTGTTTGCCGCTTGCTCACATCCACACGCAGGCTTGGATCCAAGGGTTCCACCAACCATTCCTTGCCATACACGAATGGGCGGCGCTGGTAATCCGTCGGAACCAGACGATCCGTAAGAAAGATGGCTTCCTTGGGGCATGCGTCTTCGCAATCGCCACAGAAGATGCAGCGAAGCATGTTGATCTCATAGATGGAAGCGTACTTCTCCTCGCGATAGAGCTTCTCCTCACCCTTCTTGCGTTCGTCGGCCACCATGGTGATCGCTTCTGCCGGGCAAGCCACCGCGCACAACCCACAGGCGGTGCAACGTTCGCGGCCTTGGTCGTCGCGCTTCAGCACGTGCATGCCGCGGTATACCTTGCTCATGGGGCGTAATTCCTCGGGGTACTTCACCGTGGCCGCTTTTACGGTGAAGAAGTGCTTCAGCGTGATCATCATCCCCTTGGCGATGGCCGGCAGGTAAATGCGCTCCATCAGCGACATCTTCTTGTTGCTCACTTGGCGCGAGCGCTGCGTAAGCGGTTGCATCGCTGTGCTCATTTGAAGATGTACGGCTTGAGGTGATACCAGCCACCAGTGAGCAGGATGTTCAGGATGGCCAGCGGGATCAATTTCTTCCAGCCCAAGTTCATCAACTGATCATAGCGGAAACGTGGGAGCGTCCAACGGATCCACATGAACACGAAAATGAAGAAGACGATCTTGCCGAAGAACATACCTGTGCCCAGGGCAGTCACCCACCACTCCGTGCGGCCGGCCTGGTCGAAGAAAGGAATGTCATAACCGCCGAAGAAAAGCGTGGCCATCACGGCACTGCTGATGAACATGTTCACGTACTCCGCGAAGAGGTAGAACCCCAATTTCATGCTACTGAACTCCGTATGGTATCCGCCTACAAGTTCCGTTTCGCATTCTGCCAGGTCGAACGGCGCACGATTGCATTCAGCGAACGCACACACGATGAACAGCAGGAAGCCGAGCGGCTGGTACACCACGTTCCACAAGCCATCGAGCTGTTGATCCACAATACCGCCAAGACTCAACGTTCCCGTATGCAGCACCAGCGCAACGATGCTCAGACCCATGGCGAGCTCGTAACTCACCATTTGCGAGGCCGCGCGAATAGCGCCCAGCAGTGCGAACTTGTTATTGCTGGCCCAGCCACCGAGCATGATGCCATAAACACCGATGCTCACCATGGCGAACACATACAGGATACCGATCTCGGGATCGGCGGCTTGCATGTTCATGGTGAAGTCGCCAATGGTCAATGTGCCTCCCCAGGGGATCACAACGCCCGTAAGAAGCGCGGTAGTCATCGCGATCGCAGGCCCCAAGAAGTAGAGCCAACGGTTCGCGTTCGCAGGCACGAAGTCTTCCTTCATGAACATCTTGCCCCCATCGGCAAGCGGTTGCAGAATGCCGAACGGTCCGGCGCGATCCGGTCCGATACGATCCTGCATGAAGGCCGCCACCTTGCGTTCCATGTAGGTTTCGTAAGCCGCCACGCCAAGCGTGATGAGCAGCAGGACGGCGAGGAAGATGAAGACCGTGATCATCAGCGTTCGTTGAAGTTGAACGGTTCGATACCGGGATCATTCGGCGCAGCGATGGTGAGCAGTTTCTGCTGCAACTTATTGGTGTAGTGTCCCTGGCTGATCACGCTGTGGCGATCGATCTTCCGCGGTCCTTCGATCGTCCAGTCGCTGGAGCTTTTCTTTTCGAAGCGGCACGAGTTGCAGATGAATTCCTCCACCTCACCCCACATGTCCTTGCGACCTGTGACACGTAACACTTCGGCACCTTTCATCCACACCACGGCCTTGCCGCTGCATTTGTCGCAATTGCGGTGCGCGTCCAACGGATTGGTGAACCACACCCGGCTGGCGAACCGGAACGTTCGATCAGTAAGCGCACCCACCGGGCAAACGTCGATCATGTTCCCACTGAAATCGTTCTCGATCGCTTCGGTGATGTAGGTACTGATCTCGCTCACATCACCGCGATTGATCACACCGTGTACACGTCCGTCCGTGATCTGCTCGGCCACTTTCACGCAGCGATAGCAGAGGATGCACCGTGTCATGTGCAACTTGATCGTCTCGCCGATGTCGATGGGTTCGAATGTGCGGCGCTCGAACTGGTAGCGGCTGGCTTCTTTGCCGTTCTCGTAGCTGAGGTCTTGCAAATGGCACTCGCCAGCCTGGTCGCAGATCGGGCAATCCAACGGGTGGTTGATCAACAGGAACTCCACAACACCATTGCGCGCGTCGATCAACTCCGGGTTGACGGTGTTCTCCACCACCATGCCGTCCATTACGTTGGTGCGGCAACTGGCCACCGGCTTGGGCATGGGTCGCGGGTCTTTCTCACTACCCTTGGTCACCTTCACAATGCAGGTACGGCAATAACCTCCGCTCGTTTTCAGCTTGCTGTGGTAGCACATCGCAGGGGGTACCACGTAGGCATCCGCCTTGCTGCGCTCGCCGATCATCCGGGCGGCTTGCAGGATCGTGGTCCCGTCCGGAACCTCGATCTCGATGTTATCTATGGTGACTTTCGCCATGGCTTAAGCGGACGCGAATTTGGGGATTCGCTTGAACGGTTCCTTCTCAAAGTGTTTCGGATCCTTCACTTTGGTCGGATGCGTGGCGTGGTATTCGAACTCATCACGGAAATGGCGAATGGCCGAAGCCACCGGCCAAGCAGCTGCATCACCCAGCGGACAGATGGTATTTCCTTCGATCTTTCGTTGGATGTCCCACAGCAGATCGATGTCGTCCGTACGGCCCTGTCCGTGTTCGAGGCGGTAGAGGATCTTCTCCATCCAACCGGTGCCTTCGCGGCAAGGACTGCATTGGCCGCAGCTTTCATGGGCGTAGAAGCGTGCGTGGTTCCACGTGCTGCGCACGATGCACTGAGCATCATTATACGCGTAGAAACCGCCGGAGCCGAGCATGCTACCGGTGGCGAAACCGCCGTCGCTCAAGCTTTCGTAGGTCATCAGGCGCGGCTCGAACTTGGCCGTTTTGAAATACAGTTCCGCTGGAATTATCGGCACACTGCTTCCGCCGGGTACAACGGCCTTCAACGCACGACCTTCAACACCGCCGCACCACTTGTCGCTGTTCAGGAATTCTTCGCAGGTGATGCCGAGTTCGATCTCGTAAACACCAGGCTTCCTGATGTTGCCGCCGGCGCTGATGAGCTTGGTGCCCGTGCTGCGGCCCACGCCGATCTTGGCGTACTCATCCCCACCATCGTTGATGATGGGCACTACCGCTGCGATGGTTTCCACATTGTTCACCACGGTAGGGCAGTCGTAAAGACCTTTCACCGCAGGGAAGGGCGGCTTGATGCGCGGATTGCCGCGCTTGCCTTCCAGACTTTCCAAAAGCGCGGTCTCTTCACCACAGATATAGGCACCCGCACCGACCTGCACGTGAATGTCGTGGTCGAAGCCGCTGCCGAGAATGTTCTTGCCAAGCCATCCCGCTGCACGCGCCTCCTCGATCGCGCGCTCCAGAATGCGGTAGATGTAGAAATATTCACCCCGGATGTAGATGTAGCTGGTATTTGCTCCGAGCGCAAAGCTCGACGTGATCATGCCCTCGATCAGGATATGCGGGATCCGCTCCATCAGATAGCGGTCCTTGAAAGTGCCGGGCTCGCTCTCGTCGGCGTTCACCACCAAGTAGCGGGGCACGCCAGGAGGCTTCGCCATGAAGCTCCACTTCAATCCGGTTGGAAAACCAGCTCCACCACGGCCGCGTAGACCGCTCTTCTTCACTTCCTCGAGCACCGCATCGGGACTCATCAACTTCAATGCCTTCTCGACGCTGCGATAACCTCCGTTCGCACGATATCCCTCCAGACCCTGGATGCCAGGCTTGTTGTCGTGCTCCAAAAGCAGTTTCCGGCCCATCAGAGATCCGTGTAATTGGTGCGCGGTTCGTTCCGCAATTGGTCGATCAGGGCGTCCACCTTTTCAGGCGTCAGGTTCTCATGGTATTTCGCTCCGCACTGAAGCATAGGAGCAGTGCCGCAACTGCCCAAGCATTCTACGCCTTTCAGCGTGAACATCCCATCCTTGGTGGTTTCCCCCACGTGGATGTTCAGTTTCTTTTCCAAGTAGGCGATGATGTCGTCGCTGCCACGGACCATGCATGGCGTCGTGCGACACACTTCCAAATGATGACGACCTACAGGACGCAGGTTGTACATGCTGTAGAAGCTGGCCACCTCGTACACTTCTATGTGCTGTATACCGAGCACTTGCGCCACAGCGTCCATTGCGTTCACACTGAGCCAACCTTCGTTCTCGCTTTGCGCAAGATGAAGAATGGGAAGTAAGGCGCTCTTGCTCTTGCTATCGGGGTAGCGCGCGATCAGTCGTTTGCATTCCGCCAATGCTTCAGCACTGAAGCTGAAGGGCGGGGTGCCTTCGGTGGTGGTAACTGCTTTCAGGGTAGCCATCACGCGTCCAATTCTCCAGCGATCACGTTCATACTGCTCATGGTGAGGATCGCGTCGCTCAACATGGTGCCCTTGATCATCTCGGGATAAGCCTGGTAGTAGATGTAACAGGGTCTGCGGAAGTGGAGACGGGCCGGGGTGCGGCCACCATCACTAACGAGGTAGAAGCCAAGCTCACCGTTGGCGCCTTCTACACAGTGGTAAACTTCGCCGATCGGAACAGCAGCCTCACCCATGACGATCTTGAAATGCCAGATCAGCGCTTCCATTTGGTTGTACACCTCCTCCTTCGGTGGCAGTACCCAAGCGGGAACATCCGCCGTGAAGCTCTTCTTATCGCTCAGCTTGTCCAACTTGTCCAGCGCCTGTTTGATGATGCTGATGCTCTCCTTCATCTCCTGATCACGAACCATGAAGCGATCATAGGTATCCCCGTTCTGGCCTACGGGAATGATAAAGTCGAAGTCCTGGTAACCACTGTACGGATCCGCCACGCGCACATCGTAGTCTACACCGCAGGCACGCAGATTCGGGCCCGTAAAACCATAGGCCAACGCACGATCAGCGGGGAACGAGCCGCAGTTGATCGTGCGGTCCATGAAAATGCGGTTGCGAACAAGCAGGTTGTCGAACTCCTGGAGCGCTGCGGGGAATTGCTTCACGAAGGCGCGTATCAGTTCCCAGCATTTGGGGCTGAAATCTCGTTCGAACCCACCAATGCGGCCCATGTTGGTGGTAAGGCGCGCACCACATATCTCCTCGTAGATGTCGTAGATCTTCTCCCGCTGCTGGTAGATGTAGGTGAAGCCCGTGAGCGCACCGGTGTCCACACCGATCACACTGTTGCACACCACGTGATCGGCAATGCGTGCCAGCTCCATGGCGATCACGCGCATATACTCCACGCGCTTGGGTAATTCAATGCCACAGAGCTTCTCCACCGTCATGTGCCAACCCATGTTGTTGATGGGCGAGCTGCAATAGTTGAGACGGTCGGTGATCGTCGCGATCTGGTAGAACGGGCGGCGTTCTGCCAATTTCTCGAAGGCCCGATGGATATAGCCGATGGTCTGTTCCGTGCCTTGGATCACTTCCCCATCAAGCGTGAGCACGTTCTGGAAAATGCCGTGCGTAGCGGGGTGTGTGGGGCCGAGGTTCAGGGTGTTAAGCTCCTTCTGCTCGCCCCCAGGCACCAGGTCGTGCTTCCAGTAATCAGGTTTCACCAGGTTGCTCATCGGCCGAAGTAGCTATCGTCTTTGTCCTCGCGGGTCTGGTCCTCCAGCGGATAGTCCTTGCGCAAGGGGAAGGCCGGAAAGTCCTCCATATTGAGGATACGTTTCAAATTCGGGTGCCCGGTGAAGTGCAGGCCAAAGAAGTCGAACGCTTCGCGCTCCATCCAGTTGGCCGTAGGCCATAGATCCGTGAAAGTCGGGAACACCGGATCCTTCATCGGCGTTTCTGTTTTCAAGCGGATCCGGTGGCCTTGTCGCATGCTTTGCAGGTGGAACACCAGACCCAACATATCACGGTCAGCATCGTGCATGCCGCACATAGTGGTCATAAAATTGAAGTCCAACTGCTCCTTGCAGTGCTTCAATACGTCATGGATAACTGGCTTCTTCACCGTGATCACGAGCATATCCGTGATGCGCTGGCAGGAAACAACGCTCTCCCCGAACGAGGAGGTCAGCGAGTCGATCACGAGTTGATCGCGGTCTGTTCTGGTGGCGAATGCAGGAGCAGGCACGCGTCAGTCGATCTTGTAAGTCTTGAGCAGGTGCTCGTATTCTTTGCTGTAACGTCGGCGGAAGCCTTCCTGGGCCACCAGTTCTTGGATCTTCAAAATGCCGTCGATGATCTGCTCAGGGCGCGGCGGACAACCCGGCACGTAAACGTCAACCGGGATCACCCGATCTATCCCCTGCAAAACGCTGTACGTATCGAAAATGCCACCACTACTGGCGCACGCACCAACGGAAAGCACCCACTTGGGTTCGGCCATTTGGGTATACACTTCCTTCAATACAGGAGCCATTTTCTTGGAAATGGTACCCATGACCATCAAAAGGTCACTTTGGCGGGGGCTGAAACTCAGGCGCTCCATGCCGAAGCGCGCCAAGTCATAATTACTGGCCATGGTGGACATGAACTCGATCCCACAGCAACTGGTGGCAAAGGGCAGCGGCCAGATGCTGTTCTTGCGGGCCATGCCGATCACATCTTCGAGTTTCGTGGCCATGAAACCTGCGCCAGAGTAACCCTGTGGGGCCGGCACAACGGTGGGTTTGCCAAGGGCGGGGCGGGGGATGATCTCGTTGCTCATGCTATCAATGACAATGCAGGACTACTTCAACGCCAACATTACTCCCATTTCAACGCGCCTTTCTTGATCACATAGAAGAAACCGGCCAACACAAAGACGATGAAGAGCACCATCTCGACGAAGCCGAACAAACCAAGCGCTTTGAAGTTCACCGCCCAAGGATAGAGAAAGATGATCTCCACATCGAAGAGCACGAACAGGATGGCGATCAGGAAATACTTGATACTGAAAGGCGAGCGGGCGTTCCCATACTGCTCGATCCCGCACTCGAAGTTGTCGTTCTTGACCTTACCGGTCCTTTTCGGTCCCAGCCAAGCTGCGAATACCAAGCCACCGAACACGAAGCCCAGCGCAAGAAAGGTCTGGATCGCTATGGGAACGTAGTCGTGGGGGGGAACTCATGATCGCGGGCAAATGTATGCGCCTGCGTCAACTGGGGATCAAGCAGCTTCTCGCTTCGAATTCGACTGCTGGGCTGCCAACGTGCGTAAGGCGCGTGCGCGCTCGGTTGCCACCTCGCTCATGGTCTTTTCTTGAGCTTTGGAGATAGAATAGCACAGCGGGTCGAAATGATCGAAGACCGCGTGCTCCAATGGATCACCTTCCAAGGGAGCCAATTCAACGACCAAGGCCTCATGCGCTCGTTGTTTCTGGATCGAACCAACGGCTGTCATGCGTGCTTTCACATAGCGGATGATCGCCTGCTCGAAGCGGTGATGGCGATCATGTCCGCGAAGGAATCGCTCGACATTGCGGACGGCGTACTTCAGCAGGTCTTCCTTGCCTGTTTCCATCAGGATCAACAAGTCCAGCAGGCGACCGAGCGCATGCACCTCAACATGCTGTTCAATGCCGCGTTCATTCAATAGAAGCTGGCACCATCGTGAAGCCATGTCGTATTTACCAGCTCCGAAACAGGCCCATGCCCCTTGGAAACGAATGCTGGCTTTACGAATAACGCTCAGGTCCTCATCATATCGTTGACAGCCTTCATGCACTGCGGTCAGTTTCTCAACAGCCTGGTCAAATTCTCCCATTCGACACAGAACCGTCAGCTCCAAGCTTGCGCCCATTGCGAAAACTTTCATTTCCAGGTCCGCACTTGGTGCATTCGGCAACATGGCCGGTAGTTGTTTGAACTCTTTCAAGCCTTCGAGAGCCTCTGTAAAGTGGCCCAAGCGCATGCGCACATAGGCCAAATTGCTCAGAACACTGAGTTTCAGATGCGGCTCGTCCTTGAAATGGTCGCGCTCCTTCTCGAGCAGCTCACTGTTGCGCGATAGGTGAAGCTCGCAGCTGGACAGGTCGTTCAACGCGAAGGCCACCGCACTTCGGATATGATGGTACATGAAGCGCGCTTTGGGGGTTCGCGGTTCGGCATTGTCCTGCAATAGAGGATCGGCCAAAAGATGGCCCAGCTCGGTGGCGTGTTCCACATCGCGCGCTTTACCACCGCGGTACAGCAACATGAATGAGCGGCTCTTCAGCTGCCATAATTGCTCCGCTTCTTGCAATTGTTCACGCAGTTCGGTGCTTCGCAGGGCCATTTTCTCCAACTCGTGTTCTTGGACATGCTCGTAGTTGGTGCGTTCCATCAATCGGCGCTCCCACTCCATCACTTCCAATAGAACCGGATGCCTACCGTGCTGTTCAGCCAACAAGCGAACGCTGCGGAGCATCCTTTCGGCATCGGTGTACAATCCACGTTGATAAAGGATCTCGGTTTGATGCAAGGTGCGTCGTAAACGGGCATCCACCGAACTGGCCGCATGAAAGGCTTCAAGGCTTGCCAGGATGCTATCGTACAATCGATGCTTCGTAACGGTGAAGCGATTGAGGAACGCCGCGCCCGCGAACTTTCTATGCAGCGCTTGTTCATCGTACACATCCATGGCGGAGATCGCATCGAACAGGTCGCTCTGGGTGGTTTGCCCGTTCACTACATGTCGCGATGCGTAGAGTTTGAAATAACGCTTCTCCTGGCGCGACATGGAGCGCACCAAGCGATGAACGTGATCGGAATGGTCATTCGGCATGGCAGCGCAACTTAGGGGATGAGAAAGTAGGACGGTCAAGCCGACCCAAAGACCCCTTCACCGGGGAACGGCCGATTGGAAAACAGGAAAGGCAGGAAACGAAATGAGGTACCTGCAAATGAAGAAGCCTTCGGGGCTACCGAAGGCTTCCTATCAAGTTCTCTGTAAAGGTCTCCTAGTGTCCCTTCTTGTTACTTCCTTCACCATCCGCCTCATCATCGCCATCATCGCTGATAGAATCATCCTCTGGTCCATTTGGGCCATCGGATCCGAACTCGGCATCCCGCGTTATTCCACCAGTTGGCCGAACACCATCCGCATTATTGGTAATACCGCCGAAACTGCGTGAATCACCGGCATTCTGTGTGTTGTCAGCAGGTTGAGCCTGATCATCGCACTTCTTGCTGCACCCTGAACCGACGACCATGATAAGCATGACGAGAAGAGTACTCGACAAGGCGGATATGAAGCGCGCGGTTCTCATGGACGATCAAATGTAGGTTCCTCCTCGACCTTTTGCAAATCTATTTGCCCTGTTGATACGCTTTCCTTGGAAGGGAGTTCGATGGTGACCGAAGTGCCGGATGGTTGACCAGAGGCATCGTGCAGTTGTTCAGGGCCTGTTATCCGTATGTCCGATAAGCCCAGCCGCCGCAGCACATCGGCGCGGCCCTTGGTGATCTCAATACCCCTCGAAATGTGGTCGGAACCGTTACCGTTCTTGAGTTCTCGGCTGGTTTCAACCCCTATCCCATCGTCCATTATGGTGATCCTGACATGCCCGGGAATACCCGCCGAAACCCTGATGGAGACCGTACCAGGGCGTTCCGTTGGCAGGATGCCATGCCAAATGCTGTTCTCCACGTAAGGTTGCAGCATCATGGCGGGCAATTCGATCCGGTGGGTATCCACAGTCGGGTCGATCATCACTTCATACATGAACTTATCCTTGAAACGCATGTGCTCCAACACCAAGTACAGGTCCAGCCGCTCCAACTCTTCGGCAAGCGTGGTAGTATCGTTCCGGCTAGCGTCCAGATTCTTGCGAATGAGCTTGGCGAAACTGGTGAGGTAGCGGTTCGCCGCCATGCGATCCTGTCGATTGATGTAGTACTGGATACTGTTGAGCGCATTGAAAATGAAGTGCCGGTTCATATTGGCGTTCAAGGCTTGTTGCTCCAACTGCAACATGCGTGAGCGCAACATGAGCTGCCGGGTCTTTTCCTGCCTCGCACGGCGAATGGATCGGAAGCGCATGACCCCAAAAGCCAACGATCCTATCACAAAAGCGCAGCCCAGGAAAAACCACCAGCGCAACCAATAAGGGGGCGCGATATGGAAGGGGAAAGAGGTTTCCGGACCCCAACCATGGCCGTTCCGGGAGGCGCGCACCTGGAACGCATATTCACCTTGCGGCAGATTGGAATAGCTGGCGAAACGTGCGTCGGTGGGAGGCAGCCAATCAGGGTCGAATCCGAGCAGTCGATACTGGAACCGTACCCGATCCGCATCAGCCAAGGCGATAGCGGTATAATCAAAGGTGAGGTGGTTCTTCCGGTACACCAGGTCCAATCCAGCGGGTAGCCCCGTTCGTGTATCAACACTGTCGCATTGGCCCCTCCAATCCGTGGTCAACATGAACGAACGCAGGTTCGTAAGGCGCACAGCAAGACCTTGTGAGGGACCGCTAGCTGAACCGCGGGCAGGGTCGTGCATAACCAAACCCGCGTTGGTGCCAAAGAACAAGCGCCCTTGGGCGTCCCGAAAACCCGCGTTCAGGTTGCACTCTGTTCCACGTATCCCGTCCACCGCGGTAAAGTGTTCCTTATTGGCCGCATCGAGCAACAGACTGTCCGGGTCGAAACGGAACAAGCCATTGTTCGTGCCTGCCCAGATAAGACCCGCTCCGTCATCGAGCAAGAGGTCGATATAGTTGGATCCGAAGTCTGTTCCAAGCCGCAAGTTGATCAGCCGCTTTCCGTCGTGGCAAGCCAAGCCATTGGTGGTTCCGATCCAGGTACGCTTGGCGGCATCCACGAGCAAGCACTGAATGGTGTTGTCGCACAATCCCTGCGCAGTGGACCATTGTTCGGTAACACCGTTGCGCATACGCACAACACCCAGGTCGGTAGCCAGCAGGTGTGCATCCTCGTTCTCCACGATCGCACGCACCGAACGCAACAGGGTTCTGTCGTCCTTGTTGAGCAATTGCACAGGGCCTTGAGGAGGAATTATGGCCAAGCCCTCCCGAGTGCCACACCACAATGTTCCATCCGTATCACGATGCAAGGCGAGCACACGCGTTTCGCTCAGGCTACGTGTGCTGTCCAACGGTATCACAACGCCATTGCGCAGATGCACCAACCCATTCGTGGTGCCGAACCAGAGACTGCTGTCGGGTGCTGTCAACGCGCACCAGATCGTGTTGTTCCGCAAGCCCTCGGATGTGCTCAGCAAGGCCATGCCATCCATTCGGCAAATTCCATTTCCATAGGTGCCCAACCAAAGATCTCCACGGGCATCGGCAGCCATGGTCATTACCAGGTCACTGCATAAGCCATTGGCCACGGTCCATGTCACAAATCGATCACCGGCGTATCGCAACGCTCCAGCACCATCGGTTCCCATCCAAACACTCCCATCCCGATCTTCGAACAGGCACCACACATTATCGTTCGGCATGCCTTGGTGTACCGTGAATGATCGCAATCTGTCCTTCTCCAATACGTTCGTGCCGAACTTGGTGCCAATCCACAATTTTCCTTTCGCGTCCACCAATAGCGCGCGCACGTTGTCCTGGAGCAAACCGTTCTTTTCATCGAACGCGAGCAACGACCCGTCGCTCTTCGATCCGTACAGACCGTCCCTGAACGTGCCGAACCAAAGTGTTCCTTCCTTGTCGCGGGCCAACGCACTGATACTCTCCACACCCGGCCCCAGCTCGATCACCGAGCAAGAGTTGTTGTTCCAACGGTAGGCACCTGCCCGTGTGCCAACGACCACTTCGCCGGAAGAAAGAACCAATAGAGCCCGCACAGTGCTGGCCGTATCGGACGGGAATCCCGGGAGCGGCACTATGCTGTCGCCACTGCATCGCAACAATCCGGATCCATCCGTGCCCACAAGAAGATCACCATTCGGCAATTCGGCCAAGGAAAGAATACGCGCCTCGCGTGCAGCCGATGGAAGTGTTATGGTGCGCGACCGTTTCCCTTCGAAGGCGACCAGCGAACCACCTGCACCCAGCCATACCGTTCCATCCTTGGCACAGAACACTGCGTTCACTTGTGCATCCGGCAAGCCTTCTTGCAACGCATAATTCGTGAACGTGTGTCCATCGAACCGGCTGGCACCACCAAGCGTTCCGAACCACAAGTAGCCTTCCGCATCTTGCGCTATCGCCCTTACCTGGCTCTGTGCAAGACCATCATTCGGAGTGTATTGTGTGAATCCGAATTGTTGCGCGTGCGCAATAGCGCTGAACAAAAATGGAGCGAACCACAGATCGCGGAACGAACGCATCAGAACGTATTGATCATGGAAAGGAAATCGGGCAAGCGCCTGCGACTTACAGGAATGAGCGAGCCACTATCCAGCACCGCCATGTTGCCTTCGCCACGACTGAAGCCTTTGAGGTGCTCCAAATTGATGATGTAGCTCTTGTGCACACGGAAGAATTTTTTGGGATCGAGGTTGGTCTCGAACACACGGATGTGCTTGCTGCTGATGGTGCGTTTGCCATCGCGCGTGAAGACCGTGGTGTAGCTGTCGCTCGCCTCAAGGTACATGATGTCCTCGTGTTTGATCAGTACCAAGCCATCACGACTTGGAACGGCTACGCGTGTGCTCAAGGGTGAACCAGGGTCGTTCATCAACGCTTCCAACGCGCTCACATGTTGCGCCCCTGCAGCTGGATCGCTGGTGAGCTTGGAGAGTTTCCGAACCGCCCGTTTCAACTCCTCGGGATCGATGGGTTTCTCCAAATAGTCGAGCGCATTCTGCTTGAACGCTTGCAGCGCGAACTCGTCATAGGCCGTTGTGAACACCACAGGAAGCTCGAGATGTGCTACCGAACGCAGTAGCGAGAAGCCGTCCTCCCCCGGCATTTTGATATCGAGAAAAAGAACTTGCGGTTTGTGTTCCTCGATCATCGATCGGGCTTGTTCGGCACTGCCTGCCATCGCCACTACCTGCACCTCGGGGCAGTTGTCCTCCAACATGATGCGCAGGTTTTCCCGGGCATCGGATTCATCATCAACGATCAGGGCACGCAATGGCATGGTGAAGGGTTTAGCGCGAGTAATGTAGAGGGACGATCGCACGTGACATCGATCATCTTATCGGCCGCGCGAACCACTGAGCGAGCCGTTGAAATGGAATAGTGGATCGTCAACCCCTCATCGCCTCAACAAAAGCCTGCACGCGTTCCCGCGCGATGGGCACGCGAGCTCCATCCTTCATCACGGCCCAATGGCCATCGTCGCGCAGGTATTCGCGCAATTGCTCCACATTGATCAAGTGCGAGCGATGCACACGCAAGAACTGCAGCGGATCCAACATATCCTCATACACCTTCAACGTGCGGGTATCGAGGTAGCGGCTTCCATCGGTGAAATGCAGCAGTGTACAATTACCATCGGCTTCCAAATGAATGATGGTGTGCGGCTCAAACAGCTTGAATCCTTTTGCATGGTCCACGGCAAGTCGCGGCGAGGCACCGTGTTGTTTGATGGTGCGAACCGCTTCGTTCAGGTCATCTCGATACCGCTGACCCTCTGCGTGTGTGTTGCGCATCAGCTCCCAACGGCGCAACGCCTTGTCCACCGCAGCGCGCAGTTCATCGGGGTCTATCGGCTTCAGGACATAATCAACCGCATTGCTGTGGAAAGCTTGCACGGCGTAGTCCTTGAACGCGGTAACGAAGATCACCATGAAGCGTGCATCGGGCATGGCCTCCAGCAGGTCCAACCCTTCGGTGCCACTGGGCATACGGATATCCAAAAAAAGCAGATCGGGATCCAGTTCGTTGATGGATCGGAGGGCGACGTTCGGTCCATCCGCCGTACCAACAACATTCACCTCGGGACAGCCGTCGGCGAGCATCATGCGCAGATTCTCTCGCGCCAGCTCTTCATCGTCCACCAACAGTGCGCGCAATCGTGGGGTATCCATGCGGGTCGAAAGTAGTTGTGCCCGAAGAGTTATGACAACCCGTGCTTTCCGTTCCCTTATTCCATATCACCGTTGCTCGTTCACAAGGGTTGGCACCCAGCGCATGCAAGTAGTTTGGCGTTGCATTCAAAACAAACCCTTGTTGCCATGAACACATTCAACACTTCTTGCGGCATCTGGATCTTCAACGACCAGGGCAACTGAGCCATTTACTTTTTGTCCGCTGATCACATCCCCTTAACCGATAACCGATCAAATGAACTAACACACCCACCACCATGACCGTCTTCGTAAACCGTACGAAGACCAGAACATTTCTCCTTCTTTTTTCTACCGCTGCTGCACTACATGCCCTTGCCCTGGGGCCAACACGAACCAAGGGCGCTCATCCTTCGAACTCGGCCCAAATAATGGCCAACGCATGGAGTTGCACTCTAACAAGTTGGGACCTGAAGAACTTCCACCAGGTCCCAATTGCGGGTGGAGCGTATATCTGCCACGTCGACGCGCCAGGCATTGGTGAGCGCGTGATCAAGTGGTTCGGCGTGATAAGGCCGGTTGACCTGCAAAATTTCTAGACGTGCGGCGCGATCATTCATGTGAAACCGAATCGACCTCGTTCACGTTTGAACGACCGACACCTATCACATATGGCTCCAATTCCACTTCATAAGGTTCATATTCGAATAGACCAGCTCGAACGACTGCTGATGTTCGACTATGAGCCTGGGTCTGAGGAAGCCTTGTTCGACATTTGCGACCCTGAAGGCAATATCTTGAAGACGGGTCCAGTGCAAGGCCCTATAACCCAGGTACAGCTCACGGATGTGAATGGCGAGAACCTGATCCTCATGGTGCTTGATGGCGAAGTGAGCACGGTTCGGCCGATCGATCTACGAAAGGCTTCCTGATGCATACCTCCCCTTATGTGGTGCCTGAGTATCGGCGAATGACCATTGTTTCGACGGCGCTCTCGCGCGATTTGAATGGCGATATGGTACACGCCATAGTATGTTCTACAACGATCGGGGAGCCGGTTGAAGTCATTTTTGAATTACAGAACGACCGGAAATGATGGGCTATGATGCCCCATATAGTTTCTCGCCATCTATGGGGTCCTGAGCCCTGTGTTCTTGAAGTTCGTTCGGGTAAACCCGTTCGTTACTGAAAACGGCGCAACCACTGGTCACCAACCAAGCGGTTCACAATGGTTGTGTTCGGCTTCAAGGAGTGCTACGAGCAACGTTCTGCAGGATTTTCCTGTCTTCGCAGCATGTTCCGTCTTGTGCACCTGACGATGCCTGCACTCTTGGTCATATTCGTTCCATCAAGATGCATCGCCCAGAACCAACACACCAATTGGTATTTCGGCAGCAATGCGGGGCTCACTTTCAGCGGTGGCGCACCAGCAGCCTTCACCGGTAGCGCCATCAATGCGTTCGAGGGCTGCACGAGTATTTCGGACCCCTCTGGAATGGGCTTGTTCTATACGGATGGAGAAACGGTATATGACCGCTCGAACACCCCTATGCCCAATGGCACCGGGATGGGCGGCAACCTTTCCAGTGCCCAAGGAGTGGTGATCGTGCCTTTCCCCGGCAATGCCAACCTGTACTACCTCTTTACTGTGCCATCGCAAGTGGGCCAATTCAGCGGAAACGACCACATGACCTGGTCCGTGATCGACATGTCGCTGAACGGGGGTTATGGAGATGTTACACTGAAGAACCTCCAGCTTTTTCAAGGATCAACAGAACAGCTCACCGCCACGTACCACGCCAACGGGCGCGACGTATGGGTGCTTGCGCGGAAGTTCGGAACAGATGAGTGGTATGCGTACTTGGTAACCTGCGGGGGTATCTCCGAGCCTGTGGTATCGCATGCCGGCCAAGTAGTGATGGATTCGAACCCGAACGATACGCAAGCGGCTTTGGGCTGCATGGATGTTTCGTACGCAGGTGACCGAATTGCCAGCACGTGGAACGATTCTCCAGGCGATCTGTGCTTCCTCGAGTTGCTGGATTTCGACAATTCCACTGGCGCTTTAACCAACGGCATCTTCACCACTCAGCCTGGGCAAGGTGGGAGCAGTTGGGGATATGGCGTGGCGTTCTCCCCCAATGGCGGAGTGTTGTACTGGAGCAATTTCGGTTACCCGAACAGCCCGCTTTACCAATACGACCTCAACGCGTCGAACCCCTTTGGAACGGAGTTAGTGATCGGCGAATTGAACGCGGCATACTTCGGTGGCATGCAGCTCGGCCTCGACGGAAAATTGTACATCGCTCGGTGGGATGCTGCCCAAAAACTGGCACAAGTGAACTTCCCCGATGTCGTAGGATCTGGTTGTGGGTTCATTCTGGACGGCGTATCGATAGCGCCGGGCTATTGCACGCTTAGCTTGTCCAATGATTGGATGCGGGAAACACCGCCAACGCAGGAACTGATCGCTTGGGACGATACCACCACGTGTGCGGACAATATCCTGGTAGCGATCACCGCCCAATTCGGAAACCCCGCACCCACGTTCCTATGGTCTAATGGAGAGACTTCGAGCTCCATCGTTGTTGACCAAGCAGGTGTTTACTCGGTGATGGTCATTTTCACTTGCGATACCCTGCGCGATAGCGTGAACGTGTCGATCACCGCGGCAGAGCCATTCTCACTTTTGGAACAGGACTCCTTGGCCATATGCACAGGTGAAGAGATCGAGTTGCACGGTCCGTCCGGCTTCGAAAGCTACCTCTGGAACGATGGTGGAACGGGGATGAACGCCTTGGTGCGCGAAGCCGGTGAAGTATGGCTTTTGGTGCGTGATAGCCTGGGCTGTTCCGTTTCGGATACCGTGATCGTGGAGCTGGGACCGTGTGAATGTGAACTGTTCATTCCGAACGTGTTCACGCCGAACGGAGATGGAAATAACGACCGTTTTCTAGGGTCGAGTGCGTGCGTTCTTGATGAATACGAGCTTCGAATATTCAACCGCTGGGGCCAGGAGATCTTCTTTGCCGATCGACCGAGCATTACTTGGGACGGTGGAGGCTCGCCTGAAGGCGTGTATATCTGGTCAGTTCGATACACCACGTGGAACGGTGATTCCAATGACAGGCAGCTGAAGTATGGGATGGTCACTTTGCTGCGGTGATAGAACGGTTCGTGCAGCCGATCCGACGCGAACACTCAGGCCTTCACACAGTAGTAATAGGCCTCGACATCCTCTCCCGCAGGCAGACCGTATCGGAACATTTCCTGCTTCGTGAATTTGTCGCAGAACGGAACCACCTCCACCAGGAATCCAGCACTTTCCAAGCGATCCTTCAGGTCGAGGCCATAGATCCTGAAATGGTCGTGTTGTCCAAAACGCCTCTCCCGTTCCAACGGGTCTGTGATGCTCGTGTCCTCATCCGTTCGCTCCAAGCCAGGTAGCATGGGTACTTGAATGATGGCGAAGCCCCCTGTCTTCAGCACTCGGCATAGTTCACGCATACCCCTCACGTCATCTGGCACGTGCTCCAGGACATGACTGCAGATCACGGCATCGAAACTCCCGTCCGGGAATTGGATCGCTGTAACGTCGAGGTCTATGGTGCCCGGTGAATACTTGTAGCCAGGCATGAACATGTCTCCCGCCACATAATCCACCAACGGGTGCTTGCTGAACGTGTTGAAGTAGAACGTCTCCGGCGCAATGTGAAGGAGCCGCATCGGCTTCTTCAGTAATTGCGTGCGCTCCTTCAAAAAGAGCCACATGAGCCGATGCCGGGGCAAAGTGCCGCACTGTGGGCAAAGGCAATGCGGTCGTTTGTTCTTCGCTGTCCCGAACGGCATGAAGGCCAGGAACTTCCCACCACAACAGGAGCATTCAACATCATCTCCCTTCAGGGCTTGCACCAACAAACGCTTGGGGCTTATCCGCTCAAAGGCGGACTTGATGATCCAATCTGAGTAGCGCTTGCGCAGGGAAAGAAACATGAGGTGGTGTTACGTCCAAATATAGAAGTACGCGATCCGCAGGCTTTTCGAACGATCGTTTACAACAAACCGGATCGGATCAAACACCCGCAACCGTGTTCAATCACAACTTCCAGGAACCACATCCTTCAGGTCCTTGGTGAGGAGCATTACCTCGTTCACCTGCTTGGTGATGCTCGTGCCCGCGTTCAACGCTTTTACCTTTTCGAAATAACAACGTGCCTTCGGAAGGTCCTTCGCCTCCGTATTGTACAAGTTGTACAGTCCCATATAGTTGAGCGCCTCCTCCAGATCGGCCTTGTACTTCTCTTTCTCTTCGGGCTTCATCTTCAGCAATACCTGCTCGTAGAACGGCTTTGCGGTAAAGGCCTTGACCTCCGCACTGTCCAAATTGTTCTGGGCACGCGCGCGGAATTTGTAACCCTGATAGACTTCACCATTTCGCTGGATATAGGTTGCCCAAGCGCTATCCGCGGTGAGCCAGCGCTTTCCCTTGTTCGCTGCGTCACCTAAGAAATAATAGTCGTTCGCCTCGGGTTTGCCTTGTGCGATCTTCTCCCGCATCGCAGCAATGGCCTTATCGAAAAGCTTTGCCTTCGAATAGGCCTTTGCCGCATCGGCAAAGAGGTAACCCTTACTGCGGTCCATTCGGGCAGCCTTCAAGTACATCTCGGCAGCCAAAGAATCGTAGTTCATGGTCATTCCGGGTACCTGGGGCGGTGTAGCGGCAGCACCCGGAGCAGGAGGCGTAGGAGGAACCGGTTTCGGCACAAGGCCCTGGTAGATCTTACCCAGATACTCATAGTCGAGGCTGATGACCTTGGCTTCGGGTTGTTCGGCCAAATAGGCTTTCATTGTTGCTTCAGCAGCTACAAAATCCGCCTTCTCGGTCAGGTCATATGCTTTCAGACGAACGAGCACAATGTTCTTCACTCCTTCCGCTTCAAGTGCTTGGATCTCGGTTAGGCTCTCATCGTATTTCTTCACCAGGAACAAGAATTGCGCATTGCGGATCCGTGCGCTCTGGCTGCCCTTGTTCAGCTCCAGGTATTTGTTCATGTCAGCTGTGGCCTTCTCGAAGTCGCGCGCCATGAAGTAGGCTTCCGCACGGCCACTGTACGCTGGCGCGAAAGAAGGATCGATCGCGATGGCCTTGGTATACTCCTCAATGGATGCCGCGAAGTTCTTGCCGCGATAGTACATGAAGGCCTTTCTCGCGACAGGCTTGGCATTCAGCGGGTCCAGATTGATGGCTGGTTTGAAGCCGTTCTCCAACGGGGTGCCGCCATCCGTGGGATTTTGATCGAAGAGAATGTCGCCTTTCAGGATGAAGGTTTCTGGGTTCTTCGGGTCGAACTCTTGCGACTTGGCAACGAACTCCAGCGCCTTCGCGAGGTTCTTGCTATTGCCTTGTGCAAGCGCTTCGGCTATTTCGCGGTAGGTACTGGCTTGCAAGGGCTTGGAACACTTGTTCGCCTTGTCACATGAAATGGCTACTGCTTTATCGAACTGTGCCTGCGCTTCAACCACCTGACCACGTAACCACATGACTTTGCCAATACCCACCTCGTTCAATGGAAACTTCGGCGATACACCAACCCCGCGCTTGTAACAGAAATCAGCACTATCCGAGCGGTCATTGCTCCAGTAGTTCTCGCCCAAGTAGAACCAGGTTTCACCGTTCTGTGGATCAGCCGTAAGCAAGGCATTGAACGCGAGGGTCGCCTTTTCGAATTGCTCCTTGTCGGTAAGCTTGATAGCGTCCGCAAGCGATTGCGCACTAACGTTGAGCACGGTCGCACAGGAGGTCGTCAGTATGATCGCCTTCGAAAGGGATGCTGCAGAACGGCTTGAGAACAGGAACTTCTTCATCTATGTTTACGGCTATTAGGGAACGATCTCCACATCCCGCGGAGGGACCTTTTGAGGTGCTAGACCTTGCTTGAGTATGATGCGTTGCCCTTTATGATTGGCCACAAAGGAAACAAACCCGGTGCCAAGACCGCTTTTGCCTTCGCAGAGTATCATGCATACCTGTCGCCGAAGGGGGTAACTGCCATCGGCGAGGGTGCTTTGACTAGGCAAAAAAGCGGCAGAACCATCTGCCCCACTGATGGCTACCAACTTCACTTTGTCACGAATAGCCTTCATCTGTGGGTTATCGAGATCACTGATCGCGGCAAAGGAGACTATGCCGATAGCACGGGGATCCAAGGCCACACGTTCAACCAATGCATTCAGATCTGGCATGGAGAACGCGGAGATCTTGAGTTCCCCACTCTGTCCGAACAAAGAATCCACCAGTGCCCTGGCTACACCACTTCCGGCAGCTACGAAGAGAGGCAGTGGAGGCTCCAATGGGCCAGCCTCATTGCCCACAGACCACCCTAGGGCCTGAAAGCGCGTGGGGGATGTGAGCGCGGACTTGAGTTGCTCGATACTCAAGCGATCCAGCTGGCAATTCTTGTTCACCATCACAGCAATACCATCCATACAAATGGGCACCACATGTGATCTCACAGTGCGCTTGGCATAGTACGTTTCTTGCTCGCCACCCGGTTGTACGGTTGCGATCCAACACCTCACACTATCGTTCAAAACGGCCTTCAGCAACTGTGCTTCGGGCAAGTAGCGAATGTCCAATTCGGCTTTCGTGTAGATGCTTTCGAAGACCAATTCTTCAGCCTCCACGAGCGAACGCAGGTCTTCATCCGCAAGGATCAACACATGGCCCTTGGTCGGCAGATCATCCTCGTAAGGGTTCGGGGCGTCGCACGACACGAAGAACACGGACACAAGTGACGCGCCCAATAAGACCCGCTTGCTCAATGATCGTGTGAGGAATTGTTCGTGAAAACTCATTCGCCTTCCTGTCGATCTGCGAATTTTCGGCGCCAGAGATAAGCGCGAACCACACCGTATCCGATCAACATGATCCCGATGGGAAGACGGTAGCTACGGATGATGTCCTCCAGCCAATCCGTAAGCAACAGGGCTGATCCGCCAAGTACGTACAGCGCGCTCATCACCAAAGCGAAAAACTTCATGCTGCGAAGCTACTTCGTGCGGAAGTCGATCGGCAATACGAGGATACAAGCTACACGTTCACCTTTCCGAACAGCGGGTTTCCACTTGGGCATGCCCTTCACTACGGTCTCTGCCGCAATGCCGAATTCCTTGGGAGCCCGACCTTTCGACTTTACGCGAGTAATGCTCCCATCGGTATCCACGACGAATTCCACGAACGCTTTTTGGGCGGCACCGTCTTCGATATCCGGAAAGTGGACGTGCCCTTGAATGAACTGCTGCATCGCAAGATGCCCACCGATGAACTCGGGCAACGAATCCACATCGGAAGCCGCAGCCGGGTTGCCCTTGGTTCCGAGCTCCATCCCTGGCTTACCACCACCCGTGTCATTCGACTTCGGGCCTACTGGTCCGGTTGGGCCTTTGACGGTTGGCGTAAATGTGGCCGTATCTGTTTTCAAAACAGGTTCAGTGGTTGCCAGTGTGTCATCCGTAATAACCACAAGACCTCCGGCTGGCTGGGGTTGTGGGCTTGGTTTTGGCTGGGGGGTTGGGGGTTCTACAGCCTTGGGTTTCACGTCATCCGCTTTCGGGACATCGAAAATGTCCTCCTTGAGGATCACGATGATCTCCTTGAAGGAAGTCTTGACGGGTGTGGCGTTTACGCCCAGGCCCATCAAAGCCATTGCTTTGGGAACTGTTACAGCCAAGCCCATAACGCCGACCGCACCTGCGAAAGCAAGGATGAAGCGACGATCGTAATCTCGGCGAAGAACGAATGCACCGTAACCACGGTGACGCCCCTCAAACACCAGTTCGTTACGCTTGGGCTGTGTCATGTTGTCCCAAGCGCCATCGCCACTGAGAAGAATGCAGAGCATGGTGAACAGGAGAAGGAGGGCTGCGGTGAACATGGTGGTTGGGTTTATGCAGAATTTGTTGAATGTCCCTATCTCCTGTACAACCCTGAACAGTTCGCGTTCATTGCGACTTCGCAGCCTTATCTGAAATGCGGTGGCTTTAGGGCAAGGAACGGCGGTCAGGCTCAATACGGTTGATCGCGGAACTCTCCTCTGCTGTCATGCTGTCTGCCACATGGTATTGTGCAAGCCCTGCCAAGGTGAATTCATCAAGTATGTCGACAACATTGGCATAGCGCACAGAAGCAGAGGGCTTCACCAGAAGTGTAAGGCCAGCAGTGTCCTTTACAGCGCCCAAAGCCGCACGCACATGGTCAAGACCCAATCTCTTCGGGGGCGTGGTTGCGGGGTCGAACGGTCCCGCATAACCGTAGATACTATCGCGGCCAGCGAGCAGGAACGTGATGGTCTTGTCCGAAGCCTTGCCGGCTCTCCCCAGTGGTGCGAGCAGGTCCAAGCCTTCCAAGCGGCGCAGTGTGGTGGTGAGGATGAAGAAAGTGAGCAAGAGGAACGCCAAGTCCACCATAGGCGTCATATCCAGACGGACTGTTGGAGAGCGATGGGAGGTGCGTGACCTGTTCGAAGCGATGATCTCGGCCATGTGATAATGTGAATGCCTCTATCACGCGGAACTAGGCGTTCACATTGCGATCATCGATGCCGATCAGGGCTCAGGCGATACAGGTCCGAAGTATCGACCCCCAGGAGAAGAGAACAAGCTCCAGTGTAATGTCCTGGGATCAACCTCCCTAACGCGAAAGGCCCCGGAATGCCGGGGCCTTTCACATCGGGTAATGGAGCCCGGTCCTATTTCAATTTGAACTCGACGCGTTGAACAAAACGCACTTTCACCGGACGACCGCCCATCTTTCCGGGTGTCCATTTCGGCATCGCCTTCACTGCTCGTAAAGCTTCCTTGTCCAAGCCGGCACTAACCCCGCGTTTCACCGTAGCCTCTTGAACAGAGCCATCCTTGTCCACTGCGAACTCGATGTACACCTTTCCGGAGATCCCAGCCTCGAACTCCATATCCGGGTATTTCAAATTCTTCTGTAACCAAGCTATACGCGCCTCTTCCCCACCGAGGAATTCGGGCTGTTCTTGCACTGACGCAAGATCATAAACAACCTCTTCCACAGGGGGTGGAGGTGGAATGTCGTCCTTGGAACCTTCCTCCGTTGTCACACCGGCTCGAGTTGTGTCCAATTCGTTCTGAGTAGGCGGCGGATCATCCTGTTCCTCGTCGCTGGCTTCAACTGCCACGAACTGCACAGTTTCGATCTTGGGTTGGGGAGGAGGGATCACTTCCGGGGGTGGAGGTGGCTCTTCCGGTTGCTCCTCGAAGAGTTCCAGATTCACATCTACGATCTTCTTTTTGGCGACCAGTTCATCTTCACCACTGCTCAACATGTTCACGATGAACGGGGCGCTGATGGCGACAACCATCAGGCCAACGGCAAAAAGCAACGCCATGCCCAAGCGGCGATTGTAATCACGGCGAAGTTCAAAGGCACCATAAGCCTTGTTGTGATTGGCGAAAACGATGTTGTTACGCACCTGATGCAACACATTCATCCAACTGTTGTCCACAGTGAGGAATATGCTCAGGCCGAGCAGCACGACGATGGCAATGGCGGCTCCCATGGCGTTACAATTTGGCTTTCTCTATGTCCAACAATGCCTGCTCATCGGCCTTGATGGTATCCTGTACAGCGTACTTGCCCACGCCGGTGATATCCATCTCGTCAACGATGTCGATCATGTTGCGATAGCGCGCGTCCTTGTCCGGCTTGATGATCACGAAAAGCGCCTCTTTCTTGCCCTGCTCCTTGTTCTTCAAACTGTCATAAACCGCTTCGGTGATCTTGTTCTCGTTGAGCTGTTTGCTCAGTTCATTGATCTTCTCGATGGTAGGCTTGTTCAGTTCGATCAGCAACTTCTCCACGTCCTTGAAGTTCGTGGCAGTGATCTGGGTTTCGCCCACCTTGAACGCATCCTTGTAATAGTAGATCGCGTCTTTCTTGGTAAGGAAAAGCGTGAGCGCGTTGTTCACCTTGTCCAGTGGTGGCGGCGGGCCCTCCGGTGGCACCGGAAAGCTGAGCTGCAGTGTGCTGGGCTTGTACATGGTGGTGGTGAGAATAAAAAAGGTGAGCAACAAGAAAGCCAAGTCCACCATCGGCGTCATGTCGATGCGGGTGTTGCCTTTCTTGGCGCGCTTCTTCTGGTGCCTTCCGCCACCACCGCCTTCTCCTCCGGGTACGTCTGCCATGATGATCTCCGGGCTTGATCCGGAGTCTTCTTAGTTGGTTGTTCTGCGTTTTTCTCCTTTCCGAAGTCTGTTTTCTGTACACGAACCGAACGCGAACGTTCAATACGTTCCTACATGCGGGTCTCCTCCAGGTCCGTGATCATCTTGAAACGGTTGATCTTCACCGTTGGACTTTGGAAGATCTTGATCACCTTGTTCATGGTGGAGTACTTCACATTCCCATCACCTTTGAGCGCTACAAGCGGGTTCGTGGGCTTCGGGGCATTGCTACTGAAGATGAGCTGTGTTGTCCGCACCCATTCCAGCAACTGATTGTTCACACTGTCGATCGGAATGCCTTTGCTGGCTTTGTCCACGATCTTGCGTTCGGTTGGGCTATTGAGGTCGAGGTATTGCGGCAATACGTTGATCGGAACACCAATGGCGTTAAGGTTCACGAATCGCGTGATCTGCTCCGGGCTAAGTGTGAGTTTGTGGTTCAACGCGATCGCCTCGATGACGGCCTTCCGAACTTTTTTATCGGTGAAATCCCAGAACACCCGGTCCGCGCTGTCCACGATGATGGTCATCATGTTCTCGGTGGGAATAGGGCTTTGGCTCATGCTGCTGGGCGTATCCACAGCCACCGCCTCTTCTGGCCTGAACTGCGCGGTAAGCATGAAAAATGTCACCAACAGGAAGGCGAGGTCAACCATGGGAGTCATGTCCAATGAAGGACTGCTCTTGGGCATTTTGATCTTCGGCATCTCGCGGGGGCTTGTTCGAATTCAGCGCGTTACATACGGATCGAACGAACTACTTGTGGTTGGCCAGGGTTTGGCTAACACTGAAGCCCGCCTCATCGATACCGTGGGTGATGGCGTCGATCTTGGTGCTGAAGTAATTGAACATGATGATGGCAATGCACGAACCGATGATACCGAAGGCTGTATTGATCAGCGCCTCGGATATACCAGTGGAAAGCGCCGTTGCGTCAGGTGTTCCCGCTGTAGCGAGCGCACTGAAGGATTTGATCATCCCCAACACGGTTCCGATCAGTCCGAGCAGGGTGCTGATACTGGCGCATGTGGACAGGATCACCAGATTCTTGCTCAGCATCGGGAGCTCCAACGCAGTCGCTTCTTCCAACTCCTGCTTCACCGCTTGCAAGCGCATTTCCTTATCGTGGCTGGCGTCGTACAGTACGGTCTTGTATTTCTCCAATCCACTGCGCATCACGTTGGCCACACTGCCTTGTTGTGCGTCGCACTCCGCGATGGCTTGATCAACTTGATCACCCGCCAACATCTGGCGCACATTTCCAAGGAAGCCTTCAATCCGTCCTTTTCCTTTCGCACGGCTCAGGGTTAGGAAGCGCTCAATGCTGAAGATGATCACCAGCAAGTTCACAGTGATCAGGATCGGCACGATGAATCCGCCTTTATGGATGAGACCGAACGTATGCCCGGGTTCAGCTTCTATCGGGTGCCCCTTGACGGGATCCCCTCCTTCGAAATTGCCGGAGTCGCCCAGCACGAACATGTAAAAGATGATGCTGACGATCAATGCCATAGGAATAACGATGGCCACGAACATGCTGGACATCTTTCCGTTGCTGCTTTCAGTGCTCATTTACGGAGGGGTTGCGTTTCGAAGGTGAAGGTGTAGGAGGTCAAATATGAAGGGCAATTCCTGTTCGGAAAGGTGTGTACTGCTTTTGGCAGGGTGGCAAACATAGCAAAGAGGTTGCTCCGCTCGTGTGAAGAGAATATGTTGTGCGGATCAAATAGAAGGCACCTTGGGGAATACTACCATCTATCTTGAATAGTCAGGACCGGGGCTATGGCAATGGTGGCGCATGGCTCGCGGTGATGAACGGAGAAAGGATCCCAATGCGCATACAGCAACGACCGTCACCGAGGAACGGCGAATGGTATCCAAGGAACGGTAAAGGCATTCGGCCGGAACGAAAACATGCAATAGAAGAACACTATAAGCATGCGGATCTATTTTCGACCCCACCGCGGTGGGCAGTCGAAAGCGTGATCAACCTCTGCACCCCCCGAGCATCAGCACATCTTTCGACCTGACAAACGGTAAATGGTCTTCACAAGTCCAACGTTCATTGTCTTTTTTCTGGTCTTCTATGCGCTTTACATGCTGCTTCAGAGGTCAAGCAGTGTAAAGCCACAGAATGTCCTTCTTCTCGTAGCCGCCAATATTTTCTACGGAGCCTGGGACGTTCGATTCCTGGCGCTGCTCTGGTTCTCAGCGCTCATTGATTTTTTCGTGGCACAGCGGATCGGCAAATCGACGGAACGATCATCCAAACGGTTGTGGCTCACGTTCAGCCTCACCGTGCAAATCTCCTTGCTGGCGGTTTTCAAGTACCTGAATTTCGGCATCGAGAATTTCGGGCGGCTTCTAGAAATGATGGGCTTCGAAGTCCACCTCCACACGCTGGCGATCATTCTGCCCGTAGGCATTTCGTTCTACACGTTCCAAACCATGGCCTACACCATCGATGTGTACCGAGGCAAGGTGGAACCCTGACCGATCTGCTCGACTTCTCGGCGTATGTGTCCTATTTCCCTCAACTGGTCGCGGGCCCCATTGAAACCCCTGGGCACCTGCTACCACAACTGCAGCGAAAGCGTGTTATCACTGCTGAACACATGCGGATCGGCCTTTACTGGGTGTTGATCGGGTTCTTCAAGAAAGTTGTGATCGCGGACACATTGGCACCACTGGTAGAGTACACCTTCACTCGACCCGGGTCCATCTCCGGCATATCCAGTTTGCTCGGCCTTATTGCTTTCTCCTTGCAGATCTACGGCGACTTCGCGGGATATACGTACATCGCCAGAGGGATATCCAAGTGGCTCGGTATTGACCTCACGGTCAATTTTGAACGACCCTACCTGGCCATTTCTCCAAGGGATTTTTGGCGTCGCTGGCACATCAGCCTTTCTCGTTGGTTGCGCGACTATCTCTACATCAGTCTTGGGGGAAGTCACGGTACGAAGGCAAGAAAATATGGCAACTTGCTCGTTACCATGTTCTTGGGAGGGTTATGGCACGGAGCGTCGTGGAACTTCGTGATCTGGGGGATCTACCATGGTTTCTTGCTGGTGATCGACCATTATTTGAACGATCACGGCATTTCTTTCCGGATACTTCCTGCGCGCTTCGCAGGGGTTAACCGAGCGGCGCGATTGGCCGGGATGTACATGCTCACATTGGGCGGGTGGCTGTTGTTCAGGGTCACGAGCATGCAACAAGCGGGCGATATCGTTCGAAACATGTTCTTGAACTTCGCATGGTCACCGGAAGTCGCACTGCTCGCGCCACCAGTTCTGGTTCTGATGATCATGTTGTTCGCATTCCACATAGCGCAAGAGCGGCGAAACGATGATCTGTTGGTACTCCGTTGGTCGCCCATGGCGAGATTTGGATTGTATGTGTTCCTGATCGTTACGATCCTCACGGTTGGGATCAAGCCAATGCCCTTCATCTATTTTCAGTTCTGAAACCATGGAGAGATCCGCTCAAGGCAGACGGCACTGGTTGTGGTTCGCTGGGATCGCAATGCTCGCCATCCTGATCGCGGAAGGGTTCCTCAACCTCGTGATCTCACCAACCATGGAGAAATCCTTGTGGTTCACAGGGAGCATTCACCAACCCGACAAGAAATTCGGTTTTCGGTTCTCACCGAATTATCACGGCTGGATGCGCTTCCCGGATGGCGTGTTCCTGGAGCGGCTCGACCTCGATGAATTCGGTGACCGGATGCCAGCTGAACGCCCTGCGAGTGGAACCGACGTTGTTCTGATCGGTGGCTATTCGATGACCTTTTCGTACGGCGTGAAGGATGAACAAACCATTCATCATGTGCTATGCAACAAGCTCAAGCTCCCCACCCGAGTGCGTAACACGGCCTGGCCCGGGTTCGATCCAGTACGGAATTTCCAGATCTACAAGGACCAGGTAGGCACTGGAAAAAGGGCGGATCTCGCTGTTGTGTTTTTTTTCGAGGAAGACCTGGCAGTGTTCGCCGGCCTTCCTGATCCGACAACCGATTTCAAAGACCCACAGGCCGAAAGGGATCTGTTCTCGTTCTTCGGCCATCACGCGCTACAAAGGCCCCGGTCCAAAGTTCAAGATCTGCTGGGCACACTGTACTACCACAGTGTTCTTGTCCACAAATTGGGATCCACACTTGGCGAGTTGGAAAAGAAATACATCGAGCAGAGATCGAAATTGACGAGGGAGAAGGCCAAAGGCCAAACATCACCACTTCCTGATCCTTCAGAGTTGGGCAAATTGCGGATCCAGCAATTCGCGAATGAGTTGTTCACCTACTTCGGGAACAATGAACATGTACTTTTCATTTGCCTGCCGAGCAGCGATAATGCGGAGTACTACACACCACTTGTTCGAGCCCTGCCCAGCGGAGCACATGTGGTGGATCTGAATCGCACGGAAATGGATTCTATTCGTGTGTTAGGCACAATGGCTTTGGGGCACTATACGGCACCTTCGTGTGAATTCATCGGTAAGCGGATCGCCGAAGAATTGGATCCATTGGTGATCAATAGCCAGAGGTCCGAGCATTGAGGTCGTTCCTTCATTTTGCCGAACAGAAATTCGAGCTGAACGCAGAGGGCCCCGGAAACTCCGGGGCCCTCTGCGCAGATGTTCAGGCAATTCAGTTCTTCACCACCTTCGCAACAACCTGCTTACCTGCATCGCTGATCCGAGCGAAGTAAACGCCATCAGACAAGTCGCTCAGATCAAAGCGCAAGGTGTTCGAGGCAATGTTCAATGGAGTGGTAACCACAGCGCCGGTAACGTCGAGCAACTCCACGGTCGCCTGCTGACTGAGAGCATTGGCCAGTTGCACAGTAACAAGAGCATTGGTGGGGTTGGGGAAGGAATTCGGCTTGGCAGAAAAGACCTCTTCGAATCCGATCCCTCCGAGATCCAGATACTCCACATCATCGATGTAATACTCCCCTAGGTCCGTCCCACCGGCATAGGCATAAAAATCTACGGAACCCAATTTGTCGTTCAACGTGGTTACGTTGTTCGAGGTATTGGAGGCCCAGAGGTACGCCGTGTTGGTTCCTACCACCAAAGCAGCGATAGTTCCATTGAAATTCACGCTAATTTCTACTTGGAACCATTCATCGTGCGGATAGGTGCCGATCGTAGCAGTGTCCCCAGAATCTACGAATACGCTTCCATCAGCAGGGAATGTCACATCAATGGCGTATTGCGCAGGAGCAGCGTCTTCATTGTGCTGTATATTGAAATAACCACCCTTTCCCGTTGGGATGTACATCCAAAAACTGAGCGCATAAATACCACTGGTCTTATCCCCCAACTTCAGTAAAAGATCCGTGGTTCCTCCGGCAGCACTCGTGGCGATAATGGCCACGCTATTGGTTCCAGCGTGGGCATATGCAGCAGATACCTGTGCATCCTCGGAGCCACCGGGCAAGGCACTCCAAGTGCCCCAATTAGTGCTGTTCGATTCTGCGATGAAGCTACCAGCAGTAAAGGATTCGAACCCGTCGCTGTACAGCACCTGGGCTGATGCCGCCAGGGGAACAACGAAAAGTGATAGGAGTACAAGTGTTTTCATGGTCTGTGGTTGTTAGGGTTCAGAAGTGAAGGTATGTGACAAACCGGTTCATCACACCGTCGGTCCCTTTCCATTCGATCACTGCACGGCGGCATGCAGCCTGAATAGCGCGTCTATCTTCGCGGCCCTTCAAATTCGAGATGGCCCAGAGCTTTCCACAATACGATGAACTTGACCTGCCAAAGGTTGCAGCGGAGATCCTGGCTCTTTGGGATGCCGAAGACACCTTTGGCAAGAGTCTGGATCTGCGCAAGGATGCACCACCCTTCGTGTTCTACGAAGGCCCACCTAGCGCCAATGGCCTCCCTGGCATACACCACGTGATGGCCCGGGCTATCAAGGACATTTTCTGCCGCTACCAAACGCAGAAGGGCCATCGTGTGGACCGCAAAGCTGGCTGGGACACACACGGGTTGCCAATAGAATTGGGCGTAGAGAAGGAACTTGGCATCACCAAGGAGGACATCGGCAAGTCCATCAGCATCGAGGACTACAACGCTGCATGCAAAAAAGCTGTGATGCGCTACACCGATGTGTGGAACGACATGACGCGGCGCATCGGCTTTTGGCTCGACCTGGAGCATCCATACATCACCTACGAGACCAAATACATCGAGAGCGTTTGGTGGTTGTTGAAGAAACTTTATGACGAGCAGCTGCTATACAAGGGCTTCACGATACAACCATACTCGCCTGCGGCCGGAACAGGTCTTAGTTCACATGAACTGAACCAGCCCGGCACATACAAGCCCGTGAAGGACACGAGCGTGGTAGCCATGTTCAAGGTCACCCAGGACCATGCCTCGGAGTTCCTGTTCAAAGATGCTTTCGGCGAAGTGTTCATCCTCGCCTGGACGACCACACCTTGGACACTTCCCAGCAACTGCGCACTCACCGTTGGTCCGAAACTGGACTATGTGCGCGTAAAGTCGTTCAATCCATACACGCACGAGCCACAGACCATGGTGCTCGCGAAGTCGCGGCTCGAATCATACTTCAACGAGAAGAGCGAGAACGCTTCGTTCGAAGATCACAAGAGGGACGGCAAGAATATCCCATGGAAAGTCGATGGAGAATTCTACGGCCATCAGCTCGAAGGCATCCGTTACGAGCAGTTGTTCAAATACGCTCAGCCCGACCAAGGCGAAGCCTTCAAAGTCATCGGCGGCGATTTCGTGACAACTGAAGATGGAACTGGCGTGGTGCATACGGCTCCGAGTTTTGGCGCGGACGATATGCGTGTGGCGAGACAACACGGTATTGGCACACTGACACTTGTTGATCTGCAAGGCCGCTTCACCAAGGAGATGGGCGAGTTCGCGGGCAAGTACGTGAAGAACGAATACTACCCCGCCGGGCAAGCGCCAGAGAAGAGCGTGGACGTGGAACTCAGCATAAGATTGAAGGAGATGGGCCGTGCCTTCAAGGTGGAGAAGTACGAGCACAACTACCCGCACTGTTGGCGCACCGACAAGCCCATCCTCTATTACCCGCTGGACAGCTGGTTCGTTCGTGTCACTGCGAAGAAAGACCGCCTGATCGCGCTGAACAAGACGATCAACTGGAAGCCCGAGAGCACGGGCGCGGGCCGCTTCGGCAACTGGCTTGAAAACCTGCAGGACTGGAATCTTTCTCGAAGCCGCTACTGGGGGGTCCCGCTCCCGATCTGGCGCACTGCCGATGGCGATGAGGAACTCTGTATCGGTTCACTGAAACAACTGAAGGAGGAGATAGTACGGGCGATCAAAGCGGGTGTGATGAGCGAGGACCCGCTGAAGGATTTCGATACGAACACACCTTCCGGCAAGGACTACGACTCGGTTGACCTTCATAAACCCTACGCGGACAATATCGTGCTGTTCTCACCAGGCGGGAAACCGATGAAACGGGAAAGTGATCTGATCGACGTGTGGTTCGATAGCGGTGCCATGCCGTATGCGCAATGGGGGCTGGATTACAAAAAGTTGGAAGCGAACCATCCTCGCCCGTTCAACGAACCGTTCGACGAGAGCTACCCGGCGAACTTCATTGCCGAAGGCGTAGACCAGACACGCGGCTGGTTCTACACGTTGCACGCCATCTCCACTTTGCTGTTCGATGAAGTCGCGTATAAAGCGGTGGTCAGCAACGGCCTGGTATTGGACAAAGCAGGCCAGAAGATGAGCAAGCGGCTTGGCAATGCCGTGGATCCGTTCAAAACGCTCGACGCCTTCGGTGCAGATGCTGTTCGCTGGTATATGATCAGCAATGCCTCGCCTTGGGACAATTTGAAGTTCGACTCGGAAGGCATCACTGAGGTCCAGCGCAAGTTCTTCCGGGCGCTCTTCAACACATACAACTTCTTCGCACTGTACGCGAACATCGACAGCTTCGATGCGAGCGCTCCGCAGGTCGCTGCGAGCGAACGTACCGAGATGGATCGTTGGGTGCTTTCGCGGCTGAACAGTGTGATCGCCGCATGCGATTCAGCCTTCAGCGATTACGAACCAACGGTCGCTGCACGTGCGGTGCAGGACTTTGTTGTCGAAGACCTGAGCAACTGGTACGTTCGCCTCAATCGCCGTCGCTTCTGGAAGGGGGAAGTGGGCAATGACAAGAACGCGGCATTCCAAACACTGCACCATTGTTTGGAAGTGGTAGCGATGTTGAGCGCACCCATCGCACCGTTCTTCAGCGATCGGTTATACCGTGATCTAACAGGCAATAGCGTTCATCTAAGCGATTGGCCGAAGAGCGATGTCGTCGCGATCGACGTGGAACTGGAGCAGCGCACCGCACTTGCGCAAAAGCTCACCACGCTTGTTCTCAGCATTCGAAAGAAGGAAGGCCACCGCGTGCGCCAACCATTACAAAAGGTAATGGTCCCGGTGACCGACAATACGATGCGCACGCGCTTGGAAGGGATCCGTGAATTGCTCCTGAGCGAAGTGAACGTGAAAGAACTCGTGATCCTCGACGCGAGTGAAAGCAAGCTCACCAAGAAGATCAAGCCGGACTTCAAAAAACTGGGCGCGCGGATGGGCAAGCTGATGAAGCACGTAGCCAACCAAGTGGTGAGCCTCTCCCAGGAGCAGATCGCCGAATTGGAAGCGAATGGCACCTTGAGCCTTTCCGTCGAAGGAACTGACGTGGAATTGCTCCGTGATGATGTGGAGATCACAGCTGACAACGTGCCCGGTTTGAGCGTTGCCAGTGACGGTGCTTTGACCGTGGCCCTGGACATAACTCTTACTGAACCACTCATCCAGGAAGGCATCGCTCGCGAGCTGGTGAGCCGGATCCAAACTCTTCGAAAAGAGTCGGGTTTTGAAGTAACGGACCGCATCGACCTTCACATTTTGCGGAACGGGAACGCGTCTTTCGAACTGGCGGTTCAAGCATACGCGTCACATATTCTGTCGGAAACACTGGCTCTTACACCTCAGGACCAGCTACTTGCGACTGAACTGAACGGCGATCCCGGGATCATTCACAACCTGGAATTGGACGCCGAGTTGACTTGCAGCCTGAGCTTGGCCAAACGGGCCGTATGACGCGCGGATCCGTCTATATTCGCGGCTCATTTAAAAAAAGGGTATTGCCATGGCGAAGAAACCAGCACCCAAGAAGGCCGCTAAGCCGGTAAAAAAGACCGCGCCCAAGAAAGCTATCAAGCCTGCCAAGAAAGCATCTCCGGTGAAAAAGACCGCGACGAAGAAGCCCGCGGCAAAAAAGGCCGTTGCGAAAAAGGTCGTAAAAGCCAAACCAGCAACCGCGAAAAAGGCAGCGAAACCTGTGAAGAAAAGCCTCGCCAAAGCCCCGGTGAAAAAAGCAGTGGCGAAAAAAACTGCACCTGCGAAAAAGAAAGTGGCCGTAAAGCCTGTGCCGAAGGCAGTTGCCAAAAAAGCACCTGTTGCCAAGGTCCCTGCGAAGGCAGTTACCCCCGTCAAATCCAAGCCTGCACCTGCCCCAAAACCAGTTGCGGCCAAACCCGTTACCGCCAAAGCACCTGCGGAAAAACCAGCCCCTGCTCCCAAGCCTGTGGCCAAAGCACCTGTGAAGAAAGAGAAGAAGGAGAAGAAGGCCGATATCGCCAAGGCGAACAGCAAGCCATTGGTTACGCAAACGTCAGCACCCATCATCCACCGGTCGGCGCCGATGGTGAAGAAACAAGTGAGCACACTTGAAGCGATCGGCAAGGAGCGCTACAACGATTCAGAACTCGATGAATTCCGTGGCATCATCAATGCGAAATTGGATGAGGCGCGAAAAGATTACGACTTGCTGAAGCAGACGTTGGCCAACAACGACAACAACGGCACAGAGGACACAAGTCCTTCGTTCAAAATGATCGAGGACGGTAGTGAGACGTTGAGCCGCGAAGAAACCGCGCAGCTGGCAGGCCGTCAGGAGAAATTCATCAAGCACCTGGAGGATGCTCTGTTGCGCATTCGTAACAAGACCTATGGCATTTGCCGTGTTACGGGTCGGTTGATCAGCAAAGAGCGCTTGCGTTTGGTTCCCCATGCCACGTTGAGCATAGAGGCCAAGCAGCAAATGAGCAATTGAGCTTGGTGCCTTTTGCGTCAAGGCTTTGAAACGCGCGTTGCTCGTCATCGTATTGGTCCTTGCGGCCGATCAGACTTTGAAGATCTGGGTGAAGACCCATTTCTTCATTGGCGAGTACGTGCCACTGTTCGGGGCGGAAAGCACAAAGGGATATCTGCAATTCGTAGAGAACAAGGGCATGGCCTTCGGGCTTGAGTTCGGCGGCGAAACCGGCAAGCTTCTGCTCACACTGTTCCGTATTGTCGCGGTCATAGCGATCGGCTTCATTCTGCGGAACATCATCCACCAACAACGCGACAAGTGGATGATCACCAGCCTCGCGCTCATTTTTGCTGGCGCGCTTGGGAATATCATCGATAGTGCATTCTATGGCTTGATCTTCAATGGTAGTGACCCCGTTGCCCGGAACGTGGCTTCGCTCTTTTCTCCAGAAGGAGGTTACGCGCCGTTCCTGCACGGTGCCGTAGTGGATATGTTCTACTTCCCGCTGTGGCAAGGTCGATTCCCCGAATGGCTTCCGATCTGGGGAGGAGAATCGTTCGAGTTTTTCCGTCCAGTGTTCAACGTTGCCGACGCGGCCATCAGCGTGGGTGTTGCGATGATGGTACTGGTGCAACGGAAGCCGAAAGAAGACTCCTCTTTGGGATCAACGACACCTACCGTCACAGAAGGTGCGATATTGGAGCCTGAAAGTTAGAACCTCCTCCTTTTGATCATTCAGGTGGAAACACGGGATCGAAGACCATGGCGGGACTGGGGGTTCGCCTTCCTCCTGGCACTGCCGATCTTCCTTTTCTATGCAGCCCATTTCGCTGCTGAGCTTTTGGACCCGACCCATATTGGAACCGGCTTCGTCCAGAAGGATCAGGCAGAATATATGGCGAGTGCCCGTGAGTTTATCGATGGCCAACATGCTGGACTTCTATACGCCCAACCTTCTACTCCATCATATGATGAGAAGCCCGCGGTCGTCCAGCTGCACCTGCTAGCACTTTCAGTGGTATGGCGTGTTTCCGGGGCGGATCCGGGGATCCTGTTCGTTGTCTATGGGTTGGTGTTCACCTTGCTCGGCATTCGCGTTTTCATGGCTTTGTTCGACCATGTGGTTCCGCTGAAGGGGACAAGTAGGCGCGTTGGGCAGCTGGTTTTCGTATGGGGCGGTGGCGTGCTTTCCTTGGTTGGTGCCGTTGTAGCATGGACAAATGGGTACCACGGTGCAGACCTATTGAAGCAGGCTATGTGTATTGACCCTTGCTCGGGTTGGTGGAGCATGAATCTGGGCCGCAACCAGATCGTCCCTAACGAAGCATTTTACCATGCCGTTGTCTTCACCGCACTCTTGTGCCTGCTTAAACAGCGCTACTTCATCACGCTGCTATTAACCGTTATGCTCATCTGGTGCCACCCGTTTTCCGGGGTGCAGCTTACCGGCATTTTGATCGCATGGTCGGTTGCTGAACTCGTGCTGGTGCGCCCCACGATCGTACCTGTGTGGTTCCCAATATCCTTGATCGCGGCGATCGTGCCCTATGCATGGTACGTTCTGGAATGGGTACCCAAGAACGCGAACCCGAATCTGGCGGACTCCTTGCGCCTCAATTACAACGTCGCGTGGTATTCTTCTGTTTGCGCATACCTGCTCGTACTGGGTTTTGTCCTGGCAAGAGTGAAGCTCGGCAAGGGTCCTGCGAGGTTGTGGAAAGACCCATCGTTCCGACTGTTTTCCATGATGGCCTTGGCTTGTTTCGCGTTGGAGAACAACGAACTCGTTATCTCGCCACCACTTCAACCCGCTCATTTTACACGTGGCTACCTCTGGAGCGCGTTGTTCCTGTTGGGGGCACCTTGGCTCTTTTACACTGCCTGGCCTTGGTTGAGCAACCGAAGTTTCCGGTTCCGCCGAGTTGCAGCAGCGGGAGCGGTGCTTTTCCTATTGTCGGACAATATTTCATTCTTCACTGTAGCGAGCGGGTCACAGCTTCATTCGAAATATGCAGGCATGTGGCTCCAGAAAGATGACTACGATGCCATGGCTGCATTGGAGCGAACTGATGCGCAGCGGGTGTTGGTGGTCTGTGAAACGCCAAAACTTGGTTATGCCACTTCAGTTTACACCAGATTCCGGAGTTTCTGCGGCCATTCCATGGATGATATGGCAACGGAGATCAGGTGTGAAGGTCAAGAGGCGTATTTCGAAGGCAAGATCCTGGATCCTGCTTTGGGCGGAGAGCTGTTTGTCATCGCCGGGAAGCAACGTGGCGACTTTGTTCCGCCCGGCCGCGCGCACATGATACATGAGAACGACACGTATCGTGTGTGGCATGTGAACGCCCCTTGAACATTCGTTGCGGAGGCTCGTCCAGTTCCTAGAGGTTCGCAGGTCTGCTCCAACTACTCCACGAGACTAGGATGTGGGCCGAAATACTGGCCCACCAGAAAAGGAAGCGCACGGTTGAGACCGGAATAGCCTACGATCCAAAGGAGAGCCCCAGGCCTCGTTACAACACCTGCGCCGACCTCAACAGGCCTTTGGCGATCAACAGCTCAGCTATCTGCACCGCGTTCGTGGCCGCACCTTTCCGCAGGTTATCTGCCACGACCCACATATTCAGCGTGCGTGGTTGCGTTTCATCGTACCGCACGCGGCCCACGAACACTTCATCACGGCCATTCGCAAGCATTGGCATAGGGTATTCGTCCTTCAATGGGTTGTCCAACAACTTCAGCCCAGGTGAGTCACGCAGCAAGCGTTTCACATCGCTGATATCAAAGTCTCTCGCGAATTCAACATTCACCGCTTCGCTGTGCCCACCTGTTACAGGAACACGCACCGCAGTCGCGGTCACCCTGATGTTGGGATCGAGGATCTTCTTCGTTTCGTGTACCAACTTCATTTCCTCCTTGGTATAGTCGTTATCCAAAAAGACATCGCATCGCGGGATCACATTCCGGTCGATGAGGAACGGGTAGGCCATTTCACCGGCGACACCTTCGCGTTCGTTTTCCATTTGCTGTACCGCTTTCATTCCTGTACCGGTCACGCTCTGGTAGGTAGAGACAACGACGCGCTGCACACCGTAGGCCTTGTGCAACGGCGCAAGCGCCATCACCAATTGGATCGTACTACAGTTCGGGTTCGCGATGATCCTGTCCTCCGCTGTGAGCAAATGCCCATTGATCTCCGGCACCACGAGCTTCTTATCGGGATGCATCCGCCACGCACTGCTGTTGTCGATCACCGTGCTTCCTGCTTCAGCGAAACGAGGCGCCCATTCAAGCGATGTACTTCCTCCGGCGGAGAATAGAGCTATGTCCGGTCGAAGAGCGACGGCCGCTTCCATACCGATCACTCCAATTTCTTTCCTTTTGAACCAGATCGTCCTGCCAGCGCTGCGCTCGCTCGCCACCGGGAGCAGTTCATCCATTGGGAAATCGCGCTCCTCGAGAACTTTCAACATAACGCCACCAACCAGACCGGTAGCTCCAACTACTGCGACTTTCATGTACGTTCGTTAAGGAGGATAGGCGGCCGAAACTACTACCTTTCCCTCCGTACTGATCCAATGTGCAAAGACCTCCAACGCCTTGTGCTAGCGGCATCATCGCTGATCATGGGCGGCCTCGTTTCCGCCCAGGTCAATGATCTTTTCGATGATGGGGACTTCAATCTGAACCCCACCTGGAGCGGCTCTGATGCTCTTTTTACTGTTGCCACAGGTCAATTGCGCAGCAACAGCCCGGGTGCTGCGAATTATTACCTGAGTACGCCAAGCACACAGGCCACCAATGCACAATGGGACTACTTCATCAACTTGAAGTTCTCGACCAGTGGCGCCAACTACGCGGATGTGTATTTGATGAGCAGCGCGGCCGATCTGCAAAGCGGCGTGGACGGGTACTTCGTGCGTATGGGTGGAACGACGGATCGGATCGAGTTGTTCCGAAGCGATGCTGGCGTGAACACGTCATTGATCGTTAGTCCGGATGGCATCGTCAACAGCAGTACCAATAATCCGTTCAGGATAGAAGTGAAACGTCAAGCGGACAACACGTGGACCCTTCTCTACGATGATGGAGCATTGGGCACGTTCTCAACCGCCGGCCAAACGGTAGATGCCACATACACCTCCTGTACGCATTTCGGAATGCGCATTGAACAAAGCACGCTGGCTGGTGCGGTGAACAACCACTACTTCGACGATTTCGCGGTGGGGCCTCTTCTGCTTGACATCACGCCCCCATCCATTGTGAACGCAACGATCATATCCAGCACGGAGATCGATGTTCTATTCAGCGAGCCGGTGGACCAGACCACTGCCGAGGACGAGAACAATTACAACATCACACCATTCAATAGTGCGGCTGCGGTGGTTCGGGATCTGACCGATCTCGCGCTCGTGCACATTACTTTGTCATTGGCGATGCAGAGCGGTAACACCTACACCATTGCGGTGAACGGAGTGGAAGACCCTGCAGCGAACCCCTGCGTGAACGAATCGACAGAGGTATTGTATTTCATACCGGACATAGCGTTGCCCGGCGAGGTGGTCATGAACGAGTTGATGCCTGATCCCACACCCGCCATTGGGATCCCTGATGCGGAATTCATCGAGATATACAACGCCACAACCACTAAAACATTCGACCTGGCGAACTGGACAATAAGCGATGGCAGCAGCACAGGCACTTTGCCCAGCGTCGCTCTGCCCCCCGGCGGATACGCCATTCTCACGGATGATGTCAACGCTGCATTTTTCACGGGCTTCGGCACGGTTGTGAGCATACCAACATTCCCTTCACTGAACAACGATGGTGATCCGCTTGAACTTGCGAATGAGAATTCCACAGTGATCGACGCTGTATCCTACGAGTTAGGCTGGTACAACGATGCGGCGAAAGCCGTGGGTGGTTGGAGCTTGGAACGGATCGACCCAACCACACCGTGCAGCAATGCGACGAACTGGACGGCGTGCAACGATCCACAAGGCGGAACACCAGGTGCGGAGAACAGCGTTTTCGCCATAGTCCCGGATGTAACTGCTCCTTCGCTCTTATCCGTTATTATCAACAGCGATACGCAACTCGAGTTGGTATTCAACGAAACCATGAACTCCGCCAGCTTGGCTACCGCGAGCTATACGTTGAACCCTCCCATCGCGATAACCCTTGCACAGCCTACGGGGGATTCACGTGTTCTTCTGTCGTTGGCTCCAGCATTGACCCTCGACCAATCCTATACGATCACCATCACGGGTGTCTCCGATTGTGTTGGAAACGTCGCTCCGACGATCGTGAGGAATTTCCTCTACTTCATTCCCGACGTACCCACATTCCGTTCGGTGGTGATCAACGAGATCTTCCCCGATCCATCACCGCAGATCGGGCTACCGGGTGTCGAATTCGTGGAGGTGTTCAACGCAAGCACGGATCAGATCTATGATCTGGGAGGTTGGACCTTCGGCGATGCCGGTTCACAGACTGTGCTACCCTCTGTGATACTTGGTCCGGGGCAATACGGTGTGATCATGGATGATGCTGATACCACTGCGTTCTTCTTTGTGAACAGGAAGATCCCGGTGGGGTCATTTCCGTCGTTGAACAACGATTCTGACTCGCTCAAGTTGCACGATCCGAACGGCGTATTGATCGATGAGGCGAACTACACGTTGGACTGGTACCACGATGTAGCGAAGGCCGATGGAGGCTGGACAATGGAGCAGAAAGATCCGTTCACTCCGTGCAGTAGCGTCAATAATTGGAGGGCTTCAACCGCGTCGAACGGAGGTACACCTGGAACGCAGAATTCCGCACATGACCTAACGCCCGACACACAAGCGCCAGCCCTGACGAATGTTTTCGTGAACAGCAGCACGGTGATCCAATTGGTGTTCGATGAGCCGATGAATGCCGCCAGTTTGAGCATTGGAGTTTACACGTTCGATCCTGTACTAACCGTAACGCAGGTTGATGTGATCGACCCTACGAACGTGCAACTCAGCTTAGGGCAGTCCTTGCCTGTAGGCCAGCTTTATGTGATCACCGTTGTGGGTGTCTCCGATTGTCCGGGCAACCTCATCGGCAATACGAATACGTTCACCTTCGCTTTACCTGAGCCAGCGTTGGCAGGCGATGTTGTGATCAACGAAGTGCTTTATGACCCACGTGGAACTGGTAGCGACTTCGTCGAGTTGTACAACCGAAGTACCAAAGTGTTGAGCCTGGGGAATTGGGATCTCGCGAACGAAACCGACGGGATCATCGACAACGCAACACCGATCACGACCACTGCGCAGCTTCTGCTTCCGGGTCAATATGCGCTCATCAGTGAGAGCAGTGCCAATATCGCCAGCGAGTATCCATTGAGCCGAACGGACCGCTTCATCGAAACAGGATTGCCGAGTTACAATAACGGCGCGGGCGTTGTGGTTCTGCAGGATCCCCTGGGCAATGTGCTGGATCGTTTCGCCTATGACGATGCCTTGCATTTCGAATTGCTGAACAGCACCGATGGGGTGAGCTTGGAACGCGTCGACCCGAACCGCCCAACGGACGAGTTCACCAACTGGCATAGCGCCGCACAGTCCGTTGGTTATGCGACTCCTGGCTATAAGAACTCACAATACTCCGAAACCCCCGACCCAAGCGGTGAACTCACCATAGATCCGAAGATCTTTTCCCCGGATAACGATGGCTACCAGGATCTGCTGACCTTGGCATATCGCCTGAACCAACCCGGCTTCACAGGCACAATGATCGTTTTCGATGTGGCCGGCAGGGAGGTCATAAAACTCATGGACAACGAGTTGCTCGGAACCTCTGGCGCTGTCAGCTGGAATGGCATTATGGAAACTGGTGATCTGGCGCGCATGGGCCCTTATGTGGTGTATTTTGAAGCGTTCGACCTCAGCGGGAACGTGGAGAAATTCCGTGAGACGGTCGTACTGGCCCACAAGCTCAATTGAGCTTTGCCATCGCTTGGACCCTGAGACCGTGCATCTGTTGGCATTCTCTGCACTTATCTGTCGATTTGGTGAAGGACATTCCGCAATTTCGCGCCGCTCCCGCTAACACGGGATGAGACTTATGACAGACCAATTGACCAAGAGCCAAGAACTCATTGCCCGCCGCAAGGCCGCTGTGCCAAATGGTGTAGGTATGTTCAACTATGCTACAGCGAAGAACGCAAGTGGCGCAACGATCATCGATGAAGATGGCCGTGAGTTGATCGACTTCGCGGGTGGCATCGGTGTGGTGAACGCAGGACACTGCCCGCCACCCGTGGTAAAGGCGATCCAGGAACAGGCCGCCAAATTCCTGCACGTCAGCTTCAATGTGGCCAGCTACGAGCCGTACATCGCGCTCTGCGAGAAATTGAACACCCTCCTTCCGCATGGTGGCCCCACAAAGACGTTGCTCGTATGCACTGGTGCCGAAGCCGTGGAGAACGCGATCAAGATCGCGCGCCAAGCCACGAAACGACAAGGAGTGCTTTGCTTCACAGATGCCTTCCATGGTCGCACCATGATGGCCATGACCCTTACCAGCAAGGTTGGATACAAGCCGGATTGCGGCCCGTTCGCGCCGGAAGTGTACCGCACGCAGTTCCCGAATTTCTACCGCTATAGCGCGGGGCGCAGCGAGGCTGAATTCGTAAAAGCCGAATTGCACCGCCTCGAAGAACTTTCGCACAACACGGTTGCCCCGGAGAACCTTGCGGCCATCATTATCGAAACCGTTCAGGGCGAAGGCGGCTTCAACGTGGTGCCCGCTGCGTACTTGAAAGGGCTGCGCGCCTTCTGCGACAAACATGGCATTCTGTTGATCCTGGATGAGATCCAAAGCGGTTTTGGTCGCACCGGTGCATGGAGCGCGTACGAGCAGTTCGGCGTGGTGCCCGACATCAGCACTTGGGCAAAGAGTCTTGGCAGCGGTATGCCGATCGCCGCGGTGATGGGCAAAGCGGAGATCATGGACAAAGCCGGCCCGAGCAGCATTGGCGGCACATATATCGGCAATCCTGTAAGTTGTGCGGCTGCGCTCGCAACGCTGAAATACATGGAAGAGATCGACATCAACGCGAAAGGCAAACACGTCGGTGACGTGATCCGCGAACGCTTCGAAAAGATGAAAGCGAAGCAAGAACGGATCGGTGATGTGCGCGGGTTGGGCGCGATGATGGCCATCGAGTTCGTGAAGAACGGCGACCCGCTCCAACCGGATGCGGAGACATGCAATGCACTGATGAACGCTTGCGCCAAACGCGACCTCGTGGTGATCAACGCCGGTACCGAGAAGAACATCATACGGGTGTTGAGCCCGCTCGTGATCAGTGATGAACTGCTGAAGAAGGGGCTGGACATCATGGAGGAGGAACTGGACAAGATCTGCGCGTAGTTCACCATTCCATGAAGCCCTTCTCCATAGCCGGCATCCAGATGCGCACCTCCGCTGCGAACAGCAACGTGGATGCGATGAAACTGAAGCTCGACCTGCTCATGAACATCTACCCCTGGGTGGATATGGTGATGTTCAGCGAGCTCTGCGCATACGGACCTCTTACGGCGAACGCCCAGGTTGTGCCCGGCGAATTCGAGCAAGAGATGTGCGCCATGGCCGCCAAGCACGGCATCTGGTTGTTGCCCGGCAGCATTTTCGAGAAGAAAGGCGACCTGATCTACAACACTGCCACGGTGATCCCGAAGGCAGTGTGGTGGCTCGATACCGCAAAATGTTCCCCTTCTATCCGTATGAAGTAGGTGTTACTGGCGGTAACGAGTTCTGCGTGTTCGACGTACCTGAAGTTGGTCGTTTCGGCGTGAGCATCTGCTATGATATGTGGATCCCGGAGACCACGCGTACACTTGCCGTTATGGGGGCCGAAGTCATCCTGCACCCTACATTAACGGGCACCATAGACCGCGAGATCGAACTGAGCATCGCACGTGCCAGCGCTGCCACCAATCAGTGCTACTTCTTCGATATAAATGGGCTGGACGCCGGTGGCAGCGGTCGGAGCATCGTTTGTGGGCCAGAAGGTCGCGTGGTCTATCAGGCCGATGTGAACGAGGAATTCATACCGATCGAGATCAACTTGGAGAAAGTTCGCCGCAGCCGCGAATTGGGCGTGCTTCGTTTGGGCCAGCCGATGAAGAGCTTTCGTGATCGACCGGTCGCGTTCGACGTATACACGCCGGGCGCAGTGCATCCGTATCTTGACAGCCTCGGACCATTGATAAAACCGCAACGCGTGCAGGAGTTGGGTGAATTGCAGAAACTTGACGAAGCCCGTCTCGCGCACGAACCCAAGCCCACGATCATTTCGTCCTTCCGTCCCCCCAGTGAATCCAACATCAATTGACCCATGGGAAGCACAGTCGCCAATAGCAAGCTCCACAGTCGCCTGAAGGATTTCGTTAGCTGGTTCGAGATCCCGGTGTACGACATCCACAGAGCTGCACGTTTCTACAACGACATCTACAGCATGGAGATGGAAGTGGGCTACAACGGCGATTTCGCCATGGCCTATTTTCCTGCGGACAAAGGAATTGGTGGTGCGTTGATCGCAGGACCGGGCTGCACCCCGAACTCGACGGGTGTGCTGATCTACCTGAACGCCGGGAACGACCTGGACAATGTACTCGGCCGTGTAGAATTGGCGGGGGGGCGCGTGATCATGTCGAAAACAGAGATCAGTGAAAGTGCAGGGAGTTTCGCTTTGTTCATCGATAGCGAAGGCAACCGTCTGGCATTGCATGAAGGACCGTTGCGGGTATCAAGCGCAGTGAAAGCATCGACGGCAAAGGCCCCTGCTCCCAAAAAAGCCGCACCGAAAAAGAAGGTCGCCAGGAAGGCAGCGAAAAAACGCTGAGGTTGATCCGCGGCACAAGCGACGCGAGAAGGGCACGCCTATCTTTCCACACCGCCTTCTTAGATGCCGAGCAACACCGAACCCGCCCCCCTTCGCCAGCACTTCAACGCCGCGCGCTTGCGCTCACATACGTGGGACCAGTTGAAACTTGCCACGGCAGCACTCGATGAAGGCCTCGGAACACCGGAGGCCATAGAGGCGTTGCTGATCGACCTCCGGACCATCGAACTTTATTGGGCCTATCCGGGCTTGGACGCCGTGAAGCGTTTGGCGAAAATGCTACGCGACAAGGAGTACCGTTCGCTTCATCAAGCCGTAAGCCACGTGGTGCGCAACCTCGTTAGTGGAGCTTTCCGGAGCGACCCGATCACACAAGCTGATCCGCTGAGCGGACCTCACGAACTGAGGGAGGATGGCGATCGACCCCGCCAGAACTACTTCGAAGTGCTGTTCGTGGATGTGCTCGACGATCGCGAGGAAGAGGCTTTGAAACTGAAACTTCGCCGCTGCAGGGACCGTGGCGAGATGTTCACTTATGACACGCTGGTGGTCCGCAACGTTCAGGATGCCCTGATCGCGTTGCTTTTCAACCACAACATACAAGCGGTGGTCGTGCGGTACGGCGTACCCTTCCCCAGCGCCAATGCGGACGGCATCTTGCGTGAATTCACACGGGCTATCCATGATCTGGACCTGAGCGATCGCGGACAGGCGAACATGGGCCCGCTATTGGCCAAGATCATGCGTTGGTTCCGTCCAGAAGTGGACCGTTACTACGTCACGGATACGCCAGTGACAGGTTTGAAAGACACAACGCTCACCAATTTCCGACGCATCTTCTACCGCACAGAAGACCTCTCCGAACTGCACTCCACGATCATGCGTGGCATTCAGGAGAAGTACGAAACACCTTTCTTTTCCGCGCTCAAGGAATACAGCAAGAAACCGATGGGTGTATTCCACGCGATGCCCATTTCACGTGGCAACAGCGTGTTCAAGAGCCGCTGGATACAGGACTTCGGTGAGTTCTACGGGCGCAATCTCTTCCTTGCGGAAACCAGCGCCACCACCGGCGGATTGGATTCGCTCCTGCAGCCTACTGGTCCACTGAAGAAGGCCCAGGAACTCGCAGCGCGAGCCTTTGGTTCGCAGCAGACCTTCTTCGCCACCAACGGCACCAGTACCACGAACAAGATCGTTGTACAGGCGCTGGTGGAACCCGGCGATATCGTACTGATCGACCGCGACTGTCACAAGAGCCATCATTACGGCATGGTGCTCAGCGGCGCATACCCGGTGTATTTGCACAGTTATCCGCTACCGAAATACAGCATGTACGGAGCGGTTCCATTGGAACATATCCGCGAGCAAATGCTGCTTCTGCGCAAAGGTGGCCGCCTTGATCGCGTCAAGATGCTGCTCCTTACCAACAGCACGTTCGACGGTGTGGTGTACAACGTGGAGCGCGTGATGGAACAAACGCTAGCGTTGAAGCCGGACATTGTGTTCCTCTGGGACGAAGCCTGGTTCGCGTTCGCGGGTTTCAGCTATATCCTGCGCCAACGCACAGCGATGCACGTAGCTGCCAAACTGCACCGCAAGTACAAGACGGAAGAATACAAGCAGGAGTACGAGGCACACATCAAGTCCCTGAAGAAAGGTGAAGAACCGCGCCTTCCGGATCCCACCAAAGTGCGCATCCGCGTGTTCGCCACACAAAGCACGCACAAGACGCTCACTTCATTCCGCCAGGGCAGCATGATCCATATCTGGGACGAGGACTTCAAGAAGAAGAGCGAAGCCATGTTCCACGAGGCTTACATGACGCATACCAGCACCAGCGCCAACTACCAGATCCTCGCCAGCATGGATGTTGGTCGGCGACAAGTGGAATTCGAAGGTTACGAACTCGTGGAAAAGGCGATCGAACTGGGCCTCTTGTTGCGCCGTACGATCCGCGAGAACGAACGCCTTCGGAAGTGGTTCGACATCATCACCATTGCCGATCTGATACCGGCGGAACACCGACAAAGCGGACTGGAACACTACTACCGGCGAGACAAGGGTTGGAACGACATCGAACAAGCGTGGGCCGATGACGAGTTTGCTGTTGATCCGACAAAGATCAATTTGTACACCGGTAAGACGGGGATAGACGGGGATACGTTCAAGAACGTGTACCTGATGGACAAGCACGCGATCCAGATCAACAAGACCAGTCGCAACAGCGTGCTGTTCATGACGAACATCGGAACCACACGAGGGTCTTTGGCGTACCTGACAAAAGTGCTCTTGCAGATCGCTGCGGAACTGGAAGAACGCAACGCCGGTATGGACCATGCGGAGAAACGAATGCTCGTGAGCAAGATCCGTTCACTGAACGAATTCGCACCGCCGCTTCCCGACTTCAGTCGTTTCCACACATCGTTCCAGGCGCTTCCCGGTGTGCCTGGTGGTGATCTTCGAGCGGCCTATTTCCTGGGCTACAAAGAGGAACGCTGCGTTCACTTCAAATTGCATGATTGCCTCACCATGATGAGCGCCGGCCAGGAACTGGTCTCTGCGAGTTTCGTGATCCCATACCCGCCAGGCTTCCCTGTCCTGGTTCCCGGCCAGGTGATCAACGAGGAGATCATCAATTTCCTTATCGCCATCGACGTGAAGGAGATCCACGGATACCGGCCGGAATTGGGATTGCGCGTATTCACGGATGCGGCCTTGGGCAGGCAGAGGACAGGAACGGCTATGGGAAAACAAGCTTCCAGCGTCAAGGCCCAGGCACACAGGATCAAAAGGAAGAAGAAGTAGCGGATCGGCCGTTCGCACAGTTGCCGAGCGCAAGCGAAACAGCGAAAAACGCCCGAAGATCGTCGCGCCCCGGACGCAGGGCTTGTTCGTGATCTCTTCGTGATAGCCGCTCGATACTTTCACGGTCCAACCAACACGCCATGAAGATCTTCTCCGCTCTTCTGGCCTTTCTCCCGCTCTTCGTCAGCGCCCAAGGCCTTGGTAGGCCAAGACCCGATGAACCGCACGGTTCTGCTGGAAGAATACGCAGCCATAAATTGCGGGAACTGCCCAGCTGGTCACGCTTTGGCAGATGGACTTTTGGCACAGCACCCGTTCAACATGATAGCGGTGGAACTGCACGGTGGTGGCCTTGCTGTTCCGAGCTCAGGTCAGCCTGACTTCCGCAACGAATGGGCGACCGCCTTATGGTCGCACTACATCCTACAATCCCAACCGCGCGGTTCGGTGAACCGCATTCCGGTGAACGACCAAGTGGTGATGAGCACAAGCAATTGGGCGAACGCTACCAACAATGCCCTCGCACTTCCTTCGCCAGTTAATGTGGGGGTGTCATCAACCTTCGATGCGAATTCACGCATGCTCACGGTGGTGGTGGAATTGTTCTATACCGCGAATGGATCAGGGAGGAAACGATCACATCGCTGTTCTGCTGAAAGAAGACCACATCATCGGCTACCAGCAGGATTATGTGAATGGTGCGCAAGCGAATTATGATCACAAGAACGTACTGCGCGCGTACATCACAGACCTATGGGGCGATGAAGTGACCACAACAACTGCGGGAAGTTTCGTCCAGCGCACATACAGCTACACGGTTCCAGAAGGCTGGAACATCGAAAACTGCGACGTAGTTGCCTTCGTGAGCGAATTCCAAGGAGAGATCTACCAAGCACGTGCCGTGGATGCCAATGGAGGAACCACCACCGGTGTCGAAGATGCGAACGCGACTATTTCGATCCTGGGCAGTGCCTATCCTGTTCCCGCTTCGGATCTCGTAACCATTCCGCTCAACGACGTGACCAGTGCAGGTGTCATCGTTCTGCGCGATGCAACCGGACGCATTGTGCGCCAAGAGCGGTTCACCGAAGGCCAGATCAACTTGACCATGAACGTAACTGCACTGGCCAGTGGCCTGTACCACTATGGGCTCTATGGATCTCCTATGAAGCCGATCGTAGTTCTTCACTGAACCATAAGCCGCCAACAAAAAGCCCCACGGAGATCCGTGGGGCTTTTTCATTGTTGGAATATCGGATTACACTACGCCCTGATCGAGCATCGCATCGGCCACTTTCACGAAGCCGGCGATGTTGGCGCCTTTCACATAGTTCACGTGCTTGCCTTCGGTGCCATGCTTCACGCAAGCCGCATGGATGTTCTTCATGATGTTGTGCAGACGTCCGTCCACTTCTTCACGTGTCCAGCTCAAGCGGAGGCTGTTCTGGCTCATTTCCAAGCCGCTTGTTGCAACACCACCGGCGTTGCTGGCCTTGCCCGGTGCGAAGAGCACTTTGGCTGCTTCGAACACTGCGATGCCTTCTGGTGTAGTCGGCATGTTGGCGCCTTCGGCCACATACTTCACACCTTTCTTCACGAGCATCTTGGCGTTGTTGCCATCGAGTTCGTTCTGCGTTGCACAAGGCAATGCCACGTCGCACTTGGCGACCACATCCCATACGCGTGCACCCTTCTTGTAGGTGCTGCCCTTGAACTTCTTGGCGTACTCCTCGATACGGCCGCGCTTCACGTTCTTCAGCTCCATCAAGAAGGCCAACTTGGTCTTGTCGATGCCTGCTGGGTCGTAGATGCTGCCATCGCTATCCGATGCCGACACCACTTTCGCACCGAGCGCCGTAGCTTTTTCGATCGCGTACTGGGCAACGTTACCACTACCACTTACTGCTACCGTTTTGCCTTTGAAGCTCGTCTTGTTGTGCTTCATCATCTCTTCCGCGAAGTACACGCAGCCGTAGCCCGTTGCCTCCGGACGGATCAGTGAGCCGCCCCAGCTGATGCCTTTTCCGGTGAGCACACCGGTGAACTCGTTCGCCAAGCGCTTGTACTGGCCGAACATGAATCCGATCTCGCGACCACCCACGCCGATGTCGCCCGCAGGTACGTCGGTATCGGGGCCGATGTGGCGGAACAATTCGCTCATCAAACTCTGGCAGAAACGCATCACTTCGCCGTCGCTCTTGCCTTTCGGATCGAAGTCGGAACCACCCTTTCCACCGCCCATAGGCAATGTGGTGAGGCTGTTCTTGAAGGTCTGTTCGAAGCCCAGGAACTTCAGGATGCTGAGGTTCACACTGGGGTGGAAACGCAAGCCGCCCTTGTAAGGTCCGATCGCGCTGTTGAACTCGATGCGGAAACCGCGGTTCACTTGCGTGTTGCCTTTGTCATCTACCCACGGGATGCGGAAGATGATGGTGCGCTCAGGCTCCACCATGCGCTCGAGGAGCATTTTGCCCTTGTACTTGGGATTCGCCTCGATGAAGGGGATCACCATTTCGGCCACTTCGTGCACGGCCTGAAGGAATTCAGGCTCGCCGCCGTTACGCTGTTTAACGGAAGCCATGAAGGCATCTACGGACTTGTTCGATTTCGCCATCGCTAGGATGTTGGTTTCTGTTTTGAAAAAGTGTGCGAATGTAGCAGTGGATCAGCAGCTACGAACGGGGTTGTTCGGCCTCAGGCTTCAGGCCATAAGCTGCACGCTTGGGAGGACGGCCTGTGGGCAAATGGGCGATGGAACGGGATCTTGGCGGGCAGCCTGATCGCTCTATCGGGTTCAATACGAACCTTCGAGCAAGACTGGGTTTCAATGCCCCTTGTCCTCTTCGCTCAAAACCGCGTTGCCGGTGAAACGGCCGTCGGTATACACTTCGATCTTCAGCAGTTCTCCAGTGCTCTTGTTGTAGCGATAGTATTTGCCGTTCCAGAGCTTTCCGTTGCTGAATTCGCCTTGCTGCGAGAGCCGAAGTTGGCGGTCGTAGAGTGTATTGAACCCATTCTCGCGGAACACGACAGCATTGGTCACCTCTTCGGCTGTTTTTGCAGGGGCCGGTTGGGCGCTGGGTTCAGGCTTGGGTGCTTCCACCTTGTGCACTGAGCGTATGTACTTGCTGTTGCTCGCGTTGATGACACCACCGTTGAACTCGGCCACCTGCTGAAGGTCGCCATTGGCGTAGTATCGTTTCAGGGTACCATCTTCCTTCCCTTCCTTCACGTTCACTTCTACTTCGAGCTGGCCGTTCTCGTGGTAGTATTTCTGCACACCATTGCGGGTACCGTAGTTGTTGAATGTGAAGTCCTGCGCCAGTTGACCGTTGGGGTGCCATCGTTTGAACGCGCCGGTGTTGCGGTCCAGGTCCCAGTTGCCTTGCTCCTCGACCTTCCCGTCAGGATAGTACGTTTTGTAATCGCCACGGGGCCGGCCCATCTGGTAAACGATCTCGCTCATCACCTTCCCATTGGGCCAGTAGCGACGCCAAAGACCGATCCGCTTGCTGTTCGTATAACGGCCTTCCTCGATCAATTGACCATCGGCATAGCCTGGTCTTTCCTCCTTGGGTGCGTTGACTTTCCACCAACCCTGTTTGCGGCCCATTTCGTCCAACTTGTTCAGCGTATCCACCTGCATACCATTGCTGGCTTGCGCGAATGCGGACTGGCCATATGACAAAATGATCAGCCCGAAAGCAGGAAGAAGTGAAGGGTTGAATAACTTCATAGGAACGAATTACTGATCGCTCCCGCGTAACGAGAAATGTGGTCCAGATGTTTCGGGAGGAAGAGAAACGCAGAGACGCAGAGAGGAATACCGAGGAACGCAGAGGAAAAAAATAAGCGACCTAGAAGTCAACAATTCCGAGGCCCTCCGCGACCTTGCGTTTAGAAATGACGAGGCACAACTCTGCGATCCTTTGCGGCCCTTTGCGTCTCTGCGTTAAAAACGACGAGACTCGATTTTGCCTTTAGCTAAGACGACTTCAGGTTCGCCATCATATCGTCCACCATGGCCCTTAGGTCATACTGCGGCTTCCAGCCCCAATCGGTCCGTGCAGCGCTATCGTCAATGCTCTGCGGCCAGCTATTGGCAATGGCTTGGCGGTGGTCAGGGGCAAAACTCAACTTGAAGTTGGGGATATGCCGTGTGATCTGGGCGGCAATATCCTCTGGACTGAAACTGAAGCCTGCCAGGTTGTATCCTGTACGCTCCTTCACCTGTTCCGGCGGTGCTTCCATCAGGTCGATGGTCGCGCGGATCGCATCGGGCATGTACATCATGGGCAGTTTGGTGCCCCGATCCAAGAAGCTGGTGTAGGTGCCTGACTTCAACGCCTCGTGGAAAATATGTACCGCATAATCCGTGGTACCACCACCGGGCGCGCTTTTCCAGCCGATAAGGCCCGGATATCGAATGCTCCGGACATCGACACCGTACCGGCGGTGGTAGTACGCGCACCACTGCTCGCCAGCCTGCTTGCTGATGCCGTATACAGTACTCGGCTCAGCAATGGTGTGCTGAGGCGTGTTATCCTTGGGTGTTGTGGGGCCGAACACCGCGATACTGCTGGGCCAATAGACCTTTTTCAACTTGCCCTCACGCGCCAGTTCGAGGATGATGAACAGGCTTTCCATGTTCAGTTTCCATGCGAATGCGGGATCTTTTTCGGCCGTGGCGCTCAATAAAGCGGCGAGCAAGTACACTTCATTGATACCATGCTTCTCAATGATCCTCTCAATGCCTCTGCGGTCCATGGCATCCACCATGGCGAACGGGCCGTCCCGCTGCAGAGCGGGATGCGCTTGCGGCTGTTTGATATCACTGGCCACCACATTCTCCGCACCGAAACGATGGCGCAAGCCTTCAACAAGTTCGGTACCGATCTGGCCGCTTGAGCCGATGACGAGGATCTTTTTGGTCATGCGATAATGAGTGGGCGCCCAAAGCTATTCGCGCGTCAGCATAAGATCAACAGCCACCGTACTTTCGCAGCAATGTCAGCCTATCAACTCCGAAATCTCCTTGACCCGGACCTGCTCCGTGGTCGTTTGGAAAGCGAGGGACTGGCGCGCACTACCCTATCCTTCTATCGGTATGTGCGACTTTATGACCTGGCCATGCTCCGGGACGAATTGTACGCGGAGTGGGAGGCCTTCGGGGTGTTGGGGCGCATTTACGTTTCGCAGGAAGGGATCAACGCTCAGTTGAGCGTACCAACGACCAACCTGGAAAAATTCCGGAAAGCACTGGATGCCCGTGAAGCCTTCGCGAACGTGCCATGGAAGATAGCGGTGGAAGATGATGGCAAGAGCTTCCTGAAGCTTATCGTCAAGGTGAAGAAGAAGATCGTGGCCGATGGTCTAGCCGATGATGCCTTCGATGTGACGAATGTTGGAGTGCATCTCGATGCCGCGACCTTCAACCAAAAGATGGAACAAGGCGCCTTGGTGGTTGACATGCGGAACAACTACGAGTGTCTTATCGGGCATTTCGAGGGGGCGTATCTGCCCAAGGCTGACAATTTCCGCAGCGCGATCGATGAGGTCACCGAAGCGCTGAAGGAGAAGAAGAATGCTGAGGTACTGCTGTATTGCACAGGCGGCATCCGCTGCGAGAAGGCGAGCGCCTACCTCAAGCACCAAGGCTTCACGAACGTGGGCCAGTTGCACGGCGGTATTATCGACTATGCGCGGCAGATCAAGGCACAGGGGCTCGAGAGCCTTTACAAAGGACAAAACTTCGTGTTCGATGAACGGCTGGCCGAACGCATCACCGACGATGTGGTGAGCACCTGCATGCAATGCGGAACGAAAAGCGACCGCATCGGCAATTGCCAGGAGGTGACCTGCAACATGCTGTTGGTGCAGTGCGAGACCTGCGCCAAGAAATACGCCGACTGCTGCTCACCAAGCTGCCGTGAGATCCACCAACTGCCCATCGAGGCACAACGCGCTTGGCGCAAAGGCCGCAGCACTCGAAGCACCAAGACCAAGGCGGTCAACGATCCCGAAGGATTGCGAAAGCGCATTCGGGAAGAAGAGGAATTACTGGCACTGTATGGAACACTTCATCCGGAACTGACAACGGTCACCGATCCAACATTGAAAAGCGCGTAGGCTTGCGCGAACGGAGAATCCGGAACACGTAACACGTCAACACGCAACCTCCTCAATGCCCATCTACCACACCCTCGGCAAGATCCCGCACAAGCGGCACACCGTATTCAAGAACGGCAAGGACCGCTTCTTCTACGAACAGCTCTTCGGCACTGTGGGCTTCGATGGCATGAGCACCCTGAGCTACCACACCCATCGCCCCACGATGGTGAAGGAGTTGCGCAAGGCCAAGGACGTGTCACCCAAGATCGCGATCGAGAAGAACATGCGCTCGTTGCGTTTGCATGGTTTCAAGACCAAGCCGGAGAAGGACCACCTGGCCGCGCGCAAGACCATGCTGGTGAACAGCGACTGCGCCATCGTGCTCGCCGCACCGCAGGCGAAGAGCGTGGACTACTTCTACAAGAACGCCGACTGCGATGAGATGATCTTCATCCACAAGGGCAGTGGCACCTTGCGCACTTTCTTGGGCAACATCGATTTCAAGTACGGCGACTACCTGATGATCCCGCGCGGGATGATCTACACGATGGAGTTCAAGGACAGCGACAACCGCCTGTTCATCGTGGAAAGCCACCGGCCGATGTACACGCCGAAGCGCTACCGCAACTACTTCGGCCAGCTGCTGGAGCACTCGCCTTTCTGCGAGCGCGACATCCGTCGCCCGAAGAAACTGGAGACGCACGACGAGAAGGACGACTTCATCATCAAGGTAAAGAAGCAGGGACTGTTGCACGAGTTCGTGTACGCCAGCCACCCCTTCGATGTGGTGGGCTGGGACGGCTACAATTACCCATACGCGTTCAGCATCCACGACTTCGAGCCACTGACCGGTCGCGTACACCAGCCTCCGCCGGTTCACCAGACCTTCGAAACGGATGCATTCGTGGTGTGCAGCTTCGTACCGCGTTTGTACGACTACCACCCGCTCGCCATTCCTGCCCCATACAACCACAGCAACATCGATAGTGACGAGGTGCTGTACTACGTGGACGGCGACTTCATGAGCCGCAACGACATCGGCCCGGGCCACATCAGTTTGCACCCGGCCGGCATTCCGCACGGCCCGCACCCTGGAGCCATGGAGCGTTCCATCGGCAAGAAGGTCACGGACGAATTAGCGGTGATGGTGGATACCTTCAAGCCGTTGATGGTGACGGAGGAGTTGAAGGGGGGGGGGGGGGGACCCCCCCCAAGGGCCTGAGCCCGCATGTGAAACCTTTCGTGGATCGCGACAAGCGACTGATCTATGCGCGCAGCTGAGGCCGACCGTGCGCGGGTGCTGCACATGCTGGACGCGATCCGGCAGTTGGAGGCCAGCCCGGCGAGCGCTTCAGAAAAGGAACTCGATGACGACCCGATGCTGCGCTTCGGAACGGTGAAGCTGATCGAGATCATCGGCGAGGCAGCGAACATGCTTACCAAGGAATTGCGGTCCGCGCACCCTGAAGTGCCGTGGCCATTGATCATCGGTATGCGGCATCGACTGGTGCACGACTATTTCCGCATCGATACCGCCATCGTTGCCGAGGTGGTGAATGAGCACATGCCGCCATTGAAACGACAGCTTGAGGCCATCCTCGTGGATCTTCCGGAGTAAGGCCGGGTCCCGCGTGAGGGATTGTACCGGAAAGCCCGGAGCCTTCTTAGGCGAGGACTTGAAGGGGAGAAGCCACCCGACCAGTCTCGCGGGGGGGGGACACGCCCAAAGATTGACCCCGCCAAACCCCCCACCCCCCCCGGGGCCCCCCCCTCCCCCCGTCATCACACCACCCCGGGCGGCCCGGGGGGAAAGGGGGCCCCCCCCGCCGGGGGGAGGGCCGGGGCCCGGGCCCGGGATTTCCTGCCCCTGCTGGGCACGGACTACGTGGAACTCTATGTGGGCAACGCCAAGCAGAGCGCACACTATTACAAGACGCGCCTGGGGGTTTCCCGAGGCTGGCCCTACGCGGGCTGGAGACCGGCATGAAGGACCGCACGAGCTACGTGCTGGTGCAGGACAAGATCCCCTTGGTGCTCACCACGCCGATGACCCCGGACAGCCCGATCGACGAGCACATCCGCAAGCATGGCGATGGCGTGAAGGTGATCGCCCTCTGGGTGCCCGACGCGCGCAAGGCCTGGGAGGAGACCACAAGCGCGGCGCGAAGAGCTTCATGGAGCCGGTGCGCGAAGAGGATGAGCATGGCTATGTGGTGCGCAGCGGCATCCACACCTACGGGGAGACGGTACACATCTTCGTGGAGCGCGACAACTACAAGGGCGCGTTCATGCCCGGCTTCAAGCCGTGGAAGAGCCACTACAACCCGCCGCCGGTGGGCCTGAAGTTCATCGACCACATGGTGGGCAACGTGGGCTGGGGCGAGATGAACACCTGGGTGGATTTCTACGCCCGCGTGATGGGCTTCGCGCAGCTCGTGAGCTTCGATGACAAGGACATCAGCACCGAGTACACCGCGCTGATGAGCAAGGTGATGAGCAACGGCAACGGCCGCATCAAGTTCCCGATCAACGAGCCGGCCGAGGGCAAGAAGAAGAGCCAGATCGAGGAGTACATCGACTTCTACAATGGAGCGGGTGTGCAGCACATCGCGGTGGCGACCAACAACATCATCGAAACAGTTACGCAGTTGAAAGACCGCGGCGTGGAATTCCTCTATGTTCCGTCATCCTACTACGACACGGTGATGGACCGCGTAGGCGAGATCGACGAGGACCTTGGTGTTCTAAAAGAGCACGGCGTGCTGGTGGACCGCGACGACGAGGGTTACCTCTTACAGCTATTCACCAAGCCGGTGCTGGACCGCCCCACGATGTTCTTCGAGATCATCCAGCGCAAGGGCGCGAAGAGCTTCGGCAAGGGCAACTTCAAGGCGCTGTTCGAGGCGATCGAGCGGGAGCAGGAGAACAGGGGGACGTTGTAGCTCTCGGAGTCAAAATGTCACGGAGAATACACCTCACTCGCAAAAGCGTCAAAAGCCTTTCCAAGAAAGAGGTCGATGAGCAGGCGGATGACCCCAATTCGGACTTGAGGCAATTGGCACGGAAGTCCATCCTGAAGAAGTCCGTCAAGAAGGCGCGTAAGAAGAAGTGAGCTTCGGCAAGCGTCAGCGTCCTAGATCCATCGGGAGGCAACTTCAAGGCGCTGTTCGAGGCGATCGAACGGGAGCAGGAGGCGCGGGGGACCTTGTGACCATCGTCGCATTGGTCCTTGCGAAGGGCGCCTGCTGGGCACCCATCATTGCTCGATGATATGAGCCTATCGCACTAAAGCGTCGAGAGGATCCGATGTTCAGTTTTCCCGCTACCATGGACGTATCATGGCTGAACACTGAATATAGTCCCCCAACGCAAGGCGATACATCGGTATTAACGCTCATGCACATACGACCACCCTGGCCTCAATGGCTGGCTTCATTGTGTACGAACCGTTCCATGCTCCTTCAACCACATCTGTATTTGATCCCGCGCTCCGAGAACGGTGGATCGTCCATGCCCGCCGTCCGCGATCAGCCGGTATTCCTTGTCCGGGTGTTGCCACTGTTCGAAGATCCGGTCACAGCCTGCTCTTTCAACGACCGGGTCCTGCAAGCCATGGATAAGCAACATGGGGTAGTTGGCCCTTCGGCAGTAGCCAAGAGTTCGGCCTAACAGTCTTTGCACTTCCAGCATGGAGTGCAAGCTGAGGATGTTCACCAAAAGCGGATCATTCCGCTTCTCCTCCGCTTCACGCCGATCCTCTTCGTTCGCAATGCGCGAAGGATCACCGCCCATGTCCACTACAGGCGTGTGCCGCGCGAAGAGGTAGTGGAACGCGTAGTTGAGGATCTGCCATGCGGTGGGCGACATGCCTTTCGCCCGTTTGCGCAGGTACGGCGGGTTCACGAGGATCGCTCCGGCGATGCCTTCCAGTCGCTCCGCGGCCGCGAGCAACAAGGCGGTGGACATGCTGTGACCGTAAAGGAAGTACACGCGACGCGACGGATCCTGTGCACGGTCCCACTGGATGAATTCAACGAGGTCATCCACCAGCCTGTTGATGCTAAGGAAATCGCCGCGCTTACCTTGCGAAAGGCCGGTGCCCCTGGGATGCATGATCACCACCCTGTTTTCTCCGTTGGCGAGCAGTTCGATCATGGCGCCTTCCTTCTCGTGGTTGATGCCCGTTACGCCGGCCACTGCATGGACCGTGCTCCGATATGGCAGCTTCGGTGTGAACACATAGGCGAACAGCGCGCAACCATCCGAGGTGGTGAATTCCATGAGCAGGGTGTGGGCTATGTTCCGCTCACCTTGATCACCACGTTGCCCTTCTTGTGCCCTTGGTCCACGTATGCATGCGCGGCCACCATCTCATCGAAACGGTAGTGCCGGTCGATGACCGGTTTGAAGGATCCTTCATCAGCCAGCTTCTTGATGAAATCGAGCTTCGCGATCGTTCCCTTCTCCGTACCACCGATGAACGGTATTCCGGTTCCCATCAACGCAAGCCGGCTCAGGAATGTGGTACCCGGTGTGGCTACCGCATGGAGGTACCGCCCACCTGCATTGATGCACTTGGCGACCTTGGCCGCATTGGTCTTGCCGACCGTATCGAAGACCACGTCGTACCGCTTGCCAAAGGCGGTGAAGTCCGTCTTCGTGTAGTCGATCACCTCATCGGCACCGAGCTGCCGCACCAGTTCCAGGTTGGTCGTGCTGCATACACCGGTCACTTCGGCACCGAGGTATTTGGCGATCTGCACAGCCGCGGTGCCCATGCTCCCCGATGCACCGTAGATCAGGATCCGTTCTCCCTTGGCCACCTTTCCCTTCTGGAGAAAATACAACGCCGTCATCGCACCGAGGGACAAGGCGGCCGCTTGATCGAAGCCCAGACCCACGGGCTTGGGGGCGATGCAGTCGTTCTCGTTCATGCACATGAACTCCGCATAACCACCGCCCTTCTCCCCAGGGAATGCGAACACCTCATCGCCGACGCGGAACCGCTTGACGTTCTTCCCAACAGCTTCGATCACTCCGGACAATTCAGTTCCGAGGATCGCTCGCTTCGGCTTCGACCAACCCAAGGCCAGTTTCGCGGGCAGCCAAAATGAAGGTGGCACATTGAAGCCCCGCACCCGGGAATCCGCAACGGTTACGGTGGTGTAGTGCACCTTGATCAAGACCTGATCGTTCCCTGCGACAGGTCGATCCATGTCCACCATCTTCAGCACATCGGGTGGGCCGTACCGGGGCAGATGATGGCTTTCATCGCCAACCTTCTAGAATTTGACGCCGAGCGGGCGCGGCCTGGCAGCAAGGTGCAAGGACCGTCTTTGAACAGGGCGTGTTCCCAGTGGGTGGAGTTGCCGGCTGCTTGTCGCCGACCCTGCGACGAAGGCCCAAAAGCACCCCCCATCGGCGCCGGCCCCGGTTTTTGGGGGGGGGGGCGCCCCCCCCCCCCCCCCGGGCCCCCCCCCCCCCCCCCGGACCAGAATTCTGTTGTGCGACATGTTGCTCGGTTTATTCGTGGTGAGCACGTCAACCGCTGTCCGCGAAAAACGAAAAGCGGTGCTCACCTATCGAAGGTCATACGGACCGGATCCTTCCGGGGTGACGTTCGTCACTTAACCATGGCTCAGGGCACCAGCACGATGCTCCCTTTCCTGTTCCCGCTTTCGGCGTAGCGATGCGCTGCTGCGGCTTCCTCCAGCGGGTAGCTTTTGTCGATCACCGGAATGAGCTTGCCGCGCTCCACCATTTCCCGGATGAGCTCGATGTCCTTCGGCCCCTGTGTGGCCAGTGCGCATCGCACCCGCTTGCCGCCTGTGATCCCTGTCCAGATCATCTGCAGCACCTTCTTCATCTTGAAGCTGACGCTGAAGTAGACGCCCTTGGGCGTGAGCAGGGGCTTCAACCGGCCGAAACTGCCCTTGCCCAGGACATCGAAGATCAGGTCGTAGGTCGCGTTCCCGGCGGCGTAGTCCTCCTTCCGATGATCGATCACCTGATCGGCCCCGAGCTGCTTCACGTACTCAACGCTGCTCGTTCCACACACCCCCGTTACCTGGGCGCCAAAGTGGTTCCTGGCAAGCTGCACAGCGGCTGAACCGATCCCGCCGGAAGCGCCGATGACCAGTACACGCTGATGCGGACCGAGGGTGGTCTTGCTCAAGAGCGGCAAAGCCGTGAGCGCTCCATACGGCACTGCGGCGGCCTGTGCGTAGGACAAGTTCACCGGCTTCATTGCGACCATTCCGTTCGCAGGCATCGACACGTAATCCGCATAGCCCCCCATGCTCTCCTTGGTGTAAGCGAAGACGGCATCACCAGCCTTGAAACGTTGCACATCGGTGCCCACAGCCACAACCTCTCCGGCGAACTCATTGCCCAGCACTCGCTTCTTCGGCTTGCTCCACCCGAAGGTGAACCGGGCGAGGAACCAGAACAACCATGGCATGTTGAACTCGCTGGGGCGCACCTTGCCGAACCTCCGCGCGATCAGGTCACCGAAGTTCACCGAAACGGCCTTGACCTTGATGAGCACATCGCCCGCTCCAACGACCGGCGTTTCGACGTCCTCGACCTTGAGCACCTCGGGCGGGCCATACGCTCGGTAGCAAACGGCTTTCATGGTCATCTGATGATGGGGAGTTCGAGCAGGCGGAACAGGTCAAGGTTCATCGCAGGAACACTGCGAACGGTATCGCGAAGGACCTGGTACTTTTCATGACCTTGAGTTTGCTTTCAGCTGATCAAACCAACTCGATCAACCAGCAACTCCCCATGACATTGGTCAGTGTCCCCGGTGAACGTTGACCCTCCTGCTGCCATGACCTCCTTCGATGAGATCAAAATGCATATCCGATGGAGAACTCGCCATAGAATGGCGCATCCAACATCGAGGAATTCGCGTCATCGGCATCCTTGAACGCGTTGAAACCATCGATCACGGCATCATTGGATGGCGTGAGCCGCTCCTTCGCGGATGAGTAGCCGTAGCCAGCGGCCAGGACAACATTGAACCCACATTTCGCCACCCAACGATACCCGCCGTTCACACCGACATTCAGTTCAGGGACCTCGAAGTCGTACTCCGTTCCTTCCACACTGCCCGAGCCATAGACATAACGGTACCGGGCATAAGGACCCACGAAGAACCCGCTGAGCTTCGGCGAAAGATGCCAGCGGTAGTTGAGCACACCACCAAGTGCATCCCCTCTTGTGTTCTCGCCTTTCAGGTTCGGAGCATATTCCAATCGCGCGGCCAGGCCATGTCGGTCCTGGTACAAGTACTCGTAGTTGATCACATACAGGTTCATCAGCGGGATGGCAAGCGCACATACGCTGATGGCCTGTTTGCGCGCATCCGGTCCGGCGTCATTCTGTGCATTCAATTGGTTGGTCGGACCAATGACCAAGGCTGCTGTGATGCAGAGGAACCTCGTTGACGTTTTCATAGCATCTTTTGTTTTCAAACCTATCCTCGTCCCAACTTCATCCCAATGATGTATGTCAACTGGTATAGTGAGACCTGTCAGATGGATACCCCTGTCCAGCCGCCACAGTCCACCGCAATGGCCGACGGGCATACCAACGTTGCATAGGGCTGCTATTTTCTCAGTTCAGCAGTACCCCAAGGCATATAGGCTATGCACATCAAAGCTGAACCAACCGAGCTTATCAATTCGATGTCAGGGTTGAGCAGCAACAAGAGACCCACGACGATCAGTGTACCCTGCCACTTTGCGATGATGTTCTCCTTCATCAACTCGATCGCCTGGAGCACACCTCCCAGTATCAGCGCGGGCAGCAACCAGACGATGAACAGCAAACCCTTCTTGGCAACGACCACCTGCAGGTAGGGCGTGCATGCCGCGAACTGCTCTTCCGGAAGTGTGTCGAACGCTGACATCGTCAGGCACAGGGCTCCTTTGTCAACCGCCAGGATGAACGCCCCGAACACGCCGATGACCCCACCCCAAAATCCGTACTTCTTGCCCTCCCCTTGTAGGAGGTTCGTCGCACCTACGAAGTAGACGATCATCAGCGGGACCGCAGCTGTTACAATGAGGTGGCCATAATGATACATGGGATTGTGATGGAACCTATGAACGAGTTGCTCAACGGTTTGGAGCGGTTCCATCGCCAGCAGGTTCGGGTGTGAGACGAACCCGATGAAAAGCATGAGCGGAAAAGAAATGATCGAGAGACCGAATCCCTTTTGCTTTACTCTTTCAATGTTCATGTCTGTTGCTAGTTGTTGGCGATACAGCGGTCAAAGAGATGAGCAAGGAGCGTGTCATTCCCGCCGATGCTTCGATCTCTTAACGTGGAGCACCTTGAGCGGGCCATACGCGTTGTAGCGTACAGCTTTCATGGTCATCCGGTGTTCGGGGGCTTTGGCCGCGTGACCAGGACTTCATTAGCGCAGGAAATTGTAACCGATGTAGAGGTTGGGTTCCCACAGGAAGTAGTTGTTCCACCGATCCTCCATCTCCTTGAACTGTGCGGGCCCCTCCGAATCGACCGGCCAATAGTTGAAATGGATCTGGGGTTCAAGAAGGAGTCTCTTTCTGCACAGATTCCATTGATAGCCCAGTGGTATGAGGTGTACAGCTTGAAGCCCGTATCGAGCTGCTTGTCGCTCTCATCGAGGAAGACCTTCTTCATGGGCATGACTTCCACCGCTGCGAAGGCCCCCTTCCAAAGCATGCGTTGGTAGCACACCCCGACCCCGTACTCCCTGAGACGTCCAGGATATGCTTCCTCGTCCTGAATCTTGTGCGGTCCCCAGGGGATACCCATCGGTTCGAAGAGCTTCCATGTGGCCGCCTTGATGGCTACGATGTCGCGTGTGGTGATCCTGTATCCAACGTGCAACTCGTACATCTCGACGCTCTTTTCGTCCATCCAGTTGGTGAACGTTAGCCACGGGCTACGGATGAATATCGCGTGGTACAGCACTGAGTCACCGCTGGCACGCGCAGGTTTTTGACCATATGTCGAGATGAACAGGAACACTGCGAACAGTGTCGCGAAGGATCTTGTGTTGTTCATGGCCGTAAATTCATATCCAGCGAACCTATTCGGTCACCGAGCAAATGACCATGACATTGGTCAATCCATACCATCGCGGGCGCGCTGAAGGACCGTGACGACGAGGGCTACCTCTTGCAGCTCTTCACCAAGCCGGTGCTCGACCGCCCCACGATGTTCTTCGAGATCATCCAGCGCAAGGGCGCGAAGAGCTTCGGCAAAGGCAACTTCAAGGCGCTGTTCGAGGCGATCGAGCGGGAGCAGGAGAACAGGGGTACGCTCTGACCGATGTAGTCACTCCCTAGCCCGGATCTCCCGATCCTTCTGAGCCAATACCGCGCTCTCCCCGCGGATGCGGTCCAGATCCTTGTCGTCCATCTCATCCAGATCGAGCAGGCTGTTTTTCGCCTGTTCCATTGCACGGATATGCTCATTCAGCTTGATCCACAAGGCTTCTGGATCCAGATATGCGTATGCTGGATGAGAAAAGTGATGATCGTGGTACGCGTGTTAATGACCAATTGCCAGATGGCGCTATAGTCGAACAACGGCTTGGTGCAGGCCCATACCGCTATCACCGATACGGCAATGATGAACGTGGCTGGGTCCAACTTCTACTGAACAACGAGTTCGACTCCCTCGTCGACGAACAGCTCGCTCGCCAAGCGCGCATCATGTCCGTATATGTCATCGCGGAAATTCAAACGGCCCTCTGCATCAACCCAGGCCGTGAAGTAGCCGATCACCACTGGCACCGGATCAGCCAATTTTACGATGGTCTCCTGATCCGCATGCATTGCTTCCTTGATCGAGGCTTTGGTCCACGCACTATCGTTGCGCAACAGATATTCAGCGAGCTTGACCGGCTCACTTAATCGAATACAACCATGGCTGAATGCGCGCTTCTCTTCATCAAAAACACCCTTGCTCGGAGTGTCATGGAAATAGATGCTGTGCTGGTTCGGAAAAAGGAACTTCACCAGACCAAGTGCATTGTGCGGACCGGGTTTCTGGCGGATCGTGAAGGGGACGCTTTTCGTGTATTTCGACCAGCTTATCCTACGAGGGTCCGAGACTACCCCTCCTCTCACCACTTCCATTTTTTTTTGACGCAAATAGGCCGCGTTCCGTTTCAAAGCCGGCAGGATCTCCGCTCTGATGATGCTCTGAGGGATATTCCAATACGGCGCCATAACCACCATCGATAGATCGCCACTGAAGACAACAGTCCGAGTGGCCGTTGCACCTACCACCACCTTCATATCCCAAGCAGGCTTCCCTCCCTCGAACACATGCATGCGATATTCCGGGATGTTCACAAGGATGTAGTCTGCCGGCGGATCGGGATCCAACCAACGCAAGCGCTCCATATTCACAAGGATCTGTTCCACACGCTCCTTGATAGGACGGTTCAGCTCCGCGACCATTTCAGCATCCAACACCCCGGAACTGTTCATTCCAAAACGCTGTTGGTAACTACGCACACCCATGAAGAGTGTGGAGTCGAACACTCCGCTACTGTCATTCAGCGCGATGTCGCCGAGTTGCGCCAATCGATCCCGAACATGAACGATCACGTCCGATGAATCACCCAATTCCAATGAACTATCCTGGATCACGATCGGCGAAGGCGTATCCTCCATCTCAATTGTACGGTAGAGCTTCAAGAACCCTTTGAGGAGCTTGTACTGCGGATGAACAGGCTCCAAAGGCGAGAGGTCCATCCTGCCCGCTACGAGCGAATCGAGGAGTTGATCCACATTCTTCTTACGGCGCGGGATATACCAATCGAGTTCGCGCAGGTCACGTTTCACAAAGCCGCCGTAGCGTTTATCAGCAAATTGGAAAAACCGGGCTGTAAGTGTTATCTCCACAACTTGTCTCAAGGAATCCGTAACCGGAATGCTATCCTGGGCACTGAGCAGGTTGACCAAGTCTCGCAGTTTGTTCTGATCGAAAAGCGAACTACCCAGAACAGTGTCCGTAGCATTCACCAGGTCCAGGAAATTGCCTGCGGCGATGGACAACGAATCATTCAAGAACCAAGCATACTGGAACGCGCGTCGTCTGTAGAATTCGATGATCGTGGTAGAATCAGCCTGTGCAAAGGGGTTGTTTACCAGATAAGCGAAGACATCCGCACTGTCCACGTGTTTATCGGAATAATCCATTGGTGTTTCGAAGACCTTCTCGACCTCCTGCGCCCGTTCGGAGATCGTATGCGGAACAGGAATTCGAGCTTCATCGCAACCAAGCAGGCACAGAAGGAAAAAGCAGACCGGAAATGCTAGCAGGCGCATATTGATGTAACTGGCTTGCCCCTGACCGAGCAGCCTTGAAGATCATCTCCGGTCTTGATCAGTGCATGTAGATGTATAGCAGGCCCCCGTCCGCCAACAGGTCGATGAACCGAGGCATCAATTCAACAGGTACAGCAGGGCAACCGTAACTGCGCCCCAAGCGGCCATGTTCCTCAATGAACGCAGCACTGACATATTCCGCGCCATGCATGATGATCTCCCGTTCCATGGCCTTGTCATTAATACCGGGATCAAGGCCCTGCAGCAACAACGCATCACCGTGCTTCGGGCTGATGATCTTACCTTCCACTCGGAACAAGCCCTTGCTGGTCTGTAACGAGCCCACGGTATTGGAAACCGATGTGCAATTCAGGTCACCACTGTTGCGGCCGTGCGCCACCCATGTCCTGAAGAGGAGCTTTCTGGAAGCGAGATCGATGATGTACAATCGCTTCTCAGTTGAAGGCCGGGTCATATCCGCTACGGCCAGGATATGCGATGAAGCATGGTGCCGCACCACACTCGCGTAGGCGGAACGAAACGTGGATGCATCCAATAGGCCGTTCAATCCGCATTCCACGTACAACTCATCCGCACGCTCTGATGTCCGCACCTCCTCGGGAGATGGCACAGCCGTTCCAGAGGGACAGAGCCCGAGCAGGGATAGCGATATGGCGAGAACGGTATTCAATTCGCTTGCAGGTCGCACGAATGTAACGTGGGAGCGAATGCGGGTGGTGTGCGCCCGGGTTTGGCCATCTGGACCACCCGATGCGCGATCGAAAACCGGCCACGCGCCCACTTCGGATAAATTCGCGCCTCTTTTCACAGACCTGATGTACCGCACCCACACCTGTGGCGAACTCCGCCTCTCCGACGCTTCGAAGACCGTGACCCTCGCCGGTTGGGTACAGCGCACCCGCGATCTGGGCGGCATGACCTTCGTGGACCTGCGCGACCGGTACGGCATCACCCAGCTCACCTTCAACACAGACAGTGATGCGACGCTGCGGGAAACGGCACGTTCCCTTGGTCGCGAATTCGTGGTGCAAGTCACAGGCAAGGTGATCGAGCGGAAGAGCAAGAACGCCAATTTGCCCACCGGAGAAGTGGAGATCTTCTGCTCCTCGTTGAAGGTGCTGAACGGAGCCAAGACACCACCCTTCACCATTGAGGAAGAGACCGATGGCGGCGAGGAACTGCGGGCGAAATACCGTTACCTCGACCTACGCCGAAACAACGTTCGCAAGGGCTTGGAACTTCGGCATCGCATGGCCATCGAAGTGCGCAACTACCTCAGCGCGCAGAACTTCCTGGAGGTGGAAACGCCCGTACTGATCAAGAGCACACCCGAAGGCGCGCGCGATTTCGTGGTGCCCAGCCGGATGAACCAAGGTGAGTTCTACGCGCTGCCGCAAAGCCCTCAAACGTTCAAGCAGTTGCTGATGGTGGCGGGTATCGATCGCTACTTCCAGATCGTGAAGTGCTTCCGCGATGAGGACCTGCGCGCGGATCGCCAGCCGGAATTCACACAGATCGACTGCGAGATGGCTTTCGTGGAACGCGAGGATATTCTGCAGGCGTTCGAGGGTATGGCGAAGCATTTGTTCACGACCATACTGAACAAGGAGTTCAACGAGCCCTTCCTGCGCATGAGCTACGATGAGGCCATGCGCGATTATGGCTGCGACAAGCCGGACCTTCGCTTCGGAATGAAATTCATCGAACTGAACGATCTCGCAAAAGGCAAGGGGTTCAAGGTGTTCGACGACGCTGAACTCGTGGTCGGCATCAACGCGGAAGGATGCGCCAGCTGGAGCCGCAAGCAGACCGACGCGCTGATCGACTTCGTGAAACGTCCGCAGGTCGGCGCCACGGGAATCGTGTTCGTGAAGTGGACCGATGAAGGCTTGAAGAGCACGGTGGACAAGTTCTACGGACCTGAGCAACTGCAGCAGTGGGCCACACACTTCGGCATGAAGCAAGGCGACCTGCTCTGCATCATGGCCGGTGGCGCAGACAAAACACGCAAGGCACTCAACGAACTGCGCCTGCACCTTGGCGATGCATTGGGCTTGCGCGATCCATGGAATTTCAAGCCGCTGTGGGTCGTTGACTTTCCGCTGTTGGAAAAGGATGAGGCGAGCGGTCGTTGGCACGCCATGCACCATCCGTTCACCTCACCGATACCGGAGCACGCGCATCTTTTGGAAAGCGACCCCGGTGCGGTGAAAGCGAACGCATACGACCTGGTGATCAACGGCACAGAGATCGGCGGCGGCAGCATCCGCATCCACGACCGCAGCATGCAGGAGGCGATGTTCCGCGTGCTCGGCTTCACGGATGAGGACGCGCGTTACAAGTTCGGATTCCTGCTCGACGCATTCGAGTTCGGCGCACCTCCGCACGGTGGGGCAGCGTTCGGTTTCGATCGTTGGGTAAGCCTCTTCGGCGGCCGCAGTGACATCCGCGAGTTCATTGCCTTCCCGAAGAACAACGCGGGAAGTGATGTGATGATCGATGCGCCGAGCCGGATCGACGACATCCAATTGAAGGAACTGGGGATCCGGTCCGTGTAGGATCAGGGCTGCTTCAATATCTGGAATAGGCTGTCCAAACCAGGCAAGACGGAAGTCATAGCATCGAGTTCGGCAGCCTTGTTGCTCGCTGTAGCGATGCGATCCTTCGTGAGCGGGTGCGAGCTCAGGAACGACATGCCTTCCGGCATATCCTGTGCTTCACGTTCCAAAAGTCGAAGCAATTTCACCATACCGATCGGATGAACGCCACTCGCGTACATGCGGCGGATGCCGACAGTATCGGCCTCGGTTTCCAGGTCCCGCGAATAGTTGAGCCCACGCAATTCATCGCCCTTCTTCGCGGCTATTCCAACCACATCCCCGATGTCGCCAAGAACAAGCGAGAGGAACAAACTTCCGGACAGGTCACGGGCCAAGCCTCGTGTGCTGTGGCGCTTCTCCACGTGTGTGCCTTCATGCGCCAGCAAGGCCGCCAACTCGCCCGGCTCCTTCATCTTATCGAGTATGCCTGTGTAAACCACGATGTGCCCACCCGGCATCGCGAAGGCGTTCACCTGATCATCCTTTACCACATGCAACTTCAGTTTGTAAGACGGTGAGATCGTCAGGCGGTCGGCGAACGCTTGGAGCGTTTCGGAAAGGGGAGAGTCGATCGCTAGCGTGGTTGCCATGTTCTCGAACATCGCATCGCCGATACGCACATCCGTTTCCGGTGGAAGGGCCATTGCCAAGCGCTCGCTCACATAAGGCAAGAGCCACAGGTAGGCTGCTATGCATACTGCAATGAAGCCCATTGGGAGCATCATTGGAATACCAAGGATCCATGGCACACGGTCTTCAGAACCCTGCTTCAATTTCTGCGCCTTGAAATGAGCGGTCCATGCCCGTATCGCGAGGCTATCGCGAATGATCACGGAATGCCTCGGATCGCCATGCATCACGCGCAATGCACCGGCACTCAATTCCCATGCGAAGCCGATCCCGTATACGCTCCATTCCTCCGTTCGGTCGCGCAACACAACTTGGATCCGGCCAAGTTCCGTCCACTGTGCAGTAGCCTCTTCGGGTTTTGAAGCATCATCTCCGTAATAAGTAACTGGAACGGGTTGTGGCATGGAACGTATGGAGGGGTGCTGGGCGAAATTACCCAGAGCCGTATGTCGTACCCTCAAGTGGGCGGAGTATCATTACTTCGCGCTATGCCGACATGCTCATCCATTCCCCGCATTTGCGCACGGACCATCCTTTTCGCTGCGCTCACTCCTGGATCAGGTTGGATTTCATCCGCATCCGCGCAAGGCTTCGATACAGCAGCGGTGATCATGGGGATCGAGCAGCGTATGGCCGATGTTGACAAAGCCCCGATCCGCGCTGTGTTCCTTACTTACGTGGACAAGGAAAACGCCGTCCTATTGCTTCCCGATTCGGCGGTAGTAGGCGAACCCGCAGAGCGCCACGAGATCTATGTGAACACCGACGGCACTGTTGCCGGAGTCGGCACTTTTTTACGGAGCACCTATCCGGGTGTGGTGGAAAGCGCTTGTCACTACTTCGATCCCGACGGGCATTCGGTTGCTGTCTCGTGGACGATGAAATGGGCGAAGAGCCAATGCACGGACAGTATCGCCATTGAAACGCGCTACATCTATTTCCACCCGATCGGTGAATCGATCATGGAATACGCCACTCTCACGGATCAGCATGGCCAAGTCATCGACCACACCAAGTGCATGTTCCCAGATATCGAACGACACTTCGATGCCTACTATCACCGCGATATGTTTCTCTTGATGAAGCATATCAGCTTGGAGTGAACGTCTGTTTGGCGATAGCGTTGGATGGTGGGCTTGGCGTAACAGCCTTTTTCGCGGCAGTTGTCCTGGTCTTCATCGCTGCACGAGCCATGAACGCTGTCGGAGCTCTGTTGAAGGGCAGTATTTCGGTTCGTGAAAGCGACAGGATCGTGCTATCCCGTTGTTTACCCTACTACGCACAACTCGACCGAACAGCAAGACGCGAATTCGATCAACGGGTAACGGACTTCATCAACGACAAGGAGTTCCATGGTCGCGGGATCGAAGTGACCCGTGAAATGAAACTGATGCTCGCGGGTTCGGCAGTGCAGGTAACCTTCGGCCTGGAGCCACTGCTGCTGATGCATTTTTCACGCATTGTCGTGTACCCGGACCAATACCGGAACCGACCACAAAGCCACCTTCACCTGGGCGAAGTGAACCCGGGCATGCGGGTGATCGCGATCTCTTGGAAACACTTTCTGCAGGGGTATGCTGAACCAACCGATGCCCGAAATGTGGGTCTGCACGAAATGGCGCATGCGCTCTGGTTCGAGAACAGGATACCCAACGTCGAAACCGGTTTTCTCAGTGATAAAATTCTGCTGGAATGGCGGCAATTGGCCGAAGACGAATCTGCCAGGATCCGCGCCGGGGAGGATCGCTTCTTCAGGGAATATGCAGCCACGGACCAAGCCGAGTTCTTTGCTGTGGCCGTGGAGTACTTCTTTGAAAAACCAGTTGTGTACCGAGCAGCTTTGCCGGAATTGTACGAATGCATGGTGCAATTGCTCGGACAGGATCCGGCCGAAATGAAGGCCAGCTCTCATCAGGACCGATAAAGCGCGACCAGCTGCGACGACACCCCTGCACCGACATTTCGTAAGGCTATAGGGGATCGAACAGGTCCTCCTTCATCGTGTAATGGCGTAGGCTACTGGCTTTGCGCGTTCCGCAGGTTGAATGACCCCGCCTCGGGTATGGCCCCGCTGGCCGGTCGCGCATGCCCCGGATAAACTTCGCCGGCCGGCGCAGGTTGAAGAACCCGCCTCGTCCCGCCTCGCGGGGTTAACTCCCTCTTGTTGGTTGACCGACCAGGGCTCGAACCTGGACTCTTCTGAACCAAAATCAGACGTGTTGCCAGTTACACCATCGGTCAGACTGCCTTTCCTTGGAAAAGCGGCGCGAAAATAGAAAGATCCACAACACCGCCGTTCCCCAAGTGCTGGCAAATGACTTTGGGTACTTTCGCGCTCCTTCGCACCCACACCCCCAGCATGGATTTCAAGAAGTTGAACATCGTCACCGGATGGCTCGTATTCCTGGTGGCGGCCTACACGTATATCTCCACTATTGAGCCCACGGCAAGCTTCTGGGATTGCGGGGAATTCATAGCCACAGCCTACAAAGTGGAGGTTGGCCACCCACCAGGGGCGCCACTTTTCATGATCCTTGCCCGGATATCCAGTGCGTTCGTCTCCCCGGAGAACGTTCCAGCCGCGGTAAACACGCTGAGCGCCTTGTGCAGTGCGTTCACCATCCTGTTCCTGTTCTGGAGCATCACGCACATGGCCAAAAAACTGGCTACGCGCGATGGTGATGAGGAAATGACGGCAGGCAAACTGATCGCGGTGATCGGTAGCGGGATCGTTGGAGCCCTCGCCTACACCTGGAGTGATTCGTTCTGGTTCAGCGCCGTAGAGGGGGAGGTATATGCTATGTCCTCCTTTTTTACGGCGATCGTGTTCTGGGCCATTTTGAAATGGGAAAGCGAGGCGGATCAACCCCACAATACGCGCTGGCTCATTCTTATCGCCTACTTGATGGGGCTCAGCATCGGCGTTCACTTGCTGAATTTGCTGTGCATTCCCGCTATCGCCTTTGTGTACTACTTCAAAAAGTACAAAGTGACGCCACTTGGGGTGGCTTACACTTTCGTGATCTCAGCGCTGATCCTGGGCGCTATCCAAGCCATCATCATTCCAGGAATAGTGCAGATGGCGGGAAAATTCGAGCTGCTCTTCGTGAATGACCTGGGTATGCCGTTCAATACGGGAAATTTCGTGTACGGCATGCTGGTACTGGGCCTGGTGGTGTGGGGCCTGCTTTGGAGCCAGCGCAATGGCAAGGTGATCCTGAACACGATCATACTGGGTGTAAGTGTGATCCTTGTGGGGTACAGCACCTACGCGCTGATCGTGATCCGCAGCAATGCGAACCCACCGATCGACGAGAACAATCCGGAGAACGTGTTCAACCTGCTGAGCTATTTGAATCGTGAACAATATGGCGACCGACCCTTGCTGACGGGCCAGTTCTGGGATAGTGAAATGAGTGATACACGTGAAGACGGCTCACCCGTTTACACTGCCACTTACAAGGTGATGAAAGGAAACAAGGTGGACAAGCAGCTCTACGACGGCTGGAGCGCTGAACACTACGTTGACGGCAAGACCGGGTTGGAGATCACACATGAATACGTGATCACGGATGAGCGAAAAGGCACAGAACCGGTTTATGAACCGGAATTCACCATGCTCTTCCCACGCATGTACAGCAGCCAACCAGGCCATGTGGAGGAATACAAGAACTGGTGCGACTTCAAGGGAGTGGGCATTCGCACCACGGACCGCGAAGGCAAACCCACGATCATATACAAGCCCACCCAAGGCGAGAACTTGCGCTTCTTCGTGGATTACCAGACGAATTGGATGTACTGGCGTTATTTCATGTGGAATTTCGCTGGTCGCCAGAACGACATTCAGGGTCACGGTGGAATACTCGATGGGAACTGGTACACAGGTCTGAAGTTCATCGATGCGGAGCGACTTGGCAATCAAGACCATTTGCCCAGCAGCATGACCACCAACAAGGCCATGAACAAACTGTTCTTGCTACCCATGATCCTCGGGCTTATCGGCTTGGTGTACCAACTGGCCAAAAATCTGCGGGACTGGAGCATTGTGATGTTGCTGTTCTTCTTCACGGGCATGGCCATTGTTGTGTATCTCAATCAAACACCGCTGCAACCGCGAGAACGGGATTACGCCTACGTAGGCTCCTTTTATGCGTTCGCCATTTGGGTGGGGCTGGGCGTGTATGCTTTGTTCGATGCTGCGCGCTCATTGTCGATCAGGGACATTGCTTTCGGTGTTGGCGGCACCATCGGTATCGGTGTGCTCAAGTATGGCGTCGAAAGCATGGTGGGTGATAACCATGGTGTGTCGTTGTGTCTCTTCTACATGGGCGGAGTTGCAGGCGCGGCATTAGGGCTCATGTACCTGCTACGTGGTGTGAAGGACGATCGACTTCCGGGTATTCTGGCAACAGCCCTGGGTCTTGCTATTCCTATCGTGATGGTTCGGGCGGAATGGAACGATCACAACCGCAGTAACCGCACACCAGCGCGTGATCTGGCTGCGGATTATCTTGAGAGCTGCCCGCCGCAAGCCATTCTCTTCACCAATGGGGATAACGATACGTTCCCCTTGTGGTACGCGCAAGAAGTGCAGGGCATTCGTACAGACGTGCGAGTGGTGAACTTGAGTTTGCTCAACACCGATTGGTACATCGACCAAATGCGGCGCAAGGCATACGAGAGCGAACCTGTCGCCTTCGGCATGGCCGCGGAGAAGTATCGCCAAGGAACACGCGACGTTGTCGCGATCGACCCTTTCCGCAAGAAGACCGGCTTCATGGACCTGAAGAAAGTGATGGCCTTTGCGTCAGATGATAATAACCGGGAACAGATCTTCCAGCGAGGCGTTCGCGATTCATACCTGCCAACCCAGAATTTCATCTTGAACGCTGACAGCGCCTTCTGTTTCGGCCCTGAAGGCATGCTTACCGCGAAAGACACCGCCGACTTCGTGAAGGAAGTACGTTGGAGCATCAAGAAAAGCTACTTGCTCAAGAACCATGTGATGGTGCTCGATATGCTGGCACAGAACGATTGGAAGCGACCGATCTGCTTCGCTGTTACCACTGGGCCAGACAGCTACGTTGGCTTGCAGGACTACTTCCGTTTGGAAGGTCTTGCTTATCGACTGACACCATTGTTCTCGCCGCGAAGGAATCCGAACACATATGGGAGTGTCGGCACCGATATCATGTACAAGAACGTGATGGAGAAATTCACCTGGGGCAACATGAACACCGACAAGCCGGTGTACCTGGATGAGAACACCTTGCGCATGACCACCAATTTGCGCTTGCAATTGGCCACCCTCGCGGACGGTTTGATCGACGAAGGCCGGAAGAACGATGCGAAGAAAGTGCTCGACCTCACCATGGAAAAAATGCCGGAGAAGAACGTGCCTTACGATCGCATCATGCTTCCCATCATCGAAGCATACTACAACGCTGGTGATAGTTCCAGCGCGAACGCGATATCCGAACGGCTGTTCACGATCATGGAAGAGAACATGAACTTCTACTTGAGCCTGGAACCGAAAGACGCAGCCAAGGTGATGGACGATATGAACTTGACCAACATGGTGATGGAGCGCATGGTGCAAGCGACAGGAATGGTGCATAAGCAGCAACCGCTGGGTGCCCAATTGCTCGATCGTTACTCCGTTCTGGACACGCTCTATCAAGAGAAGTTGGAGGCGATCGCCAACCAGGGCCGCCGAACAACGAAAGCGAAGTTCTGACCACCACGGCATGGGCCTGCGCGTCATATCCAAAACCATGAGCTGGCTTCAACAGCTCGATGGCCGCATGCTGTGGAACGTGGAAAGTACAGCGAACGGGCAGATTGGTGATGACACGAAAAAGTACGTTTACCTCACGTTCGACGATGGACCTATTCCCGAGGTAACTCCTTGGGTGCTGGACACCTTGAAGCAACTCGGTGTGAACGCCACGTTCTTCTGCATTGGCCAGAACGTAGCGAACAACCCAGCCATTTTTGAACGGCTGAAAGCCGAAGGTCACGCAGTAGGGAACCACACGTGGGATCATCCGAGCGGATGGCGCACATCGGCGCGTTCGTATTACCGTTCCATTTTGAAATGCCAACGCCTCACCCGAACGGACATGTTCCGCCCGCCCTACGGGCGCATTACCAATCGACAGATCAACGCCTTGCGAAAGCGCTTTCAATTAGTGATGTGGGACGCGCTGGCCGGTGATTTCGAGGATGGCCTAACGGGTGCCGAATGCGTGAAAGTCGTAATGCGCCGCGTAAAATCTGGAAGCATCATTGTCTTCCACGACAACCTGATCAGCCAAGAGCGCATGCGGCACGCACTACCTATTGTAGTGGATGGCTTGCTGAAGAGCGGCTACACTTTTGCCACGCTACCTCACCGGGTGGTTTGATACCGGGCTATTGGGTTGCGACACCCGTAACCACGTATTCCGTGCGTCGGTTTTCCGAATGCTCCGCCTCGGTGCAAGAAACTCCTGGTGCGCAATGGTTCAATAGCCGGGTTGCACCATAGCCCTTCGCAACCAGTCTTTCCTTGACAACGCCTTTGCTGCGCAAATAGGCACCAATGGCATCTGCCCGCTTTTGCGACAGCTTCAACTCACTGGCAAGGTCGCCACGCGCATCACTGTGGACCGCAACCTCTATTTGCAAGGCCGGGTTCACGATCATTCGGTCGGCAAGTGCATCCAATTCTGTCTTTGCCACAGGATCCAAATTGGCACTGTTGTGTTCCCATCTCTGGTACTTGAAGAGCAACGGCTGGCCGATAAGAACAGGCTCAAAAGCCAAGTCCACTGCTTCGTTCAAGTCGATCACGCCTTGTTTCACACCGATCGTTCTCGTGGGTACGCTCATACTGAAAAGGCCTTCCTTTTCAAAAAGGACCTCATATTGCTCATTGGGTTGCAAGCGAAAGCTGAACCCTCCGCCGGACCCGGTAGTGCGCGTTTCGGTGTAAAAGCTGCTAAGGTTCACCACGCTCACGTTCATCCCTTCGATGTAGCCCAATTTGCCTTTGTGGTGCACGGCACCCCGCAACCAGATGCCAGCATCCGGAACCATGTGGATATCGCGCGCCAGGATCTGCTGCTGCTCTATATTCTCCGTGCTCAAATGTTCGTCCCCGTCGTACCGGCCTTTCATCTTCGCAACCACACGGTACTCCTTGTTCTTCTGGACAGCAAACGAGTACTTCCCGTTCACATCGGTCTGCTTGCTCTCGATCACATTACCATCCTTGTCCTCCAGCGTCACATCCACCTCGATCAACGGTGAACCGGTTTCTTCATCGATCACTGTTCCGGTACATAGGAAGCGCTGCTCCAAAGGGGTATGCATGACGAAACTGTAGATATCATCATCGCCTTGCCCGCCCGGCCTATTGCTCGTGAAATATCCCGTCTTGTTGGCACCATCGATAATAAATGCGAAATCATCCTTCGGGCTGTTCACTGGAGCGCCCACATTGATCGCCACCGAATACTTTCCTTCCGCATCACGTTGGGCCACGAATACATCCAGCCCTCCTAATCCCGGCTGACCATTACTGGCGAAGTACAACGCACCATCGGCACCGATAAAAGGAAATGACTCATCTTGATCCGTGTTCACAACAGGACCCATGTTAACGGGTTCACTCCAGTGGCCACCTTGGTCCTTGCACATGTAGAGGTCTGTACCTCCCAGCCCGCCAGGCATGTCGCTAGCAAAAACGAATGTTTTGCCATCACGAGATATGGCTGGGTGCCCTACGGATGTTTCAGGATCGTTCAACTCGAAAGGTTCGGCCCCTTTCCAACCACCACCGTTGCGCCGAGCGCGCATGATGTTCAGGTGGATAACACCGTTTTTACCGCGCGCCGAGCTATTTCGGGTGAACCACAAATTGGTTCCTGAAGCATCGCAAACGGCAGGACCTTCATGCAAAGGGCCGTTCACATCTCCGCTCAAGGAGCGAGGGTTCATCAGCTCGCCACCAGGCTGGCGATCCGCAGAATACAGGTCCAAAAAGGGTTGCTCGTTCCAAGCGGCCAATCGCTTGATGCCAGTACGTTGTGCTCGGCTGCTGCTGAATATCACCGACTGGTCGCCGTTCCAAGTAGCTGCCATATCGCACCCAGGTGTGTTCAGCCCTACACCCTTCACGCTGAAGCGATCCATACCGTAAGTGAATTTCTTGGCAAAGTCACTGATATTGCTGTGCAGTGGTTGTCCCTCTGGCTTCACCATGACCAAGTATCGATCCATCCATTCTTCTGCTTCGGCATACTTGGCATTACCCTTCAGAGCCTGGGCATAGTTGTACAATTCACTGGGCTGCCTGTTCAGGAACTTCACGACTTGGGCATACCATATCTCAGCATTTTCCGTGTCGCCCAATCTCATGTAGCAGTCGGCAAGGCGCTTCGAAACATGTTCGTTCACTGCGCCGAGGTCCGCAGCCAGCTTGTATTCCCTGGCCGCCGGGGCATATGCCATTTGCTGGTAGTGCCTATCGGCAATGCGCGTATGCGCCTCGGGATCTCCACCACCTTGTGCCCACATGCCAAGGGTTAACGAGAGTGCCAAGAGCACGATAGGATATCGCAAACTATTGAGCATTAGAAATAGCGCGGGGATATAGTGCGACCCTGAGTGAACATAAGGTCGTAGGATACCATGATCTCGTGGGTACCTGCATTGTAGGCACCAACTCGAGTAGTCGTAAGGTCGAAAGCATAACCGGCCCGCAATTGTTCATTGAACCGGTATTGGGCCATAAAGCCGAGCGCATTCCCCAAGCGGTACATGGCTCCGAACCAAACCTTATCACGGAGAAGGAAATTCGCATTCAGATCCAACGATATCGGCGCACCTTGTACAGCACGCAACATCAAGGAAGGCTTGAATTTCAGATCCCTGTTCAGGTCCATCACATAACCCGCGATCACGAAATAGTGGCGGAACTCGCGACCAACGACCAGATCGCCAGCTTCATTTATGGAGTTCTCCAGGAGTTTCGGAGCGCTCAGTCCAACGTAATAGCGTGGCGAATGCCAATAGACCCCAAAGCCGAAGTTGGGCAACAGCTTTCCACTGATGTTCACGTTCGCGGACTCAGCCTGCACGGTGCTCAATGAAGCTATGTCCGCTTGAAAGAAATTGACGCCCCCTTTCAAACCGAACGACAACCGCGCATCTGACCCGGTTCGGATCCGATATGCAACATCAAAAAAAGCACTGTTCTGCTTCGCGGGTCCAGCAACATCGTGCATCACGCTTCCACCAAGGGACAAGGTTTGGCCGGGTAGTGGTGAATGGAGCGAAAGCGTTTGTGTTACGGGTGCACCTGCAAATCCCACCCACTGATGGCGGCTCAGGATCATGGCAGTGAATACATCCGCACTACCTGCATAAGCTGGATTGAATGCCAGCGTATTGAACATGTACTGGCTGTAGAGTGGATCCTGTTGCGCTTGTGCTTGAGAACCGAAAAGCGCGGCAAGCGCGATCGAGCAAACACCGATATGTACACGTTCGCTCATCGGTTCAAGTAAATGAAGCCTTTGTACGGCTCGCTGCCGTTTCCTAATTCCAGAACGAAATAATATGTACCGGTCGGGAGCTCACCTGGGATCAATGCAGAGCTGCTGGTGCCATCCCATGTGATAGATGAATTGTCGTATCCGGCAGCACTGAATACTTCCGCGCCCCATCGATTGAAAATATCAATGGTGTTGTTGGGATATCCTTCAATACCGGGAATTACCAGAAGATCATTCACCCCATCACCATTAGGCGTGAACGACTCTGGGATGAAGACATCATCATCGAACAAGCAGGGGGTGACCCCTTCGATCACACGAGGCGCACAATCGTTCGCATCTGTAACGATCAGGCTGAACGGCTCGCTCGTGAAGATGGGTACACTCGTGAACACATATGGCGCCACCAGCGTAATGGCTCCATCCAGACCGGTCACGGAATAGGTCGACGGTTCACCCCCGCTCAGGGCAAGCATCACCGTGTAGGTGCGATCCTGCACATTACAGGTGAGCACGGTATCCGTAACATTCACCGGTCCCACAACATTCACCGTGAAAAGCGCCACATCTTGGACACAACCAGGCACATTCACCGTATAAGTGAGGCCATACGGACCTGGCTGCAAAGCGTTAAGGGTGAGCAGTGCACCATTCAACACAGCCGTGCCGCTGGTCAATTCCCAAATGCCACCCGTTTGTGCGCCACCACTCAGAACCTCGTTCATGTTGAGCGATCCGATATTGCATCGTTGCAGCGTGGAACCATTTCCAGCATCCGCAGGTTGGTTCACGATGATGGTAACGGCTGAGGATGTATCAGCACAAGGAGCGGTGCCCGGCAGGTTGTAGAGATATGTTCCGCTCGGTTGTGTGGATGGATCGAACGTCTCGGAAACCGGCGTGCCGCCTGATGTTGTCCATGTGCCCCCTGGTTGTGGGTTACCTGGAAGGACGGAAAACAAGTTGATGTTGATCGGCGAAAAGCAAAGTGTAATGGTCGTATCCCCACCGGGATCGGGATAAGGGGAAACGGTAATGTTCAACAAGGCAGAGGCCGTACCACAACCCGGATCAGTAACGGTATAGCTGAACAAGTAAGGGGAATTCACCACTAATTGGGTCGCGTCCAGGTCACCGGTTTCGGGATCCAGCGCAGGGTTACCCGCACCTTCACTCCAAATGCCACCGAGGCTTGGTGTTCCCCCCAAGGAATTGAAGAGACTATACACGGAGTTCCCCCCACAGATAGTATCGGTACCACCAATACCGGGATCAAGACCTGCACCAACTGTTACTGTGATCGTAGCCACATCGCCCAAACAAGGCCCGCTGCCTTGCACGGTGTAGATAAAGACGTACGTGTTCAGAGTAACCAAGGACGCATCAAGGACGCCATCAACAAAAGCGCTACCAACACCGTTCACATCGGTCCATGTGCCACCGGTATCCGCATCAGATCCAAGTGCGAGGAAAAGATCAACACTGTTATCGGTCGCGCAAACGCTCAAGGTGCTGTCTGCACCCGCATCCGGTGCAATGGTCAAGTTCACCGTGAGTTTCGCTGAATCTGGTGGGCAAACCAAACCGTTGGAGAGGGTGTATGTGTAGACCCCCGAAACATCCACCAGCGGGTCGAACGACGGGCCATGCGGCAATTGGCCTGGGCCTTTCCAGGTTCCGCCAGACTGCGGATTATTCGACAACTCGCTGATCAATGTGAAAGAAGGAGCACTCGAGCAAACGTCAATCACATTATCGTCGCCAGCGAACGGTGCTGCACTCTCAGCAACCAACACATTCGCACTAGCCGGCCCGCAAGCGCCTGCGCTCGGCGTTACCGTGTAGGTATAACTGCCCGGCGAATTCTGCAGAGGGTTGTACATGTTCGAAGCTGCTCCGCCATTGTATGTCCAACTGCCACCGGGATCAGGTGTTCCGTTCAAGTAGTCGAACAGATCAACTGCCGGGCTGGTTTCGCAAATACTGAGTGTCCCGAATTGACCAGCGTTGGGCTGCAAACTAACTACCACGGTTACTTGGGCAGAATCCGGTGGGCAACCAGCAAGTGCAGGAACCACATAGGTGTAAATGCCGCTGGGATCAACGGCTGGGTTCAAGGTGTCGCTATGCGGAACGAAGCCAGGGCCGAACCAACTGCCATTGGCGTCCGGTGTGCCCCCCAGCAATGTGATCAGGTTGAAGCTGGGTGCACTACTGCACAATGGGGTGGTGCCACCGCCGATGCCAGCATTCGGCCCGGCTACGACGGTGACCGTGAGCAACGCAGAATCACTTGAACAGTTCTGCGTACCAAAAAGAACATACCTGAAATGCCAAGTGCCAATACCTGCAACGGAAGCGTTCAGAACATCACCGGTCAATGCACTGGTTCCATCCAGATCTCGCCATAGTCCACCCGTTTGAGGCGTGCCTCCAAGCAGGGGGAAGAGGTTCGAAGTAGCACCCGCACATACAGTCGCACTGGCTGGCAATCCTGCATCCAATGCGCTCGTAACGTTAACGGATACGGTCGCCGAAACGGTGGGGCACGTACCATTTCCGTTCACTGTATAGGTAAAGTTGTATGTGCCAAGAGGCACAAGTGTGGCATTGAAAATTCCATTCACCTGATTAGCCCCGGTCCAAACACCACCTGTTTGTGGTGTGCCACCAAGACCATTGAACAAGACCACACTGTCCTCGCTGATGCAAACGGTCATGGTGCTATCATCACCGGCATCGGGCGCATTCGCCAAGCTGATGGTAACCGTAGCCGAATCGTTCCCACAAGGAGCGATGCCAGAAACTCGATAGCTATACGTACCGGCTGGATCTTCCAATGGATCGAAGAAAGGTCCATGCGCCATTCCAAGTGGATCCTTCCAAACACCGGTAGCATCGGGGGCCCCACCGAGCAGGTCGATCAACACTTGTTGACCAGCGCTGATGCAGATCGTTACTGCGGTGCTCACACCCGCCTCAGGAGCAGTGTTCTGGAACACCGTAACCCGCGACGTATCATTGATGCAAGGTGCAGCTCCTGTAACGACATAATTGAAACCACCGGCAAGGCTGCTCCCCGGATCGAAGACCCCATTCATAGGCGTTCCACCCAAGGTGTACCAAACACCTGTTGCGTTCGGGGAGCCGGTCAACTGGCTGAACAGAGTAAAAACAGCTTCATCACTGCATACGGTCAGCACCGCATCATTTCCTGCCTGCGGCTGTTGGTTCTCAATGATCTGTACCGAACTGCTGGCGCTTAAGCACGGGGCGATACCGGCAACCGTGTAGGTGAATACAGCGGAGTTGTCTGATGTCGGAATGTAGATCCCCTGATGACCGGGGGGGCCGCTCCATGTACCGTTCAGGCTTGGGTTACAACCCAGAAGATTGGTAAGAACTACTGGATCACTGTTGCTACAAACGATACCAAGCCCATTGCATCCCGCATTCGCTTCGGGATTCACTGTAACGGTCACCTTCGCGCTATCTGAAATACACGGCGCAATACCGTTCACCTTGTACCAATATGCTCCCTGTGGATCCGTTGCGGGATTGAAAATGCCTGAATGCACAGAACCACCGGGTTTGCGCCATGTTCCACCTGATTGCGCACCGATAAGAAATGGAAATAAAGGTAGTGGGGTCGAGTTGGAGCAAACAGAGGTCAAGCCATCCAAACCAGCATCAGCCCTGGGATTCAGGGTAATGGTAAGGGTGGCAGTATCAGCATGGCATGCAAGGCCCCCTTCCACAACGTAGGTATACACATAAACACCAGGAGCAGTGCTCTGCGGCAGAAAGATCCCGTCATCCGGCAACGTCCCCAAGAACCAATCTCCACCAAGGTCGGGCGCACCATTCAGTGCCGTTACCATGCTGTAGCCTTGGTCACTTGTACAATTCAGAACACTCGTATTGACCCCTGCGTTCGGAGGATCCTCCTCGGTAACCGTGAGCATCGCGCTCTTGTTTCCGCAAGGTGCAACACCCGCAACGGTGTAGGTATAGGATCCAGGCAGATCAAGACCTGGGTTGTAGGTGCCATCGAAACCATTGCTCCAGGTGCCATTGGGGTCCGGAGTGCCACCCAACTTGGTGATCAATTCCACACTTCCGCCGGTAGGGCAAATGATCGCCGGTCCACCGATGCCCGCATTCGCTTCTGGATTTTCCGTAACCAGTACAAAGGCAGAATCGGCAGGGCAAGGAAATTCGCCGGATACTTTGTACTTGAACGTACCCGGTATGCTTGCGCCAGCCGGATTGAACGACCCGCCAGGCACAACTACACCATTCAGATCAGTGAACACGCCTCCCTGGTCCGGAGTCCCGTTGAGCACAGTGAACAACAAGAAAGGCAAGCCATCTCCACAGACCGTTGTATCACCATCGAATCCAGGGTCGGCTACACCGCTGCAGTCGATAGTAAGCGTAGAGATGGCATCGGCACAACCGCCAGAACCTTGTACCCGGTAGGAATAGGTCCCACAAGGATCTTGGCCGGGAATGAAAGTCGCACTGTGCTGTTGTCCATTGGGCGAGGTCCATTCACCCGTTTGGTTGATGTTGGTTCCGTTCAATTGTGCAGTCATGTTGAACGGTGGTCCAACTTCACAGATCAATTTGGTGGTAGGGTTCCCTGCATTGGGCGCAGGCGTTTCAGTAACCGTGACCTTGCCCGTATCCGCAGCGCAGAACGCACCGCCAGAAACTATGTAGAAAAACACGCCGGGGCTGTCCATCGCACCGGCAAGGGGAGGATTGTAAGTCCCGGATACGAGACCGCCAACACCTTGCTTCCGCCAGGTACCACCGGTTTGGGCACCAGAAAGAAAGGCGAACAACGGCGTAGGGCCATCATTGCTGCAGAAGTCGTGCGATGTGTCGTTGCCCGCGAAGGGCGCAGCCACAATGGTCACTGAAGCGAACGCCGTATCCGCGTTACATCCTGCAGAACCCGCAAGTATGTATCGGAACGTGTAGGTGCCCGCCGCGAGTGAAGTGGCGTTCAGAAACGAACCAGTTATCACTCCCGCATTTCCCACTGGAGACCAAACACCTCCTTGCTGCGGATTACTACCTAGCGCATTGAACAGGTTGTACTGGGTATTGGTGCGACACGTATTGCCCAAGCCATTGGAACCTGCATTCAATGCACCAACAATTTCTACTTCAACTTCACTTTGCACGGCTGGGCAAGATCCGATGCCCGGAACATCATACTTGAAGAGATAATCACCCTGTGGCGCACCATTCAGGATAAAGGTTGAAGTAGAAAGAACCCCTGGTGCAATGCTGCCAATGGGAGACCAAATACCACCGGCATCAGGGGTGCCCCCAAGCCCCGTGAAAAGGTCAACACTTACCGCATCCGTACAGATGGTCAGGTCACCATTCGTTCCAGCATCAGGAGCAACATTCTCAGTTACCGTTACCGTGGCGGTTGCATTGGGACATGGTAAAACACCGGCAACGGTGTAGGTGAAAAGGCCTTGAGAAGCGATCTCCGGATCGTACACCCCATTGGTGGGGGGTGGATTCCACGTGCCACCAGGATCAGGGCTTCCGGTCAATCGACCCAAGAGATCAAGCGGTGCTTCGTTGCTACAAAGTGTTACCGATCCGTTTCCACCAGCAACAGGCAATCGTTCAACATTCACCGTGGCAGTGGCGGTTGCATTGAGACATGGGGCCAAGCCTGTTTTGGTATAGGTGTACTGGCCCTCAAGCATGGTTCCCGGGTTGAAGGTGTCGTTCACCACGGCACTCGGACCTGTCCATGTTCCGCCGGTCGAGGGACTACCAAGAAGAACTGTAAGCAGCGAAACGGGCGAGGCGTTGCTGCACAAACTGGTACTTCCGTTCTGGCCTGCGTTGGGTGCCTGATTAACATTCACCGTAACGAAACCCGTATCGTTCGCACAGGGCGTGGTTCCGGTTACGATGTAATTGTACACGCCCGCGGTATTCCCGGCTGGGTTGAAAGATCCACCCGGGAAAGGCACATTGGCCGATGTGAACCAAGCACCACTTCCGTTCGGCGAACCAGAGAGCGAACTGATCAGGTTCGCTGGAGCACTTGTACTACAGAGCGTGAGAGAACCATTCACCCCTGCATTCGGCGCGAGGATCTCCGTGACCGTTACGGTGGCCGAATCCGCTGTACATGGCGCTGTGCCCAGCACCACATATGTGTAAACGCCCGGAAAGTGAACCACTGGATTGTACACTCCCCCAATGGTGCCCGTGAAGCCCGGCTTATACCAAATACCACCCGTATTGCGGATACCGGTCAACTGGTTGAACAGTGTATCAGGGGAACTGTTGCTGCATAACGAAACAGCTCCATTGATACCAGCGCTAGGAGCTTGGACTTGCGTGATGGTCACGATGCTCACATCATTGGCACACGGAAAAGTGCCCGGCAAGGTGTAGGTGTAAATTCCCGGAGTGTTGGTGCCTGGCACAAAGACTCCGGAAGGAAAGGGGCTGCTCGCAGGATCGGCCCATGTTCCACCACCGCCCGGTGATCCGCCCAAGCGAGAGAACAGATCGACATTCGCACCATTACTACACGCCGTTTTCACACCATCGGTGCCCGCATTCGGTGCTGCGATCTCGGACATATTCACAGTCGCCGTTGCGTTGGCGCATGCAGAACTTCCGGGAACGGTGTACGTGTATATGCCCGGGTTCATCGTCGAGGGTATATACAAGTTGTTGGCCGCTACAGTGCTCGGACCGCTCCATGTTCCTGAAGCCAAGCCAGTGCCTAGCAGGTTCTTCATATTCACTGGAGCGCCATTGGAACAGACCAAGCCCGAAGTGCTATTACCAGCAAAAGGTGCTGTTTGCACCGTTACAGTGACCGTAGCGAGATCCGCAACACAGGGGGCTTGCCCAGCAACCGTATAGGTGAAAACACCGGCAACATCGGTACCCGGAACGAACTGACTGCCATGCGCAGTGTTCCCTGTCGCTGTCCATATACCACCTGCATCTGGCGTTCCGCCAAGGAAACTGAAAAGATCAAAGGGCGCATCCGTGGAACATACCGTCGTACTTCCATTCGAACCGGCATCGGGTGCCTGGAGCAGCGTGATGTCCAGATCCGCTGTGGCAGTTGCGCAAGGCGCATTACCAGTCACGGTATAGGTATACACCCCACCAAGCATGGCTAACGGGTTGAACGTATTGTTCACCACAGGGCTCGGACCACTCCATGAACCATTGCTCTGTGGAGTACCCAATAATCGGGTCCGCATATCGAACGGAAGATCCGTGCTGCAAACAGAAATGCTTCGATCATCACCAGCATTGGCAGCTGAAACCTGAATTACCGTGACGGTCGCTACGCCATTCGGGCAGGGCGGCACACCGGGCACGGTATAGGTATAAACGCCTGCAGGACTTGTGCCCGGCGAATAAATATTGCTTACAAGGTTTCCGCCAAATGTCCATTGACCTCCCAGGTCCGGGGTACCCGTGAGTCTGGTGAACAGATCAACATCAGGGTCAGTACTGCACATCGTAACCGATCCATTGCCTCCAGCATCGGGAGCATTGTTGATCGATGCCGACCAACCTGCTGCCACAGTAGAACCATCGCTCGTCCACACGAAGGTCAGACACCCACTAACATCGCTGCTCGTAAATGTCAGTCCCAATAATGATTGCGCACCACTGCCTGTGGCAAGCACAGGCGAAAGCGCATCAGGGCCATCATGAACAACCAACAGATCCGCATTACCTGCTTGCACATTCCACACACCGAATGTGATACTGGACAAAGGCCCGGCACCAGGCCCGCCTGTTGGGCAGAGTGTGGCGGTCAACGATTCGTTGTTCGCGTAGTCGCCAGAACCGCCACCACTATCGAAAAAAGTACCTGAACATGTTTCCCACTGCACACCGTCGGCCATAAGAAAACTTTGGGCTAACGCAAGCTTCGACGCAACCAACAGGAACACCAGCAGGAACATCAACCTGCTGTGCAACTGAACAAAGGGGGACGTACGGTAGACCACGAATAGAGCCTGTATTAGAGGCGCCGCAAGTTACACGACGCTTTCCGCACCACCTCGCGACGCCTGAGCTCCTCAACCCAAGAAGATGCCGAAAGGCCACACCACACCACGGGGTTCGACGAGTTCCTTAATACAGGCTATGAGTGGCCATGAAATGCACACGAATGCAAGGACCACAACCATTTCTCCATTACTGATCGAGCTCAGGTCAACAGGAAAAAATCGTTCAAGGGGTTGCGGGAACCGGCACTGGAGCGGTGTCGGCGGCAATTGTTGGTCGTGGCTGTGGCCGCTTTTTTCCGAACGTGATCCCCAACATCACCTCGTGCGTTCCGTTGCTGTATCGATTGAGGTTGGTGGTGGTGATGTCGTAGCTGTAGCCGAATTGAAAGGTCTTCTTCAGCCAATAACCGACCATGAGCCCAATAGCGTCGTTCGTTCGGTAGGTGGCACCCAGCCAGATCTGCTCCTTGTAACGCAGCGTCGCCGTTAGGTCGATCTTGACCGGAACCGGATCCACGTACTTCACCAGGAAGGATGGTTCAAGCCTAAGGTCATCACTTAACTGAAGACGATAACCGCCCATGACGAAATAGTGACCAGCGAGTTCGCTCAGCGTGGCATCACGATCATCATAGAACACGATCTTGTTCTTGAGCAACTGCGGAGCCGCTGCACCAAACCACCAATCGGGGTGGTACAAGTAGAGCGCGAAGGTGGCATCCGGAACGGTGCTTCCGCGCACTTGACCATCCATGATCGGGTCATACCCATCGTGGAAGGTGATCTTGCTTCCATCGATCACGAACTGCTGCAGCCCGAGGGAAAGTCCAAAGCCAAGCCGCACTTTCTCCGTGAGCCTCAAGTGGTAAGCGTAACTGACCTGGGCTCCGGTGCGGCGTGTTGGTCCAACGTGGTCGGTGTACATGAACCCACCCAGGCCCATGTTTCGTCCCACGGGTGTTGTAAGGCTCAGCATGAACGTGCGCGGTGCATCCTGGATACCCACCCATTGGTTGCGATGCGCGCTATGCATCTCGAATTGTTCGCGACTACCCGCTACGGCAGGATTGTAGAGATAGTCATGCACGGTGTATTGGGTAAGCTGCGGAAGTTGCTGGGCCAATGACCCGAGTTGCAGCATCGCGGCGGCAAGGAAGAACAGTTTGCGTTGCATGATCTTCGGATATTAGCGGATGACGGTAAGTGGACCGGTGTACGGGTCAGGGAAACGTTCATCGTTGAGTTCGATGGCGTAGTAATAGGTACCCACGGGAACCGGTGCACCAGCGTACGTTCCATCCCACGGATCCTTATAGCCCGTGCTGCTGAAAAGCAACTCGCCCCATCGGTTGTACACTTCCACTGTACATGCTATGAACTGGTCAATATTGTCGATCTGCCACGTATCGTTCGCGCCATCACCTGTTGGGGTGAAGCCCGAGGGGATCACGATCTCTGGCACCACGGTTATCAGCACAGTATCCGTATTACTGCATCCATTCGCGGTTACCGTGATGATGTACTGCGTAGTTACATCCGGAGATGTGGTGGGATTCGGTGCAGTTGCGTTACTAACCAATGAATCGGGAAACCATAGGAAAGAACTTCCAATAGGCCCGCTCGGCTGTCCTCCCAATAATGCGGAACCCTCCAGGAAAATGTCCTGATCAGGACCTGCGTTGGCGAATGGCAAGGCGACAATGATCACTTCCACGGTGTCTTGATCAGCGCAGGGTCCATCGGATACCGAAAGAATATAGGTGTAGGAACCTGGCTGCAAAATGCCGAGATCCGCTTGTGCTCCAGCGCTGATCGGGTTGCCTTGAGCATCAGTCCATCCGAACAAGAACCCACCGGTGCTCAGCGAACCATCAAGAACAACACCCGCACCAAAGCACTTGGATACATCAACCCCCGCGTTGGCGACGACCGTGCTCAGCGCAGCCACAACAACGACTTGTTGGTCAGTACAGTTGTTCGCATCCACCACCGTAACGGTATAGCTACCTGGAGCCAGGTTGGCGATATCGTCTCCGCTACCGGTGAAATTGTTAGGCCCCACCCATGAGACGATGAGGCTGGGCGTTCCTCCTCCGACCGTTGTACTGATCGCGCCGTCATTCGCAGAACTGCAGCTGGCATCGATCACTTGGTCAAGACTGATACTTATCGGAGCTGGTTCTGTGATCAAAAAAGTCAACGTTGTATCGCAACCAACGTTGTCGGTGATCGTCACGCTGTACGAGTTCGGACAGAGGCCAGTAGCCACGTTCGTACCATCACCGTTCGGCGGCACTGGTTGCCAGGCATATACAAGGGATCCTGTTCCACCGGAAGCGGTGATCGTAATGCTCCCATCACAAGCCCCGTTGCACTGCACTTGCGTGACCACGGCGGTCGCGCTGATCGAGGTGTAGGGCAACACCGTGAAACCGAAGGTGCTATCACAGCCAAGGGAATCAACGATCGCAACCGTCCAATTGCCCGCACAGACATTCGAGATCTGCGTAGTGTCCTGGGCGAATACCACTCCGTTGGGGTCGAACCAAATGATGTTGAAACTACCGGTACCCCCTGTGGGTGTGATCTGGGCTATTGCGTCGCAAGGTCCAAAACAGGTCTCACCGGTGAAGATCAACCCGGCAGAGATCGCAACCCCTTGCCCAATGTTGAACGGCGTTGACACAGAACATCCGCTGCTGTCCGTAACCGTAACCACGTAGTCCCCAGCACACAGACCGATGATCGCAGTATCACCATTGTTGATGAACCCACCGCCACTTGTTGACCATTCTATGGAGTACGAGCCTGTACCTCCTGATATCGTCGCGGTTGCGGTACCTGCGCAATCACCGAAGCAGTCGTTACTGGTGGTGCTGAGTTGCACGGTCAGTTCCGGCGGATCGAACAATGGATATGAATAGGTCGTATCGCATCCGTTCACATCTGTGATCACGACGGTCCAGATGTCCGCACATAATTGGGAGATGCTCGGTGTGTTCTGCCCCACTGGTGGTGGTGGCGTCCAAGTGAAAGCGGGATTCCCGGTTCCTCCTTGCGCGATCAGCGTGATAGCCCCATCACATGAACTATTGCATGTGATCGGTGTAATGATCGCCGAAGCGCTAAGCGGTTGGGGCGATAGTATCAGCACGTCGACCGTAACGCTACAACCTACCGAGTCGGTGATAACAACAGCGTAATTCACCCCGCACAAGTCCGAAACACTGGCCGTAGAGTCGCCCGTTATGAGCCCAGGTTCCCAGTCATACACATACGGAGCTACACCACCTGTTGGGCTAACGGTTGCTGCACCATCGCAGGTGTTATAGCAACTCGTAGGCGTCGTGCTCAGGTTTGGTTGTATCGGCAAAGGCTCAGTTACCGCGGCGGTATCGATCGTGATACATCCATTTCCATTTGTCACTTGTACGAAATACAGACCAGCGCACAAACTATCCAGCGCATTGCCCGACTCGTTCAGATCAAGACCAAGCGAGTTGAACCACGTGATGGAACATGGCGTTGTTCCGCAAACAAAACTCGCCGTCACTTCGCCATCGCACGATCCTGGACAGGTCACGATATCGTCGGTCGTAACAACATCCTCTCCATCAGCGTCGCTAACCGGAACACTTTGTTGTAGCTGGCAACCATTGGCATCGGTCACTGTAACCAAATAGAGGCCAGCACATACGTCCACTAGCAGGCTGTCCGTACCGTACAAGGCACCGTTCAAGGTCCATGCATAGAGATAAGGAGCACTACCACCAGTGGTTGATGCGGAAACGGTTCCTGAGCAAATACCGCACGTGCTTTGGGTGCTCGCCGTGTTCAAGACCAGTGGCTGGGGTTCCGCGATGTTGAAGGTGATACTCGTATCGCAACCAAGACTATCAACAATGATCACGGTCCAATCACCGGCACAGAGTTGTGAAACCGCATTGGATCCCTGTCCTATGGGCGGTTGCGGGTTCCATGAATAGATGATCGCACCACTTCCGCCGCTCACCAACAACGTAATACTACCATCGCATGAACCGTTGCACGAGTTGTCGGTGACTTGTGAAACAGTCGTGATCGCATCTGGTTCGGTGATCAGCACATTGATGGTTGTGTCGCAGCCGGAAGCATCCGTGATCGAGACCGTGTACACACCTGCACATAGTCCCGAAACGGAAGAAGTACCATCTCCGGTTATCGGATCGGGTTCCCAATCGAAGACATATGTTCCTGTACCGCCTTGTGGACCAACGGTCGCTGTACCGTCACATAACCCGTGGCATGAAACAGGTGCAGTGCTCAAGTTGGGAATGAGCACTTGTGATGGAGACACGATCGCCGTATCGATCACCGTGCATCCTGCGCCGTTGTCGACCTGCACCAGATAGAGTCCAACACAGAGACTATCCAAGGAGAACACATTGAACCCGAGGGGTTGTGCTTGCGCATTGTACCAGGTGATCTCGCAAGGGCCTGACGTACAATTGAAAGACACAGCAACCTCGCCATCACAATTGTTCGCACAGGTTGTTTGTCCGTTCGTGATGGACAGTTGTTCGCCCGTTCCATCGGAGATCACAACGACCACCTGTGCAGAACATCCGTTCGTATCCAATGCGGTCGCAGTGTAGATACCTGCGCACAGATCCGTCAGGGCAGGACCCGCTCCTACGATAACGTTGTTCACATCTGTCCACGTTACTGAAACGGATCCTGTTCCGCCACTGATCTGAACAGTGGCCGTGCCATTGCACTGCAGGCAATTGCTCGAAGTAGAAGAAGGGATCAGGGCGATCGGTTGTGGTTCGTTGATAATGAACGCGAATGCTGTATCACACCCATTTCCGTCGGTAATATTCACCGACCATGTCCCGGTACAAAGCATTGAAGCGCTGTCAGTGCCTTGGCCATTCGGCGGCACTGGATCCCATGTGTATTGATACGAACCCGTTCCGCCTTGTGTATTCAGGTCGATCATTCCATCGCACGACCCGGCACATGAAATGTCCTGCACCAGTGCGTTCGCAGCGATCGGCTGTGGACCAAGGATCAGCACATTCGCTGTGATCGAACACCCGCCGTTATCCGTAACGCTGATGCTGTAGGTGCCAGCGCATAAGCCGGTCACGGAAGGTGTGCCTTGTCCCGTTGCGGGTGCGGGATCCCAAACAATGGTGTAAGGCGCAATACCGCCACTGATGCCAAAGCCAGCTGTTCCATCGCAGGATCCAGCACAGGATTCCGGAGTTGTGCCGATCTGCAGAACCATCGGCTCGGGTGCGAATACTTGCGCAGTATCGAATGTTATACAACCATCTGAGTTCATCACTTGTACGAAATACACTCCTGCGCACAAACCGCTGATGGTATCGGTGGTAAGGAAAAGCGGGAAGCCGGATGGGTCATACCATTCCACCATGCACAAGGGGGTGGAACAGTTGTAGCTAACGCTAACGGTCCCATCGCAATCGGTCGGGCAGGTCACGTTATCATCCGTGGTCGAAAGCACCTCGCCGTTGCTATCGCTTACCGGAACATCCAATTGAACCGCACAACCGAATGCATCAATGGCGATCACAGGATAAAGTCCGGCGCACAAACCGGTTTGCACACTGTCCGGTGTGCTTTGGCCGATCGGTGGCCCCCAATTGAAATTGAATGGTCCGGCACCATTCGGATCAAGTTGAATAGCACCAATGCATGCTTGGCATTCGCTTTCGGTAACCAGCACCCCAACCGAGAATACCGGCGGATCCACAAGCGTTGCCGTGAATGTCGTATCGCAACCAGCCGAATCCGTGATCAACACACTCCAGGTACCTGCACACAATTGTTGGGCGAAAGCGGTGCCTTGACCTATTGGAGGCTGCGGGGTCCACAAGTAGGTGAAAGGACCGGTGCCACCTGCGGAATTGACCACTATGCTGCCGTTGCATTCACCATTGCACCGAACGTTCTGCACGATCGGGAACAACAGGATCGGTGGTGGTCCGGTGATGAGGATGTTGACCAGTGTATCGCAACCATTCGCATCCGCTATCAACACGGAATAAGTGCCAGCACAAAGGCCGGTCACGCTCGGCGTACCATCCCCCGAAATAGGATCCGGAGACCAGTCATAGGTATAGGGTCCCTCGCCGCCTGTAACGCCAAGCGTAGCAGTTCCATCGCATGAGCCCGCACAACTTTCGGGTGTCGTGCTGAAATTGGGGTCGATCGGTGTGAATGCTGGAACGGTGAACGATTCAGAGGTATCACAACCCAAACTATCAGCAATGATGAGCGTGTATGTGCTATCCGCGCAAAGACCTGTTACGAAGAAGGTGCCTTGACCAGTTGATGGGGCAGGTTGCCAAAAGAACGTGTAACCCCCATTACCACCTGAAGGGAACGAGGCCGCTTCCGCAGAACAGGGATCCGTACAATCCGCGGCGCTGAAAGCAAGACTTGTTGTGATCGGTGCAGGCTTGCTGATGAAGAACGAAAGCGTGGTATCGCATCCGGCTGCGTCGGAAATAGTGACGGTATAAAATCCCAAACACAGGCCACTCACATCAGCTGTGCCCTGGCCCACAGCCGGCTCCGGGCTCCAATCGTACGAATAGCCTGGCACGCCACCAGTGGGTGCAACACTGGCCGCACCGTTGCACGTGCCTGGGCAGGTGGCATCCTGAATGGTGAGGTTGGCAAGGATCGGTTGTTCCGGAAGGATCGTGAAGCACCAGGTGGTATCGCAACCAGTGACATCCGTTATTGTCACGCACCAATCACCAGCACAAAGGCCTCCGACGCTCGACGTACCATTACCTATCGGCGGCGCAGGGTTCCACGAATAAACAAAGCTGCCTGTGCCCCCAGTGGGATTCACAGAAGCCGTTCCATCGCAGGGTCCATTGCAAGTTTCGTTCGTGAAGACACCATTGGGGAGAATGGGTGCAGGTCCCCCCACATCGATCACAAGCACGGTATCGCACGCCGCTTGATCGGTAATGATCGCCGTCCATTGACCAGCACAAAGACCACTAATGCTGGTTCCGCCGCCAACTGGCGGTGTCGGCGACCAGGAGATCGAGTAGGTAGGAACACCTCCAGAAATATCCAATTCGATCTCGCCATCACAGAGATCACCGCAACTCACGTCCGTTACCGTGGGCGCCACAATGATCCCGCTCGGCGTATTGATGGTGAACTGCAACGTGGTATCGCATCCCACACTATCCGTGAGCGTTACACTCCATAGACCAGGACACATTTCCGTGGCCGCAGTTGTGTTCTGTCCACCACCAGGTTCCGGAAACCAGACAACATCTACAGGACCCGTTCCGCCAGAAAAAGACACTGTCGCACTTCCATCACATAAGCCGCCGCAGCTGGCAAGTGTTGTGCTGAGCAAGGGAACGAGCGGCGGGGGTGCATCAATGTTGAACGAGATAACCGTATCACATCCCACTGCATCGACGATGGTCAGTGTATGCGGTCCAGCGCAGAAGCCTACAGCGTTCTGCGTGCCTTGTCCAACAGCTGGCGCAGGGTTCCACGTCCACGTGTAGCCCACTGTTCCACCGGCAGTGTTGCTGGTTGCCGTTCCATCGCAATCATTCCCACAGGTTACCGGAGTAGTGGTCAAGTTTGCTTGGATCGGTGGCGGCTCCGAGATCTGGAACACCAATACGGTGTCACATACGCCGCTGGCAACCACCACTTGCCAAGTACCCGAGCACAAGTTGAGCGCCTGCGCTGTACCCGGTCCGTTGGGCGGAGGAGGCGTCCACGTGTAAGTGAAATTTCCGAAGCCTCCCGTAGGTGCCAACACAATGCTGCCAGTGCACTCGCCAGAACAAATGTTGTTCACCACAATCGCGTTCGGATCGATAGGAAGCGGTGCTGAAATGGTAAAGACGATCGTGGTATCGCAACCCACCGAATCCGTCACTGTAAGCGTATAGTCCTGCGCGCACAAACCAGTTGCACTTGCGGTGCCTTGACCACCACCCGGCAGAGGTGCCCACAAATACGTGTACGGATCATTGCCGCCTGCAACCGTTGCAGAAGCAGAGCCGTTGCAAAAATCCGGACACGTCGCATCCACTGTTGTGATGGACACTTGGATGGGAACAGGCGGAAGAATAGTGTAGTCCAAAGTGACCGTGCAATCCACACTGTCTAAAACTGTGAGGGTATACGTTCCTGCACAAAGACCTGTCACGTTTGGCGTGCCTTGGCCCCCACCCGGTGGAGGCGACCACGAGTACGAGTATGGATCATTGCCACCCGAAACAACAGCGCTTGCCGTGGCATCGCAATTGTTTCCGCAGCTCACGCTGGTTTGTGCTGGAACTACCGTGATAGGTATTGGATCGGCAAGGACGAGAGTGAGCAGAGTATCGCATGCGCCGTCAGAGACCAGCACGGTCCATGTATTCGGGCACAAGCCGGTCGCGATGGCTTGGAAGTCCCCATTCGGCGGGGTCGGTGTCCAATCATACGTATAGCCAGCTGCCACACTGATAGCACCATCGCAGGTGCCAGCGCAGGTGATCTCCGAGATCGTTTCGTTCGGCAGGATCGGCGGTGGTTCTGTTATGATGAAAGCGATGGTCGTATCACAGCCGATGAGATCCGTAACGGTAACTGTGTAATTACCAGCGCACAATTGCGACACACTCAGCGTACCCTGCCCCACAACTACACCAGGTGCCCATTGGATCACATAACCAGGAGTACCCCCCGTGATGATGATATCCGCCGATCCATCGCAAACACCAGAGCATGTTGCGTTCGTTGTGGCCAACTGCACATCGATCGTCGGAGGCGAAGCGATGGTTATCGTGACCAGGGTATCGCATCCACTGGGCACATCTGTGATCAACACGGTATAGTCACCGGCACAAAGTCCGGTCACATTGGGCGTACCATCTCCTTGTATCGGGTCAGGAGACCAGTCATAGGTGTATGGCCCAACACTTCCCGAAGGTGCCACGCCCGCAGTACCATCACACGTATTGGAGCAGGTCGCATCCGTGTGCGATGGGTTCGGAACAATTGGAGCTGGCTGTGTGATCAGGAAGTTGATCGTGGTATCACAACCGTTGAAGTCGCTCACCAGAACGGACCAACTGCCCGCGCACAAGCCTGTTACATCGGCAGTGCCGTCCCCTGCTGGATCTCCGGGCTGCCAGTTGTACGTGTAAGCAGGTGTACCACCAGAAACTTCCACATGCGCCGTGCCGCTGCAGTCGCCGAAACAGGAAGCCTGCGTGTTGGACAACACAACGAGCACAGGGAGCAGATCGATCGTGAACGAGGTATCGTAAACGCAGTTGTTCGCATCAGTCAGTTGCAGCGTGTTCACGCCTGCACAGAGTTGCACAGGGCTGGACGTGTTCTCAACCCCGTTGTTCCAATTGTAATCGTACCCGAAACCTGCACCACCGCCGGGAAAAGTCACGGCGGTTCCATTGCACACATCGGCACAGGTAGGCGGGTTCAATCCGAAGAAGAGCACACCCAACGGTGGTGGTGGTGTAACAAGAACACTTGCAAAGCATCCTACATTCTGTCCGAGGTCAGTTACGATCACCAACTTATTACCAGCACAGATGTTCGCCCAAGGCAGGGAGGTGCCTGTACCGCTTGGTCCACCTTGCCATTGGATACCGAAGTTGCCGGATCCACCGGTGATCGTTACGGTTACGGCCCCATCGCATGCGCCGTTGCAGCGCACCCCAAAGCCATTGTAGTTCGACGTGACCTGAGCGTTCACTTGGAAAGGAGTTTGACCGGCTCCTGTTCCACAATTGGTAATGCCCCGTTGAAATTCTTCCGGATCTATGGGGCTGCCATCCCAACGAACAGGCTGTCCATTGAGTACCAGTGTTGAACTTCCCTGATCCACATTCCCACTGAATCCTTGTGGTTCGAACGCTTTCAGCAAAATGATCGACCCACCTGCTTCAAACCGCTTCAACCCATGGCCTTCAGCCCTTAATGAGCCCAGTTTCAATACGCCGTCGTTCGTGCGAAGCGTTCCGTGCTTGATCACGAGTGCGGCATCATCGGCGAGGTTCAACGCACTCGTCAAATCCCATTGCGCGTCCCCATCGATCACTACATCACTTGCGATAAGTACACCACGTGTGTCGATGCGTGCTTGTCCCTCGCTCGCCGTGAATTCGACCGGGCCATTGTATCGCCATTCGACGTCACCGATCAACTGCAGATCACCCGTGATGCGCAAACGTTCTTCAGCAGAGCCAATGAGGCGCGCGGGGCCATTGGATGCATCGATCGATAAAGAAGAGCACACAACATTGCGGTCGATCAACACCTCCACAGCTGTTTGTGCAGCGATCACTACCTCCTCATTCGCTCGCGGAACACCGGCACCTCCGGCGCCATTCGCCGCAAGTGACCAATGGGCCGCATCACTCCATGCACCAGACCCGGCGGTCCAGTACTTGATCCGCTGCGCCTGTGCATTTCCGAAGACAGACAAAGCGCATGCGATAACCAGCAAGCGCAGGGAGAACGAAGGGTGGAAAGCTGTGTTCTTCATTCGAAAACGGGGCATCGGACAATGGCTTTGGAAGGATCTTGGGCACCGCACGGATAGATCGCAAGGATGATCTCGTGCGTATTGGAATTGGCCACACGAAGGCGGCTGGTATTCACGTCATAGCTATAACCCAGCGTGAAGAATTTAAGGAAAGGCACCTTCAGCATGAACGCAATGGCATCCTGATTACGGTAACTGATGCCGACACCAAGCTTACGCCTGTATTCGAGGAAAACGTTCAGGTCCATCGCCAAGGGAGAACCTGGAGACAACTTCAACAGCGTGCTCGGAACCAAGCCTATGTACTTGCTGAGCCTGATGCGGCGACCTGCACTGGCAAGGAAATGACGGGTAAGGCGACTGTTGTCCCCAATATCCTTGATGCGGTTACCCAATGCTTGCGGAACCGAGAGCCCAGCCCAACCGTTCTTGCTATAAAGCCAGATGCCCGGCCATATCTCCGGGTAAACCAGCACACTTCCACCGTTGGACAAAGCTGGATCCGTTGGATCCTGTGCGTTCACTGCTCCGACATCGATCTTCTCTTGCTTGATGCCCGCGAATAGTCCCAAGCTCAAGTAATAATCCTTCGCCATCTGCACGTGATAGGCGTAGGCCAGGTAAAAATGCGTGTATCCAAGCGGACCGGTTTCGTCGGCCTCAATAAAGGCACCAATGCCATGACGGTTCCGCACAAATGGTTTTCCCTTGGGGCGTATGTACCCGTGCAAACTGGCCCAACCCGTAGTGGGTGACCCTGGAAAGCCGACCCACTGTTTCCGGAAGCCCAAGCGCACATCCAGACAATCCTTGCTTCCAGCCACAGCAGGATTCACACTGAAATGATTGAAGACGTACTGTGTGTATTGTGCGATCTGCTGCGCACGCGTGGGCGCAAAGAGGGAGAAACAAAGAAGGGCGAGCGCGGCACGCATCAGTTGATGATGGTGAGAAAACCCGTGTATGGCTCAGCTACGCCTTGCAGAATGTTCAGTTCGATGATCCAGTAATAGGTCGCCGTGGGAAGACCTTCGCCGTTGAACGGTTCCTTGTAGCCCACACTGGAAAACACACGCTGGCCCCACCGATCGTAAATGCTCACCTTGCTTTGCGGATAATCGTTGATCCCGAAGATCTCCCACACATCATTGCGGCCGTCACCGTTCGGGGTGATGGTGTTGAACGGGGAGATCAGCCGTTTTACTTCCACGACCACTTCATCCATGTACGTACACCCGTTCAACTCTGTGGAAACGGTATAGGTTGTGGTCTCTGTAGGCTGTGCGAAGGGGTCAGCGATATCATCACCACTTAGGCCACTGTTCGGGGTCCAGAGGTAGGTGGAGCCCCCCGTGGCAAGTAGTTGGGTGTTGCTCCCCTCCGGAAGTGTGATATCCGGGCCTGCGGAAAAATCAACTCCTACAATGTTGGCGCCCGGGCCACTCGTACTGATGTTGAAGGCACATTCCGCAGGCAGGCTGGCACCGTTGTCTTGTACGCCGGCCACCACCGCCCAATACTGGGTGTTCGCAGCAAGGCCTGGTACACTCACGGTGAAGTCTACCGAGTCTTGCTCGCATGAGTTCACGACGCTGTAGGTAGCGATATCGCACGGTATCCCAAAGTTGAGCACGAGCAGGCTCAACTCGTTGTCCATACCGACGATCGAAGGGCAGTTGATCCCGGAAACGTTCAGATCAACTATGCCACCAACACTGTTCGTGATGAAGGTGTACCAAACCAAGCTTCCTCCTGGAGGGCACAGGGTCGGCAGTAAACCAGCGGCACCAGCGTTGCTACCCGCAACCGGCTGTTGGGCGCACAACGTGGTTGCCGTCGCGCAGTCCTGATTGCCCGGTTGGGCCAACACCGCCTGCACAGGCAATACCGATAGAAAGAAGACTATGGAACGCACTTCGCGCATGGACATACGTGGCTGCGCCGAAGGTATTCCGGAGCACAGGGAGCGACCTATGGTAAAAACGATGTTTCTCACACGGCAATGTTCACCCGAAATGGCGCAGTGTGATCCCCATGGTGATCAGGCGGTTGCTTCCACTCCCCTTCCGCAAAGCGGCGATCGCGGACCCGGTGGCGATCCTTGGGGGTGCACCGTTGGACAACCTCGCCAAGTATCGATAGCGAACCAGGATGGCGCGATGGCGCGCTTCAGTGATCGAACACGAGCTTATCGGCAGTTGCCCCGAGGCTGAGCAGCAGATCATTGATGTTGCTCACGAAATCCTCTGGGCCGCATACATAGAAGCGCTGGTCGAAATCCTGCACGAGTGTGATGAGCATGTCGCGATCGAGCCTGCGTTCTCGAAAGCCGATCACGTTCTGCCGGGTGAAGACCTTGAGGAAGTTCTTGCCGAGCATCTTCGTGAACTCGCCATCAAGGATCACATCGCCCGCGCTCCTGTATGAACAGAGCAAGGTGTTGCCTTTCAGATCGCCCTTATGGTGCAAGTCGCGGAGGATCGCGACAAAGGGTGTAACACCAGTGCCTCCAGAGAAGAAGAAGCCGGGCCCAGCGTACTGTATCGCACCGAACACATTGTGAAGTACCAGCTCTGCGCCAGCATGCAATAGGCCGAGCTTTTTGGTGACCCCCTCGTGGTCGTTGTAGATCTTGATGATGAACTCGAGCCGTCTGGCTGTCGGAAGCGACGTGAAGGTGAACGGCCGCAATTGGCCCACGAGGTCCGGGGTGTTGATGGAGACGTTCGTCCCCTGCCCGGGGGTGAAACGGAAGCCCGTGGGTTTCTCCACCGTGAAGCGTTTCACATCCGGAGTGATGAACTCCGTTCCGAGGATCTTGACGATGTGTTCCGCCACGGTCGTTCAGGTTTTGTGCAGCTCTATGTATTCCGAAAGGTTATCCAGTTCGAGCACACCCACTGTCCGTCCGCTTTCGATAACGGGCATCAACGGCCATTGGCCAACGCTCAATTTCTGGTGGGCATCCTTCACCTCGGTGAATAATGAAGCACTTTCCGGTACAATTCCAGGAATGCTCTGCATCTGTTGCAATTGCTGACCTGCCTGCATCGCGGCGATGATGTCGGCGCGATGGACAAGCCGATCGAACGACCCGTCGCGTGTAACCACCACAACATGGTCGCCACCGGAAAGCAGTTCGTCCGCTGCTTGTTGGATCGTGGCATCGTGCGGCATGCTCCAGAACCGTGTGCGCATCACGTTCTTCACATGCGTTCCCACGAGAGCGCGCTGAACGGTCACCATGTTCAGTTCCGCTGAAGCACCGAAGTACACGAAGAGGCCGATGAGCCCGATCATGGGCTGTTGCCATTTGAACGCCGCGAGCAGGAACCCGATCGCGAACACCTTTCCCACGGTGGCCGCGATTCGTGTGGCCTTCACACGGTCCATCGCGAAAGCGAGCGACGAACGCAGGATGCGCCCACCGTCCATGGGGAACGCAGGTATCAGGTTGAACAGGAACAAGCCCAAGTTCACGGTGACGATGAAACCGATCAACGCCAAGGATCCTGTAGGACCCTTGATGGGATCCGTGACGAACGCGTTGTTCCCGAACAAGAAGAACGGGATACCGACCAGCAGTGTAATGGCCAGGTTCACGGCAGGGCCGGCCAGTGTTACAAGCAGCTCTTGCGCGGGTTTTTCGGGAATGCGTTCCAAACTGGCCACACCACCAATAGGCAGTAAAAGGATGTTCCGGGTGCGGATGCCGAAATGCAAAGCGGTAAGCGCGTGGCCGAATTCGTGCATCACCACGCAACAGAAAACAACCAGAACATACAGGATCTGTTGGAAAATGTGCCTCGCATCCATGCCCGCGCCCAAAGAGGAAATGACCACCCAAACGATCAGCAACGGAAAGCTCCAATGCATGAGCACCTTGATGCCCTTGAAACTGAAAAGCGCCAGTGAGTTCTGTGATCTTGCGGCCATAGGGTCCCGAAGGTGGTAGGCGAAGTACGAAGATCAGGCTGAACGTGGTTCATCGCTTGTTCAGAAAGGTGACTCTTGTCAGGTAAGGCACGGTCGTTTCTTCCGAACTTTCCAGCATTCACGCACATAGCGACCCATGACCCATATCCTCCTGCCGACCGATTTCAGTGACGATTCATTGAACGCTTGCCGTTATGCGATCGAGTTGTTCGGTACCGAGGGAAATGAATTCGTTCTGCTCCATTCATATCTGGATCCAATACCGAACAACACCGTATGGGCTGGTGTGAGCGCCGAACTTTACAAAGCATGCGAAGCAGATATGGATACGTTCCACCGGAACTTCCGCTCCCTGAAGGGTGGTGGCGTCGCTGTCGTGCGGACAGAATTGAAGTATGGCCCGCTGTCCGTTGTGGTGGGAGACATGATCAACGAAATGACTGTGGACGTGGTGGTGATGGGCACCCAGGGTAAAACCGGCGTCACCTTCTTGGGAACAAATGCGAGCGAACTAGCAAAACAGTGCAAGGTTCCTGTACTCATTGTACCGAAAGACGCACAGTTCAGGGGCTTGCGCCGGATCCTGCTCGCCGACGATCACAAGGGAGTGGAGCCGCTTGCCATGCGGTGGCTCGTGAAGCTCGCCAAGCGGTATGCGGCGCACATCAGTATTGGGCATGTGCTGCAGAACGCAGGTGAAAAACCCGATCCGCTTATCGTCAAAGAGTACGATACAGCCCTTGTGCATGTGGAGCATACGTTCATCGGCGTTCCTGGGGATGATGTTGCGCTGGCACTCAGCAATGTGGCTGAACGGGATGAAGTCGATATGGTGGTGGTCCTCCACCGCCACATGGGTATTCTCGATGGCCTCTTCCATCGCAGTGTGGCGAAACGACTAGCCGTGCATGTGAAGATGCCGCTACTGGTTCTGCAGCATTAGAATGACTGGTGATCCAAGTTTGCCCAGTGACCCTACGTTGGTCATACGTTGGGTGATCCACCCCAAAGGGATTGCGCCAACGTGATGAGACCCATCACCACGACCAGTACCAGCACGATCCTGCGGAAATTGTCCTGATCGATCCGTTCCAGCGCCACCTTACCGATCCAACTTCCCGTGATGCTCGCCACTGCCATGGCCGGCAAATACACGAGTACCGCCGGTGTCATAAACCCCTGTGAGGCGTATACGGCACTTCGGCTCAGATCCACGCCCATGTCGATCCATGCACTGGTGCTTACAAAGGCGATCTTCTCCAGATCGAAAGCAGCGAGCGTGATGCCACGGATCGCACCACCGGTGCCGGCAAGCCCCGCGATCAAACCGCTGATCGCCCCACCCGTTAGTGCGTTATTGGTCGTTGCTTGCAGCTTCCATGCGGAATTCAAGAGCAAGCCAATTCCCATCACCACCAATACGCCGCCCATCAATCCAGCGAGCAATTGTTGATCGAGAAAGATCGTGAGCCTCGCGCCGATGAGCACGCCGAGAACCGCAGGAATACCCAACCAGAGCAGCAGCTTGCGTGAAACCCCGTTGCGGAACAAAAAGATCTTGGCCCCGTTGCTGAAGACATGGAACAAAGCGGTGAGCCCTAGAGCCTGATCGAACGGAAGGAACCAGCCAGCGAGCGGCATCACCAGCATGGATGAGCCGAACCCGCCGATAGTACCCAATACCTCAGCAACGAGCAGGAGACCGAAGAACACGAACGGTCCGGTCTCCATTCGCGTACCTAGCGGTGTGCAAGTTTTTGCAGCCCCGACTTGTCCACGATCCTGATCTCGCGACCGAGTGTATCAATGAGGCCCTCTTCCTTCAGATCCGTAAGACAACGGATCAGGGATTCCGTCGCTGTGCCAACAATGCTAGCCAGATCCTCACGACTGATGTGCACGCCAAGACCTGCCGCTTTCTCATCGGCGTACCTGTCGTGTACACGTAATAAGGCTTGAGCAACGCGTTGCCGCACACTGGAGTATGCGAGTTGCAACAGATGCTCCTCCCTTTCTTTCACATTTCGCGCGAGGATCTTGATAAAACGAATGCTGACATCGCGATCCTTGTAGAGCAAAGCGAGCAGGTCCTCACGCGGTATGAACGCCACATCGCAAGCCTCCAGGGCTTCGGCTGTCTCCATCGCACGGCCGTTCTCCAACAGGCCCATGAAGCCCACGAAGTCCCCTTCGCCGTGAAGACCGGTGACAAGCTCCTTGCCGTCGTTGTTGATCTTGAACGTACGCACTTTACCATGGACGATATATGGCACCGTTCGCATCTCATCACCCTCGTGGAAGAGCACGTCCTTCTTCTCGACTCTTCGCGTCTTGCGGTCCTGACCGATGTGTTTCAACGCATCCAAGCCCTTTGCCTGGTCCATGAACTGGTTCAGTCCATCGAAGCCGTTCTCGAACCCCTTCCTGAAAAGTTCACTGCGCTTCAATCGGCCTTCTATGGCGTTGAGCAACTCGCCTTCCTCGAAGGGTTTCGTGAGGTAATCATCGGCACCGAGTTCCATGCCTTTGCGCACGTCGCTCCGCTCGGCTTTCGCGCTGAGAAAGATGAACGGGACTTCCGCTGTTGCGGGGATGCGTGACAACATGTGCAGCACACCATAGCCGTCCAGATCGGGCATCATGATGTCGCAGAGCACCAGGTCCGGTACTTCCTTGCGCGCGATCTCCACCCCGCGTCGGCCATTGTCTGCCTTCAACACGCGATAATCAGCCAGCTCAAGGATCTCGGCCGTGTTCTCGCGCATATCCGCATCGTCCTCGATCAATAGGATGGTTCTCATGGGTTCAGGTGTTGTGGAAGTGTTACGGTAAAGACCGTGCGACCCGGTTGGCTCTCGAAAGAGATACCTCCGTTCATCAGATCGAGATAGCGCTTCACGATGTTCAATCCGAGTCCGGTGCCTTGAATGGTGGTGGCGTTGCTACCTCGGAAAAAGCGTTCGAACAGATGTTCTTGGTCCTCTTTGGGGATGCCCATGCCTTCATCCTTCACTGTGATCACAAGGCGGGCATCGGCTATCGAGGTACATAAGGATATCCGCTTCCCCTCAGGCGAATACTTCACCGCGTTCGTGACCAGATTGGTGATCACGTTGCTCAACATCTGGCGATCAAGTGTGACAGAACGGCCTTCACCAGCATGATCGTAATCGATGGACTGACCTGGTTTCGCAAGTGCACGTAATTCTTCGATCATTTCGATGCACAGGTGAACCACGTCCAATTCCACAGGTGTACATAACACTTGACCTTGCTCAATACGCTCCAAGGAAAGGAACTCGTTGAGCATGGCCGTCATCTCCCTCACTTTGCTGCGCACGCGAGCCACATGCTTTTCCACCTTTTCGTCCTTCATGTCCTCGGTGTACCGGCCGATCAGGTCCACACTGCTCATGATGGTGCTGAGCGGCGTACGGAATTCATGGCTCGCCATCGCGACGAACCGACTCTTCAATGCGTGCAGTTCGCGTTCCTTTTCAAGTGCTTCGCGCACACTGTGTTCTGCGTCTCGAAGTTCGGCTGTACGTTGTTCCACCCGCTCTTCCAATTCCTGATTGGTGCGCTGTAGTTCCATCTCGGCTTTGTGCCGTAAAGTGATATCCGTAACCAGTCCCATCACGAAGTGGCTATTGTCCACAGTGAAATGGTTCAGGCTGATCTCCACTGGGAACAAACTTCCATCCTTGCGTTTCCCACAGAGGTCCAAGCCGATACCCATGGAGCGCTGAACGGGTTTCTTATGATACTCCTTGCGATGGGCCGAGTGGCGCTTGCTCACAGGATCCGGAACAAGGATCTCGATAGGCAAGCCTACCAATTCCTTTTGGTCATAACCGAACATGGAATTGAGCCGGATATTATGCATCAGAATGGAGCCTTTCTCGTTCACGACCACCAGACCTTCGGCAGCCGTAGTGAAAAGCAGCTCACAAACGCGAGTAACGTCAACATGGTTGAATTCGATATCCTCGCTCTTGATCATGTGAGCAAGGTAAGCTGGCGCGGTCATCGTGGTGGACCGGCAGGTGCGATAGAGACCCTACCGGTACCCTCATCGTACACGCGCCACTTGCTCATGGGTTTCGCATACAGGTTCAAGGTAACAGCACGCTCCGGCCCGCGGTTGGTGAAGCGATGAATAGCGTTACCGTTCGTAAGCGAATCATCGGTACCCGGATGCAGATGGAGTTCACGAGAACGCTTGATGCCCTCAGGGACTTTGGTGTACCGCTCCTCCACCACTTCGCCGATCACGGGATGGATCCACGCCGTTTGACTATCATAGTCATGAATACTTGTGCCCTGGCCTGGTTCATAGCAGATCACCAGCAACTCGAACTCGTTGTTCCGATGGATGCATGTGCGTGTGTAGTGCCGACCGTTCCAGCGGAAGTAGGGTTCAATGTCCCGCGTTGGCACTGCATATCGCGCAAGGATGCCCGCAAAGCCAGCGGTATTCGGATGCCGGTGAAGTTCCTGCACCAGCTCGCGGATGGTATTGATGGGAGCGGATAGCATAGTGGAAACACACACCGATCGTGCTTGGCAAACGTATCGGGGTGATCAGGCTCTTTTCCTGACGTTCGTCAGTTCTGCGAAGGACATTGATCAGGGTTTTCGTTCACTAACCATAAGACCTTTGGGTCAAATCCGATACACCATGTCCGAGTTGATCTTCCATGTTGACAATTTGAAATGCGGAGGCTGCGCAACCAGTATTCGTAACCGTTTGGCAGAGTTGCCCGGTGTGAGTGGTGTGTTCGTGGATCCGGAAGCCGGCACAGTGAACCTCTCCAATGATGGCGCTTCGTCGCGTGTGGAGATCGCGAGCGCGTTGCTATCATTGGGCTATCCGGAACATGGAACAGGCGGAATTATCGAGAAGGCGAAGTCGTACGTGAGTTGTGCGGTCGGTCGGATACACGGGGAGGATTGATCAACGGTTCAAAGGAGGTCACGAACGCAACAAAAGGTTCACCCACAGCTTAGCACAGTTCACTTGTTCCCATGGCGAATATCCTTATCCCCACAGATTTCAGCGACAATTCGATGCACGCAGCGGAGTATGCTGTGAAGCTCTTCGGTGCGAAAGGCAACTCGTTCGTTCTCTTGCACACATACATCGATGTGAGTGTGGCAGACCCGGTAATGCCGAGCATGGCGCGCGAAATGATGGTGGTATCGGAAGAAGGCCTGCAGGATTTCGCAACGAGGCTGATCTCACGCACAGGCGTGGAAGGTGTGAAGCAAGAGGTCCGTTATGGATTTTTGGAATCCGTGGTGAACGAGATCGCCGCAAGTGCGGGATGCCAACTTGTTGTGATGGGGAAGCGCGGTAAGGGCGGTTCAGCGTTCTTCGGAAGCAATACGACCAGGTTGATCAACCGCAGCCACGTTCCAGTACTGGCTGTTCCAGAAACGGCGGCATTGAAAAAGGTGGAACGGATCCTGTTGGCCGATGATCACGATGACATTCTGCCTTCCCAACTGACCATACTGAAACAGATAGCACTAGCGAACAATGCAGAAATATTGGTGGCTCATGTAGGGATCGAGGTTGCTGCAACGGCTTCCCATTGGAGCGATGGGATCTATAAGGTAGCGCTTGAAGGAACCAAGCACAGCTTTCAGAACGTGCATGGCGAGGATGTGATCAACGGACTGGACAGGATCGCTCGGCACCAGAAGGTGGACATGGTCGCTGTACTGCACCGCCACATCGGGTTGATCGGTCGTTTGTTCCACCCGAGCACGGCAAAAGAACTCTCTCGCAGCATCGATCTTCCGTTGCTCGTGATGGAATATACGGACAAGTAAAGTACTCAGGCAATAGTTCCAGCTAGTGCGATGATGTGTCCGTCATCGTCGGCGTAGTAGGCTACCCGATGCCCCCAGTCCCGGTCGGATGGTGCGTTCACCAATTGCGCACCAGCACGAGTTGCACGCGCACAAGCAGCTGGCAGATCCTCCACAAGCAAATAGATCTCGCAACGCGGAACTCCACTGGCTGTTGATGGATGTGGCATAGGCCCACAGATGATCCGCGCGATGCCAGCCTCAGGCATCAGTCCCAGTTTGCATCCGCCCCGCAAGGTGAATTCGGTCATGCCGGGCACGTCCAATGACGGTGCGAGGCCCAACAGCTCAGCATAGAAACGCGCGCTCCGCGACTGGTCAGCGACGTACAGGATGAATTCGATCGACATTCCGGAGAGGTATCCGACAGGTCAACCTCAAGGCATCATCACATTCGCTTGGTCAACCACTGCATGAACTCATGCTTGAGTTCGTGGTAGAGCTTTTCGAACGTGGCCATCTCTTCCCGGTGTTCGGTGTGGTCAGCGAACAGGCGATGGTCCACGGCGATCGGGTGCTCGCGCACTTCCTTCTCCAGTTGGTTCTCGTGCTGCTTCAACTCGTGCCGAAGTTCATCGATCACCTCACGCTGCCGGATGTACTGGTTCTGGAAGTGCTCCAGTTCCGCCATCACATCGGTTCCGGTGTTCCGCTGTGCGATCTCTTCGATCCGATGTTCCAGGATGGTGATCTCTTCCTTGTAAAAGGACAACGAGTTCAACCACAGTTTGTGGTCGTTGTGCAGATCGGCGAGGTGCACATGTTTTTGTGTTGCGGTGTTCATGGTTGGTCGGTTTCAGGTCGGTTCTCAAGTTGTTGTTCAAGGGCACACGGTGGCTTGTGCGGGTATCGTATCCGGTGGAGGGCTCACCATCGGGATCCCCAGTTCCAAGCCACGCAAGATCATCAATATCCCTAATACCGATACAACCACCGGAGACATCCTGCGCAGCAAAGTACGACCGCCACCACCGATCATGTGTCCACTCATTCGAAGAGCGATCAAGGCTGGCCAAGTCCCGAGCCCGAACAGGACCATGAACAAAGCCCCTTGTGAAGCAGCGCCCATGGCCGTAGCACCTATGGCGGCCGCATACACCATACCGCAGGGAAGCAGGCCGTTCAGAAGACCCGTTGCGAACAGCGCTTCCGGTGCGGTGCGTTTCAAATTGCGACCCAACACGCCACGGAAGCGGGCGACCATCAGTGATAGATGCCCTGTCGGGCTCCACCGTTCCAATAGGCCCGGCACCAACACGGAGAGCAGGATCAATGCACCGGCAAGGATCGAAACTGTTTGCTGGAGTCCGACGAGTTGCAAGCCCCTACCGAACGTGCCGAACGCTGCACCCAAAAGCGTGTAGGTCACCACCCGGCCGCTGTTCAGGAGAAGGGTGCTGTTCAACCGGGATCGCCATCCTGTTCCAGGTGAAGGCACCGCCAAAGCGATCGGTCCGCACATGCCCAAACAATGGCCGCTGCTCGCAAAACCAAGCACCAGTGCCGCAGGGATCCACGCCGTCATCGCACAAGGATCCGTTTTTCGGTCAGCCTTTCTTCGCCGTCCATCTTCCAATCCAGCCGCATGCGGTACACGCCTTTGATCAAGTCCTGAGTTGCCAAGGCGAACAGACCAGCGCTATCAGCAGATACATCCACAGTGAGATCACCGAGCTCTGTGGAAGGTCGCATCAGGTGCAGCGTACCGGTGATCGGTGCTCCGCTCCTGCTGGCAGGGAATTGGAGTGACAGGCTGCCGGCGCCTTCCGTAACGATCACCTCCTCCCCGGAGCGCAGCGCGTTGCTCAATTTGTCGATATCGGCCTGGTACGCCAGTTCCTCCTTGTAGTAGTCTTCCGCAACCAGTGGGGAAGGATTGTTCAAGGCGCGCATGGCGAACCAGCCCATCATCACCACAAAGGCGATCAGCACAGCAGCGATCCCGGTTCCCCAGTTCAGTTTCATGATGCCTTGGTAATGGGTCCTACGAACGAAGTACGCACTTGATCGATCAATTTATCCCCGCTGAAGATACCCACGTTCAATTCGGTGGTATAGCCATGCACGTCGGCCTTATCGAGGATGATGAAGAGCTCTCCCTCGATCAGCTCGGCTTTGCCCAATTCGCGAGCAGTACCTACCAACTTCACCTCGCCCTTGCTGCCGATCAATTCGAAACGGATCGGCATTTCGCGCGAGGTCTTGTTCACCACTTTGTACGCGTATATGTTGCTGATGCGGCCATCATCCCGCTTTTGGAACAAGGTACCAGGGGTGCGCAACACGGTGGTTTCCACATCGCTGCGCGTAAGGATCAAGAGCAACAGGATGCCCACCAACGCAATGAGTACAACGCTGTAGCCTTTCATGCGCGCGGTGTATCTCCACGGTTTCTTGTCGGCGATCTCGCGCTCACTGGCGAAACGGATAAGTCCGGTGGGAAGGCCAACGCCGGTCATCATATGGTCACAGGCGTCTATGCATGCGGTGCAGTTCACGCATTCCAGTTGGGTGCCGTTCCGGATGTCGATACCCGTAGGGCACACATGCACACAGGCCTTGCAGTCGATGCAATCACCCTTGCCCTCAGCAGCGCGATCCTCGTTCTTCTTGAAGAGGCCACGCGGTTCGCCGCGCATGTGGTCGTACGCGATCACGGTGCTGTGCCGATCGAGCAGAACGCCTTGTAAGCGGCCATATGGGCAGATCGTGGTGCATACCTGTTCTCGCAAGAATGCGAACACCCCGTAGAACACGCCGCTAAAACCAAGGACCGCCACGAAGCCGCTCCAATGCGTATTGGGCGAAACGGTGATGATGTCCATCAGCCGGTCCGTACCGATCAAGTAGGCCAGGAAGGTATTTCCGATCACGAAGGCCACACCGAAGAAGAGGACGTGTTTCAAGGTCTTCTTCCAGATCCGCTCATTGGACCAAGGTCCCTTGTTGAGTGCTTGTTGTTGCTTCCAGTCCCCTTCCACCCAGTACTCGATCCGTCGGTACACCAGTTCCATGAAAATGGTTTGCGGGCAGGCCCAACCGCAGAACAACCGACCAAAGGCCACCGTGAAGAGCGCAACGAAAACAATGAAGGTGATGAAGCCGATAACGAAGAGATGGATGTCCTGTGGCCAGAACGTGCGACCCAGGATAACGAACCGACGGTCGATCACATCCAACTGCAACAGCGGCTCGCCTGCAATGCGGATCCAAGGACCCAGCATAAGCATGGCCAAGAGCGCATATCCGAACAGCTTGCGCCAGTTCCAGAATTTCCCTGAGACTTTCTTCGGATAGATCCAAATGCGCTTCCCATGCTTGTCCACCGTTGCGATGGAGTCGCGGAATTGTTCGTCCCGCTTGGTGATCGCTGGTGGCTTGGGGGTCACGGTGCTATGGCAGCGAGCTTGGTACTGTCGCTCTTCACCGCGGTTGTGTCAGCAGATGCGCCTTCTTCCTTCCAGAGATCCCCCTCGGGTGCTTTGGCGTTCGGTGGGTTGCTTCCCTGAAGGCTAAGGATGTAGCTGGCGAGGTGCTGCATCTCGATCGGTTTCAGTTGCGTTTTCCAACTGATCATGCCCTTTTCCGGAACGCCGTAGGCTATCGTTCGGAACACGTTCTTGATGCCGCCGCCATGTTTCCAATACGCGTCGGTGAGGTTAGGGCCAAGACCTTCCTTGCCCTCGAGGCCTGTTCCATGGCAAGCGACACAATACTCCTGGAATTCCCGGTTGCCTGCAGCGATCGAACCCGCGTCGGTCAACAACGTCACATTTTCCTCGTTCACCAGGTTCTTGAACTGCGCTTGATACGCGGCGACATCCGCCTTGGCCTTGGCCATCTCCTGTTTGTATTCGACATCTTGATCGGGCCAGATGTTGAACACATAATGGTTCGCCATGAAGACGATGCTCCAGAGGATCGTGCCGTAGAACAACCACAGCCACCAGGGCGGCAATACGTTGTCCAATTCGCGGATGCCGTCGTAGTTGTGGTCCAACAAAATGTCCGTCTCGCGCTCAACGGGCACACGGTTGGTCAACTTTCTCCAAACGCGATCTTCCCACGGTTCAACGGTCGGGTCGAAGACCACCACGGGCTCCGGCTTGTTCAGGATCGTTTTGGTGAGGAAGCGCAACAGGTTCATCTGCACCACCATCACCACGGCGAGGAAAACGTTCGTTACCACCAGCCACCAGAACAGCGTGGTGGTGGTGAAGTGTTCACCGTTCGCGGGCATCGCATTGGCGTGAACGGCTATACTGGTCAGCAAGACCATCATGCCGGTGCGCTTGCGTGCTTCCGTCCAGAATTTCCCTGGCGACCCAAGCGTACGCATGATGCTGCTCATGGACATTATCACGATCACTTGGAACACGGCCAAGCCAATGAGCGCAACGTTCACGCTCATCGAACCAATTCCTTCTGCGGCTTGGGTGTCCGCGGGCGCCGTGCCCTGGGCGTTCACCATGACATGCGCCACTAGAATGGCTGCTGCCGACCCTGTTATGCGGTGTAGCGTATGGCGCTTCATAGCTCTTCGTTTCCAGGTGTGTCGTTCAAAGGCGTTCGGGCCATTTGGTCCAAGTGGCGGTGATCAACGGTAAAGACCCACACGAGCACGCCGATGAAGAAGGAGAACAGCAGCACGAAACCGAGGGTGGGCCAAATGGCCAAGTTGTCGATACCGTTGAAGGAGTGTGAGATGAACCGCAGCATCGTTCAGGTTATTTGGTGGCGGCCGTTGGTGCGGCTTTGGGTTTGATGTCGGTACCAAGGCGTTGCAGATAGGCGATCATCGCGATGATCTCTTTCTCTTTTTCGATCTCGATGCCGCCTGCCTTCAGATCGTCCGCGATGCCTTGTGCTTGTGCGCTCAGGTCGGCGCTTGCTTGCTGCTCGAAGCCTTCGGGATACGGAACGCCGAGGGTGCGCATGGCCGCGATCTTCATCGGGGTGCTGCCCGTATCGATCCATTGTTCGTAGAGGTGAGCATATGGAGGCATGATGCTGCCCTTCACGAATTCACCGGGATTGATCATGTGGTAGAAATGCCAGCTGTTCTGGTACTTGCCACCTACGCGCAACAGATCGGGGCCTGTGCGTTTGCTACCCCATTGGAACGGATGGTCGTACACGTATTCACCCGCCTTGCTGTACTCGCCGTAGCGCTCGGTCTCGCTGCGGAAGGGGCGCACCATCTGCGAGTGGCAGGTGTAGCAGCCCTCGCGCACGTAGATGTCCCGGCCCTGCAATTCGAGCGGTGTGTAAGGATGCACGCTCTTGATCGTAGGCACGTTGCTCTGAATGAGGAAAGTCGGCACCAATTCAACGACACCACCAATACCCACCACCACCAAACTGAACACCAGCATCTGGATGGGTCGGCGTTCGATCCACCGATGCCAATGGGCGCCAACGTGTGCAGCTTCCTTTTCCATCGGCATGGCTTCCACATCCTCGTTCGCGATCAGCTTGCCAGCAGCAACGGTCTTCCATACGTTGTACACCATCACGAATACGCCGGTGAGGTACAACGTGCCCCCCAGGCTGCGAAGCCAATACGCGTATTTGATCTGGATCACGGTGTCCAGGAAGTTGGCATACGCCAGATAACCGTCCGGTGTGAACTGCTTCCACATCAGGCTCTGTGTGAACCCAGCGAAATACAGGGGGATAGTGTAGAAGATGATGCCGAGCGTGCCGATCCAGAAGTGGAAATTCATCAACCCGCGTGAATGCATTTGCTTGCCGAAGAGGCGCGGGATCAGCCAGTAGATCATACCAAACGTGAGGAAGCCGTTCCAGCCGAGCGCGCCCACATGCACGTGCGCGATCGTCCAGTCGGTGAAGTGGCTGATGCTGTTGAAGAACTTGGTGCTCAGCAACGGACCTTCTAGCGTAGCCATGCCATAACAGGTGATGGCCACCACGTAGAATTTCAGCACTGCATCTTCGCGCACACGGTCCCACGCGCCGCGCAACGTGAGCAATCCGTTCAGCATACCGCCCCAACTCGGTGCGATCAGCATGATGCTGAACACCGTACCCAGGTTCTGCGCCCAGTCGGGCAACGAGCTGTAGAGCAAGTGGTGCGGGCCTGCCCAGATGTACAGGAAGATGAGCGCCCAGAAGTGGATGATGCTGAGCCGGTAGCTGTACACGGGTCGGTTCGCGGCCTTCGGCAGGAAGTAGTACATCATGCCCAAGTAGGGCGTGGTCAGGAAGAACGCCACCGCGTTGTGTCCGTACCACCACTGCACCAAGGCATCCTGCACGCCAGCGTAGAAACTATAGCTCTTGAAAAGGCTCACTGGCAGCTCCACACTGTTCACGATATGCAGCATGGCCACTGTAACCCATGTAGCGATGTAGAACCAGATGGCCACGTACAAATGCCGCTCGCGCCGCTTGATGATGGTGCCCATCAGGTTGATCCCGAACACCACCCACGCCAACGTTACAGCGATATCCTGTGGCCATTCCAGCTCCGCGTATTCCTTGCCGGTGGTAATACCCAATGGCAGGGTGATCGCCGCGCTCACAATGATCATCTGCCAGCTCCAGAAGTGCAAATTGCTGAGCCAGTCCTTGAACATGCGTGCCTTCAGCAGCCGCTGCGCACTGTAGTAAACACCGGCGAACATGCCGTTGCCCACGAAGGCGAAAATGACGGCGTTGGTATGCAATGGCCGCAGCCTGCCGAAGGTGAACCACTGCTGCTCGCTCAGCCAGATCATCGGGCGCACCAACCAATAGTACCAAGCATCGGGGCTTGTGCCCTGCACCACCATTTCCAACGCGATGATCAACCCACCAACATGCCCACCGCGCCCCATAGCACGGTCGCGAAGAGGAAATTCTTCACGATGCGATTGTCGTACTGGAAACGTTCCATCATGGCCTCACGTGGTTGGTGGCTGTATGTTATCGTCTGAAAAAAGGCGGACGGCCGGGGATCGGTCATCCTCGTATTGCCCGCTGCGGATAGCCCAAACAAAGGCCACCAGGAAAATGCCCGCAACGAACGTGCTGGCAGTGATCAGGAGAAAGATGACACTCATCAGGTCCGTGGCTTGCGCTGCGAAACTGCCCAGTGGCCGGAGCACAAAGCCTGAGATTGATCAGTCGAAAGAATGACTTTCGTCAGGTTTCCCGAAAAGCCCGCGCGTGAACAATGGCTCCTGTCCTACTTGACCAGTGCTGGATCGATGGTTGACACTCGACTACGTCCGAATGGCGATAGTTTCGCACCCACAAACCCACCACTGTGTTTTCCAAAGCCTGCGAGTACGCCATCCGAGCAATGATCTGCTTGGCAGCGTGTTCCGAAAAAGGCGAGCGACTCACGCTGTCCGAGATCGCATCGAAGACCGATTCGCCCCAGGCATTCACGGCGAAGGTGCTTCAGCAGTTAACGAAAGCAGGCCTTATCGATTCCATGAAGGGGCCGAACGGTGGCTTCTCCTTGCCAACGGTGAAAGCGCGAAAGGTGAAACTGAGCCATGTGGTAAAGGCCATTGATGGTGATGCCATTAATACCGGCTGCGGATTGGGGTTGAAGGAGTGTTCCGATAAGCGGCCATGTCCTTTGCACGTTCACTTCCTGCAGGTGCGCAAGGATCTTCGGCGCATGTTGGAGGGCACAAGCATAGAGGATCTGAGCCGCGGCTTCAAAGAGGGATCCACCTTCATGCAACGCTGAGTTTCACGGGACCTGCTTCGGGGGCTTCAACAACGAAAGCGCCCTTGCGGACGCCTTCGCTGACTTTCACCATGCTCCGATCAAGGTGGAGCCAATGGTGTTCCGGTTGATCACTGTGCGGGCGCTGGAGGCAGGAGCACTTTGTCGATCACGCACACCAGACCATTGCTTGCGGGCACTATAGCTACGATGTTCGCGTCGTTGATCATCACCTTGCCGTCCTTCACACTGAACTTCACATTGTCGCCGTTCACCATACCCAGCGGTTGGCCATCGGCCATCATCTCTGGTTTGAACACACCGACCGCGACGTGGTATTGCAGGACGTTCTGCAAGTCGGCCTTCTTCTCGGGCTTCAACAGGCCGTCCACGGTTCCAGCAGGAAGTGCTGCGAAGGCCGCATTCGTAGGTGCGAAGACGGTGAAGGGACCCGCGTTGGACAAGGCATCCACCAGCTCGGCAGCGGTTACCGCAGCCACCAACGTGGTATGGTCCGGCGAACCAACGGCCACACCCACCACGTTCTTCGCTGACAGGCCATCCTTTACAGTCGATTGCCCGCCACCCGGTGCGTTCGTCGCTTCAGGAACTGGAGAAGTTCCACTGCTTGGCGCGGAGTCACCGCCCGCACAAGAGATCAAGAATGCGGTCGCGAACAAAGGCGCGAACCAGTAAAAAGATCGACCGAAAGTTTTCATGTGTTCTCGTTTTGTTCGTTCTGCGGACAATATTGTCCGATAATAACCGCATCGAACATGATGATCGTCAGTTGCTCGCTTTCTTCTGGTTCATTTTACAGCATCTGTCGATCGATCAGAGGTCCTTTCGATCGAAAGCGCGCAAGGACCACCACGCGGGAACGATCACCCAAAGCATCAACGCACCCGTAGCCATCATGATCCCTCCCACGCTGCCGAGGTATTGTTTGTACACCGCTCCGCTGTACCCCATCATGGCAGCCAGATCCACTTTCAACATCACCATGATGCGCGCCAGATCGATGGGGTTAAGGGCCGCGATGGGAACTACGAACGGTTCGATCGGCCTGTCGCCGAAGGCCAGCATCGCCCACAAGAGGAGCGCGTCGTATACGATCACCATCACTGCCCAAACAGCGAGGCCAAAACCCACCGCTCGGGCTTTATCGCGATTCTTCATAGCGATGAGCGCACCAATGGAAACGAAGCTCAGTGTGAGCAGCGCGGCGCAGAGCATCAACACGCCACCGATGTCGAACGGGGCGAACACCGCGATCGGCAGGTACATACCCACAACCAGCGCCACGAGCATCGCAATGCCCAATGCCAGCAGCTGCCCCAGGAGGATGGACCGGCGACGGAGCGGCTGAACGGCGAGCAGTTCGGTGAAGTCGGACAAGTTGTGGAAATACGTTACGGTGAACACAACCGCGATCAGCGGCACCAAGGCGAGCACCACTTGTTCCAGTGCGAGCAGGCCTTTGATGGCATCACCTTCCAGCACGAAAAGCCCCCACGAGATGGCCAGCAACAGCAGCGTGTACACCAGCATGAAACGGTTGCGCGCCAGATCGATCAACGTGTATTTGCACACCTTCCACATCACGCGACCGGTGTTCGCAGCAACGTGGCGATGCCTTGTGAAAGTCGATCCGTGCCCGTGGCCCCGAGTATCTCGGATGGAGGTAGGATGAAGCGCAACTGACCTTCGCTGAGGTAAGCCACACGATCAGCGATGTGTCCCACCTCATCCATAAGGTGGGAGGTGATCAGCACGGTGCATCCCCGTTCGCGGGCGCTGCGTACCTCGGCGATCAACCGCGCTGACGAGGCCGGGTCGAGGCCAGCAGTGGGTTCATCCAACACGAGCACTTGCGGCTTTGTGCGGAAAGCGAGCACCGCGCTCACCTTTTGTCGTGTGCCACCGGAGAGCGCACCCATGCGCTTATCGAGTTGGATATCTAGGCCGAGTTCATGCACCAAGGTGTCGTCGAGCTGGTCATCAGAAAGCCCCCGGACATCACGCATCATATCCAGCAGATCACCGATCCGCAACTGCTCGGGATACCTTGCCACTTGTGCCATATAGCCGATGCGCTCGCGACTTGCCGGATCGCCGCCTGCGCGCATGCCGAGCACATCGATGTGCCCGCGTGTTGCACGCACCAAGCCCAGCAGGATCTTGATCAGCGTGCTTTTCCCCGAACCGTTTGGGCCGATAACAGCAACGGTTTCGCCAGCGTGGAACGAAGCGTTCACACCTTGCAATGCCCACAGTTTCCCGTAGCGCTTGGCAAGGTCATGAACGGCTATCGTCTCCATCATCAGGTGGGCGCATCAGGGGATGTTCGTCTACCAACGATACGGATGAAACCGATGGCAACAAGCGCTCAACAACATCGAGCAATTGCACCAACAAGCTGCGTGACAGGATCACCGCGTACGGCGTGCGTTCCAACAGGGATGCGAACAAGCTCAATGGCCGGTGAGGGACATCACCGGTGCCATTGCGGTCCAGGTCATATCCGCGATAGCGGTCCCAGTAGTTGCCGTCCACGGTGTTCGCGGCCATGTCGCCGTTGGTGGTCACATCGAAGGTGTTGCCCGTGAAGCTGTTCCCTTGGAACGTGGTACTCATGGTGTTCGCGAACATACGCAAGGCCCAGCCGTTGCTGATGAACGTGTTATCGGTGGCGACCACCGATTGCATCCGTCCATGAAGAGGCCCGAGGTATTATCGCGGAATTCGTTGCGCTCCATCGTCACATCATTGATCTCTTTCAGTAGCAGTCCGTAGGCACTCGCTCCGCGGTTGCGCAGGAAACGGTTGTCGGTCATCTCCACATCGTGGCTGAACATCACGGCCACGCCCGCACCGTTATCGCGGAACTCATTGTGCGTGTAGTGATCGTGATGGCTGAACATGAAATGCAGCCCGTAACGCGCGTTGTCTTCACTGGTGTTCCCGTCCACACGGCTGTCCTGCACGAACTCGAAATAGATCCCATCACGATGCCCCGACACATGGTTGTTGCGCACCGTATCGCGCGAGCACTTCCACAGATGGATACCGTTGGCCTTGCGATCCTCTTCCTCATCGATACGCCCGAACACTTCATTCCCCTCGATCAGTGAACTGGTAACGCCAGCAAGATGGATACCGAAGAAACAATCGATCACGCGCACGTTGCGCACAACGAGGAATTGGCATTCATCCGCACGGATACCCGCATTATCATTCATATTGCTCACCTGCGTTCCGCGCACTTCGATCCCTTCGATCGTTACATGCGATGCGCTTACGATGATCACATCTCCCGCGCCTTCGCCATCGATCAATGGCCGATCGATCCCGGAAAGGACGATCGGTCGATCCAAGTGGATCACCCCTTCGCGGTAGGTCCCTGCGTGCACGTGAACGGTGTCGCCCGCTCCGGCGGCCGCAATGGCATCGCGCAGGGGATGAGCGTTCTGCACTGGCCGCACCTCCCACGTTCGGGCTTGGGTGACTTGCCACATGCCGGCAACAACGAACAGCGTGGTCGCGAGCCGTAGCATCTCAGTTCTTGGCGAGCAACCGCTTTACGCCTTCCCAATCCAGGAGTTCTCCGTTGTGCAAGATGGCCGCTGTGTCCCGATCGGCTGTGGTTGCGAATGCTGCACAATTTCCACCCATAGGGCTGCGAAGGTCTGCCGCGTGCAAGTAGCTGGCTTTTGTGGCGTCGATCAGAACTCCAGGATGCGCGTGGTCCGCCACGAAATAAGTGGCCACATCATTCTCCGCACCAGCACCGCCGATAACGAAATGCACCATGCACTCTACAGCATCGAAGCTGTATTGCCGACCCTTTGTGGTGATGATAGCCGCGCCGAAGTGCTGGTCCATCACATTCATACGGCAATGGGAACATTCGGCCTTGCCCCAGTCGATGTTCGGTTGGCTCACCCCGCACGCTGCGAGAAGTGTGAGCATGGACAGGATGATCGCCTTCATCATGGGTTCGCAATTTTCAATTTCTTCTTCGCTCTGTGATGTACCCAATGGTCGTGCAGGTAGAGAAGGACCGCCACTGTGATCACACCAAAAAGCACCCAGCCACCTTGATCCGGCGTTGACCAAGCATCGAAGTTCAGCAGCTTCTTGTGGCCCAGCAATGGAGGTTGGTAGGCCATGCCTTCCACTTGTATCGCCGCATGCGGATCCAGATTGTGGCCGTATTTGTAGCCCCACGCGTACATGTCCCACATCGCCCAGATCACAAAAGCGAACAGTGCGAACAACCAACTGAACAACGCGCTCCGTTTGCCGATGATAGCTGCTATCACACCCCAACTGATCAGCAGATAGAACGCGTACCGCATGATCGCGAATTCCGGGAACATGTTGTCTTCAATGGTGGCCATGCCGATGTAATGGTTCAGCCCGTTTATCTTCTGGATGTCGCCAGCGAAGTGGTCGTGACTGATGGGCATCACCAAGCCTTCCGGGTATTGGGGAGCCTTCAGATCGATGCGCCATATGGGTACCGTGAGCAACGTAGCAAGTGCGATAGCCGCCAAGGCCAGGAGCACTCGCGCGAAAGGATGCAAGCCGCGCTTATAGTCCCAGTGTGCGAATTGTTCATCAACCTCGGGCGGGTCCGCATTGCGGACCCGCCCGGTGTGTCGATGATCGTTGCTGTCGTCATACCTTGGTTACGAGCCTGCGTCGTACGATTTTGTAACGCCCTTCAATTCCACCTTGCTGTTCGCTGGTGAAACGCGGATGTAGCCTTGCATTTCCTGGTGCAGCGCGCTACAGAAGTCCGTGCAGTACATCGGCGTTACGCCTATCTGGTCAGGTATCCATTTCATGGTTTGCGTTTCGCCGGGCATTACGAGCAGCTCGGCGGTCGCAGCGCCTTTGATGGCGAAGCCGTGCGGCACATCCCAGTCCTGCTCGAAGTTGGTCACATGGAAGTACACCTCGTCCCCTAGCTTGATCCCTTCGATATTGTCCGGTGTGAAGTGCGAGCGGATCGTGGTCATGTACACATGCACCTTGTTGCCCTCACGAACCACCTTGGCTTCTTTCTCACCTTTGGCCGCATACGGGTGTTGGTTCTCTTCTATCTTGAAGAACTTCACTTCGCGTGGTTTCACAAGCTCCGCCGGAAGCGCCTGAGCGTAGTGAGGCTCGCCGATGGTGGGGAAGTCCAGCAGCAGTTCCATTTTCGGTCCATCGATGCTGAAGAGTTGTGCGCTCTGCGCCAATTCCGGGCCTGTAGGCAGGTAACGGTCCTTGGTGATCTTGTTGTAGGCGATCACATATTTGCCCCAGGGCTTCTTGCTGTCTCCGCCAGGCACGCAGAGGTGTCCGATGGAGTAATAAGTAGGCACTCGGTCCACAGGTTCCAATGTTTCCAATGACCATTTCACGATCTCGCTGCTCACGAAGAAACTGGTATAGGCGAAGCCGTTCGCATCGAATTCCGTGTGCAAGGGTCCTAGTCCGGGCTTCTTCACTTCGCCTTTGATCACGCTTGCATACTTCAATACAGGAATGCCCATGAAGTCACCTTCCACATCGTTCTTGGCGATGGCCTCCTGGATCTTGCTGAACTGGAATACGGGGATCAAGGCGGCCAACTTGCCACTGCCTACGATGTATTGTCCGGTGGGATCCACATCGCAACCGTGCGGTGATTTCGGGCATGGCATGAAGTAGATCAGGTCCTTCAGTTCGCGTGGGTCCAGTTGCAACACTTCGTTGCGAACCTCGCTGATGCCGGTGTGCTTCGCATCGTCATACCAGTTCATGTAGTGTTTGCCCGGCACCATGCGGCCTTTGCCGGCTTTGGCGTATTCCTCGGCTTTCTTCCAGTTCAAGGCCATCACGAAATCCTTGTCCTTTTGGCTCGCGTTCACTTCCAACAAACTGTATGCTTGTTCGCTGTTGTAGCAACTGAAGAAGAACCACCCTTCGCTGGGGCCTTTACCCGCGTGCGACAAGTCGAAGTTCACGCCGGGTGTGATCACTTGGAAGGCGATGTCCAACTTACCTGTTGCAGGGTCCGGATGGATGAAGGATACTGTCCCTTTGAAGTTCTCGCGGTAACTGTCGATAGACACGTCTCGCTGCTCGTCGGTTCCCATCGGTATGCTGAAACGCGTTCCTGCCACCACGTATTCGCTGTTGCCCGTTGTAAAGGGTGAACTATGGTTGCCGGCGCTGTTCGGGATCTCGATGATGCTCTTGGTACGGAACGTACCGAGGTCGACCAAGGCGATGCGTGGTGTATTGTTGCCGTTGATGAAGCACCATTTGCCATCAGGTACGCCATCTGTCTGCGATAGCTCGGGGTGGTGCGAATCGTCCCATGGGATGAAGCCATGGGTGGTCATCAACATGGGCTTGGTCTCTTCGGAGAAGCCCCATCCGCTCTCTGGGTTCACAGAGAACACGGGGATATTGCGCAACATGCGACCACTCGGAATGCCATACACGGACAGTTGCCCGCTGAAGCCACCGCTCACGAAGTTGTAGAACTCATCATAGGCGCCTGGTTTCACATAGGCCTTGTTCGCGGCATCGCCTGTAACAGCGCTCTGCACGTTGGTGCTGGGCCTGCAGCCGGGCAGGGTGTTCACCAGCATGAAGAGGCCTGCAGCGGCCCCTAGGGTGCCGCCGGTGATGATGATCGATCGTTTCATGGTTTGTTCGGTTCGTTGTTGTTCAAAGGGTGCGCATGAATTCCACAACATTGCGCGCATCATCCTTGCTCAGGTTCTGGTTGGGCATGCGCACCAAGCATTGCTCCAACTGCTTTTGCGCTTCGGCATCGGTGCTCAGCATAGCCTCCGTGTTCAGGATCATGTTCATCACCCATTCGGGTTTGCGGCGGGTCAACATGCCTTTCCATCCGGGTCCCACAACGCGGTTCTCGCCGATGCTGTGGCAAGCCTGGCATTTCACGTCGTATGTGCTCTTGCCTTTTTCCACCAGAGCCTTGTCCACTTCACCAAGGGTGATATCCGCCTCACTGATCATCGCCGCTTTGGAGGGGCTGTTGGCCGGCTCCATTCCTCCGCCACTCGGCACTTTGTACTTATCCGCAGTGGTGGGTTCCCCGCTTCCCCGCAAGCTCCCAGCGTGAGGAGCATGATGGCCAACCCGATCAGGCTGGTATTTCCGGTGTGTGTTCGCATGGTCGATGGTGTTTGGTTCTGGTCGGTGGTGACTTCGAAAGTGGTCCTTCGATGATGATCGGAATGATCGATCTTCGAGGACGTGACAAATATCATCGGACGGTTTTGTCCGAATACTGACGTTTGTCATCCCGATACGTGAACTTCAAGACCCGATGATATCCGAACACCCGGCGACCGACGGCCCTGCACGACATGGCCTTCGGCCTTGGTTCTTTGTCGCCCTGTTGAATTTGTGCATCGCGTCCATTATCGGCTGTGTGCTGCGCAGCATCTACATCGTCGAGATCCCGCATGTCAACTTCAAGCCACTGCTGCACGCGCACTCGCACGTGGCCATGTTGGGTTGGATCTTCATGGCGCTCATGGTCTTCCTGTTGGAGGATGCCGATAGAGCGGACAAGCGCAAAGGCCACCGCTTACTGTTGTTGATCGTTCAGGTGGCGGTAGTTGGCATGTTGGTGAGTTTCCCAGTGCAGTCCTATGGTCCGGTGTCCATCGCCTTTACCACATTGCACATGCTGATCTCCTACGTGTTGGCGGTGTTCGCGTGGAAGGGTACCCGGCATTGGGTGCCCGGTGGAAGTCGCCGATTGGTGCGTATTGCCATCTGGATGATGGTGCTCTCAACAGTGGGCGTTTGGTCCATTGGGCCGCTCTTGGCAAGCGGTCTTTTCGGGACCGAATGGTATTACTGGAGCATCCAGTTCTTTCTGCACTTCCAGTTCAATGGCTGGTTCTGGTTCGCTGCGCTCGCGCTGTGGAGTCGCTGGGCCGAAACACATGGTGCGGATGAACCGCTGGATCCTTCACCATCCGTTTATGGTTGGTCTCCGCGGTGCTCACGTTCGCGCTCGCCATTGCCTGGAGCGAACGGCACTGGTACATCGTCGCTATCAATTCTGTGGGCGTGCTGTTGCAACTATGGGCGGGTTGGCGCACCGCGAATTCCATTCGGCGCATGCAGGTGAAGTTGTACGACAAGGCCCCATTGTGGGCGTGGCGTTGCGTTACTTACGCACTGATCGGCATGGGGCTGAAGGTGCTGATGCAAGCGGCGGTATCCGTACCACAAATGGCGGACATGGCCCTCACCATCCGCAACTACGTGATCGGCTTCATCCACCTCAACATGCTCGGCGCCATCAGCATGATGCTCTTTGCCATGGCCCTTGTGCGCGGTTGGTTCGTTTCCACCGATCGGCTCGTGCGCATCGGTTTGTCGCTCTTCACATCCGGTGTGTTGCTGAGCGAAGCCGCCCTCTTCTTGCAAGGCACGTTTTTCTGGATCGGTTGGGGGATGATCCCCGGTTACTACTGGATCCAATTCCTCACCTCGGTGCCGATACCCTTGGGTGTTATCGCGTTGTTGGTACACCTGGCAATAAAGCCCCCCGCAAGTGCTCGCGTAAGTGAATAGGCCCGCGCTCGCGTGTCGCGCGTGTGCTCTTGCAACGCTGCCAATAAACGTTCACACTGTTGAGGGTTTGCGCTCGAAGTCGCCCCCAACAATGGAAAAAGAGGTGTGGCGTGAGGGTTTGTTCAATGGAGTGGGCCCGTCGTGGGGGGGTTGGCGCCCGGCCCCCCTCTTTGAAGAGATTGAAGGGAGCTTTATCCCAACCCCCAGGATAGTGTACAACTCAGGCCAGAAAGCCATCGAAAATATTGCACAAGACGCGCACTGAACACCACCCCCCCCCCCAAAGGCCCTAACGCGAAAAGCCCCCCGGCACGCCGGGGGGCTTTCGCATGGAAGAAGGCTTGCACTCAGGCCGCCTTGGCGAAGGTGACGTCGCTCATTGGGCTCGCGCCGATAGGACCGACGGCGTTCACGCGGAAGTAGTACATCTTGTCTGTGCTGAGGCCGGTTGCCGAGAAGCGGTTGCGGGTGGTGAACACCAGTTGCGACCAGTTGGCCTCCACGTTCGGATCGCCTGCACAGATGAACACGTAGTAGCCCGAACGCCCCTTCACGCCGCCCCAGCGGATGTCGATACGGCCAGGATATTCCGTGGCCGATGCCAACAAACGAACGGGGGCGGGCAGCTGCCCCACGGGTGCACTGGTCTTCCTTACCTCCATACCAGCGCTCTCGATGATGGACAGTGACCCGTTGCTGGCCGCCTGTACGTAGCCGCACAGATCCAAGTAGATGCCCTTCACCAATTCAAAGGCTTGGAAACGTTCGGAACGCTCACGCGGGCCGGGGTTCAGGACAAAGGCCGCGATGGCCGCTTCCAGGGTGTCACAAGCCAAGGACACGGTGGCCAAGGCGGGTACAGGGTTCACGAAGTTCGGGTTGCCCGTCATCTTCGTTGCGGAGTTCCGCGTTTTTACCAGAATGGCATAGGGTGAGATCCTGTCAACACCCGGCCGAACGAAATAATACACCTTCTTCATGTTCTTTGGGCTTCTGCCCGTTTTTAAGTTTTGCCTTTCTATGCGCGGATCGGGCTCTTGGTTGCGCGTGGCAGCGGGAAATACCGTAGGAATACGGAGAGCTTATCTACGTAGTTCTACTGAGTACCACCGCTGAAAACCGCTGTGGACAGGCCGTTCCGGATGTGTGCCACCCGCACTACGGAAAATGCCCCTGCCGCGCGGCAAGCGCACCCGACCGCTGCTCGGGGGGTACCGACACGCCGCCTGTCGGTACCGACACGCGCGCTGCTGCCATCGACACGCCGCTTGTCGGTACCGACACGCGCGCTGCTGGCATCGACACGCTGCTTGTCGGTACCGACACGCGCGCTGCTGGCATCGACACGCCGCTTGTCGGTACCGACACGCGCGCTGCTGGCATCGACACGCCGCTTGTCGGTACCGACACGCGCGCTGCTGGCATCGACACGCCGCCTGTCGGTACCGACACGCCCGCTGCTGCCATCGACACGCCGCCTGGCGGTACCGACACCGCGCGCTGCTGGCATCGACACGCCGCTTGTCGGTACCGACACGCGCGCTGCTGGCATCGACACGCCGCTTGTCGGTACCGACACGCGCGCTGCTGGCATCGACACGCTGCTTGTCGGTACCTGCACGCAGCCTGCGGGCACCACTACCGGGATCGTCGGCACCCATAAACCGCGCGGCGGCCCGCACCCGGCCACCGGTAGCAGCCGCGCTGCACGCAGGCGCCCGCCCACCCCCGCTGTAGGCGGGTCGCGCGCGCGTTCATATATATATACCGCCGTACGCGGCACCCCCGGAACGGTGATCACAACAGCCGCCGCACCACCGCCACACGCACCAGGCAGGATACTTTGGTAACCCCGAGTTTCCGGAAGAGCGCGGCTTTGTGCGACTCCACCGTGCGGGGGCTCAGCCCCAGCTTGTCCCCGATCTGCGCACAGGTATAGCCTGCAGGATGGCACACATACCGCAGTACTTCCAGCTCCCTCTCGGTAAGGTCAGGCGAGCCGCGCTTGCGGCGCTTGGTTCCCGGCTTGCACAACCACCCCTTGAAGCGCGGGTCAGCATGGAACCCACCGGCGCACGCCACCACCACCGCCCGGTGCAGCTCCTCCTCCTCCACCTGCGCCGATAGCAGACCGCACACCCCAGCCTCCGCCAACTGCTCCGCCAGCCGCTCGGTAAGTTCCCCGAATACCAGTACCGCCAAGCCCCGCATCCGGTGCAACCACCGCGCATGGCTCACCAGCACCTGGTGCGGCAGGGCCACCTGTAGCAGCACCACCTGTACCGGCCCTGCCGGGGGGAACAAGCCCGCCAAGCTCTCCTCCTTCTCCGCATCCACTACCACCGCTACGGTGCCACGGCCTTCCAACATCGTGCGCAAGCCCAAGCGCACCACAGGGCTGCCCTGGATGATCGCCGCCTGTATCCGCTCCGATCCGCTCATCGCTGCTTGGCCCTTCCGGCCCTTCCGCGCAAAAGTGCCCGACGTATGCCAGTGCCACAATACACAGATATGGGTATTTTTTGGGGGGTAAATGCGGTTCAACCGGGGTCATGAACAACGCACTCCCTGGACCCGTGGGAGAAGTGGGGCGAAGGTGAAAGCAGATGCTTGCGTTTTATACGCGCACCTTACACCAAGCTAGTAAACCAAGACCGGCACTGGTGCATACCCATCAGCTCGCACGACGTAAATGCCCGGCGCGCGATCCTTACATGAAAAAGCCACATGGATCCCGGTTTCGCGGCGATGGATCTTTGCCCAGCGCATCGAACAAGGTAATGGGTCTTGATGAACTACCGTTCGGAAGATCGACATGGACTGTCTGTTCACCTTCGTTGTACCGTATCAGCAGGCCACTCGATCTGAAGTTTTCCCCAACCCCCACTTGCAACGCACCGCAGGTATCGCTGTAGGTATCGCCAATGAACCGCAAGATCTTGTTCACCGTATCGCCCCAGAGAACGACCTCCGATTGCGAGTAGTACAATGTGTCATGGTAGAGGCCAATGCTTTGTGGGGCGCCCACCACCGGGAACTCACCGGCAAAGCCACACCAATTTAGACTATCGTAGGTTGCTAGAAATGGGCCGGTACGCCGCTCGCGTATCTGAAATAACCCGCTACCCAAAGCAGATCGTTGTGAATGAACATATCCAGACGGTTGAATTCCATTGGTAGCTGCCGTTGATCTGTGGGACCTACGCCGGTGTTCCGCCACTCACTTCCGTTCCAACGCATTATGCCTTGGCCGATATTCTGGGGAATGAGAAAACTTCCTCCTACATACAACTCTCCCTTGTACACGCTTAAACATTGCCCCCCTGCTCCCACAAGACCACTGCCCAATTGGTGCCAATTGGTGCCATCGTATCGCATTATACCTCCGTTCTCACCAGGTACCGCCATAATCCCAGTGACGATCAGTTCACCATTGTATTTCGCTATGTCGAAAAGGAGCTTATCGTAAGGGTCGTTTATGATCCCCACATTCACCCATTCGCTACCAACCCGTTTCGCTACACCCGTGCTAACATGGCCATCGGCAATTTCAAAGCTGCCAACCATATACAGTTCATTGTCAAGAATCCGAAGTTTGAATACACTCGTGTAACCAATATCGCCATAGGGCATCCATTGGCCGTTCGCATAGGCTGCTAAGCTTATCGCCGGAATCCCGTTCACGAATTCAAATCCACCCCCAACGATTAGGGTGTCGTGCCAAGTGACGATTGAGAATATCATATTATCAAAATGGCCAAGTGTGTCCCAGCCCGCGCTGGTGTATCGCATGATGGAGTTATTGCCTCCGCCGTTACCTCCGCTCACATTTACCTCGCCCACCGCGTACATGGCGTCGTTCGCGGTGTCGGTATAGAATTGTTTTACCACGAACACATTGCCGGGTGCTTGTGCGCTTTCCCAAAGTTCTTGTGCATTGGCCGCGAAGGCTAACAATGCCGTATAGGCAAGTGCTGTTATGCGATTTGCAACGAACTTCATGGAAGCTTCGGTATTACGCTACTCCGTTGCCCATTTACAGTGAGCAGGTAAAGCCCCGAAGGAAGCTGCGTTGGATGGAGATGTTGCACAGTACCGGCACCTGTAAAGGCTTCCGACGCATACACACGTTGGCCTATAGTGGTGTACAACTCAATAATGTTCCTTCCAGCAGTAAGACCCTGAATTTGAAGTGTGCCAAGCTGATCGAACCAAGCTTGTAGTCCAATTCGTTCTAATTTTGAACACCTACCGGAAATTCGCCATTGTAACAGAACTCGGTTACGAAGCCATCGTTGGCCCCAGCGCTTCCATGTACGTTTTGGTACCACGCGGGCCAACCAGATTGTAAAGTGGGAAGAAGGTATTTACGTTTGAGCCTTTGGATGTATTACCGACCGTATACTTGGTCGTTTTGAATCGCCGATCCGAGATCCCTTCTGGAAAGACTGCTCGCCCCACCTAAGTAGGTAGCATGCAAAAGCTCATGCGTGGGGCTGAAGCGCATGTAGTAAGCATCCTCCAAGGGTTGGGACGTTTCTACATTGGGGTAGATGAACTCCTTGGAAAAAACGCCAGGGAATAATTGATAGGGCATGGGGAACGTCGTGGTTAATCCACCCACACAAATACCCAACGTATTGTCGACGCGTATAGAAGTGAGATATGTGTAGCTATAACCACCACCGCCGCCGTTAACGTATGTAAGCCAGAGTGGGCTGCGATCCACGCCACTGATCTGTGCGATGAAACCGTCTCGATCCAACGGAGTATCGTCATACCAACCGGTGCCGGGCACAATATCCAAAGCGCCACCGTTGCTTACACCGGACAGATATATGTCGTTTGAGCCTGGAGAAATGTCCAAACCTCGGTAGCCAAGCTCATCCCCTCCAGTTCCCCAGAGATAGGTGGTCCAGATAAGCGCGCCGCTGCTATTGAATTCGGCAATGAAAGCTGCGTCCGGCCCAACGAAAGGTTCATGGTAAGCACCTGAGGGACCTGGTGAAGACGGCATGTTGTCACTTGATGTATTCCCACCCAAAACAATGGTGTTGTTCGTGCAGCGCACGTTATTCGCCAAGTCACTTGCTGATCCACCATACAAGGTGCTCCACATTATCTGATCATCGTTGTTGAACATTGCGATAAAAGCATCACCGGCACCGGCCGGGTCATAGTCTTCTGCACCTACAGGCGGAGTCACCTGTTCATCAGGTATACCGGCCAATTCGGAACCCGCAATTACCAAACGCCCTTGCGGGTCGTGGTCCATACTGATAACCGCTGACGGTGCCTCGGCGAAATAGGTGGACCAAACAAGAAGTCCGTCCTGCCTGAAGCGTGCTACCCAACCTTGTCCGCCACTTGCAGGCCCCTGCCCTGTCTGATCCAAATATGCATTTCCGTTTGGTCTGTAGTGAAAAGTGGATGAATAGGTGAAACCGCCGATGTATACGCTAGGAAGTGTATCGAACCGATCGATAGAAATGCACGTGGGCAAGGTGCCACCGTACCCACCACCTATGTAAGCGGTCCAAAGAAGCTTGATCTCCAGTTCGGAATTTGTTGAGCACGGTTTCGAAATAGTTCCCATCGAGATCGGTAACAATGGTCGATCCCTGTTGCAACCCATATGTTAAAAACATCGACCGCGTATCTCCCACCGTATACAAGTTTCCTTCTGGGTCAATCTCGCAGGCAATCAGGTCATCTTCGTCATTACCACCTAGATACGTGCTCCAACACAAACCCTCACTTTGTTGTACACCGCCCCCATGGGCGGCGCCCTATCAGCAGCACAAGCGGCTTGGTTTCATTGTACGCGCCGAACGTGAAACCCACAACGCCGTTGTTCTCGTTGGGCGTGTACTCAGCGGTCCACGGTACATTGGTTATCACATTGTTCTGGTCGTATTGGTAGGCCACGGCTTGGGGAATGCGTATCCATTGGTTCGCGAGCAGGATCTTCAAGTTCCCGAACACATCCAAGGTCAATTCAGTCTGCCCTTCGAAGAGCAGTAGCAAGTTGTTGGGATCGGCGCCGGGGCGTATCACGATCATCATTTTTTGCCCGCTGCTACCGCCGTAAACCCAAAAGTCGATGCCGGGGTATACCTCTGGATAAAGGATACGCTCGAAGGCATGCACGTTGGTAACACCATTGGCCCCGCATTGCGGCAGGTAGAAATGGCGCACGGGTTCGCGCACCATGAAGGGTATGGCATTGGGGGCTTGGAAAAGCTCGCCGGTAAAAGACATATCCAACCGATGTATGGTATCCGGTATTCCGGGGGTGGTATCAACCGAGGCGAGTTGGAAGGAAAGACGTGACTCTCTGCAGATAAACGTACGGGGTGCGCCACCATCACTCACATATTGCACTTCCGGCCGCAAATCACCTTCCGTATCGATGACGTAGCCGGGAGTGGGGTTTTCCCAGAACGCTGTGGCTTTGCCCTGTGCGTCGTGATAGAAATCAGGCGGCAGGTCCTGAGCCCAAGAACAGCAAGGAGTAATTACCCCAAGGGTTAGGGACACGAGCAGCTGTTTCATGGTAGTGAAGGGTTCGGTGCCGATCGCGGCGTGCCATGCGATCGGTGCAATCGAAGGTAGCCAGAATAATTACTGCGCGAGGAATTTCTAGGGGTCTTTGTTACCGCTTCTCCTCCAACAATTTCTCCTCGTTCACTTGTGCCGAGTGCTGTTTGGGTCTTCGGTTTCGGGACGATCGACCATCAGGGTCATTGAGACGGGATGGGTACTGACTCGTCCCGATGCGGGAGACTCCCTGAGTGAGAGAAAAGCGCAGTACCGGATCCTGAGCGTTCTTTGCATCCATGACAGGCGTAGCTCTTTTGCGCAACTGGTGCGCTCGGATTGCCCCTACAGTTGTGGTGCTTATTTGCTTGTTGAGTGCCGCGATCTGGAATGGATATCCGATCGTTTACTCGGACACGTCCTCCTATCTGGTCTCTGGCTTCCACTTGGAAACGCTTATTGATAGGCCTATCACCTATGGCTTGTTCATACGTGTTTGCAGTTTTAATGGATGGAGCTTGTGGTCGGTGGTGATCGCCCAATCGCTTCTATTGGGCCATGTGGTGGGCAGGGCTTTGCTCAGCATCGGTTTCCGGAACCCGTGGGTGCGCAGCGGGATCATTGGCACTGCGGCTTTACTCACAGGGCTCCCGTTCGTGTGCGGTCAGTTGATCACCGACGTGTTCACGCCCACCTTACTCTTCACGCTCTATCTCTTGCTCTTCTGCCAAGACCTTGCTCGGGGCGAGCGTGTACGCTTTGCAGCTATCTTTTTACTCGTCTTCGCCATGCACATGTCGCACATCGCGCTTACCATTTTATTGCTGGTGGTGGCGTTCATTCAACAATGGCGGAGCAAGAACCCATTTAGTGCGAAGCACTGGTGGGCCAACATGGGTATGGTGTTGGCGCTGGCTATCGTGGGCACGTTGGCCATGGGTGTTGCACTCGCCAAATCAAAGAACACGTTTTTCGCGGCGAGCATGGCCGGAAGCGGGATCCTGCAACGCTATTTGCAAGAACACTGTGCCACCGAGCATTACCACCTATGCGCGTACATTGATCAGATACCGCGCAGTGCGGATGCGTTCTTGTGGGGAGATAACACCGTATTGAACACTTTTTCGGACAGGCAAGAAATGAACGCGGAGTTAGGCGCTATCGTTCGGGGATCCTTTCGTGAACCGACCTTTATCGGTATGCACATCACTTCGGCATTGTCTGCTTCAGCAGAGCAGCTCACGCGTTTCGCGGTTGGCGATGGAAATGGCGATTTCCACCAGGGCACACAGCTGTACGAACGAGTGGCCCTTTTCATTCCTTCGGAGATAAGGGCGTTCAATAGTTCACGCCAAATGCAGGTTGAAGCCTTTCAAGGCCCACTTCGCACCGCCAATTGGTTCTATAACTTCATGATGCTCGCGGGTTTATTGGTGGTCGGCGTCATACGTATCTTCTTTTGGTCGCGGCTACGCAACAAGCCTTACATGGGTCCGTTCATTCTTTTCTTGCTTATCGGCTTCGTAGTTACCGCCAGTTCGAACGCTTCTTTGGTGATGGTGGCTGATCGCTTCGGCACAAAGCTGGCGTGGATCGTTCCATTTATAGCGCTCATGCTTTTGGTGGCATTGCGCACCCCGTTGCGAACAGAACCGATGGATGAGTGATGGTAGTGAAGGCCACACACGCCAAACATGCGCTTCATCGGCAAGCCGCACTGTTGGTGGGTGCCATCATCGCATGGGCTGCAGTAGGTCCATGCGCTGCGCAGGTGTTGGCGGACCCCGTAAAACACCCGGTCGTTGGTATTCTACAGGACGATTTTTGCGAGCGAGGGCCCTGGCACTTGGTCTTCGAAGATGAGTTCAACGGGGACACACTGAACACCGATACTTGGTTGCGGTATTACCCATACTGCAATAACAACGATGAATGCTTGGCCAGCCGCACGCACGGTTTGCCTGATGAGCAGCAGATCTTCATGGACGAGAACGTGGTGCTCACCGGTGAGGGCACTGTAAAGCTGATCGCGAAAAAGGGACCGATCACGAACTGGTATTCGGCGAGGTCTGTCTACACGTCGGGCATGCTGCATAGCCGCTTGCAATTCAATCGAGGTCGCTTCGAATGTCGGTGCAAAGTGCCCTTGAGTACTTCGCACTATTTGTGGCCCGCCTTCTGGTTGTTCGGTGGTGGACCTGTTTGCTCCGAGATCGATATCCTCGAGATCCTGTGGGATCGATCCACAGCGTACCATCATTCACTACATCGGTACAATGACAACTGCGATGGCAACCACGCCAGCGATGAAAAGACGCACGACCTCGGAGAGCTTTCTGACGACTTCCACGTGTACCGCGCCGGTTGGGATAAGTGGTTCGTGAACTGCTATAGCGGTGGGGTGCTGATCTATCGTTCCTGCCGTTTCGTGGACCTCCTTAATCAACCGGTTTCTACCTGCGTGGTGCCCAGTGGCGCTTACATGCAGAATCAAGCTTTCCCGGCCCAAGATGCTTACTTGTCAATCATCTTGGATCTGGCGATCCACAAAGGGCCGCCTGGTCAATCACTCGGCATTGGTCCTGAAGTGTCCAACCTGCCTTGTGCGCTGGAGATCGACTACGTGCGGGTCTACCAACGGTAGTGGCTGCCGGCGCTTTTCACTTTCTCCGGGTCGTCGTCTTCGAGGCCCTGCGTCCACTACAACCATCACCTTATGCCGTGCCGTGCGGTCAGATCCAGCGCTCCGCTACAGCGAGAGGATCACCTCTTGATCTGAGCGCCGGGCAACTTCCATCCCGCACGCGGGCTGGTGGCTTCACATGCACTTAGCCCTCAACGGAAAACGCCCCGCACGAAGGCCCGTACGTCGAACCACCTTGCGGCCGGTTCTTCCGGAATCCTTGGCGAGCGTTCTCTTGCGCTGGAGCGGAGCGCACACGAATGTAAGCTCAAGCGCATTCCCTATATTGGAGATGCCCTTGGCGACATGAAAACCGTCAACCCCGAACATCTAATATTGCCGCCAAGCACAACGAATAATCTGGGAGAAGACCCTTTAACCATAAAGCGATGGACACACTGCCACCTGATGCCCCGGCCTTGTTGAATGAGGCACGCACAAGCCATGACTTTACCTTCGACTATGCTGATCGCCTGTCCAGTTGGGGTGATAGGCCGATTGACTGCGCTCAATACCGTTTTGAAATCAGCGACGGCCGTGACATGCTCTTGAACTTTGAGGATGCATCGTTCACTGATTTCTCAATTGTCGAACGCGAACCTGAGGTGCCTCAAGAAGAATCCGAGATGTTCTTTGAGGCTGACGAACCCGATCCTATCAAATAATCACCGACAGCTTGCATAACGGCAGCAGGGTGTTGCTCAATTTCCTCAACACCCTCTGCTTCCGCCCGACTTCCCGCCGCCTGTTGTAGCTCCGCCAAAAAACAGCGGGGCGACTGCTGTTTCGATAGTGCATGCAGATCGAAGGCAGCCGATATGGATGCGTGAGGAAAATACAGGAAGCGAAACCCAAATCGTCAACATACAACTGCAATCACGCGCACGGTGTGCGTGGATCGACTCTTCAATACAGCAGAACAGACAATGCACGCGAACACCACTAGGACTATCTGCTCCTGTTGTTCCGTTAATTTTCTGTTGCGCAACTGGTACCACATGATGCCCAGCCATGCGCACATGATAAGAGCCTCGTACGCACCCACCACCCAAGCTTTCACCTTGTCCCGATGAAGATCGGGCAGGTTGTCCCGGACCGCTTTGGCGATTACCAGATCGATGAGCCAATTGTTCATGAGGGTCCTTTGTGCGGTAGATGCCGAAAGTAGAACTGGTTCCGGCATGCGCGTTTCACACCGCGAACAAGTCTTCAACAACGATGCGCCGTGGCATCGCACAGAGCGCGTTGGCAATACTCAACTCCGCTCCACACTTCCGTTCACTTTCAGCTTTACCACTTCCAAGCCCTCCAAGCCTTCGGCATCCACGGCCATTACGGCGATGGTGTGCAGGCCGGGTTTGAAGTGCTTCTCTTGCGTGCCGATACGGTCCAGCAACACTTCGGGCTTGAAGCCTTTGTTGGCATCGTAGTCCCAATCCCAACTGAAGAACTCGATGCCTGCTTCACTCACGCCTTCGGCGTGCAGCTTCAGTTCGCGCACGCCCTTCTTGTCGCGGCCCAGTTCGGTGATCTCCATCTTCACCGTGGGTTTCTTGGCGATAGGCACAATGTCTTCCACGGCGACCAGCTTGATGATGCACCCTTCCTTGCTCTTCAGCCGCGCCACTTCTTCCACCGCCCCTTTGCTGAAGCTGAAGGCGATGAGGTAGGCGGCGGGCAGCTTCCCGACCTTCTTCTTCTCGTAAAGCTTTTTGTCGAAGCGCTGCAAAGCGCTGAAGAGCTTGTCGATCACCTCGCCCGATGTTTGTCGCTGCGCTTCACTTGTATTGGCGCACCATCGTGGTGCTTGCCATCTATCCCCAGATCGCCGCCTTTCTTCGCGTTGGCCGTACCACCGAACTGCCCGATGATCCAGCTCTCGAAGGCGAATGCGTCCTTGTTGCGCAGCGTGTCGTAATCGTACTTGTGCAGTTGCACGGTGAAGTCGCCACTGTACAGGTCGCGCTGGTTGTCCAAGCGGTACTGTGTGACCTTGATGGCCTGCACGCTCTGATCGATACCGATCCACTTGCGCTGCAGCTTGTCCGCCACGGCAACGGTGGTGCCACCACCTACGAAAGGATCCAGCACCACATCGCCTTCGTTGCTCGCCATGCGGATGATACGCTCCATCAAGGCTTCGGGCTTCTGGGTCGGGTAGCC
>JADKGB010000008.1 GCA_016717225.1 Flavobacteriales bacterium | reverse complement strand
GCCGGAGTTCGCACAAGAAGAGTGCAAGAAAAGCATCCGTATCTATCACGTACTTACTATGGAGCACTGGTTTGGATTGGGGCGAAAGCGGAGCCGATCCGTTCAGCGACAATGCCAAGGGATATTACGGCACCAACGTGCGCGACTTGTCATTGAACCAACTCTTGTCGTGATACCTCGTGCGTGGAATTCTGGGATTACATCAGCGGCAGCACTAGATAATGGCCGAGGTGCTCGAGAAGGTCTACGGTCAAACGCTGGACGTATTGGTTCGCGAGAAGATCTGGAAGCCCTCGGGCTGTGAGCATCCTGCGTTCTGGGGTAAGGACACCGAAGGCGGGGACTTTAAGGCCTTCTGTTGCTTCTATGCGACTGCACGCGATTTTGGTCACATGGCCAGCCTCTACTCCGACAGTGGGAAGTGGAACGGTCGGCAGTTGGTCCCACGAATACTGGCAAGCGAGCATTACCCAGCGCTCCTGAAAGACCATGATAAACTCCAACAAGCGCTACGGCTACTTCTGCGGCTGATGGAATTGGATGGAAAACCGGTTTACCACTGCCGAGGCTACCATGGAGAGTACGGTTGTTGTGCCGCATGAGCATCTGGTCATGGTGCGCACAGGCATGTTGTGGGAAGAGAAAATGCTGAAGGCCACCCACAGGACGTAATGGATTACATCGGGACTCGGGTGAGGGCGTCATAAGGTGAGCATCGTTATCTGCAACGCAGAGGCGCAGAGATAAACACAGAGGAGCACTGAGTTTTTAACGCAAGGTCGCCGAGGGAATGTGCAGACCAAGCTCGTGAAGTTTCTGGTCAACCCCTTGTCTGGTGGAGCGCATTTCGAAATTCGCCTGTGCGCACCTCTGACTCTCCCTCTCTGCGCTATGTTGCGAAAGCGCAGCAATGCGTTTGGATTTTGTACGCGACTTTCACTTTGCGTTCCTCTGTCCTCCTCTCCGCGCCCTCTGCGTTTAATTTGTCACACCTTAAAATGAAGAAGGATATCGAGCTACCCAAGGTTGAGGGTGAGTACGGCCATTGTTCACGAGCCTGATGTGAGGACGGCGAAATGTCGTGGTCCGCATAATTCGATCAATGCCCGACGTGACGCTGGAGAACGTGCTGGCTTCGCCTCACGGGTTGCGGCGAGACCGACGGGGAGCACCGCGCTATTCAGTGAGATGCGCCATTTTCTGAAACATCTTTGACCGAAAAGCTGGGCGCGTATTGAACGTATAGTTGAAGATGTATTCGTCCTGAGCAATCAATACTGGCTCAGCTTCTATGTGGATGGCCGCTTGTATGACAAGAAATACATCTTCGTTGCGGGCAGTATCGATCAAGAGCACTTCACGGAGCTGCCGCTGATGAAAAGACGGGGGGTGCTTATTGAGTAGCGTGAGTGAAAAAAGTGGCGAGTGGCGAGTGCTTCGTGCGACAGCACTCGCCACTCATCACTCTTCACTCGCTACTTCGTTGCCGAATTTCAGAGACGGTGCAATACATTTGCCTTCGCCCATACCGCACGAACCCTGCGCTGGCTATGGCGAACAACGTGCGCCCCGACACCATCCGAGACCCTCAGCAAGATCCTCTTTCTCGATATCGAGACCGTTCCGCTCGTTGCGAATTGGAGCGAACTTGACGAACGCACCGCTAAACTTTTCAGCGACAAAACGCGCTGGAACAAGAACGGCAAGAGAAGACCGCAGAAGAATTGTACAGCGAGAAGGCGGGCATCTTCTCGGAGTTCGGCAAGATCATCTGCATTGGCGTGGGCAGCCTGCGCAAAGAGGGGGCTGAATGGAAGTTGCGCGTAACCACCTTCCACGGAGACAACGAGTACGATCTGCTCACGCGCTTTGCAGACCTGTTGAACCGGCATTACAACACCGACGACCATTGGTTGTGTGGCCACAATGGCAAAGAGTTCGACTTTCCATGGATCGCTCGCCGGTGCATTGTTCACCGTGTGGCACTTCCCAAGCTCCTCGACATCGGTGGCTTGAAGCCCTGGGAAGTGGGCCATCTCGATACTATGAACATGTGGAGTTTCGGCGATCGCAAGAACTTCACGTCGCTCGCATTGCTCACACACCTGCTTGGCATTCCTACGCCCAAGGACGACATCAGTGGTGCCGACGTGGCAGGTCTATTACGAGGACAAGGACCTGGATCGCATTGCCGCGTATTGCAAGAAGGATGTCGTGGCCACTGTGCAATTGTATTTGCGGCTGCGCAGTGAGTCGCTGATCGCGGAAGATGGGATCTCCTTGGTGTGAGCAACGCACAATATGACCACGCTCATTGCGTAAGTGCTTGACTTTCTTTGGCACTGGTATGAGGAATTCACGCCGCATCGCTTTGATGTTCACGCTCACTAGCACAGGTCTCATCCTGTTAGCGGCTGCGGTCTTGGTGTTAATGGTCCTTCGGAATCGATCAGTCCGCAAGGGCCGAATGGCATGCGTTCCCGTGCCCTGCGGTTCCGGAGTCGCGAACCCAATGAAGGAGGATGTTTCCGGGGTCACGTCCTACGCGGATCCCATTCCCTTCGGCGCAGCAGAGAACGCCGGCTCGCCGAACCTGCACTTCGATTTCGACTTAGACCTGAGCATGGCGGTGTACCAGACGGTTGATGCATTCGATGGTCCGAAGGCGTTCAACATGATCCGGTCCTCCCCCGCGATCGTTCGCGTTGTAGGTGATGTATCCGATAGTCTCCGTTCTGTCTCGGTCGGGTTCTGATGAAAAGCACGGATCCGTCACCGGTGTGTATCGTTATCCGGATCGAACGACCCGACGGCGCGCTGGTGGAATGGAACGAGAAACGACTGCTGATCCGGAACACAGGACGAGTGAGTGGGAGCGCTTCAATTTTGAATGGTTGTTGAGAGAACTACCCGTTGACAGCAATGACCGGATTATCGTTTTCATTTCGAGCAAGAGCAGCGAACCAATTCTCCTGACGACGATGGATATTGTTTTCCGCAGTGCGAAGCCATTCAACCAGGGGGTGCCACATGCGTGATCTCTTGTCCTTCTTCGTCCTGCTGATCTTGCTTGGCGGTTGCTCCCGAGCGCCTGTGAATATTGGAACGATCGATGCTGTGGTTATTGGGTCTGAAGGGCAACCTCCGCGACTCCCAGTAGAACTCCGAATACCGAACGGACTCTCTGCCGGATCTCCGGTATCTGTTCCTGATGCCGGGTTGCCGGTGACGTTCACGATATCATCTGCAAACGGCCAGGACGCGGAGCGTTACCGATACGCCGTTTACTATCGGAACGAGTCATACAAATTCGACGAGTCAGGCCCCAATGGCCAGCAACATCCTCTGGCAGAGGAAAACTTTTACGGTTGTGCCAACGGGGATGATGGCGCGTTCTCGATCACATCATCTCCAATAGCGAAAGAAGGCTCGAGCGTTTCAACAACACTCTTTCTTCTGTGACCCACGCGAAGAAATGCCAGAGGCTTCGTGGGGCGTATCCGCGCGTGGGTCTTTATTCGATGCTGCTCGTGGCCATTCCGGAGAGTGCTTTTGGCGGTGCCATTCCCGAGGCGGTGCGCGACGTCCGGAAGAAAGAGGCTGGTTACTTCGTGGAGCCGTACTGGTTCTGGTTGCATGGGCCAGAGTCTGATGCGCAGGTGCCATCGTGAAAAATACCCGATGTGTTCGTGCTTCGATCGGTTGCGATCCGGCGCGAGGATCGCGCAATGCGGAATACTTCGGTTCGTCTCGAACAGTTCTTCAACCACATCGATCCGGTTCGCGCTTCAACAACATCCCGTTGTCGCGGATGTGTTGGGCAATGGGTTCACCCTCGGATCACGATAGCGCCATGTGCTTTACGCCAACGGAGAAATGGGCGAGCACGCTTCCGAGCATCGCCGATGAACCGTGCAAAACGGTGCGCTACGACAGTGTGCAACATGCCTTGGAGCACCGCAATCCATCGTGCGTGGAAGGTTTATTGCGCAAAGAGAATGTTGGCATCAGCACACACGCAAGCGTTACACCTACGGACGCTTTCGAGTGCACGCGCGACTTTCTCCACTGCTGAACGACAGCGACCTCTGGAACGGGCTCACCAACGCCATCTGGTTGATCGGTTCCGATGAACGTACCGGCCAACGACGCGCATGCGCTGGCGGCTACCGACCATATGGCAGCGATACGAGTTCGGCGTATCGTGTTCCCTACTCGGGTTATGCGGAGATCGATTTCGAGATCATGAAGGGCATGCCGCTTTGCCCAGAGCGATCCTTCCCCCCGATCTATCCGCAACAAGTCACGGACCGGAACGATCCCCGGTCGTGGTTGCGCGTTCTGCCGCTCGAAGTGCAGCAGCAGCGTGGCAAGGTGGCGGTGGCCTGGCCCGGTTCACCATACGCCCAAGGCGGGATACCGTTTCCGCAGAAAGAGCTGTTAGGGCGGGTATTTGAGGTGCGCATTGAATAGATCCGCTCAATCGGACCCAACTGGCCAGAGTTCCAGGTTCCCGGCGCTCCAGGTCCGCATGTCATTCGCTCCCACCACAACGGCTGTGGTGTCCACTTCGCCCATGGTCCAAACGCGGCCAACGGCTGATGCGCACCAGTGCTGCAGGACGAACGCAGACCGCAGTTCGAAGGTGCCGTCCGGTTTCGTCACGGTACTTCGTGAAGCGCTCCAGTCTTGGCTCCAAGCATTCACCACTCCATTTGATATCCCTTGCCCTCCTCGGTCACCAATCGCCCGCGCATGTTGAAAGCCTCGCCTTGGGACCAGTTGTAGTAGTTGATCGGACAAAGGCATTCGCCTACTGGGTTCTTAGCGTCATGGCCGTTGAAGGCCTCTACAACGGGTTTGAACGCACCGGCCACGAACGTGCCTTTCGACGTTCGATAGCGCCCCGACTGCTTGGCCACGCCCATGAAACTCGGATGGAATTCCGGCCAATCCACGTCCATGAACTGCCACCAGGAGTATCCCCAAGCCTTGCAGGCCCGGCTCTGGCGTAACGTTTCCTGTGCGAAGGCGAGCTGTTCCGCATAGGGCACCGAATCACCATCGGCCGGAATGGATGTTTCGCCGATGATCCATGGCTTCGGGCAATGCTCACTGTAGAAACGCATCTCGGATATCACCTGCCCGGGCTCATGCTCATAGGGATGGAAGGAGAAGAAATCGGCATCCAGCATCAGCGGGTCCCACTCTAGGAATTCGCGCAGGTTGGCCAACCCAAGGGTCCAAAGCTGATGAGGAGCGTTGGCCTCCATCAAGCTATCCCAGCGCTGGCCCATGCGACGGACGTACTGTTTGTCGTGCCACTCAGGATCGAAATAAAGCGGCTCGTTGAACAGGTCGTAGGCCATTACGGTGGGATCATCTTGGAAGCGCTTGGCGATGTCGATGAACAGGCCTTCGGCATATGGATCCCCGGGCTTCATGTCCGTGAGGAGTATCGCCTTCAAACCGGCATCGTGTACCAGGTGGATCACCTGCTCCAGTTCGTTCAAGTAGCGAGCACGCATATCCGCCGAATCCAGCCTGAACCGCTTTTCCTCAAAGGGAGTGATGCGTCCCTTGATCGTTGGATGACCATCCTTCTCCTCAAGCTTGCTGAAGCCGACGAGGCGCACCGTATTGAAACCAGCGTCCTTGATCATCTCGAAATGGCCGCGCAGGATCCCGATGTCGCGCTCGTTCGACTGGTTCAGCCAAATGCTATCGGCGTAGTCCACGCCAGGGCCGATCCAAGGCTGTTGCCGGTCGGTGCGGATTGATAGGATATAGTTGACGGCTAGGGGGACGAAAAGTTGGCCGTCGATCTCAAAGGAGCTGGAGCCAGTGCGAACGAAGCCCTTTTCCCTCCTGCAGCCTCCCAAGAGCGCGATGATGGAGCAGAGGTAGAACGCAGTTGCGGAAAATTTTGCCCAATGTACGGACGGTGCTGAAGGCGGCAAACATACCGATCGCAGGCCATTTTGGAGCGATGTCTAGGTTTAGGACATGCTGATTATCCTACCGCCCCGGTGACGAAAGGGTCGTTACGGCCCCCCCGTGGGGTGCGCCTGGCCCCGCCTCCTGACCAGCCACCAGCGACCCTCCTCGATCCGTCCGCGAGACCTGTCGGGGTAGAAGAGGCGCGCTAAAGAAACTCTCGGCCCCGCCCGGGATGGCCGCGACAGCCTTCTTCGCCTTGGCCCTGGTTGTCTGGAGTGGAGCGTGGAGGTTGCTGTTGCGCATCTCAATGAACGGCGGTTGTGCGCACGTTGGGTGCGAACAACCTCGTCGGCTTCACTGACCCGGCGCCCCCGCGCTGCAATGCGGGGTACTGTATCAAACAGTTCGTTGGTATGAAGGTCGACGATGGATGAATGCCATTGCACTGGGTCTTTGATCGGCTATCAGGTGCGCCATTCCGACGGAGATCATCTCCGTGCCCTGTTGGGGCGGACGGCTGGGGCACCCATCCGGACAGCGTCCGCTATTGGGAACAATGGGTACTATTGGGGCGGTCATCTTGTTGGTTGGTCAGCACTGGGAAGGCCAAGGCCTTTTGTGAACCCTGAGGGTTGGATTTTCCCCCTTCCTTTCAGCTCGGAAAGGCTGCGAGCAAATGGAAGCAAGCCTCTCCTGTTGGTCCCCCCAGAGCTGCTTGGTTGCAGGCAGCTGTTCCCGCCTGCTTGTTGGGGTGTGGCGATCCTTGGCTGCCGCGCCCCGTAGGCCTCTCGGCTGTTGGGCGTCGTCCCTTGTGCATACCGGGAACTTGTTCCATCTGGCAACAGGGCCCCTGCGCCGGCACCGGGCTTCCCGACCTGCCCGGAACGAAAGCTACGCACAAGCCGCCCGCCGTGAATTGCCATCCGAATACACAGCACGCGTAGCCCCCCCGACACCACGCATCACGGGAGACCGCCGCCGCCTGGGCCTCCATATGAAGCATCCCGAGAACGACCCGCCCGGAAGCGGCCGGAATGGGGCCAAGCATGAAGAAAAGAGTTCGGTTCGAGAAAGGAGCTGGACGTGGACGCCGGCGGGACCGTGCGCACGTGCACCCGCGGCACTTCGAACGTGCTGGTGGATGGGCCAGTGGTGAAGGTGTATGAGCGCATAGCCGCGCATTGAAGGTGCTGAGGACGGCTACTTTCGGCGCGTGGAGATCAAGACGGTTGTAGGCCGCGTGGCGCAATGGGTTCGGGCCCATGGCGGGTTGGTGATCGTCGCGCTGAGCTTGTTGTTACTGGTCAGTGTGCTATACGCGGAGGCGCTGTCGGACCCTGGGGCGGTGGTCTTCAGCACCTCCGGCGATGGCGCGAAGAACTACTTCACGTTCGCCTATCACGTGCAATACGGCGATGCATATTGGAACGACAAGGGCTTCAACTTCCCCTACGGCGAATCCGTGGTCTATGCCGATGCACAGCCATGGCTGGCCTGGCTCTTGGGCGCGTTGCCACTTACCGGTGTGCAGGCGATCGGTGTGTTGAACATCCTGCTGGTCATCGGGCTCGTGCTGCATGGCATCTTCCTGCATCGCATCTTGGGCAGTTTTGGGGTGAAGGGCTGGGCCGCAGTCCTCGCGGCCCTCGGTGCTGCGTTGATGACGCCCCAGGTATTCCGCATTCCTGGCCATATGGGGCTTGCACATGCATGGCTGCTTTCCCTTGTCTGGTGGCTGTCCATAAGGGCGAAAGACCGAACCGGTTGGAAACCCCAGTTAGCGGTGGGCACAGTGATGGTCTTCGCCTACTTCACACACCCGTACCTCGGCTTGATGCTGGCCATGCTGTTAGGCACGCACACCTTGCTGACGAACATCACAGAGGGGCACTGGTGGCGTTGGCGTCCTCTGGCGTTGCAGGTGGTGGCGCCCACGCTACTGTTTTTCGGCGCCCTGCGTATTTTCGATGTGCATGTGGACCGACCGGCTGTCCCGAATACGTATTTGGACAACGCGCAATCCATTGCTGGCCTCTGCGATCCGATCCAGCGGACCTTTTTGAAACCCATCACGGACATTTGGGACAGTGGTACTGAAGCAGCGTGGGAATCTTGGTGCTATCTCGGTGCCGGCACCATAGTGCTTGCGGCGCTCATCGTGGTGGTGCACTTGCTTCGCGGATTCGGTTGGAAACGCGAAGGCGCGCGAGGCCTTGATGTGCCAGCGCTCTGGTTGGTAGCCTCACTGGTGCCTTTGTTCTTCGCACTCGATCTACAGAGCGCCCTGTATGATCTGCTCCCCGCACTGAAGCAGTTCCGCAGTCTTTCCCGATTCGCCTGGGTCTTCCAGATGGTGCTGGTCGTTTTCGTGCTGGTTCGATCGCACGACTATATCCGCACCTCGCGTGGCTTCATCCGGTATGCCGCCGGCGCGATGTTCATCCTGGCTTGTGGTGCGGATATAGTCGAGGGGTTCACACAGCAACAGAGCGTGGCCGAGTGGAGCACCGGGCACCCCGACCCTTTCAAACGCGATAACCTGGATCCCTCGATTGAAGCGATGGTGAAGATCGCCGAAGCCTTCAAACCGGTCGCCGTAATGCCCCTGCCTTTCGGGCACGGTGGTGCCGAGGTGTACAACCGCGGCGGCGATGAACGCGCTAACGGGGCGCTCTACCCCATCGCCTACCACAGTGGTGCGGCGGTGTTGGCGGGCATCACGAGCCGCACGGCGTTGGAAGAAGCGCGCCGTCAATTCGGCCTGCTTGCGCCATTGGAGTTCAGGAAGGCCATCAAGGCCGATCTGCAAATGGGTGATACCGTGCTCGTGATATGCGCACCGGATGGGCTGGATGCCGACGAGCAGCGACTCATGGACCGCTGCTATCCTATCTTGGAGAACTCGACCGGCAGATTGCTGTGATCACTACCGATGAGCTTGTCGAATGCACTTCGCCGCTATACGTCGGCTGGTATGAGCAAGTGATCGAACCGTTCTCCATGCACATTGATGCACCTTGGGGCTTGGCGCCGGAGAACGCCCCACGCTTGTTGACCCGCTGGCAGGATGGTGTGATGGAATGGCCTGAGGGTACAACGATCGCTGATACGGCGGGCGCGGTATTCGTACCGTTGAGTCCGCGTGAATTCGAGGCGGAGGTGCGGGATACGAAGCTCTTATACGAATTCGCACCGGGTACTCTCGATCCCGCAGCGGAGTACGAACTGGGATTCGTATTCCGTGAGATCGACAAGGCTTCGCGCAACATACCGGTGATCTGGGAGCACAACACACCGGGCAGGAACGATGGCACATGGGAGAAGCTTTGGGACATGCGTCGCCTGCCTATGCAGATGCCCGACCGCACCATCTGCACCGTGCGCTTCTCACCGAAGGCCGGAAAGCGCAATGCGCTCCTCTTGTCGGGAAGGGCATGGGTGGACCTACAGTATAGCGTGGATCACATCTACCTGCGCCGAGTGGATGTGCACTACTGGCGCACAGAGAAGGCTCCGGGCGGCGAACTCATCGTTCGGGATAACATCCCGCTCAACCCCGAGGTCCTGAACGTAGCAGTAGCCCGAGGAAATTGAAGCCCTCGCGCACAAGTATGCGCATGTTCATACGGGTGAATGTGACCCCCTCGTTCAGGCGAGCATCCACCGTAGTGACGCGCAGGCCTTGTTCGCGCGACGCGAGCATCACGAACTCCATATCGAAGAGGAAGCGATCCACCGTGGTGGCTAGGAAAAGAGCACCACCCTTCGCGTTGAAGCCTTTCAGGCCGCACTGTGTGTCCGAGATAACAAAACGCAGTATCCGTTTCAAAACGAAGCGGAACAGCTTGGAGATGGCCACCCGCACTCGCGGAACGCGTTTGTAATACGAGGCCGACCGCTGCCCCAGCACAATATCGCTTCCCTCTGTGAGTCCTTCGACCACAGCCGCCATGCAGACCACCGTGTAGGGGACATCCACATCGGTGAAAAGCACGAGCGAGCCGTTCGCGGCTTGAACACCAGTGCGCAAGGCAGCGCCCTTGCCCTTGTTAACCGGATGCTCCAGCCAACGCACATCCTTCAGTTGTGTCAGCAATAACTCGCGGTCTACCACGCCGACGCCTTTGGTGGAGCCGTCGTTCACAAGAATGATCTTCAGCTCAACAGGGCTTACGGCCCGCCTCAGCTCCAGCATGCGGCCCACCAATGTGCGAGCCCAATCCTGCGGAGGGTTGTAGCACGGATCACGATATGTATCACCGGGGGGGTCATCTATGTCATTTCGACCCCTGTTGGATCCGCTTGTCGGGAGCTTTCCACCTTACGTTTGGCCGGATGGCGAAATAACAGCGGATCGCGCTAGAAGATGAAACAGGGGTCGATGGATCGTTCGAATGTGTCGTGGTGGGTCGCGGCGGCGACTTTCATCCTCGTGCTCGGAACAGCACTGTTGGTGCATGCTGATGAGTTGGGTAAGTTCCTCGGGCATGAGACTGATTCTTACGGTTACTACCAATACCTGCCAGCAGCCTTCCTCGGCGGTGATCTGCTCCATTTGCCTTGGGCGGTCGGTTTGCCGAACGGCAATACACTCAGCCTGCTCAGTATCGGCCCAGCGTGGTTGCAAATGCCCTTCTTCTGGATCGGTAATATCGCCGCCAAGGTCCTAGGGTATCCGACCACGGGCTTCTCGGAGCCCTATGCCGTGGCCCAGCTCCTGGGCGTGGCGATGTATGTGGCACTCGGCATGCGCATGCTCTATGGTGCGTTGGGGCAGTTTTTCGATCGCACCACCGTATTGTGCGTTTTGCTCATCGTGCTCTTCGGCGGCAACCTTTACTATTATTCCAGTTGGGAAGCGTGCATGTCGCATTCCTACGCGTTCTTTCTGTTCGCGTGGTTGTTCCACCTCGCCATCTTCATCCGTTACCGTCCTGCTGCTCATCAGGTATTACAACTGTGCACTTGCGGATCGTTGCTGGTTCTGGTAAGGCCGCAACGACCGGACATTGGCTGGTCTTCAGCTACGGCCAAGCCGGCCAGGGCTTCGATTGGAGTGCACCGCATTTTATGGATGTGCTATTCAGCCACCAGAACGGGTGGTTCATTTATTCTCCGGTGATGCTGCCGGTGATGTACTTCCTGCTGAAAGCCGCGAAAAATGAATGGGATGGGGCGCGCATGATGCTCCTTGTATGGGGCCTGACATGGTACGTTTATTCTTCCTGGTGGGCCTGGTGGCTTGGGGCTGCGTATGGCTTCAGGGGCTTCACGGAACTGTTGGCTTGGCTGGCGCTCCCCATCGGCTGGACCGTTCTGCACGCGCGAGCGAGGAAGCCCTGGCTGAGGATCTCCGCGGTGGCCATCACTTGCTTCTTGTTGTTGTTGAACGTGCGAATGACGGTGATCTACCGCTGTTGCTGGGATGGTCCGGATTGGACTTGGGCACGACTGATCAGCGCATGGAAGGAAGCACTCTGGCTTACTTGATCACAAGCCGTACTTCACAATGCACCAGATAGCCCGAAAGCCATCCTTCCAACCGATCTTCTTTCCTTCGGCATACGTTCGGCCGTAGTAGCTGATCCCCACCTCATAGATGCGTACGTCAGGCACACGTGCCAACTTCGCTGTGACTTCCGGCTCAAATCCGAAGCGTTGTTCCTTTAGAGGAAGTGCTTTGGCGATATCGCTACGGATCAGCTTATAGCACGTCTCCATATCCGTCAGGTTCAAATTATTGAACGCGTTGGACAGGTTGGTCAAGAACTTATTGCCGATGCTATGCCAGAAGAAAAGAATGCGATGCGGATGGTGGCCCATGAAGCGTGAACCAAAGACCACGTCCGCAAAGCCATCCATCACCGGCCGCAGAAGATCGTTGTATTCGCGCGGATCGTACTCCAGATCCGCATCTTGCACAATGAGGTATTCGCCTGTTGCTTCGCGAATGCCGCGGTGTATCGCTGCGCCTTTGCCCATATTCTGGGGTTGCTCAAAGAAACGGATACCCAACGATGGATTGGCCGCCATGTACGCGTGAACAGCCGCAACCGTTCCATCGCGCGAGCCATCGTTCACGATGATCACCTCTTTGGTGATGCCGTGTTCCAAACGCACATCGCGCACCTTGTCCAGGATCCGGTGTATGGTGCGCTCCTCGTTGTAGGCGGGGATGATGATGGAAAGTGTCTTCAAGTTCATGCGTGTTCAGTCCTGTGAGAGTCGTGATAGAACAATCTCAAGGAGCCATGTATTGATGCATATTCAAATCGAGACTGTCCATTCGGAATGGGAGGTTGGAGCGGTTCCAAACGTAAGCCAATGTTGAAGTGCCTTGGCCCGAATGGAGCAAGGGGTGTTGCACATCGAATGGACCAGAGGTCAAAAAAAAGACCGTGCGCGATAAGTTGATCTCTGCGCTGTCTTCCGCGATGATGAGTTGAAGATCGTCGCTACTTGGCATCTCATGGGTCACGCGTCCGTGGAGGCGTACGAATGTGCCTTCAGAATGAAGCGGAACAGCTGGGAGGAGTTTCATCTCCAATGGGTACTGCTGGCTACCGAAGCACCAAGGGCTTCCGTTGTCGCTGCACGCCTCGCCGGTGCTGCGCAATTTGAATGGTGGGTCCGCCCCGGACCAGCTCTTGAAAACGGTGGTCAGCGAATGCAACCCGCGCACATCGAATATCCTGAAGTTACCGAATTGGCCTATCGGCTTGGTCATCAGTGGTTGCAGATGAGGGGCGTTCAGCCACTTCGGGTCACTAGCAATGATGTAGGCCAGGCCTTTGTCCAGCAAGTGGTCCAGTGATGAAGCTTTTCTCAGGTCATGACCGAAGGACGTCCATCCTCGCCGTCCGGCCATCACCAACGCGCCATTGATCGATTCGTCATCACAAAAGAGCACACGCGCCTGTTTCTCTACGCCGATGGAATCCAAGTAAGGCCCGATCTCATAGAGAGTCTTCAGGTCGTACCAGCCCGTGCCGTTCCACCAAAGGAGCTCGCGTTCGTGGTAGGTGGGCAAGAGGTTCGTGTGGTCCATCCGGCCGCTCTCATTGTAGCGCATGCGCTCATTGGTAGAGGCATAAGCGACGTTGTAGAGCAGGAGTGCGCTCATCGCCCACTTCGCCCAACGTGATCCGAGGATGTCCGGATGGTCGCGACCGAGCCACCATACGAAGAGGACAAGGATGGCGATCGGGGCGATCATGGGGTTGATCCAATAATAGTCGTGCCCGTTCAGTGCCATGTACCACAGCGCTGTAAACAGGACGGAGCCGATGAGCAAAGCACCCCAAACGGCATGTGCCCGGAGATCGATCCTGCGGAAGTTGAGCAGAAGCGCGACAATAGCTGCAAGCACGAGGATCCAGACGCTCGTATCGAAGACTTGAAAGACGATGAACCGCCAGCCCAGTTCGGTGGCCGCCTCGCGCTCTTCTGGCGTCCTGCTCCAATAGGACCAGGTGTCGTTAAAGGTGTATCTGAAATGATGCAGTTCGTTGTAATGGTCGGCATAGGCGTACCATGCGAACACCAAGCCCAGTCCAGCGGCGAAGAGCATCCAGGAGAGACCGAGTTGATGGAAAACGCGCCGATCGAAAGCTTTTGGGAACAACGTTTCAATGAACAGCACACCCAGGAGCGCTATGAGGCTCATACCAGCGGTCACCTTCAGGAGCATGGCCAGTGCGAAGCAACTGATGGCGATGATGAGATGCTTCTTAATGCCCTCTGTGCTGTGGCGCAGTAGGAACCACCAGCCGATGAGCGAGATATCCAAGGCGGGCACATCGGTTAGGAAGGCCACCCCGAAATAAAGGATGGCGGGCGAGGTGAACAGGAGGAGGGAGATGGCACCACCCCAGAAGGCACTGCGGGTGGCTCGGCGCACGATGTTGAACAAGGCCAGGGTTCCAAGAAAGTGCAGCAGCAGGCCCACCGACCGGTAGATCATTTCGCTTGGCCCGGTGATGCGCCAGATCATACCTATGACGTAATACAGCAATGGGAATTCGCCTGCGCTTTTGCCCGTTTCACCACCGTCAGCCAGCTGCGAATGCATGGCCGGCTCGAAGAGGTTCCAGGTCGTGTCGTAGTAATTCCAAGCGAGTGATAGGCAGTCTGTCTGTCGCCAGAAATGGTGCGCTTCCGGTCGCAAGTTCAGTACGCGCCCCATCTCATAGGCGCAGCACATCAGAAGGAACGCGAGCGTGAACCAGATGACCGGATTTGCCTTTTTCAGCCAGGCTCGAACCATCTTCACAACTCAAAGGGTCATCTCTGGCACCTCGTCCGGCACCACCAACCTTCCCTCCGTCTTCGCGCGTATCTCCTCCACGCTCACCCCCGGCGCGCGTTCCAGTAGTTTGAACCCTTCCGGCGTCACATCAAATACACCCAGGTCGCTCACGATCTTTTTTACGCAACCGACACCGGTAAGTGGGAGCGAACACTTCCTCAACAGTTTGCTTTCACCCGCCTTGTTGGTGTGCAGCATGCACACAATGATGTTCTGCGCGCTCGCCACCAGATCCATGGCACCACCCATGCCTTTCACCATTTTGCCGGGGATCTTCCAATTCGCGATGTCGCCGTTATCAGCAACTTCCATTGCGCCGAGCACGGTGAGTTGAACCTTTTGTGAGCGGATCATCGCGAAGCTGGTGGCGCTGTCGAAGATGCTGCTGCCCGGCAAAAGCGTTACCGTTTGCTTTCCTGCGTTGATCAAGTCCGCGTCTTCTTCGCCCTCGTATGGAAAAGGCCCCATGCCGAGGATCCCGTTCTCACTTTGCAGCGTTACGTTGATACCTGCAGGTATATGGTTGGCTACCAATGTGGGGATCCCAATACCGAGGTTCACGTACCAGCCGTCCTGCAATTCGCGCGCTATGCGCCTGGCCATTTGGTTTTTGTCTAAGGGCATGATCGAAATGTTGAAGGGCCTGAGTTGGTGAATTTCGGGAATTGTTCCCACGGGATCAGCGCACAAGGGAAACCGACGTGGTGGCCGCGCCAAGGGATAGTTGTTCTTTTCGCGGGTTGTAGGCGTAAAACACCGCACGCGTGGCCAAGGGGTAATGCAGGAAGCGTTCTTGTAAATACCAGCGCCCCCGGAAATTCGCTGCAGAACAGCCACTTGAACAGCATCGTAAAGCAGCTTCGTACCAGCGCTGTCCGAGACTTCCACCACCAACAGCACGTCGGGCGAAACATGATCGGTTCCGAGCGTCATGCGCAGATCGATCATCAGTTTTTCCGAGCGGATCAGCGGATCCGGGAGTTGGGCCAGCTCTATGAAAGCGTCGGTGCCGATCCGCGCAGGAGTGTGGAAGTTCGAAACGGGTGAGATGATCAATGGGGTGTTGCGTTGCAGCAACCATAAGCCTGGGCCTCGCGAACTATCGATCGCATGGAACCCGATCGATGCTTTGAGCAGGAATCGGCTGTCCACGATCCGCAGGTCGTGATCACCTTCCGGGAAACGGGTTGTTTGCAAAGACGGAACGGAAACGCCATGCAGCGAAGCGTTCATTGGCCAGGCAAGCGCGAGCTGGTGGTGCCCGCCTATCACGAGCGGCCGAGCGGAGGCGGCTTGCAATGCAAGGACGCGATCGACAAAACGCAAGGGCACCGACTGTTCGGGCCAGAGCAACGTGTGGTCCAGGTTGGCCGTGATGATCGTGCGAACAGGTAACGCCAACAGGATCACGGAAGCCCAGCGCCAAAGCGCCCGTTGCTGGGCAAGATTGTCGGCCGTGAACGCAACGCACAAAAGCACCAACGGAACGAAGTGGATCCCTGCGCGATCTTCGGGGAAGTTCACCCCGAGCATTGCTGCCATTGCGATACGCATGATCACATCTGCCCACAACAAAATGCAAATGATCATCGCAGCAGAAGTCCAATTTTTCGTCTGCTTCGCCTGCACCAAGTTGATGATGGTGGAGACGCAGATGATGCCTGTAACAGATGCCACGATGAGCACATGGGTAGACCCCAAAACGTATTGGCATAGTGTGGAAACGGTTACGGCGAAGAAACCATCGGTACTTCCGTAGTAGAGCAGGCCTTGGTGCTTCAACTCGAGGGCAATGCGCGCTGCATACCACATCGGCAGTAGGCCGAGCGTGATCATCGCGACACATTGTTGCGTGCGTTGGGTGTTGCTGAGATGTTTCCAATGAGTGATGAGCAATAGCACGAGCAACAGTAGAACGATGCCCCATGCGGGTACCAGCGCAACGATCGCCGCGTTCGCCAACACCAAGCCGAGCAGTCCAGTGAGCAAGTGCTTCGAAGCGTGTGACGAAGAGTAGCGTATCACTGCGTCGATCGCCACAAGCCAGCCAGCCATTTCGATCGCATAGCCTCTGAATAGCGAAAAGAAGTCAAGCAAGAAGGGGCACAGCAGCAAAGCGCACCACAGGCACCAACGTACCAACCTGTCGCGCACATGTTCACCCATGCGCCATGCGCCCCATGCATAGAGCGCGAAGGCGAATACGGATCCTGAACGCACTACCAAATTCTGTTCGCCGAACAACTTGCACATGAACACCGCGATGCCGGTGCTGAGAAAATGGTTGTTCGCGTCCCAATGTGCTCGATAGGGCAACCACTCTCCGGGGCGCACGAACCAAACCAAGCTTGCGGATTCGTCGTGAACGATCGGAACCAGGGTTGCCCGGAGAACGACATACACGAAAATGCACGTGGCAAATGCGATCAGGGCCAGCAGATCGCTCCCGATATCGGGTTTCGAGCGTTGCCTTTGTGTAAGACTCATAGGATGATCTCTCGCACCCTGATCCGCGCGCTGTCCAACGCGAACGGCCGCCATTCCGGCGCGTAGAGACCAAGTTGAACGCGGCGTGCTTGGTTGCCAAGACGTGGAAGGTGCAGGGCGATCGCGAATGGGCCCTCCTCCATGGCACCACGTTGATCATCGATCGAAATTTGGCGGTCACATGATCTGGTGCCGCCGTCTTCTTCCACCAAGGCGAAGATCATGGCCTTTGTGAGGTGCCGGGGCGCATTGATCCAAGCTCTGAATTCAAGAACCAGATCTTTTCCTTGGTAGGGTGCCGCGTCAGCATTCCAGACCATCCGGAACTCATCCGTGCTCATAGGGATGGACATGGCTGAGTCTATCAGTAGACGTGTGCGTAGGGGTGTTTCTCGTTCTATCAGGTTGATTACCCCGCTCGCTCCCCGAGCGATCACACGGAATCCGGGCGGTGGGCTGTGTGTCGTAGTGTCGATCATCATCAGATCGCAATTCGGTTGCGGGAAGTCCAACGGGTCCAACTCGTTCAATTGAACACCGTGCTGGTGCATTCCGAACGTCCATGTGGATTTCGCCTGGAACGGTTGAGCGCCAACCAGCAACAAGCGATCACTTGCTTGTTGGCGTTCTGCAATTATGTGGTAGAACTCTGACGGTATCATTTGATCTCGCCAGAAAGTAGCGTGGTCCACATTCGCTCTTTGGATCTCTCGGAACGGAAGCAGGAGAAGGAATGCCGCTAATGATTGCCCCCAACTGAAGCGCATGCTGATCGCATCCAAACTCAAGGCTGAAACGAGAATGGACGGAGGCAAGAGGAACAGAGCTGCTCTGTCCGTAGGCAAATGTGATCCCAAGATCGCTTGGGTAAGTGATTGCAGCAGGGCATCAAAGACCAATACCCCGAACAACAGAACCAAGGCCTGCTGCTGCGGACGTTGACCATTGGTAAGATGTCGACCTGCAGTAAGACCCGCAGCCGCTAATACCACAACCCCAATAACTACGAGTCCGGGGGCGTCCCACCAACCGCACACTTCTCCGGAAAGAGAAGCGATCGTTCCTGAGATATATCCCCTATCTGTGCCAGCATAGAGCGCATCATGATCCTTTAATTCGAAGGCGAACAGAACAGCCAACGCCCACGGCAATGCCCCTAAAAGCGCAATGATTCCGATCGGGCGTGCTTTCGGTTCAGCTGATCGATCGAGCAGGATCGAACCGGTCACGAACGCCAGCACGCCGCTCCAGACCATGAGCATAGAAAGTGTGGACCAGCAAGCTAGTGCCATAGCGGAAAGGGTTGGGACCAGATCACCAATTCCTCGTGTCTTGGCGAATGCCACGAGATGGTACAAAGCCATCGTTAAAAACCCCAGACCCAACCCATAACCGCGAGCCAACGAGAAGAACTCGATCATGAACGGTACACACAGTAAGCCTGCCCATGCACACCAGCGGATGAAGGTGGAACGGAACCACACTCCACAGCGCCAGAGGTACCAGGCATACAGTACGAATGAAAGCACGCTCCACATGCGCAAGGCCACCAGGCTTTGGCCGAAAAAGAAGTAGCTGACCTGAGCGAGTGCGTCAAATACGAAGTGGTTGGCCGCATCCCATTTTGTTACGAACGGAATGAAGTCCCCTGTAAGCGTGAACATGTAGAACACGTTCGCTTCGTCGTGAACCACTGGAACAAGAAATGCCCTCGCGATCACGTATCCCCACGCGCTACAGGCGAGTACCAAGAAGACGAGACGATCGGTACGACCCATGTTGAGACGGCCTTAGCCCCGTTTTCGCACCGTACGCTGCTCGATCCGCTTTTCGTAATTGCTCCCTTGAAAGATGCGATGCACGAAAATGCCCGGTGTATGGATCTGGTCGGGATCCAATTCGCCGGGGGCAACGAACTCTTCCACTTCGGCCACCGTGATGGTTCCCGCCATGGCCATCATGGGGTTGAAGTTGCGGGCTGTTGTGCGGTACACAAGGTTGCCATGTGCATCCCCTTTCCAGGCTTTTACAAAACTGAAGTCGGCGCGCAGCCAGTTCTCCATCACGTACATCTTACCGCCGAATTCGCGGACTTCCTTGCCAATGGCCACCTCGGTCCCGTATCCTGCTGGTGTAAAAAAGGCCGGAATGCCCGAGCCACCAGCGCGGCAGCGTTCAGCCAAGGTGCCTTGCGGAACAAGGTCCACTTCCAATTCGCCACTGAGCATCTGCCGTTCGAACTCTTCGTTCTCGCCAACATAGCTGCTGATCATTTTCTTGATGCCGGGTCTTCAACAATAGGCCAAGGCCAAAGTCGTCCACACCGGCATTGTTGCTGATGCAGGTGAGGTCTTTAACGCCTTTGCGCACCAACGCTGAAATGCTGTTCTCCGGAATACCGCACAGGCCGAAGCCGCCCACCATCAAGGTCATGCCGTCACGGATCCCTTCGAGCGCAACATCGGCGTTGAGGACTGTTTTGTTCATGTTCACAGGGTTGCGACGAATGTAGGAGGGCCGACGCATGCGCCGGCCCTCCAATGTGTTCGCCTGATAATTGTTCAGGACGAAGAATGCGGTTTCGCTACCGGATCAAGGTCACGTGCCCAGCCATTTGGTGCTGGTCATGTGTGATGCCCTCGCGGAGATGAACGCGGAACGCATAGACACCCACTGGTGCCGAGCTGCCATCCCATCCCACATTCGGTTCGTTGCTGCGGTACAATACTTGGCCCCAACGATCGTACACTTCCAGTTCGAATTCATCCGGGTCTATCACATTACCCCAGGGCTGCCATGTGTCGTTGATGCCATCTCCATTCGGCGAGAACGCATTGGATGACCAGAACGCGTATTCCTGTGGCTTCAAGTAAGCGATGATCGTGTCCGGCTCGAAGAAGCGAACATTGAAATCACGCTTGGTGCTGTCGTTGGTGTTGGGCAGGTTGTTCTTGATCTCCCAATACAGGAAGTCATAGAACATGTTCGGTTCAACACTAACATCGATGGGAATGTCTTCCCCTACGCTCGCGATAGCAGGGAAGGAGGTGTAGCTCTGACCGTCGAAACGGATCGTGGCGGTATTCGGGGGGTCGGTAAGAAGCACAACCTCGTATTGGATCGGGGGTTTGAAAAAGGCAGTGATGGTATCGGTGGTTGTGAATTCAAGCGTGACGATCGAATCCAACTCGCTGGGTGAAAGCACATGGTTGTTAAGTTCCCAGTGGTCGAAGGCATTGCCATCCACACCTTGGGCAACAAGGCCGGTAGTAATGCCACCATAATAAACACCGGTGAACGGATATACGGGCGGGGTGATGGAATTGATACTGATGGTGCCGGTAAGCGGGGGCTCCACTTGAAAGGTTACGTTGAACGGCCCTTCGAGGTCGTAACAATCAATGAGACCTTGCTGGGTGGTAATGCAGCGGCCATCAATGAAGTTGCGCAGCACTTGCACATTGGCCTGCCATGTGGCCATGCTGGTACCCCAACGGGCGCATTGGGCGGGCATCTCCGGGGTTACCATGGTGAGCAGGCTGTCCATCAAATGGTTCATGTTATCGCAACTGAACACGGTATTTCCCAGGTCGATATAGCGGTTCACATAATAGTTGTGGATCATTTCATTCTCGTCGATCAGCTTGCGCATCACGGTATGGCCTTGCCCACCGGGATCACCAAGGTCTTCCACGGTACATGGATCCGCGTTAACGGATTGATCCAGGATCCCCGTAAAGTTGCCGTAGTGCCCGAATGTGGCGTCTTCGTCCCACAGTGCATAGCCCCACTTCTTGTGGTCCCCAGCAGGATCCAAACCCTTCCACCAGATGGTGTTCCAGTTCAGCCAATCGGCGCATACCACATAGCTGTTCAAGCAGAAATAGTCGATCAAACTTTTCCAGTTGTAACGAGCATCCACATAGGCAAAAGCAGCGGCATCGCCCATATCATTGGTGTTGATGTAGTTGAGCAAAGCATTCCAATCCGTTGATGCAGCTGCTCCTCCATACTCGTTCCAAGTACCTCCCCAGGTCTTGATCATATAGATGTTGTTCGCATCCCTGATCGTAATATTTCTTGGTGAAATCCGCGTCGTCCACTTTCTCACGCATGTCGTACACCCCCCAGTATTGGCCGTTCACGTACAGCACGCAGGGTTCGTAGCTGCGTTCATCCAAATGCAGATCGCCTAGTTGGCTGAGTGCTTGCACATACGGATCGCGGATGTGGGCTGGTTGGCCGGGACCGAAAGGGCAGTTGTCGCCTGCAAGTGCCTTGATGATGAGTCGCTGATACTTCTGACGGTCCTTTCCCCTGAAAACAGGGTAGTTTATGGCGTCGTTGTATCCGGTTTGATCGCGCACGATGTAATCGAAGCCACGCTGATCGTAGGCCCAGCTATCCTGCCCATGCTCATTGAAATGGCCGGTGGCCTCATCACGCAGCAAACCATCCGGACCGAAATACTCGAAGGAGCCAAGTGGTTCTATCTGGGTGCCGCTGAGCAACGTGGGCAATTCGTCATCCGAAACGCTGAGCACGGCGATGGTATGTGGACTGTTGATGAAATATGAGTTTGTTTCAATAAAGCTGGCAGGCACTCCTGGCGTCGCGCTAAAGCATGCCGCGCGCACCACGGTATTCGCGGCAACATTGATAGGCCCACTGTAAGCAGTGGAAGTGACCGTCGGCTTGTTGCCGTTCACTGTATACCGAATGGTGGCACCCGCAGGGCCGGTGATCGTAACGGATTGAGCACCAGTATAGAAACCGGCCGCAGGGGTGATCACCGGGCGGTCGACATATTCGGGAAGTGCCGCACCGTTAGCAGCGCCAGGGGTAGGAGTAGCGATCAACGACCAACTTCCCGATCCATCGGGCACACGACCGCGACTTTGATCGACCATGGTTCGCAGGTTCAGTTGGTAGCTATCAACGGGGGTTGCGCTGCCGTCGCTCAAAATGACCTGGTCCGCGGAGGTTTGGTTCAGCTTGAAATTCGTGGAATAATAACCGCCGAAGAAGCCGTTCCAAGCGGAGCACAACACTACGAGCCTTCCGTTGGCGGGAACGCTTGCACCTGCTGGAAAGGCCCATTTGTTCGGTAGAACAGGATCATCGCTCAGGTACCACCCAGCGATGTTCACAGCGGCACCAGTGGTATTGAACAGTTCTACCCAGTCTTCCTGCTCAGCAGAACCATCAATGGGGTTGGTTACTGTGAGGCCATTCAGGTTAGAAACACAAACCTCATTGAGCACCACTTGGGCCGTAGCCCCGCTCACGAAGGAAAGACCCACTCCGAGGAAAACGAACTTCACATGCTTCATGCCTGCTATGATCAAGTGGGGCAAGTTAATCGAACGTTAGGTGTAGAACACACTGAAAACCATATGGTTCGGTTCAACTTGTTCGAGGTTCTTGGAGACATACGTGAACTGGACGTTACGAAGGCGTTCAACGTTGCCTTGCCGTTGGTTCACCGGGCGTTGCCCTCGAAGTAGGAAATGATGTCGATACCATATGCGACCAATTCGGTGCCGCGACACAGGGCAGGGGCTATGAAAAATCGCTGGGAAGTTGTTCCCCCTGACCGATCGATATCCTTCGTTTCGTAGGCAATTCCGTGCTCATCCAACCACGCCAGCACTCGATCACAATCATGGCAATGATCGCGCACGTAAACGGTCCACATCAGCGAAGGCGATCGAGGTCGCGGATCAGCAGTTTGCCACGTTCCAGGTACACCTGATCCTGTTTTTTCAATTCATTCAGTACCGTGGTCACCGTTTGACGGCTCGTGGCCGTTAGGTCTGCGATGTCCTGGTGGGTCAAGGCGTGCTTCAACAGAGTCTCCCGGCCGATGGGTTGCCCGTGCTTCTTCGCCATTTCTTTCAGGAAGTCGATGATCCGTGTGCGGCTGTCCTTGAAGACCATGCCTTCCAAGCGACGCTCAATGCTAATGGTCCGTTCCCCGATCATACGGGTAATGGCCATGTTCAAATTCGGGTTTTCACTCAGCATCGCCTGCACATCGTCGATGTTCATGGCGCAGATATCCACGTCGTCATCCAAGGCGATCGCATGGTCGCGCCTTTTCTCTTCGCCAGCCAGCGAAAGCTCACCGAACACTTCGCCGGGATAGAGTACCGCTTGATCACTTCCGACCATCTTCACCCATGGTGGCGATCTTTACACGGCCCCGCTTCAAAAGAAGATGACATTACTGGGCTGCTCAGGAAACCAGATGTATTGGTCCTTGTGCGCGGTACTCGCGACGGTATGATCGGCAACGCGCTGCAAGTGCTCACCATCCAAGCCCTTCAACAGGTCCACCTGTTCCAGGTACCAGAGCTTGCTGTGCGATGCGGCCATGGGGCTAAATTACCATGTGGTCAAAGCTGCATGTGATCATGATGCCCTGCGGACCCGACTGAGCACAATATGGTATCACTCCGTCACATCCAGCTTCTGACCGGCGTAATAGCCCGTGTCAATGTCCAATAGCAACTTGGTGTGAAGCGTGACCTGTCCTGTGTGGTAGCTGAAATGTTCTACCACATGCAGTACGATCGCTGTGCCCGACTCGGTGAAGCCTTGCACGTTCCAAGTTCGCTGCAGATCGGCTTCACTCAGTCCGGCGATCACATCGTAAGCGTAGGAGAGCGTGGCATCGAGTCTCTCCAGGAGTTGGCGCTTATCCATCGGTCCCGATTCGCTGAATTCGTTGTCGCGCTGGCGATGATCGGGCCGGTTGCCCAAGGTGCTGTTGACCCACTGACCAACGCGTTACCGCACAAGTGCAGAACCAAATTGCCAATACTGACCGTATTCACGTTCGGGCGATGCCAGAGCTGCTTGTCGTTGAGCCGTTTCACGCAGTAGTGGATGCGCTCTTGGCTCTCGCAGGCGGCGCAGGCTTTCGTCGTTGAACTGTTTTCGCAATGTTTCCATGCGCCCAAAGGTCGGGCTGCGAGAGGTCATCGTGGTAGGAAACAAGAACGGCGGCCCTTTCGGACCGCCGCTCGCGGATGATCATCCTTTCACCAAGGCATCACGCCGCCTTTCTGGGTTCTTCAGCCGCTGCTTTATAGCCGCTACCGATGTGTTGGTCCAGGAATTTCTCCATGGCGTTGTAGAAGTCGAAGCGGTTCTCTTCGTTGTGGAAACCGTGGCCTTCGGTGTCCTTCACCAGTACTCCACTTTCACTCCGCGTGCCTCCAGCGCTTTCACCATTTGGTCGCTTTCATCCACGTTCACACGCGGGTCGTTGCGCCCTTGTGCCACGAATAGCGGGCACTTGATGCGGTCAGCGAAGAACACCGGTGACGCCTCACGCATCAGCAAACTGTCCTGTCCGTTGCATGTACGCCCACCATTTCATAGAACATCTTGCGACCCGGCTCCCAATACGGCGGGATCGTGGTCACGAACGTGGAACATGTTGCTCACGCTGACATAATCCACCGCGTTATAAAGTTCCGGAGTGAACGTGATGCCAGCGAGGGTAGCGTAGCCGCCATATTGCCGCCGTGTACGTCACGCGCGCTTTGGGAATGGCAATGCCCTGTTTCACGAGCCACTCCACCCCGTCACTGATATCGTTCTGCATGGTCTTGCGCCACTGCTTTCAGTTGCTCTCCCAGTGTTTCCACCATCCCGTTACCGCGGAACCATTTTGACAGTATAGCCTCGGTTCGCCAGGTATTGCACCTCATTGTTGAAGCCCCAACCATCACGTGCCCATGGGCCACCGTGCGGTTCGATCACCACTGGGAGACTCTCGGGCTGCTGACCTTTTGGCAAGGTGTGAGGTAACCCCATCGTGAGCCCATCGCGGCTGGTGTAGCTGGATCGGCTTCATATCGGCCATTTTGTTCTCTCGATCCAAGGCGTGCGGTCGCATAAGAGTTTGAATTCATCCGACCCGTCCTCGTTGTAATAGATCTTCCGGTCACCTTGTCGCTACCCACCCAAATAGTGTGCTTGGTTTCGTGTCATCCTCGCTCACACCCCCACTTCATAACCCGGGAACTTTCGCCTCCATTTTCGCAAACAGCTGCTTGGTCTTGTCGTCGAGGATGGACGTTCCTCGTTTTTCTCCGGTCCACAGGTGATCATGACGTCGGGAATACTTTTCGCTTGCGCTGAAGTCGAGTCCATCCACATCATACTCAGCGTTTTTGAAGAGCCTCGGTCTCTTTCTTCGC
>JADKGB010000007.1 GCA_016717225.1 Flavobacteriales bacterium | reverse complement strand
GATGCCGCCACCGTGATTACTACCGTAGGTCCACCCATCGACGTTGCTGTGCCGCAGGAACGACAACATACCTGCGTGAACGGCGTATTTGCGCAATTGGGAACGCCACACCGCTGCCGACTGCGCCCGGACACCGTAAACTCCATATCTCACGGCGTGGCTCCTTCGATCCATTGATCGCGGGCCTTGGTCCACAGCCGATCATGCTTAGGTGAAGTGAACCTGCTTGAGTTGCGTTATACGCGCCGGTTACGGATCCCTCCACCGATCGTGGATGCCGGACCAGCGCTCGGCTTCAGCGGCACACGAACCCGTGCAAGACTGGCCGAGAACCCGCAAGGCGTAAATTCCTGAGCGGAAGCACGGGCATCACGGATGTATCGTGCGGGCTTGTTGGACCCCGGTGCTGCACCCTTGTTCGACAATGCGCTCACCACACCTATACCGATCCCGTTACAGGCTGCACCAACAGCGACAACGTGCCCATCACCGTGAACGAAGAGCCGGTCGCGAATTCACGAACGACCAGTCGCCTGCCAGAACGCGCCCTTCGCCTTCACCGACCTGAGCACCGGCAACACCAGCCGGCGATGGGATTTCGGCGATGGCTTTGGAACCAGTAGTTCGCCTTTCCCTGTCTGTACGGCATCCAGATAGTGACACATTCACGCATCACCTTGTGGTTGGTACGGGATCGAACTGCACGGATACCATCACCGGCAACGTACGGTGTGGCCTTCACCAGTGATCGACTTCACGGTGGATGGAGCGACGGTTGCGGTCCGCTCACGGTGCGTTCACCAACGTCAGCACTGGCCTGTCCGTGACTTCCAGTGGGATTTGGCTTGGGGCCGGTACTAGTAGCCCACAATTCCGCCCACCCTCCGCTATCCTGCCGTGAATTAATGCCGACACAACATCTCGTTACCTGAGCGGCACCAACTTGTGCGGCACCTTCAGTGATGACACGCTGATCACGGCACGGATCCCAATGCCTTACTTCTGTCCGGAATTCGTACGGTTGCTCGCCTTCAGACCGTCACCTTCAGCAATTTGAGTGTTGTGAAGTCGACACGTTCGAATGCATCTGGGGCGATGGCACCACCACATTCACCACCGACAGCCGTGGATCACACCTTCCTACACTGATAGCCTGCGATAGTAACCAACACCGTAACACTTGTTGCCACCAACGCGTGCGGCACCGACACGGCCACGTACGATGTGTCGCACAACCCAACAGCATCACGGCTTCTTCAATAGCCGACACACCACACAAGGCTGTGCGCCAGCTCGCGGTGAATTTCCTACGCAGTTCAGCATCGGTGTTACAACTGGTACTGGAATTTGGACGGCACCAATTTGAGCAGCGACTACAATACTTCGTTCACCTATACAGAGCCGGGCACATGGACCTGCACGCTCTACGGCGATAACGGTTGCAGCTATGACACGGTGAGCGTTCAGATCATCGTGGATATCTCCGGATGTGGCCTTCGATGTTCAACCGGACAGTGTATGTGCGGGAGTGCCTTTCCAGTTCATCAACCAAACACTGAACATCTCGGGTATCGATTGGGATTTTGGCGATAGCAACGGAAGCACACTCACCAACCCGTTCCACATGTTATGCTGGACATGGAACGTACCTCGTGACGCTGGACGGTTGAAAGTTCGGAGAACGGGGTGCAGCGCTACGCTTGTGCAGCCCGTGGTGGTGAAAGTCACACTGACGGCGGTCTTCCTCCCCAGCGCGGTGAGCGGTTGTGCACCCTTGACGGTTACGTTCGGGAACACGAGCACGGGCGACGATTTCGCTCAATGGAACTTCGGAGACAACAACACCAGCGGCAACCTGAGCCCAACGCACACCTTCGCCAATGCCGGTACATACCTGGTGCAACTGATCGCCGAGAACTTGAACGGATGTGCTGATACGGCTTACACCGAAGTAGTTGCATTCCCTATCCCCGTTAGTGCGTTCACATTCGACCCATTGCAGAGTTGCGACCACCCGGTCGCTGTGCAATTCACCAATACATCACAAGGAGCGCTCACCTATGCGTGGACGTTCGGCAACGGTAGCTCATCAGCCGATGTGGATCCCTCGGCTACGTATGCGACCGCCAACACATTCGATATCCAATTGATATCGACGAACCAATATGGCTGCTCGGATACGAGCAATGCGCAATTCATTTCATACCCAACACCACTAGCGGCTTACAGTGCCGAACTGCCCGGCTGCGCCACTTATCCGGTACCCTTCACGAACAATTCGGAGAACAGTTCCTCCTGGTTCTGGAATTTCGGCGATAACACCAGCACGAGCGAAGAAGACCCGGCACATGTGTACGACCTTCCGGGTATCTACGACATCAGCTTGATCGCTTACGGAGCGGGCGGATGCACCGATACGCTCATCGTTCCGGGCGCGGTCCTGATCAACCCAACTCCTGTTGCCTACTATACATGGGATACACTTCTGAGCCTCGACAACGCACTTCAATTCAACAACCTCAGCCAAGATGCGGTGAGTTGGGAATGGGACTTCGGTGATGGCTCAAATACCACCGCACCGGATCCGTTGCATGTGTTCCCGAACGGCCCCGGCAACGAGTATTTGGTGTGCTTGGTAGCGATCAATGAGTTCAATTGTCCAGATACCATTTGCCGGAGTGGTGAACGCGCCGAGCGATCCGTTGATCTGGGTACCGAACGCGTTCACCCCCAACGGGGATGGAACGAACGAGCAGTTCCTACCTGTTCCGTCTGGCTACAGCACGTGCGAATATGCGTTCTACGTCTTTGATCGCTGGGGCGAACGGATCTTCACTGCCACCGAACCCGGCATCGCGTGGGATGGCACCTGAACGGAGTGGACTGCAAACAGGACGTTTACGTGGCGCGTGGTCTTCAAGAACTGCACCAACCCGGCCGAGCGCATCAAGGAGCGCGACTTCATTGGGCATGTAACGCTGTTGCGGAGAGTGATTGGCTCTTGCCCGTGTTCGCATAGGCCAGACAAAACACCTGTGCTACTTTATGTCCAATAGCCGGTGCTATCGATCACATAATCGCGCAACGCCGCCACATTGAAGGACACGGCCTTGCCTTTCACGGTGCCACTGATCGCATAGTAAAGACTGTCATCGGTTCTGCGACTATCACCGAAGTCCACGTCACAGCTGTCCATGTTCGCGCGCAAAGCAGCTAGGTCCAATGACAGTGCTTCCAATTGTTGTTGCGCCGCAGGTGTGGCACGAACCAGTGTGCTTTTCATTCGTAACCGCACCCGACCATCAGGCGTCCAGGCTGTATTCGTGCAGCCTTTCCCGAACATGGCAAAGGACACGATGGTACCCAAGCCAATGCCGAGCATGAAAAGGCGAAGACGTTTGGAGAAGGTCATGTGGGCATGAGAACATGTGGGCATGTGCCCATTCGATCAGCAGGATCCGTGGGATGCATCACTTTTTCTTGTCGTTTATGCGCTTTCGTGTAGTCGAGAGGATGCTATGGAACAATGGGAAAAGGCGCTTGGTCCTTTCAACGAGCGCAACGTCATGCGGGTAGTGGGCCTTCAGATGACAAAGGTCCAACCGGAAATCGGTTTCTTCCAACTCCTTCATACCGATCTTCATTTTGTGGAAGAAATCCGCCAAGCTCTCCGCTCCTTGTGCTTCGCGGGTCTGGGATCCCACTGACGTGCCACTGCGTAGTATCTGATCGGCGAACACGCGATTCTTCCTTTCCAGGATCTCGCAATAGTCCATTATCAAGCTCGCCAACTCGAAGGTCTCATCAACGACCGGATTCCTTGTCTATACCCTTCACCATACGGTGCAACAGGCTCCGCCAGTTTCCATTCCGGAGGCCAAAAGGAACGGAGCCATTCGTCCGCATCGAAGTGTTCAGCGTCCATAGGTTCAGATGGATCAAGGGTAAACGAAATGATCGATCGACCCCGTTCTCTTACACCGCATCGGCCTCGAAAAGTTGCCAAAGCGTGCAGTTCTTGTGGAGCATATCATGATCACATGCCCACATGTCCACATGATCTCATGTGTTAGAACGATGCCAAAAGAAAATCCAGGTCCTTGTAAGGAAGTCTGAACGCTTCGGAAAGCACTTCGCTGGTGAGCGCGCCGTTGAACAGATACACGCCGTGACGCAATCCGAGATCGCGCTTGATCAATTCTTCAAAGCCGCCCACATCGCCCATGCTCAGCAGCAGCGGTGTGAAAATGTTCGTAAGCGCATATGTCGCGGTGCGGGGTACACGGCTCGCGATGTTCGGAACGCAATAGTGGACCACACCGAATTTCTTGAAGACGGGATCGCTGAGGTTCGTGAGACGACTGGTCTCGAAGCAACCACCGCGATCGATGCTCACATCCACGATCACACTTCCGCTCTTCATGTCGCGCACCATCTCTTCGGTCACCACCATCGGAGGCGCCCGTGTTCCGCACGCAACGCACCAATAGCTACATCGGCTTGTTGCAACGCGCGTCGCAATTCATCGGGCTGGAATAACACTCGTATAAATGCGCTGCGCGAAATCGGCTCTGCAACCGGCGCAACCGATAGATGCTCTTGTCGAAAACCTTCACACTGGCACCGAGTCCGAGCGCGGCACGAGTTGCGAACTCACCCACAGTACCTGCACCAATGATCACCACTTCGGCTGGCGCTACACCACTGATGCCACCAAGCATAAGGCCAGGTCCGCCCTTATCGGTACTCCAGTTGTTCCGCAGCGATCTGGATGCTCGTGTTGCCCGCGATCTCGCCCATGGCGCGAACGATCGGATAGATGCCTTCGCGGTCCTTGATGAAGTCCCACGCCACAGCGGTCACCTTCTTGTCCATCATCTTGCGCAGCGTGTCCTTGGGCTGCGTGGTCATCTGCAACGCGCTTCGGGATCTGCTTCGGGCGCAGCATATCGATCTCTTTCTGTCCCGGCGGCGCCGCTTTCGGGATCAGGTCGGCCTTGAAGACTTCCTCGGTGGTTTCCGCGAGCATGGCGCCCGCTTCGGTGTAATCGTTGTCCTGGAACTGCACGGCTTGGCCCACACCGCGTTCAACAACCACATCATTGCCACGCCCCACGAGCACGGCGACACTGGCCGGGGTCAGCGGCACACGGTGTTCTTGGAAAGTGGTCTCCTTCGGGATACCGATGAAAAGGCTCTTGCCTTTATGACCAACGGCGAGCTGCTGTTCCTGTGGCGAAAGTGCCACTTCGCGCGCCAACTGTCTCAGGAGTTCACTGCTCGTGCTCATAGCGATACTTCTATGGTGCGATCACCGTTCTCGTTCACCCGCATACGCACAGTTACTGCGCCAGCGGGAAGATGCTTCTTTGCCAACTCGGGCCATTCGACAAAGCAATAATTGCCACTATCCAGGTATTCTGTGAACCCGATACCATCGAGCTCTTGCTCGTTCTTCAATCGATAAAGACGAAATGATAAACGGGTTGGTCGGTAGCCGTGCGATACTCGTTCACGATACTGAAAGATGGACTGCTGGTACCGGACGCAACACCCAGTTCCGCACACATCGCTTTGATGAGCGTGGTTTTCCTGCGCCCAATTCACCTTGGAAGACGAACACACGACGATCGTGGCAGGCACTGAGCATGGCCGCAGCGAGGTCTGTAGCCTCTTCGGGTGTGTGCAGTTGCAACAGCGTGCTCATTCTGGCATCAACGCGGTTTCAGTGGATCACTGGCACCAACATTTCTTCCATGGAAATACCACCGTGTTGAAAGGTGTTTCGGAAGAAGTTGACAAAGTGGTTATAGTTGTTCGGGTAGACGAAATACAAGTCCTTCTTGGTGAACACCTACGTGGTGCTCACATTGGCTTGCGGTAGCATCGCCTTCGCGGGCTCCTTGATCACCAGCACATCCTTGGCTTCATAGGTAAGGTTTTTACCGTGTTTGTAACGAAGGTTGCTGTTGGTGTTGCGATCACCCACCACTTTGCTCGGTTCGGTCACGCGAATGGTTCCATGGTCGGTGGGATCACCACGCGGCATCCTTTTCGGAGATGAACTTCAACATGTCCAGCAAAGGCGAGTGTTCGAACCAGCTCTTCGTGAGTGAGCGGTATGCCGGTTCGTCCTCGGCCAATTCGCGGACGATCTCCATCTCGGTGCGGGCATGGCTCAACATGTCCACGAAATTGTAGACGATCACGTTCAGCGCATTGCCCATAAGGTTGTGCATCCCCTCGGCGAGCTTCTTTCCAGCGGTGATATTGGGCGATCTTGTGGTAGCTGTATTTCACGTTCTTGCCCAGCCGTTTCAGTTGTTCAGCGAGGAACTCCTCTTCGTTGGCGTTCTTGCTGCCTTCCTCATCCTCGTTGATCCACTTCCCGGGGAATTTCTTCTCGATCTCGGCGGGCATCATACCTGCGAAGATCGCGTTGCGGGCATATTGTGTAGCCGTTGGAAGAATGCTGTAGAACAAACCCTGCTCTTCCACTTTGAAATACTCGCTCACGATAGGCTCGATCACACGCCACTGGTCCAATCGCAGATTGTCGATAAGCACCATGAACAAAGGCGGGCCTTTCTCATCGATCAGCGGTGCCACTTTGGTCTTGAACAAGTTGTGCGACTGCAGGGGTGAATCTCCTTTACCAGCGATCCAGTCGAGGTAATTGCGATCCACGAACCGGCAGAAGAGATCATTGGCTTCTGCCCATTGGCTGCGAAGGATCTCGGCCATGCTTTGGTCCGGGTTGGCGCTCAACTCCAGCTCCCAGCGCACCAATTCATCATAGAGAGCACCATCCAGTCCGTGGTGCTCAACCGATCGCTGAGCCGCATACCGAGCCTGCCGAAATTCTGTTGATAGCTGGTATTGGTCTTTTCGCTGACCAGCCGCTTGCCATCAATATGCTTCTTCAGCGCCAGCAGGATCTGGTTGGGATTCACGGGTTTGATCAGGTAGTCGCTGATCTTGCTGCCGATGGCATCTTCCATGATGCTCTCCTCCTCGCTCTTGGTGATCATGATCACCGGCGTGCGTGGCGACATGTTCTTGATGCGGGAAAGCGTTTCCAAGCCGCTGAGGCCGGGCATGTTCTCGTCCAGGAAAATGACATCATACTCTTGCTTGCCCACTCGATCCACAGCGTCCAGGCCGTTGTTCACCGTGGTCACCTGGTAGCCTTTCTGCTCCAGAAAAAGTACGTGTGGTTTCAGCAGATCGATCTCGTCGTCGGCCCAAAGGATACTTGCGTTCATCAGGAGGTTGTGGGTTTCCAGCCTAACGTGCCGGAAAAGCCGTCTATTTTCGGAGCGTGAAATTAGACCTTATCCACCGCACCTCGTTCCCGGTGCATGCAGATAGGTCCGATGCCCCGGTGGGCTTGAAGAATTGATCGTGACGACCCGAAAAAAATACTGAACGACCCCATCTACGGGTTCATCACAGTGCCGCACCCCCACGGTATTGCGCCTCATCGACCACTTGTGGTTCCAGCGGCTGCGCTACATCAAGCAGCTCGGCTTATCGCACCTCGTGTATCCCGGAGCGCTTCACACCCGCTTCCACCATGCGCTGGGCGCGATGCACTTGATGGGGCAAGCCATCGAAGTACTTCGAAGCAAAGGCCATCCGGTTTCGGAAGAAGAAGCCCTCGGTGCAACCATTGCGATCCTGTTGCACGATGTTGGACACGGTCCGTTCAGCCATGCACTGGAGCACAGCCTTGTCGACGGCATTGGCCACGAGGAACTGAGCGCGGTGGTCATGGACCGATTGAACGAACAGCTGGACGGTGCACTCACATTGGGAATCCGCATTTTCAGGGATCAACATCCGCAGCGCGCACTGCATCAATTGGTGAGCAGCCAGCTGGATGTGGACCGCATGGATTACCTGAACAGGGACAGCTTTTACACCGGTGTGAGCGAAGGTGTTATCGGCGGCGACCGCATCATCAAGATGCTGGAAGTGGTGGCGGATCGGTTGGTGGTGGAAGAAAAAGCGATCTACAGCATCGAGAAATTCCTTGTTGCCCGCAGGCTGATGTACTGGCAGGTGTACTTGCACAAAACAGTAGTGGCGGCCGAAAGCATGCTGGTCGAAGCGCTTCGGTGGGCAAAGCACCTGGCATCGAACGGCACGGAAGTATTCGGATCTCCTGCTTTGCAACGGTTCCTTCGCTCACCGCATGACCGGGCTTCCTTCAAGGACCCGCATGTGCTCCGGGATTTTCTCAAGCTCGATGACCACGACATCATGGGAGCGGTGAAAGTGTGGGCGGACCACTCCACGTTGCGGGATATCGCTGAAGCCAGTGACAACCTGGGGATACAAGCGATGAGCAGGCCTGTGGAGAAATACTATCTGGCCTATCCAAGATGGTTGGGACCGGAGTGGTTCGAGTGATCACACTCGAAGAACGGCACCGGTGGGATCGGCTGCTTCGGCGGTGGACCCATCATACGTTCCGATCGCGCTCCTGACGACTGACCAGCACGACTGCCCGATACTGGCATCCGATCCTGTATTTTTGGCCGGTATAGAGCCCGGTATTCGTTGCCTGTGCAAACGCTTACGGCCCGGACCAGGATCTTACGACCCCAGTGGATTTTTTGAAACTCCCGCATTTTCGCGTTCGAGCGCTCGCCAGATGATCCCGAAGAAAATTCACTACGTCTGGTTCGGCGGGTCTGAAAAACCGCCGGAAACCATCGCCTTCATCCGGGGCTGGCGCAGTTTGATGCCGGATCATGAGGTGATCGAGTGGAACGAAAGCAACATCAATGTCTCCTCGCACCCTTACATGCAACGGATGTACAACGAAGGCAAGTTCGCCTTTGCCAGTGATTACGCCCGCTTGATGATATTGCGGTATGAAGGCGGAATCTACCTGGACACGGATGTTGAACTGAAAAAAAGCCTTGATCCATTCAATACCGAAACGTGTTTCTGGTCGTTCGAATTCGACCACTTCCTATCCACTTGCGTGATAGGGTGCGAGCCGAACCAACCGGTGATCAGTGCGCTGATGAAGGAATACGACCATCTTGAAAAAGAGATCGTGAACAACACATTGGTCACCAAGTATTTCATCAAGCACTTTCCGGAATTCAGGTTGAACAACAAGGACCAAGTCGTAGGTGGGAACATCCGCATTTTCCCGAAAGAATACTTCGTTGTACCTGCGTTCGGCACCAGCCGGAATTTCAGTGTTCACCATGCGGATAACCACTGGAAATCCGAGCGCAAAGACAGCCCGACCGGAACGGCGGTCCGCGCGTGATCGGTGATGTGCTCTATTTCAAGCTCATCAACCTGAAGATGGGCTGGAATGATGAATTCAGGCCTTTGGAAAAAGCGAGGCGTGATCTGTGAGTGCGGGCAAGTACCGGTAAGCCGGTAACTTCGTCGTCCAAACCCGATTTTTCCATGAACAATCCCTGGCTCAAGATCCTCGTATTCGGTCTACTCTTCGGCATCGGCGGCTTTCTGATCGGACGTTGTTGCGGGAACGGCTGTTCTGATAAGGGCGGCTGTAATAAGGAAATGTCGTGCTGCAAGGACGGCATGTGCAAGCATGGCGGTGACTGCTGCAAAGAAGGCGGCAAGTGTTCCATGGAGGGCTGTGATCATGCAGCCATGATGGGCGGTTGCGACCACGGTAAGAAAGCCTGCTGCAAAGGCGAGGGCCATGGTAAAGGACACGGTGAAGGTCACGGGGACCATATGAGCCACGCTGGTGATGAACAAGCGCAAACCATCATTCAAGGTTTGAAGGATTCGAACTTCCAGGGTGATACCACGATCAAGATCCAGGGCGGTACTGTTCACGTAAGCCGCACAGCCGATAAGATGGAAGTGAAGGTGGAGATGAGCGACAGCCTGAAGGTGGAAGAGAAGACGGTAGAGCATGTGCATCATTGATGCACCCCCGGTACGTATCCTTACACCATGAACAAATTCCTGAAATGGGCGCTCATCGTCCTCGGCTCCTTGGCCGCCATCGCCTTCATCGGTTTCCAAGTGATGAAGAGCCAGACCAAGAAGGCCAGCCCGGAAGGCACTGTAGCCTACGAGAGGAACGGCTTGAAAGTGGACATCTACTACAACCGCCCGTCGAAAAAAGGGAGGGAGATCTTCGGTGGTCTGGTACCGTACGATGTGGTGTGGAGAACCGGTGCCAACGAGGCCACCACCTTCAGCACCAACAAGGACCTTAACATCGGCGGACAGAACCTTCCCGCTGGGAAATACACGTTGTGGACGATCCCTGGAAAGAACGAGTGGAAAGTGATCTTCAATAAAGAGATGTACGGCTGGGGCGTTGACTTCGACCAAAAGGCCCAACGCAAGCCGGAGTTCGATGCTTTGCAGGCGACGATAGCCCCAGAAATACTCCCGGAAGAGCTGGAGATGTTCACCATTTCGGTGGATGATGCCGCCACACCCGCACTGGTGCTGGCTTGGGACCGCACACGGGTAGTGGTACCGATGCAGTAGGCCGCTCACGCGATCCGGGATCACCGAACCGCGCCAACGGAAGCCCGCCTATCTTCGCCAGCCCCGAAACCAGGGCCTGTTGACGCATGCAATTCTCCGCCGGTCAAATAGCCGAACTCCTTGAGGGCACCGTGGATGGTGACGCGCAGGTATTGGTGATCGATGTGAGCAAGATCGAGGAAGGCCGCTTGGGAACGCTCACCTTCCTGAGCAATCCGAAGTACACAGAGCATGTGTATACCACCGCTGCCAGCGTGGTGATCGTGGAAAAAGGATTCACACCGACGAAGGCGATACCCAAGCACACAACCTTGATCCGTGTGCACGACCCCCGTGCAGCGTTCGCAACGTTACTGGAGATGCACGAAAAGCACCAGTACGAGCGCAAAGGCATAGAGCAACCGAGCTATGTGAGCCCGAAAGCGAAAGTGGGCAAAGGGGTGTACATCGGGGCGTTCTGCTACATCAGCGATGGCGCGGTCCTGGAAGAAGGTGTGAAGATCTTTCCCAACTGTACGGTTGGGGACAACGTGCATATCGGTGCGCATACACTGCTGCATGCGAACGTTACGGTCTACAACAAAAGCCGGATCGGAGCCAACTGCATCCTGCATAGCGGCACGGTGATCGGGGCCGATGGGTTCGGGTTCACCATCAACGCGAAAGGAGAACAGGAAAAGATCCCGCAGATCGGCAACGTGATCATCGAAGACGATGTGGAGATCGGTGCCAACTGCACCGTAGACAGAGCCACGCTCGGCAGCACGATCATCCGCAAAGGCGTGAAGCTGGACAACCTGATCCAAGTGGGCCACAACGCGGAGATCGGCGCTCACACCGTCGTGGTGTCCCAAACAGGGATCGCCGGAAGCACGCGCATTGGACAACATTGCATGATCGGTGGGCAGGTCGGCATCGCTGGTCATCTGGTGATCGGTGACCGGGTGAAGATCGCCGCACAGAGCGGCATTGGCGGAAACATCGCGGACGACATGACCGTGCAGGGATCGCCCGCTTTCGCGATCGGCGAATACAAACGCAGTTACGTGCTTTTCCGCAACCTACCCGAGATGCGCAAGCGCATTGATGACCTCGCGGTTTCTCAACCTCCAAAAATTCCAACCACGGATAAACTCGGATGAACACGGATAAATGCAAATACTCCGAGTTGCAGATCGGAAATGTCTTGAGGCATTTCCCTTGTTCTTCCTATCCGTGTTCATCTGTGTCCATCCGTGGTTCCTTCTTTTCGATATCATGAATCCCGACAAGCAACACACCCTGAAAGGCAGCGCCACGATGAAGGGCGTGGGCCTGCATACCGGAGAGCCGGTAACGCTCACCCTTCGCCCAGCCCCCCATCGGCCACGGCTACAAGTTCCAACGCACGGACCTCGAAGGAGAACCCACGATCGATGCTGACGCCGAGCTGGTCGTGAGCACCGAGCGCGGCACCACCCTGGGCAAAGGCGACATACGGGTGAACACCACGGAGCACGTGCTCGCGGCACTTTATGCCCTGGCGGTCGACAACTGCCTGATCCAGGTGAGCGGTCCAGAGATGCCCATCATGGACGGCAGTGCGCTGCCCTTCGTGAACGCCATTGAGAGCGTTGGGCTGAGGAGCAGAACGCTCCGCGCGACTGGTATGTGTTGAAAGAGCCGATCTGGTTCGAGACCAAGGAGCGTGGCACTGAAATGCTCGGCGTACCTGCACCGGGTGGTGAACTGCGGATCACCGTAATGGTCGATTACAACAGCCCTGTGCTGGGCACGCAGCATGCGAGCATGTACCGGGCCGACGAGTTCAAGACCGAGATCGCCCCATGCCGCACCTTCGTATTTCTGCGTGAATTGGAGCAATTGGCGAAGGCCGGACTCATCAAGGGAGGCGACCTCAACAACGCCATCGTGTTGGAGGACCGTGAAGGCACCACCAAGGAACAATTGAAGGACCTGGCGAAGGCCTTGGGCCGCGATTACCAGGAAGTGGAGATCCGCCGCAACGGAGTGTTGAACACCACGGACCTGAAGTTCTTCAACGAGCCCGCGCGCCACAAGCTGTTGGACATCTTAGGCGACCTTGCGTTGGTGGGCCGCCCGATCAAAGGGCACATCCTTGCTGCACGTCCGGGTCACTTCGGCAACACCAGTTTCGCACGCCGCATCAAGGAGATCATCCGCGAAGAGCGCAAGAATTCCGGTGTGCAGTTCGACCTCACGACCACGGTATACGACATCAACGCGATAGAGAAGATCCTGCCTCATCGCTTCCCGTTCCTGCTGATCGACCGCATCGTGGCGATGAACAAGGAGACGATCACCGGGTTCAAGAACGTCACGCTCAACGAGCCCTTTTTCACCGGTCACTTCCCCGGCAACCCGGTGATGCCGGGCGTGTTGCAAGTTGAGGCCATGGCGCAGGTGGGTGGGATCTTTGCTTTGAGCCAGGTGCCCGATCCCGAGAATTACACCACCTACTTCCTGAAGATCGACGGCGTGCGTTTCAAACGCAAGGTGATCCCCGGCGACACGCTCGTGTTCCATCTGCATCTGCTCTCGCCGATCCGTCGTGGCATCGTGCATATGAAGGGCATTGGCTACGTGAACGGGCAGCCAGCAGTGGAGGCCGAAATGATGGCGCAGATCGCACGGGACAAAGCGCCCAAGGAGGAACCCGTCAAAGAGAAAGCCACGGCATGAGCATCTCCAAGCTGGCCTGGATACACCCGGATGCGAAGCTGGGCGCCAACGTCACCATCGAACCGTTCGCTACGATATATGGCGATGTGGTTATCGGTGACGGTACCTGGATCGGACCCAACTCCACATTGATGGACGGCGCCCGCATCGGTTCGAAGTGCCGCATTTTCCCCGGTGCGGTGATCAGCGCCATTCCACAGGACCTGAAATTCGCTGGTGAGAAAACCACCGCGGAGGTAGGTGATGGCACTACTGTTCGCGAATGCGTTACCATTAACCGCGGCACGGCCGATCGCGGAAAGAGCTCGGTTGGCAGCAACTGCCTGCTGATGGCCTACGTGCATTTGGCGCACGATTGTTTCGTGGGCAACAACGTGGTGATCGCCAATAGCGTGAACGTGGCTGGCCATGTGACCATCGACGATTGGGCAATCCTGGAAGGGAACGTCGCGGTACAGCAATTCATCCACATCGGTGCACACAGTTTTATAGCTGGTGCTTCCCTCGTGCGCAAGAACGTTCCGCCCTTCGTGAAAGCCGCACGCGAACCGCTCAGCTACATCGGTGTGAACGTGGTGGGCCTGCGTCGCCGTGGTTATAGCGATGACGCTGTTACACGGATCGAGGATATCTACCGCGAGATCTTCGTGCGCAACACGAACGTGGAACGCGCTGTGCAGAACGTGGAGCAAACCATGCCTCGCAGCCCGGAGCGCGGTGTGATCCTGGACTTCATCAACAACAGCCCAAAAGGGATCATGAAGGGCCTCGCCGAGTGACCGACCGTCATCGCGAGCGAGTCCCCGAGCGAAGCGATCTGTAATTCCATGCGGATAATCCTTCAGCAGGTCTCCAAGTCCTACGGCCGCGAAACGGTTTTTACCGGGCTCGACCACGTTTTCGAAGCTGGTTCGCGTACCGCCATTTTGGGCCCGAACGGCAGCGGTAAGAGCACCTTGTTGCAAGTGGTCGCCGGAGCTTGCATACCAACGAAAGGCACGGTGCACCACGAGTTGAACGGTACGGCGATCGATCCGGAAGATGTTTACCGCCACATCAGTATTGCAGCGCCGTATCTCAGCCTTTACGAAGACCTGTCCCTGCGCGAAGCGATCGGGATCCACGGTCGGTTCAAGCCCTTTCGTACCAACGTGCCTGTGGAAGAAGTAGCCCGGATCGCACTGCTTGACGACCAACTGGAAAAGCCGGTTCGCAACTTCAGCAGTGGAATGAAGCAACGGTTGAAGCTGGTCTTTGCCATGCTGAGCGACACCCCTCTCCTACTGCTGGACGAACCTACCAGCAACTTGGACGCGAACGGCATCGCATGGTTCAAGACCCTATTGCAACAGCACATGGAAGGGCGCACATTGGTGGTGGCAAGCAACCGGCAGGAGGACGAGACGTTCGCTTGCACGAGCATCGTGGAAGTCACAAGATCCAGATAGTCTTGCCCTTCAGCCTCATCGGGCTACATTCGCACCCCTTTCAAAGACAGACCCCTCCCATGGCCAGCACCGCCGACGTGAACATCGGATCTACATCCGCTTCAACAATGATATCTGCCGATCATGGAATGGCAGCACCGGACACCGGAAAACCTCCGCGCATTCTACCAAGGCAAAATGCGCAACCTGCGCAACGGCAAGCTCAACGAGCACCGCTGGCGCAGCGGAGAACCAATGGAAGTGCTGCGCGTGGAAATACACGAATTGCAATACCTCTATCGCGAAGGTGACAACCTGGTGCTGATGAACCCCAACAGCTTCGAGCAGCTATATGTGCCAGCAGCCTTGTTCGGCGAGGCCATGGGTTTCATGAAAGAGGAAATGATCATGCAAGTGGGTTTCGAAAGTGACGTGGCGATCTTCGCCCGGCCTCCGAAAGTCGTTGAATTGGAAGTGACCTACACGGAGAACATCGTGAAAGGCGACACCAGCAACAAGGTGATGAAGACCGCCAAGCTCGAGACCGGTGTCGAGATCAACGTGCCTTCATTCGTGGACATCGGCACGGTGGTGCGGATCGATACGGAGACCGGGGAGTATCTGGACCGTGTGAAGAAGTAAGCAAGGGCGATCAGCATCGCTCCGTCCAACGATCGAACCCGTGACATACCCACGGTTCTTCGCGTTTTCGTGGGGAACAAACCCACGGCCTAACTTCACGCCACCCGCGGTCCATGATCAAGACACTTGCTCTAGTTCTCAGCACGATCACGAACCTCGCGGTCTTGGGGCAAGCGATGTTCGCAGGGATCACCCAACCTGAGGACAACCTGCGGGTCATCGATACGACCATCCTCGCACCGCCACAAGCAGGCACGAATTCATTGATCATTGATGCGAACTTGGATGGGACCCCGGATCTGCTTGTCAGCGTGCTGAATGCGGATGGCGGTCAGTGGTTCCACTATTACCGCACGACGATCGCTCCGCTCAGTGGTTGTGCTCTTCTCGGCAGTGCGATCGATACATGTTTCGGGAACAGTGAAGCGGTCGCTTGGATCTTTGGACGAGCCGCCGAACTGGTCACAGGGGATCCGATACCCGGACTTTCACAGTGGAGTGACACGACATTGTCATTGGCCCGCAGTGGCTGGATGTCGAACTACCCCGACGGCTTCGGGTTGAATTGCTGGACGTTCAGCACTTTGGAACAGGATACAGGATATGTTGCCTTCAGGATCATCGCTCTGTCGGATACACTCCTCGGGTGGATGCGGATCAGCAACGTGACATCAGCCGCGATCACGGTGCATGACCTTGCCTTGCGGACCATTTCCACAGACATCGTCGACCTTGATCCGAAGGGATCTTCCATCCTCTTTCCGAACCCGACGAACGGGATTTTGCATTTGAACGGATCACTTCGGAGCGCAGGTCACATACGTTTCGAGGTCTTCGATGCGTCTGCCCGGCGCGTCATGGAATTCATGAACAGGGTTGCCGATCCCGTGCTCGATATGGGCGGACTTCCTCCAGGTCCGTACACTCTCCGATGCTGGACTGACGAAAAAGCGAGCACCTATCGCTTCGTTGTCTTGAAGTGAGCATCCCGGGCGCGAAGCCCATGCACCTTCGCGGCTACCTTCGCCGCCGATGGATCTGAAGGAATCCTTGACCGCCGCTGATATCGCAGGCCTGATCGGTGCAAGAGCGCTGGGTAACACACAAAGGCTTGTTACGGGCATCAACGAGATCAACCGGGTGCGCGATGGCGATCTGCTCTTCGTAGACCATCCGAAGTACTACACAAAGGCCTTGAACAGTGCAGCATCGGTGGTGCTGATCAACAAGGACGACGTGGTGATACCGGACGGCAAAGCCATCATCCTCTGTGCCGATCCCTGCGCTGAGTACAACAAGCTGGTGGCACATTTCAGCCCGCGCTTGGGATGGGGTGGCCTTGGGCCTTCGATCGGTGAGAACAGTGAGGTGCATCCCTCGGCCGTGATCGGTCCGGAAGTGAGCATCGGCAAAGAGTGCCACATTATGCCCGGCGTGGTGATCTATGGCCCCGCGACCATTGGCGACCGCGTGACCATCCACGCGAACACGGTGCTCGGCGCGGATCCGTTCTATTTCAAGAAGCGGGACACGGGGTACGACAAGATGATCCCGTGCGGAAGTGTGGTGATCGAGGACGATGTGGAGATCGGTGCGCTTTGCACCATAGATCGTGGAGTAAGTGCGGACACACGGATCGGGCAGGGCACGAAACTGGACAACCATGTTCAAGTGGGACACGACACATTGATCGGAGCGAGATGCTTGATCTGCGCGCATGTGGCGATCGCGGGTGCGGTGGTGATCGAGGATGGCGTTACGCTGTGGGGCCAGGTGGGCATACCGAGCAAAGTCACGGTAGGCAAAGGAGCGGTGATCCTTGGGCAAAGTGGGATCATGAGCAGCGTGGAAGGTGGCAAGAGCTACTTGGGATCCCCGGCCACCGAGGCGAAACAGAAATTGCGCGAGATCGCCCTCAGCGCCAAGTTGCCGGAGATCGTTAAGAAGCTCGGTATTTGAAATGACACGACTGGACCGCATCAACGAACGGCTGAACTTGAAAGAGTTCCAGTTGGGTGCTCTGCTGGATGTCACCAAGGCGATCAACAACAACCTGCAACGCGAAGAGTTGTTGAAGCTCTACGCGGACATTATGCACGATGAGTTGGGCATTACACGGCTCATGCTCTTCGAGCACAGTGGAGGTTGGCGCTGTGCACATGCGTTCGGCGCGGATGAGAGCCAGCAACTTGTTGATGTTCGCCCATTGATCGAACGGTCAAGGACATTCAGTTCATCGGTACTGCAGATGAAGCCTTGCTCACAGGATTCGACATCGCAGTTCCTGTTTTCCACCGCGAGCTTCCGTTGGCCTTGTTACTGATCGGCGATATTGACGAGGAAGAACGACGCGTAAGCCCGGCAGTGAAGCATATGAACTTCATTCAAACGCTCACCAATCTGATAGCCGTGGCGCTGGAAAACAAGCGGCTCGGAAAGGTTGCCCTGCAGCAAGAGCGCGACAAACGGGAACTTGAGCTCGCGGCTGACATGCAGACGATGTTGATCCCGCGTGATCTTCCGAACGATGCATGGTGCAGGCCGCCGCGTGGTACTTGCCCCATCGCCAAGTTGGTGGTGACTACTACGATCTGATCCGCATCAACGAGCACGAACTGGTGCTTTGCGTGGCGGATGTGAGCGGCAAGGGCATGGCGGCCGCATTGCTGATGTCGAACTTCCAAGCGACCCTGAGGGCTATGCTGATGTTGGGGTATACGCAGCTGGACAAGCTGGTGATCGACCTGAACGAACTGGTTATGGAACGAGCACGTGGTGAGCGCTTCATCACACTTTTCATCGGAACGGTCGATACACGCACCGGAACCATACGTTATGTGAATGCCGGACATAACGCTCCGATCCTCTGGCGCGACGGCGAATTGAGCGAACTGAAGTCCGGCTGCATAGCGCTGGGAATGTTGCCAGAGCTCCCTTTCGTGAACCTGGGTGAAGCCAAAGTCGGTGGCGGAATGCTGATGAGCTACACGGACGGCCTCATCGAACAGGAAGACATATATGGAGCCGCGTTCGAAACGATCCCGTTGGAAAGAGCGCTTCGACAATTCTCGGGCGCGGGCCAAGCGGTGAACGAGGCCTTGATCTCAACGTTCAAAGCACATCGCGCCGGCCTTCCTTACCTGGACGACATCGCGTTGCTGACGTGCCGGTTCGCCTAGGCGATCAAGCCAGTGTAGCCCTAGTGCCGTTATGCTTTGAACTTGCGCCTTCAACTTCTCGAACGTTTGTCGAGATCGATCGGAGCCACCCTCAAACGCTCGGTTCCTTGGTTCGTTCAGGATACTTCAGGTCCATTACCACCAATAGGGCCGTGAAGCCCCAGAACGGCACGCTGGCCTTGTCCAGGTCAAGGAAATTATTGAGCGTACCATGTATGTAATAGGTGATAAGACCGAAAAACGCCGCACCCAGCAATCGGCGATCCGCACCTTTCGGCATTCGCAACCAAGCACGAATTGCTGTACGGCACGAGACAGCGATCGGCGCGATCGCGATGGTCGTACCGGGAGGCCTTGTTCCGCGAGCGGCCCCAAAAACTCACTGTGCGCATTCCCGCCGGTGCCCGAAGTTGGTGCTGATGATGGTACGATCCTCTGCAGCCTGGAACGGGGCGTATTGGAACATATAGGTACCCGGCCCCCAGCCGGTGAAGGGTTTCAATTCGAACATGCGCAGGGCGCAATTCCAACGATTGAAACGTTCGAGGTTGCTCGCATCCGAACTGATGTTACCAATGGAACTCACGTGCTTGCCAAGGTCATCGCTGCTTTCATCGTGATTGCGGCCCAAGGCAATGCGGTGATCTGTTCCTGGTTCACCAGGTAAATACTCAACCATCAACGCTGCAGCGGCGACCAGCCAACCGGGATCGCTCAAACGCAGGATCATCAGCATACCGAAGGCACCAACAACACCGACCCACGCAGCACGTGTGTAGGAGAATATCATACCCAAGGTCAGTACGCCATAAGCAGAACGATCGCGAAGCCTTGCGGCCGGCAGAATATCCAGGCATGCTCACTGCCGTAACGCGAACGGGAAAAAGAACGCGATGATGGCACCGTAGCTCGTATGGTCTTTGAAGAAAGGTTCCATCACCCAGTGTGCCGGGTCCTGCTCGAAATGAAAAGAAGCATGCCTTACCAAGGTGTACAGGATAACAACTGAAAGACCGCCGAGATAGAGCCAGAAAAACCGGTGGCGGTGTCCTTCATTCTCGAACAAACGAGTGCACAGGAAATACATCGTGGAGACGAACCAGAGGCGCGCTGCCAAATACTTCACACTTATCATAGGCATGCTGCTCGTGATGATACACACGGCCATCCACAGTAATTGCAACAACCAATGACCACAGTGACGGGATGTCGCCAGACGCGCGCGTCGATGACGTTCTTTCCAATCCCAATTTCAGCAAGAACAGCAGCATGAGCGCCACCATGAGCGGTTCTGTTGGCAAACTGACGCCGACACCACCAAGGTCCAATTGCTCCAGGTTGATCGACAGCGGTGTAGCGAAAACAATGAAAAAGCAGCAATCGATCAGCTGCGGCAATGAGCGCCCAAGCAACCAGTGCGACCAACGGCAGTAGTAACAACCACGGGAACTCGTTCGCCAAAAGCACACCGTTCACCAGGAGGAAAAGCACACAGGCGATCGGTATCCAGTGGTCGCGTAGTATCCGCACCATCAGCACTCAGCTATGTTGTTCGCGGCCCAGCAACGCCGGCTCGCGCAGAACGACAAGTAGGAAGCAAAGCAAACTGGCCGAAAGGACGGAAACCAGAACGATCAGCCAACGAACCGGGTAGACTTTCTTGTCCGGTACTTCCGGATACACGACAACGTTCGTATAGGTCCAGTTCCTTGGTCATATCAGCCACAACGTGCTCTTTGTCCTGCAACGCTTGGTTGTATTGAGCGGAACATTCCGCCGAGGTCAGTGAGACTTTGAATTCTCCACCCTTGGTCTCCAGCTCTTTCATCATACTCAACACTTCTTCCTTCTGGGCTTGCGTGCCACCACGGGTGAGCAAACGAACGTATCCCCTTGGTGAGTTCCTGGGTCTGGCTTTCGTAAACAAGCAGGCCGCTGCTGTTCCACGCAAGTAGTTCAACCGTGCCTCCAGGCTGTCCAGTTTCCTAGTGGCCGTTCTGCAAGTACGATCGCTATGGCCAGCACCTCTTCTGATTTTCGCGTTGCAGTCTTCGCGCAAGAATGTTCGCTTGGTCCAGCAAGCTTGAACGATGTCACGCGCCGTGGTCGGATCCTCATCGGTCACCTCTCGACTCGTACGCTTTCGAATCGCGTCTTGCTGATCTCGAAACGCTCGAGGAACAGGTTGTAAAGCGCGTTCCGGCCGCCCTTGAAAGCGGTGTCGAGCCGATAATGGTTGGCCGATCGAACCGCAGCAGAATACTATCTCGGATGCTGTTGCTCTGAGCAATTGCAAGAGTCATCGCACGTGTCTCGATAGAGTAGCTATTGAGGTTCACAGGGTACACGATCGCCATGGACCGGTAGCGCCCCCTCGTTATCCAAGGGGAGCTGATCAACGCTGAAAGACCCAATGCGGCAAGGCGCGCCACACCGATGAAGAGGCGCCTCTTAGCTGATAGCACGGTGTACGAAGCGCATGAAAGAGAAACGGTTCATGCATGTGCTTCGTGGATGTTTTGGGTTGCTGTTTGATCGCGATCGAACGAGAGCAAGGAAAAGCCGCTCCGAGCCGATACGACCACGATCAGCGAACAGGATAACTCTTCTTATCGGCAGGTTGTGTGCGCGCTCCATCAGGAATTTGTGTGGAACTTCGCTCATCAGGTCCGACCCGATCTGCGCCAAAACGTGTGCGCTACATTCCTGAGCGCCAATTCTCGACGCTCAACATCTCGGTATAGCGTGGAATTTCCCGCCGTATTGGCAAGCACAGCAAGCCGACCGTCTATCTCTTCACGGCCTGTTCATCCCCGAGCAGTGCGCTTTTGGGCAGCGATTGGCTATAACCGATCCACCTGCGCTCCGTAGTCCTGCGCTCCTTTCGCTCTTATCCCATCCAGGCTATCCTCGACAATGGCCATCATCACCCGGGCCTCATCGTCCACTTGTCAGTTTCACGACTCATACGCTTTGATAGCCCGTTCGTGCGCCATTTCACTCCAGACCGAGTCAACTTGATCAGCAATGAAATTGGCCATGTCCGCCGCTCGCTGCGGCTGCACATCCATCACTTCCACGCGCACAGTTCCAAACTTGGTGTACTCAAAAGACACATTGTCCTTGAACGCTTCGTACAGCTCAGCCTTTTATGCTCGCTATTGGCCCTCGATGCCATGTGCCGCCAAAAGATCGAAGCGGTCGGCCGTTCGTTCACCCATCTTTATCGGAATCAGTATTTGCAACAGGTGCTGTGCATCTTCCTCACCGAGCATCATCATGTCCGCACCACTGCTTGTCCCTTCAGTTCAAAAGCGCCCTTGAGGCCGTATTGGTCGTTGCAGGAAAAAGGCATCACTTCGCTC
>JADKGB010000006.1 GCA_016717225.1 Flavobacteriales bacterium | reverse complement strand
CCCCACGCACATGGTTACCATGCCGTACTTCTGTTGCGGCGCCGCATCTCGTTGAAGAGTCTGCACCGTCAGCTTCGCCCCGTGCAGCCCAGCGGATGCCCGAGCGCGATCGCGCCGCCGTTCACGTTCACGATGCTCGGGTCCAGGCCCAGCTCGCGGATCACGGCGAGGCTCTGGCTCGCGAAGGCCTCGTTCAGTTCCACCAGCTCGATGTCCTTCAGCTTCAGGCCGGCCTTTTCCACGGCCTTCGGCACCGCGGCCACCGGACCGATGCCCATGATGCGCGGCTCCACGCCGGCCACGTGGTAGGGAGAGGAGGCGGCCGATCGGCTTCACGTTCAGTTCCTTCAGCATGCGCTCGCTCACCACCAGCACGAAGGCCGCGCCATCGCTCGTCTGGCTGCTGTTGCCGGCCGTTACGCTGCCCTTCGCATCGAACACCGGTTTCAGTTTCGCCAGCCCTTCCAGGGTGCTCGCGCGCGGACCTTCATCGGTGTCCACCACGTACTTCTTCACCTGGCGTTTCTCCTTCTCGTCCAGGTACACCTGTTCCACTTCCACCGGCACGATGTCGTCCTTGAAACGCCCGGCGGCGATGGCGGCCAGCGCCTTCTCGTGGCTGTGCAGGCTGAACGCGTCCTGGTCCTCGCGGCTCACTTTGAAGTCGCGCGCCACGGCCTCGGCGGTGAGGCCCATGCCCCAGTAGTAGGTGGGGTTCACCTTGCTCACCTCGTAGTTCGGCACGATGCGCCAGCCGCCGAAGGGGATCGGGCTCATGCACTCCACGCCGCCAGCGATGATCGTATCGCTGAGGCCGCTGTGGATCTTGCTGCTCGCGATGGCGATCGTCTCACTGCCGCTGCTGCAATAGCGGTTCACCGTCATGCCCGGCACCTTGTCCGTGTTCAGGCCCATCAGCGCGATCATGCGGCCGATGTTCAGGCCCTGCTCGGCCTCGGGCGTGGCGTTGCCCACGATCACATCCTCGATGCGGGTCACATCGAGGTTGGGTACGCTCTTCACGAGGTGTTGCACCACGTTGGCGGCCAGGTCGTCCGGACGCGTGAAACGGAACTTGCCGCGCGGAGCTTTGCCCACGGCGCTGCGGAAACCGGCGATGATGTATGCGTTCATGGGGAGTGTCTTATGTCTGATGCAGGATTGTCTCAGTGGTGGTGCTGTCCTATGTCGATGTCTTACCAGGTTGTCATGCCGGGCTGCACAATGAGGCGGCGCATTCGGCATAAGACAATCTTGCATCAGACATAGGACAGTGTTGCGCTAGCTCCGCGCCGGGCGTTTCTTGTGTTTGGTTTCCAATTGTGCTTGCAGCTTGAAAATGCGATTCATGATGTGGTCGAGCTCTGCGGTGATCTTGTTCGACTGCTCTTGAGTGATGTAGTCGAGTTCCCTTGCGATCAGGGTCTGCGTGAAGAGTTCTGCCGACGACCCACAGGCAATTCCGAGGAAGTGATAGAATTCGCCATCATGATTCCTTGCTGCGCCCTCGGCTATGTTGCTCGGTACCGAAACACCAGCGCGCTGCATCTGGCTTGCGAGTCCGTACACCTCTTTCTTCGGGAACTTCTCCGTGGAGCGATAGACTTCCACAGAGAGAGCAAGAGCTTGCTTCCAGACATCAAGGTTCTTGAAACGATTCATGGTCGGTGGGGTGGTTGGTGTCTCGTCGCGTACTTGGCATTCACATAGGACGGTCCGGCATCAGCATAGGCGGTGGTCGCAGTAGGCATTTGCATAGGACAGTCTTGCATCAGACATAGGACAGCACTCAGTTCCTCAACACCTTCCCGCTGGTGATGATCGACTGCAAGCGCTCCAGCGTTTTCCGCTGCATGCAGAGTTCCAGGAAGGTCTTCCGCTCCAGGTCCAGCAGGTATTGCTCGCTGACTTCCGTGGGTTCGCTGAGGTCGCCGCCGCAGAGCACGTGGCCCAGCTTCTGCGAGATCAGCGTGTCGTGCTCGCTGATGTAATTGCCGCTCTGCATGGTGTTGGCGCCGATGTACACGATGCCCAGGCCTTCGCGGCCGAGCACCTTGATGTCGGTGCGCATGGGCGGCTTGGTGTAGCCCTTCTCCCAGAGGTCGAGCGCGCATTCCTTGGCGTAGGCCAGCTGGTGCGCGCGGCTCACGATCACCTCGTCGGTGCCGCGGCGCAGGTAGCCGAGGGCGAAGGCTTCTTCGCCGCTGGTGCTCACCTTGGCCTGGCCGATGGTGAGGAAGCGCTCGCGCAGCGCGTTGATGCGGATGTCGCCTTCCTTCAGTTCATCGCTGAGGCGCAGCGCGAACTTCCTTGCTGCCGCCACCGCCAGATCACGCCCACGCCGAATTCCACGAGGCCCATGTAGGTCTCGGCATGCGCCACCACCTTGTCCGCGTGCAGGCAGAGCCGGTGCCGCCGCCGAGGCAGAGCTGGTGTGGCGCGGCCACCACGGGGATGGATGAATGCCGCATGCGCATCATCGTGTTCTGGAAGGTGCGGATGGCCATGTCCAGGTCGTCGTACTCCTGCTCCACGGCCATCATGAAGATCATGCCCACGTTGGCGCCCGCGGTGAAGAGCGCGCCGTCGTTGTAGACCACGAGGCCCTTGTAACCGGCCTCCGCGAGATCGATCGCCTTGTTGAGGCCTTGGATCACTTCCGCGCCGATGACGTTCATCTTGCCGCCCCAGCTCACAGCGAGGATGCCGTCGCCGATGTCGTACACGCGGGCCAGACTGTTCTTCCAAACGATGCTGCTTTCGGGCAGTTCGCTCAGCACGATGGTGCCTTCCGCGCGCGGCACGGGCTTGTAGCTCTTGCTCGGGATGTCGTAGTAGAGCCGCTTGCCGCCCTCCATTTTGTAGAAGCTGGTGTTGCCTGCGGCGAGCATGTCGTTCACCCACGGCGCAACAGATGCGGTGCCACCCTGAGCCTGCCGAAGGGTCATCGCATCGAGCGCTGTCTTCACACCGATCGCATCCCACGTTTCAAAAGGTCCAAGCTCCCAACCGAAGCCCGCGCGCATGGCGTCGTCGATCTTGTAGAGCTGGTCGGTGATCTCCGGGATGCGGTGGCTCACGTAGGCGAAGAGCCCGTGGAAGCTCTTGCGGTAGAACTCGCCGGCCTTGTCGGTGCCCGCGTAAAGGATCGCGGTGCGCTTCACCAGGTTGTCCTCCTTCTTCGCCGCATCCAGCGTGGCGAACTTGGGCTTCACCTGCGGACGGTACTCGAGCGTCTTCAGGTCCAGCGCGAGGATGTCGCCTTTGGGCGTTGAGCGGTCCTTGAAGAAGAAGCCCTTGCCGGTCTTGCTGCCGAGCATGTTCTTCTCGACCATCTGCTGCAAGTAGCCGGGCAGCGCGAACGTGGCGTTCTGCTCGTCCTTCGGGCAGTTCTCCTGAACGCCTTTCGCAACGTGCACCAGTGTGTCGAGACCCACGACGTCCGCCGTGCGGAACGTGGCGCTCTTCGGGCGGCCCAGCGCGGGACCGGTCAGGCGATCGATCTCTTCCACGGTGAGGCCCATTTCTTCCACCAAGTGGAACAGGCCCATGATGCCGAACACACCGATGCGGTTCGCGATGAAGGCGGGCGTGTCCTTGCACAGCACCGTGACCTTGCCCAGCACGCGCTGGCCGTATTCTTCCAGGAAGGAGAGGACCGCGGGATCCGTCTTCGTGCCGGGGATGATCTCCAGCAGCGGCAGGTAGCGCGGCGGATTGAAGAAGTGCGTGCCGCAGAAGTGCTTCGCGAAGTCCTCGCTGCGCCCTTCGAGCAAGGCGTGGATCGGGATGCCGCTGGTGTTCGTGGTGATCAATGTGCCCGGCTTGCGGTGCTTCTCCACGTTGGTGTAGACCTGCTGCTTGATGTCGAGCCGCTCGACCACGACCTCGATCACCCAGTCGCAGTCCTTGATCTTCGGCAGGTCATCGTCGAAGTTGCCGGTGCTGATGCGCTTCGCGAAGCGCTTGTCGTAGATGGGCGAGGGGCTGCTCTTCAGCGCCGCGGCCAAAGCGTCGTTGACGATCTTGTTGCGGTCGGTGCCCTCTTTCGGGACGATATCGAGTAGCAGCACTTCAGCGCCCACGTTGGCGAAGTGGCACGCGATGCGGCTGCCCATGACGCCGCTACCCAGCACGGCGATCTTTCTGATCTGTCTGTTTGCCATCAGGCGAAGAGTTGTTCGTGTTCGAGTATGCGGTCCAGTTCCGTCATTACCTGGCGGAAGCTCTCCAGTTGTTTTTGCGTGAAGCGGCTTTGGACCGCTTGGTTGAATTGGATGACGGTGTTGCGGCTGACGTCGCGCATGGCTTTGCCCTTGGTCGTGAGATGGATGCGTACAACGCGCTTGTCCTCCCTGCACGCCACACGCTTGATGAGGCCAGCCTCCTCCATGGTCTGCAGGGTGCGAACCAGGCTGCGGCTCTCCATGCCCATCTTGGGACCGAGCTTGGTGCTCGGTGTTCCGTCAGGATCGATGCTGAGCAGGATCTGGCCTATCGCCATGGTGCCCCCATACTTGGAGGCCTCGCTGTTGTAGATACGCGAGATGCGGCTCCACACTTTTCGGATGGGGAAGTCGATGGTCTCTTCGGGCTTCATCACAAGATGACTTCGGCTCCCAATGTACGTTCAAAGTAGTATGCGCGCATACAGTATACTGTGCTTAACGGGCACGGAACTTCCCAGAACGAAAAAAGGCACACCAGACCTGCTGATGCGCCTTTCTGGTTTTAGGTGCTTTGAGCTTATCGTAGAAGATCCACGTACCCGTGATATTCCACGTCACCGACGGTGATCCGGTAGAAATAGGCGGTTTGTGCACACTCGGTTCCCCCACTGTTCTTTCCGTTCCATCCCAATGATCCGTTGTCGGTTTCGTAAAGAAGCTTGCCCCAACGATCATAAATGCGCATAAGCACACAGGCTGACATGTCTTGTTGGCTGGCCAGGATGAACCGGTCGTTCTTGCCATCCCCATTGGGTGAAAAGACATTGGGTATGTAGTACTGGACCGATTGGTCGTAGCTGCCGATCACCAATTGTTGGCTAACCGTATCCGAACACCCGAATTGGTTGGATGCGATCAACGTGATCTCGTTCGTCGTGCTGAAGCCCAATGGCAATATCGTTTCCAGTGACCCGATGGAGGAGAGTTGGGAATTCACATACCATAGTTGCTGCCCGCCTTGTGGCAAGATGTCGAGGACCTTCGCCGTGATCCCCGTGCAAAAAGTATCCAGATCGAGAGCGAATGAGGCTTCAGGAGCTTCTTGTGCAAAGACATCGAGATCGATCGTCCACGTGCATTGGGCGTCTACAGCCACAAGCTCAAGAGTCCCAATTCCACTGCCAGGCCATTCGACGGATATGCATGGATCGGTCAATGTTGAAGTGGTGGTTCCATTTGTAACATTCCATTGGTATGCAGCGCCAGCCGGGCCGTTGAAGCAGTATTCCGCAGCCCCTTGGCCGGCACAAGCAACCGCAGGTCCTGTGATCCCAACAGCACCATCGCGCGGCAAGACTTCAATGGTGATCACTACCTGATAAATGGCGGGTGGGCAGTGGTCGTCGGAAACGAGCAAACTGAACGTGTACGGATCTTGCTGCCCCACAGAGCAAGCCGGCGTCCAACAGAACTGGCTTGTGAGGAGGCTGTCGCCGCTCAGTGGGCCTGTGATCGTTGCTGCAGGTGTGTACAGGCCATTATCGAAGATGAGCCCATTCGCGATCAAGTTCAACGTGTCGCCATCCTCATCCGTGAAAGCAAGGGGAAAACAGAGCGTATCGCCCGCGACAACTTGGTAGGACGTTGTGATGGTATTGTTTTCCGGTAATGGCGCAATGTTCGGACTGCACGGTGTGCTGAGCAATTGAAGATCACTGCGGGAACGTCCGATAAGCTGCCCGTTCCGGTACTCTCTTACCTCAATGGCCACTACCCAGTTCCCAATGAGCACAGCCCCATATTCCACGGCACCGGTATTCGTGTCGATGTTCGCGTAACCTCCAGCCCCGAATGGTGCAGTTGGGCTATAGCCAGACTGGAACTGCACATCCACTATTGGCCAATTGAGAATGAACGGAGGAGGTTCGATCCCGCCATTTTCATCCTGAGCGGCGTATGGGATCTCGAAAGAAAAGACCAAGGAATCGCCATCTGGATCGGTGGCTGAGGTGTTGAACGAGGTGGTGTCGCCAATGCATATGAACGGAACTGGAACTCCGCTGAATAGAGGCGATGAGTTCGGAATATTTGTAGGAGGGATGAACGCGTAATAGCCTATCCCTACTTCGCCCGGCAGCACGAGATTGTCAATGGCTTCGTTGCGTGCGTAAGCTTGGAAGTAGAGGTGGTAGCCACTTGTACTTGCCGGCAGGATCACTTCGCCATCGAACAGGCTTTCCTCAATACACTGTCCTTCACCCACGCTGCAGCCTTCGGGCAAAGGGGGGGTAATGATGTTGAACGTGCTCAAGAATATGTTCCCGGTCGTCAGCAGCACCTTGGCTGCGTTCGGGTTGTTAGGATCTTCGTCGTATACGCCCACAGGCAACGGGGTCGTTGAGCCCCCGAGCACATCGATGATACTTGGATAGCTCGAGGAAGCGCCGCAGTTGATGTACAACCGTAGTTTCAGTTTGTACCTGAATTGGCCGCTGCCCGGTGCGGTTTCACCAATGAATTCGTAGCCTAGATCGCCCCCGACCAAGTGGGTGGCTCGAACTTCGGGTATTGTGAACAGGAAGATGACCAGCGCGAACAGACGGATGGTGCCGATCAACTTGTTCCTGTTTCTTCTGTTCCTGTTCAGCATGCTTGCGAAGATGACGTATTTCAAGGAGTACCGAGGCTTGATGATGACTCCCTGGCTTCATTCGCTGCTTTGGCGCTTAATTTGCCCTTATTCAAAAACCATGAATTACCTGCGTCACTTTTTCCTTTTTGTGATCCTTGGTCTGCTTTTGGGTTGCACCAAAGACGAGGAAACCACGCCAGACAATCCGGTCGCGTCCGGCCCGCGCTTGATCCTCAAGTTCAAATTCGATAGCACGCAGGTGCGGTTGAACGGATTGGGACAGCCCGAGCCCGCTGTAGAGGCCGGACACGGTGCTCAAAGCCCGGTATTCGATCGGATGAGCGCACATTACGCCGAATTCGCACCCAACGCGACAACGCTTCTGGGCCAAGGTGACATAGTGTACCATGCACCGGAAACGACTTTGGGAGGTGCTGCCGCCATTGATCATGATCTTTCATTGGAAGTCGCGCAGAACGGTGAGTTCCTGAATATTCCGCTGAGCGACCTTTCTCCCGGAACTTATGAGTGGCTTCGGGTATCGCTCGCTTATCAGAACTACAACATCAAGTTCCGGATCAACCCGAACCTCAACCTCACTGGAACCATTGCCTCGTTCATTGGGTATGATACTTATATCAGTTCCTTCGCTATCAATGACTCCATTTTCCAGGTGAACGGCAATCGTCGGCAGGGCTTCTGGGGATTTGAGACACTGTTGTATGCCGACACTGGATCCGCAAGCCCAGGTGCAACCACAGTTCCTAATCCTTTGTTCACAACATCACCCGTTCCGGCCGGCTCATGTGTGGTGACCGGTGAACTGAGCGCACCTCTTACCGTGACCGGCCTGGAGACAGAGGATGTGGTGATCATCGTATCGTTGAGCACAAACAAGAGTTTTGAGTGGGCTGAGATCGATGGTGACAATGTGTTTGAGCCGCTCGAAGGCGAATTCCCGGTGGATATGGGTATCCGCGGAATGATCCCGATCGTGCAGTAGATCTCAAACAGGTCCGTTCGCGACAATGGCGATGCCGTTGATCACCAATGCCGCCTTGCCCTCGGAGCATTGGTAACGAAGGCTGCTGGCGCGTATAACGACTTCCCGATGTCCTTGCAGGTCATCGTAGAGTTGGAGACTATCACCGCTGAAACTGATCGTGAATTTGCCGTTCATCCCGTTCACGATGGCTCGTGGTCCGATGTTCGTTCGCCATTGAAAGGTGCTGTCATCGGATGTCTTCCAATCGCGTTGTGCTACGTCGAGGAACCCGAGCGAATGGAATTTCTGGTCCTTGAGCCAGAAGGCTTCCTGGCCCCAACTTTCACGCTCCCCCATGTTCGCCAGCAGGATCCAGCCATCTTCTTTTTTGCCCGTACTGAAGAACGAGGGCAGCATGGTTTCGCTGTCGTAACCTGGCTTCGAGAACGCGATCATTTCGGCGCTGCTGTCCGCTGAAGGTCGGTAGAGGCAGAGGCGGATGCCCTCACGTGTTTCTTCCTTGTTCGAGGCCACCATGATGAAGGTGCCGTCGCCGAGTTCGAAGGTGGTTTGGATCAACAAGGTGTCATGCTTCACATTGTCGTCCAGGCCCGGCAGATCCACCAATTTCCACAATGGGCCCGTGACCGTGCTTTCAGCCACATCAGTTGTTGCCCCTTTGGGGTTACCAGTGCCACAGCCGATCAGGGCGATAACAACACCGATAGCAAGAAAGGATCTCATCATTCAACTGGAACAACAGCGCCGCTGCCTTGCACATTCGATGTGACTTGCGGCTTGCCCCGATAGCGCACATTGCCACTTCCGTTCACATCAGCCTTCAACTCACTGATCGCGGTAATGTCGACACTTCCACTACCGGCTATACTGGCTTCCACAACATTGGCGCTCAACCCTTGTGCGTGCACATCGCCACTGCCAGCAACACCCGCTTCGAATTCGGTGCATGTGCCGTTCAAGGTGATACTTCCGCTTCCTGCGATCTCGGCATTCACCTCTTTGTCATTCACGCCGGTCACAACAATATCACCACTTCCCGCTACGCTGAACGTACTGCTACCGCTTCCGAAAACATCTGCGCTGTGTATGTCGCCCGATCCTTCGGTCGCCAACGAAGAAAGCAAGTTCGTCGTGATGTAAACCGCGAATTCCTTGCTCGTATTGAAACAATCGTCCGTGCCGATCTTCCATACGCCATGCTGCACATCGGTGTTCATCAACGCGATGAGTTCAGGCTGGCCAACGACCTCCACCAGTTGCTCGTTCCCTTTGATGATGTGAACATCAATTGAGCCTTCCACGACGATGCCATTGAATTCAGCAATGGACAGTGTTTTCTTGATCGTATTGCCCGTTCCGGTCACACAATCCGAACCGCTCCATATGGTGTGGCAGGAGCTGAGCAGACCCAAGGCAACTACCCCGGCCCAAGCCTTGTTGCTCTTCATCGGTTCAGGTAAACGTTGCCGTTGAAGCTCATTTCCTTCAACGTGATCGTATAGAAGTAGGTCCCGTTCACGCACTCCTCACCAGCGAAATTGCGACCGGTCCAAACAATGTCGTTACCGAAACTGTCGAAGACCTTCTGGCCCCAACGGTTGAACACTTGCATGCTGGTGCACGGGCCGAGTATTCCATTCGTATTGAACGTGAACACGTCGTTCTTGCCATCACCGTTGGGTGTGAACACGTTCGGGATCTGATAGTCCACATAGTCATCAAAACTGCTCACCTCGTAAACTTGGGTAATACTGCCCGAGCAGCCGAAGAGATCCGTGACGGTGAGTGTAGCCGTTATTGGAGCACCGTAGGCGAAGTAGTGCTGAGGGTTCTGTTCGTTGCTGGTTCCGCCATCGCCGAAGTTCCAAAGCCACTGTGATGCTCCCAGGCTTTGGTCTGTGAAGAAGGCCCGAACCTTCTCGCAACCGGGCTCCAGCCGCACTGTGAACAACGCAACACCGGCGTCTTGCACGGTGATCAGCACCTGATCCTGGTTCGTACACGTGTCGCTCGTGACAGTTACCAAATACTGGGTCGTTTCTGTTGGAACAACTGTTGGATTGCTTGCTGTGGTATCACTAAGACCGGCAACTGGTGACCAATTAACCGACGTCCCCGGTATGTTGGTTGGGTTGCCGCCCAGTATCACTTGTTGGCCTGCACAGATATTCTGGTCCGGTCCAGCATCCACCGGCGGGTCTGAGCTCACCAACACTTGCGTGTCATCGCTATCACTGCAGCCGTTTCCGTCGGTAATGGTAAGCGTGTAAGTGGTTGTTACCACCGGAGATGCCAATGGGTTCGGTACAGTGGAGTTGTTCAGGGTCCCGTCATTGGGACTCCAATTCGCCGACCCTCCGCCGCTTCCGTTCAACTGAACATCGAATCCTGGGCATAGGTATTTGTCCGGTCCTGCATCGGCGTTCGGTAATCCGTTCACCACCACCAACACTTCGTCGCTGTTCACGCAGTTGTTCGCGTCCGTAAGCGACACTGTGTAGGTGATCGTTGTAGAAGCGGATGCGATCGGGTTGTTCACGGTCGTCGAACTCAATCCGTCGACGGGGCTCCAAATGAATTGACCAGCACCAGTTGCGTTGAGCTGAACACTTCCACCGAGACAGAAGCTGGTATCAGGGCCAGCCGAGATCGCCGGTAATGCGTTCCACGTAACCGTTACATCATCGGCATTCATGCACTGGTTAACATCGGTAACAACAACAGTGTACGTGGTAGTTGCCAATGGTTGTGCATCAGGGTTGGCATCTGTCGTGTTTCCCAAACCAGATGCAGGGCTCCATGAGAACGTACTGCCCAAAGGACCTGTCGGACTTCCACCGATGGTAGTGCCTTGGCCATCACAAACGGCTACGTCAGCTCCTGCATCCACCACAGGCAATTGGTTCACGTTAACGATGATCGTTCCTGTTCCTGTGCAGCCACTGGCATCCGTTACGAATACAGTGTAGCTCGTGGTTTGTGAGGGGAAGAAAAGTGGATCGCCGATCGTTGGGTCCGGTGATCGAACCGATCGGAGACCACGCCCATGATACATTCTCTACGTTCACCAATTGGGTGGTGTCGCCAGCGCATATGGTGTTGTTTCCCGTGATGGCTGTATTCGGCACCGTCACGGAAATGGACAACGTCGAACTCGTATCAGCACAACCTCCTGTTCCGGCTACGGTGTATGTCCAGTCTCCATTCGCATCTGTCGCTGGGTTGAACGTGTCACTGTGTGCCACGTTGCTCGGGTCGGTCCATACGCCGCTATCCGGTGTGCCTCCGAGTGAATCGGTCAACACGAACGGGAGACCGCTCAGACATGTGCTCACACTCGCATTCGAGCCGGGGTCAGGAGCCGTAGTTACGATAACGGTTACTTGGGCCTGATCATCACTGCAAGGCAACGCCGCCAAGACCAGGTAGGTGAACACTTGTGAAGTGTTTGTGGCAGGATCGAAAATTCCATTGAAAGGCAAATTATTCTCGTCGGTCCATGTTCCACCAGAATTCGGCGTTCCGCCCAACACGGTAAACAGGTCTACCGCACCGCTGTTCGAACAAATTGGAAGGAACACGCTCTCGCCAGCATCAGCTTCCGGAGTTTCGATCACCGTAACGATCGAGGTATCAGGTGCACAAGGGGATGGCGCTGATACTGAGTAGATGTATCCACCCGGCAGGCTGGTTCCCGGAGTGTAGAAGCCATCACTCGGCGCTCCATCAGGACCGCTCCATGTGCCACCCACTTGTGGCGACCCCCCCAATAGATTGAACAAGCCGAATGAAAGTCCATCGCCGCAAATCGTGGTAGAACCGTTGGTGCCGGCATTGCTTGGAATACTCACGCTCACGACCATCGAATCTTCCCGGACGCATGTGAGACTGTCGGTTAGCGTGAGCACGTATGTGGTCGTAACCAAAGGTGTTGCTATGGGGTTCGTGGCGAATGCATTGTTGAGTGTTGCAGCCGGTGTCCAACTGTAACTACCAGGTCCGGTCGCTTGGATCTGGACAGAATCCCCGAGACAAACAGCCAGGTCCGGGCCGGCGTTGGCGTTCGGCAAAACATTCACCGTAACCGTTGTCTGGTCGGTGTTGATGCAGAAATTTCCTCCTGTTACCGTGAGCGTGTAGGTTACCGTGGCTTCTGGATTGGCCGTAGGGTTACCGATCGTAGGGTCGCTCAAACCGAAGATCGGTGACCAAAGCAGAGTGCCGCTTCCAGAGCCATTAAGCTGCACACTTTGTCCTGCACAAATGCTCGTATCCGCTCCAGCATCCACAGAGGGGATCGCAAGGGCTGTGATCGTCACAGCATCCGAATTCACGCAGGCGTTCGTATCGGTTACCGTAACGATCCAGGTCTGCGCTGTAGTGATGGTGGCAACCGGGTTGGCACTCGTGGCGTTGTTCAAGCCGAGCGCGGGGCTCCAGAGGAAGGTGCTTCCAGCGGGGCCAGTTGGTGAGCCACCAAGCACGGTGTTTTCGTTCACACAAGCACTGCTGTCTAGTCCAGCATCAACAACGGGCAAAGGATTTACAGTAACTAGCACAGTGTCCTGCGCGACACAGGTGAAGTTGTCCGTGAGCGTAACGGTATACAGGGTTGAAGTGGCAGGGAATGCGAGTGGGTCAAGAATGTTGGTGGCACTCAGTCCTGCAGGTGGCGACCAAAGCACCGAACCGGTCCCGGTCGCTTGCAGTTGTGCGGTATCACCAGCGCAAATGCTCACGTTGTTCCCAGCATTTACGACAGGAATAGAAACCGCAACCCGCACAGTATCGCGTGCAATGCAACCGGTGTTGCTCACTTGCACGATGTAATCGGTGGTGCTTGTCGGTGATGCATCCGGGTTGGCAAGCGCCCCGTTGTTCAATGAGATCGCTGGTGTCCACGTGTAGCTGCTGGCAACCGGACCGGTAGGGGACCCACCGATCGTTACCGTATCTCCAAGACAGATCGTGATGTCGTTTCCTGCGCTTGCGGCGGGTAACGCAGCAATGTTCACACTGATGCTCACTTGGTCACCGGTACATCCGAGCGAGTTCACCGCGTTCACCAGAACAGATCCCGCACCGGCAGTACCCCAATCCACCGTTATACTGTTGCTGCCCTGGCCCGATGTGATGGACCCACCGTTCACTATCCACGTGAAGACCGCACCATTGATCGTATCTGTGGAATAAACCGTTCCCGTTTGTCCGGTGCACACTTGAAGTGGACCTGTTATATCGTCCGGCCCTGTGAACGGAACCACGTTCACCTGAAAGACCACATCAACGTTCTTAGGAGGACATCCGTTATCGACCACACTAACGCTGAACAGGTAAGGCTGGTCCTGCCCTTGATCGCACGACGTGGGCCAACAGAACTGCGCTCCAGCATTCCCGACACCCAGATTTACTGGCGTTACCGTAGCTGGTGGATTGTAGATGTTGATATCGAAAATGGTTCCGTTCGCAGTAAGAAAAAGCGAATCCACATCAACGTCGTTGAAGTTCATGTTGAAGCAGAGCTGAGCACCTTCGTCCACGGTGTAGGTCAGTGGCAACGGACCGTTCACCGCAGGGGTATTATTAGGTGGACAGATGACCGCCTGCAATTGAAGATCCCTTCTCGTGATCCCGATCAACTGGCCATTCCTGAATTCCTTCACCTCCACAGCAACCACATAGTTCCCTTGCAACGGGGGTTGGTATTGCGTGAATCCAGTAGCTCCATTGATAAATGAATATCCACCTAACCCGAAAGGAAGATCCACACTGAACCCGGGGTTATAAGGCACCTCCGGAACCGGCCACGTCAGCGTGTTCGGGGGTTGTTGAACGCCACCGGTGAAAAAGACCATGTCGTATGGCGTTTCGAACGAAAAAACCAGTTGATCCCCATCGGGGTCACTGGCACTGTTAACGAACGAGGTCGTGTCGCTCGTGCAGAGGAACGGGGTGGGTATTCCGAACCAGATCGGGCTGGAGTTGTTCACCAGCGTGGGCGGAACAAAAGCGTAGAATCCGATACCGGTCTGGTTCGGGTCGAACAAGTTGTCGATGTCAAGGTTCCGGGCGCCGAGCTGCATGTACAAGTGGTAACCGCTGAAACTCAACGGAAGGTCCACTGTGCCTACAAAAAGCCCTTTCAATGTGCAGAGCCCAGCTCCGATCGAACAACCGTCAGGGAAGTCTGGAATGATCTGTTCCTCACTGACCAACGCCAAGTCCACCGAGGTTTCCAACGTTTTGTCCGCGTTCGGATCCAAAGGATCCTGACTGTAAACGCCAGCATGGAGAAAGCCGTTGTTACCACCTGAGAACAGCAGGTCTTGGAACGTCTGGAAATTTGAATTCGGCCCGCAATTCATATACAGCTCCGTATAGACCTGATAGCGATACAGGTTACTTCCAGGTGCCGTTTCGCCCTGGTAGACATAGCCCAAATTGCCACCAACCAAGTGAGTGGCCATAGCCACGGTGCCACTTGTCAGAAGCAAGAACAACGATAGGATCCGGAAGATGCGCTTCATGTGAGCGGTGTCGAATGGTTCAGTGAATGTGGGGTCAGTTCAGAACAACGGTTCGATTCCATCGACCTTGTTGCGTTTCTACACTAAGCATATAGAAGCCAGCGGCCAGGTTCCGGGTGTCGAATCTGTGGATCAGTTCGGTTCCCGGGATCTTGCTGGTGGCAACCATCGCACCCATTGTGCTGAACAAGGTTATTTGCCTTTCGTTGCCGCTAATAGCGCCGAACGAGATGTTCAATTCATCGCTTGCGGGTTGCGGCCAAACACCATTTATGGGATCACTATTGGTTTCAGCGACTCCGGTGAACGAGCAATCCCACGTGAGCACGAAACCGGCGCTGTTCTGGCCCCCTCCACCGCCCTGGCTTTCCTGTCGCAACGTGATCGCGGATCCTGAGGATGTGATCTCGCCACCATTCGGCAACTGTGCAAGTCCATTGCCCGTGAACTCGCCGATCAATGGACTGAACACATCCGGCCCGTCGTAGATCGCGAGCCAGCGTTGGGTGTTGTTGCCCCATTGAAATTGTGAGAACGACAGGATCACAACCTCAGTTCCTGTCGGGGCTATAGTGAAAGCCCCACCATCGCCGGGTGAATAGGGTGCGTTCGGTCCACCGTCATCGGTCAGTACACCTTGGCATTCAACGCTCAAGTCATCCTGGAAACCTGGCATCTGGATCGTGTCACAGGCCCATGGCTCGGTGAAAGTGATGTAATCGGTGATCGATTGAACATCGCTACCGTTCGCGTTCGTTACCGTGAGTGACACGGTGTAGACACCAGGGGTCAAATACTGATGCAACGGTGAAGGTTGATCGCTTGTGCCTGAATCTCCGAAGGTCCATGCCCAGGAAGTAGGAGCATTCGAACTGGCGTCGGTGAATTGCACAAAGCCGTTACAGGTATTGGTTGGTGACGCTGTGAACGCTGCTATCGGTGGGTTGGGGTTGGCTGTTACGATCACCGTAAGATCTTCCATTTGGCCATAGAGCGGGGACTCGCACGCACTGGTCGTTTCACCCACCACATCCGCAACAATGCGCATACGAAGCGGTGTTCCGTACACCGAGCCGGCTGGCATTACGAACGTTCCGCTCGGATCCTGTTGGTTCAGGGCACTCCACACTTCTTCACTTGCTGCGAAGGCACCATCGTTGTCAAGGTCCATCCAGATGATCACATCATGATCCACTGTGCCTCCGGTGCCAATGCTGATCGGGTAGGCTGTGCCTTCCGTTACTTGGGCAACATTCCCGCATGAGCGATCCACATAGCCCTCCACACCATCGGGGCTCGTACTGATAATTCCGGCCAATTGCACGCTCGTAAGACCGAAACCACAGCAGTAGCCCTGTGTCTCCGGTGTGCAAGCGGCGGGTGCCAATTGTGCATTGAGATCGATGGTGACCAGGTCTGTGATCGTGAGGGTATCCGCACCGCTGGCGTTGGTCACGATCAATTCGATCGTGTACGTTCCACTCGCGCTGTACGTGTGAAGAGGGGAGGTTTCAATGCTCGTACCCGTATCGCCGAAATCCCAATGCCAGGAACTCGGGATGTTCAATGATGCATCGGTGAATTGAACCGATCCATCGCAACTGAAAAGCGGACTGGCCGTGAACGTTGCTTCAGGAGGCAGAGTGTTCGAAAGCACAACCAACCCATAATCCTCTGCTTGCCCGAATTGAGGACCAACACATGGTTCCGGGATGGGGCTGAAATCATAATCGGCCATGATCCGGATCCGCAACGGGGTGTCCAATGCCGCGAACTCAGGCACTGTGAAAGTTGCTGTCGCATTGAAGACGCTATTGGCACTGAGAACGAGTTCCGGTGCGATCAGGTCGCCGCTATTATCCCAATCGATCCATACCCGCACGTTGTGCTGTGCCACGCTTCCAGTAACAAGGGAAATTGTAAGACTCGTACCGGCAAGAACCGTATCCAACTGGCAACTTCGGTCCGCATATCCTTCGGTCGCAGCATCCAACGAGGTGGTCGTTTGATCGCCGATAGTCACGCTCAAAAGGCCGAACCCTGCGACCGTACCAGTTGAAGTCGGTACACATGCGGCGACAGGACGTGGTCCGCTCGCATTAACGGTGATCGGAAGGCCCGCTACCGTGTCGGATCCGAAGGCGTTGGTGACGATCAGAACCGGTGCGTATGTGCCATCGATCGTGTATTCGTGAAGGGGAGCTTCGTTGGTGTCTGTTCCACCATCTCCGAAGTCCCAAGCCCATGAAGTTGGAACGAAGGAAGAGATGTCCGTGAATTGCACGATGCCATCACACGTCTGCTGGGTGCTCTGCTCAAAAGCCGCAACTGGTGGCACCTGAAGACTTGTCCATTCGAACCGCATGTTTGGTCGCTGGGGGAATGGGGTCAGCGTACCAGTTGTTGCGGTACAAACGTTCGGGTTCGGTGTAGACCGGCTTGTTGTGCTGTTGAATGCGGTTATCGACTGGTTGAACTGAGCATTGAAATTCGCTTGCGTATTGGCGAAGCATGTTTGAACAACAAGGTTCGACGTACCGTCCCAGTAAAAAGGCAGATCGAACACGTGGGTGTTCCAGCCTGGCTGATCGGCATAGGTCAATGGCCCCCAGACAGGTGTGAGTCCAACCAACCAGGCGGCTGTCATTTCCTGTTCTGTGGTACTTCCGATGCTTACCGTAAAGCCTTCGAGCGCGACGAATGCGGCTGATGCAACATCGAACGCCACACTGCTGATGTCACCAGCTTGCATACCTGCTGCCTGCAGTTCGCTCGAAAGGATCAGCATTTGGTGGCGTGCCCCGTTCTGGGCGTTGCCATATGGGGCAGGATATTCGAAGAAATCATTCACAACCGTTCCTGTGCCGATCGTGATGATCTCTTGGGCAGAAAGCGCCGCGGGCAATAGGAGAATGGCCGATGCCAGGACTTTGAAACACGTCATTCGCCTTAAGGACTGATCCATTTGGTGTTCTGGAGCTATGTGAAGGGGCGACAAGGTAATCGCAGGAACGCCTCGTTGTTCGGAGCTGGTTCGCTTGGATCGGAACCATCCTTGGCTAGTTAGCGTATATCGGTTCTGTTGGGCTTTTCATGGGCGGTTGCAATACCCTCCGGCGAATAGTCCGAAAGTCGTAAATGAAGGATATTCGATCGCCCATAGACATTGGCCAGAAGTGGCTGGAGGATGCACGTACGCGTGCCATTGAGTCCCCTTCGGCCAGGGTGGTGATGGCTTATTTCGGCCCGATCGATCATCCGAAAGTGGAGCAGCTTATCGCCGAAGCCGAAGCTGCCAGCCTGGCCATGGAAGAGGCCATGCCAACCCGTAAACGAATGATGAACGTATTGGTGGAGGGACTGGAGAATGTCCACCATCATTCACTGCCCTCCCATCGCGATGCATCCTTCGCGCTGTTGGTGCGTGATGACCATGGCTATAGGATCTCTTTTGGCAACACTGTTCCTCTCGCGATGGCTGCATTGATCACCCATCGAGTGGGGATCATCAATGAAATGGATGAGGCCGACCTGAAGGAGCACTACTTGAAGTTGCTCTCCAACAGTGCGCGGTCCGAACACGGTGGTGCGGGTCTCGGATTACTTACGATGGCCAGGAAAAGCACCAAACCTATCGTCGTACGCACTGCCCGTCTTTGTACCGAAGCCGCCTTCCTTACGTTGGAATTGAAAGTGGAAGCCTGAACTCAGAGGTCCTCGGCATAGTCCTTCAAATAGTGGAAACGTTCGGTGAGTTTGCCCCCTTTGGCAATTGTCGCTCGTGCGATCATTTGATCGATGTCCTCACCTAACAAATTTGGAAGTACCCGGTCCATCAGGTCACGACCGAAGCTCTTGCTGGCATCGCGGGGCAATTCGCACGGTAGATTATCCACGCTCATTACGGTGATGCTGTTCGGTGTTCCAACCGCACATTCCCTCCCCGTTGCTTGATCGTATCCGAACAACGGATCCGCGATCGTGCTGGAGCGTAAAGTGCTATCGATCGGACCACCAATGTCGCAGCTCAGATCCGCGACCACTTTGAGTTCCAGATCCGATGTTCGAAGGTTTTCGGTCGTAAGGATCTTCGGCCCGCGAGGATCCCAAAAATGGCAGGCCATGTAGATGTGTGCGACCTTCGCAAAGGGCAGCATGTCGCCTCGATGGCCGCTGGGGTCCGCATGGAACGCAGCCTTGTCGAACGGCTTTCCATCCAGTCTATGGTATAGGTCACTGCTGCCGAGTACAGTGTAAATAGGTGAGGTGTTTTCCGCTTTTGTGAATTCGGCGGGTTCAACTTTACGCATGCCGATACGGTCCAATACTTCCATCGCTCCTTTACCAACACGACCTCCGCCGGTGAGCACGATGCGTAAGTCTTGGGGTAGCTTGAAATCCAACAGATGCAATTCCATTTCCGCGCGGTCATGGCATTGATGCGCAGGGCGCAATGTGGCTGGACCATGCGTGGCCTCCCAAGCACGAAAAGCATTGTAAGCACCAACCACACCCGCCCAGCGCCCAAAGGCCAACACGCGTTCGCCCTTTGTGTCTGTGAGCAATTCGTGATCGATCAACGTGATCTTCCGGTCAAGTACCGTTCGAAGCAGCTTCTTGTTATGTGGTTGTTTCTTGATCACGTGCGAGAAGATCAGATAGCTCTTCTCGGCCATCAACATTTCGCTCGGGATCTCTTTCACGCCGATGATCAGGTCACGGTCCGTCAGGTCTTCTGTCATCCGCAATCCCTGTGCGGTGTATTCGGCATCGGAGTATGCGCGCACCGGGCTGCGTTGTACGATGATATCCACGCCCATATGCAAGATCTCCTTGCACTGCTTGGGTGTCAGCGGGGTTCGCCTGTCCGGTGGTTGTTTGCCCTCGCGGATGATGCCGATCTTTTTGTACATGCCTCTGAAAAGTGCGCGAATGTACCTGAGTGGGAACAGGGCACAGGCTTTAAGCTTTTCGGCAATAGGCTCTGTTGTCAAAGACCTGAACCGCGCCGCATCGGCATCTTCCCAATTGCGTTGGACGAACCTCTGTCATCTGACCTTTGGCCAAAAGGAACAATGCGACCACCTCCGGTGGATAAGCTTATGGCTTGTGACTTAAAGCCTGAGGCCGTACGCCACAGGAACAGGCTACTTTTGCACCCTGTTCTTTCTCAATACCACAATGGGGCCGACCTGGTTTCGACAGCGGCTACGTCGTGCGTGCAAGCATGCAGAGCGGTGATGAACGGCTCTTCAAAACGATCATCACGCCCTAACCGGCGAAGTAGACTACGCACTCGCTGCTTAATAGCCTAAGGCTATGAGGCTTTATCCGCGCGAATAACAGTACCGCGGACGAGTACCCCTCGGGGAGGCCAGCAGCCCTCCTTCCCGGATCCGGGGTATCAACATGGGAAGCTGGCCAATGCGGTGGTTCGGAGCATTGGTGAGACAACAGGACCTAAGTCCTCGCTGGGGTGCCTCTTCCCAGGCGGGGATCGAAAACCAATAAGTAGGCTAAGCATGTAGAAAACCCGTGCTTCGGTCGTTTGGACGAGGGTTCGAATCCCTCCGGCTCCACGAGTTGAAATGCCCTGCCTTTTTGGTGGGGCATTTTTGTTGTCAGCAGTGGGTCTTCAGAATCCTAACCCGAACCCCGCACTGATGATCGGCCCTTGCCCGCGGTAAACGCTGTTGGGGTTTTGGAGTACTTCCCACAACGCTTGTATCGTGAATGAACTGTTGGAACCAAGGGCCTGCACATAGCCTCCACCAACCAGCAGGTGCGGCACCCAAATACGCTTTTCGGCATCGATGAACGGATCGAAGCGTTCCGTGTTCAAGCTCAGGTATTCACCGTGCAGAAAGGCTTGCTCGATCACTCTGTAACGGGAGAAGAAGCGATACCCGTAAACGCTGTATTCATACCTCGGGACATATCTGCCATCGCTGATGTACGTGTAATTGATACCAGTACCCACGGAAAACTTGCCCTTCTGGTCCACCTTATAACCAACCATGGGTTCTACTTGGATCGCAGTAATGGTCCCGAAGCTCAATCCCAAACCACCCCCGAACCAGAGCCTATCCTTTAACGACCGTGTGTCTTTGCGCTCTTTGGGTGGTTGCTTGGCTACGTATTCGGTGGTGTCTTGAGCAGCTGATGCCAAGGCCAGTGCGAAGAAGAGGATAAGAATGCAAGTGCGTTGGAACATGCGGACGAAGTTAGATCCGCTGAGTTTCAAGAACGATGCCGCATCGGAGAGAATTTCCGTTCGAAAGCGATCGTTAACCACACTGCGCGCATGATCATCCACAATAAGAACGCAAGCCAAACGCCATGCAATTTCCAACCAAATGAGGCGCAGATGTACACGGTTGGGATGAATACACCGAATGTGGCCACGATCAGTGCATTGCGCAATGCAGCGCTGGCCGCGATGCCTTTGTAGATCCCATCCCACGCGAAGGCGACCGCATTGATCGGTTGGGTAAGGATCACCATCCAGAATACCGAGTTGAAGAGTCCAAGAACTTCTGGATCATGCGTGAACCAGCTGCCGATGTGCGAATGGCCAACAATATAAAGCACGGACAACCCTGCTGCGATGAATACAGTGACACGCACTACTTGCCAGCTAACCCTGTGCAGCTGGGTCCAGTCTCGTTCACCGTTCAGCCGTCCGGCTATCACACTTCCGGCTGCCGCGTACCCATCGATGAAGAATGCGCTGAAGAGCCAGATCTGCATGGCGATGCTGTGCGCTCCTATGTATGCCACCCCAAAGCCCGATGCGAACCGATTCCCGAAAAAATAACACGCGTTGAGGGCGATCGTGCGTGCGAAAAGATTTCCGCTGTTTCGGAGAAGCGGTAATAATTCTGAGTGGTACAATCCTGTCGGGAAGAGGCTGAACGGTGTGCGCGTGAGCATCACGTACACCGCAACAACACACATGCAACTCTGGGCGATCACACTTGCAATGGCGCTCCCATTGATACCCATGGCATGTATCGGTCCCCATCCGAAGATCAGGATCGGGTTCAGGGCCAGATTCACCGATGCGCCGATCACGCTGATCCACATGCTCCATCGCATGTTCTGGATACCGCGGAAAGCACCCGTCATCGCGAAAACCGAGAGTGCGATCGGAAATCCTATGGCCCGTAACCGGAAGAAGTCCACCGCCTTTTCCAGAACGATGGGGTCTGGGTTGTACAACGCGAAGATGTGCCCGGCGAAGGGCACTGTGACGGCGTAGAACAACAGGCCCAAGCCCACGTTCATCCATGTGGCGATGGGCACCAGGTCGCGCACATCATCCAGTCGGCCTTCACCGTAATACCGAGCCACCACCGCCAACACAGCGCTCCGTGTTTGGGCGAGTACCCACAATACCAAGAGGAAAAAGCTGCTGCCAATACCCACAGCCGCCAGATCATGCGGACCAATATGTCCTGCAAAATGCGTATCACTGAGCGCGATGATCGGCTCGGCGATACCGCTGATGATCGCGGGCACGGCCAAGCGATCCAGGTCCTTTCGAGTTACAGCTCTGATGGGCGCGAAGGTGAGGGATCACGCTGGTACAATAAGAAGGCTTGCGGTCGTTCACTGTTATAGATATGCCAAATGGTGCGCATCCATTTCGGCTCGGTCCGAGCGATCACGCGATAACCTTGCGATCCCAATGTGCATCCGGATGCTGCGGGGTCAGTTTCGGAACTGATCAAAAAGGTGGGTAACGCAAATTCTGTCTGCGGATCGCTTGCGCATGGATCCGTTGTTCCTGCGTCACGCACGGCTGGATCGAGGTAGAATTTCGGAATGCGAACAGCCCAAATGCCTTCACCAGAGAGCGCGTAACCAAGGGTAAAGGCGTTGGTGGTTCGCACAGCGGCAAGAGCTTCGGCAAGGCGAGTGCGCCCACTTCCTGCTGCGCTAGTACCTGCCAAGACCAAGCCCGTTAGGTTCACAACCAAAAGAACAGCCAAGCCTGCGACACTCGCGCCCCTGATCCATGTCCGTTGCAGAAAACCAGCGCTTTGAAAAGCGACGAATTCCTGCCAGGCCAAGACCACCAGCAGCGGAGCCAGATCCACCATCGGAAACAGAAAACGCAGTTCCTTATGCGGGACAACGCTCAATATGATCAGGTATGGCCAAATGCACCAGACGAGTATCGCGCGGGGCTGGCGGAAAGTCAACCAAGCCAACGCTGCTATCAGAAGGGTACCGATAGGCCCGATGCCGTATTTGATGATCCAAGGGAAGTAATAGTACCATGGGTATACTTCAAACATGTGCTGCGGATCACCAGCGATCGCCGTGCGAACAAAGTTCCATGTGGTTGGCATATAGCCACCGTAGAACCAGCTATCTACAAGCGCACCGATGACAAAGGCGACCATGATGCCGATGGTCGAGCGCACAGCAATTGGCCAAGTGACCTTCTTGCTCACAAACGCTAGGATGAACACACTCATGCAAGGAATACCCATGGCGGGTTTTACGTGGATCGCGAGACCGAAACAAGCACCGGCCAACAGCCACCGATAGCTCACGTGTTTATCGCTGATCACCTGCGCAAGCCCGAACAAGAACAGCAGCCCCGCCCATGTTTCTGTTGCAAAGCGCACATGCTGGTATGGAAGGAACCACAAGAAATACGAGAGCAGAACATATGGTCGGCTCAGGGCAGGGGAGACCATGTGCATCGCCGCTGTCACAAATGAGCGCACAACGAACAAGGCGAACAACGCCGTGATCAACCGAAGCATGAAGGCTATACAGAAGGGATCGGAGGTGATCAACGCCCTACTGGTGTTGATCACGGCAAAAGCAAGCGAGGGTAACAAGGCGGAGCGAATTCCCACCTCATGTTCCCAAGGCAGATCAGCGATCGGGAGTTCACCCAACTTGGCCTGTGCGAACGCGATGATCTGGTAATGTTCATCGGCCGCATAGAAACCGCTGCTGAACCATGCGGTGACCACATGCACCACCAAGGCAACCAGCCAGATCCGCTGATGGAACGCATGCATTGCCGGTTGGCCCATGCGCTCAAAGATGAACGAGGCCCCCCGCGCCCCTAAGCCGGCCGGCCGCGCCCCGGCGGTCGGGCGGGCCCCTCCGGGGGCCGCCGGCCCGCCCCGGGGGGGCCCCCCCCGCGGGCCCCGGCGGGCGCCGGGGCGCCCCCGCCCCCCCCCCGCCGCCCCCCCCGCGCCGGCCGGGGCCCCCGGGGCCCCGGGGGCCGCCCGGCCCCGACCGGGGCCGGCCCGGGGGGGGGCCGGCCGGCGCGGCCGGGGCGGGGGGGGCCCCGCCCCGGGCCGGGGCCCCCCCGGCCGCCCCCGCCCCCGCCGGGCGCCCCGCCCCCGGCCCCCGCCCCGGGGGGGGCGCCGGGGGCGGGGGCGGGCCGGCCCCGGGCGGGCCGCCCCGCCCCCCCCCCCGGCGGGAACGGCCCCCCTCGGGCCGCGGGGCCCCCCGCCCCCCGGGGGGGCCGGGCCGCCGCGGGGCCCCCCCCCGAAAAAGAAGGCGCGCGGGGCCCCCCCCAGAATGACGAGGACGGAAGGATTTCTGACCCCCCCCCCCCCCCCCCCCCCCCCCCCCCACCCCCAAACCCTCCCCACACCCCCCCCCCCCCCCCCCCCCCCCCCCGCCCCCCGGCGGCCCACCACGACAAACAATCCCCCCCCCCCCACCCCGCTGGCCCGGGGTGGCCGGGCGGCCCCGCGCGCGGTGGGGGCCCCCCGCCCCCCCTTTCCCCCCCCCCCCCCGGGCCCCCCCCCACCCCCCAAATGCGGGGGGGGGGGCCCGCCTCCCCCGCACATCCTCCGCTCCAACTCCTCCCGCAGCGCCCCCATGAACTTGTCCGTGGTCAGGTAGTGCTCTGGAGCCACTTTTTCGCCATGAATGCACACCGCGAGGTCCTTGGTCATCTTGCCGCTTTCCACTACATCAACACAAACGCGTTCCAACTTTTTGCTGAAGTCGATCAGGGGCTGGTTGCCGTCCAGTTTTCCACGGAAAGCGAGCCCTTGCGTCCACGCGAAGATGCTCGCGATAGGGTTGGTGCTCGTAGGCTTGCCTTGTTGGTGCATGCGGTAGTGGCGCGTTACCGTACCGTGTGCTGCTTCTGCCTCCACCGTCCTGCCGTCAGGGGTGATCAGTACACTCGTCATCAAGCCCAATGAGCCAAAACCTTGTGCAACGATGTCGCTTTGCACGTCACCGTCGTAGTTCTTGCAAGCCCAGATAAACCCGCCGCTCCACTTGAGCGCGCTGGCCACCATGTCGTCGATCAGGCGATGCTCATAGGTGATGCCGATCGCATCCATTTGCGCCTTGAAGTCCTTCTGGTACACCCCTTCGAAAATGTCTTTGAAACGGCCGTCATACTGTTTCAGAATGGTGTTCTTGCTACTGAAGTACAGCGGCCATTTCTTCGTAAGGGCCAGGTTGAAGCACGAGCGTGCGAAGCCTTCAATGCTCTCGTCGGTGTTGTACATCGCCATGCCAACGCCAGCGCCATCGTACTTGTATACTTCCCAACTCTGTGGCTCGCCTCCACCCTCTGGAACGAAGGTCATGGTGAGGGTGCCTTTGCCTTTGATCACCACATCGGTGGCACGGTACTGATCACCGAACGCGTGGCGGCCGATCACGATGGGCTTGGTCCAGCCCGGCACCAGTCGTGGGATGTTCCTCATCACGATGGGCTCGCGGAAGACAGTACCACCAAGGATGTTGCGGATCGTGCCGTTCGGGCTTTTCCACATTTTCTTCAACCCGAATTCTTTCACGCGATCCTCATCAGGTGTGATGGTCGCGCACTTGATGCCTACACTGTGTTTCAGGATGGCTTTGGCACTGTCCACCGTCACTTTGTCGTCAGTCGCATCGCGGTTCTCGATCCCGAGATCGTAATAGTCGATCGGTACTTCCACATAGGGGAGCACGAGTTGGTCCTTGATCCACTTCCAGATGATGCGGGTCATTTCATCCCCATCGAGCTCAACTACCGGGTTCGCTACCTTGATCTTCGACATGTTCAGTGCTTGGTTTGGTGGCGCGAAAGTACCGCTCGACCTCTTGATGAAATGAACAGGGTTCGGCTTCAAGCCACAGGCCACGAGCCGCAGGCCCTGTTGCGCGATCCGCATGGGTCGAGCCATGTGCGTGCAAGGCAAGCGGATGCCGGATCGCAAGGGTCAGCTTGAAGCCCGAGGCCAGCAGCCTGTGGCCGCGCTCAACCCAGATCCAGATCCAAAGCCTCCCGCAATTTCAGCAATGCCGGATTCTTCTCCGCGAGAATATCGAACCGGTCCTTCACCGTATAGCGCGGGCGCAAATTGGTGATCGCTTCCTTCGTTACCTGGAGGTCCAGAATGGGGTCGGCCATTTCGCGCCGCAAATACCCCAGCAAGGTCGGTTTCTCCTCCCGCATGTACTTCTCCTGCACTTCGTTCACGATCGCGAAGCTCAATGCGCTGAGACCTGTGATCAATGGCTCTTTCGCGGTCAAGGTGGCATGCAGGCTGTTCTTGCCTTCCTGTTTGCGAGCTAACGCATAATCATTCCACAAGCGAGTAAGCAAGCTCTGGTTTACTGCTTTAGGCTGTGCGGTGGAGTCCGGAGCTGGTTCGAGACCGGGTGCATCGGTCAAAGGCAACGGTTCGCTTGCTACAGCGGGTTTCTCCAATTGCTGTTTTATGGAAATACTTCCCGCAACCCGGCGAATTGGGGGCGCCGTTGCGGTGACTCGTTCCGGAGTGGCTGGCGCAACAGCAACTGCGATAGGTTCGGTTTCCAGATTGCGAGCCTCAGAAGAAGGTTCAGCGGCAGGAATCGCCTGGGCTTTCGTTATGTCAGGACTTTTTTTTTCCTCCGCGGGGGCCGATCGACCATTGGCCTTCCCTTGAGCTGGTGAAGACAATTGGATCAACATCAACTCCACCAACAGTCGCGGTTCTTTGCTGTTCTTGTATTGAACATCCACCTGGCCGAGGCGCTCCAAACCGCGGATCAGCAGTTCACGGGGTACTGCAAGAGCTTGTTCCGCGTAGCGCTTCGCCACATCATCGCTTACTTCAAGCAATTGAATGGTGCGAGGATCCTGTGAAACCAACAGGTCTCGCATGTGCTTCGCAAGTCCGCTCACGAAGAGATGTCCATCGAAGCCTTGGAACAGAATGTCGTTGAAGACGACCAGTGCAGCAGCCGTATCACCCTTCAGCAAGTGATCGGTGAGCGTGAAGTAGTGCTCATGGTCCAGAACGTTCAGGTTCTTCACCACATCTTGGTACGTAAGCCTGTTGCCAGCGAAACTCACGAGTTGATCGAAGATGCTGAGCGCATCACGCAGGCCGCCATCCGCTTTTTGGGCGATGGTGTGAAGCGCTTGAGGCTCGGCTTCAATGCCCTCTTTCTGGGCGATCTCCGCGAGGTGCTTGGCGATATCAGTTACCGTGATCCGGCGGAAATCGAAGACCTGGCATCGCGACAGGATCGTTGGTAGGATCTTGTGCTTCTCCGTTGTGGCCAATATGAAAATGGCGTAGGAGGGAGGTTCTTCCAGCGTTTTCAGAAAGGCATTGAACGCCGCCGAGCTGAGCATGTGTACCTCATCGATGATGTATACTTTCTTGGACCCGACCTGTGGTGCGATCTGTACTTGAAGGATCAGGTTCCGGATATCGTCGACACTGTTGTTGCTCGCCGCATCCAGTTCGAAGATGTTCAGCGAATGGCCTTCATCGAACGTGGTACACGGAGCACATTTTCCGCACGGAACCAGGTCTTCCCCCAGGTTCTCGCAATTGATCGTGCGGGCCAGTATTCGGGCGCATGTGGTCTTGCCCACGCCACGTGGGCCGGTGAACAGGAAAGCTGAAGCCAGGTGTTGGGTCTTGATGGCGTTCTTGAGCGTGCTGGTAACGGCCTCCTGGCCTACCACGGTATCAAACAGGGCTGGCCTGTATTTGCGGGCGCTTACGATGAACTTTTCCATCCGGAACGGCGCCTAAAGTATCAACCCGATCCGTGTGGCACGGGCCGAGATCTCAACAGTAGGTGGCTTCACCCTTGCCACCGTGCCCTGCGAGGTCGATCAAAGGCGATCCCCATGCGTGAAGTGGACCATCTGGGGTGCGGCAATGGAAATAGGTTGTCGGAACGGGTCATTTCATTACATTCGCGCCCCCAAAACAACCGAAAGGCACATGACCAACCGGTACGAAACCGTCTTCATTCTTACTCCCGTTTTGTCTGAGGATCAGACAAAGGAGGCGGTTACCAAATTCAAAGACCTTCTGAAAAAAGGCAGTGGAAAGATCCGCCACGAAGAGAGCTGGGGAATGCGCAAACTCGCGTATCCCATCCAGAAGAAGTCCTCGGGCTTCTACCACCTGATCGAGTTCGAGAGCGACCCTGCGTTCATCGACAAACTCGAGACCGAATACCGCCGTGATGAGCGTATTATACGCTTCCTCACAGTGGCCATGGACAAGCATCACGTTTCCTTTGCTGAGAGGCGCCGCGACCGTAAGGCTGCGACCGCCGATGGAGAAGCCCCCGCCGCGAAACCGGCCCGTGCTCCCCGCAAGAAGAAGGAAGAAACTCCCAACGCCTGATCCCTGAACGGCCATGAGCGAAACAACAGCAACAGCAGCTCCAGCAGCAGCCCCAGCAACAGGTGGCGGCGGCGGACTTAACAATGAGATCCGCTACCTGACGCCGATCTCCATCGAGACCACCAAGGAGAAGTACTGCCGCTTCAAGAAGATGGGCATTACCTACATCGACTACAAGGATGCCGATTTCCTCCTGAGGTTCGTGAACGAGCAAGGCAAGATCCTGCCACGCCGCCTCACCGGTACCAGCCTCAAGTTCCAGAAGAAAGTCAGTCAGGCCGTTAAGCGCAGCCGCCATTTGGCGCTGATGCCGTACGTGGCTGATATGATGAAATAATCCCTACGAACATGGAGATCATCCTGAGAAAAGACGTGGAGCATGTAGGCTTTGCGAACGACGTAGTGAAGGTGCGGGACGGTTATGCGCGCAATTTCTTGTTGCCACGCGGTTTGGCCGTTAGCGCAACAGAAAGTGAGCGTAAGCAACTCGCGGAAACACTGAAGCAGCGCGCGCACAAAGAAGCCAAGGTGAGAGCCGAAGCTGAGAAGAACGCCGCTATGCTCGCCGACAAGACCATCAAGATCGGTTCGAAAGTGGGCGAGAAAGGCAAGATCTTCGGTAGTGTGAACACGATCATGCTCGCCGATGCCTTCAAATTGCTCGGCGTGGACCTTGACCGTAAGTACATCAAGCTGAAGGGCGAGGCGATCAAGACGATCGGCAAGTACGAAGCTGAGGTGGTTTTCCACCGCGACGTGGTGCGCACCATCCCGTTCGAGGTGGTGGAAGAGTGATCCTGTACCAAATTGATATCAAAAAGGGGCCGAGAGGCCCCTTTTTCGTGAACTACATCAAGATGTGGTTTTGCGGTTTTAGTGCCGCAGGGATGTCCTTCTCTCCGAGCATCTCCCGGAGGTCGATCTCGATCGTCCGTGTGATGGCTGTGATAGGCACGTCGTTGGCGCTGCCTTCGAAGGGGTTCTCAGTGCTCTCGCCGATCTTCTCCATCATGTTGAACACCCATGCCACCAATGCGCTGAACGGGATGGTGAGCCACACGAAGCCACCGCCCAGCTTGGCGAATTCGCCTAGCATTCCGAAAGGTACCAGCGAGATGAAGAGCTTGGTGAACATCAGGTTCAATGTGCCGAATTGGCGCGGATAGGGGAAGTTCTTGATACGCTCGCATTTGCCCTGCTGTGCGTACAGGTCCACCAGCATCTTCTCCAGCTCCATGTGCCGGAAGTCCTCGATCAGCCCTTGATCAAGGAGTTCTCGAAGGTCCTTCGATTGCAACATGATCAGATGAACGGCGGCATTCGCTTTTCCGAGCACCAGCACTTTCTCCTCGTGGGTGATAAGGCCGGTGAGCGCGTCTTCCACCTTGTTCTCTACCTCATCTACCGTATACCACTTCATGTACTCGCGATTGTACACCTTGATCATATGCTCCCATGCGCGTGGCTGGCGCAATTGGAAACGCAGGGCATGCATCCAGGCGATGTGCCGATGGATCAATCGCGTATGCACCTTCCCAAGATCGCTTTGGGTGACCGACGGGTTGGCGTGCTTGGCCGTGACAAGATCCAGCACCATGATGCCCCATGCGCGGCTGCTGTTCACGATAGCCCCATAGATCTGGCGCGCTTCCCATAACCTATCGTACGACGCATTGTTACGGAAGCCGGTAACGAATGCTACTGCGGTGCCCACCAAGGCGATCGGCACCCACGGAATGCTCAACCATTTCCACCCCAAAAGCTCGAACAGCAAGGTGGGTATGGTGGCGAGCACCAGGTAGAACATGATGTCGCGGCGGGTCCAGTTGATGACCTCCGTGAGAGTGAAGCGTCTTCCAGCGTGCATGTGGTCTAATTCTCTGATGATCGGCGGTTCATCGCACTACCTCCATAGGCACCGCCCGGATGCCAGAAGGGAGGAACCAATAACGGCCAACTTCGAGTTTGCCAAGATCGAGTTCGAGGGGCGAATTGGTTTGAGGGCCAGATAGCACCTGTCGACCTGTGATGTCCAACAGCCTCCAATTCGGGATCGGTTTCCCAGTGGTCCAGGTAATGGTAACACGATCGGATGTTGGAAGGGGAGCTGCTTGAAATCGTGTTCCATCGTGTTCGCGAATACCGACAAGAACGAATGGTTGGGAAAGTACCGAACAACTATCGCCATAGTCCACGAATACCGTGTACTCACCAGCGAATATGGGGATGCAGCATTGACCAATACCACCGAAAAAGGGCTGGCCGTTGTAGAACCACTGCGCACTAACGCCTTCATTATCCGGGCACAACAAGATGCCCGACTCGACAACCACCGGCTGAACGATCGGATGGAAATCCATGGTCACCGAAACACCTGCGTTCAAGACAAAGTCCGGGCATACGGCGGGTGCTCCCTCGACGCTGTAGCTTCCACTGCTTGTGGGAGCAAGAACGGTATCGTTCGCCCCGGAAATGGGCGAACCAAAATTGAACCACTGGATGTTCGTGTCATACGGCGATCCGATCACGAGTTGTGGGTTGTCTCCGTCGCAATAGATCTGTTCGCCATCATCACCGGTGCCATTCGGTTGGTCACCTTCGTTGATGATGTACGGGAGGAGGAACACGTAGCCATCAACCAGCACACTGTCCGAGAGCGCCGAGCAGGGCCCGTCGCTCACCTGCACGCTGAACCAGGCCCCCGCATCCGCGTCGGCCCCCACCTCGAGCGTGGGACCGTTCGCGCCGGGAATGAGCTCGCCGTTCCTGAACCATTGGTAAGCATCACCGGTGCTCGCGCTCAGCAACCCGGTGCCCCCTGGGCACAGCACCAGACTTCCGGGTGAAACGGAGGACTGCACGTCGCACGAGCCGCCGATCAAGCGAACGACCAGAAGATCGAAGTCCTCACCTACCGTGTAACCGCAGGCCAGGATGCCACCATCGGGTTGCAGGGCCATGGAGAACACCTTGTCCGTCGTGTCCGTCAGCTGGATGACGGAGACACCGTCCGTACCGAATCCCGCATCCGGCTGGCCATCCGCGTCTGAACGGAAGAACAGCAGGTCGTACGCGTCGCTCAGATCCATGGGGCCGGATATCCCGCAGGCCATGATGGCGCCGTCCTGAGCGATGGTGATGTCATAGAACTCATCCTCTTCGTCATGGTCGATCCGCAACACTCCATTGTTTCCGAACGTCAGGTCAAGGGATCCGTCCGCCTCGCACCGCGCCATGAAGGCATCAGCGCCATCCAGGCCCCAGGTCGTTCCGCAGATGATGATGCGATCGTCCACCACGGTCACGCCACCCGCATAGTCCAGGAAGAACTGATCGATCATCAAGGTGTCCCAGCCGCCCTGGCCGAATCCCGTGTCCCATTCGCCGTCCGCCGTGGCCTTTGCCAGCAGCACTACCGTGGGTGCGCCCACAACAGCTTCGCCTACCGCCACAACGCCGCCGTCCGGTGTGAACGCCGCATCCACGAAGCGATCCGCTTGCGCGAACTGCGTGAGGAACAACTTGCCGTCGTTGCTGAACGAGGTATCCCAACTACCGTCAGGGTTGAACCGCAGCAGCATGCCGTTATACACATTATTCGCATCCTTGCTCTCCCCGGCGATCACGAACCGACCATCCGGCATAAGCAGCATTTTGCGTGGCGCATCGAAGGAGGGCCCAACAGCCAGGATGAGTGTGCCCGCATCTCCGAAGGTCGGGTCCAATTCGCCCTCGGCGCTGAGCTTGCAGAGGAAGAGGTCTCTCTGCAGTCCTACAAGGGTTACACCGGCCGCTATCAACGAACCGTCCGGCGTGCGCACCAGCGTGCTCCCTTGGGTGTTCGATCCAGCTCCGATGAACGCGTAGCCCCCTTCGCCGAAGGTGCTGTCCAACGATCCGTCCGCCAGCAGGCGGGTAACCACCAGTTTCGGGATGCTGTCTGGCGTGGCGATGCCCACCGCATAAGAGGTGGTGTCCGGTGCGGCGATCACCTGGTTGTTCAGATCAAGGTACGCACCGGGTTGCAGGATCACAGCGCCATTGTCGCCGTAGGTCGGGTCCAGGGCTCCGGGTTGCGCCGATGCGGTCATGGCGAGTGAAAGGAGGATCCATAAGGTGGCGGTGCGCATCGGTATCGGGTTGTGCGGGTGAAAATAGGTGGGGCCATCCGGACAGATGCGATCTTTGGGCACCGGCCCGTCCATGACCACCATCGCGAAGATCGAACTCCACCGCCTTCGCATCCCGCTGAAGAAGCCGTTCATCACCTCGCTCGGCCCAAACCTGGAGGCGGACAACGTCGTGGTGGTGCTCAGAACGGACGAGGGGCTCATCGGCTACGGTGAATGCAGCCCCTTCTGGACCATCAACGGTGAAACCGCCGAAACCTGTTTGGCCGTGGGAAAGCACTTGGCCGGTGCCTTGCTCGGTTCGGATGCCACGGATATCGAAGGCGCCCATGAGCGCATGGATCGCCTGATCTTCGGGAACAACAGTATCAAGAGCGCCTTCGATATCGCCTTGCACGACATCTCGGCACAAGCTGCTGGCATTTCCTTATCCGATCTTCTCGGTGGTGTTCGCAATACCGACCTCATCACGGACTACACGGTCAGCATTGGTGATGCTGAGGCAATGGCAATGGATGCGATCGATATAGTTCGCAGAGGATTCCAGGTGATCAAGGTGAAACTCGGCGGGACTGGCAACGATGATATTATGCGTATTCAAGCCATCCGTAAGGCGATCGGGTTGGCTATCCCTTTACGCATCGATGCCAACCAAGGCTGGGATCCGGACACCGCGATCCGCGTGTTGAACACCTTGGCGAACGATAATATCCAGCATTGCGAAGAGCCTATCCCACGCTGGCAGTTCATGGAGATGAGGCGGGTGAAAGAGGCTTCACCGATACCGATCATGGCCGATGAAAGTTGTTCCGATCATCGTGATGCGGAACGCTTGATCTCCTTGGATGCTTGCCAGCGCTTCAATATCAAGTTGGGTAAGAGTGGTGGGCTGTTCAAAGCCAAGAAGATCATGGCGCTTGCTGAACGAGCAGGAATGGAGGTGCAGATCGGGGGCTTCCTCGAATCTCGCTTGGCATTCACCGCCTCGGCGCATTTGGCTGCTACGAGCAAAGCGGTACGTTTCTGCGACATGGATACCCCGATGATGTTTTCTGCGGATCCTGTGCAGGGCGGTATCACGTATGGCCCATGCGGCGAACTACAGCTTCCAACGACGATCGGACTTGGCGCAAGCATTCTTGCGGAATGGCTTTTGAAGCCGACACACGTTATTCACCAGTAAAAGAAGACGATCACCTCAACGCCTCAGTCTCAATCCTGGCTCGGATCGAGTTCGTTGGCATTGCGCCATGCCCTGTGCGCCAAGATCAGCATGGCCGGAACGATCACCAGCAAGTCTATCAGAACCGCAGACCGCAACGCACTGACCTGGGCGAATCGAGGTACCGTTACGCCGAGTCTCCAAGCAACCAGTATCGCCGCGATAAACACAGCAGTCACCAATAATGGCTTGCGTGCGAAAGGGGTGTCTATAGAGAAAAGCGGCATGGTGGGGCAACGAATGTATTCGCCGTACCGATCGGTTGTACATCCTATCGACGAAACCATGTTGATCGACGTATGATCGGCTTTGCTTTCGGTGCGGACGCCTGAAAGTACCTTCGCGCCATGTCCGCCAAAGAAGGATCGGGATAATTGCGGAACCAATACACAACTACCAAACTCACGATGTCACAGATCTTCGACCTCGATATGATCAAAGCGGTATACAGCCGCTATCCTTCTCGCGTTAATGCCGCCCGCAAAACCGTGGGCAAAGCGCTTACGCTCACTGAAAAGATCTTGTACGCCCACCTATGGGAGGGCGATGCCAAGCAGCCTTTCGGTCGCGGCAAGGATTATGTCGATTTCGCCCCGGATCGTGTGGCCATGCAAGATGCCACTGCGCAGATGGCGCTGTTGCAGTTCAGTACCACTGGCCGCAAAACCGTGGCGGTGCCTAGTACCGTTCACTGTGATCACTTGATCCAAGCGCGGGTGGGGGCGAAGCAGGATCTGCAGGACGCTCTGCTCAAGAGCAATGAGGTTTTCAACTTCTTGGAAAGTATTTCAAACAAATACGGCATCGGTTTCTGGAAACCCGGCGCTGGGATCATTCACCAGGTTGTTCTGGAGCAGTACGCATTCCCGGGCGGAATGATGATCGGAACGGATAGCCATACCGTAAATGCCGGCGGCTTGGGCATGATCGCGATCGGTGTGGGTGGTGCCGATGCCTGCGATGTAATGAGCGGATTGGCCTGGGAACTGAAATGGCCCAAGTTGATCGGCGTGAAGCTCACCGGAAAATTGAGCGGTTGGGCCAGCCCCAAAGATGTGATCCTGAAAGTCGCAGGGATCCTTACAGTGAAGGGTGGAACCGGTGCCATTGTGGAATATTTCGGCCCTGGTGCCGAGAGTATGAGCTGCACGGGAAAAGGCACTATCGCCAACATGGGCGCCGAGATCGGTGCGACAACCAGTACCTTCAGCTATGACGACTCGATGAGCCGCTATCTGAAGGGTACCGGTCGTGCCGATGTGGCTGCCTTGGCCGACGCGATCAAGGAACATCTGCAAGGAGATCCCGAAGTGTATGCTTCACCGGAGAACTACTTCGACCAGGTGATCGAGATCGACCTGAATACATTGGAGCCGCATGTGAATGGTCCGTTCACTCCGGATCTTGCTTGGCCCATCAGCAAGTTCGCTGCTGCCGTGAAGGAGAATGGCTGGCCCGCGAAATTGGAAGTCGGGTTGATCGGTTCTTGCACGAATAGCAGCTATGAGGATCTGACCCGCAGTGCTTCACTGGCGCAACAGGCTATCGACAAGAACCTGAAAGCAAAGAGCGAATTCACCATTACACCTGGCAGCGAGGTTGTCCGCTTTACCGCTGAGCGCGACGGCCTATTGAAGACCTTCGACGCCATGGGCGGGGTCGTGCTTGCCAACGCCTGCGGCCCATGCATCGGCCAATGGGCGCGGCATACCGACGATCCCGATCGCAAGAATTCGATCATCACTTCGTTCAACCGCAATTTCGCGAAACGAAACGACGGCAATGCGAATACCCATGCGTTCGTGGCCAGTCCGGAGATCGTGACGGCCCTAGCCATCGCTGGCGACCTCACCTTCAACCCGCTCACAGACGAACTCGTGAACGAGGCCGGAGTGAAAGTGCGTCTCGATGAGCCCAAAGGCATTGAACTACCGCCGCGTGGATTCGATGTGGGCGATGCTGGCTACAAAGCACCTGCTGCCGACGGAAGTTCTGTCAATGTTGTGGTGGATCCTGCGAGTTCCAGATTGCAATTGCTCGCTCCGTTCGCTGCGTGGAACGGTAAGAATATCAGCGATGCTGTGGTGTTGATCAAGGCCAAAGGGAAATGCACCACCGATCACATCAGCATGGCTGGTACCTGGTTGAAGTATCGCGGCCATTTGGACAACATCAGCAATAACACTCTTATCGGAGCCACCAACGCTTTCAATGGAGAGGTCGATAAGGTGAAGAACCAGCTCACGGGTGAATACGGCGCGGTGCCCGCAACGCAGCGGTCCTACAAGGCAGCTGGAACACCTAGTATCATCGTGGGTGATCATAACTACGGCGAGGGATCCTCACGGGAACACGCTGCCATGCAACCACGCCATCTCGGTGTTAGTGCTGTCCTGGTAAAGAGTTTCGCGCGCATCCACGAGACCAATTTGAAGAAGCAGGGCATGCTGGCCTTGACCTTCGCGAACGAAGCCGATTATGAGAAGATCCAAGAGGATGACCGTATCGACTTCACGGATCTAACGGCCTTCGCGCCAGGCAAACCGCTCTCCTTGGTGTTCAAGCATTCAGCTGGAGGTAGCGATACGATCGTTTGCAACCACACATACAATGCGCAGCAGATCGAGTGGTTCAAGGCGGGTGGTGCACTCAACATCATTCGGGCACAGCAGAAGGGATAGAGCTCCTATGCAGAAGGGAACAACTATCGACGAGAATGTTGATAGTCGTCGACTTTTGCTGGAGTGAAGCGTACTTCTTGATCAGTGTTATTTCAGGACGTACCTGAAACCAGCAGCAACCCCAATGGCGCTGGGGAACCGGAACACGTTCGGTACTTCGCTTGAAATGGCCGCGCTGATCTGACCTTCAACGAAGGGACAACCCCAGGTGAAGTTCCATTCTCCACCAAACCCGGCGCGGAAATTCAACTCGCCCCAAGTTTCTCGTTGTTCGGCGCTCGTCACTATGCCTTCGGACGATTCCCATCGCAGATCGCGCTGCCGCCACCGCTGGATCCACCCAGCCCCAATGGTTGTGTACGCCCCGCGGTACAGGCCGCTAATACACGAGGTATCCGAAAACGGGAATTTCAGGTCAAGGGTTAAGCCTACCGCGGCCAAGCGCTCATCTCGCTGAAAAGCTTTCCACGTTCGCGGTGCAGGGTCATCCGATGCCCCCATCATTTCGGAGTGTTCGTTCGCGAACGGAGAAACGAATACACCCGCGCGCCAACCTGCGGCTGATATCCAGGGTGATCGGAATTCCACAGCAGCCCCCAAAGCCACCGACTCGCGTAGGGTGATCCGATCATCAACGCGCAAAACGTGCGCTCCTATTGCGACCTGAGCAATTGCCATTTCAGCTATGACGAGAGATGTAAGAAGGATAGGCAAACGCATATTCATGGTCTTTCAACGCTTGCGTATGAGACGAATTGCCTGATCCGTTCGGTTGCCTTCCCAATTGATACCAGTAACTCACTGGCTCCCGCCACTTGCTCGTTGGGGCTATGCCTGGCTAGCTGGTCTGCCTTGTTTCGCCCCGTCAACAACGACGAACAAACCAGCAAACAATAAACCCCAATAACATGAACCGCACTAACAACACTCTCAACGTTATCCTTACTGGCCTCACCTTCATCACTAGCCTTGGCGCCCTTGCACAAAGTGGAGCTTCTGCCGAAGGAAAATTGCAGTCCGGTACAACGGTGGTTCTGGAAACCATCCAAGAACTTTCTTCCGGCAATATGTCCGTTGGACAAAGTGTGCCGCTGCGCGTGAAGTACGATGTGATCGTGAAAGGCAAAGTGCTCATCAAGGGAGGCGCCATGGCCAGCGCGCAAGTGACCAGCGTTGAAGCACGCGGTGGAATGGGTAAAAAAGGGTCGTTCGCGATGCGACCTACTGTGGTGCAAGCCATTGACGGTCAGATGATCGTACTTGCCAATGGCGGCGCAAGCATGGTTGGAGAGAACAAAGTGGGTGGCGCGGTGGCGTTGGCTGCTGTAGTAAGTCCGCTGTTTCTGTTGAAGAAAGGGAAAGACGCGGTGATCCCACCGGGTTACGAGATGCAAGGCACTGTGGCGAACGCGGCTGAGATCGCGCTATTGTAAAGGTCCAATGGCTGATATCAGGCCAAGAGGCGGGAGGCGGGTCATTACCTGCCTCCCGCTATTTCATACTCATCTGCTCCCGGTTTTCGATCTTTCTCTATCCCCATTATTCGGGATAGCCATTTGAGTTGGGCTTCTTAGGTTTGCATTAAACAGAAGACACATGAATTCGCTCTACAAATCACTCCTCTTCGCTACTGCCGCTTTGTTTGTTTCCAAGGCTACGGCCCAAACCCAATTCGGTATCAAGGTGGGGGCGAATTATTTGATCGCTTCACAGTCAATTTCACCTGAACCGAAGGATCCATTGCCGTCGGTGAAAGGTTTGGGACTTCAATTCGGTGCTTACGCAAAGATCCCGTTCTCTGATATGGTTGGCTTGCGGCCCGAGTTGGGGTTCTCCTTCCGGCGGGCAAAATCGGATAATTCCGTTACAACAAAAGCTTCGGTTGTCGATGGGAACAATCAAGTGATCGGTTCTGCTGATGTTACCGTTCAGACGAATATCGATCAACGTTTGCAGTATTTCCAACTTGCCGTTCCGCTCAGCTTGAACCCGAGCACGAATTTCCGTGTGATGGTTGGCCCAGCTATCGGCTTCCTGATGGGCGGAAAACTCAATGAGGACGTTACAACGACAGTTACGAACGGAACTGCGAATAATCAACCTTTTACGCAAGATCCCACATTCGTAGCGACCGAGAAAAAGGGTTCGGCAGCTACAAAGGACTTTTCAAAGGCCGAAGTTGCCGTAGTCGCGGGCGTGGGATATGAACTGGATATGGGTGTGGACTTTGACCTGCGTTTCTACCGCGCCATTGTGCCAACACAGGATGTAAGCGAATCTACTGTTCGTTACAAAGCCTTTACGAACATGATCGAGTTCTCCGTGGGTTACACCTTCGGGAATTGATCGTTCGACTATGCGGGCAAGACGTTTCGTTCGGTACATCCGGTTGGATCGATCCCACTCCGATTCCTATTAACCGTGCGATGCTCATTTGGTTATTCAACCAAATGGCATAGTTTTGGCCACATACTTACCAAACCAAACACATGAAAAAGACTCTTCTCTCAATGGCTGCCTTGGCTTTGGCTGGCAGTATGATGGCTCAAGACAACCGTTTCAGCGCAGGCTTGGAGGTTGCCCTTCCAATGGGTGATTTCGGCGATGCTGCAGGGATCGGTTTCGGTGCAACACTAGGATTTGAGTTGCCTGTTGGTGACAATTTGGGGATTATTGCCCAAGCTGGGTACATCAACTTCACAGCGAAGGACATCACTGTTGATCTTGGGCCTTTCGGTTCCGCCACGGTTGAGGGTGTTTCTTCCGCAGCAATTCCGATCCAAGTAGGTGCGAAGTATTATTTCACCGACAATCAGGAGGGTTTCTATGCTGGCGCACTTACCGGTATCCACTTGTTCTCGGCTGAGGGTTCTGATGGTTCTACAAGCTTTGGTGTGGCTCCATTGCTGGGTTATATCATTGGTGAGAACATCGACATCGCGTTGCGTTACCAGTTGCTCTTCGATACACAAGAGACAACGGTTATTGTGGGTACATCAGTGACAACGGAGTCGACATCGGTGACCAACTCATATCTCGGCCTTCGTGCTGCTTATATGTTCTGATCGGTTCCGATAGGATTTCTGAAGGAAAGGCGGCCATTTGGCCGCCTTTCCACTTTTCAGGAGCTGTACTTCGATAAGTTCGCGGCCCAATGCCACTATTGAAGACTGTTTTGAAGAACGAGCTGATCCTGAAAGCTGCACGAGGCACAGCCACCGAGCGCACTCCCGTTTGGATTATGCGCCAGGCCGGGCGCATTTTGAAGGAATATCGAGTGGTCCGTGAAAAGGCCGGAGACTTTCGAACCCTTGTGCAAACACCCGAACTCGCTGCCGAGGTCACGATTCAGCCGGTGGATATACTCGGAGTGGATGCCGCGATCATCTTCAGCGACATATTGGTTGTGCCAGATGCCATGGGCCTGACGTATGTGATGGATGAAGGCAAAGGCCCGCGCTTTCCCGAAACGATACGCTCCATTCCCGAAATGGCCCGTTTGCGCGTTCCTGATGTGGAAGACGATCTTTCCTATGTGGCCCAGGCGATCCGCCTAACCAAACTCGGACTTGCCGGCCGTGTTCCACTGATCGGCTTCGCGGGTGCTCCTTGGACCATATTCTGCTACATGACAGAAGGTAAAGGGAGCAAAACCTTCAGCTTGGCACGGCGATCGCTTTTCGCAGACCCGGCATTCGCCCACGCTCTTATGGAACGCATCACTGATACAACCATTCACTACCTGCAAATGCAGGTGCGCGCAGGCGCTGACCTGGTGCAGGTCTTCGATTCGTGGGCTGGCGTTCTCGATCGGGAGTCTTACCGAACCTTTTGCATTCCATATCTCCGCCGGATCTGCGAGAGCATATCGGATGTTCCAGTAACGGTCTTCGCCAAGGATGCATGGTTCGCCACTGCAGATATCGCAGCGCTGCCATGTGCAACAATTGGTCTCGACTGGGCGCAGGATGCCGTATGGGCACGAACACAAGTGGGGCCGAACAGAACGCTCCAGGGAAATCTCGATCCGTGCGTGCTGTATGCCGAAGGTGCTGTCGTTCAACGAGAGACCGAGCGCATGCTTCAACGATTCGGTCCCAACAGGCACATTGCTAACTTGGGCCACGGTGTTTACCCGGATACTCCGGTAGACAATGTGCGCCGCTTTGTAGATACCGTCAAAGAATTCCAACATCCCAACGCATGAACTTCAGAATTTCGACCCTGATCACAGCGATCGCATTCGGATCGACAGCTTTTGCCCAAGAGCAGATGCCGGACAGCCTCAACCTGATCGAGAACGGGAGCTTTGAGCAGCTCGATGGCAAGTTGAAGAGGCTCGGCTACTTTGAGGTTGCCAAAGGCTGGAAGAGCCCTACCAACAAGAAGGCCGACCTTTTTTCCGAGACGGTTCCTGGTTCACCCATCAGCGTGCCCCGTAACGATCGTGGTGACCAAGGTGCCCTCAATGGCCAGAATTATGCTGGTCTGATGTGGTGGAGCTATATGAACAAGGAGCCTCGCACATACATGATGGCCAAGTTCAAGAAGACCTTGAAGAAGGATCAGAAGTACTGCGTCCGATATTTCACCACGCTTTCGGACCTCAGCAAATACTCTGCTGACCAACACGGCGCTTATTTCAGCAAGATGCTTGTGAAAAAGGACGATGAGAGCAGCCTTACGTACACTCCCCAAGTTCCGACCCTTCGCACCAAGCTGTACGATGATCTGTTCAGTTGGCAGGGGGTGTGGGGTGTATGATGCCAAAGGAGATGAACAGTACCTGCTCCTTGGGAACATGACCGCCCAAGAAAAAACGAATACCGCCAAGGTGAAACGGCCGCGTGGTGAGACCCGCCCGCAGATGAACAACGCCTATTACTATATCGATGATGTGGCTGTGTTCCCGATCAAGTTGATGAGCGAGTGCAAATGCGAACAGATCGATAAGGCATCCAGTGAATTCATCTTCGGGCGCAAGGGTCAAACCAACAAGAACCTCAAACCGGTTCAGCAGATAGACGCTGCCGCGATCTACTACAAGCGGTTCAACAAGCAGATCGATGGCAGCATGGATGCTCAAGTAGCCGACCTTATCGACTTGATGAAAACCAATGCGGACGTGCGTATCCGGCTCGTGGGCCATACCGATGCCATCGAAGCGGATCGTGTTCGCATGCGTCCCGATCTCACCGACCTTGACAAGGAACGTGCTGAAGGATTGAAGTCAGCATTCGTTGAAGCTGGTATTGATGCAACGCGTATTTCAGTGGCTGGTCAGAAGGCAGAAAGCCCAGCTGATGGGGGAGATGACGAAGTAGCCCTGTCGAAGAACAGAAGGGTGGAGATCGAGATAGAGCAATGACCTTGAGTTGATCGATTCGTGAAGGCCTGGAGCTATCTCCGGGCCTTCGCTTTTCCGCCATTACATTGCCATCTATGGGGGATCCAAAATTGATCAAGGGAGATAAAAAGGTCATCCGCGCGTGGACCATGTACGATTGGGCCAATTCGGCCTACTCGCTCACGATCACGTCGGCGGTTTTTCCTGCGTTCTATGTGGCACAAACAATGAACGGCGATGCCGATCTGGTATTGGCCCAATACGGTGTTCGCGCAGCATCCATATATCCGTGGGCGCTTTCCGTGGGCTTCTTGATCACAGCGCTCATCGCACCGATCCTTTCTGGCATCGCTGATCATCGCGGTAACAAGAAGAATTTTTTGAGGTTTTTCTGCTACCTGGGCGCGGTGAGCTGTGCTTGTCTGGCATTCTTCTCCTTGGATCACCTCTGGTTGGGACTTTCACTTGTGGCCATGGCGTGTATCGGGTTCAGCGGTAGCCTGATCTTCTACGATGCTTTTTTGCCTGAGATCGCGGAAAAGAAGGATCACGACCGTGTAAGCGCCCGTGGATTTACAATGGGCTACATCGGCAGTGTGATCCTGTTGATCATCAATCTGGCCATGGTGCTCAAGTCCGATGCATTGGGAATCCCATCGTCGATCGTACTTCCTGGTTGGCTAGGCGGACAGGAGCTTGGGGGTATCGCTGCGCGGATCAGTTTCCTGAGCGTGGGTCTCTGGTGGGCTAGTTGGGCCCAGATCGCCTTCAACAAATTGCCCAACGGGGAACGTTCGCCAGATGCGGTGAATGTGTTCACGAGCGGATACAAGGAACTGCGAAAAACATGGATCGAGTTGCGCCGAACAATCCGACTGAAGCGCTTCCTCACAGCTTTCTTCGTTCTGAACATGGGTATTCAAACCGTGATGTACCTGGCGGCCAATTTCGCCAAGCAGGAAGTCAAGGAACTGGATGCCAATGGTGCACAAGTGCCCATCGGCGATGCCGCTCTGATCATGTCGATCCTGCTGATCCAGTTGGTGGCCATCGCAGGCGCCTTGATCTTCGTTCGGCTGAGCAAACGTTTCGGCAATGTGCGTGCGTTGATGATCGGCTCGGTTGTTTGGATAGGCGCCTGTGTGTTCGCCTATTCACTTCACTGGACGAGCGAATTCTATACGCTGGCTTGTGTTGTAGGCTTGGTCATGGGCGGCAGCCAAGCTCTTTCGCGCAGCACCTATGCCAAGTTCCTTCCAGAAACCCAGGACCACGCGAGCTACTTCAGCTTTTATGACGTGAGCTATTACTTGGGTACTGTTCTAGGAACAGCAGCTTATGGTGCGGTGTACATGGTGACCGGTGACTTGCGTTACACCGTTTTGACCATTGGCTCGTTCTTCATAGCCGGGTTCGTCCTCCTCTGGAGAGTGCCTAAAGAAGAAGGCGAGCTTTCGGGCCAAGTGTGAAGTTGAGCGATCTTCGCGCTCTATCCAGTGCAAATGGCTCAAGAACGGGTGTGGGATGTTGTCATCGTTGGTGGTGGAATTGTTGGTGCGGCCACATTCTACAAACTTCAATCACGATTTCCGGAGAAGAACCTTTTGCTTTTGGAGAAGGAACCGCATCTCGCCGATCACCAGACCGGGAACAACAGCGGCGTTATCCATAGCGGCATTTATTACAAGCCCGGCAGTTACAAAGCAAAGACGTGTGTGCATGGACGACGTGAACTAGTGGCTTTTGCAAAGCAGCACAGCATCGCCCACGACATCTGCGGAAAGCTGATCGTTGCCATGGAGCCTGATGAGTTACCTGGCTTGGACAAGATCCATGAACGCGGCTTGGCCAATGGTATCGAGGATATGGAACGCATCGGTCCGGATCGTATCCGCGAGATCGAGCCGCATTGCACGGGTATCGGCGGCCTTCGAGTGGGCTGTACCGGGATCATCGACTTTCGGGGAGCAACGAACAAGATGGCGGATCTCGCGCGTGGCATCAACCCACAAAGCGAAGTGCGCACGAGCGAGGAGGTGTTGGGTTCGGAGAACAAAGGGAGCATCAGTGTCGTGCGTACGAGCAAGTCTTCTTACGAAGCGAGAGCCGTGATCTTCTGCGGCGGTTTGCAGAGTGATCGACTCGCCAAGAAGGATGGCGCGAAGTTGCCCGAGCGCATTGTTGGCTTCCGTGGCGATTATTACGAGTTGACCCCACAGGCGAAACACAAAGTGAAGCACCTGATCTACCCTGTTCCGGATCCGCGCTTTCCCTTCCTGGGCGTTCATTTCACGCGCATGACCGATGGTAGCATCGAATGCGGGCCGAACGCGGTGTTCACCTTCAAACGCGAAGGCTATGGCAAGACCGATTTCAGTTTTGCGGATACATGGGATGCGCTTACTTACGGCGGAACCTGGAAGCTGTTCTTCAAGAACTGGCGATATGGATTGGATGAGTACCGTAGAGCTTTCAGCAAGAAGCTCTTTTTGAAAACGCTTCGTCGTTTGATCCCTTCGCTCGCTATGGATGATATACATCCGGGCAGGGCAGGGGTGCGAGCGATGTTGCTCGGTACGGATGGTGAAATGGTCGACGACTTCCGGATCGAGCGACGTGGGAACCACATACATGTCCTCAATGCGCCATCGCCAGCCGCAACGGCCTGTCTCGCTATTGGCGATGAGATCGTGAACATTGCTGTGCGCGATGGGGTGAGCGCTGAAGTGCCCCGGCTGGCACAGGCCGTGGCTGAAGGCTTTCGGGATCCGCATGCCAAGCCAACGACGAAAAGGGCGAAATGGTGCAGAGCTTACGGCCTGTGGCCCAAGGCCTATGGCAGTTGACTATTGCGTGACTTTCCACCCGTCCAATACCTCGGACCAATCCCAAAGGCAAAAGGCCATCAATTGGTTGAGACGTTTTAGAATGATGGGATTCGGTGCTTTCATCTGGCGGAAGTACGGGTCCTGGAACTGGAACAGATCGTACTTATGGAACACAGCCTTGCTCATCGCATACACCGTGTTCTTGCTTGGATGATTGATGCGGTTCATGAAATGCTGAAGGGCCACCACTTCCAGTTCCAGCTCACTAACCCCCATGTCCATTGCAGCGCCATACTTGCTGAGGGCATGGGAAATGAAGCGACGATCCTGTCCGGCAGGCAAATGCTTGGGGGCATCCATCAGGTTGCCTGCAAGCACGATCAAGGCAAAGAGTTCATCGTCGCCGGGCCCGAATACAGGCCGCGCCACGAACTCAGGAGAATCTTGAAGCTCCTCTACGATCATTGGATAGCCTTGCTCCGTGAGCTCGAACACCGCGTGCACCACGGCATTCGCCAGCTTCTCTTCACTGATCTTCTTCCTCCCGAACAAAGTGGCGATCATTCCGTCATTTTCGTGACTGCGAACGTAGTCTGTTCGCCGACCGACATCGTTTCTTGTGCGACGGGTATTTTCAACACGCTTATCAACTCATTCAGATGAACATCCTGCACCTCATCGATCATTATTCCGCTTATGACTTCTGGGCGAACTCGCGTTTGATGGAGCGATTGTCCCGTGGAACCGAGAGCATCCTGGATACGAATGTGAAAAGCAGTTTTCCTTCGATCCGTGGAACGCTTATGCACATACGCAATGCTGAAGCCGTGTGGCATGCGCGCATGATCGGTGCGGTCATCCGTTGGCCAGCGGATGAGAGCAGCGCAATGGATACAGTCCTTGTACATGTGCTTGCGATGCGCAAATACGTTCAGTCGCTAACGATGGACGACCTCATGGGAAGCGTTGCCTATGCTGATCTGAAAGGCAACACCCACGAGCAAGTTCGCTGGCAGGCGTTGATGCACTGCTTCAATCACAGTACATATCACCGCGGACAAGTTGTAACAATGATGCGGCAGCTTGACTTGGATGACATACCCGCATTGGACCTGGTCGTGTACCAGCGGCTTCAGCCTTAGCCGCGGCTGATCAGGTCGATACCCGTATAGTTGTGTGGAGTGAGCGCCCGCAATTGGGCTTTCACACTTTCGGCGACATCCAATTCTTCGATGAATGTGGCAATGTCCGCTTCTCCCACCGAGGTCTTCCCTCGTGTGAGATCCTTCAGCCGCTCATAGGGTTGGGCGAAGCCGGCACGGCGTAGAATGGTCTGAATGCCTTCTCCTACAACGACCCATTGCGCATTGAGATCCGCGTTGATCGCATCTTCGTTCAATTCCAATTTGCCCAACCCTTTCAACAAGGCGTGCAAGGCGATGTGCGTGTGCGCCATAGGTACGCCGATGTTGCGCGTTACGGTGCTATCCGTGAGGTCACGTTGCAACCGGGAGATGGGCAGTTTCTCGCTCAGGTGCGTGAACATCGCGTTCGCAATACCCAGATTCCCCTCCGCATTCTCGAAATCGATCGGGTTCACTTTGTGCGGCATTGCACTGCTACCAACTTCACCAGCCTTTGTCTTCTGGCGGAAGTAGCCCAGACTGACATAGGTCCACACATCACGGCATAGGTCCACAAGGATCGTGTTCACGCGGCGCATTGCGTCGAAGAGAGCAGCGAGGTTGTCGTAGTGCTCTATCTGCGTGGTGAACCGCTGGCGTTGAATGCCAAGACCTTCGCAGAATTCGTCGGCCAGTTTTACCCAATCAAGCTCAGGATAAGCCGCATGGTGTGCATTGAAATTGCCCGTAGCCCCGCTGAACTTGCAACTGAAGGGTACAGCGTTCAACAGCCGAAGCTGGGAATCGATCCGTTCCACGAAAACCTCGAATTCCTTGCCAAGTCGGGTAGGAGAGGCCGGTTGACCGTGTGTGCGGGCAAGCATTGGTACTCGAGCCCAATCCAGTGCGCGTGCATGCAGCGTATTCCGCAATTCGGTCAACAGCGGGCGATAACTCTTGGCAACAAAGTCCTGCAATAGCAGCGGCAACGCGGTGTTATTGATGTCCTGGCTCGTTAGCGCGAAGTGTGTGAACTCTTTCTGCTCCCCGAACCCCAATTCTTCCAACCGCTCTTTCAACCAGTATTCCACTGCTTTCACATCATGGTTCGTGCTGCTCTCGATCGTCTTGATCCGTTCCGTATCCAAAGCGGAAAGTGCGTGGATGCGCGCATGAAGGGGAGCCAGTTTTTTTACATCAGCGTTCTTAAGCTCTGGAAGAGGGATACCACAGAGGAATTCGAAGTAGGCCAGTTCTACCAATAGCCTGTAACGCATGAGGGCGTGCTCACTGAACCACTGCGCGAGTTCGGCAGTGCGTTTGCGGTAGCGACCGTCTATTGGGGAGATCGCGTTCAGTGCGGTGAGATCCATGGGCCGCGAAAGTAACTGGAGGGGCTTTCGTTCTTCCGCTCAGGACTTCAAGTTGGCTGCCTGTATTTTCGCACCATGCGATTTTCCCTTCTGCTACCCTTGGTCATCCTCATTATCGGTGGTGGCTCTTGCAAGATGAACGAGCACTTCGCTCGAAGCGGACATCAGTTCGGCAGTGCTTCTGATAGCCTCTTCTTTTCGCTGGAGCGGACCCCCTGTTTCGGTAAATGCGCAGCTTACTTGGTGACAGTCGACAAGAATGGTCATGTGAAATGGGTAGGCCGCTCAAACACGGACCGCATCGGTCCCTGGTCAGCAGAACTTGACTTCGTGACGATGGAGAAGCTTTTGATCAGGGCGAAAGAGATCGGATTCTTCGGTTTCGAGAACAAATACGATGGCCAGGTGACGGATCTTCCCAGTACGATCATTCGTGTGAATGCGGATGGTCAGGACAAAAAAGTCTTCGGGCGGTACAAGACCCCACCGGCATTCAAGCCGTTCGCTGCCTTTGCTGATTCTTTGATAGCTCCTTTGAAGTGGTCCAAGAGCCCGACGGATCAGTAGTTCCGTCCGTCTCTTCACTCCTAAAACCGTTCGTCCCTGTTGCCGGCTTGGAGCAGCGTTGCTGTTGGCTACTTTCACGCCCCCTTGTTCGCCGGACCCCACTTTTTGGGCCAAGGCACCACTGTAAAACGAACCCTATTTACAAACCATGAAGAAGTTTTTCCTGTCGGCCGCTGTGGCGCTGCTGACCATGCAAAGCGCGCTTGCCGGCGAAGGCATGTGGCTGCTGAACCTGTTGAAGCAAGTGAACGAAGCGCAGATGCAACAGCTCGGCTTCAAGCTGACAGCTGAGGATATCTACAGCCTGAACAAGAGCGGCGTGAAAGACGGTGTGGTGCGCCTTGGCGGCGGTTTCTGCAGCGGCGAAATGGTAAGTGTTGATGGCCTTATGCTCACCAACCACCATTGCGGTTTCGATGCGGTTCAGGAATTGAGCACCGAGGGTGCCAATTTTCTTGATAACGGCTTCTGGGCCAAAACCAAAGCTGATGAGTTACCCGCTGGATTCGAGGTGAGCTTCTTGCAACGTATCGATGACGTCACTGCCCAGGTGCTGGCCGAGTTGAAGGACGATATGACCGAGGTGGACCGCAAAGCCAAGATCCGCGAGATCGGTGGAAAACTGGAAAAGGCGGCAGAGACCGGTCAATACATCCTCGCTGATTTCAAGACGATGTTCGAAGGCAATCAGTTCTTCGTATTCGTGTACAAGAGTTACCCCGATGTAAGGCTCGCGGGTGTCCCGCCAAGCGCGATCGGTAAATTCGGTGGAGACACGGACAACTGGGAATGGCCCCGCCACACAGGCGACTTCAGCCTCTTCCGCGTATACACCGGGCCTGATGGCGAACCTGCGCCTTTCAGCAAGGACAACATTGCTTACCACCCGAAATGGCACTTCCCTATCAGCCTCGATGGGGTAAAGGATGGCGACTTTGCCATGATCATGGGTTATCCTGGCCGCACCAACCGTTTCATGTGCAGCAAGGGCGTTGATATGGAATTGGAGATCAGCCAGCCAAGCACAGTGAAGATCCGTACCGAGCTCCTGCGCATTTGGAAAGAGGATATGGACGCCAACGATGGTGTCCGGTTGAAATACGCGAGCAAGTATGCCAGCACCGCGAACTACTGGAAATACTTCATCGGCCAGCAACGTGGCTTGAAGCGTCTGCACGTGGAAGACCGCAAACTGGAGCAAGAGAAAGAATTGCTTTCGTGGATCAATGCTGATCCAACGCGTAAAGCCAAGTACGGGGAGTGCATCAATTTGTTGGACCAAGGCTTCGGCGATCGCGCCAAATTCCAAAAAGCCGCCACCTATTTGAACGAGGCCATATTCGGCAGCGAGGCCATTGAGTTCGGTTTCAATTTCCTCGCATTGAAGGACACATTGAAAAGCAGCCCAAAGAATTCCGCAGCCATTGCGGCAATGATTGCCGAGATCCAAGAAGGCGCCAAAGCGTTCTTCAAGGATTACAACAACCCAACGGACGAACGGGCCACTGCCAGCCTGTATCGCATGTATTTCAACGATATTGATCCAAGCCAGCATCCTGACCTGATGAAGACGATCGCCACGAAGTACAAGGGCGATTTCAATGCCTGGGCGAAAGCACTCTTCAGCACCAGCATTCTCAGCGATCAAGCGCGTTTGGACAAGTTCCTGGCCAAGCCGACGTACAAGGTTTTGAACAAGGACCTCGGCATGCAAGCGGTCGCGAGTTTGATGGCTTTCATTCCCACCGTGCAGAGTGCTGTGCAGAAACCACGTGTTACCATCGACAAGGGCTATCGCCTGATGGTGGCCGCCATGATGGAGCGTGAGCCGAACAAAATGTGGTATCCGAACGCCAACAGCACCATGCGCCTTACTTACGGCCAGGTAAACGACTACAAGCCGGCCGATGCCAAGCATTACGACTTCGTGACGACAGGTGACGGCATTCTGGAGAAGGAAGACAACACGAATCCTGAGTTCACCGTGCCCAAGCGCGAACACGATCTGCTCGTTGCGCGTGATTATGGCCGTTACGCCGATGCGAGTGGCGAACTGGTGGTGTGTTTCCTCAGCGAGAACGATATCACAGGTGGTAACAGTGGTTCGCCGGTGATCAACGCGAACGCCGAACTGATCGGTATCGCCTTCGATGGCAACTGGGAAGCTATGAGCGGCGATATCGCTTACGAGCCTGAATTGCAACGCACCATCAGTGTGGATATCCGTTATGTGCTATGGGTAATGGACAAGGTGGAAGGTGCCAAACACCTGGTGGACGAAATGACCATCCGCCAAACACCCAAGGAACAAACCACCGTAGTACCAGCGCTAATGCCCAATGTGGTGCCAGTGCCCAAAGGCAAGCCAGCACCTGCGCCTTCGAAGAAAGGTTGATCGGAATTTTTTCTGAATGCGAAGAGGCGGTCAGTTTTTGACCGCCTCTTCGCATTTGGATCGGCGTTTACCGGACTATTGTTTCAGCCACCGCCCGCTCGTGACCAGTTTGCCTGAACGATCCGTAATGCGATAGAGGTAGATACCGCTAGCCAGCTGGCTCACGTTCGCAGTTGCTTGTCCAGAGGAAAATTCGGACTTGCCAACAGCGATACCTTGTACGTTGTACAGCTGCACTAGTGCCTGTTGACTTGGCCCGTTCAAGGTGAAAGAAATTTCATTGATAGCTGGATTCGGGTATACCTCCACTGGTCGTGAACTGATCTGTTCTTCCGATCCGGTGAAACAATCTTCACTGCTGAATTTCCGCGCCCATCCTTCAAAATGAACCTCCGGTTGATCCAGGTCTATGCGACTTCCCACTAGAAGATAGCCGCCATCGTCAGTGGCTTTTATTCGATCCAACCAATAGAATGCGTTCTCCGGAAATCCATCTACCACGTTGGCACATATCACATTCAGTGAAGTGTCCAATTTGTAGATGTGCAAGCGGTTGGGCTCGGTTGGCGCAAAGGGTGTAGGAGGGCCTGGTTGGAAATTCGCCATAAAGGCGAACAGGATGTTTCCATTTGCTGTTCGCGAAAGATTTCCGTACAACGCCGGAAAGTCATGTGGGAATTCACTACGTGGCGTGAAAGCGCTGATGTGCTCTCCCGTGGGGCTAAGTTTTTGTATCAAACAATGCATGCCGGGCGGATCCAACGCACCTGCGCGACCACCTACCAAGAGGTTGCCACTTGGCAACGGTTCCACAAATGCTTGGTCCCAAAGGCTGTTCGGGAACCAAGGGAAATCGTTGCTGCCATCGTATGCCACACCCATGAATCCACCGAGGAGACCAAGGCTTGGTCCGAACTGCAAGTAACTTGAAGTACCGTTAGCAAACTCAGGAAGTGCAGGGGCGCCATAGCTCGAAACCAAGAATGTGTCCGGGTGCAGCTCTACGATGTGGCGCGGAACGAAAAAATAGCCGTTCTGCATACGGTTCGATGCGATAGAGTCACCATTTGGACCCAAGCGGATCAATTGGAAGACATCGAATACGGACTCTTCTGAGGATTTTCCAGAACCAGCTATAACGATATCGCCACTCTGCGAAAGGCAGGCATTGTCCATGTACGCTGACACCACATTGGGCATGCCCACAGTGCTCGAATCCAGAGCGTCAAGTTCACTGTTCGATAGATAGACCTGATACTTACAAGCGTCTGTACTGTCCTTTAGTTCACCCACTGCATAAAAGCCTAGGCCATCTGGTTTTTTGAGTAGCGTTCTGATGCCAGTGGAGTAGGAGTTGTTCCACAATCGCCTTGCTTGAAGGAGTGCACCGTCCCCATCGAGTTTGAGAAGCTGTGTTGTTCCCGTCGGCTCCAGTTCTACGTTATAGGAACTTGTCGATAGGATATAGTTCCCTTCCAATTCGATCGCGTCTGTTGCCCGCGTAAGTCGATCGGGTACATCGAATTGAAAACTCCACACTTGGCCCATGGTCACCGAAGCGGCCATGAGCACAATGCAACCAAGGAATTTTCGATGACGGCTCACTTTGGACAATTCAATTTGCCGTAGCTCAATAGATAGCTCTGTGAATAGATGGCATCAGCACCATTTGGAACGAACACGAAATTCCGAGTGTTAACCGATTAAGCACATGGGCTTAGGGCATTTGGGTGTTATCATGTTGAATGAGTTCAACGCCAAGGTATACCACGTTCGGTACAGCGAACAGAGCTCGCCCAATTGTTCGAGAACAAAAGCGCGTTGCCTATTTCGGCTCCAAGTAGAGATCCTGGTGCAACTCTGAACCCAACCTCGGATCCACCTTCAGAAAGAATGGTTTATACCCGTTCTCCTTGACAACCCGCAACTCGAACACAGCGTTCGCAGGAACGAAAAGAGCGTATTTGCCTTCGCTATTGGAAACGGTCAGGGACCAACGTTTGCCGTCGAGGTCGTACTGCTCTACCGTGACTTCCAACACGGGTTTGCCGGTAGTGGAATCGATAACGGTTCCGAATACCTGGATCTGATCTACGGGAGCCTTGGCTTCGGCCTTTTGGCAGATCGCAATGATCGGAAGGATGCTTGCGAGGATCAGGATCAGTAGGCGCATGTGATCGTGTTACGCATTCTGGGTGTTGCTGGTTGCGCCCCCTCCCTGCAAGTGAATGGTCGCCATCCTTTTGTGCAGGCCCGCCATTTTTGCGCTGAGGGGTTCGGGCTCTTACAGCCAGCTCTTCTTTCTGGTTGATCTCATGCCAAGCCAGCACGGCGCCAATAGAAGCGAGCAATGGCGCGAAGACCACGCCCAAGAACGGGATCTTCATCAGCAAGCTGAAGAGCGCGCCGTTGGCCATTACCGCGCCACGTCGGTTCTGGGCTGCACGCGCGCTTGCACCGATGCTCATGCGCTGTCGTTCGAAGATGTAATCGAACATGCTGAACCCATAGAACCAGCAGGAAACCAGCCATAATGCGATCATGGTGATCGGTGCGATCGGGGCAACGAAGAGCGTAAGGATCCAGAAAAGCAGGTTGATCAGGAGTTCGAGCGCGCCATTGCGCAAGGCCATCAGGATGCCACGCCCCACGTCTTTCAAGAATTGACCCAGTTGGAAAGGAAAGACTCGACCCGTGAGTATTTCTTCCGTGCGCTCGCTCGCATACGCCAGCACCGGTGAAAGCACGATGAGTACCAAGTATTTGCCGATCAGACCGAACAGGAACCAGAGCGCCAGCTTTACGACCAAGAGCACGATCACGTCGCGTGCTGAATTGAAAAAGGCTTTCACATCATCCCAGAGGCCAATGAGCCCTGTTCGGTCTTCTGTTGGGATGCTGATATCCATGAATTGTGAAGCATAGCCACGCGCCAGTTCAACCACCTCTGCACTTGCCCACAAAAGCGCTCCGGTGAACAGGATCGAGAGCAGTATCGGCACCAGGAACATCCACCACATACCATTGCTGAATGCGAATCCCAGGGCTCGACCGTACCCGCGAATTCCGATGGAGATGTCGCTCATTCGGGCGAAAGTAGAATGACCTGTGTGCCTCCGGATCCTTCGGTTACTTGCAGCAGCGGATCCCAGTTCGGATCCACATAGCTACTGGTTCAAGCCAACGATCCGATCCTCTCAGCGCTTGCTTATGGCTTTCTGTTGCTTCTGCATATCCTCTATGCGCTGCTGCCACTTGCTCTTCTTCTTCGGCTTGCTCATGTTCGTCAGGAGCTCCGCACGCAGCTTGTCTTCGTCGATGAAGAACTTGCTCAACAAGGTCATTTGAAGAATGCTGATCACGTTGGCCAGCAGGTAGTAGTAGCTGAGACCGGCAGGGAGACTGTTCATGAAGAACAACATCATAACGGGGAACATGTACATCATCACCTTCATGTTCGGCATGCCTTGTTGTTGTGGCATCTGCTTGGTGGTCATGATCGAATACACCACGGTGCTCGCTGCCATCAGGATCGTGAAGAGGCTCACGTGGGTGCCATAACCCAAGGGAACGGTGAACGGCAACGTGGCGATGCTATCATAGCTGCTCAGATCATCGGCCCACAGGAAGGATTGTTGGCGCAACTCGATGCTCGCTGGGAAAAAGCGGAACATCGCGTAGAGTATGGGCATCTGCAACAACATGGGCACGCAACCGGCCATAGGGCTAACACCTGCCTTGCGGTACAATTCCATCATTGCGGACTGCCGCTTCATGGGTTCTTCCGCCGGGAATTTCTTGTTGATCACTTCGATCTCCGGCTTCAAGGCACGCATGCGGGCGCTGCTTTTCTGGTTCTTGAAGGCGATGGGCATCAGCAATAGCTTGATCGCGATGGTAAGCGCCAGAATGATGATCCCATAACTGAGTTTGAATTGCCCCAGGAAATTGAAAACGGGGATCACGATCCAGCGGTTCACCCAACCGAAAATGCCCCACCCGAGATCGATGATCCCATCAAATTCGGGGATCTCGGTTTTGCGCAATGTGTTGTAATGGTTCGGGCCCATGTACACCGTCATTGGCAGCGAAGCGGTGGCTGCTGGTGGTTGATCGAAGTAGAGCTTGGCACTGTATCGCTTGGTGTGCGTGCCCGTGGCGGGTAAGGTGGTTATGCTGATCTCGCTCCCGTTGCTACGGAACCCATCGGGCTTGATCATGGCCAACGTGAAGAAGTCTTGCTTGAAGGCCACCCAGTTCGCTCGGCCCTGCATTTTCATCGACTCGTCCGCGGTCTCGTTCAAGTAGTTCCGGTCTTCGGTCATGTACTTGTAGAAGACCGTACACTTTCCTTGCTCGGTGGGCAAGTGTTTTTCGTTCTGGCGTCCCGTTATGTCCCATTGGAACATCACGTTTCGTGGATCGACCTCCTTTTCCAAGCCGACGAATTCGGTGTTCACCTTCATGAACCAATCCGCACTGTCCAGTTGGAAGTTCACGACGACGTATTTCGTAGGGTCCGAACTAGCGGCTTTCAAACGCACACCAGTTGTTCCGAGCTTCTCGGCAGTGAAATGCAGGTCTTTCGTGTTGATGTTCAAACTGCCCAATGAGAACAGGTAGTTGAATTCGCTGCTGTCCGGCTCAGCAAGCAGAAGCGGTTGCTTGCCATAGGTCTGGTAATCCTTCAAACGGATCACAGTAGGCCTTGCACCCAAGGTGCTGATGCTCACTTCCAGTTTCGCGTTCTCGATCGTTATCAGTTCAGCGGTACCTGTGCTCGCTGGGTGGAAAATGCTGAACCGACCGGCCAGTTGGGTGGCGTTCACGCTATCGATGCGGCTGGTTCGAGCGCTGTCGCTCAACAACGTATCGGTTTTCAATTGGGCGATCACCGGGTCATCCACCTTCTTCGTGGCGATCGCTATTTCCGTCTTGACGTTCTCGGTCTTCAAGCGGACTTCTTCTGCCTGTCGAAGCACCATCGCAAGGCTATCCTGCTGCTGCTGGAAGCGTGCTGCTTCTTCTTTTGAAGGGGCTGTCCAAAGCTGGTACCCGATCAGAATGGCCCCGATCAATACGAGGCCGATGATGCTGTTGCGATCCATTTACCGGAAAAGGGTTGCGAATATAGCCGGGAGCCACCCGTGGACCTTGGTCTTTCAGCTTCGGTGAGCCAGCAACGTGCAGTACAGATCGTACAGCAATGTGCGGATCAGCTCGTTTGCCCGACCAACGAAACCCGGATTCCGCGATTCAGCTTGTAACCAGAGGCTTATGGCTTGCGGCCAAAACGGCTTGTCCGATAGCGGCCTTCACGAACCCAACGAACAAGGGGTGTGGTTTGGCAACGGTGCTCTTGTATTCCGGGTGGTATTGCACACCAACGAACCATGGGTGGTCTTTCAATTCCACCACTTCCACCAATTTGGTTTGTGGGTTGGTACCTACCGGAAGCATACCGGCGGTTTTGAATTCTTCCAAGTAAGCGTTGTTGAACTCGTACCTGTGGCGGTGACGCTCACTGATACTGTTCTTCTTGTAAGCGATCTGCGCCTTGCTGCCCTCGATCAGTTTGCACGGGTAGGCACCTAATCGCATGGTGCCGCCCTTGTTCTCGATGCTCTTCTGTTCTTCCATCATGGCGATCACCGGGTAGGTGGTGTTCGCTTCCATCTCAGTGCTGTTGGCGGTGCTATGGCCAAGGACGTTCCGGGCGAATTCGATCACTGCGCATTGCATGCCGAGGCAGATACCCAAAAAGGGCACCCTGTTCTCGCGTGCATATCTGATCGCATCGATCTTCCCTTCGATACCGCGATGCCCAAAGCCAGGTGCCACCAGGATCCCGCTCAACCCACCCAGTTGCTTGGCGATGTTCTTGGGGGTCAGTTTTTCACTATGCACCCAGCGGATATTCACCTTGGTTTCGTTCTCTGCCCCAGCGTGGTCCAGCGCTTCCTTGATGCTCTTGTAAGCGTCCTTCAGCTCCACGTACTTGCCTACCAGGCCAATGTGTACTTCGCCTTTGGGCTCTTTGTAGCGGCGCAGGAATGCGGTCCATTGGGACAGATCGGCATCCGGGTAATGTTCGATACCCAGCTTTTCCAGCACCACCACATCCAACTGCTCCCTCTGCATCAACAGGGGCACATCGTAGATCGTTTCAGCATCGGCACTTTCGATCACTGCGCGCGGTTCAACGTTGCAGAAGAGCGCGATCTTCTCCTTCATTCCTTTCACCATCGGGTGCTCGGTGCGGCATACGAGTATGTCCGGCTGAACACCAAGGCTGAGCAGCTCTTTCACGCTGTGTTGCGTGGGTTTGGTCTTCAATTCGCCCGTAGTGCTCAGGAACGGTAAAAGCGTCAGGTGGATCGAAAGGGCGTCCTTGCCCTTTTCCCATTTCAATTGGCGGATCGCCTCGATATAGGGCAGGCTTTCAATGTCGCCCACTGTTCCTCCCACCTCAGTGATCACGAAATCGTAGATGCCTTTGCGCCCCAACGCTTGGATATTTCGCTTGATCTCATCAGTGATATGCGGTATCACCTGTACGGTCTTGCCCAAGAACTCACCGCGCCGCTCTTTGTTGATGACGTTCTGGTAGATCCGACCCGTAGTGACGTTGTTCGCCTGGCTGGTAGGGGTGTCCAGGAACCGCTCGTAATGGCCCAGGTCCAGATCTGTTTCGGCGCCATCCTCCGTTACGTAACACTCACCGTGTTCATATGGGTTCAAGGTGCCGGGGTCCACATTGATGTACGGGTCCAGCTTTTGGATCGTGACCGTGAAGCCGCGTGCTTGCAATAGCTTGGCGAGACTGGCGCTCACAATGCCCTTGCCGAGGCTGCTGGTAACGCCGCCCGTAACGAAAATATACTTGGTGGATCCCGTCATCGATTGTGAGAGGGCTCATGGACGAACCTCGATCACGGGGCGTAAATGTAAACGAACTAAAACGAAGAGCGATACGTGTTTATGGTTACGGGTTGATCAGCATGTGCAGAGCACAAAACACCTGACTCGTAAACCTTACCAAGTAACCCGCAACTCTTGTTTTCGCCCTTCGTCAGAAGGTAAAACTCATCCCGACGCTCGGTAATAGGGGCAGTTGGTCCTTGCGCTGCGCGGTAACACGGTCGAAGTAGAAGATGTTCCTGCGATCGTACGTATTGGTCACGCTCAGGTCGACCTGCAGTACCGAACGGTCGCTGAACTTCCAGGTCTTCGTTACACCGAGGTCCAAACGGTGGTAGTCGGGCAATCGTTTTCCATTCAGATCACCATAGAGAACGCCGAGGTTGCCATTGGCTGTCGGGATATCCTGTCCGATGCCATTGTTGAACGGTAGTTCCTCATAGAAGCCCTGAGTTGGCGTGAATGGGAAACCGCTTCCATAATTCCAACGGGCACTCGCTTTCCAACTATTGAATTTCCCGAAGGCTTGGCTTATCACCAGGTTCGCGTTATGGCGACGGTCCCAAATGGGGTTGTATTCGCGCACACCGTCCCAGCGGTTCACGAAGTTCAACGAGTACACTACCCAGATGTACGTGTGGTTCTTTTCATATTGCAACAGCACGTCCGCACCGTATGCTTTGCCACTTTCGAGCACGAAATCCTTTTTCTTTTCCTCGGGCTGTGAAGCGAATTCGGGGCTGTCATCAAATTGCTTGTCGCGGTTCAGATTCGTTACCTGGCGGAAGTCTTTCAAGTAACCCTCCAAATTCCCTTTCAGGTTCTTGTTGATGTCCACTTCGAAGCCGAAGATGAAGTGGTTCGCCCGTTGGATAGGATCGGTTACTTCTCGCTTCGTGCCATTTTCTTCAGTGAATGTGCTTGGTATGTCTTCTGGTGCGGTTAGAAAGCCATAGAACAGATTCACTACATCACGGTCGCTTTGCGCGGCGATGAGGTTCTGACTGTATTGGCCCACAGCACCCTTCACCCGCACCTTCGGCCATTTCGCAGTCTCGTTCGGGTCGGACAGGTTGAATTTGAACCCAAAACGTGGTTCTATGCTCATGATAGCAGGCGTCGCGTAATAGTGAGCTCGCACGCCGGGGTCAAGTACCAATTTGCCCACCTTGATCTTGTAGTTGAGATAGCCCGCTATTTCTGTGCTGATCTTTTGTTGGCTCAATGACAGGCCGGTGCTGTTGAAGTAGTTGAAATCGGTCTTGACACCAACAATGTCCACTCCATACTTGGCCTCGTTATCGCCAACGAAATACTTGAAATTCAGGCCCGCGTTGAAGCTGTTGATAGAGCTATTGCGCTCAGGCAGGTCACGCTCGGTGAGCTTGATCTTGTAATTGCTCAATGCGAACACACCATCAATGAGCACCGCACTACCGCTGGGGGCGAGTACGAAGCTTGTGCCACCGCCGCTATTGGTCCAGCCGAGATCACTTACTCCCCGATATTTCACGCCATCACTGAAGCTGAAGCCAAAGAGATTCACCTTGCTGCCATTCGCTGCGTTCAGGCTCACCTTGCCATAGAGGTCGGTGAAAGTGAACGGCAATCCGGCCGAATCAACGAATGTGTATAGCGTTTTACTGCTCGTTGCGAGGTAGCTGTGTTTGAAGTTCAACAAGAAGGAACTCCCACCATCACCGGGGTTCTTCGCTTTTTTCAAGGGGCCTTCGAACATGGCCTTGGCGGCGAACGTGCTCGCCGCCACCTTGCCACTGAAATGTTGCTTGTTGCCGTCACGCGTTGTAATGTCCATCACTGAACTTACCCGCCCGCCATGCTCGGCATTGAAACCACCTGTCATGATATCCGCGTTGCGGATGATATCGTTGTCGAATACGCTGAACAATCCAATGCTGTGGAACGGGTTGTACAGAACCATGCCGTCCAGCAGGACTTTGTTCATAATAGGCGAGCCCCCGCGGATGTATAGTTGGCCGCCTTGGTCGCCCGTGAAGATCACTCCCGGAACAACTTGCATGTATTGCGCGAGGTCTGCCTGGCCTCCGATGGCCGGTAATCGTTCGATCTGTTTTGGGGTGAGCGTTGTGATACCGATCCGCACCTGTCCCTCCGCTTGCCGTTTTTCTGCGGTCACTTCCACCGAACCGAGCTGGGTTGCGGTCTTCTTGACGTAGAGTTTCTCAGTTACGATCTGGTTCGCTTTCACTTCAACTTGCTTGGTTAGCGTATCAAAACCAAGGTATATGATGCGAATAGTGTAGATGCCCGGCGGAATGCGGCTGATGCTGAAGTAACCGTTATCGTCCGTGCTGGCCCCCATGGTGGTGCCTACCAGGTTCACAGGTGTATAGCTGCTCGGTTCGCCATTTTCCTGCTCATATACAAAGCCTTTGACCGTTCCGGTCTGAGAGAACATAGATACCGGCAGTGCCAGAGCGCAGAAGAGGATCAGCTTACGGAAAATGGTTCGCAACATGTTGAAGGGCCCTTGCAAGGGGCCGCCAAAATAGCTTGGGGAAGTGGACCGCCCTATTCTGATCTACGAACGGTTGGATGCACCCACGGAGCGGGGAGGGGATGAAGTTCGAGCCTTCCAGATGCGGGCAACCTCCACTCTTCCTCACCAATCCCTACATTCGACACGCTAAAACTCGGCCCATGAACCGGATCACTACACTTTTCGTCACCGTCCTTTTCAGCTTTCAACTCTTCGCACTTACCGGTGGCCCGGATCAATACGGCTATATCTGGAAGGACAGCGACGAGCCCGGTGGTCCCGTTTACGATTGGATCGATATTACCGGTATTGGCACCCAAGTGACCGGATTGGCGGATGACAACATTGTCGGACCATATACAATGGGTGAGAATTTCCCTTACTACTGGTATGGAGTGAAGAAGGTCTTTATTGGAAGCAACGGATACATCACCTTCATCACCAGCGGCAACATCTCGGCGAACTTCCCCTTCCTTCCCCAAGCCGGAGAAACCGATAATTACATCGCCGCGTTCATGACAGACCTGAATTTTGCAGGCTCGGGAAATCCGGGCCAGTGCTGGTGGCATGACAATTTGGATCGCACCGTGATCTCCTACATCAATGTCCCTTACTGGAGCGCGACCGACCCGAATCTTTGGACCGGCAGTAATACCTTTCAAATGGTATTGAACAAGCTGGATGGCTCGATCACCATCAATTACCTGAATGTGCCCTGCTGCAGCGGGAGCAATGGGCCTATGTGTGGTATCGAAGCGATAAACGGCGACATCGGACTGCAACAGAATTTCGGTGTCAATCCTATCAATAGTTTCTCTGTTCGGTTCGAAGCCCCATTGGTGCCGCTTATTGATATCTTGGATGCGAGCGTGGAATGGGTGACCGATGAATCAAATGGGGGTAGTTCCGTAGCCGTGAACGGTTCTCCTTTCGAACTGCACGCTTTTATTCGGAACACAGGAAACCAACCTTTACCGGACTTCAATGTGACCAGTCAGATCTTCAATGCGACCAACCAGTTGGTGGCCGTGGACGCTACCTCTGTTACGAACTTGCTCCCGGGTCAAGCAGCGGATATCATCTTCCCGAATTCATTCGTTCCGACCATTGCAGGTACCTATCGATCCGTAACGACCATTGCTGGAATAGCGGGTGAATCGGTTGTCTCGAACAACACGCTTACACAGGAACTCGTGGCCTACGACGAGACGTTGTTGAACAATGCGGTTGATTGGGCAGGTGCAACCGATGACGGGTTGGGTATCGGTTGGACAGGCGGGCAAGCGGGCTGTGGTGTTTACATCCTGCCGGCGAGCTACCCGAGTTATGTGAGCCATACGACCTGTCGCATAATGAGCAATTTCGGTAATGTGCCTTTCTCGATGGTGGTGTATGACGATGATGGTGTCGATGGTGCTCCCGGTACGCTACTGGATAGTGTGTTCGTTGATGCGCTTGATGGCCAGCCAGGTGATCATGAATACCCGTTGACCTCTCCCTTGATGCTTACCGACGGTGGCCTGTACGTATTGTGGTATATGAACGGCATCAATGTGAACCTTGCACAGGACATACAAGGTCCCTTCAGCTTACGCAGTTATGAAGTGATCCAAGGTGCATGGGCGGATTACCGTGATCGGGAGATCGCTGATTTCCACCTCGGCTTGCGCATGGGCCAAGTGCCCAGTCCTGATGCCGGATGCCTCACGCTCGATCAGCCGGATGAAGGTCAACAGATCACGACCAGCACCGCAGTTCGCATGTGGGTTCGCAACTTTGGCAACGTTCCGCTTACTGGCATTCCGTGCAATTACAGTTTCAACCAAAGCAGCGCCGTTACACAGAATTATAATGGCCCGGCGATCGATCCGGGTGACTCGGTGCTCTTCATGTTCGCCCAGCCGTTGGTGCCCATCTCCAATGCTACAGGCCCGCTTTGTGTTTGGACCGAGCAAACCAACGATGTAGACCACTTGAATGATACGACGTGCGTGAACATCAGCCTTACGGCGGTTTCCATTTCCGAGAACTCAATCGTTCGTTTGCGCCTTTCACCCGTGCCCGCGAGTTCCACGCTTCGCATCGAAGGACTGCCAAGCAACACGCTGCGTTTGGAGATATTTGACATGACCGGTGCGATGCGTTCAGCCCATTCATTGCAACGTGTTGGTGGCATTGCTCAGATCCCTGTGTACGACTTGGCCGAAGGCGCATACGTGCTGCGTGTGATCACGGATGGCGCAAGTGTGACCGAGCGTTTTGTTGTACAACGGTAGGTTGCTGTTTCCTGCATCTGTTAGAACCTCGCAGCGGCGGCGGTGGGAAGCTACATTCGCGCCAATTCATTGAATTATGACGATCAGGAACAGTTGGCTTTTGGTGCTATGGAACGTGGTGTTGAGCGCGCTGATCGCATGGGCCTTGCTGGGCAAGCCGGGCGCTGGTAAAGAGGATCCTGTTCAGGCCACAGTGGTCGACCAAACAGTGGCCGAACTGCCTTCTTCAATTCCCCGCGATACCGCTGCTTTGAAGGACGCGCACATTGCGTTCTTTTTCATGGATAGCATCCAAAGCCAGTTCGACCTGGTGAAAGAAAGTGCCAGCCGCGTTGAGAGCGAAGGCCGCCGCTTGGAGGGCAATCTGATGGGTGAAATGAAAAAGGCCAAGGCCCGCTATGCTGAATTGATGGGGAAGGACCATACCTACAGTACACAAGCTGAGTTGGCAGCAGATGAACAGGAGTTGCGCGGATTGGAAGCCAGTATCCAACAAAGCCAGGCGGAAGGCCAGGAGCAGATCGACCGGTTGCAGATGAACATGCTGCGTGACATCACCGGAAGGATCCAAGACTACCTCGCCGAATACAACAGCACCCACGGATTCGATTTCATTTTCAGCATACAGGATGCTGGCCAGATATGGGTGGGCAATAAGGGGCTTGACATTACCATGGATGTGGTGAATGGGTTGAATGCCCAGCACCGGGCGAAGAAGGTTGTTGCGCCGGTTGTGGCGAAGTAGCTCGTCAGCCTTGATCCGTGTTTTGCGCAATGCTGATGTGCATCCAACGGTCGCTCGGCGTGAGGTCATAGACCCTGCACTTTCCTTCAATGACATTGCTCCTCACCGAGGCCAAGGGATGAGAAACGAAGAAGTGTACAGCACAGCAGCTCTATGGCCCGATCTTCGCCAATTGATGCCGATGCGAACGGTTGCCACCTTCTTTCTTCTTCTTGTTGGTTGTGCGTTGGTTGTTCGTGCGCAGACCTCTCTTGTAAATGGGGGTAGCGCCCGGATAGAGATCCTGAATACGGACCGGTTGGAATATGACTTGTCCATCACGTCGGCACAACGTCTTATCGGACATGTCCGCTTGAAGCATGAGAATGCGTTGATGAGCTGCGATAGTGCCTACCTGTTCGAAGACCAGACGATGATCGCGTTCGGGCATGTGGCGATCGACCAGGACACGTTGCATATTACCAGTGATCGCCTCGATTACAGCGCAAAGAACAGGTTGGCAACCCTTACCGGCCATGTTCATCTGCAAGATCCTGGAATGGAACTGACCACCGAGGCGCTTACCTATGGAACGCTTGATCGGATCGCACGATATACCAGTGGAGCGACGATCGTCAGTCGTCGCGAGCAGAATACCCTCACCAGCCGGAATGGGGCCTATCTCGCAACTGCTCGCCGCTTCATTTTCAGTGGTGATGTGCGTCTAAGGCATCCTGAACGCAGTATCGATGCCGACACGTTGCACTACACAACAACGAGCGGAATAGCGGAGTTCTTCGGACCTACGCGTATCACACAAGGCACCGCAGTTATGTGGACCGAACGCGGCAGCTATGACACACGAAAGGAACAAGGGCGATTTACCCGTGCGGGCCGAATTATCGATGGGGCGCAGGAACTTCGGGGCGATAGCATGCACTACGACAAACGCACCGGTGTGGGACTTGCCTGGGGCCATGTAGCAGTGATCGATACAGCGAACGACATGGTTGTTCGGGGTGAAGTGGGCCAGCATTTCCAACGTGATGGTCGTTCCATGATCACCGGGCAGGCTGAACTCATCATGCTCTTGGGAAGCGATTCACTTTTTCTTCACGCTGATTCGCTTTTCTCCAGTTCGGATAGCATTGGTGGCAAACGGGTTCGCGCGTATCGAAATGTTCGGTTCTTCAAGCCCGACATGCAAGGTGTTTGCGATACGATGACCTATGGAGAGCGCGATAGCCTGATCACGTTGGTCGGAGACCCGTTCCTCTGGAGCGGTGCGGATCAGATCAGCGGGCGTGCAGTTTCCATAGCCCTGCACGATGGCAAAGCACATCGGTTGCATGTGGAGAAGGATGCGCTATTGGCGAACAGTGTGGATAGCTTGGTATCGGACAGCGCGATCGCCTTCTTCGATCAGGTGACCGGTACGCGGATCACGGGGTATTTCGCCAATAACGAACTCGCTCGCGTGGTGGCCGAAGGCAATAGCCGCACGGTGTATTTCGCGAAGGAAAAGGACAAGGACGGTACCGAACGAACCACCGGCATGAACCGTGTTGATTGCAGCCGCATCGAACTGGCATTGAACGCTGGCAAAGTGCAGAGCGTATCGTTCATCACCAAGCCCGATGCTACGCTTTACCCATTGAACAAAGCACCGCGTGAAGAAATGCGGATGAAGGGTTTTGTTTGGAAAGCGGATATGCGACCTAAAGACCGACTTGATATTTTTCGTGATACGCCCTAAATGAAAAAGCCTCCATACGCGGAGGCTTTTTCCATAGCTGTAATATGGCCTCCGGGTTTCGGGCTGTATTTCGCCGCGAACAAAAACACCGAAAGAAGGCATGCATTTCCCCACTTTCTGCAAGGATTTCACCACTGTTACATCGATATCGACGGCATTGGGCTCTGAGGAGGGGCAAAGTTGGGGAAGGTCGATCTCCATATATCCGAAGCACTGTTTCCAGCGAAGCCGATCCATCTGGTTCCCCACCTTTGTCGATACGCTCAGCACAGTCGATTCTGCTGGAAGTTGCACAATGGCTTTGCTACAGGTGGTGGCGCAATCATCTCCGTTCTGATTGAAAATGCGCACGCGCAAGTTTCCAATTCGGCACCATCTTCCGTCACTTTCGTCGAGTAGGGGGTCCACTGCCGGGTCAGCCAAGACGCTTCGGGGGCATCGACCGCTGAAGGTTTCGAAATTGTTGGCCCGGGAATGCGATGTTCGCCCGTGCAACATCGTGTGGGCGAGTCGTTCGTTTGACATAGTGCACTTGTCGCCATAAGCAGAGGCAGGATCAAAATACAATTACGGTTCGCGCTTTTCATGGTGGTTGGGTTAGTGCTTTAGCCAACATCGGCTTAGCGATGCAACACTACGGGCCCATTGTGGCCCTGGAAATACCCTGGATCGGGTATTCTTGGGCAGGACAAAACCCTGATCCTTCTATTTCTACCTGTATCAGGGTATGGCACTCGAGTGAAAGAGCGCGATCACGGTCTCCATTTCTCCACCACCGCCTGCTTCCAACCCGCTTTTTTGAGCCAGCTGCGCATGGTAGCATCACGAGGGTATTTGCCTTTGCCCAACAGAACGCGGCGGTTCATGACGGTTTGTCGGCCCACATGTAGTTTGCGCCATACCTGAGGAGTAGTCAGCATGCGCTTGAAAGCAAGTTGAAGGGTATAGGTGCTCATGAGGCAGATGTTTCGTCCATATACGGTTCAACACTTGAACTGGACTATGGTTCCATCTTACAAGTAGACCGAGTGACGGTCACATTACTCACTTTCCCATTTCACAAGGTCAACCCAAGACTTGCGGTAGCCCTTCGGCCATTCGATGGCCGGGTAACCGATATAGAACAAACCAAGGCAGCGATCTTTTTCGGCCAAACCCAGGAATGCACGAATGCCATCGCCAGTTGCTGCTGCACCTGTTTGCCAAAAGCCTCCAAGCCCATAGGCCGTGCATGTAAGGTGCATGTTTTGCACCGCACAGGCCATGGCGTGCATTTCTTCCAATTCGCTGATCTTGCCGCTAGGGTCGCGTGCCATTCCAAGAGCGATCACCACCGTGCTCTTCAAGGGTCGCTGTGTTTGGTTGTCGAATTTCTTCTGAAGGAATTTTTCAGGGGGTGTCAAGCGCGTGTATTCGTCTCCTAGAAATGCCGATAACCGTGAAAGTGCGGCATTCGTGAATACGGTGAACCTCCATGGTTGCGTCAATCCGTGGGTGGGTGCCCAGGTCGCATTTTGCAGCACGCGCTCGATAATGTCGCGGTGCACCTCGCGAGTCGTGTAGTCTTTGGGATAGATGGTTCGCCGATCCCTGATCAGCTCGTTAAGGTCGCTAACACTGTATTTCATCGCTCATTCACAGGTGCTCGTCGGAATTCTGCTTGCTGCAGGCAGCGAATCTATCCTCGAGCGCCTCTTACTTTGCGAAACATCATTCAAACCGATCATGCTCGAACGATACACCGCTTTTTTCTTGACAGCTGCAACGGCAATGGCCGCCCAAGCTCAGATAACCCTCTCTGATCCAAACAATGTTCCGTTGGCAGGTAGCGCATACCCCACGATCAAAGCGGCATATGCTCCAGTTCCAGCGGGTGGTATTGGGGTTACGTTCGATTATTCCGGACTTATCAGCACAGGGACCAGTTCCGTTAATTGGATCGCCCCGGATGAATACTCGAACCCTTCCGCTTTTCCGTTGGCTACGATCGCCTCGGCGAGCCCGATCGATACATTGTTCTATCAAGTGACCAGCAATGGGCTGGAGCGCGTGGGTGAGCGTCAGACCATCGTGGCGTTCGATGTGGAAGTACCATTCAGTGACCCATCGCTCACATTGAAATTGCCGATCACGTTCGGAGGAACATGGAATGATAACATCGCGGCGAATTATATGGTGAACGGGAATGCAGGTACTCGAACCGGCAATATTTTCGGGCAGGCTGATGCGTCCGGTCTTTTGCAGTTGCCCGGTGGCGGTTCGCCCATTGAGGTTCTGCGCATATTCACGTACACCCAAGAGGTGAACAACATCAACCCCGGGATCCCGATCACTGTAACGCACATTCGCCGCGAGTACGGCTATTACGCTGCTTTCTCCAAGACGCCGGTTCTCCGTGTGTTCGCCGACACACTGAATGCGTCGATCGGTGGTAATACGTTCACTTCCGGCATTGAATGGCTCGATCCTTCAGTGGTGGGTCTTTTGGAAAGTACCGCAGTAAATGCGAATATGGCTCTGTCGCCTAACCCGGTGAACTCGGAGGCAATGTTGAACTTCACCTCCGTTGATGGTTCCGCTGCGCGCATGGAGTTGATCGATGCGACCGGTCGCATTGTTCTGTCTGAAAACATGCTGAACACCAAGCAGGGTGCCAACTCTGTTTTGGTGAACACAGCGGGTATTTTGCCAGGATGCTATTCCCTGCGTCTCTCAAGCTCAAAGGGCATCATGGGTTCGTGTCGGTTCGTGAAGAACTGAACTTGATCTTTGTTGGTAAAGGCCGCTCACTTCTGGTGAGCGGCCTTTCTCGTTCAACTGGTTCAACGAACACAGAAGGTTCTTGAACGTTCCTTTGTTCCGCCGCCAGTGATAATACGCTTCGGTGCACGTTATGCTCGGACACCGCTTCGCCAAACACATTCCAGCAAAAGATGATCGCAGCAACTTCGAGAAGTTGCTGCCGCTTTTTCTGGAATTGCTTACCCACACCAGCGGCGACGTGGAGGAGGCGTTGAAGTGGATGGATGAACTGAACAAGGAACACGGCTATTTCACCAAGGACTATACCCGTCAGAATTTTGAAGACGACTTGCGTAAGCACGGTATTATCGGCGACCCGCCAACGAAAGGAGGCAAGACCGCTCTTACCGGCAAGGCGGAGCAGCTCCTGCGACAGCGTGCGTTGGACCAGGTGTTCGGCAAACTGAAAAAGAGCGACCAGGGCAACCACGGCTTGCGCAGGGTGGGAGAGGGCGACGAGCAAACCAGTGACCGCCGTTCTTTCCGATATGGGGACCGCATCGAGCAGATCGCCATGAGCGACAGCATTCGCAATGCCCAACAACACGGGTTGGATGATCTGCGGTTGAGCGAAAGCGATCTGGAGGTGATCGAGACCGAACACCAGAGCGCCTGCGCCACCGTGCTGATGTTGGACATCAGCCATAGCATGATCCTGTATGGCGAGGACCGCATCACGCCGGCCAAGAAGGTGGCGATGGCCCTGGCGGAACTGATCGCACGCCGTTACCCAAAGGACACGCTCGATATCGTGGTCTTTGGGAATGATGCTTGGCAAGTCTCGCTGAAGGATCTGCCGTACTTGCAAGTGGGGCCATTCCATACGAACACCGTTGCTGGTCTGGAACTCGCTATGGACATTTTACGCCGCCGCAAGCTTCGCAACCGCCGCATCGTGATGATCACTGATGGCAAGCCCAGCTGCATCAAACGCGATGGCGAGTATTACATGAACAGCGTAGGCCTGGATGATTTCATAGTGGCTCGCACGTTGGATGCTGCTGTGCGTGCGCGTAAAGCGAAGATCCCGATCACTACATTCATGATCGCACGAGACCCTTACCTCCAGCGGTTTATCGAGCGCTTCACAGAAGCCAACCAAGGACGTGCCTTCTATACCGGTCTGCAGGGCTTGGCCGATATGGTTTTCCGTGACCATGCCAGCAATCGCAAAAGCTCCTGAACTATTTCCGTATTGATCCCTTGAGCCAAAAATGAACCCTATCAAAGACATCGGTGAACTGAAAAAGAGCGGTTACACCCCTCGCTCAGTGAAGGAGGAACTTCGTGCCAACTTGATCGCGCGTATCCAGACAGGCCAGCCATTGTTCGAAGGCATCCATGGGTATGAGCATACCGTGATCCCCGCGTTGGAGCGCGCGATCCTTGCTGGCCACAGCATCAACCTGCTCGGTCTTCGTGGGCAAGCCAAGACCCGCATGGCCCGTTCACTTGTCGGATTACTGGATGAGTGGATCCCTGTGGTTGAAGGCAGTGAGATCAACGACGATCCGCTCGCACCGATCTCGCGCTTCGCGAAAGACCTTATCGCCAAGAATGGCGATAGAACACCCATCACGTGGTTGCACCGCGATCAGCGCTACACGGAGAAACTCGCCACACCCGATACTACTGTGGCAGACCTGATCGGTGATAGCGATCCGATCAAAGCCGCGAACCTGAAACTCGATTATAGCGACGAACGCGTTATCCACTTCGGTCTGATCCCACGAAGCCACCGGGGTATTTTCGTGATCAACGAACTGCCCGATCTGCAACCTCGCATTCAAGTGGCGCTTTTCAATATTCTGCAGGAGGGTGATGTGCAGATACGCGGCTTCAAGCTCAGGTTGCCCTTGGATATCCAATTCGTTTTCACCGCCAACCCAGAGGATTACACGAATCGTGGGGCTATCATTACCCCGTTGAAGGACCGGATCCAGAGCCAGATCCTTACGCACTACCCAGCCACGATCGAGCTGGGAATGAAGATCACGGCTCAGGAGGTGCGCAGTTCAAGCGATCAATTGAAGCGTGTGCAGGTGCCCGAACTGATCCGTGTTCTGATCGAACGCATTGCCTTGGAGGCTCGAGCCAGTGAATTCGTTGATCCAAAAAGCGGCGTAAGTGCGCGTCTCACCATAAGTGCCCTGGAGAGCGTGATCAGCGCGGCGGAACTACGGGTTTTGCGCAGTAAGGACGGTCGAACCACAGTGCGCATTGGAGACTTGTTCTCGATCAGCCCGGCGATCAATGGCAAGATCGAGTTGGTGTACGAAGGCGAGCAGGAAGGCCCTGAAAAAGTCGCACAACACCTGTTGAGCCTATCGATCAAAAACGTGTTCCTTGGCCTCTTTCCCGACCCGGAGAAGGCCAAGAAGCAGGCGAAGCCCGATGCGAAGGGGCGAAACACCCCCGATCCCTATGCATCTATTGTCGATCATTTCGAGAGCAACCAATTGGACCTGCTGAACGAGATTTCCGACAAGCAGTATCGGAGCGCATTGGACGCGGTTCCGGGATTACACGAACTCGTATCCTCCAAACATGCATATCTCGACCCTGCTGAGGTGACGCTGTGGATGGAGTTTGTGCTGTATGGCCTTGCGGAAAAAAGCCGGATAGGCCGTAGCACGCTGGCGGGTGCAACAAGGTTTACAGATATGCTCGGCACGGTCTTCAGCGAGAGCGACGATGACGAAGACGAAGACGATGAAGTGGAGGAACGCGGCCGTTTTTAGGAATGAGAATTCCATTCCCGATATCGGAACGATCTCACCATATCAAACACCTGAAGATCCGATCTTTGCGTGCGATCGATCAAAGATCCACTTCCGTTGATCCAACGATCAGCAGTGTTCGACTAGGAGAACTTGTGTGGGTTGGTGTTGTCCTCATCGATCTGGCTTTTCACGATCTGGATACGCCTTGCCACCATGGCCAGCTCACGATGACCGTGTTCCAATAGCCATTTGAACGCATCATCGTCACCATCACCAACGAGGGCCATTTGTTTCAGTACGCTGAAATGACCTCGTTCCAACCACTCCAGAGCCATCTTATCGCCTTCCACCCCACTGATCATAGCCATCAGATGCGGGTGCCCGTTCTTCATCAACCACTCGCGCGCGTCCTTCTTCAGATGCAAGGCATACGTGAAAATGCCCAATTCCGGATATCCGTTCTTGATCAACCAATCTCTCAGTGCGGTATTGCCACCAATGGCTTCGGCCCAGGCTACAAGCACTTTGGCGGGATAATCGGTGCGCATACTGAAAGGAGGGCAAAGGTATTCCCACCGAGTGCGCAGGTATATTCGCCACATGCGCAGTTCTCTGCTTTTCGCCGTGTTGATCCTGGCCCATCCTACGTTCGCGCAGTCGAAGGCAGCAGTTAAAATGGAAACCAGCGTGCGTTCGCTTTTGGCCAAGGGAAAGATCTACAAGGCCCGCACTAAATGCGATGCGGCGTTGGTGCGCGAACCATTGCCGCTGTTCTATGTATTGCGCGCCGATGCCAACAATCGCATTGGGGACCACGCTAAAGCCGTAGAGGACGCACGCACGGGTCTGAAGGGTCTGCCAGCCAGTTCGGAGGCGCTAATGCAATTGGCCATCGCCGAGCAGGGGCTGGGTTTAGCCGATAGCGCGATCGCACATTTTCAGCACGTACTGGGCCAGATGCCATCAACCGAAGCGCACTACTATTTGGCATTGGCTTATCAAAGCAAACACGATGGCCCGCAAGCGCTGAGCGAGTTGAATTCAGCAGGCGCAGGTGGAGTAGAAAACGTTCAATTGGGAGCGCGCATCTTGCGCGTTAAAGGCGAATGCCACATGATGGCCAACGACACGCTCGCAGCGAAGGCGGATTTCGACCAAGCGATCGCTCTTACCCCCGATGACCCGGTGATCTTCAACAGCCGGGGCTGGCTGCTTTATGCAGCTACTGGGCAATATGCCAAGGCCGTTGCGGATTTCGATCGTGCGATCAAGATCAATCCGAATTACAGTTACGCCTTCAACAACAGGGGTTGGTGCCGATACAAAATGGGGCAGAAGGAAAAGGCCATAGCTGATATCGAACGTGCCCTTAAGCGGAAGGCGTCCAACCCTTTCGCGTATCGGAACCTCGGTATCATTGCACTGGAATCTGGGGATAAGCCACAGGCTTGTGTCCATTTTCGTTCAGCACTCGAGAACAACTTCACCCAACTGTTCGGGGCCGAAGTACAGGGGCTTGTCGATACCCACTGTGCTGGTTTGGAGATCAAGCAAGATCCGGCCAAAATGCCGAATGCTCCGCTCGATAAACCGCTTACAGTACCCACGCCACGCACCAACGCTCCTTGATCCATGTCCATGCAGAATACGATGCTTCGCGCTGATGCCCTGAAGGATAGGACCGTTGTGATCACAGGTGGCGGAACGGGTTTGGGCCGCAGTATGGCGGAGATGTTCCTTCGCATCGGAGCCAACGTTTGCATCACCAGTCGTAAACTGGAGACACTGCAGAAGACCGCGAAAGAGCTATCCGAAGCCACTGGTGGTCAGGTACTACCGATCGAGTGTGATGTTCGGAATCATTTGGATGTTGACCGCCTTGTTGCTTCGGTTGTTGAGCGATTTGGTTCGTGCGATGCGCTGGTGAACAATGCCGCCGGAAATTTTATCAGTCCTACAGAGCGATTGAGCCCAAAGGCCTTCGAAGTAATTATTGGTATCGTGCTGCAAGGCACCGTGAATTGCACGCTCGCTTTCGGCAAGCACTGGATCGCAAAGGGGGAACGGGACAAGGCCATCCTCAATATCACTACCACTTACGCATGGACCGGCAGTGGGTATGTGGTGCCCAGCGCATGCGCCAAGGCCGGCGTTCTGGCGCTAACCCGCTCCCTTGCCGTAGAATGGGCCAAGTTTGGTATACGCAGCAATGCCATTGCACCGGGGCCTTTCCCTACCAAAGGAGCGTGGGATCGGTTGATGCCCGGTGAGCTGATGGAAAAATTCTCGCTTGCCAAGCGTGTGCCGCTTGGTCGAATGGGGGAGCACCACGAACTTGCCAACCTCGCGAGCTATTTGATCAGCCCGTTCAGCGCGTATGTGAACGGAGATGTGATCACGATCGATGGAGGGGAATGGTTGAAGGGCGCCGGTCAGTTCAGCCAATTGGAAGCGATCGAGCCCGAAATGTGGGATTCCATTGAAAAAGCGGTGCGTGGGGCGAAAGGCAGTTGAAAGGTTCATCCTTGATCATATCGACGAATAAGTCAATTTTGTAGATGACAAGATCGTATTGACTGTTTAACTTGCGTTAGAATTCAATTGAAATGGACACAAGTGCCGTTGAAAGGGTTATCACCACACGTCAAGACGAATATGTTCTGGTTACCGTGAGTACAGAACGAAAGCTGATCTCCCTCAAGTGGAAGGGTTACGCTCCCAGTCCCCAGTTCCGGTCAATTCTTGAAGATGCCCTTTCCAACGTCCGGTTGCATCGGGTGCAGGGGTGGCTGGCGGACCTGCGCGAAATGAACGCCATCCTTCGACAAGACGAGCAATGGACGGTGAATGATTGGTTCCCTCGATTAGCCATGGCGGGGTTGAAGCGAATGGCGATCCTGGTCAGTAGCGACTATTTCAACCAGATGAGCGTGGATCGCATAATGGATGCGGCCACACCTGAAATGCCCTTTGCGGTGGCCAACTTTGATGATCCGGTTGCAGCGCTTGATTGGCTTAACGCCAAAGAGTGAAGCATTGTGAATGAACTGTGCCAGCTGATCCCGAGCTGTACATTCGCACTACAAAACAACGAACCCCCATGAAAGCACTCAACATCATCGCCGGTCTCGCCCTTGTGTGCGTAGCCGCAACCGCAAGCGCGCAATCCTGCGCTGGCCACGCCAATGCCAAGGGCGGTGCCAATTACGATATGGCTTCCTTGAGCAAGGAATTGAAGCTGACCACAGAGCAACAAACGGCGTTCTCCACAGCGCTGTCCGCTTGCGAAAAGGATTGTTCGGCCATGGCCAGTTCCGAAAAGAAGATGGACGCGGGTGTGATGGCTGAGAAGAAGTCTGGTCGTTTCAACCAGGTGATCACCTCGATGAAAGATGTGTTGAATGCGGACCAATACGCCCAATTGGAAAAATTGAACACCAGTGGCAAGCTGATGGGATTGTGTGGTGGCGAGAAGGGCTGCTGCGCTGGTAAAGCTACCAAGGCTGCTTGCTGCGCAGGCAAGACCGGTGCACATGCTGAGCCTGCGAAAGTGGACGCTCCGACGATGCAGTGATCATTAACCGTTTGAACGAAAAAGGCCCCGGAATTTCCGGGGCCTTTTCTTTTCATTCTACACTGTTCAATCTGCCTGTACAACCAAGTATTTGCTCACGCTCCAGAAGGTATTTGGGTCCGTGATCGTCAGCTTCTCGGTCTTTCCTTCCACAACATCCATCTTGTAGCTTCCGGCAGGGTGGCTTGTTATGAGTTTCGCTTTTTTGGCTCCTATCGGCACCTCCAATACTTGGGTAATATCCACCTGTTTGAAATACTCAAGGTTCAGGCCCTGGGTGTTCAATTTGTTCACACTTCCGATCCCGACAACCCCACCTTCCTTGGTAAGCACTCCATTCGCTCGGAGTTCCTTGCTCGTGCCGACGCAGTAATAGGCTTTATTCAATTCTGAACGCTGAGTGGTGGCCAGTTGATCTTTGTCCTGATACATCTGGATCATGCTCGCCAATGAAGCATTGGTGCTGGTGAGCTGCTCCTTCAGGGTCCCGATCTCCGTGTCTTTTTCCGCGATCGCTTGCTCCAGACCGGCGATGGACTTTTCCAACTCGCTGATCTTGTTCTTGTTCGACTTCGCATTCCTGCGCATCCGCTCGATCAACTTCTTGTTCTCGCTCAACAGCGAATCGATCAAATAGAGATCCGCCGCCATCTTTTGCTCCATATCCGGGCCGGTTTCTACTCCACCTTGCTCGTTCTTTCCAAGAAGTCCTTGCTTCTCCTTGATGGCCCTGAGGTTTTCACTGATCCGATTGAAGGCGCCGAACATGCTGTTGATGGTGCTATCCTTCATGCCGCTTTCAACGGCAACACTTTGTCGGTCCTTTTCAAGTTCCTTGTATTGTTCGCTCTGGGTGGGGTCTTCTTTGCACGCGCCCAACAGCGTGAGCCCGATAAGGGCACAAATGATCTGCTTCTTCATGGTTCCGTGGTTTGATGTGTTGAATTAACGTGTGATCGGCGCATGGCAGTGTATGCTATTCGGCCTTCGGCCCTGTTCCTACGCTTAGTATCCATTTCGGGTCGATGAGTATCTTTTTGCTTCCACCTGCCGCCCTGTTGGACTTCGGGAACGAAAGGCGACGAAACTACGTTAAGGTGTTCTGTTGTGCGGGCTGCAACGTCCGCTCCTGATCACGTTCGTTCCATGTGCTTGACCTCAATGATCCGTTTTCGTCCGCTTCTTGTAGCCTTGGGGCTGCTTTTTCTATGTCCTGATGTTAACGCACAAGGCGAGAAGGGGAGTTTGACCGAGCAGTTCCCGAACTTGAGTGCCAAGGAGCGGGCTCGCATTGCCTCTAAGGAGGGAGAAGATGCCATAAAAGACAAGTCCTATCAGGCCTTCATGCAAGAGGCGGAGAAAGCTTTTCAAGAAGGTCATTATGAATCGGCATTGGAACGATATGAAAAGGCCCGAGCGCTCCGCCCGTTCAACGTATACCCCAAAGTGAAGATCGAAGACCTTAAGGCCCTGTTGGCCAAACAGGGATCCGCCCCTGCTGCAGAGCCATCGCCGGAGCCTGTTAAAGAGCCGTCCACCGCAATTCCCATGATCTCGGATCAGCCCATGGAGGCGGCTGTTCCTCCAGTGGAGAAGCCGGTTCCATCGGTCTTGCCCGAACAAACGCCCATCATCCACCCCGAGAAGGTCGAAAGTATCCCACCTGTACCGCAGGCTACCGAAACATCTGTGGAGCTTAAAAAGGCGGAAGGACAGATCGAGCGGCGCTACAAGGAGGGCCATGCATTCGTGATCGAACGCCTAGTTACTGTGGATGGCCGTTTGGTCGTTTACAAGCGGGTCTTCCACAACTGGGGCCAAGTGTTCTACTTCGAGGACGGCATAGCGGTGGATGAGCGTGTGTGGAAGGCTCGTTTCCCCCAATAGATCCGCCTTACGACTCGATAAGCTTCACGGGCATGTCCAACAGGCCTTTATAGTCCTGTCCCGCTTCCAGCATATCCAGATCCCCCTCTTCGTAATGCCATTCCAACAACACCTTGCCCGTGCCGTTGCCATGCACGTCGTCCAATAATTTCAGCAGGTCCAGCACGTACTTGGCACTGCTGCTGTTGAAGTAGGTCAGAGAGAGGCGAACGATCGTGCTTTTTGAAGGACGCAGACAGTAGTTTTCCACTTGTTCGAGCAAAGGCCGGAAGAATTTGTCAGCATTCTCGTGGATACTACACCCGCCTATTTCCAAGAGCCCGTCGGCTGGAATGAACCGTACAGACGGTGTTTTGTCCGTGGCAGGAAGGAGAAGTGGTTCCATGGGGATCGGGGAAAGATAGGATCCACATTCGCCGAAAAGTTGTGTACCTCTGTTTGCATGTGCGCCTTGTGGTGTTAATTTCAAGCCGCAACGGAACACCCCCATTCCCATGTCCATCAAAAACATCCTGGTACCCTACGACTTCTCCGATTGCGCCACGGACGCATTGCGCGTGGCTGCCAAGATCGCCCGTCTCACTGGAGCATGCATCGATATTGTGCATGTCTATGAGCAGATGACGGACTTTCATCCCGGTAATCAGAAATTGCGCGAAGACATTGAGGGCAAGCTCGAGCGCGTTCCCCAGATGCCGTTCTTGGAGGGGATCGAGTTGAAGAAATTCATGCTTCGCCAGCTCGTGATAACCGAGATGTTCAAAAATGAACGTCTCGCCCAAATGGACTTGGTCGTTATGGGAAGCCATGGTGCTCGTGGTTTCCGTGGAGTGGTGGGTAGCAATACCCAGAAGGTCGTGCGCATCGCGCCAATGCCGGTATTGGTCATCAAACACCACATTGATGACTTCACCGTGAAGGATATGGTGTACGCCAGCAATTTCACGGAATTGGACGTTACCAAGTTCGAGGCTTTTCTACCTGTTTTGGAGATCTTCGACCCCAAGGTGCATCTGGTGAAGATCAATACGCCGAAGACCTTTGAGCGAAGTGAGGACACCTACAAGAAGATCGATCGGTTCCTTCAACGCCACGAACTCCGCAAGTTCACCACCACTATCTACAATGACTTGAGCGCGGAGGAAGGCATCCTCAATTTCGCAAAAGGCATTGATGCGGACATGATCGCCATGGCGACACATGGTCGAACCGGTTTCTTCCAAGTGGTGAACGGCAGCCTTACCGAGGATATCGTGAACCACACGACTTTTCCAGTTCTCAGTGTGAAACTTTGAACTGGAACGGTCCTTTTTGACCTCCATACTCCCGTAATTTAGCCCTAAAGAAGGCCCATCGCATGAAATTCCTGCACCAAAAGTTCCAAGCCAAAAAGAAGGAGATCGTCGAGGTTCGATTGGACAAACCCGCGCGGGTGAAGTTCATGACAGCTTCCGAGTTCAAGCGTTACACCGGGGCCCGCACGCACACCTTTTTCGGTGGCCATTTCGATGCTGGGACGGTTCGTTTCGTGCTGCCATTTGACAGTGTTTGGACAGCTGTTGTGGAGAAGGGGACACTTAGCAACCCAGTAAACGTCAAGGCATCGGTGAAGCTCCTTCCTCCGGATCGCAGCGCGATGAGCTCGGTGGCGCTTGATGCACCTGCACATGTGCGTGCACAAGTGCTGTTGGAGGTGACCGAAGCGTTAACAGGTGATGGCAACGAAGGTTGAACCATCTGGTAACTCCGTGCGTTCTTGATCCAATACCGCATATGAGATGATCCGTGCCAACGATGACCAATTGCGTGAACTGTTGCTGGGACAGCAACAGTTGATGGAAGAGGTGTGCGGGATCCTGGAGACCGAGCAAAAGAAGGATGATGTGTTGTCTGCCGTAGTGCGCAGTTCGCGCGGTGAGCATGTCAACCGTATCGCACGCCTTGATCCCGAGCGTGTGTTTTCCGATGCAGCCATTGAGAGGATCTGTGTGAATTACCGACTTCGTTTCTTGGATGCGGCCCATTTCAAGGGTTCGTTCCCTCCACGTGCTCTTTATGAGTTACGTCGGTTGGAATTGCGTGCGCAAGCGCCCCTGAAGGGATTCAAGATACTGGCACCTGGTGCGTGTTTCAGATCCAGGCGACCAAGTATTGATCCGTTGCTTTTTATCGTTGTTGGCCCGCAGCACTATTATCTCGTGCATAAATGGGGGCCGGGCTTGACCCTGTTCCGGGCCGCGTTGGCCTGGCCAATACGAAGCTTGTGGCACTTGACGATAGCTGTTGCGATCGCAGCCGTTGGTTTGTCGGTATTTTTGCCGAACCAAGCGGTCGGCTCCTTGGCAACTGACTGGTGGGGAGGTCAACGTTTCCTTGCTCTTTTGTGGAGCGCCATGGTTCTGGCGAGTGTGACAGCCTTCGGATGGCTCACATTTCGGGGCCAGTTCAGCAAGGATGTCTGGAAGGACAACCGGGTAGGTTAGGTCCCAACGTTTTCAACGATGATCGTGCTTTTCCAATGCGATCAGGATCGCCTCGGTCTCCTTGCGTTCAATACGGCAAATACAGGATGCCCTGAACCACTGTTTCAATTCGGTCCTTTCCTCGGGCAACAAGCGCTTGAAAGCTTTACGCAATTCTTTGCGGAAAACACTGCGATCCGCGAAGCTGATCTTGTCCAACAACTCCTTGTAATAGTCGAGCGGGGTTTTTCGTGCATCCATGTTCGTGCGGTAATGGCACTTGCTACGCAGGCCAATGGTTCAAGGTTCCCTTGGGATGAAGCCTCCGAGTCACATCGAACACAGGTATCAGCGCACGCTATTGCGCCAGGAACACATACGTTATCGTTCCTTTCTGCGGATCGGAAGCCGTGGAAGATGAGGTGAACACCGCTCCTTGGGCGGACGTCAGCGCATTCTCCAGGATGCACTCATCACTCGTGGTGGTTCGGGTGCCATCGATCTCCGCCTTTCGAACAGCGCCGCCGCTTTCCACACTGATCTGGATCACAACCGTGCCTTGGCCTTTGCACAAATACGCGGGAACATTGAGAATGATATCCGAACGCTGCTCGCCAATGAATTGGTAGCTCACGGTTGTAAGCCCTTCCACCTTAACGGGGTTGGACTTTTCCGGTAGATAGTTCTTCGGGTCGAATTTGGATGGATCGAGCTTTGGCATCACCACTTCTTTGCCAGACGCCTTTCGCGCAGAATCCAACCGCGCGAATTCGGCGGCAGCAAAGGCGTTCACATCTTCCTCCACGGCCCCGGCAATTCGCTCTTGGGCCGCCCTGCCTGGATAGAGCTGCATGGATCGGGTTGTGCCCAAGGCATTGCTCGTGAGGTTCTTCACCTCCACAGCGGCCGAAGTGGGTGGCTGCAGCATCGGGTCCAATGGCAGGTCTTCCGGTGCGGCCAGTTCCATCACCATTTCTGGCGGTGCATTGGCAGCGTTCTCATCCGCAGGCAATTTGCTCATGGCCATCCCGAAGAGCATGAACGTGTGCAGCATCAATGTGCCAACTACGCCGAACTTGTGGCGCTCGAACCAGTTCAGAAAGGCTTCGAACATGTGGGCGTTGTACGCTGCAAAGTAATTCGCTCAGGGTCTCAACGCATACGGATCCTCCATTCCTTGGGCCAACCATTGTTCCATCGTTCACCCGCTGCAAAGAGCCAACCAAGCGCATGTCCTTCGTAGCGAACAAGCTGTACACGTGGCGTGTGGGATCGGTTCGATCCTTCTGGGAACGAGGTTTCCCCACGAAGGAACCGGAGTGCTTGTTCGCGATCCAGCTCCATGGTTGCGAACGCATCCTTGTTCAGTAGTTCGTTCAAGGCCAACGCGGGATGCGGACGCCAATTCGCGCCTTTGAATTCAGCGATCGGAACACCCGGAGCAGTGACATTCAACACTTCATGCATTCGGGAAACAACATGCTCCCACGAACCTGGTGATGCGAACAGTTCGCTTTCTTTTTCCAAGAGTGTGAACCGACCAGTTGGATCAAGCCAACCACTGACCTCGTCGTTGCTGTTCGGTTGAACAGGAACGGGGTCACGATCCTTCGCCATGCCCGGTTTACGGATCAACGCAATGAAAAGGCCTTCACCTTTTACGCGGTGTTGGTAGCAACGATGGCCATGGGCATTCTCCAAAACGCCCCACGCTTCATCACAGTTCAAGGGAACGAATTCTGCTCCCTTTTCGATCAAGCGTTCGATCTGTTCTTCGTTCTCGGCCTGTTCCCACGTGCATGTGCTGTAGATCAGCCAACCACCCGGCCTCAATGCGCTCCATGCGTGTTCGAGAATATCCGTTTGGGTGCGAGTACAGGAGGAAACCAGGCGCTCGTTCCATTGTTGGCGCGCGAATGGATCCTTACGGAACATGCCTTCACCAGAGCACGGTGCATCCACGAGGATCAGGTCGAAGAACTCGCCCAAAGGCGGCGAACTCTTTTGGTTGGTTTCCGGTGATCATGGTGTTCGCACGACCATGTTTCCAGATGTTCTCGCTCAACACTTGGCGCCGTGATGGCACAGGTTCGTTGCACACGAGCATGGATCCCGGCGAAAGAAGTGAAGCCAGGTGCGTGGACTTCCCACCAGGTGCGGCGCAGAGATCCAGTGCCAGGATTTCGCGATCAGCAAGTCCAGTTGCGAGAAAGGCCTGTTCCACCAGCATGCTGCTCGCCTCTTGCACATAGTAACAACCTGCGTGCAGCAGCGGGTCCAGTGTAAATATTGGACGCTCGGCCAAGTAACGACCGTTCGCACACCAAGGCACGGGTGTGCCAGCGAAGTCGATCGGTTTCAAGGGGTTCAGGCGAATGCTGGTGGGGCATTCTTCCTCAGAGCTCGCACGAGTGAACCGGCTTCTGCACCCAACAACTCGCTTACGGAAGCAGGCAGTCTTAGCGGAATGTGGGCCTGTTCGCGTGGGCTGCGTTTGGCCACGACGAACGGGTCAAGAAAGAACCACCGCACTCTCGCGAACCAGCGTCTCCGCGCGATCAGGACCAATGCTCACAATACGAACAGGCACGCCTACCGCCTTTTCGATCCTGCGGATGTACATGTTCAGGCTTTCCGGCAGATCAGTTGCGGTGCTCAGGTTTCCCCAGCCTTTGAGCTGCTCGTAGACCGGCTCAATTCCACTGGTAATGTCGTAGGGAACGCGATCAGTGATACTGCCATTCACCTTGTAATGCGTGCAGATGGCAACCTCGTCCATTCCACTGAGCACATCGGCCTTCATCATGGCCAGTTCGGTGATCCCGTTGATCATCACCGCATAACGCAGTGCGGGGAGGTCAAGCCAACCACAGCGGCGCGGGCGCCCTGTTGTGCTTCCGAACTCACGGCCAACCTGCCGAATATGTTCGCCGGTCGCATCGTTCAATTCGGTAGGGAAGGGGCCACTGCCCACTCGTGTACTGTAGGCTTTGAAAATGCCGATCACCTTGCCGATGCGACCCGGTGCCACTCCCAAACCTGTGCAGGCCCCAGCGCAAATGGTGTTGCTGCTGGTCACGAACGGGTAGGTCCCGAAATCAATATCGAGCAAAGTGCCTTGAGCGCCTTCCGCCAATACACGATCACCGGCGTTCAGCCGCTCATCCAACCAATGCTCGCTGTCCACGAGTTTCAATTCGCGCAGACGCGAAGAGGCATCGTACCACTCTTGCTCGGCCTCCTTCCATGCGGTTGCGGTGCTGTAAAGCCCAAGAAGACGCTCGTGTTTTTTCACCAATGTGGCATAACGCTCCTTGCGGTCGTCGCGCTCCAGGTCGCCAACGCGGAAACCGTTGCGACCGGTCTTGTCCATGTACGTAGGGCCAATGCCCTTGAGTGTGGAACCGATCTTCTCTTTGCCTTTGTCGGCTTCGCTCGCTGCATCCAACGCTCGGTGCGTAGGTAGGATCAAATGTGCGCGGCGACCGATGAGCAAACGTTCCGTTACGTCCACACCCAGCGCCTTCAGGTTGTCGATCTCGCGCATCAGGATCACCGGATCGATCACCACTCCATTGCCCACCAAATTCCAAGTACCCGGACGGAACACGCCGCTGGGAATGGTGTGGAGCACATGCTTCTTGCCATCGAAGATCAGCGTATGGCCAGCGTTCGGCCCGCCTTGAAAACGTGCGATCACAGCGTAATCCGGAGCGATCACATCAACGACCTTGCCTTTGCCCTCATCGCCCCATTGGGCGCCGAGCAACACATCCACCTTCGCCTTCATATGTTACTTGACCAGCGCGGCCAATGCTTCTTCCACCGAGTTCTTGATGGTGAAAACCGTGTCCAATTTGGTCACAATGAAGAGTTGGCGAACCCCTGTGCTCATACCGCTGATCAACACTTCGCCACCGCCCTTGCGGGTGCGGGTAAGCACGCTGATGAGGATGTTGAGGCCCGTACTGTTCATGTACTGCAACTGGCTCATGTCCAGCAGTACGTTCAGATCACGATGGTCCCCTAATTCGTGTTCGAGGATCTCCATCATGTGGTCGGCTTCCTTCTGGTCCATCAGTCGGCCGGTCATGTGGAAGATCTTGCAACCATCACGTTGGCTTACGGTGAGGCCAAAGGGTGGGCGTTCGGTAGTGGTGCTCATGGCTGTTGGGCCGAAAGTAATAGACCTCTTTCGTAATTCACGGTTGCCTGTTATACCTCACCCTTTTTCCCTCTCCCGAGGAGAGGGAGCGGATGAATTATGAACGAGGTCCAATGTTGGTTTGGCGGACTTTTTCGACACCCTGCATTGTGGGCATCGCCCGTAAAGGTGCAACGTGTGGTGGCTTACTTCGAAGTCCATTACCTCGGCCACGGTATTCCGCACGTTCTGGATGCGCGGATCGCAGAACTCCATCACCTTGCCGCATTCGGTGCAGATCACGTGATCGTGCTGGCGAAAGCTGTGCGCGCGCTCGTATTGGGCCTGTTGCGTGCCGAACTGGTGTTTGCGCACCAGTCGTGCTTCCATCAATAGATCGATGGTGTTGTACAAGGTGGCCCGGCTCACGCGGTACTTCGCCAGTTTCATGCGGCCGTACAGCTTCTCGATATCGAAGTGGCCGTTCAACGCGTAGATCTCTTTCAAGATGGCAAAACGCTCCGGTGTTTTGCGGTGCCCGCCCTGCTCCAGGTGATCGCTGAAGAGGCGTTGTACGCTTTGTTGAATATCGGGGGCGGCCATGAGGGCCCCAAAGGTAGCCGCTCGCATGCGAGGTTTTGGACTGTCAGATCAATGCAAATCACAGGTGGTTGCCGTGCCTCATTCCTTCATGAACGTACTTTCCCATTGTGTTCCCTGTTAACCCTCGCTCGCACAAGGCTTCCGCGCTGTTCGGTTTGTGTGGGCAGGCAGGCGATCCCGCCGATACGGGACAGGCATTGAGCGTTCGATGATCTGTTCCATACATGTTCCATGTGCGCTGAGAAGTCTCTGACTTCATTTCGTGCATTCATTCAACGATGAGTTTGGTGCCGCTTAACCACGTGCTACCATTGGTAAGATGAAGATAGTAGATGCCGCCAGCCAAGCCCTTCAACGGCAATTGGTTCTCGCCCACCGTTGCATTCTGCACCAGCACCTCTTGCCCTTGCGCGCTTACTAACCGCAGGCGCAGGTCTTCTGCGAAGGGTGAACCGGCAGGCAGCGTGACTTTCACCGTGGTGCTACCATGCGCCGGGTTCGGATACACCAACAAGGCATCCTTCAAGTTCGTGGCCTGCACCGTTATCACCGTGCTGATATCATCGCAGCCGGGGATGATACAACCGAGACTATCCACTTTTACTACCCATACGTCTTGGCTGTAGCCAGGTGGATAAACGCCGGTTGAAAGGCCTTGGGTGTAACCACATGCGATAAAGCCACCCTCGTTGGTGGGTATAACATCTTTGAATTGGCCGATGCCATCTATCATAAGGCTATCATAGTACGAGTAGTTGCGCATCCATAGGCTATCTCCATTATCGGCTGTGCGCAGCAATACGCCCCGGTTGTAGGCACCACCATCGCTAAAGGTGAAGCCCGCAGCAATGTGGCCTTCGCTGGGGCGCACTTCTTTGGCGGTGAGGAAACCCGCGGAGTATACGATCGGGCCGTATTCCCGCTGCCAAACAATAGCCCCATTCGACTGATCCAATTCTGCCATGTAACAGCGCGTTAAGTCGAACTCTGGGGCATATCCCCACGCACTTCCAATGACCGGGTTGCCATTTGCTTTAGTGGTTAGGTGTGCGTTAGGCTCATCGTATTGGCTACCCCACCGTTTGGTCCAAAGCGTATCACCTGAGGATGTGAGCCGCAATACCCACATGTCGAAATTCGTTGGTGACCGCTGCGATGCCCCACCAATGAAATACCCTTCATCCACAGTGGTATCCACCGTGGTAGCGTAATCCCAATACAGCGGCCCACCGTAATACCGCCGCCATTGCTCGTTGCCTACCGTATCGGTCTTGATCAAGAAGCCATCCAACACACCTGTTTCAGCTTGTTCACCGCAAACAACATAGCCGCCGTCTTTCGCTTGAATTGCTTGCCGGCCGATCAAACTCTCGCCGTTCCCACTGCCAAATTCACTCACCCAAGATGAATCCCCTAACGCATCGAACCTGTAGAGCATGGTGGTTTGAAGATCATCTGGACGATACGTAGAACCACCGATGATCAGTCCTCCATCTGTAGTGCGTTGCGCGCAATTCGCCCAACCCGCGTAGAAAGAGGACATACCACCGAGCATCTTGTTCTCGAAAAGTACTTGACCCTCTTCGTCGATATGTATGATAAATGGGACAGTATATTGATAAACCGTGTCCAAGTAGTATCCAGTGCCACTTATCACAAAACCATTCGATCCATTGTCGTCAATACCCCATGCGACTTGCGGTTGATCTTGTTCGAATGGGTCGTACCTCCGGTTGTAGGTTTGACCGCTGGCCAGCACAAGCTGGCCAGCGGTCATTACGACCATTAGTGTTCTCGCTAACCACATGGCTCAACGCGACACAACGAATTTTACCGAGCCAATCTGTAAGCCCTCCGCGAAGAGGCCAGCGGCGTATAAGCCTGGGAAAGATCTGGTTTCCAGCTCCACGATACCGGAACTACCGGTCACGCGCTGTTCCAACAGCAACCGGCCTGTGGGGTCCAGCACGCGTATCACAGCTTCTTCCATCTTTTCCGGTAGCAGGGCCACTAGATACACCGGTGCCTTGTTCGTGGCAGGGTTGGGGTAAACACTCAGTAGTTGGTTCTCCATCGCAGTTTCATCGGCCATAGGAGGTAACATACTTCGCTCTTCCGATGGTAAGATGATCAGCTCGGATTCGCTGAGCAAACCTAAACCGCGTAACCACGCTTGGGCGGGTACTTGGCCGGGGCCGCTTTGGGAAGCCAGTTCCTGTAATCGCTGTATTGCTGCGGCATCTGGGCCAGCCAACGGATCCTGAGCCAATTGGGTAGCGAGGTACATGTGCAGCACCTCCAATTCCTCGTGTAGCTGTTCCGACCCTATGGCTTCTTCTACCAACAGTTTGGCTGCGGCCAGATCACCCTGCGCGATCAAGAGCGAAATGCGTGCTTGCTGCCCACCCATTTGCGGGTGCGCTTGTTCGAACTCCGCTCGCGCAAGTCTTCCGCGGGCGTGGCTTGTGTGTGGCAAGCGGGCGACTTGTGCGTTCGATGCTGTGTTCCATACATGTTCCATGTGCGCTGGGAAGTCTCTGACTTCATAGCATGCTTCATTCAATGATCAGTTTGCTCCCACTGATCCACGTCTTCTCATTGGAGAGATGAACGTAGTAGAGTCCACTGGCCAACGAACCCAGATCCAATTCGTTGCTGCCTTCTTGTGCCTCGCGCACCAGCGCGACGTGCCCCGCCGTGTTCACCAAGGTGAGTTTGAGTGCTTGGGCGTTGCGCAAAGCTGGTGGTAAAGTGATGCCAACACTTACTACACCATGTGCGGGGTTGGGGAAGACCGTTAGTGCATTTTGCATATTGGTGATCACCTCCGTTACGCCTGTTGCATCGCAGCCGGGTAGTATGCAGCCCATGCTATCCACTTTTACCACCCACGTGTCTTGGCTGTAGCCCGCAGGGTAGCCAATGGTACCACTTTGGTAAGCTGCACCTGCTGCAATAAAGCCACCATCATCGGTGGGCAGTACATCGTAAAAGCGGCCTCTACCATCTGTCATAAGCGTATCCTGATAAAAATATGATCGCATCCAAATGCTGTCGCCTTCGCTGGTGGTGCGCAGCAAAAGGCCTTGCTGGTCGCCGCCGTAGTAGCTGACACCGCAGGCAATGAGGTCGCCGTTAGGGCGTTCTTTGGCGGCGAAGAAGGTGGTGCTGAACGTCTCTGGGCCGTATTCCTGCTGCCAAATGACCGAGCCATCCGTTGAATCCAATTTGGCCAGGAGCGGCCGCATTTGCTGACTGCCAGCCGCATTAGCGTTTCCGCTGCTCACCAAGGCTTGACCATCCAATAGCGTAATGATCTGCGTAGCACCTTCACTCCAAGAGCCACCCCAACGCGTTTGCCAAAGGAGGTTGCCCGCGATATCGATCCGAGCCACGTAGTGATCACCATTGCCCGACGTGGTTTCGCTCGTGCCTGAACAATAGAAACTGCCCGATGGCCCACGGTCAATGGAAAGGAATCCATCGTCCAGCGGACCACTGTATCCATAGGTATGTCGCCATTGCTCATTTCCTTGCCCATCTGTTTGCAGTACAAAGCCTTGCCTTGAGCCGTTGGTATCAGTTGTTCCGGCCAAGTTGAAGCCACCTGCACTGTTCACGCGCACAGCATAGCTGATCCAATAGACATTCAGTTGCGAATCACCGAACACCCGCGTCCACAACGTATCGCCCAAGTCGTTGAAGCGCATCAGGTAGATTTCAAGTACACCTTGTACAGACTCTGAAGCCCCCCCAATCACGTAGCCATCATTCAGTTTGTCGGTGCAGTTGGCCCAGCCGGATGTGGTTCCATGTCCGGCTCGATAAGTACGCACCTCTGATTGCATAATGCCACTTGGATCAACAGCAGCGAGCACAACAGAGTAATGTGTGAGAAATGAATCTGGACCAAGACTGTCCACATCAGAACTCACCGATGTAACCATCCAACCTGGATCACGCTTTTCAACATCCCACCCACCTTGTGCCCGGCCCAGGCTGAGCGCATCATAGCGCTTGTTGAAGCCCTGGCCAAATGCCAAGGCTTCAACGACAAATAGCGTTACTAAGAATGCGTGTCGCATTTAGCAACTCAGCGTTGTACGCTGAGCTTTACACGTGCAGGTTCCATCAAGGCAGAAGAGAGCTCAACCACATAAAGGCCACTCGACCAGCCGAGGGTATTCAGCTCTACCAGACCAGCGCCACCACCCACTTGACCGTGAAAGGCTTCGCGCCCATTCGCATCCACTACCCTCAGTTCTAGCTGGCCAACCTCTATTGGTGTTTGGAACACGATGTAGACCGGTCCATTCGACGGGTTCGGGTACGCTTCCAACACCACCTCTTCGGTCCATTCAACGGGCTCTCTAGAAGTTGTGGCTATGGTGCTCGAAGCACGGATCTCGAGCGGTAGTAAGATGATCTCTTGTACGGGTTCTTCACCCAACGCTTCGCGCCACGCGTTGGCTTGCGCTGAACCCATTACGCTGCGTTGTGTAGACAGATCACTCACCCAGGTGCGTGTGGCCTCATCGGCTTGGGCCCAACCTGCGGTATAGCGTTTCACCAGACCATAGAGGTTTGGATTATCGCCTGCAAGCACGTACGAATCCGCGAGATCATAAAGGCCAACCATATCGCCTTTCGCAGCCAGTACGGCACCAATAGCCAAGCCATGATTATCGGCAGGCAAGCCCTCATGCCACAGTTTCAAGCTATCCAACCCTTCATCCAGATCGAGACTATCCAAGAAGGAATCGCGGCCCAAGCCTTGGAGTGCTTCGGCCTTTTGGCCTGCGTGGTAGGCCATGGCACTTTCGAGCAAACTCAGGATGTTGGCTTCGCCGTTCTGGGCACTTACAACCAAATTGGTGTAGAATGCAGGCAATCCACTTTCACTCATCAACTTCAAGACTTCGCCTTGCAATGGGCTGTTGCTGATAAGGGCTTGTGTGATGTGCCAAGCGCTCAAGGCCGGGCTGCGTTCAAAAGCGGCTTGCCAAACTTCCGCACTCACTTTCGGTGCTACGCTTTGCAAGGCGTTTCGAACTTGTGTGCTGCTCTTGGTGGGGTCGCTTACATAGCTCGCGAGCGAGTAGGTGTCGCCATTGTCCTTGGCGGCATCATAGGCGCCTTTGCCTTCGGTGTATTCTTCGTCTTCCGCAAGCGAAGCACTTCGCTTCTCGCTACTGCTCCTCTCGCGATCCAAGTTGCTGGGGCAGGCGTCCTCCTTCCCGGGCCAGAATGAAGCGACATCGGAAGGGAACAGATTCGATAGGTCACGATAAGTTGGTTCCGTCCTATTCCCCATGGTGGGCGTGTGATGGAAATAATCCGCCACTGTAGAGAAGTTGTCCTCTACGAACCAATCCTCTTCCACATCGAAGGAGCCATCATGTTCCAAACTGAAGCGGTTGCCTGCGGGGACAGTTGGGTCTGGGTTCAACGGATCAATTGCGGATCCCTGCGTGCTTTGGACTTTCACCGCGTCGCCCGTAAGCGCCACATCAAAATCGCACTTGGCTTCGAGACCATAGTCGTTGCACTTTACTTCCAGGCCAACAGTCTCGTCGTTGCTGGCGTTGTTGCCTTCGATCAAGCTGCCAACATGCAACCGATCGAACGTGTTGTTGTAGAACGCATTCGGGTTCTTTCCGCTGTCCTTGATGATCAGGCCCACCTTTTTACCCATTTCCGAGTGCGCGCCGATACCAAAGCGGTTCTCCTCGATCTCGTATCCCGTGCATTGGTCGCTGTACACACCATAAGGCGTAACGGCCAAGTCGCCCACGGGCAGGTCGCCTACCTCGAAGGTGTTGAGGGTGATGCCAGGGTCTTGGATGCCTTCCATGCGTATGCCTTTCACACAACCGGCAAAGTCGCTACGGTCAACAATAAAGGTGCGGCTCATGTCCCCGAAGGTAGAGGCATTTACACCGTACCAGAGGGTGGTGAAGGTGTTGCGCACCAGATCCACTTCGGCGCAAGGGTCACCGAACACGATGGGTTGGCATAGTGCTTCAACGGCGAAGGTGCTGTTGAGGCTCTTGATGCCTTGGCCCATGTACTGGTCGGTGAGCACGGTGTTGTCGTACTCATCGAGCATAGGGTACACACCACCGGTAAAGGTGCAGCCCTGGAATCGCACACCGCGCACGCCGAAGAGGGTGGCATGGCTTTCTGGTCGCTGGTAGGGGTCGTTCAACGTAGCGGTGTTCTCGAAGGTGCATTTGCGGAAGCGGCTGAAGTTGCTTTCGACCCCGTAAAGGCCATTGGGGTAATCGCCGTGGTAGTTCTCGAAGGGCGAGAAGACCACATCGCGCACGTTGTTGCGGAAGGTAGCGTTGTCGGCTATTACAATGCCGCCGCTGCTAAGGCCTTGGGCCACGGCCATGCTGTTGGTGGCGAGAAGATCTTCGCCCACACTAATGGCCACGCGGGCGTTCTCGATGCGGCAAACGCGCAAGCTCGCGTAGCCCTGGCGGCTGCTGACAAGGGGTTCTTGCAGTGGGTAACCGCCATCGCCTTGTACGATAATGCCGTCCCAAAGTGCTTTCTCTTCGTTGCAACCGGGCAAGCTGGTAAGGGTGGCACCGCTATTCAGCACCAATCGGCCACCGGCTTCCACCACAATGCGCGTGGGGTGGCTTAGTAAGCGGCTATCGGCGAAGGCGATCACGGCGTTGTTGCTGATGGTGAGTTTGTGGCCGTCGGGTATAACGATGGTGCCGTGTATGTTCTTGCTCGTATTCCAAATTTCGTTGGCCCCCACGGTGTACGACTTGTCTGCCGAAGCCATAACAGCGGCGTTGATCACAGGATCGTATGCTACGCGGCTCTGGCAATCGGGCTGTAGTTTGGCCAGGTAGTAATCATCGAAGTTGTGGCTGGTGTTGCCGCTAACAACAAGGCCGCCATCGGGTGCTTCGGTGATCTTGTACATGCACTCTTGGTTGCGCATGTCGCCGGGGAAACAATCGAAGGTGCTGGTGGGATCGGCATCCCATTGGGTACACCAGAGCATGCTGCCGTCGGCGGGGTTCAGCTTGGCTACGAAGGCATCGGTGTTCCAGTAGTCGTAGTCTTGTGTGAAAGGCCAATAGTCCGTGTTCTCGTTCTGTGGTGTTGCGGGATCCGGGTCGAAGGAGTAATTCGCATTGATACAATCGATCGTTCCTTGCGGAAGGTTCGTATCCCAGCGCAACGGATTTTCGGGAAATTGGATCAAGGGGTCGTTTTCATTCGAATACTTGGTACTGACCACCGCGACCATGTCATCACTTGTAGCAACAATGTCCGCTTGCAGATCATAGGCGGCTACTTTGCCCAGATCAGTGGTCCAATCGAGGGTACCATCCGCAACGCTGAACCCGTGCATGAACAGGTAGGCCATTTTACGACCCGCGAAAGGAGCATCACCATCGATGAAATTTGCTAGCACTGGCCACACTACTCGGGTAATGCCATTGTCGTCCGTGACGAATCCACCGCCCGATGTGAAATTACTTAGCGCACTGTTGTGCTGCTCGGGATCAGTGCCTACGATTTCGTCGTTAACATCACCGGTGTAGTGTTCCCACTGCAGGGTAAAAAGGTCCGTCACTGGATCGATCATAGTGAGAATCGCTTGCCAACCTAACGTACCTCCCGTGAATCCACTTACGGCCAAGCGCCCAGATAGAGGGTCTCTCGCTATTGAGGTCAGCCATCCAAGATCCTGATCCATCCAGATGGAAGGTGTCGCATACTCGATCGGGGTGTAGCGCTGATAGCCCGTTCGAACACCATTGACATCCACCTCTACGATAAAGGCCTTCTCAGTACCGTCGAAACCTGCTCGAGCGGACCTACCCACGGCCACATAACTGAACGAGGCACCTTGTTGCCTGATCTCTACATCTTGTAGGAGGGAATAGCCCGAAATGTTGGTGAATTCGTCTTCAGCGTTCAAAAAAGTACACCACAGCAGTTCGCCGGTAGGGCTCAATTTTGCGAGGTAGCCGTTCCTATCGAAACCGCCGGGCAGATCGATCTCACAGTCTATGGTACTCATGTTCAGGTTCGGATCATCGTTCCAGCGTAAGGGCACATTCTCGATGACATCGGCGGGCCATTCATTACGACCACTATACCCAACCACCACGATATTCCCATCAGGGTCCTGGATCACATTGTACAAAAGAGCATTTAACAAAACCTTGTACCAGATCAGGTTTCCCTGCAAGTCGTGCACAGCAACAACACCGCGAGTCTCACCTCTTCTGTGGCCAGGCAACTCTAGTTCCGCCGCAGCCGGGTTCCCTATCCCGGTCCAGGTTGAACAACCGATATTCGGCCAATAGCAGTTCGGCCAAGAAGCGTAGCCTGCTGTTATGATCCCGGTCTTTACCCCGTTCACGACGTAATCGGTATGGGCGTAGTTCCATTCTTCACCGCTTTCTTCGGCGGTTTGCGGATCTCCGTAGTGGGCATCGATAATGCTCAGCGGGTTCCAAACACCAGTAGCCGGTTCATTCGGATCGGTGTTCGTAAATTGGAAGTAGGTGCCGCTTTCGCTACGCTCATCTTCATGGGTGATCTTGCTCCACTGCACTCCCGGCGGTGGCACCTGCCCCATACTTCGCCCTGGGTCAACAAACAGCGCTGCGCAAAGCAGCGCTCCCCATACGATTTTACCAGCACTGGCATGGCTTGAAGCACCTCCAGCGGCATTCTGTATTCTACTTGTCCACCTGTTCTTCATGGTCACCTATTGTTAACCTTGGCAGTGTTGCCAAGGGTTGGGTCGCATTTGTGTTCGGTGTTTGGAGCAACGACAGCGAACAGGCACTCTTACTTCAATTCATACAGTAGTTCTTTGGTTCTCTTTCTGGAGCTTGGTGAATGTAGATGTGAAGAATAACCGGTGGTTGCCTGGTGTTGACAAGTTTGGGGTTGGTGTATACGGGTCCGAGGGGGTGTCTACGCCACCAACCCCCGCAGAAACGCCAACCTTACCAACCCTGCTTTCCCCATTGCGCTGAAGCGTTCGCAGAGCGCATCGCGGTATTGGTGTACGCGGCTCACGCTCACATCCATGCGCTTGGCGATGGCAGCGTATGGCAGTCCGGTAGCCACCAGTCGCAGGAACTCCGCTTGCCGTTCGGTGATGGGTTCGTGCAAAAGCTGCTGTGCAACTTCATCCATAGGTGGCCGCAACGCGCGCAACTGCTCCCTGGGCAGGTCGGGGAAGTGCAAGGCGTGCTGGTGTATATGCTCCAAAGCGAGGCACAAGCGTTCATGCGCCTGTTCCACCTGCAAGAAGCCATGCGCGCCCCAACAGAGCAAGTTCAGGAGCACTGCAGGTGGCGGGCACGTACCGAGCACGAGTATCCTTGCCGATGACACGTGCTGCACCATCCAGTGCAATAGCGCACTGCTGTTGGCGAGTGCGACATCCAGGCTTACAATGAGAAGTTCCGGTAATGCACCTACCGCGACCGCGCGCTTGAAGGCCGCAGCATCGGCAGCTTCAGCGATCAGCGTGTAGCGGCCCAGTTCGTTGATGGATCGCGCCACAGCGCTGCGGAGCAACGTCTGCTCGTGCAGCAAGGCAAGGGTGGGCAAAGCTCCGGGCATCGCATGAAAGCGCAACGCAGCCCCGGAGCAAAAGGCGTTGTTGACATTGGAAATGTAGTTCTCCGTTCGTTTCGCAGGTGCATTTGGGAGCAGTGATCCACGAACGGTGACATGTTTACAAGGACCGGGCGGTGCGCCCAACGTTAACACAGAACAAAAGCGAAAACCCCGGCACGTGCCGGGGCTTTTCGCTTGCGAGAAGAAGGTGGGAACAACTCAGGCGGCGAGCGCCTTTACCACTTGGCTCATAGGGCTCATAAGTCCTTTGCGGCCCAAGGCCTGCACACGGAACCAGTAGAACTTGGCGCTTTGCAAGGCTTCGATGGTGTAGCGCGTCTGGCTGGTGAAGGCCACGAGTTCCCACTTGTCCTCGGCATCGGGCCCAGCGCTGTTGGCGAACACCTGGTAGTTGTTGGCGTCTTCCACCACATTCCAGCGAAGGCGGATCTGGCCGCTGAAGCTGGTAAGCAACGGACGGAGGCCCAGTGGCGTGTTCAGCTCTTCCACAGACTGGCCCTTGCGCCGCACTTCGAAACCGGCACTCAGGATCTTGGCCTCATCGCCACCGGCTTGCGCGGTGATGTAACCGGCCAGTTCCTTCAACAAGGAGCGCAACGTTTTCTCGGCAGTGCGCTTTGCCTGATAGGACACCTTGCCGCCATTGAACAATACTTCCTGGTCCGCTTGTTCCAACGCATTGCACGCGGTGGTGATGCTGGCCAGGAAACCCACGGGGAAATTGAACGATGCGTTGCCCGTGAGCATGTCAACACAGTTGTTGCCTTTTTCCACCAAGGCTGCTGAGGTGAGGCCCGAAAGCCCTTCTTTGACTACGAAAAAGATCTTCATGACAGTTGTATTTGTTGGCTGGGGAATTCCAGTTAACCCCTTTAACCGAGAACAACCTACCCATGGCCCGAACCGGTCTGGTGTTAGCACCAGACCTTGGGGTGGTGTTTATACCAGTAGCCTTTCGGAAAGCCTTGCCCAACAGGCGCTGTAGGCTGCTCAATGATGAGTGTTCACGCTAGGTTGTCTTCTCGTACTTGTTCAAGTTGAGGCTCGACTTGTTCAAGTTCTGGCTAAAGTCGTTCAAGTTGAGGCTCGACTTGTTCAAGTTCTGGCCAAAGTCGTTCAAGTTGAGGCTCGACTTGTTCAAGTTCCCGCCCAAGTCGTTCAAGTTGCGGCTCGACTTGTTCAAGTTCTGCCCAAAGTCGTTCAAGTTCTTACTCAAGTCGTTCAAGTTGAGGCTCGACTTGTTCAAGGTCTGGCTAAAGTCGTTCACGTTGAGGCTCGACTTGTTCAAGTTCTGCCTAAAGTCGTTCAAGGTGTGGTTCAACTTGTTCAAGTTCTAGCCAAAGTCGTTGGCGTTGGGGCTCAACTTGTTCCGGTCGCAGCTCAACTTGTTCCTGTTGCGGATCGGCTCGTGTGTGTTGGGCGGTACTTAGTACCATGCGTGGGCTACACGGTGTTGGTCGGGCCTGTACAAGTAGCCCAACTTTCAACTATCCACCCTTTCCACCATATTCAAACTGGGCACGCGCCGCAGCTTGTCCATAAGGGAGCGCAGGTGGTCGGCATCGTGCACATAGGCCATCACTTTGCCTTCGAAGATGCCATCGTTGCTGTCGAAGCTGATGGACCGCATGTTCACGTTGTGCTCGCGGCTGATGATGCTGGTGATCTTGTTCACGATGCCTACGGCATCCATACCCTTGAAGCGGATGCCCGCCAGGAATTCCACGCTGTCCTTGCCTTTCCAGCGGGCCTTCACAATGCGGTGGGCGCTGTTGCTCATGAGCTGAATGGCGTTCGGGCAATTCACGCGGTGTATGCGGATCCCATCGTTGGCGGTGATGAAGCCGAACACATCGTCGCCGGCGATCGGGTTACAGCAGGGGCTCAGCTTGTAATCGATACGGGTCAACTCATCGCCGAGTGTGAGCGCGCTGCCCTCGGTGCCGCGGATCTCCTTGATCACTTCCTCCAACGTGCGTTCGTCTTTGGGCCGTTCCTGTTTCGGGAGGAACAATCTGCCGTTCTTCACCACGGGGTCCTTCAGCGCGGCCAGGTCGTTGCGGCCACGGGCTACCTGCCAAAAGAAATCGTTGCTGTTGCTGCTGTGGAAATAATCGCGCAGGGCCACTATATTCTCGGTATCGAATTTGGCCCCCCACTCGCGCAGGGCTTGTTGCACCACCTCGCGACCAACACCTGCCAATTTCTTCTTCTGTTCGCGCAGCGCCTGCTTGATCTTGTGGCGGGCTTTGGCGGTTACCACATAGTTCAACCAATCATCTTTCGGCTGTTGTTTCTTGCTCGTGATGATCTCGATCTGATCCCCGTTGCGCAGCGTTTGGCTTAGCGGCACCAGCTTGTGGTTCACCTTGGCGCCAATGCACTGGCGGCCCACCTGGCTGTGTATTTCGAAAGCGAAATCCAAGGCCGTGGCACCTGAAGGCAGGTTGATCATTTCCCCTTTCGGGGTAAAGACCATGATCTCGTCGCTGAACAGGTTCAACTTGAAGTCGTTCACGAAATCGAGCGCGCTGCTGCCGGGGTCGTTAAGCGTTTCGCGGATCTTGTTCAGCATGGCATCCAGCGCGTTGGCATGCTCCTCATCGCTCTTGTACCGGTAGTGCGCGGCCAAGCCCATCTCGGCGATCTCGTCCATGCGCTTGCTGCGGATCTGCACTTCCACCCAACGACCACCGGGGCTCATTACCGTGGTGTGCAGGCTTTCGTAGCCGTTGCCTTTGGGTGTGCTGATCCAATCGCGCAAACGATCCGGACTAGGCTGGTAGTGATCGGTAACGAACGAATACACGCGCCAACAATCGGCCTTCTCCAATTCGTGTTTGGTATCCACGATGATGCGGATCGCGAACACATCGTACACTTCTTCGAAGGTCACGTTCTTCTTCAGCATCTTGTTGTAGATGCTGTGGATGCTCTTGGGCCGCCCTTTGATCTCGTACGTGAAGCCTTCCTTGTCCAGACTTTCCTTGATGGGCAAGGTGAAGCGGCTGATGAAGCGTTTGCGGACAGCTTCACCCTTCTTCAGCTTCGTTTCGATCTCGTTGTAGATCTCCGGCTCCTTGTATTTGAGCGAGAGATCTTCCAGTTGGTTCTTGATGTTGTACAGGCCAAGGCGATGGGCGAGGGGCGCGTAGAGAAAAAGCGTTTCGCTGGCGATCTTCAACTGCTTGTCGCGCGGCATGTTGTCCAGCGTGCGCATGTTGTGCAGTCTGTCCGCGAGCTTGATCAGGATCACACGCACGTCTTGCGCCAGGGTGAGCAGCACTTTCCGGAAGTTCTCCGCCTGCATGCTGTCCGTTTGGAATTGCACCCCGCTGATCTTCGTAAGTCCGTCAACGATCGTAGCTACGGTGGGGCCGAACATGTCGCGCACCTCATCCAACGTGAGGTCGGTGTCCTCCACTGTATCGTGCAACAGCGCGGCCGTTACGCTCGTGGCGCCCAACCCGATTTCCGCCGCGCAGATCCGCGCCACTTCGATGGGGTGGTAGATGTAGGGTTCGCCACTTTTTCGGCGCTGTTCCTTGTGCGCTTCAACAGCGATGTTGAAGGCCTTGCGGATCATGCGTGTGCCTTCCCGGGTGCGCTCGCCAGGTATGCTCCGCAACAGATCCTTGTAGCGCGAGATGATCTCTTCCCGCTCCTTTTCGAGGTCGATCACATAGGGGGCGGATTGCGCGGTGGACATAGCGAACAAAACTAAGCAGGCTGCCCTGGCTTAGTTGGCCGGAAGAATCTCTCCGCTCACTTCCCCGAACCCTATGCGCACTCCATCTCTTTCGCAATGCCCGCGGATCACGATCGTGTCGCCGTCCTGTATGAATTTGCGTTCGCTGCCGTCGCTCAGTTTCACGGGTTTGGTGCCTTTCCAGGCCAATTCCAACAGGCTGCCATAGCTGTCCGGGGTATCACCGCTAATGGTGCCACTGGCCATCAGGTCGCCAGCGAACACATTGCAACCGTTCACTGTGTGATGTGCGAGTTGCTGCGCCATGCTCCAATACAAGTGCTTGAAGTTGCTGCGGCAGATGATCGATTCCGCTCCGCCGCTGGGTTTTAGGCCGACTTCCAACGCGATGTCGAAGTGCATGTTCGGTGCGCCTTTCAGATAGGGGAGCACTTCGGGTTCCTGCTTGGGTGATGCTACGCGGAAGGGTTCCAGCGCGTCGAGGGTAACCACCCAAGCGCTCATGCTGCTGCCGAAGTTCTTTCCCAGGAAAGGCCCCAGTGGCACATATTCCCAAGCTTGTATGTCGCGCGCGCTCCAGTCATTGAACAGGACCAGCCCGAAGATGTGCTCCTCTGCTTCGGCAGTGCTGATGCGTTCGCCCAATGGTTTGCCTTCGTAGGTGATGAAGCCCACTTCAAGTTCGAGATCAAGTTGGCGTGTTGGACCAAATTCAGGTGCCGCTTCCGGGTTGGGTTTGAATTGGCCCATCGGTCGGCGAATCGGTGTGCCACTTACGACGATGCTGCTCGCCCGCCCGTGGTAGCCAACGGGCATGTGCAGCCAATTGGGCAACAAGGCGTTCGCCGGATCGCGGAACATGCAACCTACGTTGTATGCGTGTTGTCGGCTGCTATAGAAATCAGTGTAGTCGCCAATGTCCACAGGTAGGTCCATGGTCAATTCGCTTACCGGAACCAGGGCCTTCTTTATTTGCTGAATGACCTTCATGTCCTGGCCGGTGCGAAGGAGTTCAGACAGGCGCTGCCTCAGTGCGCGAATGGGCTCTCTTCCGCCGAGAAGCAATACGTTGAGCGATCCCACGTACTCAGTGCCGTCCTCATCGGCGTAGGAAGGGATCAGTCCCATTTCGTAGAGCTTGAACAGGTCTATCGCCTGGTCACCTATGCGCGTGTATGCGGTTGACTCGATCCCATCGACCGAGCCAACCCCGAATGGAATGTTCTGGATGGGGAAATCACTGTTCGCAGGAACTTCGATCCAGGAACGAAGGGTAGGGGAGTTGGCAGGGATGTTCATTGGGCTGCGAAGATGCGGAAGTTGCCCTGCTACTTTTGATCGGACATCATAATACCAGTTGGACCCTCGGATCCATCCGTTCAGCTTGCTCTTTTTCCGCATGCCTTCACCGAGGAGATCATTCCGTAGCACCGCTACGCAAAGATCTACTCGGCTCGCCCAGCGAAAAAATGGCTTCGCTTCCTTGGACGGATCCGAGGGTCCAAATGGTATGAACAATTTGTCGCGTGTTCGTTGGATCGTTGTGGGTCTGGTCGCGGTGCATTTGTTGATGCTGGCTTGCTACACCCTTCCAGCGTCATGGGTTCCGGTGAGGCCTCGCTACTGGTCGCAAGCATACTCCCGTGTCCTTTTTCACCAGGATTGGCGCCTTTTTGCCCCTGATCCGCCAGAATGCCCTTGTTCTTTGGAGATGAAGACCGGGCCTTCGGAGGGGTGGCAACCGTTGAGCGATCTGCATCACCACTTCGCCTGGGGGCGCATGGCCTCGAACGCATGCCGCTATGCGGAGACCTGCATCCATCCGGACAGGAACGAGATCATATTGCCCAAGGCATTGGCCACTTCCTTGGAGAACATGGTGAGCGACTTGCCGCACACCGGCCCGATCCATTTCCGCTTGCGACGATGCGACGATGAGTTCTTCGACCTTCAACTTCTTCGAGGGAAATGAACACCGCCAGTATCCGGCTATTTCAGCAATTGGCTTACGGCTGGCTTGCGCTCTACATGCTGTCGATACTGCTCTTGGATGGAAGTGCATGGGTATGCGCGCCGGTTGATCTTTTCACGAGGCATGAAGGTGCCCGTGGTGCATTGCAGGAGTTCATGAACGCGCTCTCTCCTTTTTCTTGTTCAACGATCTGCGTTGTGATCATTGGCCTTTCGGTGCTCTTGATCCGCACGCACCGCTGGTGGTTGGCGATGCTGGTGTGGCTCCTGTTCCGCGTGATCACGCACCGCATGTGGCTCGCTTCGAACGGTGGCATCCAATTAATGGAGAACATGTTGCTGTGGAGCGCTTTCATGGGTGCTTCATCATATGCCCGAATAAGCACAGGCGCTTTCTGGATCGCCAGGCTGCAGTTGCTTCTCGTTTACGCCGTTGCCGCTGCGCACAAATTCACGGGCCATGCGTGGCTCGACGGTACGGCGGTGCTCACAGTTGCGAACGACCCGGACTTTCACTTGGGTTGGTTGGCGACCAGTCCCGTATCCTGTGCCTTCCTTACGTACGGCGCGTTAACGTTCATGTCACTGTTCCCACTGGCAGTGTGGTGGTCACCGTCACGTAAGGTGTTTTTGGTGATCGGCGCCCTGTTCCACTTGGCCACCGCGGTGTTCATGGACATACCGCAAATGGGTTTGGCTTTTGTGGTTTGTTATGCGATCTGGTTGCAAGAGGACGAAGCAGCCTTTCTCTCCCGCGTGTTCAACAGGACCAAACGTGTGATCGCGGCCACTACTTGACCTCGTTTTCGGAACTGAGCTTTTCAAGGATGCTCGAAGCCATGTCCTTGTTCATCAGATCCACCACCAATCGATCGTTGTCCTTCAGGCTGATCAGGTAGACTTGTTCGGTCGTTGCGTTCGTGTCCAAGTCGACTTTCAGTTGCTGTTCCGGCCTTTATTTCCAAGGGCACGCGATCGACCCTTGGTGTCAATTGCACGATGTGATATTGACCTTTTCGCAAACAAGCCTCTTCCCCGCCGTACATGAACAGACACGCGGTCGTATCGATATTCGAATACTTGGAGAAGCAGAAGTACTGTTTGGAACCAGGGCGTGACGTTCCCGCATTTGTAGCCGAGTAATGATGCATCAACGCGCCTGTCCGCAGATCCACATCCATTCGAACAGGATCGGACGTTTCGGAATTCGAAACCGCTAGCGCTCCCAGGATGCCGAACAATGCTCCACCGATCGCCAGGTCATTACTGCTCGGATACAACGCGTAATAGGTGTGAAGCCCTTCTCGCGTAATGGTCAGTTCAGCGAACTCGCGACCCGTATTCACATAGAAGCGCTCACCGTCGCTGAGCCCCCATGCATTGAGCGCCCAATTCTTGCCGCGGACCTTTACCATTCGAACAGTTGCGGTGCTGTTCGCAGATTCTTTCAGGTCCAAAACAATGGTGGTGTCCGGGGTTCCATCCCGAAGATCCATGAAGCTTCGATAGATCCCTCTAGGCAGTCGTGTGCCCGGGAACAACCCAATGCTTGCGGGGCTTGGTGAACTCTCCTTTCGGAGCTGATCGATCGAGATGGACCGAGGCGTGAATGATCCCTTTCGAAGAACCTCTGCGGTTCTACGAAGGCAATTGTCCAACGCATGCATGATGTTCTCAGCATGGTTGCCCGTTGCATCCAATCCACCCTGCGCGGCCAGCGTTGTTCCATATGAATACAAGTTGATCCAGCTACTATCCGTTTGCTCCAAAACATCCGCAGCGAATCGGCAAAAGACCAATTCGCTCGAGGCGCGGACCTGTTCGTCCACGTTCAATAGATCCACCTTCAGTGTTACGTGACGACCATTCGCATCGCCGGTGTGCAAGCGATCGAGTGCGGCCTTCAATTCACCCGATACCGAGCCTTTCAAGAACGCGTTAACGACTTTGTTCTCCAAACCTTTGTGCACTTGGCCAATAGGGGCCTCCGTGTCGAAGGTCACTATTACGCTGTCTACGGTAAGGCTGTGTGCGGCAGGATCAGGAGGCCAATCCTCTCCTTTGGGTTCAACTGAACGCAGATCGATAAAATGCTGTGATCGCACGATCGTTGCGATCAACACGATAAGCACGGTCAGCGAGGTTCGCACGTGGAGGTTCATCCTTGGTCGAAGTTAAGCCTTGGTGAAAAAGCCTGATCACCTTCCGATCAGCACCCCAATGACCACGTTCTCCTCAACGAACCAGAATCGTTGTCGGGCTCGATCCTCATGTGTGCCGGTGGTGAGCACACTGGGCAATTCAATATGACCGCCCTTGATCCGGGCCTGAGCAAAGAAGCGGTTGTTGAGCAAAGCGAAGATCCCGAGTTGAGCACCGGCTCCATAGCCGGCCAAATGGAATTTGTTGTTGATGCCCACGCCGAACAACCTTACATCACTGCGTGGGATCACAGGCCCAACGAACAGGCCTTCGGTGAGGAACAAGGCGTTCTTTCCGTTGCGGCTGGTGGATAGTAGATCAAAGTGGTCGGCATCGGCGCTCAACAGGTTCAGGCCATCCGTATGCTCGTAGATCAGGAAATCATCCGACAGGGTGATCATGTGATCCTCTGAACCTGCGTACTCCTGGGATCGCTGATCACTGATACTGCCTGTAATGCGCACCGATTGGTTTTGAGCCACCACATACTTCATATGGTCCATGCCAAGGGAGAACGCCCAATGCTCGTTGAAGAACCAGCCAACGCGGTAGTTGTACTGTGGTAATGTGAGATCAGCCGGATCCGCATATACCGCAAGGGAGAATGGTTTGGGCGCATCATTCGCGACCACGTCGTGCAGTATGAAATCGTATCCAGGGCCTTCGAAGTGGATGTTGCTCGCGGAGAATTGCGCACGGTTGTAACCCCAGTGCGTGAACACGCGGTGTTTGAGATGAACGTTAGGGGGCTCCTGCGCGAATGCGATTGCGCAGATGAACGAGCAGGTATAAACGAACAAGGATCTCCGACCGAACGAACGCATCACCGCCAGCCCTTTGGTGGGTCCTTGTGGCCTTCGAGCCTGACACCGTCCTTGGGCGTTACAAGAATAAAACCGTCCGTTTCCAATCGTTCAACCAGGTAGCGCGTCTTCGACTTTCCACTGGTAATGGTCACTTGGCCTTTACGGTCCACTTCCCAGAGCCCTTCCACTTCCTTGCGCCCGCCACCGGATACACGAACAAGCACGGATCCGGAATTACTGAAGCAGTAGTAGCCGCGCATTCCACCGTCGCCAGCGTACCAACAACCGGTAAGCCTTGGCGCAATGCTATCCACTGGCAGGTGTGCTTGAGCATTGGCGATCATCCCTATACCAAGGCCGATCGTAAGCAACAAACCACGCATGGGATGTCAAGAAAAGAGCGGGCGGAGCCGCATCATGCCGTTCACTTGGAAACGGATACGCTTGAGCTCGCTTTCGTCGGTGTGGTGCATGATCGCCGCATCGATCAGTTGGGCGATCTGTTTGCACTCGGCTTCCTTCAATCCGCGCGTAGTGATCGCTGGCGTTCCGATACGGATACCGCTGGTGACGAACGGACTTTGGGTGTCGAACGGAACCATGTTCTTGTTTACCGTGATATCCACCAAGCCCAGCACGCGTTCTGCCTCCTTGCCGGTGATGTTCTTGCTCCGCAGATCGATGAGCATGCAATGGTTGTCGGTACCCCCGCTAACGATCTGGTAACCGCTTTCGACCAATGCCTTGGCCATGGCATTGGCATTCGAGATCACTTGCTGCCCATATGCTTTGAATGTTGGACTCAAGGCTTCTCCAAAGGCAATGGCTTTGCTGGCGATAACATGTTCCAGCGGTCCGCCTTGGGTGCCCGGAAACACGGCGCTGTCAAGAATGGACGTCATCAATCGGGGTTCGCCTTTCGGTGTCTTCAGCCCCCATGGATTCTCGAAGTCGGTGCCCATCATGATCAGCCCACCACGTGGACCGCGCAAAGTTTTGTGTGTTGTTGTCGTCACAATGTGGCAATGTGGCAACGGGTCGTTCAGGAGTTTGGCGGCGATAAGGCCTGCCGGATGGCTGATGTCCGCCATCAACAGGGCGCCCACTTCATCAGCGATAGCGCGGAACCGGGCATAGTCCCAATCGCGGCTGTACGCACTCGCACCACAGATGATCATCTTGGGTTTTTCCGCACGAGCGGTGACCGCCACCTTGTCCATGTCGATGCGTCCGGTCTCCTTTTCAACCCCGTAAAACGTTGCGTGGTACAGTTTGCCACTGAAGTTCACTGGACTGCCATGCGTCAGGTGCCCGCCATGGCTCAGGTCAAAGCCAAGTATGGTATCGCCGGGCTTCAAGACACCGAGCATCACCGCTGCGTTCGCTTGTGCCCCACTGTGCGGCTGCACGTTCGCCCAAGCTGCTCCGAACAGCTTTTTTACCCGATCTATGGCGAGGTTCTCGGTTTCATCCACGTGCTCGCAGCCTCCGTAGTATCGTTTTCCAGGCAGGCCTTCGGCGTATTTGTTCGTCATCACCGAACCCATGGCTTCCATCACCTGATCGCTCACATAGTTCTCGCTGGCGATCAGTTCAAGTCCTTTCGTTTGGCGCCACTTTTCCTTTTCGATGATCTCGAATACGGCAGTGTCGCGCGCAATGGCGGTTGAAGCGGTGGTTTGTGGCATTGATGACATGTTGTGCGGCGAATGTAGTGGGCAGGTCAAAGAGGAACTCTGGAAAGGTGGGGCAGGTAGCCCTTCGCTTCCAGCGAATCGAGCAGGCGCTCGTTGAATATCCGTGAACCGGCTTCGTTCATGTGGTTGTGGTCGCAGAAATGGTTCGTGTCGCTCAAGGTGTGGGAGTATGAAAAGTCCAGCCACAAAATGCCGCGATCCGCGATCAGTGGTTCGACCCAGCGTTTGAGATCGAGATGACGTTGTTGATCGCTTTGGTGCGGATAGAAGTGTGTGGCGAGCACCACGCTGATCCCACGTTCGGCGCAAAGGTCCAAACACTTCACGAAGTATTCTTTTTGTCGATCGTTCAATTTCAGGGTCTTCCCCCTCTCGTACGTGATCTTCCTTTTCACCGAATCCGTTTTGATCGCGAAGCCGTTGCCCTTGTAGTTCGGGTCCTTGTACATCACTGGACCTTGTTTGTTCAACATGCGCAAGGTGAACATGTTCACGCCACGTAGGTCACGAAAACGGGCTGTGAGTTCCGCCGCGGCCAGGTCGGTCGGCAAGTTCTGTGAAAGGTCACTCACACTTTCGAGTCCATCCTGGTCCATGGTGTTCTCGTACAGGTCAAGAATGACCAACTTGGTGCGTGAACTATCGACATAGTTCTTCAGGATCGTGTACGTGCTCAGTGGTGTTTGAGCTGTGCTTCCCAAGTTGAACATGCGATAACCGCGAGCAGCGAACACCCGCGGATCGTAGCCTCGGTAGGCATGTGAGGAGCCGATGACCACTGCATCCCACTTCGCAGAAGGATCCCATTCAGCGAATTTTGCCTGGGCCACACCACCTTTCCATTGATAGTAATCGGCTGTTCGATAGATGAGCGGCTTACCGATGGAGATCTTGTAGAGCGCCAGAAAGGTCAGCAGGTACAACGCAAGCGTTACACCCAAGAATTTCAACCCCTGTGTGAACAGCCGCTTCATCCTAGAATTGGAAATAGATGAAACTGGTTGAGCCGAAATAGCCGAAAAGCAGAATGAACACCGCCAATGCTCCAAAGGCAGCCATGCCTTTCCACCCTGTGGGCCAAGCGTGCTCGCGTTTTATCCATGCATCGTACACCGGGTCTATCAGAAGAAAGACGGCCGTAAGCGCGATCGTTACTTCGAACAAGCTTGTAGGAAGGGCTTTGTACAGCTTGAACAGATCCGCGAAATGCCATGGCGTGTTGAAGATCCGTTCACAGACAAGAAAGGCGTCATGCACATTGTTCGCGCGGAAAAAGACCCAGGCCAGCAGAACGAGGTGAAATGTTATGAGCACATTCGCCCAGCGTTTTATCCGAGGCCACTTGGAAAGACCCGTCGCCAGGTCGAATGTTTTCCAATACGGAACGAATATGGCAGCCAGAATGAGATAGAACCCGTGGATGCTCCCCCAAATGATGTACGTCCAATTCGCGCCGTGCCACAAGCCGCTCACCAGAAAGACTATGAACAGATTGTAGTACCAGCGCCATTTGACCACCCGGTTTCCACCGAGTGGGATGTAGAGATAATCGCGGAACCATGAACTAAGGCTGATGTGCCAACGGCTCCAAAACTCGCTGATACTCGCACTCCGGTATGGGGTTCGGAAGTTCACCATCAGGTCGAACCCCATGACCCGCGCTGCACCCAACGCAATGTCGGTGTAACCGCTGAAATCGCAATAGATCTGGAACGCGAACAAGTACGTTGCCAGCAGCAGGCTGAGACCTTCATATTGCCCTGTGTGTCCATAGACCTGATCAACCAAAAAACCACATCGATCAGCGATCACCAGCTTTTTGAAGAAGCCCCAGAGCATCTGTTTCAGCCCCCACACCACACGGTCGTAGTTGAAATGGGATCGAATGCCAGCGCCTTCTTGGGCGTTCAGTTGGTTCAGCAAATTCGCCGGCCGTTCGATGGGGCCCGCCACGAGCTGCGGATAGAACATCACGTACAGCGCGAACACGCCGAAGCGATGCTCGGCTTTCTGGTGCTTCCGGTACACCTCGATGGTGTAGCTCAGCGATTGGAAGGTGTGGAAGGACAGGCCAATGGGAAGCACCATACCTGCAGGCAAAAAGCCGAAGAAGGTCCATTCATTGAGCTTGGGCAGATGGTATTCAATGCCAATAGAACCGAAGAGCGAGGTGAGGTTGCCATTGAGGAAGTCCCAGTACTTGAACACTGCGAGCACCCCCACGTTCGCAATGATGCTCGCGACCAAGAAGAACTTCCGCCGTGATCCCTCGTTACGTTCGATGGCCAGACCTGCGAAATAGTCAACACCGATGGTGAAAGCGAGAATGGCGATGAACAGCGGCACGAAGGCCATATAGAACCAACAGCTCGCGCCAAGAAGCAACAGCCAGCGCCACTTGTGCGGCAGCACGAAGTACAACCCCGTTACCAGCGGAAAGAAGAAGAGACAGAACTCAGCGCTATTGAAGAGCATCGGTCAGGTAATGGCTATCACGCAGCTCTTCGATCCCGTTCAATGGCTTACGGCGTGCTGGCTGCCACAGGATCAGTGTCCAAGGTGCGCTGCCATGCCCAAGCATCGCGCAATGCATCGGCCAGATCAAAAGCACAACTCCATCCAAGCGCTTTATGTGCTTTGGATGCATCCGCAAAAATGCTCGGCACATCACCGGCACGCCGTGGACCCATGCGTGATCTTACGGGTGCTCCAGTGACCCGCACGAAGGTGTCGACCACTTCTTTTACGCTCGATGCACGTCCGGTGCCAAGGTTGAAGACTTCGCACCGTTCGCTGGACGCGGTATTCAGAAAGTTCAATGCTTGAACATGCGCTTTGGCCAGGTCGACCACGTGCAGATAATCCCGCTGACAGGTGCCATCAGGTGTCCCATAATCGCTGCCGTAGATCGTCAACTCGTTTCTAAGTCCTGCGGCGGTCTGCATCACGTACGGAACCAAGTTGTTCGGAATACCTAAAGGAAGCTCGCCGATCAGTGCGCTGGGGTGAGCACCCACCGGATTGAAGTACCGAAGCATCACGACGCGCAGGTCCGGATCACAGTGAGAAGCATCGCGCAACAATTGCTCGCACACCACTTTGGTATAGCCGTATGGCGAATTCGCGTTGGTGGCGGGTGCCTTCTCGTCCACAGGCAGCGAGGTTGCCAGCCCATAGACTGCACAGCTGGATGAGAATACCAAGCGGTTCATGTTGTGCCTCTTCGACACGTTGAGCAAGGAAACAAGCGACCCGATATTGTTCGCGTAATATTTCACGGGTTCAGCCACGCTCTCGTTCACCGACTTGTACGCAGCGAAATGGATCGCACCGAAGAACGGGCCCTCTTCGCGGAAGACTTTCTCCAATTCGGTTTCAATCCCGCAATCGATCCGATGCAGGACCACCTTGCGCTGAACGATCTTTTCGATCCCCTTCAGGATCCGATCATCGCTATTGCGCATATCATCAACGATCACCGGTACATATCCCGCCGCGATCAACTCCACACACGTGTGGCTGCCGATGAAACCGGCACCGCCCGTAACCAGTACTTTTTTCATGCCGCGCAAAGAAAGGGATCCGCTACGGATACATCATTGATCGACTTGGCGCCGATCGCCTGCGTGCACGATCAAGAACCGGTCTATGAACCGACCGTATGCTTCATCCGCTTTGAAATTCTTCGCCCACCACGCGCGCGCACCTGTCCGGAAAACCACTGTGTTGCGGGGAGAGGTCTGATGATCGCGGATCTGCGTTGCGATCACGGCGGCATCGGCTTCGGACGGTAGGAGAACTCCGGTATTGGCGTTCACGATCTCCTTCACCCCCCCGGCGTTCACAGCCAGCATGGGAATGCCGAAACTGGCCGCCTCTTTCATCGAAAGCGGCAATCCTTCTGTGGAACTTGTGTGTACGAAAAGATCGACCGGATGGCTCTTGTACCACTCCAGCACTTCCGCGTGCGGTATTCGTCCCATCAGGTTCACGCGAACATTGGGTGGTAGCATAGCGATGATCTTTTCCGATCCATCGCGCTCAGGTCCGTCGCCGAAGTGCGTCCACTCCACTGGAATGTCCAATAGACGAAGCGCTTCCGCAAGAAGATGCACCCGTTTTATCGGTATGAGGTTGGCAACCGATACGATGCGCGTAACCGGTGACGGTTCCCAGGGTGCCAGTCCATGATCCACCGTTCCTAAAGGCGAATATTCGAACGTGCCGATGTGCTCGGGGTATTGCCCTTCCAGATAATCGAGCCCGGTTCGGGAGGTCACGAAGATCCGCTCGATGTGGCCCAATTGGAACTGGCGGAATGGTGGCCAGTTGTCAGGATTTCGTTCAGCATAGAGATCGAAACCCTGCATTCGACCGAAGAACCGAACGCGCGGATCGGAGGCTTTCCAAAGACCGAGTACAGTAGCCCAATCAGCGGTCCAAAAGGAATACAGAACAACCCGTTCAGGGTCGAATTTGGGGAATAGCGTGGTGCTAAGGAATTGAAATCGTTCCAGTGCATGGCGCGATTGGCTCCGCACCGCTGGCCAGTGTTTGCGCAGCACCGCTGGAGACGGCGAAGATGCGCGAACGCTCTGCACCAAGTCTTGCCAGATCTTCCAATAACGGAGGATCGTGACCGGGCCGGCAGGTTTGAAAGGTTCTGGCAGCACTTGTCTGACAACAGCATTCGGCGGCATTTCACGCGGCGTTCCTTCTACGACCAAAGGCATTACGACGATACGCTCGAAGCGTTCACAGAGGAAGGGTAGTTCCGTCCCGATGAACGTCTCGCCGCTGCCGTATGGAAAGCGCATGGTGAACAGCCAAAGCTCCTTGCCCTTGGGTTCGTTCATCCGCATACTGTGCCCTTTCATTCGCTTTTCATTCTTCCGAGCAACATGTTCAACCGATACTTCGCCAAGTACATCAGTCGATCGGCGGGCCATGAATCGCTCGCGCGCAAATGTTCCAGTGCCACACCGGTGCCAAACCGGGGTAAGTAGTGGAAGAGGCCACTCCAGGCTTTGTTCAGCCGGTTGGTCAAGGCAGGTTCAGGGAACAAGCCTGTCTTATTATTCCAATTGATCAGCCGTTGCTGCCATTCGCGCAATGCATACAAGCGCTCCTTTGTGGGGCGGAGCTTGAAGAGGTACATGCTCATCATGTGCAGCTCGATGTCCTCTTGCGTATGCGGTATCCCGAAGAAGGTGAACACTTCCCGGATCAAATGGTCGTAGTCTCCGAAACGATCGCGTCCCTGGCTGATGTTGTTCTCATGCCGCCGATACAGGGTGATGGGGCGGTCGAGGCTGCCGAAGCGTGTGTGCTTACCTACACGGATCCAGAAGAGCCAGTCCTCACCGAAGCGCGGCCAATCATTGCCGTAGCGCAAGTGGTGCTCTTCCAGTACGCTGCGCCGCATGATACTGGCTGGTTGCGATACTGGAACCCCGAAGAGTTGCTGTGCCATGCACTCTTCGTTGGTAATGGGGAATGGCCACATGGTTTCCCGTTGGCCGAAGAGGCGCAAATGACCGCCGCTCGCGCCCACGTCAGGATGCTGATCGAGGTAGGCTACCTGCACTTCCAGCCGGTCGGGCATGGCGATATCGTCCGCGTCCATTCGCACGATGTACTCTCCCCGGCACGCGTCGATGCCGGCATTCGCTGCACCGGCGGGTCCGCGATTTTTGTCCAGTTGAATGATGCGCATTCGTGGATCATCGATGCTCTTCAACACCTCCACACTGTTGTCGGTGCTGCAGTCGTCCACACACACGATCTCGAAGTCCTGGAAGGTTCCTGTGCGCACACTGTCGATCGCCTCTTTAACCCACGGCGCCTTGTTGAACACCGGGATCATCACACTCACCTTCATCGGAACAAGTGTTTGATCTTCCGTTGCGCACGGAAAAGGTTCCACGACCCAAGACTCGTTCGCTTTTTCACCAGGTCCCAGCGTTCTCTCATTTCCGGCAGTAGTTCTCCGGGCTGAACGAGGCCGCTTTGGCAGAGGGTTTTCAACATGCCGAACTGTGGTTCTGTGTGCATGTGTCCGTTCCACTTCAGCAGGAAGTGAACGGCCATAGTATGCACGATCCGGGCGTGCTGTTCGGCGTTTGCCGGTATGCCGCGCAATGGCTTTCTTTCTGGATAACCGATCGCAATGATGGCCGCAAGCTCGCTGTGGCCAACTCGTGTGCAGAGACCATGAAGAAGGTCGGCTAGTTCGTCAATGAATCCACTGTGCTCGCCCATGGTCTTGCTCGCCGAGTGCATTCGGAAGATCGCGAGTTCAACAGCGTCGAAACGCAAATGGGATGTGCCAAAGCGGAAGAGCAGTTGCCACCACAGCTCCACGTCCATCACGTATCGCAGGGCCGGATCAACGCCACCGATGCTTTTTACCACGTGCATCCGGTAGAACGTGGACTGTTGGTTCACGATGGGGTCGGCGAAAAGGCGCACGGTGTCGCGCGTGTCGTTCAACCGTTCGAAGACGCGATCATCGTTCTCGCTCCGATGGATCAACCGCCCGCCGAATACGAGCAGATCCGGGTCATGGGCGAAGGCATCGCTGACTTTCCGCAGCGCATCCGGCAGCAAGGCGTCATCACTGTTCAACCAACCGAACACATCGCCGGTGGCATGTGCCAGGCCTTTGTTGATGGCATCACTTTGGCCTTTGTCTTTTTCGCAGCACCACCACGTAAGCAGATGGGAGTTCTGTTGGATCACCTCCTTCGAGCCATCCGTGCTGCCTCCGTCGACAACGATGTGGTCCACGCCCTGCCCGCTGTTCAGTTCATGGACAGAAGCGATGCATTCTGGCAAATAAGCCGCCTGCTGATAGCTCGGGGTGATCAGGGATATACGCGGCACGGTCATTTGGCGAAGCGCGAAAGTACCGAGCGATACACACCCAATACTTCGGTAGCGTAGCGCTCCACGTTGAAACGTTCCGCTGCGCTTCTCATCAGGTGCTGGCCCATTTCCCGTGCTTTCGCAGGATCGTTTGCAAGGCCGATCATCAATTGGGCCAATTCTTCAGGGCCGTGATCATAGAGCAGTCCGCCATACTCGCCGCCGATCAACTCCGGGGTGCCACCACTATTGTGGCCGATCACCGGCAAGCCGCTGCCCATGCCTTCCACCGTAACGCGGCCCATGGCTTCGTTGCGGCTGCACATCAACAACGCATGGCTGCTGAGGAGGAGCGGGCGCATATCGGGCACAAATCCTGGAAGGTCCACATGCGTTTGCATACCTGTTTCGGCGATGAGCCGTTTCAGGTGTTCTGTTTTTCCGCCTCCGGCGATCACCAAGCGCACATCTGGGCATTGTTCTTTCACCAACGCCAATGCACGGATCGCTTCTTCCTGGCCCTTGCTTGGGTGTATCAGCCCGGCCAGCAGAAAGGTGAAAGGACTTGGCGCCCGCCAACGCTCTTCGCTATGCGAGGCCAGTTCAGCATAGTCCGCCAACCGCAGCACGCCGTTATAGATCACCTCAACCGCAGTTGACTTTCCGGCATAGCGTTGAACATCGGCCTTCACTGCCTCGCTGATCGCGATCAACCGATCCGCACCTCGCAATGCTTGGCCATAGGCTTTTCTGCCCGCATCCAAGTGCAGCAGGTATTGCTCCTCCGGCAGCTCACGAATGTGCCAGATCAAGGGCACGTCCAATTGCTTGAGCAAACCCGGCACCAGTGCCACGGCAGCACTGTTGACATGCACAAGCTGTGGGTTCCATTGCCGCAGTTGTTCCAACACAGCAGACAATGCTTGCGCGTTCCGCTTGGCCCGTTTGCGGGCATCGCGCTGGTACCCGAGATATTGCTTCAATCGATGATGTGGACGGCCCACATAGTAGCGATCGCTCATCCAAAGCTCCCAGGGCACAATAGCATGTTCGATGCCTTCCAACGCGAGGCGCTCTGACAAAGGCCCTGCCTTCGGCAACAGTACGCTGGGCTCCACAGCACCACGAGAGCGTGCTTCCAGCACCAGGTCCAACAGACTACGATTGGCCCCATACAGATCGGCGTAGTGCGTGATATAGGCGATTCGCATTGTATTCGCCGTTACGCTGGCGAAAGTGGATGGAGGGGTGCAAGGTATTGGTGCGCAAGTGGAGGGTGAAAGGGGCATTTGCAGACTTCCTGTTCTCCAGTTCTTTGATGTTGGAGGTCAACCGGCTTTTCCTGAATAGAACACACGGGTCATGAAGTGCCTGCTGAGCGAAATGGTCGGTTCCGAGCGGTATTCTGCAGACCCCTACCGGTGCCGCGCTCTGAACACCTGGTAGCTGCCTACTTTCGTCGCCCTTCCTACGCCGCTGTTTCCAGGGGCGTGTCGCGCAACCACCATGGACCGCCCTATCAACGTGCTTGTATACCCCAGCGGGGCGGAAAGCTCCCTGGAGGTCTGGTACGCGCTGAAGAACGTGGTGAATGTGCGCGTGCTGGGAGCCTCGAGCCGAAGCGACCATGCGGAACTCTGCTTTCAACACCGTATCGAGGGCCTTGGGAATGTGCACGTGGCAGGCTTCGCCGAGAGATTGCGGGCCCTTATCGCCGAGCACACGGTGGACGCGATCTTTCCATGCCACGATACCGTGGCCGAGGCCTTGGCGCAGCTACAACCTTCGCTGAGCGCACGCATAGTCGGATCCCCGGCGGGGACCGCCCGGCTGTGCCGCAGCAAGTTGGCGATGCAGGCGGCATTGGAAGAGTTGGGCATGTGTCCGCCATTGGCGGGTGATGATCCTGCTGCAGAGCGATTCCCGCTGTTCGCCAAGCCGGATGTAGGAGAGGGCGGCAAGGGTGCAGCGCTGCTCGGCGACCGGTCAGCGTACGACCGCTTCTTCGCGGCGCATGTGCGAGCGGACTACCTGGTATCTGAGTACTTGCCCGGCGAAGAGTTCACCGTGGAGTGTTTCACGGACCGGCATGGGCGCTTGCGCGATGTAGGCCCGCGCACGCGGGAGCGGGTGCTCGCCGGTATCAGTGTGCGCACGCGGCGCGTCGCGGAAGCGGAGTTCCGGCCGTTGGCCGACGCGATCAACGGGCACATCGCCTTGCGCGGTCTGTGGTTCTTCCAAGTGAAGCGCGATCGCACCGGTGCATTGAAGTTGTTGGAAGTGAGCACGCGCACCGCCAGCAGCATGGGTCTGCACCGCGCCTTCGGTGTGAACCTGCCCTTGCTTGCCCTCTACGACGCGTTGGACAAGGATGTGCAGGTAGCACCCCAAGGGTTCGAGGCGCTGATGGATCGCGCCCTTACGCCCAAGTACCGGCTGTCGCTGGAATATGACACGGTGTACCTGGACTTCGATGATACCTTGCTCATGAACGGCCACGTGCATGGCCCGGCCATCCAGTTCGCGTACCAATGCCATGCCCACGGCAAACGCCTGGTGCTGATCACCAAACACGAGAAGGACCTACGTGCTACACTGGCCGAACAGCGCATTGCCGAGAACCTTTTCCACGACATCATCCATTTGCGAAGCGATGAGCGTAAGAGCGACCACATCCAAGCGGGTGGTGGGGCCATCTTCATCGACAATGCCCATAGCGAACGAGCGGACGTGGCGCAACGCCGCGGCATTCCGGTGTTCGATGTGGACGCCATCGCCGCCTTGATCGACCATCACGCATGAACATCCAACGATCCCAAGACGAACGGGCAGTGCAATTGCGCATTGGTGAGCGCGCGCTCGGGCTGTTGAACGGCGGTGTGCACGTCTACCTTTTCGGTACCACTACCTATGCTACCCGCGTGGCGGAACATGCGTACTCACGCGGCAATCACCGCATCATCTTCATCGATGACCACAAGGCCGGGCAGCGTTTCGCGGATGCGCCTGTGGTCGCGCTGGCCGATGTGCCCAAGGCCGCCACGGTGATCGGGTGCGTGGTGGAAGGCCGACCCAAGACGGTGGATCGCCTACTTCGCGCGGCCGGTGTAGAGGATACGGCCAACTACTACCAACTGAACCTCGCTGACCCCAAACGGTTCCCCATTCCCTTTTGGGACAACAACGTAGCCGACATCGATGCGCACTTGGCCGAATACGCGTGGTTGCGCGGGGTGCTGGCGGATGACCGGTCGCGCACTGAGTTGGATGACCTGCTGCATTTCCGCTACGCGAACGATGCGCTGAGCGGCTCGCTCACGTACCACCTGCACGAACAGTACTGGGAGCCCTTCATCGATCTTGGTACTATCCACTCCTTTGTGGATGGCGGATCGTTCGATGGCAAGACCGCCCTGCAGTTCATCGAGCGCCAACCGGCCTATGAGCGCGTGGACGTGTTCGAGCCGTTCCCGAGCAGCATGGTCAACGCGAAGCACACGCTCAGCGGCCAGGCCCATACCCATTTCCATCCGTTCGCCATCCTCAACGAGCGGAAGACCTTGCGTTTCACCTCCGGCGCGGGCAGCGCGAACGGCCTGAGCGCGAGCGGCGACATCGAGGTGTTGACCTGCGGCTTGGACGATGAGCTCGGTGATGCACCCGTGGGTATGCTGAAACTGGACATCGAAGGAGCGGAGCCCGAAGCGATCGAAGGCGCCCGGAACATCATCCGTACCCAAAGACCGGTGCTCGCTGTCTGTGTGTACCACGACCAGAGCCACTTTTGGCGCATTCCGCAACAGGTGATGGCCATCAGGCCGGACTACCGTGTGTACCTGCGCCATTACAGCGAGGGTGTTTATGAGACCGTGATGTACTTCATCTGATACCCATGTCCACGAAATACGCCGATGACTTCACCACACAGCTGGTGACTTTCTACAAGAAGCAACTGGCCGCCATCCGCGAGGTGCGCCTATCCACCAAGACACCGGGCATCTCCCATCAGCACATTCTCTCACACGCTACCTACAGTCCCTGGCTGGATAATGTGGCGTTCCGCGAAGCCTACGAACGCATCCGCCACAATACACTGGTGGATGTTTACCGTTGCTTCGAACTCTGGCAATTGGTGGAGCGTGGCAAGCATGTGCCCGGTAACATCCTGGAAGTTGGCGTGTGGCGCGGGGGCACCGGCGGCCTTATGGCCAAAGCCGCACAGCTCTTCTCATCAGGTACCCGTGTCTTCCTGGCGGATACGTTCAAAGGCGTCGTGAAGGCCGGGGAGAAGGACACCAACTACAAAGGCGGTGAGCATGCGGATACCACCATCGATACAGTGAAGGCCTTGCTTGCGGATCTGGGCGCAGACAATGTCTCTTTTCTCGTAGGCATCTATCCGGACGAGATCGATCGCACGGTTCTGGGCGATACTCCCCTCAAGCTGTGCCACATCGACGTGGATACATACGCTTCCGCGAAAGACATCTTCGATGAGGTGTGGCCGCGCATGGCTTCCGGTGGCGCGGTGGTCTTCGACGACTACGGCTTCTGGGGATGCGAGGGCGTGACGGAACTGTGTAATGCCATCGATCGACCTGATGCGCGCTTCCTGCACAACGTGAACGGACATGCCGTGTTCGTGAAGCTCTAAGGGATAACGATCTATGCTGTTTCCCCTCCCGCGATCCCACCACAACGGCTCGCTGTCCCCAAGGAGGGGAAAGCGCCTATGGGAAGCGTAGCGACGGGGAGCTAGTCCGGGCCTTTGGCCTTCCGAAGGATGGTCGAGAGGGCCTCCAGGCTCTGCTCCAAGCGGTGATGCTGCTCCACCCGCGCACGGCCAGCAAGACCTAAGCGGTGTGCAAGGTCGGCATCGTCCGCCAACTGGTTCATGTGGGTCGCCATGGCCTGGATATCGCGTTCGGCGCAAAGCAGACCGTTCACGCCATGTTCCACTACATCGGGTATGCCAGCGTGGAGCGTGGAGATGATGGGCAAGCCACTGGCCATGGCCTCCAGGATACTGAGAGGTGTGCCTTCATGATCATTGTCAGCTGTGATCACACTGTGCTGTACGAAACCACGCACTAGACGCATACGCTCGGCCACTTGGTCACTAGTGATCACGCCCGGGAATTCCACGGCATCACCGAGGCCTTGCGCGAGCGCGAGCTGCTTGGTGCTTTCCCACAGAGGGCCCTCGCCCGCCATGGTGAGCCGAAGTTCCGGGTCGCGCTGCCAGGCTTGGTGGAAGGCCAGCAGCGAGAGGTGAGGTGCTTTCTTGTCCACGAAGCGGCCCACGGAGAGGAACCGCTTCGGCGTGCGGGCAACATCAGCGGGGTGGAAGCGGTCCACTTCGATGCCGTAGCAATTGTAATGCAGTTTGGCACGCGGGCAACCCAGGTCGAGCAACTGCCGCTCCATCTCGCGGCTCACCACCACGATGGCCACCGCGTGTTGGAAGATGCGGTGGTAGTTGCCATTGTCGCGCAACAGTTTGGTGTGGAACGCATCGATCCCGTGAAAGTGAACGGCCAGCGGGATCCGTGCGCGCTGGCAGGCATCCAACAAAGCTTCACCTGTGGGGCCGTATTCCGCGAGCACCAGTTGCACCCGGTGATGCTGCAAGCGGCGTACGATCGCACCGACCAGCAATTCGGTTGGATCGGCCTTGCGCATGCGCTGTAACATCCGCTTTAATAGAGTGGGGGCCAACAGGGGCTGGCCTTCCGCATCGCGTTTGGGCAGGTGCCCATCTGTGAGCGTGAGCACAACCTGCGGTAAGTGCGCGATGTGGTTGGCGATGAAGGTCTCGCTCCACGCGTTGCGGTTGGGGGAAACGATACAAAGGCGCATGCGGTGCGAGGGGCGTGCCTATTTCACCGCCTTAATGGCGTGCCGGTGATCATGCGGCTGCTCTTGGGGCCGGGTTATGTGGTCGTGTCTGGTGAGGTACCGATCGACCGGTTGAATGAGGCGTTGCACCACATTGCCAACTACGATCGATTTCATGCCCGAAAGATCGTTCATTGAGGGGCTATTCGGATCACCTCGCTCCCCATTGCCTACGAATTTGCGTCAAGGAGCGATGATGGCCGGTATTCAGTCACCGCCTTTCCAAGAATGTATCAAACGGGCGAATTTTGGATAGTTCACCAGCAATTCAGCCCGAAAACGCTCTCGCAGCGTGGTGCCTGCTCGCAAGCTCCGGGATTCCTTCAGCAGGGCGAGGTAGGGGCTTCCCCGTTCTGGTTCTTTGGTATCGACCGCATGTTGTATGGCCATTCGGCAGAGCTCTATCCGCCGTTGATCGGTGGTTGTCCTATAGCGGCCGGACGTCATTCCGTCGACCTCGGTCAACTGATGAAGGCTCCGGTCGATCTTCACCAAGAGATCCTTCATACTGATCACGCCGCCAGCGTGTACACGCCGCACCGCACTGAACCGGTCCAATAGCTGGAAGCCACCATGGTCAGTCAGGGCGATGTACAGGATCCAATCAAGTGCGGCTACCGTGTGGAATGGTGCGGGGATCTCCTTGAAGCGGTCCAGCCGATAGACCACCCCGGCTGTAGGAACGAAGTTCTTCGCTACGATATCGCTTTGCGTAAGCGTTCCTTGCGGAAAGGCCCCGCCCAGCCAGCCGCGGACATAGTCCACTCGCCGGTTGCCTTCATACTCGTTGTAGGCGTTCGTTGAGCAAAAGCTCAGCTCCGGATTTGCTCGCAGGTGATCCACTTGGATCTGCAGTTTGTCCGCATCGATGAAGTAGTCATCACCTTCAAGAAGGCCTATGAACTCCGCAGTAGCCCACCGATAGTGGTTAATGAGGGTTTGCCGCCCCGGAAGATCTTCGTGCTGATCGTTCTTGGTGGCGGGATCGCGCAGCCGCAGCCGAATGCGATCCGGGTAACGCTGCGCATACCGCTGAAGGATCGTGGGCGTGTCATCGTCGCTACCATCGTCGCTGATGAGCAGCACGACCTCCACATCGCGCAGCCTCTGGCAGAGCACACTTTCAATGGCTTGTTCCACAAAGGCCGCATGCCGGTATGTCGGCATCAATACCTCGAGCCGCGTCATACGTCAGCGGGATCGGGCAAGGCGTCCATTGGAACTTCAGCCTTTGCGAGCAGGCTATAGCGCCCGAACAGGCCGAGCAATGCTTCTCGATCCGTGTTCATGAGCACATCGATCATGGACAGGCCCTGGAGGAAGGGTGCCGGGCCTGGCTGCGGATAGTGGAGCGAACCGTCCATGCGCAGGAACCGCAGTTCCATACCGGCTTGCGCGAAGCGTTCCTCACTGTATAGCGCGGCGCCGTTGATCGGGTTGATGTAGCGTGTGGCCTCGTGGTGTGCGGCGACCGCGAGGATGCGTTCTTGGCCTTTGACTTCGGTGGGCAGACCGATGGAACTGGAGAAGTGGATGCGTGTGGAAAGACCAGCATATTGTGCGACATATCGTATGCTCGCTGCGGCCAGTTCCGAGATGGGGCCTTCTGCATCCTGGATCAAGGCTTCGATGGCTGGATAATGGACAATGAAGCCAGGTGACTTGCGATAGGCCTGCTTCAGGTTCGCGAGCAACTTGCTTTTCCATCCGTCATCCTTGCCGATTATCGAATCGCGTATGGTCGCGTTCTGGCTCATGCCTTGGATCGGGATGGTGAACGTGAAGGCCGCCCCGTTCAAGCGGATACGGTTGCGGTTGATCCAGCCTTTCTTGATGAAGTTCACGTCATCGAAGAGAACGAAGTCGTCCGCGGCATGCAGCAGTTGGTAGTACCCCAAGTAGGGGAACACATACGGCTGCATGATCGCTACCCGTTTCACAGAGCTTCCCGTATGATGCGTATCACCCGATCCCGGTCCTCAACGGCCAATCCATGGTACAGGGGCAAGCAGAGCACGCTTTCGGCGATGTGACGCGATACCGGGCAGGGCGCAGGGTCCTGCAGGTAGGGTAGCTGGTCCAGCGAAGGGTAGAAATAGCGGCGTGGCAGGATGTCTTCCACCAACAGGGCAGCCTGCGCGCGCGCCATAGTCGCGTAGTCAACGAACAGCAACGGGAAATAGCTGTGGTTGTATTTCAATCGGCTATCTGGCACGAGCACACGACATGCTGGGAGGTGGGAGAGAGCACCCGCGTAGTGCAGCCACTGCTCTGCGCGATCGGCCATGATCTCTGGGAAGTGATCCAGCACGCACAGACCCATGGCCGCGTGGAACTCGCTGTTCTTGCCGTTCACCCCCGCGAGGAAATGGTCGTCGTACGAGTGGCCGAACTGGCGCATCAGCAGGACCCGGCGCGCGACCTCGGGATCCTTGGCCACGATACAGCCGCCCTCCACGGTGTGGAAGATCTTGGTGGCGTGGAAGCTGCCGGTTGTGATGTCGCCGAAGGTCATCAGAGAACGGCCCTTATAGGTGCTGCCGAACGCATGCGCGCCGTCGTAGATCACTTTCAGGCCGTGCTTGTCGGCGATGGCTTGGATCGCTTCCACATCGCACGCTAATCCGTATACGTGCGTGGCGAGAATGGCCGAGGTGCGCGGGGTGATCCGCTCCTCGATGCGGGCTGGATCGATGCAGCAGGTAGCCGGGTCGATGTCCGCATAGACCGGTACACACCGTTCCCAAAGGATGCTCGTGGTGCTGGCCACATAGCTGAACGGGGTGGTGATCACCTCGCCTATCAAGTCAAGCGCGCGTATGGCGATCTGCAGGGCGATGGTGCCATTGCCCATGAAGAAGAAGTGCTCGGCACCTAGCATGTCCTTCAAGCGCCCTTCCAACTCCTGCACCTGCGGGCCGTTGTTGGTGAGGTGGTAGCTGGCCCAAATGTCCGCGAGCCGCTTGTCGAACTCCGCTTTCGGCGGAAGGAAGCTGCGGGTGACGCTGATCTTTACGTGGTTAGGCATCGGTGCAAGGTCGGTGATCATAGCAAGCGCTCTTGATGGGGGACTCCCCCAATAGATCGAAGTGTGACCGCTCTTTACTTGGTACGGATCACAGGGTCAAAGATGGACATGCGGGGACGGTCCGCGGTGCTCAGTGCCCACCAGACTTCCTGCGCATAACAGATCAAGCGTAGCATTCCGCCCGCCATCAACTCGACGACCCGACGATATGCGGTGCCCAGTTTCTGCTGCCAAATGGCGCCCGATGTATCGCGCAGGGTATTGAGACTTTTGCACTGTTCCACACATGAAGGAGCCGCGTTCAGGAGTCTGAAATATTGCTGCAAGCCACTCCCGATATCGAGAAAAGCGCCGAGGAATTTCGGCAGATCCGAGCTCAGCGCCTTCCGAATGCTTGCGCGAGCGAGGTAGAGATCTTGCGTATTGGCGGTGAGTGGAAGATCGAGGTATGCGTCGTGCGATGTCATTTGCGACGGGTGGAGTACTCGGATAAACGGATATGCCGAGCGCGACTAGAAATTGGGTTCGCCAACCAACCGGGTGCGAACGCATTTTGCTGGAGAACCTACCGCCACGTGCAGGTCTGGAACACTTTCCAAGACCATGGCGCCGGTGCCTATGGCGCAATGCGTGCCAACGATCATACCCTTGGTCAAGCCCGCTAGAATACCAATGGAAGTCCCACTGCCCACGCTACATGCTTCGGCTATTACGGCACCTGCGCCTATGCTCACGAAACTACCAATATGCCCGTCAGCACCGATAGAAACATGGGCGCCAATGACCACATGCTCACCGATGGTGGACCCTGCTTCGATGACAGCGCCTGCCATAACCAATGTGCCGGTGCCTATCGATACATCCCGACCAATAGAAGCACTTGGATGGACAGCAGAGATGAACTGAAGGTCCGGGATAAGGCTTGATATGCGTTGAGCCGCGTTCATGCGCATTCCGATATCAGTGATAACAAGCAACACGTGCCGTATGCTTGTTTTCGCCAAAATGCTCTGCAGATCGTCCAAGTGGCCCATTGCGGGGACATTGAACACCGTGTCTCCAGGCTTTAAGGTATTGTCAACTATACCCGTTACCCGGTGTTCACCAGCGGCATGCACAACATCGATCGCGCTTTTCACGCGACTTCCGCTACCGATCAACAGGATCTCCATTGGCGAAAGATGGTGAATGAGCTGATCGCTCGATAAAATTACAGCCCAAAGAGGCTGTTTGTTCGACGAGACGCTCTTATGCTTGAGCTCTGAGCTTTGTTTGGATCGACTTTCTCTCCACCGGTCGATCAAAATAAATGGCTGGCATTCGACTTGGACGTCTTCGACAACGACTTGCAGGTTTACTGCGGTATTCGTGGTTCGGCGAGCCAGAGGATCTTTCGTCCAGTGGGTGAAATACTTCTTTTCAATTGCCGGGATTCCGATCGATGTACCAGATGACTAAAGTTGACGAGGTAGTGGTTCCGCTATATGCTGGCAACGTTCCTCCCGTTGTGGCAATAAACTGAGGGTCAAGCATTTCATCCCATGCATCTCGCAGCATGGAGTGCAATGTTCACAAGAGAGGCTTTTCGACAGGTTGTGACCAGATGTTCTGCAAGGCCATCACGCTGCGTTTGGCTCGCACCATGAAACCGTACGGTAGCATTTGCAAACGATCTCTGGATCTTATTGCCCACCAGCCCTTTTCCGCGTAGCCCAATTCTCGGAGCAAGCCGCCAGCCATCCGATCGAAAATGTATCGCTCAGTGATGCTCATTTTCTCCTGCCAAATTCGATCAGGCTGGTTGCGCAAGGCATTCAAGTCGGTATCTCCTGTGCTCACCTGCCGAACATTGATGTCATGCTCCTTCGCTACTTGCGCCGAAAAACCATCGATGGCCGACAAACCACAAAACTCAAGGATGCGCTGAAGTCCTTCGTCCGTGTTCTTTCGCAGATCCTCGTATCGCACTTCCATATAGCGCTCAGGCCCTAATGGAGTGCCACAAGCCCGTGCATTGGTGAGGCAGCGATGCCATTCCTGGGCTGCACCTCGAACTTCTCCCGGGCTATGCCCAACGCGTTTGCGAACGCTCATCATACTTACAGCTACTTCCCGGCCATCACGGATAATATGGAGGAATCGACTTCGCGGAAGAAGTTGGTCTATCAACGGGATATGGTTGCTATAGTTCGGGTGCTTGTCCAGAATGTGTGTCGATGCTGGTCGGCGTTCCAAAAGCCTTCCGTAAAATGTTTCCACGAACGAACGCATTTGTTGTTCGAACTCGTCTTTTGTAAAAAGACAAGGGAGGCCTTGGCTCCACTTGCCTTCGTCTTTGTTACGGGTTTCCAACTCGAAGTTCGTTGCCCATGGAGAGAGGTACCGGCTGAAAACGGTCAGTTCCTCTTTCTCCATTGCCGCAACATGAGGATGCGCGGCCAGCATTTGATGCAACCAACTAGTGCCGCTCCTTGGGGCCCCAATTACAAAGACGAAGTGTTTGCCCAGAATACCCATTCTCACACGCCTTCCTGGTGAGCATCGCCACCCTCTTTTGAAGCGCCTTGTCTTAACTCCCAATCCAGACGAGGACGCACGATACCAGCCCGTTTGCCATACCAGGAGCCAGTACGTCTGGACTCTTGGATCACGAATGCGATACTCTCCTGCACAGAAAACAGATGTCTTCCGGCTCTGAAACAATTCACAACGATCCGGTAGTCGCCCGTGTTCAGCAACTCTCCTGGAACAGAACACGCCACCTCATGCGACCCTCTTGCGAAAGGTGGGTTTGAGACCGCGTGTTCTCGCCATCCAGAGATAAGGACCAGAGCGTCGTTTTCGTTGTACAATTCGAAGTTGAAGTTCAGGTCGCCGTCGTCTATCCCTCGATTCTCGAACCCGATCACGATACGGAAGGGGTCATGCCAGGTTATCAGGGTATCGGCCCCGCTGCGTTCCAGGCGAATTTGCGTTATCCGCACATCCGCATTTCCTGGTGCCTCGCTGGGGTCCCATGAGCGGTGATCGGCAGGGGTGGTGTCCGTACTCAAATATGCGCGCACAACGTCGTTCGCAGGACCGTCCATTCGAACTTTGCCTTCGTGCAACCAGATCACTCGCTGACAAAGTGATTGAATGGCGGTCATGTTGTGGCTAACGAACAAAATTGTCCGTTGTGATCTAGCGACATCCTTCATCTTACCGAGGCACTTCCGCTGGAATTCGGCATCGCCTACAGCTAGTACTTCGTCAATGACCAGTATATCCGGTTCCAGATGCGCGGCTACCGCGAACCCTAGCCGCACTTTCATGCCACTGCTATACCGTTTTACAGGGCTATCAATATGGTGTTGTATCCCACTGAAACCGATGATCTCTTCCAGTTTACGATTGATCTCGGCCTTTTTCATTCCCAAAATGGCCCCGTTGAGGTAAATATTCTCTCGCCCTGTGAGTTCTGGATTGAATCCCGTGCCTACTTCGAGCAAACTGCTCATTCTGCCTTTCAAACGAATGGTGCCTTCACTAGGGAGCGTGATCCGGGAAAGAAGTTTGAGCAATGTGCTCTTGCCCGCTCCGTTCTTGCCCACTATGCCTACTACTTCGCCTTGTGCAACTTCGAAGGATACGCCCTGAAGTGCCCAGAATTCGCTGCCTTTGCGCTGACCATCCAATGTCCCCAATTTGGCCAGGGGGTCAGGCTTGCCCAACAGTCGTGCCCACCATGCATGTAGGTCTTCGCTCAAGGTTGCACCACCTGTTTGGCCTAGCCTGTACATCTTGCGCACATCTTGCGCTTGTATGACCAGCGGTACGCTCATATGATGTCGGCAAATGATCGTTCCACTCGTTGGAAAATCGCCAGACCAATGACGAATATGATCCCTGCGAAAAGCCCGGCATATCCCAGACCTGCCCAATCGATCTGGCCGCCGAAGAACATGGTGCGCACGGTTTCAATGATCGGGGTCATCGGATTGGCTTTCAAAAAGGGGAGCATGGCAGGGCTCTTCTCGGCGACCAGGGAAAGTGGGAATATCACCGGGCTCACAAACATGAGCAACTGCACCCCGTAAGCCACAAGGAATCCGAGATCACGGTACTTGGTGGTCAGTGCGCTCACCAGAATACCGACGCCCAAACCCAGAAACGACATCAATACGATCACAACGGGCAAGGCTAGAAGTTGGATCGACGGTGTCCATTGATAATCGCGGAACAGGGCATAGAAGAAGATGATCACCGCAAGTAGGACCAACTGAACGAGCAAGGAGAATAGCGTGCTAAGCGTTGTGCTAACGGGCATGACCAGGCGGGGGAAGTACACCTTGGTCAGAACCGATGCATTGTTCACGAAGGTGCGCGAGGTCCGTGTAGTAACAGTTGAAAAAAAGGTCCAGGGCACTATACCGCTCAGGTAGAACAGAAGTGCCGGAATACCTTTGGCGACCAACGAGCCAACATGCCGAACATCACCGTGTACACCAACGTGGTGAGCAAGGGTTGCAGGACCAACCACACCGGACCCAGAACCGTCTGTTTGTACTGTGCGGTAAGATCACGCTTCACAAGAAGCATCAACAGATCGCGGTAATGCCAGAATTCCTTCAGATCAACTTTCCACCAAGGCTGTTCGGGCCTGATCTCAATATCCCAGTTGGTAGTGGCGGTCGATCCCATGGACTACGGCGCGATGATCATGAGTTCTGGTTCGATCCATCCTGCTTTCCAGCATCACCCTCTTTCTTCTTTCGGCGGCTACCATAACCGTATCCATATCCATAACCGCTACCGTAGCCATATGCGTACCGATAGCCGTAGCCATAGTTGGTGTTGTAGTAGTACTTGCTCTTCTTCATCCGCACACCGTTGAGGATGAATCCGAAGTTCGCGGATGTGCTCGCTTGCGCGGTTTCCATGGCGCTTTTGATGTGGTCCTTGTTCGCGAAACGCGTATTGATCACGAAGAGCGTGGCATCCACATGCTTCATCATCAGCAATGCATCTGTGATCAGGCCCACAGGAGGCGTATCTACGAGAACATAGTCGTATTGCTGACGGCCCCATTCGAACAGACCCGCCAGGTGTTTGCTGAGCACCAGTTCCGATGCGTTCGGAGGCGTAGGGCCGCTAAGGATCACGCTGAAATTCTCGATCTGGGTGGGCTGTACGCATTCCGCGTACCCCGTTTTACCTACCAGAATGCTACTGAGGCCTGTGGTAGTGTGCATCCCTAACCCTACGGCAACTTTTGGCTTGTGCAGGTCCAATTCCAACAGAAGAACTTTCTTCCCGGCTTTTGCCAGTATCGCTCCCAAATTCACGGAGCAGAACGTCTTGCCTTCGTTGGGCCGATAGCTCGTCACCATTACCACCTTTCCGGCCTCCGTGGCCGGGAGGTATTCCAAATTGGTCCGTACCGTTCGGAAGCTCTCCGTAATAGCACTCTTTGGATCACTGTCCACAACTACGTAGTTGTCCTCGGCCTTATCACTGGCAATGATCTCGCCGAACACGGGCAAGTGGGTAGCACTGCGCAGTTGGTCCGCGTTCTCAACCCTGTCGTAGAACAGCACGCGTACGAACACGAGGATCATGCTCAATAAAACGCCCCCGACCAAGAAGGTGTATAGGATCTTCATTTTGTCCGGGCGCACTACGCCCATGCTGCGAGCCCGCTCGATCACCTTGGTTTGCGGAATGATACCTGCACGCGCGATCACCGTATTGGCCCGCTTTTCCAACAAGAATTCGTAAAGTTTCTCGTTGACGTTGAGCTTACGCTTGATGTTCAGCATACCGCGTTGATTGGCCGGCACTCCTTTTACCATCCGCTCATAGTCCGAAATTTGAGTGCCTACGTCCTTGATCTTGTCCTTTATCGCGTTCCGCGTGTTGGTAAGGTAGATGAGCAGGTTGGACCGGTTCAACTGCATTATGGAGTCGGATCTCGTAATGGCCGGGTTCTCGAACGTAGCGTCGAACGTTTTGCTGTTCATGTCCATTTGCATGTTGTACAGCTGGGTAAGCATGCTTTTCAGGAAAACGTCGTCTTCAAGTATGTAGAATGATGGCGGGAGTAATTTGGAATCGCCAATGTTCAGCACATAATCCTCCAGCGAATTCACGCTTTCGATCATCATTTCGAATTGGCGTTTTTGCGTTTCGTACCGGACCATTTCGTCGTAGTACTGCTCCTGCTCTTTGCTCAGGTCCAGAATATTCTTGCTGGACATGAATTGCTCCAAGTCGTCCTCATAAACACCAAGTGTGCTGCTCACCTCATTGATCTGCTTATCGATGTAGCCAAGTGTGCGCTCATTGATGTCGTATTCACTGCGGAGATTGTATTCGATATACTCTTTGCTCAGCGTGTCCAGGAACATCTTCGCTCGCTCCGCGATCTCGTCCTCCACTTTCACTTCCAGGATCGTGGTGAATTCAAGATTCTCCACGCTCATGCCAAAGCTGTACTTGCTGACCAACCATTGCCGTGTGTGGTTCACGAAGCGATAGTCGCTTTTCACAAGTTCCGCCAGGTTCGCCGGGGTGAACTGCTGCTGCCGATCGACGCGTAGCGTGAAGTCGTCATTCTCCTTGTCAGCAATGGCTGAATTGAAAGGAAAAGTCTTCTTGATAATGCCCGCGCCACGATCGTAACTGACTCAAAACGATCGGCGTCAATGATCTTCAGGTCGAACGGTTTTTCGTATAATTCCTTTCTCAACAATTGCATCTTCACGGTGAAGGGCAGCTTTCCGTATTGCTCCGTGGTTTTGTACCTTCCTATGATGTAATAAGAAATATCGAAATCCACTTTGTCCAGCGCCCGGCTTACCATGTCATACTCGTCAGCACGCGCTTCTGGTTCACGATATCACCATAAGCCGCTACGTAGCCAATGTTGGCGTACACCTGCGACTGGTAGTTGTAGGTCTCCTTGTCCTTCAACAAGATCTGCGTACTCGCCCCATAAACTTCCGGGATGCGATATGAGTACAGATAGGAGAGGACTGCGGAAAGGATAACAGCGACAACCACAAAGTACCAGTTCTTCGAAAAGATCCTGATTACCGAGCGCAGGTCATTTACGTCGATGATTCCCGCCTTGGGGCCTGCCGCTGATGCCATGTGAACTGAGGTGCCTCCTACGGCATGGACCAAAGCCATGGACCGACGAAAGGGCTGCGAATATAGAGATCACTCGCAGTGCCTTGTGGCTTGTGCTAGGAGCCCTGTTGTCTTTGGTCCATTTACCGAGTGGGGCGTTTGGAACGAAGTGGTTGAGGTTCATCACCCTTGAGCCGGTTTGCGTCGCGTTGTTGAAAACAAAGGCAGGTAAGGGGTTGAACTTCATAAGCCGTTCTTTTTTTACATTTGGCGCTTGTTCCTGAGCGCTTTTAGAAATATGAAGTCCACACTACGTCTTGTGACGCTCGTCTTTGGTGGCTTTGCCATTGATCGGCGGGTTGTTCGCCCAAGGAGGTCCGCCTGTAGGTGGTCCACCGCCCTGCTGGCCACCACCTTGTATCCCGATCGATGGTAGTGTTTGGTTGTTGTTCGTTGCTGGTGCTCTTTTAGGAGGAAAGCAGTTGATGGATCTCTGCATCGCAAGCGCAACGTTGTGCGTGGATGAACCATCACGCTGAACCGGTTTCTGCCGGGCGTGATCACTCTTTCCGCTTTTTGTTCTGGAGTGTGTTCCTGTATGCTGCTTGGTACGCCCTGCACGCGTTCGTCATTCACCCTTGGGCCTGCTTGATAGGCTGACATCGATCGGGTGATCGCCGGGCCCGGTTTCCTCCTCACCACCCTGGTTACGATCGTACCTGAGCCTGCCAATGCCGAACTGATTGGGACAATAGGGGTTGAGGGGGGTCATTTGCTGTGGATCGGCGACCCTGTAATGGATTTGAACCTGTTCGCGGTGTATCTTATTTTTTGGTGCTTATCCGGGGCCGGTGAAGCACAAGCTCTGGTTCGCGTTTCTAGGTCTTGTTTCGATCCCTCGAATAATGCGGCACGTGTGGCTGCACTATGTCGCATCGTGCGATACGACTACGAATTGCTCATTTCAATCACGACTATGCCTTCTATGTCGTTGTGTATGGCTGGTCTTCTTGCTCTGGTACATTTGGGTGAAACGGTTTGCCCTGGGAAGTGGTCGTCGATCTGCTTAGTGGTTGATGGGAGCCAGAACCCTTATAGCTGTTTGCTTCTCGCCTTGGTGCTCGGTGGCCTTCGCGAATTTCTGTTCGTCAACCTGAACTATCAGTTGGACCATGTTGCCAGGCGGACGGAAGTCTCCTTCGCGCACAGCATCTTTCAAGGATGGACGAACGATTGGAGCGTGGGTGGTCTTACAGTGCTGAAGTGGATCATGGCTGGCGCTTTCACCGCGTCGATGTGCTTCCTCTGCGTTTGGTTGGCGCGCGTGTTCCATTTCGCTCCTCGCCACTTTGACAGGTGGATCCTCTTGCCTACAGTGGTTGGGCTTTTGCCTTTCTGTTGCATTTGGGCGCACGTTGGTTCGCCCCCCGTTGGAGGTGGTTTCCGTGAAGCTGCTCCACGCGCTTCAATATCCCGTCGTTCTGATGTTCTTGTGGGGAGCTTCCAACCGTGAACGGCGCAGGACATGGGGTTCCGTATAGGGGGCAGGGTTCGGATCTAACTTCGCCTTCTTTCTTGCCCTGCTGTTCTTGCGTGTTGCTGTTGTGATCCCCTGCCAAATGTGGAGCTCATCTTCCTTCGGCCTTGGGTTCAGTATTGGCCCAAACCAATTCCGATCTGGACGTGGTTTGGGCTCGGTGATGGCAGTACCGATGGAACGGCTGGCGTCCTGCTTGATCTTCAGGAACGATTTCGGGTCGTTTCCGTTCGATCCGGCAAGAGAACTTGGGGCTTCGGCTGCCCCGCAATGCTGGCCTGCGATCTACAACAAGGAAGATTATGTGCAGTTCTTGGATGCCGATGACACGATCGATCCGGTAAGATCGCGGCGCAGATCGCTCTGGCGAAGGTGAGCGGTTACCCTGATCTTGTGGTTGGTGATTTTGAACAGGCCATGCCGAACGGTCTGCTATTGCCCTCTTTGGCTTTGGTCGGCCAGCCATGGATGGCGTTGATCAAAACGCGAATGGGTACTACCTCCTCGAATCTCTGGAGTCGATCGGCGCTGGATGTGGTTGGCGGTTGGAACGAGGATCTTGCGAGCAGCCAGGATTACGACCTGATGTTCCGCCTGTTGAAGAACTCCGGATCGATCGCGTGGGATGCACACATCCGAACGCATGTGCTCAAACGGGCAAGTGGTTCCATCAGCCAGACCGGTGTGCAGGCCAATTGGGACAGGTATATCGCCTTGCGCCGGGCCATCATGGAATACCTACGAACGCTTGATCCTGAACGCCGCACCAGAGATCGAGACACTGCGCCAATACATATTCATGGCGCTGCGCATTGTCGCTGCCAGGATCCGCCCAAAGCCATTGAAGAGTACCGCCAGAGCATTGGACACCATTTCAAGCCTGAGGTGGGACGAGCCACTAACGGGAGCGATATGCCTTGCTGCATACCTTGCTCGGCTTTGCCACCACCGAGCGCTTGCTTCAGCTTACGAAACGGAACCAACGCAAACAGCACGCATGAACGTTCATATGCACATTTCCAGGCCTTTCGCGAAGCGGATCGTATCGCCCTGCGCTTAACGTTCAGCGTTCATTTGATGTACGACGAAGTATGGAAGTTCCAGCGGTTGCTGCGTCGTGTTGAGTAAATCACGAATTGCAAAAAGAGCAAAAGGTGTTCTGGCGTCGTTCTCAAATGGTATTCATTGCGTTTCCATTCACGAGCGTGCGCTGCGGTTTCGATATACCGCCGAATGTTTTTGGATCTGGTTTGAGAACATTGCGCATCGGGGTACCATTGTGGTGCATCCTGACGCACGTATCGGGCAAAACTGCCGCATCCATGTGGATGTCGTGATCGGCCAAGGCCGGTCCTGACGATCTGGGTGCCTTCCATCGGCGACAATTGTTACATCGGTCCGGGAGCCAAGATCTTCGGTGATATCATCATCGGTGCCCAATACGGCTATTGGTGCCAATAGCGTGGTCAACCGCTCCTTCCCGGAAGGGAGCATGACCATCGCAAGGTGCACCAGCGCGCAAGGTCAGCGACACGGATAGCCGCGAGTTCATCATCGCTACACGCAGCCACAAGAAGACGTTGGGGTAATGCCGCCAGCGGGGCTGGGATAGCATCGTGTACGACTGGTCCAGTTCTCAGAAGGTCGAAGGCCTTCTTGCCATTGCAAATTGAGCATTCGGAGAACCGTGGAGCCCTGCCCAACGATCTGAACGTGCCGGATTTTGGCCTTGGATGTTTCGCGTGATCGCACCACATGCCTTAGTTGTGCTTGTTCTGTTAACCTTGATCGAGTATGGCTACCGCCATTCTGGGGATCTCCGGTTTGGCATACAAGATCGAGCATGTGCTGGAAGCGAATGAACCGTTCGACCGCGTTTTTATCGGGTCCAGCCATTTGTTCAGGCAAGTGGATCGCAAGTACTCGATTCCGCGAACAACGACGGTGGACATTCATTCAATATGGCACTGAACGCGTGCTTCGCCCCAGAATCGGAGATGGCTTGCGAATATATTCTGAACAATTCCGCCACTCCGCCTAAGGTGATCTGCTTGGAGTTGATGCCGTACATCCTTTTGCGGGACAAAAACTTTGATCATTATCGCTATTGGTATTACACGAATGCGGAGAACTGCATTAAACTGATACGACATACTTGGCGATTAAAAGGAACCAAACGCAGAACCCGATTGAATTCGCTGGCGTGAGATAAAGGCGTTCGCGTATGCTTTCAGTTTTCCTGGATTGCGTGACCGGTTCTTCGGGGATGGCAGCCGGTTGGATACGGGTTCGGTAATGGGCCCAAATAGGAATGGACTTGTACCGTTCGAATGGCAAGCGGGATACGATCCGGATAATACAGACCTAAGGGATCGTCGGAATGAATTGCTCGCGGACACCAGTACGATCGTACAACGGCGACGTTCCATTGAAGGCCTACTCGGCAATTCCATTGGGTCCTTCAGCGCAGTTCATAAGGCCAGCACCGATGGCTTATCTACCTCGCCGATGCACGTGGTGTTAAGCTCTGTTTTATACTGCCTCCGCTTTGGTTCGATAAAGAGGAGGGACCTTGTCGCGCTGTTCCGTTCGCTGCCTTCCGAACGACGGATCGACCTGTCGATCCGGTGATTTTCCGGAGTTCTATCACCTAGAAAACGTATTTGACGCGGGCCATTTGAACTCGCGAGGTTCCAAAATATTCTCTCTTCATTTGGCCAATGGGTTAAGAGGGCGGCGAAACACTATTTTGGACAGTAATTATCTGAATTTGTTCCAAGGCTTGAACAACGCACTACTAAGACCACCCTGATCAACAACGATCCGGAGTTGTTCCAAACACTGTCTGCTTCGTTGCAAACCCATGAACGTGAATCAGCTTTCCGGATAAATGGAGAGTCTTTCAGTTATGGTGACCTTGCGCGATCCGTCTCCGACAAGAAAGCTTGGATCCGCACCCACCTGCCTGCGGCCGAGAAGATCGTTGGTATTGTAGCTAATGATGATCTGCACACCTACGCATCGATACTTGCGCTTTGGTCAGAAGGGAAGGCCTACTACCTATCGCGCCAGAAGCGCCCTTGAACCGGAACGAAGTCATCCTTGGGCAAGCTGGCCTTTCAACGGTCCTCTCATCTGCGCCTTTTCCATCGTTCTCTATAGGTGCAGTTACGGTCACCCCCGACTTTCCTTCCGCCCCGTTCGATGTCTCTTTTGCACGTTGTTCTGAAGATGATGTCGCCTATGTGCTTTTCACGTCTGGAACTACGGGGCAAACGGAAGTGTTCAGATCTCCCGGCGGAACCTTGCGGCCTTCATTGATGCGTTCGATGATATGGGGATAATGGTGGGTCCGTCTGATCGGGGTCTGCAGATGTTCGAACTCACCTTCGACCTCTCGGTTATGTCTTACCTGGTGCCCGTTGCTGAATGGTGCCTGTGTATGCACCATTCCCAAAGGCGTGGTGAAGTATGCGTTCATTGCCGAACTTCTCGAAGAAGCACGGATCAATCTGGCGCTTATGGTGCCGTCGATCATCAACTATTTGCGGCCTTATTTCGAGGAGATCGATCTTCCGCACCTGCAGCACAATCTCTTTTGCGGCGAAGCCTTGCCTACTGCCATTGCCACGGAATGGAGCCGTTGTGTTCCGAACGCCCGTATCGTAAACGTTTATGGCCCTACGGAGTATACCATCTTCTGCACAACGTATGATCTTCGGAGAACTGGATCGAACAAGGAGCTGAACGGAATTTTGGCCATCGGCAAGTCATGAAAGATTCATCGATCGTTGTGGTGGACGAAACACACCAACGTTTGCCTGTAGGTGAGAAGGGCGAGCTTTGCCTCTGGCCCGCAACTGACCACTGGTTATTGGAATGATCCAGAAAACCGACTCAGGTGATGTTCGTGGCCGAGCACAATGGCGCACCCACACGCTTCTACCGCACTGGCGATCTATGTTCGATAGATGCCGATGGAGACATTTTGTATGCTGGTCGCTTGGATCACCAAACCAAGATCCAAGGCTATCGCGTGGAATTGGGCGAGATCGAGCACCACGCCCGCGAATTCCTGTGCAAGAACAATGTGGTGGCCCTTGGAGTAAAGAACAAGGTGGGCAATACCGAGGTGGCGCTTGTGATCGAAGGTGAGTACCCTGACACGAAAGCGGTGGTCGCACATTTGAAAACCCAACTGCCCGCATACATGGTTCCAACGCGCGTAAGCACAGTGCCCGTGTTCCCACTGAACGTGAATGGAAAGACCGATCGCAATGTGCTGCAGCAATCAATAACAACCGCTGCCGAATGAAGGGCCCTTCCATTCGCGAAGCCATACTTTCCGATGGTGATTTCTTGGCCAGCGCCATTATTTCAGCCGAGAAGAGCGGAACCGAACGGCTCGGGCTCGCTGCTCTCTGTGGTCTATCCGAGGAGATCTTGCGGCCATTGCTAGGTCGATGCTGGCGGGAAGAGGTTGACGGTTGCGAGTTCTCGATTTCTAGTTTTTGATGCGCCGAACTTGATGGTCAACAGGCTGCGGCCGTTGCCGGTTGGGTCGAGGCTTTTTCGATGACGTGCCTTCGATGATCTTGAAGGCCAATTGCTCGCCTTCACCTTTCCCGCGGAAAGCCTTGCCCGTCTGCATCGACCGTTCTGCTCAAGGATTTTCGGTCGAAACGAGAACCAGGCTCACTGCAGGTCGAATACGTGCATGTGATGACCATCGCGGATCGGGGTTGGCCCAGAAACTGATCGCTCGCCACATCGAGCGAGCGCTCGCTCTGGTGCCGCCAGTTCGAAAGGCACAAGTGCAACTGTTCAGCAACAACGCAGCAGCCAAGGCCTTGTACGAAAAACTCGGTTTCGGATAGTGCGCAACTTCACCGCGGGAGATCCAGGATAGGCCGATCCTTCCGCATTCGGAACGGCTACTTATGGAGGCAAATTTGTTCGGGTGAACATGGAAAGAACGAAATCATAAACGGGATCCGGAGTTCGATCGAGACCGTTTTGGGTCACGGTGCTTTCGATTCGCGATGACCTTACAGCCACCGATGTGGGAAGGTTGGGATTCGCTTACGCACATGGGTATCATTACCCAATTGGAAAAAAGTTCGCCATAAGGTTCAAATTGAAAGAGTGAACAAACTCAAGAACATGGGTTCGTTGATCGAACTGATCACCGCTAAGACCTCGTCTTGAGCACCACGCGGAGATGCTGTTCAATTCGTTCGAGTTTCTAGTCTTCTTTCCACTCGTCTTTGTGCTGTATTGGACCCTTGTCCGTGGTTCGGGAAGAGCACAGAATACTTTACTTCTCACTGCCAGCGTGGTTTTCTACGCGGCGGCCGATGTGCGTTCGCTGGGGTTACTTGTTGCTTGCGCGGCGATCAACTACTTACTCGCCTTACGCATTGCCAACACTCAGAACGAGCGGCCGCGGCGTTTGCTCTTCTTGATCGGCATTTCGTTCAACGTGGGTCTGCTTTGCTTCTTCAAGTATTTCGGTTTCTTCCACACGGGCGTTGTGGCGCTTTTGGAAAATTTCGCGCTCCACGCAGATGGGCCAGCTCTAGTGATTCTGCTCCCGTTGGGACTTAGCTTTCTCTGTTTCCAAATGCTCGGTTATTTGATCGATGTATACAATGAAGATATCGAGCCGAGCCGTGCGCCACTGGATTTTACCACCTACGTGTTCTTTTTCCCGAAGATCTTGGCAGGGCCGGTTGAACGTGCGCAACGCTTCTTGCCGCAGGTAGCTTCTGCACGCTTGTTCGATCCGAAACTAGTGTCTGATGGTTTTCGGCAGATGCTCTGGGGTTTCTTCGCCAAGGTGGTGATCGCCGACAATGCCGACGCATACGTGGATCGGGTATTTGATGGAGCCCACGCACAACCTGGCAGTGCACTGCTGCTAGGGGCGTTCTTCTACATGGTGCAGATCTATGCCGACTTTGCTGGGTACTCCAATATCGCTTGTGGTGTTTCTAAAATGTTGGGTATTCGACTCATGAACAATTTTGCTATGCCCTTCTTCGCTACCAACGTTAGCGATTTCTGGAAGCGTTGGCACATTTCACTCACCAGTTGGATGATGGAGTACGTCTTTACACCCTTGTCGTTCCTTTTGCGCAATACTGGGCGTTGGGGTACAGTGATCTCGATCTCCATCATCTTCCTCATTGTCGGTGTTTGGCACGGTGCCAATTGGGCCTACGTGTTGTTCGGCGCGTTGCAGAGTTTGTTCTTTCTTCCGCTCGCCTTTGCCAATGCGCTCAACAGACCCACTGCTTTTTCCACTGATCGGCTTTTGCCCACAGGCCCGCAGGCAATGCGAATGGTAGGCATGTTCACGCTTATGATGTTCTCGTTCATTCTACTTCGCACAGAAGATATTTCCCATTCCGCCCGCATTGTGCGAGGCATGTTCTCTACTCCTTATTCGAATGGCGGAGGTCGGTTCCGATGACACTGTTAGTGATCATCGGGCTCTTCGTGGTGTACGAATGGAGCCAACGAAGTGAGGAACATGCACTGCGCTTCGGAAACACCAAATGGCCTGGACTCTTGCGTGTGTTGTTCTGCTACGTGATCGCGTTCACTACGCTTTGGTACGGAGGGGCGCAAAGCAGCTTTATCTATTTCCACTTTTAACCCGTTCGGTCCAGGTGGCTTTACCACGCGCAATACTTTCACCGCTCGTTCACGCATCTCTTGCCTAAGCTTCACCGATCAATATGGGCCTGAAGAAGATCCTCATCGTGGTCGGTACCCGGCCCAATTTCATTAAGGTTACGCGCTTCAAGAAGGTTGCTGCGGAGCGTGGAACGGTCGACGTGAGGATCGTGCACACGGGCCAGCACTTCAGCGCCAACATGGCCGATGTGTTCTTCGAGCAATTCGGCTTGGTGCCTGACATCTTTTTGAATATCGGTGCTGGTAGTCCGAATGCTCAAATGGCTGCGATCATGCGCGATCTTGAACCGGTGTTCGTTGCCGAAAGGCCCGATCTGGTTCTTGTGGTGGGTGATGTGAACAGCACGCTCGCGGCTGCCATAACAGCGAACAAAATGGGCCTGCGCATCGGGCACTTGGAAAGCGGTTTGCGCAGTTTCGATCGTACCATGCCCGAGGAGCACAACCGCGTGCTTACCGACCAGATCACCGATCATTTCTTCATCACCGAGCAAAGTGGGTTGGATAATCTGATCCATGAAGGCAAACCGAAAGAGGCACTGCATTTAGTGGGAAACACCATGATCGATACGCTTGTGGCCTTTGAGCCGCAGGTGCAGGCTTCTTCCGTTTTGAAGGACTACAACCTCGGTGAAGGTGGTCATGTGCTGATGACCATCCATCGGCCGGCTACTGTGGATGTGCCGGAGCGCTTGAGCGAGTTGTTGGATCTGATCGCCGAAGTATGCGTTACCCGTAAGGTTGTGTTCCCGATCCATCCGCGCACGGTGAAGAATATCGAAGCATTCGGGTTGAAAGCCAAAGCCAATGCGATCAAGGGGCTGGTGCTCACTGAACCGCTCGACTATTTCGCTTTCCAGAAGTTGATCGCGACCTGTGGTTTTATCCTTACTGATAGCGGTGGTATACAGGAAGAGAGCACCTTTCGCCGGGTGCCTTGCTTGACTTTACGGCCTAATACCGAGCGGCCCAGCACCATCTCCATCGGCAGCAATGAACTAGTGCCGCTGGACCTGGTCGAGGTTCGTGCCGCGATCGCGCGTATCGAGAATGGATCATTCAAGAAAGGTGCTGTTCCACCCTTATGGGATGGGCACGCCACGGAGCGGATCGTGGATGTTTTGGAGCGCGCGCTGTGATCATCTATCTCACCTACAACGACCAGCCTAGCGGTGTTTATTGGAGCCAGGTCACCGATGTGGTCGAGCACCTCAATACACTTGGCAGGGACTCGGTGAAACTCGTTGCGCTCGTTAGCGCTCGTGACTTCTTGCGGACACGCCGGGCGATCAAGGCGCACTCTCCTTCGGCCCTGGTGTTGCCGATGGTGCCCACCATGAAACGCTGGAAATGGAACACCACGATCCTGGGGGGGGTCTGTCGGTTATTGAAACCTGGTGGGATCATTTGCCGTGGACCATTTGCTACGTGGATGGCACTGCGGATGCGCGATAGGGGCCTTGCGAAGCGCGTCTGCTTCGATGGTCGTGGCGCTTATGCCGCTGAGTGGGAAGAGTACAGGATCATCGATGATGATACGCTGATCGCCCAGATCCGCCCGCTGGAGCAGGAAGCGGTCAGTAAGAGTGATTTCCGCATAGCCGTGAGCAATGCCCTGGTCGCACACTGGGGTGAACGCTATTCATACAAAAGCTCAGAGCATGTCGTGATCCCTTGCACGCTCGGCCGCGATCTTGATCGTAACCGACGCAGTGAATTGCCTTTTCCGCGAGCCGAAAATGATGTGATCAGATTGGTTTACAGTGGAAGCACCGCAGGGTGGCAGTCGTTCGATCTGTTGGAGAAATTACTGGTGCCGCTTTTCGATAGCCGAGCTGATGTTCATGTGCTTTTCCTCAGCAAACGCGACCCTCACAACGAATCTCTGGAACGGAAGTATCCGGGCAGGGTTGAGATAAAGTGGCTGGACCATGCGCGGGTGCAATTGGCGCTCAGTGAATGCGACTACGGCATCATGGTGCGCGAACGAACGATCACGAATCAAGTAGCCAGTCCTACCAAGTTCGCCGAATATTTGAGCAGTGGCTTGCGCATTATTACCAATGAAGGCTTGGGTGATCTCTCAGCGCTCGTTCAGGAGCATGACCTCGGACTGGTGCTGACCGATACATTATCGGTTGCTACCATCCAGAAGACGACAGCCGCAGATCGACACCGGCTTCGTGCCTTCGCCTTGAACCACTTCACCAAACAGATACATAACACCAGCTATTCCTTGCTGCTTTCTGCGACAAGCACCTGACCCCAAGAACCTACTTTCGCCCCACGATGTCGAAGAAGATCCTCATTACCGGTGGCGCTGGTTTCATTGGCAGTGCGCTAAGCAAGCATTTGCAGGAAGAAGGTCACGAGGTCTTCGTGCTGGATAATTTGAGCTTTGGACGGCGTGAACTCGCGGGCGTTCCCGATACCCGATTCTTCAACGCTGATATCCGTGATCGAGCGGCCACACAGCGTGTACTGGACGAGACACGTCCGAACATCGTGCTGCACCTGGCCGCGATACACTTCATCCCGTATTGCAATTCACACCCGGCCGAAGCGGCGGACATCAACATCAACGGAACGATCAATGTGCTGGAGTCGGCCGGTATGAAGGGCAGTGTTGAGCAGGTGTTCGTGGCCAGCACTGCAGCGGTTTATCCAGTTGCTAACGGCGCCATGGACGAGCAGAACGATCTGGGGCCCATGGACATCTATGGCACCACGAAATTGGCTACTGAGAAGATCGCCAGCGAGTTCCACTTGCGTACGAAGATGCCGGTGATCGTTGGTCGTTTCTTCAATGCCTTCGGCCCGAACGAGACGAACCCGCATCTTTTTCCCGAGATACAGAGGCAGGTGCTCGGTGGTGCACGCACATTGAAACTCGGCAACCTCGATCCCAAACGCGACTATATACACACCGAGGATATGAGCCGTGCGATGAGCGCGTTGATAGCCAAGGGGATCAAGGGCTATGATACGTTCAACATCGGCCGCGGTATTGAATACAGCGTACGCGAAGTTGTGGAGGCCTTTGAACGGCAATTGGGTGAGAAGCTCACGATCGAAGTAGACCCCGCTCGTGTGCGCAAAGTGGAACGCATGCACTTGTTGGCCGATGTGCGCAAGTTGAAATCGGCCACCGGATGGGAGCCGAAGTGGGGGATCGATGAAGGGGTGGCCACGCTTTTGAAAGAGAATGTCAGCGTTTAAGCTGAACGTAGCGATCTGTACCGATGGCGTTTTCCCATACGCCATGGGTGGAATGCAACGGCATTCGAGGCTGCTTGCAGAACATTTGGCCAGAACTGGCGAAGTTGAACTCACGGTCATTCATCCACACGATGCACAGGTTTTCGATCCTGCGCTTGGCATCAGGGAAGTGCGCGTTGGAGACATCGATAAAAGCAAGTTCTACCTGCGTGAATTGTGGCGATATAGCGAGCGGGTAGGAGAGAAGCTGGTTGAGTTGGAACCCGATGTGATCTTGTCGCAAGGATTCTGTGTTTGGAAGCGTATTGATCGGTTCACAGGTCGTTTGATCACACACCCACACGGCCTGGAGATGTTCCAGATGCTCACACGCAGGGAAAGGCTGTTGGGCTGGCCCTTCAGGTTATCCTTGCGCTACATCTTGCGCCATAGCAAAGCCTGTGTTTCACTTGGCGGAAAACTTACGGACATCCTGCTTCAACAAGTAAAGGGATCGACGTGCGAGGTTGTCGTATTGCCGAACGCTGTGGATGTTCCACCGCGTGATAGTTTCATACCCACCGAACCTACGAACGCTGCTTCGAGCGATGTTGGGAAGTCACCGCTTCGACTTCTTTTCGTTGGTCGCTTCGCCTTCAACAAAGGCTTGGATCTTCTGATGGCCGTGGCTCAGCGACTTGTCAAGGATGGCAGGAAGGGCCAGGTGGTCTTTGAATTAGCAGGTGACGGTCCGTTGCTTGCACAATACCAAGAACAAGGGTGGCCTTTGAATGTGAAGTTGTTGGGTCGCGTGGACGATGCGCAATTGGAGAAGCTCTATAATGAATGTGATGCCTTGATCCTTCCAACACGTTTCGAAGGCATGCCTACAGTGGTTCTCGAAGCCATGGCCCGGGCCAAGCCGATCATCGTGAGTGATGTGGGCGCCAGCGCCGAGTTGGTGAATATGCACAATGGCTATTTGCTGCCGCCAGGCGATGCTGATCAATTGTACAAGGCAGTTGTGGCGTTCTGCGGCCGGTCTTACGAAGTGCGCGCCAAAATGGGGGCGTACAGTTATGACCGTGTGAGCGAACGCTTCAGTTGGCCTCTCGTCACGAAGGCGTTCGTGATGTTCTTCAGTAAGATCGCGAAGTCGTCAGACCAATAATTCGCGGACGAGATCGGCCGTGATGTGATCGAGCATGTGCGCGCTCAGGTCGACGTTCACATCGATCCCGATCACGCGTTCGCCGCTCATGATCCGAGGTAGTTCTTCAGCCAATTTGGCAACGGGGATCGAGACCCCTAACCGGCGAGAACTGATGGCTTCGCTCACTGCACCCTGTGCTCCCACATGGATAACTGGCCTCCGCAGATGGAATATCTCCGTGAACTTGGTGCCGAGCAGGTCTTTGTTGAAACTGGGTATGAAGATCAATACCGCATCGCACTCAGCGATCTTGGCGAATACTTCAACCGCTGGCAAGGGTGCGTGTATACGAATGTGCTCGTTCAGTGATCTCGATCTCAACAGATCCTGGTAATGATCCATTCCGTGTCCTGTGATGTACAGGTCCAGGTACGTGTGTTGCCAAGCAACCGGATTGGAAGAGTGCAACGTTTCGAAGGCTTTCATCAGTTCTTCGAAGTACGCATCGGCCTCTTGCGCGCCGTAAAGGCTACCTGCGTAGATCATCCGGAATTGGCCATCGTTGCGCGGTGGTTGAGGAGTGCCTAATTCGTCAGGGTCGATCGCATGCCCCAGTACGGAGCATTTCGTAGCATGTCCCGGATAGTGTTCACGCAGATGTTCGATCACGCTAGGATGAGGACTTGTGATCCGGTCAGCCTCTCGCATCATTTCCAGCTCCAGCTCGGCTTCGTAGGCCTGATCCGCGGCGCTCAGGGAGCCGTGTCCGTAGCCATCGTGCCAGGTCCATGGATCACGCAGGTCGCACACCAAATGGATCCCATGCTTCCGTTTCAGTTGGACACCATAATGGAACAAACGGAAGGGAGCGCCTGTGACGATCACATTGCGGATGCCGTGTTCGTTGATCAATTGACTCGCGCTCGCCAGCAATTGATCGTGCCATAGAACGGTTTTGTCCAGCCAATTGCCTCTCGTAAGCAGGGGTATCACCATTTTCCAAAAGCGGTACAGCAACTTATCGGTGATCGATGTTAACGGCCGCTTGAACAATACGGTGGGATATCGCTGCGGCAATGGATGCACCTGGATGCCCGGGTTGGCCAGATCGGCGGTCCACAACGAACCTTTCAAATTTTCGGCGCCTGCACTATGGATCACATGCACCGGATGTCCACGCTTGGCCAATGCCTTGGAGAACTTGGCCCAACGACGTCCACCGATGCCTTTGTACGGCGGAAAGGTGTGGCTGATGATGAGGATCGGTTCGTTGGGGCGCATCGGGGGCGAAAGTATCGGCACGCAGCATCGGGTTGCTATTTCGATCATGGAGGGCGTTTCCTGCTTTCCGTTGAACATCCATAGCTGCCATTCCAGGGTTGAAGGACGCGTGTTGAAGAACAGTTCCAGAGGGCCGGCGGTGAATTGATCACCTGTCTGAGGAGAGCACGTACTTTCGCCAACCTTTTCACAGATGCGTCACGCGATCATTACTGGCGGTGCCGGATTCATCGGATCCCACTTGGTGGATCTCCTGCTTGCAGAAGGCGGATGGCGTGTTACAGTGATCGACAATTTCGATCCGTTCTATTCTCGCGCTGTAAAAGAGGCCAACATCGAAAATCACAAGACCGACCCTCATTTCCGGTTCGTTGAAGGCAGTATTCTGGATGACTCCGCGCTGGATGACGTATTCATTGATCCGGTTGAAATTGTCGTTCACATCGCTGCAAAGGCTGGTGTGCGCCCAAGTATCGCTGATCCCATAGGCTATCATCGGACCAACGTGACCGGTACCTTGAAATTGCTGGAGCGTGCGCGGCATGGTGGTGTCAAGCATTTCGTCCTGGCCAGCAGCAGCAGCGTGTATGGTGTGGATCCGAACGTGCCATGGAAGGAGAAGGAGCGCGGTATTCAGCCGATCAGCCCTTACGCCGCTACCAAGCTCGCGTGTGAACAGTTCGCCCAGGTTTATGCACGGCTTCATGGAATGAAGGTGACGGCACTTCGTTTTTTTACTGTTTATGGCCCGCGTCAACGACCCGACTTGGCGATCCACCAGTTCTTCCGCAAGATCGATGGAGGTACTCCGATACAGCAGTTCGGAGATGGCGGCACTCGCCGCGATTATACCTATGTCGCCGATATCGTCAGTGGTGTTCGCGGGGCGATGGACCGTTCCCAGGGCGATGCTTTCGAGATATACAACCTCGGCAACTCGGACACCATAACACTGCGTGAGCTTATCTCTTCGATAGAAGCCGAACTTGGCAAATCCGCCAAGATCGATCGCCAGCCAGAACAGCCTGGCGATGTGCCCCAGACGTTTGCGGATGTGAGCAAGGCTGGCGCCCATTTCGGCTACAAACCCACCACGTCCATCCGCGCTGGCTTGTCTCTTTTTCATCAATGGTTCGTGGCTTCGTGCTCGGCGGTGCGCTAAGGCGCGCTCGGGCCCGGTACATTCGCCCCAAGTTGAACGTGGTTCGTTGAAACCACCGCTCGGATGCGCATCGTCGGAATCAGCAACAAGACCCGTTACTGGCAGCACTACTGCTTCAGCAACCCGCCCGATGGCTACCGCTATTCGCGCATGGTCGACCTGCCATGGCATGTACTGGGTGTGAAGAACCAGTTCCTTTCGCATACCAAACTGTTCTTTCCGCTGAAGCCTGCAGACCTTTACCACACGTACAACAGTGTGGTGGCCAACAGGCGTCCGTGGGTGATCGAAGTGGAGAGTTATTTACCGCGGTACAAGCCGATGTCCGAGAGCCACCCGCTCTACAAATGGGGCCAGCGACGATTGGCCAGTGATGATTGCAAGACGCTGCTTTTCACCAGTGAGTATACCGCCCGAATGAACCGCGATAAGTTGATCGCAATGGGAGTGGACCCAGCGAAAATGACGGTACTTTATCGTGCGGTCGAACAATACCAGCCGGGCGAAAAGGATCCGCAACGGTTCACAATACTGTTCGCAGGAAACGGTTTTTATAGGAAAGGCGGAACAGAGTTGCTGAAGGCCTTTCAACGCCTTGGTCGGGCAGATGCACAACTCTGGATCGTGAGTACATTGGAGGTGGATTGGGGCGTCTTCCCGAAGGCTGAAGACATCGCATGGGTGGAAAGGACGATCGCCGATGATCCGCGTATCACGCTCCACCGGGGCGTTCCTCACGAGCGTCTCTTGCAGTTGATGCGTCGTGCGCACGCATTTGTGAGCACCACCTTCAGCGACCCGTTCAACAATACGGTTTTGGAGGCCATGGGCGCGCAATTGCCCGTTATCTCGTCCAATGTCAGTTCAATACCCGAGATCGTGGAGCATGGCCGAAACGGATGGCTGATCCCTGTGACGGACCGCACCAGCGACGCCATTGCCGACGACATCTGTGCTCATTTGCGAACATGGATGGACGATGACCCGATCTATCGTCGAATGTGCAGCGAGAGTCTCTCCATTGTGCGTGAAAAATTCGATCTACGCGTGCGTAACGCGCGCTTGGAGCGGATCTATGATCTCGCTTTAGGCTAGGTCTACCTCTTGTAGCAGCAGCGGAACTTGTATGGTACAAGTCCAATTCCAACGGCTACTGCGGCTTGTGTGCATGTCGCAAATCCTACGATCCGTGCTTGGCCATCACTGTTGGCAGCGCTGTTCGTCCATTCCCAACTGCCGATCATGCCTTGCAAGCCCAGCGTAGTTGCTCTGGTACAGGCCGAATACCATTGGCCCCAAGAGCACAATTGCATGTCCGCATTCCCGCAGGCGACGGCGGCTTCCGGGAAATCCACCGTGTCACGTTCGACTACTTCGATGCAGTAGAGTTCATTCACTTGAACGGTACCATTGGGGCAGGGCTTCCGTTCCAAGCGGCGTGCGCTTGTGATTTGAAAGCTTGCTCCATCGTGGACCAGACTTACGGTTTCGCCTGCTGCTACATCACCCGTTACCAAGGCAGTTCCGCCCTGTTTCACCACCGGGATAGGTGCTGAACCATTCACGCTGACAGTTACGGGGCCTGAGTTCGCTTGAAGGCACTTGAGCATTAGGCAAAGGCCAGCTTGAGCTTGGGTTATTGCTGGTGCAAGGTTCGCTTGCCATAAGGAACTTCCATCCACCTCAGCGTACAAGTATGTGCCACGCTGAAGGCTTCGAGCGTTCAGTGCATCACCAGGTTCTGCGGCATCGTGCAGTCCTTGGACTTGTCGGTCCTGATCCCCAATGCCGTTGAGTATGACGGGTTGATCAGTGCGAACTTGACCGTTGGCCAGGCCGCACATCAATGCAAGGGCCACGCAAGAGTTATGCTTGAACAACTGCTTCATTTTACATGGTAACAGCAGCGCACGCGTGCATAGTTGTTCGGGTTTTCCCGCGCTACCCAGGAACGTTCACTTCGGCAGGACCATCGGCCTACTTGCACACCGGTATGCGTGTGGTCGCTCGTATCATCGGTCCATTCCCAGTCATCGAACATGCCTTCCATTTGCGCTTGCAGGTTGGTGCACGCGAAAATGTACTCGTCCCACGTGCACAAGCTGGCACCCCGATCGTAGCACCATTTGGCAGCAGTGAAGAGCGATACGTTCACTGTGTCGTTCCGCATGAAGCAGAGACTCGAATTTGCTTGAAGGAATCCCGTTGGGCATTTTTCCGAAGTCGGTGAGCGGAGGAAAAATGCACTGTCCGCATAAACGACTTCTGCGATCGATCCTGGCTGCAATTGGCCTGCGTTCGCGAAATGGCCATCCGCCCGATAGATCGGTTCTGGTCCGAGTCCATCCACATTCAAGGTGACTGGCCCACTGGCTGATACCATTGGCATGAAGCGAAGCACAAGCCCGTTCACGTATGCAGAACATACGGGCTGCAAGGCGAGCGTGATCGCTGCGCTGGTTCCCCCAGCCTGTCCCCAATGATAGGTTCCTGTTTGTGCGTCGTGAACGGTAACAAGGGCATCGTCCTGCAGTGCAGCACCCAAGCCTTCAATGGAGCGCTGCGAACTATCCACGCTGGTCAGCACCAATGCTCGGTCCAAATTCACTTGAGCAAAATTCGCGAGGCACGCTCCAAAGAGGGTTATGGTCAACAAGGTTCTCATCGGTCGTAGCAACATCGATATGGATGTGGAACCGTTGGAATTTGCCGACTTCCATCGCGGCAATCAGGCAATTGGGTCACCTCACCAATACCGACCAGCTTCGCGTAATTGTTACTGTTGGCAGCATGGTCGACCCATTCATAGGAGGCCACGGTGCTGAAGATGTTGTCCGCTTGCAAGCATGCTTGGAACCAGTCCGTGAACCCGCACATCCGTTTGCCTTCACCCACGCATGTGGAAACGGCTGCGTACCAATTTGCGGAATCGCGTGGGACCGCTTCGATACATACCGTTGTTCCTACCGCCTTGTAACCAGGGGGGCAGCTTGGATACAACTGGCTCGTCACTTGGAACACCAACCCGTCGAACACCACATCGACAGGCCGACCAGGTCGAAGGTCAGCGCTATCCAACTGGGCGTTCACGTTTTTGCGCAAGGGGATCGCACCCAGCCCGTTCACATTCAAGGTTGCTTCACCAATGCTGAGGGCTGAAGGCAGAAAGGTGAACCGCATCCCCGGCAGCAATGATGTGGGTGCAGGAGCCAGGGTGATCGCCAATGCGTTGTTGCCTGTTGCGGTTGAGAACGTGGTTGCGTCGGTTCGGTCCGAAGCCATGGTGGCTCCGCTTGTTCCGCTTGAGGGCAACGCCAGGCCAAGCACTTGCCGTTTATCGCTCGTTGCGCCATCCAAGATCACTTTCGCAGGCACCTCCAATTGGCCAAACGCGATTTGGACTGCGAAGGGGAATAACGAGCAAAGTCCCAGCCTGTTCATGGTTGAACGAAGTTGAGAATGAAACGATCGTTCAGCCGGATGATATATAGACCCGTGCTGACGGAACGAACTGGAAGTTCATACAGGCCAGCTGCCCATTTCGGAGACCAAGTTTGCACCACCTTACCTGCTGTAGTAATTATCTCCGCGAATTCAACTATTTCACCGGAAGGGACGAAGAGGAACGGTTGGCCACCCGGGTTACTGAACAACGAGTACTTGGGAATTGTTTCTGGATCCGATAATCCGCTCGGGAGGTCCTGGTCGAAGGTCGTGTAGGTCCCGAGGCTATTGAGGCCAGCAGTTGTAACCGTGCGGTCGGCCGTGTTCACCGTGCTTGCCAGGTACCCCCATACATCACCGCCCAGTGCTTGGTGCAGGATCAGTGACGATTCGATCAACCCGTTCAATTCTTGTGTGTCGTAACGAAATGCCAATGTCGCATTGAGCCCGCTGTTGTTGGTCGGGTTGAATTCTATCCAACGGGCTATGGACGATTGGCCGCTGTAATCAACGAATGGTATGTGGCCTCGAACCACTTCCAGGATCCCGAGTACTTGGTCAGTTGTGATCAAGCCGCCCAATCCACCTGGATCCATGGCGTTCACTGGGATAGAATAAGTACGAAGCGTGCGTTCTGTTCCCGACCCCGTGATCGCTGCTCCAGGAGCTTCGATCAGTTCGGTTCCAGGACCTAGTTCAATGCTCCCATTGTTGCTCGTTGCAGACCCGCTTTCCAAAAACCAATTCAAAGGAGAATCGATCCGCAACGAGGTGCCTTCATCGATCGTCAGGCTTGTGCCCGTCAGGGTGTTCATTTGCCCCAAAGCGTCCCAAAGACCTAGAAAGCTCGAAAGAAGCACTAACGGCAACCGCATCAACATCTGGAAATGGCGACTAAGATAGAGAGCGTCCTCGTCCGCAGCAGTCTACATTCGGCCTCCCAAGAATCGCTTCTATCATGGATATCAAAGCGCTGGTGGCCGACCAAATGGGCCACTTCACCCCATACGATATCGGTACCACCCTCGTGAGCTTGCTGGCTGCGGCGTTACTGTCCTTCGCTGTGGGCCTCCTGGCAAATGCATCTTCACCTTCCAAGAAGGAGATGGCGATGATGGCTGCTTTGGTTGCGTTCGCCGTGGCCTTCGTGCGTGCTTCGGTTCCCTTGAGCATTGCCCTTGTTGCGGTTGTGTTGTTGCTTCGGGGAGAGATGCGAGATGCCACAGTCCGTGGTTTTTCGCTACGATTGGCGGCACTGGCTATCGGTGTTGGCTGTGGGAGCAGCGCTTCTGTGATCGTTGCCGTGTTGGTCTTGCCTTTGGGTCTCTTATTGCGTTGGGCAACCTCCGAAAAGGGCTGAATTTTTCGCAATGCAGCGCGGTGACTTTCGTTCGTTCCTGGTGCTGTTGGGATCCACAATGGCTGCGATCTTGTTAACAGCAGCGCTGCCACATGTGCGCGCCAACAAGAAGACGTGCGATCTCGTGGCACCCCGTATCGAATTTGACCGTGCTGGGCTTGTTTCTATTGTGGCCCACGGGTCCGAAGAGATCCACTACACGCTGGATGGCTCGTTACCGAATTCGACATCGCCTCGCTTCGAGACAGCGTTCACTCCATTGAACGAGCGCAACGCCCAAGAATTGGTTACCATTCCAACATCGGTCCAATGGCGGCATCCGGTGGGTGTTCAGCCTTGTGCGGTGGTGGTGCGGGCTTGTGCGGTTGATGGGATGGGAAGGGTGGGAGCGGTCGCAACACGCACCTTTGTTCGGGAAGACCATGGCGGTTTATCCGTGCTCAGTTTGGCTCTACCTGCTGGCGCCTTTTTCGATGCGGATACCGGCCTTTACGTGGTGGGTAATGCCATTTTCCATTCGGATGAGGATTTCGTTCGTCGATACCCAGATGATCAGAAGTGGTGGAAGTATCCGGGCAACTTCCTCTACCGAGGCAAAAAGGCTGAACGCAGTGCATGGTTGGAGTGCTTCTTACCCAGCGGAATTGCTGGCGAGAATGGATCGTTGAGCGCTTCTGTGAAGCTCCGGATCAACGGCAATAACACCCGCGGGTTTCCTCAGCACGCATTGCGTGTGTTGTTCGACAAACCATTGGAGTTTCCATTTTTCGGTGCCGAACGAGGTACGGATATCGCACATGCGGTTCTGCGCTGTTCTGGGAACGACCAGGATCGCACGTTCTTCCGCGATGCTTTGCAACACAAGCTATGCGAGGGAATGCCTTTCGAGACATCATCATGTGTCCAAAGCGTGCTCTATGTGAACGGTGCCTATTGGGGCCTCCACAATGTGCGCGAACGGTTGGACGACAAGGAACTCGCAAGGCGATATCACACGCAGGCCAAGGACATAACGATCCTGGCGGATCGCCTGGAGCTTTATGAAGGGGACGTTAAGGAGGTCAAGCGTTTCGCTCGCTTTCTGAACCAGTGTGAACAATGGGATGCCAAGGCAACCTGGTTCGCAGATAGTCTGAATGCCCGCATGGATGTGAACGGATTTCTCCACTACATGGCCGCACAGATAATTCTCGGTAACGTGGATTGGCCGGATCAGAACGTGAAATGGTGGCGTTATACAGGCGCCCCGGACACGGTCGCTGGACCTCTTGATGGCCGCTGGCGTTTCATCATGGGTGATAGCGATATGGGGTTGGGTATGGCGGTAGGTGCCGACTATGATATGTTCCAGCACATCGATCGGCATGCTCGGTCCCCTATTGTGCGCCTTTTCAAGGTATGTATGCGATCAAAAGAGATCGAGCAGGATTTCGCACTTGTTCTTGAGACCCAGTTGGATGGGCCACTCTCGGAAATCAGGGTGAGAAGTGCTGCTCGTGAGATGCGAGACGCGATATCCGCTGAAATGCCCCGACACATCGATCGGTGGCGAAGACCACTGACTTTTGCCCGGTGGCAACAGAACGTTCAGGACCTGCTCACTTTCGTTCACTTACGCCACGCGGCAGTGCGCGCTGAGGCCAGGGATCGGTTTTCACTTTCCACAGATCTCTGATGCTCCAGTTCTTCCGCCAGCATTCACAGGTTTTGGTCATGATCCTGCTCTGGGCGGCTACTACGTATTTCGCAAGTCCCTTGCTGTATCTGGTCTTGCCTGCCAGTGTGTTGCTTTTGCGAAGCAGGGATCTTTGGCCCGATATGCTTTTCGGGTTCATTATCACACTCGTGTGGTCTGATATGACCCCGGATAATTTTCCTTTCAGGGTCGTAAAGACCGCCAAGTTCGCGTACATCATTGTCTTGGCCCTGATCTTCTTCATGGAGACGGCACGTATGCAGCCGCTTTCTTCGATCTTCAAGGTGTTTCTTCCTTTTTTCGTTCTCTCGTTCATTCCGATCGTCGCATCCGGTGAACCCCTCATCTCGATCCAGAAGACCATTTCTTATGCGTTGTTGTACATCGTTGTGCCGAATTACGTCCTGTACAGTTTCCGAAGACAGGGGTGGGTTTTTTTCCGGCACTTGGTCATTTTTATACTCGTGTTGCTGCTTTCCCAATTGGCCATGCCTTATTACACCCACCATGTGTGGGTTTATGTTTCTGGTCGCATCCGCGGGTATTTCGGCAATCCGAACGGCTTGGCTATTTTCTGCTATCTCAACCTGATGCTTTTCACGGCTCTCATCAAGATCAATAAGGGCCTGTTCAGCTTCATGGAAAAGGTATTCGCCTATTCCGTGCTGGTGTATTTCTTGATATCGTGCGGTTCGCGAACTTCTCTTACGGCTTCGTTCATGTTCGTCCTGTTCTACCAGTTCTTCAGTATCTCGCCGTTCATCGGTTTCATTTTATTTTTGGCCTTTGGTTTCGGGGTTGAACTGATATCCGCCAACCTCGCCGCGGTACTGACCGCCGTTGGACTGAAAGATTACTTCCGGGTGGAAACGATCGAGGCAGGTTCAGGTCGATACTTTGCTTGGAATTTTGCTTGGCAGAAGATCAACGAGGGAGGCTACTTCCTTTTGGGCGGTGGCTTTGGAAACGATGAGTACATCATGCGCCAGAACTACCCTTACCTGCGCAGTATGGGCCACCACGGTGGTGTTCACAACAGCTATCTCACCATGTGGTTCAACACGGGTATAGTAGGGGTCCTGGTCTTTTTCCGCAGTTACTTCCTGATATTCCTGAAAGCGAACAAACGCGCACCGTTCGCGTTCGCGATCATGTTCTCCAGCATGTTCAGTGTGATGTATGAAAGCTGGTTGACCGGCTCGCTCAATCCATTCACCATCATACTGCTCATTATTATCACGGTTATTACAGAGGACGAGATCGTGATGTGGAGGGAGAAGGCGGAAGAACGCAGGTTGGAGATGGAGGAGGGTGGTGCTGGAGCAGGGGACGAGGCAGTAGAACAGGTTGTTCCGCAGCTCATACTCCCGGCGCGCTAAGGGCGGTTACTTTCGCTCGCCGTATGAAGAATCGTTGGCGCTGGATCCTTTTGCTTCTGCTGGTTTGTGGTTCGGTAGGCGCTTGGTTCGCTGATCGGAAGCTCAAGGGTCATGGACATCCAGGACTGGTCACTTTCGCAAAACAGTACTGGCGCAATTACCCGAAGAGTTTCGCAATTGAGCCACCTGTGATCTCCATTACGGTGGATGAAGCTGGAATGGATGAGCTGTACGGTGTTGTGGAACGTGCTCGCGAAGCCGGTGTGATCGAGCAGGAAGGGAATGACTTTGTAAAAGGTGATTTCCATGTGGCGATGCCCAAGGGTGTTGAAGGCAGCGGCGATTTCAAGGGGAAATTGCGGATCAAAGGCAAGATGACCGATCACGTGGAAGGCAAGAAGTGGAGCTTCCGGGTGATCGCGAAAAAGCAGGGAGGGTTTCTTGGAATGCAGCGCTTTTCATTGCAGCATCCAGGTACACGCAATTACCTCACGGATTGGTTATTCCACCAGCTGATGAAAGGCGAAGGACTGATCGCTTTGCGCTATGGGTTCTGCAAAGTGGAGTTGAACGGTGAGGATCTCGGGGTGTACGCCTATGAGGAACATTTCGGGCCGGAGCTGTTGGAAAACAACGGTCGCTTGCCCGGCCCGATCGTGCGTTTCGATCCGGCGCTCTTCTGGCTGCACCGTACGCAAGGGATCGATGGTAGCGCCAAGGTGGATGATGCTTACGGTGCATACCAAGCGGCGAACCTTGATGCGTTCGGCAGCGAAGAGATCGCCAAAGACCCGCAGCAAAAAAAATACTTCGAACAAGCCATCGCACTGATCCAAGGCTTCCGCACCGGAAAGTTGAAAGCGAGCGATGTCTTTGACGTGGAGCGCACCGCTAAGCGCCTTGCCATGCTCGATCTCGTGGGCGGCCACCACAGCATGGACTGGAGCGATGTGAAGTTCTACTTCGATCCCGTGGCGCAACGATTGGAGCCCATCAGCTATGAGAGTTTCAGTGCTTATCCCACCAAGGAGCTTGCCGGTGCCTATAAAGCGACCGGTGCGTTCAACGAGAGCGATGAATTGCACGTCGCTTTCTTCAAGGACCCATTGATCTTCGCGGCTTATGTGAGGCAATTGGAACGATTCAGCCAGAGAGATTGGCTCGATAGTGCTTTCGCTGCGATCAAAGGACCGCTCGACACGGCCAGTGCTACGCTTTATGGCGAGTTCCCGTACAAGGAACTTGATCGCTCGATCTATTACAAGAACCAGCAGGCCATCCACAAGTTGCTGGATGTTCCCAAGGGTGCGCAGGTATACCAACAGGGCTTGCGTGGTGATACGTTGACGCTCGCCTTCGTGCCCATTGAAAGCTTGCCGATGCAAGTGGATAGCCTCATGCTCGCGGATGGACGCCGGATCGCGCCGATCAGACCAGCCTTTATCCCTAGCCGCGAACGGGGCAAGGTCGGATCGCCTGTGTTGGTCACTTTCCTGATTCATCAACGTTCATCAAGCGGACTTGCGAACGACAGTGTACTGGCCAAAGGCTCTGAGGTGATGTATCGGGTGCTCGGTGCTTCCCGGAGGAAGATGATGCCAGTGTTCCCGTTCGTCATGTCCGTATCAGCAGCCCAAGATGAATTGTTGGCTGGGATGAAGCCGAACCCGCAAGAGTTTGACTTTCTCGCGATCGATGAGGTTTCCAGGACGATCACCATCAAGCCAGGAAGTTGGAGCATGGGGCATACGTTGGTGATCCCGGCAGGCTACCGCTGCACCGCAACAGGGCCATTGAAATTGGAACTTTCCAATGGCGCGGAGATCATCAGTTATTCGGCCTTGCAATGGAAAGGCTTGGACGAAGCAGGGATCCAGATCTTCAGTACTGACAGTAGTTCGCGCGGCGTGCATGTGATCGGTGCGTCGGATCGGTCCGTGCTCAGCTATTGTGTTTTTGCGAACATCTCCAGATTCGCATATGACCAACCCCGAAGTGGCGACTTGTCCTTCCATAAGAGCGATGCGACGTTCGATCACTGCTTCTTCACCGGAACTGGCGCTACCCTGTTGGATGCTTCAACCTGTGCCATCACCTTGACCAATTGTCGGTTCGATCACGGGTCGGATCAATTGGAAACGCATTTCGCTCAGGTCAGCATGACCGACGTGATCTTCGAGTTGGCCAAGGATGACGCGATCAGCGTGGAAGGCGGGATCGCGGAATTGAACAAGATCGGCATTGGTGGTTGGGATGGATCCGGGATAGGGATCAAGGGCTCCAAAGGCGCACGTATCACGGTGACCAACTTGAATTTGAATAAGATGTCCACTGCTTTCGAAGGGCGTGAAGGGGCGAAGCTCTCCATTACGAATGCCCGCGTGGAAGAGGTCGATCAAGTGGTGGAAGCTAAGAAGTCCGAAATGCGTTACGGTCCGGTGCGGGTAGATCTGAAGAATGTGACGATCACCAACGCCAAAGCGGAATTCAAGTGCGGAGCCGGAAGTTCCATCACGCTCGATGGAAAGAAAGTAGGGGAGACCAAAGCCGCTGGGGGAACATGAACCTCCAACTTGGCCATAGGCTTCAGGCCACAGGCCACAAGCAATGTCCGGTTGCCAAACGGATCAGCCTATGGCCTGCAGCCTGTAGCCTGTGGCTTCTGGTTGTGCCAAGTATTGCGCTCGCTCAACGCTCCCCCTTCAACGGTCTCGAAGTCCTTCCCGCCGACAGCACCGGCCACTACCGCATCCTCATCGGCGGGCACTTCCACGGCGAAAGCACCAACCGCAGCGGCTACCCGGCGGCCACCCTGCTCGCGAACCTGGATACGATCAACAAGCTCGGCGCGAACCTCTTCCTCAGCACCGGCGATCTGTTCATGGATCCGGTGAACGATCTGCCGCGCTACCAGCGGTCGTTATTCGGCAAGCTGAAGATGCCGCTGTTCAATGCGCCGGGGAATCACGATCTCGGAAGTGTCTCCAACCTTCCGGCTTCCGGGGCCTATTCCTTCCCGATCGGTTATATGCCAGCCTTGTCCAGCAATGGACTCGAACACATTCGGAATGGTCTTGCTCATCTGTCCGGATCCCCTCAGGACACGGTGTTCCAGAGAGCGGCGCGGAGGTTGTTTGAGGAAGCGCATGCCTTTGATCGTGACAGCCTCTGGGTCGTACTTGGAGCTTGTGTCGTGTTGGATCTCGAAAGCAGCGATGGAACGCTCACACCACGCCTGCTCAAGGAACTCGATGTGTGGGTGCAATGGTTCGATGGTGGAAGCGATACTCCGCACATCGGAAATAACCTGTTCATCATCTCCCACCGCCCCATTTGGGCCGAAGATGACCCGCAGTACAGCCCGCTCTTCAAGGACAACACCCGATCGCTTACCGGCACCAACTTCCAGAAGGACGTGTATCCGTTGTTGGAGAAGATCGCCGAACATGCACATGTGTACTGGATCAGCGGCAGCTTGGGCGGCAGTGCGCCGAGCAGCATCTTCTTTCAGGAGCACGCGAAGAACATCACCTACATCCAATGCGCCATCCGCGATGAACCGCGCGATGCCTTGCTGATCGCCGATGTATACCCGGACCCCGGGTCAGGCCCGGGGGTGAAGTGGAGCTCGTTCTCCCTCACCGGCCAGAAACTGCTCGAGCCAGAAGCGTACAACGCCGCATGGTGGCGAGAGCACATCGGCAAGTCCGAAGGCTTCAACTGGCGATTGCTGCCCTACTTGGTGAAGACCACCGCGCTGCGGAAAGAATTCTGGTGGGGCGTGCTCGGCGGTGTTGGTGCTGATGCTCATTCGCCGGCTGTATCGGCGCTGAGCCCTAATGCGTCATCGCGAAGACCCGCGCCCCCGGAGTTTCGTCCGGGGTGGCGGGGCTGAAGCGATCTGTAATTCCCTGCACCTTCCGTGAATTACATATCGCTTCGTCGCGGAGCCTCCTCGCGATGACGATCGGGGAGCGCGATGACGGTCAGGGGAGGTTACTTTCGCCAGCCTTTACAAAGAACCATGTCCCGAATTCTTGTTACCGGTGGCGCTGGCTTCGTGCCCAGTGAAGTGGCTGTTCGCCTTGCTCAGGACCCTGCCAACGATGTGGTGGCCGTGGACAACCTGCTCACCGGCGATATCCGCAAGCTGCCGCTCGATCAGTATCCCAATTTGCATTTCATCAAGTGCGACGCCAACCGCTTCGAGGATATCAGCAGCGTGTTCTATGCATACCGTCCAGAGTACGTGTTCCATTACGCTGCCGTGGTAGGGGTGAAGCGCACAACCGATAATCCGGTGATGGTGTTGCGCGATATCGATGGCATCCGCAACGTGCTGGACCTGTGCAAGAACTCCGGTGTGAAGCGCGTGTTCTTCAGCAGCAGTAGCGAAGTGTACGGGGAGCCGGTGGAGATCCCGCAGAACGAAAAGACAACTCCGCTCAACAGCAAATTGCCGTATGCCATTGTGAAAAATATCGGTGAGGCTTTTCTGCGCAGCTACCAGAAGGAGTATGGTTTGGACTACACCGTTTTCCGCTTCTTCAACACATACGGCCCCAAGCAGAGCAAGGACTTTGTGGTGAGCAAGTTCATTCGCGCTGCACTGAAGAACGAGGATATCACGGTATACGGTGATGGTCTGCAAACCCGCACCTTTTGCTACATCGACGACAATGTGGATGCCTGCCTGAATGCCTTCCGGAACAACGAGGTGATCAACGATGTGGTGAACATCGGCAACGATCAAGAGACAACCGTGCTCGCCCTCGCAAAGACCATTATCGACGTTACGGGGAGCAAGAGCAAAGTGGCCCACTTGCCACCGTTGGAAGAGGGCGATATGACACGTCGTATGCCGGACATTACCCGCATGCGCCAGTTGCTGGGTCGCGAGCTTCTGCCGTTGCGCACGGGCATCGAGAAAGTGCTGGCCGATACGCGGTTCATACTCGGCTAACCCACCAAACAGCGAATGTGCGGTATCGCTGGGATCGCTGGTCTCGCAGGCATCGAGCAGCCCGAGGGTCTTGTGAAGCGCATGACCGATGCCATCGCGCATCGTGGCCCGAACGCGGAAGGTGTTTGGAAAGGGGAGGACATTGTTCTTGGTCATCGTCGCCTGAGCATCATCGATCTCAGTGACGCTGGCAACCAACCGTTCCATAGTGCCGATAGCCGTTACCACGTGGTCTATAACGGCGAGATCTACAACTATCGCGAGCTCCAGCGCGAGCTGACGGAGCACACTTTCAAAACTTCCAGTGATACCGAAGTATTGATCGCCGCCTGGGCGAAGTGGGGTGTGGAATGCATCGAACGCTTCCACGGCATGTTCGCATTCGCTCTCTGGGATGCTCAGTTGCAGGAGCTTTTCATCGTGCGCGACCGGCTGGGCATCAAACCGGTTTATCTTTTTGAGCAAGAAGGGCGAGTGCTTTTTGCTTCGGAGATCCGCGCGCTTTTGGCGACCGGTCTCGTTCCACGAAAATTGGATCCGGAGGCTCTGATCGACTACTTGCGCTATGCCACAGTTCACGCGCCGGCCACGCTGGTGCAGGGCGTTCGAATGTTGATGCCCGGCCATTTCGTGCATGTGAAGAATGGAGTGCGCTCTGAGAAACGCTATTGGCACCTGGTCGCGAACGCAAAGACAGAAGTCGCCGAGTTGCCCTTGGAAACCGTTCGGCGGGAGGTGCGTGAACGCCTCGGTCGATCGGTGGAAAGGCGCTTGGTGAGCGATGTGCCGTTCGGTGCGTTCTTAAGTGGCGGGATCGATAGCAGTGCCGTTGTGGGTTTGATGGCCCAAGCGAGCACAACGCCTGTTCACACCTTCAGCATCGTCTTCGATGAAGAGAAATTCAGCGAAGAGCGCTACGCCAAGTTGGTAGCGAAGAAATTCAACACGGAACATACCACCATACGCCTGCAGCCGGACGACATGCTGCGGATGCTCCCCAACGCACTGGAGGCCATGGACCACCCAAGCGTGGACGGCCCCAACACCTGGGTGGTAAGCAAGGTGACGAAGGAGGCGGGCATTACCATGGCGCTCAGCGGCCTTGGTGGCGATGAGATCTTCGCTGGCTATGATGTGTTCGCCAGGACGCTTGGGTTGCTCAAGAAGAATTGGATCACCATCCTGCCGAAATCTTTGCGTGCAGCGGCTGGCGCGGCGTACAAGAGCACCCGACGCACTGCCGCAGCCACTAAAGCGGCCGAGCTGATGAAGGCGCGTTCGTTCGCCATTGAGGACACCTATCCGCTATCGCGCCTCACGTTCACGAATTCAGAACTGCGATCGTTCACGCGCATGGATCAGTTCCCGTTGAACTCGGTTCAACACATCATCAGTGATCTTTTGCACGAACAGAACGGCTCATCATTGCCTTTGCTGTCACAGGTTTCCGTTTCTGAGCTGAGCACGTATTTGCAGAATGTGTTGCTTCGCGATACCGACCAGATGAGTATGGCGCATGCGCTGGAGGTGCGTGTACCGTTTCTCGACCACGAATTGGTGGAGTTCGTTCTTGGCGTGCATGACCAGCATAAGTTTCCGCACACACCCAAGCAATTGCTGGTGGAAAGTCTCGGTGATCTTCTGCCGCGCGAGATCGTTGATCGCCCGAAAATGGGCTTCACTTTACCGTGGGAACACTGGATGAAAACCGCACTGAAGAGTTTCTGCGAAGCGCGACTGGCCACGCTTGGCAAACGGCCCGAATTCAACGAGCAAGGCCTTCAAGCCCTGTGGCAGCGCTTCCTTGGGGGAGACAAGCGTATTACCTGGAGCCGCGTATGGTACCTCGTTGTTTTAGCGGATTGGATCGAGCGGAACGGGATCGAGGAGTGAATTCCCGGATCACAACGCGCAGTCATAATCGTATCCGCGTTCGTGCCAATAGTCCTTGGGTCGTTCGTCACTGAACATCATGATCCCGATCCGCTTCAAATTCTTCACGCCGTACTTGGTGGGTATGATCAGCCGCAACGGCGCGCCTTGGTTCATCGGTAAGGGAGCCCCGTTCATTTCGTAAGCCAGGATCGTCTGTGGGTGCAGCGCGCTCTTCATGTCAATGCCCACATAGTATTCGCCATCGGGTGTGCGAAGGCCCATGTACTTGAAAAGATCTTCAGGTTTCTCGTTCGTCGGTGCTGCACCGCTCTTGCTTCCAACGAGGAAGTGTTCGGCAAAATCCTTGAAGCGCACCCCCCCCCAATGCGTGATCTGGCTCCAGCCCTCGATGCACTTGAAGTCATACACGATCTCCGTTTTCGGCAGCGCCCGTAGCTGATCCATGGTGATGCTTAGCTGCCCGTCGTTCCCTGGTCTGCCTGTGAAAACGGCCAATTTCCATGCGGCGATATCAGCTGGATAGTCTACACCATAGTTCCCGTTCACGCGCACCTTCTTCGCCGCCAGTTCCTTCGGGAACTCCTTCACGGAATGGTCGTCACTTTTGATCGTGCCGTTCACCCGTTCGTTGAATTCCAACGCAGAGCGCAACGGGGCAAATGCCCCGTCCACTTTTGGAGAATCAACGATCCACTGCCGCACGCCCCAGACAGTAGCGCCGAACAAGCCAAGTACACCGAAGGCCATGAACTTCCGGCGGTTCCAATCAGCGGGTGATACCTGTCGTTCTTCTTCGCTCATGGTTGGGCCGGGTTATCGATCACCTGTTCAGGTTCGTCCATGATCGCTGAAGGGTCAGCAGGTCGCACACGTTCCCAGCCGGTCACCATGGCTTGGAAATTATTCCACCCGGCTTTGACCACCTGCGCGATATGCACCAGGAAGAAGAGGCAATACCCGATCGTTAGTACGAAGTGGATGAGCCGGGCGATCTCATAGCCACCGAAGAGCCACGTGAGCCAGTGAAGTTGTGTGGGCTTGTAGATCGCCAAGCCGGTCAACAGAGATCCAACGCCCATGATAACGATGCTCGTGTACGCGATCTGTTGCGCTCCGTTGAACTTCTTTTCGGGGAGCGGCTTCTTGCTCAACCGCAGGTCATGGAGCAGCACGAACCAGGCTTCTTTGAACGAGCCGCGCCTGGGCAACAGGTAACGCCACTCACCGCTGATCATCGTGTAAAGCACATAGAGGAAGCCGTTGATAAAGAACAGCCACATGAAGGCGAAATGCCATGCCATGCCATCTGCTAATCGGAACGGGATGTTCAGGGCTTTATAGAAGCCGGGAGGATAGAATTTGAAGAGTTCCAGATCACCGAGGCGAAGCGCGTACTCGTCGTTCGCCCAATAGATCAACGTGCCGCTCCAGATCATCACGAAGAGCACCGGGAAATTCACCCAATGGAACCAGCGGATGGCCAATGGGTGTTTTTTGCGGATCGTGATCTTCTCGTCGGGCATCGCGACAAAGTACGATCAGGCTATGGAAACTCGAACGTCGCCTTCACGTCATTCCATGAAGAAGGGGGCCGAAGCCCCCTTCCAAAGCCCCTCTCCTTGGGAGAGGGGTTGGGGGTGAGGTCAGAACTTCGCTCTGCTCTTACGACCAATGCGCTTTTTGCCACGCATCCAGTTGTACCGCTGGCGATAGAAATTCGATTGGCCCTTCAGTACATAGCTGTACGTGAAGGTCATCGTCAGGTAACTGTCGTTGTGTGTGGGGTCGCCGCGCTTGTTCTCGCTCTTCGGGCTGGGGCCATCCGAATCCCAGTACCCGTACTGGTATTCACTTGGGATGGGACCGGCACCATCGTCCACGTAAGAATGCTGGTCGAACAACAGCAGCGATGTAGGGCGAATATCATCCGGCAAGCCGCTCAGATCCTTGTAGGTGGTGCTGGCATCATCGATATAATCGGTGAACGTCGTGCGCCAGCCGAAATCCCATCCAAAGCGATGACGACGACGTTTGGTGAAATGGAACCCGATACCAACCGGTATGGCCACGCCGATATTCGAATAGTCAGCGAGTTCAGTGTTATAGTCCCGCAAATTGTAGAACTCACCTTCTCGATTGATCTGGCCTTTCGGGTTGTGGTAGAACCCAGCGACGCCTGCATAACCGAACAAACGGAAATCGGTTTTGTATCGGCCGCGACCCCCAAGATCGTTATCCGCGAAAATGGTGAATTCTCCGCGGAGGTACGCCTCGAACATGTCGTTACGGAAATTCAAATTACGGCCAACACGCTGAGGATTCGTGCTCAATGCATCGGCTCCTTGAAGCCTGAAGTAGAGAAGCCCAGCGTTGATCGAAACCAATCGGTTGATCTTGCGACGAGCGAACCCTCCAAAGCACCACCGTGTTTGGCTCAGCTTCAGATCCCAAATGAAATCGCGGCGGGTTTGCTCTTTGCCACCCATTTCACCGAGGTAGTTGGCGCCACCGACGTGAACGCCAAAATCCCAAGCGTACTGGGCCTTTACGTTCCCATTGGCAGTGGCCAAGAGGATCAGTGCAACGGCACTAGTGCGTATCAATGACTTCATCGGATCGAGCGAACGGGTTGGAACTATCCCGCAAACCTACAAAAGTTCGGGTCACTTCAACGGGATCGGAGGGGTATAGGATATCAACGATCCGCATGACGATCGTGTGATCCTACATTCGTCGCCCCTTTCCTCATGTCCAACCGACTCACATCCCTTTTGGGCATTCGCTACCCCCTGGTTCAGGCCGGTATGATCTGGTGTTCTGGTTGGCGATTGGCCAGCGCCGTGAGCAATGCAGGAGGGTTGGGCGTGATCGGGAGCGGGAGCATGTACCCCGATGTTCTGCGAGAACACCTGCGAAAGTGCAAGGCAGCGACGAATACCCCCTTTGCGGTGAACGTGCCACTGCTCTATCCCAATGTGGAGGAACATATGCGAACGATCGTTGATGAAGGGGTACGTATCGTGTTCACGAGCGCAGGAAATCCTTCCACTTGGACCAAGCATTTGAAGGACCATGGAATTACGGTTGTTCACGTCACGGCTTCCGTGAAATTCGCGCTCAAAGCCGTTGATTCAGGGGCCGATGCAGTAGTGGCCGAAGGCTTTGAGGCCGGCGGTCACAATGGTCGTGAGGAAACGACCACACTCGTTCTGGTACCGCTCGTTCGAGACGCGGTCAATGTGCCTGTGATCGCTGCAGGGGGAATCGCGGATGGTAGGGCTATGTTAGCTGCGATGGCCTTAGGTGCCGATGGTGTTCAGGTGGGTAGTAGATTCGTGTGCAGTGAAGAAAGCAGTGCCCATCAGGCTTTCAAACAGCACGTAATTGATAGCCGAGAGGGGGATACCCTCCTAACACTGAAGGAATTAGCTCCGGTCCGGTTGATGCGGAACAAGTTCTTCGCTGACATTCAAGCAGCCTATAAGCGTGGTGCTTCGACCGAAGAATTGAAGGAGTTGCTGGGTAGGGCACGCGCAAAGCGGGGCATGTTCGAGGGGGACCTTGAGGAAGGGGAACTGGAGATCGGCCAAGTGAGCGCGGCGCTAGATGGCATTTTGCCGGCTGCAGCGATCGTTGAACGGATCATTTCGGAATATCGTATCGCCAAGGCGGTGTTGGCAAAAACCGATATGTTGTGAAATTCGAAAGTCGGAGCGGCAACATCGCCCAGCCAATGCACGTCTTGCATTTGGCAACGATCCTATGCCTCAAGCGTTCCTTCAACGTGAAGCCCTTCATAACCAGTTTTCTTCTGCTTACGGCGCTTTGTTCCCAAGGTGCTTTGCTCGACCCGCCTTCGTTGCGATGCGCTTCAGTGGATGCTGCTGGGAATGTTGAATTGACATGGTTGCCTCCGCCTGATCCCAATGCCGAATTCCAGGAATATGTTGTGTATTCGAGCATCGCTTTGGCGGGTCCGTATGCTCCGGTTGGCAATACGTTCGTTTACACTCCTGGCTCCTTCACCCACATAGGGGCGGGTGCCAATGTTGGAGCGCGGTTCTATTATGTGACCACGCTTTCGGTGGATCCCCCACCGAACGAATCGGCCACGAGCGATACGCTTTCCACGTTGTTCCTGACGGTTGGGCAAAGCACACCGCTCGGTCGTGCTGTGCTTGACTGGACTCTTCAGCACATACCACCTGTTCCCACCGCTGGGAACCAACAATGGGTCGAAGTGGAGTACCCGATAGGCACGTGGACGCAGATCGGGCAAGTGGATAGCGTTCGCACGCACTTCGAACAAGTGATCTCGATCTGTGAAGATTCGCTCACCTATAGAATTGTTCTGCAAAACCAGGCCGGATGCACCAGTTACAGCAATCTTACCGGCGATGTTTTTGCTGATGTTACCGCCCCTACTACACCGGTTCTGGTAACCCTAACGGTGGATACCGCTACCAATCAGACCACCATTGACTGGGATCCGAGCCCAGAGGCCGATCTGGATGGATACATCGTAATCATCACAAGTGGAGGAAACGTTGATCTGGACACGCTTTTCGGTACGACCGTAACCACATACAGTTGGCCGGGGAGCGACGCCGGAAGTGATATTGAATGTTACACCGTGGCAGCGTTCGATACCTGCTATTCGGGTACACCGCCAGCACCAAATACCAGTGCCGCGGATCCACCGCATTGTACCATGTTGTTGAGCGCGAACTACGATCGATGCGCTTCTTCCATGCAACTTGGCTGGACACCCTATGTTGGTTGGAATGTTGCGGTTTATGAACTCTATGCCCAAGAGAACAATGGCCCTTATGCCTTGCTTGGTTCATTCACGTCGTCCACGCTGTCGTTCCTGCAAGAAAACCTGGTGCCGTTCAGCACTTATTGTTATGTCGTAAAAGCTGTTGGCGATTCCCTGCCACAAGTCTCGTTGAGCAACCAGAACTGCAGTGTTACGGATTACCCCTCCGTGCCGCAATGGAATTATTTGCGCACCGCGACCGTAGTTGCCGATGATCACATCGTCATTATCGATAGCATTGATGCATCGGCCAGCGTTCGACAGTATCGGATCGAACGGACCTTCAATGGAGAGCCATGGGAAGAGATCGCTACAGCCCCCCCAACAATCGGAACCACCCTTGTATTCAACGATACGGACGTGGATACCGATCTGCGTAGCTACACGTACCGAGTGATGGTAGAAGATAGCTGCGGCGCGGAAGCGGTGACGAGCAATTTCGGAACCAGCTTGCTGTTGGTGGCCGAGGCTGGTGCCGATGGAGTCGACCATCTTCGTTGGAACGGTTATGAGCAATGGGCCGGTTTGGTCAGTGGTTACACAGTTTACCGTAGCATAGGTGACCTGCCTTTTGTCCCGATCGCGTTCAATGCACCCGACGTATGGGAGTTGGAAGACGATGTGAGTGCCCTTTGGCCAAGCAATGGGCGCTTCTGCTACTACGTGGAAGCCTTGGAAGCAGGTAATGCATCCGGTATCAATGCGATCAGCACGAGCAATGAAGCATGTGCCATTCAGCAGGAAGCCTTGTGGATACCGAACGCGTTCATAGCCGGCAGTGCCATTGCGAGCAACAGTTCTTTCCGGCCGGTGCCAGCATTCATTGATGTGATCGGTTTTGAACTCATTATTTTCAACCGCTGGGGGCAAGCGATCTGGTCTACATCGGACCGGAATATCGGGTGGGATGGCAAGGTGGACGATAGCTATGTGCCCCAAGGGGTCTACGCGTTCTATTGTGCATTTCTCAATGGCGCCGGTAAGAAGTTCGAAGAGCGCGGTACCGTTACGTTCCTCTGTTGCCCGTGAACATTGGCCGTTGTCCGTTTCTGGCTTTAACCGGATCAATAACAGGAAATACCCATCACATCTTTCTTTCCTGCCGGAAGCTTACTTTTGGCCATGGAACGATCCTTTGCAACCCCCGCCCGAACGCCTGCGTCGAACGCATCCGGCAGCGGGCTATCCCTTTCAGATCGCTTTGCTGTTGAAGGGTTCACCTACGATGATGTTCTACTTGTGCCAGCGTATTCAGAGGTGCTTCCTCGTGAAGTTGATATCCGCACGCGCTTCAGTCGCAATATCCCGCTGAACGTACCGATCGTTTCAGCGGCCATGGACACGGTGACCGGGGCTGAATTGGCTATCGCGATCGCGCAGCAAGGAGGCATTGGAGTGATCCATAAGAACCAGTCCATCGCCGAACAGGCCAACGAGGTTCGCCGGGTGAAGCGCAGCGAGAGCGGTATGATACTGGACCCTGTGAAACTTGCTGAAGGTGCATTGGTGGGAGATGCAATGCGGCTGATGGCCGAGAACAAGATCGGTGGCATTCCTGTTGTGAACGCTTCTGGCAAGTTGGTCGGGATCGTCACCAACCGGGATCTGCGGTTCGAGAAGAAAATGGGACGCCCGGTAGCCGAAGTGATGACCAAGGATCGGATCATTACGGCCAAGCCGGATACGACGATGGGTGAGGCTGAAGGGGTGTTGCAGGAATACAAGATCGAGAAACTCCCAGTGGTGGATCCCCATGGAATTCTCGTGGGGCTGATCACTTATAAGGACATCCTGAAGTTGAAGCAATACCCCAACGCCTGCAAAGACAAACTGGGTCGCTTGCGTGTGGCTGCTGCGATCGGGGTTTCCGGCGATAGTTTGGAACGTGCCAAGGCTTTGGTGGAAGCTGGAGTTGACGCTGTGGTGATCGACACTGCGCATGGACACACGCGGGGCGTGATAGAAATGTTGAACTCGGTGAAGAATGCCTGCCCACGCGTGGATGTGGTGGTCGGCAACATTGCAACCGCTGAAGCCGCGATAGCATTGGTTGAAGCCGGAGCTGATGCGGTCAAAGTGGGGATCGGGCCAGGCAGTATCTGCACGACCCGCGTTATTGCTGGGGTGGGCGTGCCCCAGTTGACCGCGGTGCATGATTGTGCTGCTGCAATTGAAGGAAGTGGAGTTCCGGTGATCGCCGACGGTGGTATCCGGTATACAGGTGATATGGTGAAGGCACTTGCAGCAGGTGCCAGTTCAGTAATGATCGGAAGCATGTTCGCTGGCGTGGAAGAGAGCCCAGGGGAGACCGTGATCTATGAGGGCCGCCGCTTCAAGACCTATCGCGGTATGGGTAGTATCGAGGCTATGCAACAGGGTAGCAAGGACCGTTACTTCCAGGATATGGAGGATGACATCAAGAAGCTGGTACCAGAAGGGATCAGTGGGCGTGTGCCATACAAAGGCAAATTGCACGAGGTCACCCATCAGTTGGTCGGTGGTTTGCGTGCTGGAATGGGTTATTGCGGTGCGGCTGATATCGAGGTGCTCAAAAGAGCACGCTTCATCCGTATTACCAGTGCTGGTATGAAAGAGAGCCATCCGCACGATGTGTTCATTATGCGCGAGGCACCCAACTACAGTCATTTGTAGTTCTCGTTCGAACATTGATCGATCCCCGCCCGGCAGGTTCTGTCGGGCGTTTCTTTTCATCCATCTTCCCGAAAGCGAAACTCGTCGATACAATGCTCCGTAGGAACGCCCCAAACTCTTTTGGCTTATGCGTTCGCCTTTCCTCTTCAAGTTCCATTTCCTGACAGGCATCGTACTTTCTGTTGCTGCCCAGGCCCAGTTCGGTCCCTCACATCAGTTCTTCTGTGAGAGTCCTCGATCCGTTGATCTGGCCGACTTCGATGGCAATGGGACCATGGATCTCATGATCGCTTCTCGTGAAGGCTTGGGTTTCTATAGCAATACGAACGGTCAAGGTGATTTTGCTGAGCCCCTTTTTCTGGGTGTTTTGGAAACCGTGGCCTGTGTGGGTGATGTGAACAACGATGGCCTCTTGGATGTGATGGCGAGCCGCGAACAGAACAGCGGTATGTTCTGGTTCCAGAACGCGGGGAACGGTTCGTTCGTTGATCCTGTGTCTATCCTCGCCGATGTGAGCGCAGAAGAGATGCATGCTGCGGATCTCGACGCCGATGGTGATCCGGATCTCTTCTTCACAAAAGCCGATGGTACGTTGCAGGTCTGTATGAACAACGACGGTGTGTTCTCTGCTGCCATGCAATTGGCCTCACTCACGCAACTTGCCCATGCCAAGGCGGTGGACGTTGACGCGGACGGTGATCTTGACATCACGTTCTCATCCCTCGTGGCGAATGAAGTAAGTGTGTGCACCAACGAGAATGGCTGGTTCTTGCCACAGGAGCAAATTTCTGTTGCTGGTCATGGCACGGTGCTCGACATGGACAATGATGGCCATCCTGATCTGCTCGTTGCCAATACCATGGCCAGCCAAGTAGCTTGGCAGCGAAGCAATGTGGATGAGGTTGGTTTCCAAGGTCCGGATGTTCTTGATCCTGCATTCGATTCACCGGCCTACGTCACTGCATCGGATCTCGATGGGGATGGTGATCTGGACGTGATCGCCACTAGTGGAACCGTTTCGGAAGTGGCTTGGTTCGAGAATACGAACGGACTTGGGGATTTTGGCCCGCACCAGACAGTTTGCTACGGAATTCAGGTCAACGCCATCGCAACCGGTGATGTTGATCATGATGGGGACGAGGACCTTTTCGTTGCCAGCGGGGATCTGAACAAAGTGATCTGGTACACCAATGTTACGAATGCCACGGGTGGCATCATGGGGCGTGTCTTCAATGATATCAATGGCGACGGCGTGTTCAACGGGAATGATCATGGTCTGATGAACATGCGCGTGGAATGCACCGACATCGGCGCCACCTATACCAATGCGAGTGGTATGTATTGGTTCAGCGCGGTGCCAGCCGGCTACACGGTAAGCAAACCCGCGGAACTGAATTGGGATTTCACGACTACCGATGAATACACCGTGAACGTGCCAACACAAGGTGCGAGCCAGAACAATGATTTCGGCCTACAGGCTGACGCGGTCATCAGCGAACTGCAACCCGATCTGGGCAGTGCCCCCATGCGTTGCGGCACAGCTATTTCCTATTGGGCCAGCGTGCTGAATACGGGCAATCAGGTAAGCGACGTGGAACTGCGTGTCGATCTTGATGACCTTTCTACATACGTGGGTGCGGATCCTTCTCCGATCTCGGTGGTGAACGGAATAGCCACATGGGTATTTCCGAATGTTCAACCCACGCACCAGCGCTTGGTACACTTGGTTGTTCACCTTCCGGGAAGCGAGCATGTTGGAGAAACGCTGCATGATGTGTTGACCGCTACGGCGTCCATCGCAGGCGTGCCGATCTCCGTGGATACACGTATTTATTCGCCCATTCTGCTCTGTGCTGTTGATCCGAACGACAAGCAAGTAAGCCCAGCCGGAGAAGGGGAAGAGCATCTCACACCCGTTGGTTCCACCTTCTTCTACGAGGTGCGGTTCCAGAACACGGGCAACGCGATGGCGCATGATGTGGTGATCCTCGATCAGCTTGACGCGGACCTCGATCATTCAACACTCGCAGTGCTCAACGCCAGCCATACGTGCCAAACGCTGCTGCGGCCGGATGGCTTGCTCAGTTTCACCTTCGAAGGCATCAACCTCCCTGATAGCGGTAGCGACTTCATCGGCAGCCAAGGTTTCGTGCGCTTCGCGATCCGCCATATGGCCGATGCTCAGGTAGGCACCGAGCTGACGAATTCGGTCGGTATCTACTTTGACAACAACGCGCCTGTGATCACCAATACCACCTTCAACAAATTGGGTGATCGCACGGTAACCGGTGTCGACGAAATGCTCTCTTCATCCAACGAATTGATGGTACTGCCGAATCCTGCGCAGGGTAGCGCGACGGTTCGACTTGGAGAAAGCTTCCAAGGCCGCATTGACCTTCAGTTGTTCAATGCCTCCGGGGCCATGATCCGCCAACTAACTAGGCGGTCGAGCACGGTGCTCCTTGAACAAGGCGAGCTGCCGAAAGGAGTTTACTTGCTGCGTGCTGCGGATGAGATCGGAACCGAGCGCACAACGCGTTTGGTGTTCGAGTGATCAACACCGATAGCGAACAAGGCGATATCGTATTTCACAGGATCCACCGGGTCGAATTCGCGGAGCTTCTCCGTGAGTTCGACCACGCTTTTCCAGTCGTCCTGTGTCCGCTTCAGTAGTCCCAGTTCACGCGCCACACGCCCGGTGTGAACGTCCAGCGGCACATGCAGCGCTGACGCCGGGATCTTCTTCCAAAGACCCAGGTCCACACCGCGATCGTTCGGCCGCACCATCCAGCGCAGGTACATGTTGATGCGTTTGGCGTTGCTGCCTTTGGAAGGATCCGCCACATGCTTCCTCGTGCGCGCTTGGTGCTTCGGTTCGAAGAAACGCGACTTGAAACGTGCGATCGCGGAGCCCATGTCACCGATCTCGCCGTTATCAAGGAAGGCGTTCTCGATCCACCGTGCACCGTGTTCAAGTGCCGAATGCCTCGGATGAAATACCGAAGGTCGATCCCGTTGAAGGTTCGATGCACGAATCGATCAATCCGGTCCAGGTCCACTTCCGTCGCGTTCATCACGAAGTCGTGCGGGGTTTCATCCATCAGCAGAACAAGTCTCCTCGCGTTGTTGATGATGGTGACGCGTTGGCCCCAAGCAATGGTCGCGGTGAGGAAGCCGATGATCTCCGCATCCGCGCGTGCGATGAACGAGCGCGGAATATGGATCGGATCGTTCGTTATGAACTCGGGGCGAGCGTATCGGTCATAGGCTTCGTCCAATAAGATCTTCAGTTCCGCAGGGCGTGCAGGTGCAGGCATCAGTTCGGGTCCTTCGGCACACTCAACGTGTCTCAGGCACTACTTCCTTAATTGCTCGAGGCATGAACGTGCTCGACCCGCATTGCCGGAACGGGATCGCGTTCGTCATTGGGAATCGGTAGACTTTCAAGAATGCGGTCGCTAGTTTTTCGAAGCGCTGCTGCTTCTCTGGCGTCACTGATCCACGGAAGCCGTAGAAGTACTTGTCCATCTTTCCATCCGCGCGGAAGTAGAGTTTGTTGAAGCACTTCGTAGTGTCGTCCCACGTGAAGTCGTGCGCATCGAGATACCTGTCCATCTCTTGGTAGAACGCATTGTAATTCCTCATGAACTCATCCTGCCGGTCGCCGAATGCTGCTCGCGTGGAGTCCGCATCCACCCCGCTTTGGTAAAGTGTGTCCAGGTCGGCAAGTTTCCCAATGGCGAGATACGCGTTTATCGACATTACCTCCTGACCCACACACTGCAGGCCGAGGGAGATCAGAAGCGCAATGAGTGTTTCCCTGATCCGCATGATCAAAAACTATTGCCCGAAGCTCGGCATCTCCATCACCTCAAAACCATCAAGGCTGAAGACGCTGGGATCCACACTGCCCACCTTCAGGTCTTTGATATTGCACACCATGCGGCCGTTGCCCTTCGCATCCACCCATTCGAATTCCAGTGGAAAGCCCTGCAGCCCTTTCATGTTCTTCATCATCTGCTCATTTCCGCGCTGGCCCGTGTTGCGGTTCATGTCGCTGAACGGGGCCTTTAAGTCCTTGGCCACCCAGCCCGTCCAGAGACCTTCCTCGGTCTTCACGATGGCCTTGGTGCAGACATGCCCCTCGATCGTCTTCGTTTCATTGGTCACCGTGATCTCCGGTTCATTGCCCGCTTTCTTCTCCGTCTCAGCCATCGTTACTTTCTTTTTCTTGCTCTTCATCGCGCTCTTCTTGCCCCGCTCGTCGATCATCAACGTGTATTGCCACTTGTTCTTCAGGTCCGTCATCATGCGCATGTCCTGGCCTTTGGTGTCTGACATTTCCATCTTGTTCATGGTCATGTCCTCGGTGCTCCAATAGTGCATGTTGGTCGGGCTGTTCTTCTTCTCTGTCGCGCCATCGAGCATATGCATCTCCATGCGGAAACTGCCGATGAACTCGTTCGGAACAAAAGGGCTGGTGTCGTCCTCGATCTTCATGCCGCTGCCGGCCATACGCTCCTGTATCATCTTGTTGATGTCCGTTTGGGCGGTGGCGAGCACGGTGACGAGGAGGGCGGCTGGAAGGATCAGGTTGCGCATATGGGTCGTGTTGAAGAGGCATCGAAATTAGACGGATGTCGCGAACCGGGCAGCATGGCCAGGCGTCAATTTTCCGTGCTCGCCTTCGCAGGATGCGTCATCATCACATACCCGAAGACAACGGCGAAGACCGCGTATGCAGAGATCAGCACCCACCGCACCGGTTCGTCGGAAGGAGCACTGCTCATCTTCAAAAGCAACAGCGCCCCCATGGTGAAGTGCACGAGGTTGCCGATCACAATGGGACGACCGTAGATGCCGCCGAGCAACAAGCTCTTCGCCGTCCAATTCATCAGTGCGAAGGCGCAGTACAGGGCACCGCATAACTGAGCCAGGGTCTGCTCCCAGCTGGTGGCATCACTGTCGAACCGGTGCAGGATCTCCTGCGGGGCGAATGTGAGCGCGAGTCCGATCGCGGCCATGAAGAAGGCACTGGCGATCATCAGGTAGCGGGTGTTCATGGGCAAGTTCTATTCATGGCTTCGTTCTTTTCGGAAAAAAGACACATAGCAATGCAGGCAAGGAGTCGATGAACATCGATGGCTCATGCGACCGATGCAACGATCACCGAAGATATCGGTCGAAAATGCCCACCTCCCAACTCCATTACCGGTTCTTCCATGGTGATGATGTTGTCGGCGACGAAACCGTTACCGCGCAATGTCGCAGCCCAATCTTCAGGTTCGTACATTTTGAAGCCGTATTGCGTGAATGGCATTTGCTCCATGCTTTTCTTGGTTCTGATCGTGGTGAAGAATCGCCCGTTCGGCTTCAACACACGTTTGATCTCGCGCAGATGAGCGCCAGGATCTTCCCAGAAGTAGGCCACGTTGATACAGAAAATGCTGTCGTACGATGCATTCGTGAAGGGCATGTGATCACTGTTGCCGTTCCGAAGGTCCAGCTCTCCTGACCGAACAAGAGCCGTGTTGTGTTCGCGCGCTTCCTTGACCATCGCTTCGCTGAAGTCCAAGCCGCTTACGCGCAGGTTGTTCGCATGGGCCATCAGGTCGTGGAAGAAGAGTCCGTTCCCAAAACCGATCTCCAGAATGTGCTGTCCATCGGTGATGTCCATCACGTTCCACGTTTTGCCGTAGAGCACCCGATTGATCCCGTTCATCCGTTCGCCAATTTTCTTCGCCATTGCACCACTGGGTTGGCGCAGCTGTGCGGCCAGTGCGCGGTCGCTTGGCCCTTTGAACAGGGAACGGAGAAGATCGAAGAGGCTCACCGGGCAAAGGTCGCGTGAAAACAGTGAGCGCGAAGTGCGCCGGTCATTCAGATCACTCCGTCCCTTATGGTCAGCTTCCGGTCAGCCATGTCCGCCAACTCCTCGTTGTGTGTGACGATCACGAAGGTCTGGCCAAGCTCTTTCCGCAGGTCGAAGAAGAGCTGATGCAGTTCCTTGGCGTGTGCCGAATCCAGGTTGCCGGAAGGTTCATCCGCGAGCACCACACTGGGGTTGTTGAAGAGCGCACGGGCCACGGCCACGCGCTGTTGTTCGCCTCCGCTCAGTTGGTTCGGTTTGTGCTCTTTGCGCGCGATCACGTTCAAACGTGTGAGCAGTTCTTCCGCGCGGGGTTGGCAGTCGCTTTTACTTCTTCCCGCGATCAAGCCCGGCATCATCACGTTCTCCAAGGCCGTGAACTCAGGCAACAAGTGGTGGAACTGGAACACGAAGCCGATATGCCTGTTCCGAAAGGTGCTAAGTGCCTTTTGCCCGAGGCCGGTCACTTGTTCGCCACCGATCGTAAGTGTGCCACTATCCGCATTTTCCAACGTACCCAGGATCTGCAACAAGGTGGTTTTTCCCGCACCGCTGGCCCCAACAATGCTCACGACTTCGCCTTTCGCGATGTGCAGGTCCACGCCTTTCAACACGTCGAGGCTGCCGAATTTCTTGCGGATCGTGGTGGCGCGGATCATAGGGCAAAGGAACAACGTTACGTGTTGAGGTGCTACGCGTTGCGTGTGGTAACGGTTATCGTTGACGAAGGAACACCTGACGCGTCAACTCGTAACGCGTAACCGGTTTACTTCGCGGCATGAATCTCCACGAATATCAAGGCAAAAGCATTCTTCAGAAATTCGGTGTCACTATACAGCGCGGGCTGGTGGCGTACAACGCCGATGAAGCCGTGGATGCCGCCAAGCGCTTGAGCGCCGAAACAGGTACCAAATGGTGGGTGGTGAAAGCGCAGATCCATGCCGGTGGTCGTGGCAAGGGTGGCGGTGTGAAGCTGGCCAAGAACATCGATGAGGTGCGCGAGAAGAGCGCGGCCATCATTGGAATGATGCTCAAAAGCCCGCAAACTCCACCGCAAGGGAAGAAGGTTCACAAGGTGCTCATCGCCGAGGACGTGTACTACCCTGGTGCGAGCGAGACGAAGGAGTATTACATGAGCGTGCTGCTTGATCGTGCTACCGGCAAGAACGTGATCGTCTATAGCACCGAGGGTGGCATGGACATCGAAGAAGTGGCCGAGCACCATGCCGATAAGATCCTGAAGGAAAGCGTTGATCCGCGCGTTGGCCTGCGCCCATTCCAGTGCAACAAGATCGCGACAGCCTTGGGCGTAACGGGTGCAGCCAAAAAGAGCATGGTGAAGTTCATCGCCGATCTCTACCGCGCTTACGAAGGGTGCGATGCAGCCATGTTCGAGATAAATCCTGTTCTCAAGACAAGCGACGATAAGATCATCGCCGTGGACGCCAAAGTGCGGCTCGATGGAAATGCGCTTTATCGCCACCCGGACTACGCCGAGATGCGCGACAAGACGGAAGAGGATCCCATCGAAGTGGAAGCCGGTGAAGCAGGCCTCAACTACGTGAAGCTCGACGGCAACGTTGGCTGCATGGTGAACGGTGCGGGCCTGGCGATGGCCACCATGGATATCATTCAACTCAGCGGCGGACAGCCTGCCAACTTCCTCGATGTGGGCGGGACGGCCGATGCGGCGCGTGTGGAGAAAGGATTCCGCATCATTTTGAAAGACCCTAGCGTGAAGGCGATCCTGGTGAACATCTTCGGCGGAATCGTGCGTTGTGATCGCGTTGCCCAAGGCGTGATCGACGCCTACCAGAGCATCGGCGACATCAAGGTTCCGATCATCGTGCGCTTGCAAGGAACCAACGCTGTGGAGGCAAAAGAATTGATCGACAAGAGCGGATTGAAGGTGCTGAGCGCTGTTGCACTCCAGGAAGCTGCTGATCGAGTGAAAGAGGTTCTGGCGTGATGTCTGGCGCGCGCAAGATCAAGAAGCTGCTCGTCGCCAATCGCGGCGAGATCGCCCTGCGCGTTATGCGCTCCGCCAAGGAAATGGGTATCAGCACGGTGGCTGTCTATTCCGAAGCTGACCGCAACGCACCCTTCGTGCGCTTTGCGGATGAGGCGGTGTGTATAGGGCCTGCTCCAAGTAAAGAAAGCTACCTGGTGTTCGATAAGATCATCCAGGTGTGCAAGGACCTGAAAGTAGATGGCGTTCACCCCGGCTACGGCTTCCTCAGCGAGAACGGCGACTTCTGCCGTGCACTGGAAAAGGCAGGTGTGGTCTTCGTAGGTCCTTCGACACATGCGATGAAGGTGATGGGTGACAAGTTGGCCGCCAAGGAAGCCGTGAAAGGCCATGGCGTCCCGCTGGTGCCCGGAACAGAAGGGGCTATCAGCGGGCTCGAAGAAGCGATCAAGGTGGCGAAGACGATCACCTTTCCCATCCTGATCAAAGCTGCGGCCGGCGGAGGAGGGAAGGGCATGCGCATAGTGGAGAAGGAGAGCGAGTTGAAAGAAGGGTTGGAACGCGCGATCAGTGAAGCCCAGAACGCCTTTGGTGATGGCAGCGTTTTCATAGAAAAGTACGTGGCGGGTCCGCGTCACATCGAGGTGCAGATCATGGCCGATCAGCATGGTAATACCTGCTATCTGTTCGAGCGTGAATGCAGTATTCAACGCAGGTACCAAAAGGTTGTAGAGGAAGCACCCTCAGCGGTTCTTACGCCGGCCTTGCGGAAGGAAATGGGGGAGGCGGCTGTTCGTGTTGCCCAAAGCGTGGACTATACCGGTGCGGGAACGGTCGAATTTCTCTTGGATGAGAAGCTCAACTTCTACTTCATGGAGATGAATACACGCCTCCAAGTGGAGCATCCCGTAACAGAAATGATCACCGGGCTGGATCTCGTGAAGCTGCAGATACGTGTGGCCGAAGGTGAGAAGCTGCCTTTTACCCAAGCCGACCTGAAGATCACCGGACACGCGATCGAGGTGCGTGTTTATGCCGAAGATCCGTCGAACAACTTTCTACCGGATATCGGAACACTCACCACGTATCGCCCGCCACAAGGCCCCGGTGTGCGAGTGGATGATGGTTTTGAAGAGGGTATGGCGATCCCGATCCATTACGATCCGATGATCGCCAAACTCATTACCCATGGAACAACGCGCGAAGAGGCCATTGCCCGAATGGAACGTGCCATTGATGACTATGCCATCGCGGGAATTGAGACCACGTTGCCCTTCTGCCGTTATGTAATGGGCCACGAAACGTTCCGAAGCGGCAAATACGATACGCATTTCGTCAGGGATCATTTCAAGCCGGAATTCCTGCTGGGGACCGATGCTGAAGAAATGGCAGCGGCTGCGCTGGTCGCTGGTTTTCTGTCGGTCGAAGCGACCAGAAAGCCCCTTGCCGCTACATCAGCGGCATCTGGCTTGTCCCCTTGGAAGTTGAACCGTCGGTGAACTGGCTTCCCTGAAGGTCACGGAACCTAAATACACAACCTAGTCAAGGCGCTTGGCGTACAAGCTGTGTTATAAGATCGTACTTAACGATCGGTACGTGCGTTGCTACCTTGGTTCTTCGGAATTTCCAGAATGGGATCTTTTACTCGCTCCAGCCTGTTGCTTAGCCTCGGTCTCACGAGCTTGTTAGCTGTTGCACAAGGAGGTGTGTTGACACCAGTAATGATCGTGGAAGGGGATACGATCCCCATGTATACGCTTACCGATGTGGTTATCGAGCGCGCAATGACGGCCAAGGTGCGCGAGCAAGCGGAACGGGTGGACAAGCTCACGCGCAACGTGCAGAAGGTGTTCCCGTATGCAGTGACCACCGCGAAGCTCCTGGATCAATACGAGAACGATCTGGCTACTATTCAGCGTCAAAGTGACAAGGGCCTCTATTTGAAATTGGCCGAGGCGGAACTGAAGGCCGAATTCGAAACGGAATTGCGCAATATGACGCAGAGCCAGGGAAAACTGCTGATCAAGCTTATTGATCGGGAAACCGGTTACACCAGCTACGAATTGGTGAGGCAGTTGCGTGGGTCTTTCAACGCGTGGCTTTGGCAAGGTGTGGCCAAACTTTTCGGCAATGACCTGAAAAGCGATTACGACCCCATAGGTGATGATGCCGTAGTGGAAAGCGTCGTTAAACGGATCGAGAACGGAGAATTGACATGTACTCCACGCCCGCCACGAACTGAAAAGGCGCAGGCCAGGTTGGAGAAGCGCAAGGCGCGATTATATCGGAAGCATGGCGTAATGCCGATCGTAACGATGAATTGAGCCTCATTTGCCCGCCTTAAGGGTAGTAATACCATTCCGGAACAGCTCTTACGGTCTGCTCACTGGGCTTTTTCCATTTGCGTCCGGTAGTTGACGCCATAGTCTCCTTCAGGAGCGCCGCCATTCGTGTGGATGTACCACAGGAACCCCAAGGTCACCAATAGCTGCACTACCAGCATAGCGCGCATCACCCGCTCTTGTTTGCTGAGCAGATGGGCTATGAACACATACATGAACGGAAACGTGCAGATCAGATAGTGTTGCACTACGGTTACACCGGTCAACGGGAAAAGCACACCAATTCCGACAAGGATCGCCAACATCTGAAGCTTTGTCGCGGACATGTTCATGAAGAAAGCTCTCATGCTGCCCACTCCTTTCAGTCCGCTCACTGTCTTGCGGATGAAGGCATACAGCTCCCTCACGACAACGGCTGTCAGGAACACCAACGCAATGTGGAGTGCGGCTACCAGGTAGGTTGGCGTGGATCCGATCAAGGGCTCCCGGAGGTATTCCCAGAAATTCTCGCGCAATGAGTAGTACACATCCAATCCCAATGCATCAATGAGCCAGTAGAAGAAGAAATTCAATTGAACGATATTGGAAAGGTGTGCCGCTGAGTTTTGCTCATTGTGCAACAAGTATTGCAGCCAAGGCAGTAGGAGTATCGCTCCTGCGGCGCTGCCAGTGAGCCAAGGGATCCACCGTATCCGCTTTTCATTGAAGTGATCATGCAGCACCGAAACACTGAAAAGCCCGAAGGCATAATAGAAGCCGCTCATATGCACCTGGCCCATCAACGCACCCATTAGGCCCCACGTGAACGCACCGACCCATTTGCCTCTGTGCCAGTGGGCCAACGTGATCAAGAACGCAAAAGCGGGGAGCAGGTCCTGAGCCCAGATCTTCCGCGAAAAGATCACGGCGAGCGGACTTATGGCTGCCAGTGCGAGGCCTGCGAACCACATTTTCTGCTCGTTCCCTTTGTACCTGAAGAAGGCGATGACCAGAAAGCCCAGAAGGCTGATCACGTTGATCCATTGCACCGCCTGCACCATGCCGATCGGGCCGTCGGTAATGGCGGCTATCAATGCGAAAACACCAACGCTCATCCCCGGATTCATGATTCCGCCGCCACTTCCCATGCCCACTTCGGGAATGGCTCCCTTCATTTCCGCGTCTTCGGCCATGCTGAAAAGCAGCTTCTCATCCGTCTTCCACTCCATGTCGGTAGGCCATATCACACGCAAGGCGCAGCCAATGACGATCATGGCCAGGAACAAACGGTCTTTCAGGAATTCGCTCATGTGTTCAATGCCAATGTAGGTGCGTTCGATCACCGTTCTGGCCATTGCAGCCAGTATCTATCCAACAACTCGAGTTCAACTTGCGAATAAGCTGGCAATATCACTTCGCACTTCGGTATTGGTCAATGGTCAATTCTTCGAAAGACCAAAGGCCATCATGGTTGTTGAACCCAGTTGCACGTTATCCGCGATCAACGTGACCGAGTAGATGCCCGCCGCAGAACCATGCTTGTAGCGAATGCTGTTCGCACCGGAATGGGCATTGATCGGAAGGCGTGCGACTTCTCGCCCATAGAGATCCCTGACCAGAATGAACGCCTGCAGGTTTGTTCTCGGATCGGTCAACTCGATCTGGATCGTGGTTTCCTCACTGAACGGATTCGGTTGACATGTGATGCTTACTGAAGGTCCTTGTGCTTGGCTGATCTCGGTTATCCCTATCGGGGAACACGCCAAGCCGTAAGGCAGGTCATCAATGTTCCCCGGTGGCGTATCCGCATCGTTGGTCCGAACAATTTCAGGTGAAAATGGGCTCATGATGAGCGCACTATCTATGCCGGCCACGCTGACCCAATAGGGTGTGCCTCCGTTCAGTCCTGGTATTGCGAAACTGGTCGAGTTCGTTCGGTACAGAGCTTCGAACTGGGTAGAGCCGCTCCCATGTCGAACACCAACGCGCCACTCCATGAGGTCAGGTGTTGGTGCGATATCCAGCCGCAGTCCACTGGGCTCATCATTCACTACAAAGCTTGGAGGTTCGGGTCCCAAGGCCATCAGCACTGTGGTCATTCCATTGATCACGGTGTTCCGTTGCAGGTAGTTGAAGTCCACATAGAAGCTGTCCACGGCCTGATCACTATCGGTATCCACGCCTAGTATGTCGGCGCTTGTATGCTGGCGATCATGGTAGGTGCTGTCCGACACGTTCGCATCGCCATGTTCGTTCGCCGATGTGAATCGCACACTACGGTAGCCCTCTTCGCGGAACGGAATATGATCACCGCCCCGGTTTTCCCGGTCTTCCTGGTTCATGATGCTGATGTCCATGGGCACAGGTACCTGCGATCGCAGTTTTTCCTCGTAGTAGATCTTGATCGTTCGCGCGAAACCACGGTGTGTCTTGGTAGCGCTACCAACGGAAAAAAGCCGGACTTGGGTACTATCAGCAATTCCTGCCACTTCGCAACCTGGATCACTGCTGGTGGTACCACACAAAATGCCCCCAACGATATCGTTGTTCTGCACACCCTTTATTGCGATGCTTTGTTCAGTGCACCAGCGGGCCATTGCAGTTGCACCAACAAGGCCATGCTCTTCGCCGGTGGTGAGCATGAAGACGAGCGTGTGGTCGAAGGTGTAGCGAGAGAGTACCCGGGCCAATTCGATCACCAAGGCTGAGCCACTTCCGTTGTCGTCAGCGCCTTCCGCGATGCAATTCGGGTCACAATTATCAGCACATCGGCTGTCCATGTGTGCCTCAATGAGCACGATGCTCGGGTTGCTCGGATCACTGCCCGGGAGCACCGCCAACACGTTCTTGGTACCGATAAGATCGCCGCAATCAGGGTCACTATAGTCGAACTGGAGGTACGCAGGTATCAAGCGGTTCTCGTTGGCCGCGCTGAACTCCTGGAATTTGGCGAAGGCCCATCGCCGAGCGGCGCCGATGCCAATGGTCTGCGAGACGGTATCCGAAAAGGTGTTCCGGTTATGGAACGAGACGAGCTTTTCCAAATGGGCACGCAAGGAATCCGCTGAGATCGCTGTGCGCAGCGCACACAGGATGTCTTCATGATCGTTCAGAATGTTGGTCGCGGCGAATTCGGATGGGTCGTATTCGCCTTTCATTACTTGTTCGGCGAGGGGATCCGTGCACACCGTGTTCGTTATCGCTTGGGATATGGCAGTGTTCCAGCATAGGAAAGCGCCGAGCAAGGTGATGTATTTCATAGGGCCGGATCTGAGGGATGGAAGGTAGCAACTTCGTTTTTCCAGCCGCTTTCAGTATGGTCCCATCAAGGGTGGTAGGCTCCTGTTCTAACCATCGTTCGGTCCATCAGAAGAGCCAGGCACGTTCCTATTACGTACGCCACCACATCACCCCATTGAAAAGTGTTGCCCAGTATCACTTTGGCCAGCCCGCTTTGTGAAAGCCCAAGATGCTCGATCAGCCCTAGGTATTGGCTGGCCTCAACGACGCACGCGAACAACAGCACGATGATCGCCAGTCTCATCGGCCAAATATCGAAGAACGCTTTCGCCGCGAAGTATAGAAGCGGAATTACCAGCACATCACCCACATACGGCCGCACGAAACGATCATGGACGAAAAGTGCGATGCAAGCTTCGATCGCCAACAACACGAGAGCGATCAGGATCGATGTACGATGAGGACGGAACATGGTAGAACGAACACAGGAACGCAGTGGCGGTAAAAATGGTGTGCGCGCTGACTGCCCCAGAGCGGTTATGGGAGCACGCGCGCCATCACAAAGTCGTCCATTACGTATCCTTTGCCGATGTCGATCACTTCTTCGCGGACGATACGGAAGCCCATGTGCTCATAGAACCCGATCGCCTTGTTGCGCTTGTTCACGTTCAGTTCCAAAACCGAGTTCCCTGCGCGCTTGGTCTCGATGATCACATTGTCCAAAAGGGCCTTGCCCAGGCCACTTCCCTTGAGCGATGGCAATACGTACAGCTTGTCCAGATGTGTGGTTCCTTCAACCTTTTTGTTGGGTGTGAACCCGGCAAAGCCGATCGTTCCACCGTCCTGCTCTGCGACAAGAAAAAGCTGGCCTTTGGCATTCATTGCTTGTTCCAATGCAGCAGTGCTATATAGCCATTCAAGCATGTGGTCGAGTTGCTCTTTGCCAAGAATATGGGGATGATATGCAGCCGGCCATGCGATATGCGCCACGGTCCGAATACCCTCGATGTCTGCCGCGGATGCTGGCCGTATCGTCACTTCGCGAACGCTGGTGCTACTGCTGCATCCTTGCTGCCCACGGTGTATCGGTAAAATCCCTCACCGCTTTTCACACCGAATTTGCCGGCCGTTACCATCTGAACGAGAAGCGGGCAGGGTGCGTACTTCGGATTTCCGAAGCCTTCGTGCAGTACGCGCATGATCGCCAGGCAGGTATCCAGCCCAATGAAATCGGCGAGTTGCAATGGCCCCATGGGATGTGCCATGCCAAGCTTCATCACGGTATCGATCTCCGCAACCCCACCTACACCTTGGAACAACGTTTCGATGGCTTCGTTGATCATCGGCATCAGGATGCGATTGGCCACGAAACCTGAATAGTCGTTCACTTCCACCGGCGTTTTGCCGATCTCCGCACTAAGTTCCATGATCGTTCTGGTAACCGCAGAACTGGTATTGTACCCGCGGATCACTTCCACCAGTTTCATCACCGGAACGGGGTTCATGAAGTGCATGCCGATCACTTGTTCCGGACGTGTGGTGACAGCCGCAATACGAGTGATGCTGATGCTGCTCGTATTCGTGGCGAGAATACAATTCACTGGTGAGTTCGAATCGATATCCTTGAAGATCTTCAGCTTCAGGTCGATATTCTCTGTTGCGGCCTCCACGACCAGTTCAGCGTTCTTCACACCTACGGCCATATCTGTTGCTGTGGCGATGTTGCCCAAGGTGGACTTCTTCTGGTCCTCGGTCAATGTGCCCTTGGCCACCTGGCGATCGAGGTTCTTGGCAATGTTCGCAAGGGCCTTATCAAGCCGGTCTTGTGCGATGTCGATAATGATAACAGCGTGACCAGCCTGCGCAAAGACATGCGCGATGCCGTTACCCATTTGTCCGGCACCGATAACAGATACGTTCATGCTCTTGGTTTGTGGTCGGCGAAAGTAGGAGGCAGTTGGAGAGCCTCGACCCGGCATTCCAACCTACTTGCCGTCCCCCTTCAATACGATGAGCGCCGTATATGCCAGGATCTTCAGGTCTACGGCCAAACTCATGTTCTCAATATAGAGGATGTCGTATTTCAGCCGCCGAAGCATCTGTTCGACATTCTCGGCATAACCGAACTTCACTTGTCCCCAACTGGTGATACCGGGCCTCACCTTGTGCAAGTGTCGATAGTGTGGAGCCACTTTCGTGATCTCGTCGATGAAATGCTGGCGTTCCGGTCGCGGCCCAACCAAGCTCATTTCACCCTTTATCACATTCCAGAATTGGGGCAGTTCATCCATCCGGGTTCGGCGCAAGGATCGGCCGATGGGCGTTATCCGCGGATCGGAAGCGCTGCTCAATTGTGGCCCGCTGTTCTCCGCATTCGTGACCATGCTACGGAACTTGATTATCCGGAACGTCCTGCCCTGCAAGCCAACGCGTTCTTGATGAAAGAACACCGGTCCCTTGGACGAGGTTTTGACCAGGATAGCAATGATCACCATGGGTATCCACAGGATCAGCAGCGCCAAACCACTGAAGGTGATGTCGAACGCGCGCTTTATGGCGAATTGCCACGCGGGCATGATCTGCGGGTTCACCTCGATCAACGGCGCGCCAAAGATGCTGGTCATCTTCACGCTGCCGCTGAGGATGTCATACATGTCCGGAATGATCTTGATCCGCACCTGTGTGCCTTCCAGCTCGTTTATTACGCGACTGATATGCTCATGTTCGCCGCTTTCGACCGCGATGATCGCTTCTTCAACCGCGTGTTTCGGGATCAACGAGCGTAGTTCGTTCCACTTTCCCAGTCGGGGCACTCCCAGTTCGCTCAATTGCTGGTCCCCGCCGTTCACGTTCACGAACCCGATGAACCGGTTACCGGGGCTTTTGGGCATGCCCTCGATCTCCTGATGGATCGCGATCGCCCGTTCATTGCCTCCAACAAGGATGGTGTTGAAGCCGATCTCCCTGCCGTGCACCCTCCGAACAGTTCTGCTGGTAAGGATGAATCGCAGGAAAAACGTGAGGCTGAAGTGCAAGCCGAAGAGCACTCCGAACGACCGATAGTAGTACCGGTAGTCCGCGACCGTATCGTCCAACAGCAATACGAAGAAAATGACAACTGTGCCGATCAAGGAGATCAGCAAAGTTTGCCCAAGCTCTTTGATGCGATATCGGCGGAATATGTCGGCATATCCTCCTATAACGACATAAAGTCCTACCCAGAACAGGGGTATCATAACCAATCCGAACCAGAAGTTGGTATCGAACGCTACCGGCACTTTGTAGCCGAATTTGGCCGGCTCCATATAGGTCTTACGGAAGAGGTAGAACAAGGTCCATGCAGCCGCCGCTCCAACAAGGTCGACAACCACATACTTGGCGACTTGTGCCCGCTTGTTCATCGTTCAATACACCACACGTATGTTGTCCATAAGGATCGTTGCACTAGTAGCGCCATTCTCCAATGCGGCTTGGATGTAGAATTGGCGATTATAGGTGCCATTGGTTCCCCAAGGCGTGCCGAGATCAACATATACGTGTTGCCAAGGCATGGAGCCATCCGAACGTTTGGTAGGGCTTATGAAAACATGAGGGTATGCGAATGTTTGCCCATTCTGGTCATAGATCACCCCGATCAAGAAACGCGTATCGCTGCGGTAGTCGATCTCCAAAAGCCGGACCCGTGCCGTTGGCGAACGGGGGTCCTTTATGCTGATCGCTCTGAACAGGTCATGCTCCGGGTCAAGAGAAATGAGACCGGAATAATTGCCGGTCAGTGCATCGGTGTTCACAGGCACGAACACCGTATCGCCTGGGTCGAAATTGAACGACGATGCCTGGTGATTCAAATCCTTCGAGAAGTGGCGCGTCGGTATAATAGCGGAACACAGGTTGAAGGTTGATCTCCTTACCAGGTTCGAGCACTATCTCGGTGCTGAAGGTTGCCAAGAACGGGTATTGGATCCGAGCATCGGTTATTCCATTGCTCCGAACGCCTGCCACGATCTTCAAATTCGCAGAGCCATCCGCCAGAACCGGAATGCGACGCCCCAATTGCCAAACCCCAACAGGTTCGTCGTTGGCAAAGACCCAAAGATCGGTGACGGAAGAGGGAATGACTACCGAGCCATCCGCCGATCGAACTTCGGGGTTGGTCAAAACAAGATAGCTTGGGACGCCACCGTCCTTCTCGCAAGAGGCAAGGCACAGGAGCAGGATCGGCGCGTATCGGAGGGCGCGTAAAGTCATTTCGTTAACGGAGTTAACGCGAGGAATATCAAGATCAGTATAGGAGGAGATCATACATGTTGTATGGCCATGGCTTCAAGCACCTGGTGAGCGGTCTCCAAGGCTGCCAGTCCATCAGAAATGGACACAACAGGCGTTTGATCATGAATAATGGCATGGGCGAAGGAGCGAAGTTCTTCCCGAATGGCATTGGTCGCAGGGATCGCAGGCTTGTCGAATCCGATCTCCCGGAAGCCGCGACCATTTCCCAAGTCGATGCTCACGGCGAAAGGATCCGGTTTTTCGACATTCCGCATACGAACGATCTCGGTTTCCTTTGCAAGCATATCCACTGAGATGTATGCGTCTCGCTGGAAAAAGCGGCTCTTCCGCATATTCTTCATGCTTATCCGGCTGGCTGTAAGGTTGGCCACGCAGCCGCCTTCGAATTCGATGCGAGCATTTGCGATGTCCGGTGTATCACTTACTACGCAAACTCCACTGGCGCTGATCCTTGCTACGGGTCGGTTAACCACATGCAGGACAATATCGATGTCGTGGATCATCAGGTCGAGCACCACGGGTACATCTGTTCCCCTGGGATTGAATTGGGCCAGCCGGTGGGTTTCGATGAACATGGGGTTCGAGAACGATCCAAGTGCCGCTTGAAAAGCCGGGTTGAACCGTTCCACATGCCCCACCTGCACTTTTGAACGATGCTTATTGGCGAGTTCAACGAGTTCCCGTCCCTCTTCCAACGTATGTGTGAGCGGTTTCTCAATGAAGACGTGCTTGCCCGCCAATAGCGCTGCTTTGGCGCAGTGAAAGTGCGCTAGGGTAGGGGTTACCACGTCCACCACGTCGCATTTCGCCAAGAGGTCTTCCATGGAAGACAAACTGGGAATACCGAATTCAGCGGCTATCGCATCACGCTTTTCCGGGTGCGTATCAAAAACGCCAATGACTTCGAATTCTTCGACCTGCAAAGCTTGTTGAACATGGATCCTACCCAAATGACCGGCCCCTAACACTCCGAATCGCGTTCGTTTTCCCATCTGAAGCGTGCAAAAGTAGCCGGATGGCATATGCGCCTTGGAGGAAGAGCCGGATAGCTTCGCCGCTCCCGAATGACCCCAATACCGGACGATTATCGCCACCAAGGCATGCGCAAGCAACTGGTGGAGGAACTGAAACGTAAACGTATTGGTGATCTGGCCGTGCTGGCCGCCATCAATTCGGTGCCGCGTCACCTTTTTATAGATGACAGTGCCTTTTTGAGGTTGGCGTATACCGATCAGGCTTTTCCGATCGCGTGTGGCCAAACGATCAGCCAACCATATACGGTTGCGTTCCAAAGCCAACTGTTGGAAGTGCGCAAAGGAGATAAGGTTCTGGAGATCGGCACCGGCAGCGGTTACCAGACCGCTGTGCTATGTGCCCTTGGGGCCAAAGTGTTCAGCATCGAGCGACACAAGCCTTTGCATATGGCCACGAAACAACGCCTTGAGCGGTTGGGTTACCGGGCTACCCTCGTTTTTGGAGATGGCTACAAAGGATTACCTGCGCATGCACCTTTCGATCGCATCATTATCACGTGTGGAGCACCAGCTGTTCCAGAATTGCTGCCTGCCCAGTTGAAGGTGGGTGGCATTCTTGTGGTGCCCGTTGGACCAGAAGGGAAGCAGAAAATGCTCAAACTGGTCCGATCAGATAGCCTCACAATTGAAGAACAGGAGCACGGGGCGTTCTCATTTGTGCCCATGCTTTCGAATAAATCGGCAGGTTGATTTGGTCGTTTGGTCGATCCGATTACTTTCGCCCCCGCTTTACAAGAAGAAGCCGTTCGTTGAGGTGCTGCAAATGTGAAATTCGACGAGTATCAACAAAAAATGGTTGATATGTACGGGAATTGTTCATAACATTGCCGCCCCTTACGGATACTTTCGCACGGTAAGGCAGATTCATAACCAAGTAAAACACACGTCAAACCAAAACGTTCAACATGAAGAAGATAGTACTGTTCGCCGCGGCGATCTTCACCGTAACAGCTGTATCCGCTCAGACGGGCGAGATCACAAGCGCACGCGGTGAGAATTGGCTGTCACAAGACGGAGACTGGGGTCTCACATTCGACGCCCAGCCTTTGCTCAACTATGCTGGAAATCTGTTCAATGGCAACCAAAACAACGGTGGCGTTGGCTTGAACAATTTCTTCTCCAGCTATAGCTCAAATGGTTCGCAAGTGATCATCGGTGGCAAGAAGCTCATCGATGCGAACACGGCTTACCGCGGAAAGCTGCGTATCGGCTTCGGTAGCGACAAGACCACGACCATCGTGGACGTTGCTCCTGTTGCAACTCCGGTTCCAGCGTTCCCAAATCCGCTTCCAACCACTGAGAACGTGACCAAAGACGGTTTCTTGGCCATTCAGATCGGTGCTGGTATCGAAAAACGTGTTGGTAGCACACGTGTAGTGGGTATCTACGGCGCTGAGATCAACTTCGGTATCGGTAGCGGTAAGACCACCAACGAATACGGTAACGCTATGTCGCAAACCAACCAAGAGCAGCCTCGCGTAACCGAGAGCAAGCAAGGCAGCACCTTGGGCCTTGGGTTGAACGCCTTCGGTGGTGTTGAGTGGTTCTGCGCTCCGAAACTTTCGCTCAGCGGCGAGTACACCTGGGGCCTCATGCTGAAGAGCACGGGCTACGGTTCTACCACCACCGAGTACTGGGTGCCTTCGTTGACCGTTCCGAACACAGGTGCCGCTCAAGAGGTAACTGTGGACAATGGTCCAAAGACCAGCTCCTTCAGCTTGGACACCGGTGTTAGCGGTGCTTCGATCGGTATCAACTTCTACTTCCAGTAAGCAGAAGCCTTTATTTTCGAGAAGCCCTCGCCAAATGGCGGGGGCTTCTTCTTTTGTACCCTGAAAGCTCGGTGAACATCCGATCCCGAATGAATCCTGTTCTCACCTCTGCCCAGCTACGTGAGGCCGATGCCTGCACGATCAGCCATGAGCCGATCGCCTCCATCGATCTGATGGAACGCGCTGCGAACCGCTGTGCGGCTTGGCTCGAAATGCACTTACCGCTTTCCACCCAGCCCGAATTCGCGGTGGTTTGTGGGCCTGGGAACAATGGCGGTGATGGACTTGCTATTGCTCGGTTGCTCTTTCGAAGTGGTCACAACGTGCGGGCGATCCTTTGCCCCGGCCCTAAAGGACTGAGCCCTGATGCAGAGACCAACCGCCAACGACTGGCCATTACCTCAGTTCGATTGATCACGGTGGAGATGGGATCTTCTTTACCCGTGATATCCGGGAAAGAGGTAGTTATCGATGCGCTCTTCGGTACCGGTCTCGATCGAAAGCTGGAAGGTGCTTACCGGGAACTTGTTATGGCCCTGAATACCCTGCCGAACGAGGTAATATCCATTGACATGCCGTCAGGCCTTTTCGCTGAAGACAACCAGCGCAATGATCCTCAAGCAATCGTTCGGGCAGATACGGTGCTAACGTTCGAAACGCTGAAACTGGCTTTGCTTCTTCCTGAGAATGAGGCATATGTCGGCAACGTAGAAGTGTTGCCTATCGGCTTGGACGTGAATTTCTTAGCGAGCCTGGCAACGAACTACCAGATGATCGAAGCGGTTGATGTCGCTTCTTATTTCCGACCCAGAACGCGCTTCGCTCACAAAGGCCATTTCGGTCATGCGCTTTTGATCTCAGGAAGCGCTGGAAAAGCCGGCGCAGCTGTACTCGCGGCCAGGGCCTGTGTTCGTTCGGGTGTTGGGTTGATCACCGTTCATCTTCCTGCTGATATTCAGCCTGTAATGCATGTCAGTCTGCCGGAAGCGATGGTGAGCTCGGATGGATCCAATGACCACATTTCTTCTTTTCCGGATCTGACCAGGTGCACAGCTATAGGTATTGGACCAGGTATCGGAACGGCTGATGATACGGGCCGTTTGCTCAAGCGGTTGATCACCGAGGTCGGTTCTCCCATGGTCGTGGATGCGGATGCATTGAACCTTCTGGCAGAGAACCGCACATGGTTGGCCTTTTTACCACCAAATTCAATACTCACGCCGCATCCAACAGAATTCGATCGGCTTACAGAGAAGTCGAACTCAGGCTTCGAACGACTTGGACGTGCACGGGACTTCGCTATCAAATTCGGCGTCGTTCTGGTTTTGAAGGGTGCTCATACTGCCATCTGCGCCCCAAATGGCAAAGTCTTTTTCAACTCTACCGGTAATCCCGGCATGGCAAAAGGCGGTAGTGGTGATGCATTGACCGGCATCATTACTGGCCTTTTGGCCCAAGGCTTGGCCCCGTTGCAGGCTGCGATCGCAGGTGTGTTCGTTCACGGTCTCGCAGGTGATCTGGCTGCTGCAGAATTGGGCATGGATGGTATGTTGCCCAGTGATCTGATCGACCGGATTCCATTCGCCCTCAAGAAGATCCGAGGGTCCAACTAAAACAGATCTTCTATCGGTCCTTTGCCTTCACGTAAGACCCGGGGATCGCCTTCGCTCAGGTCTATTACTGTAGAACCTTCCAATCCACCTACGCCGCTGTCGATCACCAGACCCAGGCTATGGCCAATGTGTTCCTCGATCAACTCCGGGTCGGTGGTGTAGTCGCGAACCGTGTCAGGGTCGTGTACACTGGTGCATACGAGCGCATGGCCTAATGCCGTCACCAAGGCGAGTGGCACTGGATGGTCCGGAACGCGGATCCCTACGGTGCGTTTGTTGTTCTTGAAAATGCGGGGGATCTCGGTGCTCGCCGGAACAATGAAGGTGTAAGGACCTGGCAAGGCTTTCTTCATCGTGCGGAACGCAGGAGTGCTGATCGCGCGGGCATACAAGCTTAACTGGCTCAAGTCCTGGCAGATCAAGGAGAGCTCGGCTTTTTGAACTTTGAGCCCCTTCAGTTTGGCCACTGCCTCAATGGCTCGTGGCTGTTCTGCGCTACAAACAAAGGCATATACCGTGTCCGTGGGGCAAACGATAACCGCCCCGGAGTTCAACAGATCCACCACCTGCTGGATCTTGCGGGGTTCTGGGTTCTTTGGGTGAATGGCCAGCAGCATGCTCAGGCCTTGGCGGTCTGCTGAGCGGCTTTTTTGTGGTCGGCCAGGAATTTCTCCAAGCCGATAGTGGTAAGAGGATGATCGAACAAGGCTACGATAGCACTGAGCGGGCAGGTGGCCACATCAGCGCCAACTTCAGCGCATTGCACAATGTGCATGGGGTGGCGGATGCTGGCCGCTAGGATCTGGGTTTCGTAGCCGTAGTTGTCATAAATGCGCCGGATCTGCGCGATCAACGCCACTCCGTCGGTACTCACATCATCCAAACGACCGATAAAAGGTGATACATAAGTGGCGCCGGCTTTCGCACATAGGAGTGCCTGCCCTGCGCTGAACACCAACGTGCAGTTCGTCTTGATACCTTTATGGGTGAAGTACTTGATCGCCTTCACACCATCACGGATCATCGGCACTTTCACCACGATATTCGGATGCAAGGCAGCTAGTTTTTCCCCTTCGCGGATAATGCCAGCATAGTCGGTGCTGATCACCTCTGCACTCACATCCCCTGTGGCGATGTTGCAGATGTCGATGTAATGCTGGATCACGCGTTCCTCGCCGCTGATGCCTTCTTTGGCCATCAAGCTCGGATTGGTGGTTACGCCATCGAGTACACCCAGATCCTGGGCTTCCTTGATCTGGCTAAGGCTGGCGGTGTCGATGAAGAATTTCATGCGCTTCGGTTGTACGATCGGTCAATGCCGCGCGAATGTATAGACCCTTGGTTGCTGTCGAACAGTACGTTCAATGGCTTGGGCACTCCAAGTTGTAAGGAGCGCTAAACTGTTCTCCCATGGAGTTGGCGCCCTCCAACCTCGTGATCCACTTCAGGATCGACCGATGGCGTGGACTTCTGCGCACATGCATCGAAAAAGAGCTGTTGAAGCCTCCAGATCCCTTTCATTTTGCTGAAGTCATTCTCTTGGGCAGCCTTGTGACTATCCAAAAACGAGTCGGTAAAACTGCCCAGTGTCTTTGCGACCATATCAACATGACTGCCACAGAACAAATGATCGTAGCTATCCAATTCATAGTCGGTGAAGGCGTGACACGATCCCTCGAGCAAGGCATAAGTGCTGCCCAATGTGTCGTAACGTTCCCATACGCCGGCTCGATGGAACATGGTTGGAGCAAAAGGATCAAAGTCAAAGTATGACGCAAACTGCTCGATCGCGGACCGAAGGCCCTTAGGGTCAGGGACCTTCAAAAGTGAAGTGTGCAGTCGTTTATGGGTCAAGCACTGGCTATGTGGATCTTGAAAAGTCGGGATCAACCGACCTTCGATCGATCCGCAGCCAGCATGATCGAACCTGGACCAGAACATGACGTCAGGATCGACGATGGCGAACGGGCCGTTCGCCATACGAAATATCCCACCAAGAATTTCATGGTGTTTCTGCACTTCTGATACCTGTTGGAATTGAGCGCCAATCGAATCCGCAAGCCCTTGTAGTATTCCACGTACTTCTGGCAATGAAGCGTTATCAATGACCACAATAGCGCTATCGGGAAAGCCGACCCGTATGGTGTTGAACACCATTGTGGTCCCATAAAGAAGGTCGATACGGCGACAATAGGTAATGACATAAACAGTCTCGATCTGGGTCATCGGAACCTCACAATATGTGTCAGGAGAACTGCACTGGTATTCAAAAGGAAGAGTTGTCGCATGGCGTATTCTATACGCCGCGAAAGCTAAGGAGCTCCTTCAACCGTTGGCCTTGCGCCGAAGCAAGAAGAATCCCCCCATAAGGCCGATCGAGGGCAGCCATACGAATTGCACTTCGCTCATGAATACAGCCAATCCGTGCTTCGTGAAAAATGCCCCAACGCCAATGGGGGCCACGTTGATCGGCCGCCAGGGGAAGAAGTACCGCGCATTATCAATTGGCGCAAAAAGAGCACAACCCAAGCCTCCATTGGTACACATATCGAGCAAGGGGTGGCTTACCGTGGCTAATGAAACCAACACCCAAGCCAGCCAAGGGGCCTTACGGAAGAACGTCCAGGCGACAATGCCACCCCACAACACTGCGAAAACGATGGAGTGTGAGAATCCTCGATGGCCCCAGAAACTCGCATAAGGCACACCCAGCATGTGGCCGATCGCGTCCAGGTCGGGCACAACTGCGCTAAATGCGGCCACCAACGGAAGCTGCCAACGGTAGGCCGCCGACATGCCAACTCTGCTCAGGGCGAAACCGGCTACCGCATGAGTGAATACGCTGGGCATGTTATGAATGGCTTTTCTCTGTGCCGAGCCTTACCAGCTGAAAGCCTGGGTACCCCTGAGCTGAAGAACTACTCGTAGTGCTTTCCTACCAAGCGCTCGAATTGCCTGCCGGGCAAGAGTTTCTTCAGAAGAACGCTCAATTTCTGCATCCCTTGTGCGGAGCGATAAATGTTCTTCGGTCGCGGAGCGGAAATGATGCTTGCAACCAACTGCGCCAGTTCATCCGGATCGCGGCTGTAGCCCAGCTCCCCATCCAGAATGCTCATGGCTTTCGAATAGCGGGCTTCGTAGGCTTCGCCCACTTTTTCCGGCCGTAAGCGCGATCCCGCGATGTTGGTTTTGAACTCACCTGGTTCCACCACCACCACGTGTACGCCGAAGGGTCTTACTTCCATGCGCAGCGTTTCGCTGTATCGGTTAAGCGCTGCTTTGGTGGCCGAATAGAATGCCCGGTAGGGTAGTCCGAAGTTCGCTGCGAGGCTACTGATGTTGATCACGAGCCCTGTCTTCTGGTTGCGCATGGCTGGCAGCACGGCCCTGCACACACGGTGAACGCCGAACAGGTTGGTGTCGAAGGCTTTTTGAGCCGTGGCCACCTCCGTGTCTTCCGCAGCGCCCTGTATCCCGATACCTGCATTGTTCACCACCACGTCGATACGTCGCTCACGTGATAGCACCATCTCTACCGCCTGCTTTACGGAGGCTTCGTCCGTTACGTCCATGTCCAAGGCGGTCCATGCCGTTGGCTGGGTGGTCACTTTGCGGCTGGTGCCGTAAACCTTGTGGCCCAACGCGGCCAAGCGCGAACACATGGCCAAGCCAAGGCCGCTGCTGCCACCGGTGATCAGAACAACTTTTGGGGAGAAGGACATGAGTGCTCGATGAAAGGCGAAAGGGTGAGAGAGTAGGAGGGATGGATCCACTCTCACTCTTTCACCCTCTCACAATAAGTTGGGGCAAGCTACTCGTATCGCTCCGCTCAACCGTTTACCCTTGCTGCCTTCCGACCCTGGGGGATTAGACAGGAGCTGGACGTACGAGACTTGCCCCGGTGCGAATGTACTATCTGCTGAAGGTACTGCCTCGGATCGAAGTGCCGAGGCTCAGAAAATTTGCCTGAACCGCCTTGTAATTCGGTGTTGAACGCTGTTCCGCGCCTTGGCGGAATTGCGGTCAACGGTTTTGGGCTTGGCGAAGGTGGCGTTTTTCACCTCAAATCTTGATGCGGAGAACCAATGTTTGATTAACCACAAATGTGTCTGCGGAGTCCCAAAAGGGCCGGGAAACAGGGGTTCGCAAAATGATTTTGTCGTAAAACGTGAACCACCGTCCAATGAACTTTGAATTAAAATTAGTCCGTTAGAAAGCCCTGCTTGAATTCTGCAAGATTTTACAACGGTGAAAGTGTCTTCTTTTTTGTCTGGTGGCATTTCTGAAATTAAAAGTCCGCCACTTTCAATAGTCTTTTCAGCGTTTTCAGCAGTCTTTTTAAGTAGTGTTTTTTTAGTGTTATAGTTTAATCCACCTGCTAAAATGCCAATAACTTTATTATGAATTTTGTCGTTTGATTTAATAGAAAAATTATCAACTCCTTCCGCAAGTCCGTTGCAGATTGCCCAATTTGTATTTGAATAAAAGGAACCAATTCTTTCTGATATTTTCGCAGCATTTTCATTCGGTTCTCTTGTTCCAATGATGCAAACAGTTTTATTGTAAAGTAAATCAAGATTGCCTTTGCAATAAATAACCGATGGTGGGTCTTTAATTTCTTTTAGAAGAGTTGGATAGTCTTCACTTGTGAATTCTATTATTGCAATGCCTTCTTCTTTGCATTTAAAAACAATGTCTTTGGCACTTTCTACTGCTTCATAAATTGTGTCGTCATCAAACTGTTTGTTATTGGCTGTGATGATTTCTTTAATTTCTTGAATTGTGTTATTCGTTTCAAAGGTGTTTTTTGAAACTACCTTTTTTACAAAGGCAGGGCCAATGCCTTTTAATTCAGACAGTGCAATTATTCCTATTATTTTATTATTGTCTTTCATTTTAAACTATGTTCTCTATAAAATTACCGCATCCTTTACCACCAAATTTTTGAGGAACGCAAGATAAAAAACGTGTTCCTTTATTTCTGTTGACTTTCACTTGCAGTTTTGTTCCGCAATGAGGACAAACTCTTTCGCTTTCAACTGTTGTGATAAGATAAAACAAAGTTACGAAAATGATATTCTTAACGCCCTTTTCTATGAACTTTCCGCAAATTGAATATGCTGTTCCGCCAGTTGTAAATTGGTCGTCAAGTATAATTATGTTTTTGCCTTGTAGGTCTGTGTCGTTTGAAAGGAAAATGTGTTTATCAACAAATTCTTTTCTGCTTTTGTAATCCTTTTGATTTCTAATGCTTCCTTCAATTTCATCAGTCCAAAGGATAAATTTTTGCTTTGGTATTGTTGTTTCAACAACAAAATCAAATAACTCGGATAGTTTGTTTGGTGGTTGAGTTGTTTTTTATCTGATACAAAAGAAAAAAGTCCCAAGTTACATTTGGCATACTTTGCTGAACGAAAGACAGAAGTTGGATGTTGCTTTTCCTGTTTTGCAATGTTTCTTGAGTTCGGTCGGCTCTTTGAAATTCAAAGTATTTGTCTGCAACCGCAAACTTGTCACATTCTCCAGCTTGTTGTCTTCCAAGTGTTCTGTAAGCAATAAATCTTTCAGGATACTTTGTTGTTTTGAAACGAACTGCTTTAGTCGTGTCGTTGTTTTGAAAAATACCTTCTACGGCTAATAGATTTTGTAAAGGGTTAAGCAGAATATCGTGTATTTCGTCAAAATTGTTTACAAAATATGTTGCCCCACTTTTTAAATGTTTCCAGTCTTGACCAATTCCGTCTCTATTTTCTTCGCTTGATGCTGTGTAAAAATTTGTAAGAATGGTCGGAAAATTTAAGGCTCTGCCCATTTCGATGTCAAGCCAAGTGTCGCCAATTACAATTGTATATTCTTTGGTCGCTTCACCGTTCAAAGCTGTCTGTAAATAATTTGCTGTTTTGGTCGGATTGGGTTTGTCCGCTAAACTCAATGCAGGGATTTTGAAAATGTCGTTGGCGATTTTGTTTACATATTTTGGGTGGCTGTCTGAAATGATAACAGGTTTGTGACCGTCTGATTGAAGTTTGTTTATGAACTCTTTTGCTCCAGGAATTAGCGGAATTTTGGAAAGGTCAGTTTCTTCAAGTCCGTCTTTAAACGGTTTGAATTTTTCGTGTGCCGTGTCCGTTAATGTTCCATCAAGGTCTATGAGTAATATCATTCGGTCTGTCGTTTTTAA
>JADKGB010000005.1 GCA_016717225.1 Flavobacteriales bacterium | reverse complement strand
CAGCTATCTGCGGGCAGAGCCCGCAGATAGCTGCTTCCGTGAGTTCTGTCATTCCGGCCCCGGATGCGGCTCCGGGGCCGGAATCCCGCGTTCAACCTCTTCAGGGGAGCTGCTCTGTGCGCACGCTGTTGGGCGTGGTGCTACCCACGTTCACGAGAATGGGATCGCGGTCGTTGTTGAGGCCGGTGTAAGAAGTGATGCCATCCATGTTCACGTCATGCACGCGGTATCCAATGATCGTGGCATTGGGATTCACACTGCCGAGTATCGCCAGTATCGGATCGCGGTCATTGTTGTCGCCCACATAGGTGAGCCGCGCGTTCCTGAAAACCTCTCCGCACCAGAGCAGCTGCACGCCAGCGATATCCTTGCGTGCGTTCGACCCCCAGGTAACAGTGGTAGCGCTCGTGAAGTCGACGGCGATCGTTGAATTTGAAAGTACAAGCGCCGCATTCGTCATTGCACCCAAGTGGTTGCGATGCCGCACAGCAACCCGGTAGCTTCCGTTCACCGCGGGCAGCTGCAACGTACTTGTGCCGTTGAGCGCTACAATGTCGCCATCGCGCTGCACGAGCGCTGGTGTGCGCAGTAGAACGGTGGTTGGAATGGCCGCATCGCGAAGTTCCACCAGCACCCAATCAACAATGGCGTTGTTGCCGCTGGTGGCGAGCACACTCGGGGTAATGGTGGCTGCCCCCCCGGTTGGATTCATGCCAAGTGCCGTATAAGGTTCTGTGAGTGGAAAGTCGGCCAGCGTGCGCAGCCCATCGTTCATGAGGCCCGTACCCGTGTTGTAAGGACCTTCGAGAAAGACTTTCGCAGATAACGACAGAGCCGTACCCGCACACTGGCAATCGCCACGAATGATGTCGTTGATGGTGTTCGCGTTTCCATCATTACATGGACTGCCTTCCACACAACCGGTACCCGGGGTGAAGGTGATGCCGTACCACGCAGCTGCGTTCGTACTGGCCAACAAGGTGCTTGTGGTGGGCGAACCCGTATCCACCCATTTGCGAATTTCGGAAACGCTCAAGCCGTTCACCACACCATATATGATGGGTTGCGGTGCGGACCAATCCACCACCAATCGCTGCAGGAACGTGGGAGCTGAGAAGGTGTACACGTTGGTCCACGTTCCGCCAGAGAGTACCCATTTCTTGAGCTGCGCAGTTGTAGCTGTATAACACACATCTCCAGCTGGGTTGAACTGTAATCCGTATCCCGATGAAAGACCGCTGAGCAGGGTTAGCCCCGCTGGCGCAACCGGCGATCCGCTTCCCACACGATTCACGGTCAACCCGCCCTGTACCAAGTTGCCGCCCACGTAGTGCAATTCCGTTGTTGCGCTGGATGTGGCGTTTATTACGACCGGCGCACCAGGTCCGAGGTAGCACACGCCGCTGTTGCCGCCGCCTGCCCAGTAGTTCACCCCATCCGTGGTGGCGTTCAGTACCAGTGATCCGCTGAAGAAGGTGCTTGTGGTAGAGGGCCTGGAGAAGTTGCCCGTGGCATCCACGGTTCCAATACCCCGAGGCACGGCGGCTGAAGTTGATTGTGACACACTGGTTCCGGGTGCGCTGGTGCCTGCATATCCAGTAAATACCAAGCGGTCGCCAGTGGGTGTGCGGTTCAATGCGCTGCCTTGGGCATTGTAGTGTTGCACCAGCATGTTCGCACCGGAGTTGGGTATGGTCACGGAGAAACCTGGGACGCCCGCAGTGGTGAATTCGCGTATCACCATTCCAGTACCATTTGTTGGTACTGTGAAGCCACCACCACCTACCGGGGTGTACGGTACTTCCAGAACAGCCAACCGACCCGCGGTGAATTGGGCGCACACCACCCGCCCGGACAAGATGCTTGCTAAGGCACTTGCGAAAACGACCAGCGAGGGGAAGAAGAAGGAGCGGTGCATCTGCTTTGCCAGAAGCGCATTGAGGCTGTGTCGGTAATGGTCGTTCTTGCGGAAAGGGCAACCAAGTTAGAGAATACGGATCACTTGCTTTACCGCGGTCCTGAAACACGAACGGCCTCCTTGCGGAGGCCGTCGCCGTTGATCCCAATTGGCTGAGTTTTACTCCGTCATCAAGACCATCGTAGGGTTGGGTGCTGCTCTTTGGAAGAGCGATCCATCATTTCGTCACTCGGCGAGAACCAGTACGGTGTTCTTCATCACTTCCACAACGCCGCCTTTCACTGCGAAATTTTCCACTTTGCCGTCGGCCATGGTGACTTTGATGTCGCCGGCCTTCAGCACTGTGATCAGTGGCGCGTGGTTGTCCAGAAAGCCCATGCTGCCGTCCACACCGGGTACAGAAACCAATTTGGCTTCGCCCTTGAAGAGCGACTTGTCGGGGGTGATGATCTCTAGACGCATTGGTGGAATTTATGACTGTCTCAAGTCCGAGGTCCTAAGCCTGAGGATCCTCAGGCTTAGGACCTCGGACCTCGGACGAATGCTCGTGCGGCAAGGGCGGTTCGCTTTTGAGACCTGGTTATGCGTTCGCTGTTTCGGCCAGGATCTTCTTGCCTGCGGTGAACACGTCTTCGATGTTGCCTTTCAGGTTGAACGCCGACTCCGGCATTTCGTCCAAGGCACCGTCCATGATCATGTTGAAGCCTTTGATCGTCTCTTCGATCGGCACCATCACACCGGGCAAACCGGTGAACTGCTCGGCCACGAAGAAGGGCTGGCTCAAGAAGCGCTGCACTTTGCGGGCGCGCAACACGCTCAACTTGTCCTCTTCGCTCAACTCGTCCATACCCAGGATCGCGATGATGTCCTGCAATTCCTTGTAACGCTGCAGCAACGCTTTCACGCGCTGTGCGCAGTTGTAGTGCACGTCACCCACGATGGCGGGTGTAAGGATCCGGCTGGTGCTATCGAGCGGATCCACCGAAGGATAGATACCGAGCTCGGCGATCTTGCGGCTCAACACCGTTGTCGCGTCCAAGTGGGCGAACGTGGTGGCCGGCGCTGGATCCGTCAGGTCATCGGCAGGTACATACACCGCCTGAACGGATGTGATGGAACCACGCTTGGTGGAGGTGATCCGCTCCTGCATCGCGCCCATTTCGGTGGCGAGCGTAGGCTGGTAACCCACGGCGCTCGGCATACGACCCAGCAACGCCGATACTTCGGAACCTGCCTGTGTGAAACGGAAGATGTTGTCTACGAAGAAGAGGATATCACGACCACCGCTCTGCTCATCCCCATCACGGAAATATTCCGCCAGGGTAAGACCGCTGAGGGCCACACGGGCACGCGCTCCAGGAGGCTCGTTCATTTGGCCGAACACGAAGGTGGCCTGGCTTGTCTCGAGCTCTTTGTAGTTCACCTTGCTCAGGTCCCAACCACCGCTCTTCATGCTCTTGCCGAACTCCTCGCCGTATTTCACGATGCCCGCACCGATCATTTCACGGAGCAGGTCGTTCCCTTCGCGGGTGCGCTCACCTACGCCGGCGAACACGCTGTAGCCGCTGTAGCCTTTGGCGATGTTGTTGATCAATTCCTGGATCAGTACGGTCTTTCCAACACCTGCACCACCGAACAGACCGATCTTTCCGCCCTTGGCGTAAGGCTCGATCAGGTCGATCACCTTGATACCTGTGAAGAGGATCTCCGCACTGGTTGTCAGCTCTTCGAATTTCGGGCTCGCGCGGTGGATGGGATAACGCTTGGTGCTTTCCACAGGCTTCATACCGTCGATGGGCGCACCCACCACGTTGAAGAGGCGACCTTTCACACCATCGCCCACAGGCATGCTGATGGGTTGGCCCATGCCTTCCACTTCAGTGCCGCGAGCCAGGCCGTCCGTGCTGTCCATACTTACAGCGCGCACGGTGTCCTCACCGGTGAGTTGTTGGGTTTCCAGGATCAGGATGCTGCCATCCGCACGGGTGATGTGCAGTGCATCGTAGATGTTCGGCAGGTCTGCTCCGCCTTCGAATCTTACGTCAACAACGGGTCCGATCACTTGGACGACTTTTCCGATGTGCTTGGCCATGTTTTATGATGATGGGGAGGGTGCTCCCCGGATTTGCGGGCGCGAAAGTAGGTGCTTCCATCATATCTGGAAACTCTGTGGATAAATGCGGGCTCAAGCCATGCGCCACAGGCTTCAAGCCATAAGCCTCGGGCTGCATGCCGATCCAATGGCAGGTCCACGCAGGCGCGGTTGCGATCGCCAACCCTTGCACCTTGCAGAACGAGCGACTTGTACAACAAAGCTTGTGGCTTGTGGCCGGCAGCTTGAAGCCTTGGGCCAAGATCGCAGCATCTTTGGCGGCGAACGCATGCAGGTCCACACCGATCTTTCCACTTTCGTGAACGTGGAGCGCCCCGTGCTCACCACCGGTACGTTCGATGGCGTTCACCTGGGTCACCAGACCATCCTTCACCGGCTGAAGGAAACCGCCCGCAAAGAAGAAGGACATAGCGTGCTCTTCACCTTTTATCCGCATCCGCGGATGGTGCTTTTTCCCAATGACAATGATCTGAAACTGCTGAGCACGCAGCGGGAGAAGGTTGAACTGTTGGAGGCAGCAGGACTGGATCACTTGTTGGTCATTCCCTTCAGCCGAACGTTCAGTCGTTTGCATGCGTTGGATTTTGTGCGCGATGTGCTGGTGGATGCGATCCGCATACACGCCATGGTGATCGGTTATGATCACCGCTTCGGCCGCAACCGCGAAGGCGACATCAACCTGTTGCGCCAATTGAGCGACGCATACTCGTTCCATGTGGAGGAGATACCGGCGCAGGAGATCGACCACGTGAAGGTGAGCAGTACCAAGGTGCGCGAGGCCTTGCTGAAGGGCGATGTTCATCTGGCCAATGATCTGCTCGGCTATTCCTATTCGATCGGTGGGGTGGTGGTGAAAGGTGACCAACGTGGGCGCACGATCGGTTTTCCCACGGCCAACGTGGGCGCGGTGGACCATTTCAAATTGATCCCAGCGGACGGCGTGTACGCAGTGAACGCCACATTGAAAGAAGGTGGCCTCCTGAAAGGCATGATGAACGTTGGGGTGCGGCCCACCATCGAAGGTTCGGGTGAGCGATCGTTGGAAGTGCACCTCTTCGACTTCGATCGGGATATCTACGGCGAACCGATCACCGTTCGCGTGCGTCATCGGTTGCGCGATGAGGTACGTTTCGATGGTCTTGATGCGTTGAAGACACAACTGCACAAAGACCGCGAGCACGCACTGCGCCTTCTATCATGATCATTCTCATGCGCATCTTGGTGCTTGCCTTGGTTTCTTTCTTCGGGCTGAACGCGCGTGCGCAGTTGCTGTCCCAAGCCGCGCTGGATTCCACCAAGGAGTATTACAGCATCGAGTCCGCGATGAAGGAACCAGACAAGGTCTACCGGTTGCAGTTGACGAAGAAGAAGTACAAGGTCCTGCCGGAAGAGATCCGGCATTTCAGGAACCTGAACGCGTTGGACATCGGCAAGAACAAACTGAAGGAATTGCCCGCATGGATGGGTGATCTGAAATACATGCAGGAGTTCCACGCGCCGAACAACAAGTTCAAAGCGATGCCCGAAGTGGTGTGCAAGTGGAAACACCTGAAGCGTCTCGACTTCCACCAGAACGAGATCACCGGGTTGATCGCCTGCATGGGTGGCCTGAAGGAGTTGACCTCGTTGGACCTGTGGAGCAATGAACTCGAGGACTTTCCGGATGAAGTGAACGGCATGGCCGCACTGAAATTCATGGACCTGCGCGTTATCCAGTTCGATCAGTCGGAGATGGAGCGGATCACCGAGCTCTTCCCGCGCACACAGATCTTTTTCTCGCAGCCGTGCAATTGCGGTACACCGTGAATTGAAACCCACGCTTTGAAGGGTTGAGCAACTCTCCGACGCATCAACGCTCGAACCTTCCAGTATTCAACCCGTGAACGAGAACGCTTGGACCGCTTTGGAATGGAGCAGCGCCGTGCTCGGTGCGGCGTATACGTTCCTGGCTGCGTTCGAGAAGCGGATCGGTTGGGTGTTCGCTGTGATCTCCTCGGTGATGTTCGTGGTGTATTTCTACCACCGCAATTACCTGGGCCAAGTGGTGCTCAACGCGTTCTATGTGGTGATGGGTTTTTATGGTTGGTTCAGCTGGGGCCGTGATGATTCCGCGATCCCGGTTACACGCAAGCCGCTCTTGTTCCACGTTGTCGCCTTGGTGGTGGCCCTACTCTGTACGGCCTTATTGGCGTGGGTTTTCGAACACTTCCAGTGGAGCGAGAGCCCGCGAATGGATGCCTGGGTGGGTGTGTTCAGTGCGCTCGCTACGTGGATGATGGCGAAGAAGATGATCGAGAACTGGCTCTATTGGTGCATCGTGGACGGCGTGGCGATCACCATGTTCGCAACCGCTGATCCACCCATGAACGCATACGCCCTGCTCTTCGCCGCCTACGTCGTTCTGAGCGCTGTAGGTTGGTGGCGATGGAGCAGGGCGCTTCACGTGGCCGCTGACCGACCACATGCGTAGTGTTTTCAGTTCTTGATGAACGTTGTGTTTCTGACGATGTTGCCGTCGTTGATGCTTACGGAATAAGCCCCCTTGGACAGTTCTCGCACGTCGATCGAATTGCCCGCTGATCGAAGGGACATGGTCATGACGGTACGACCTGCTGCGTCGCGTACGGTGATCGGCGTGTTCTGCTCCACGGCGCTCGTTATCGTGATGTGATCCGTTGCTGGATTCGGCCAAATGCTGATCTCCGATCGGTTCGTTTCCTGAACATCCATGCCGGTTGCGAGATCAGTGGTGATCACATACGGAGTGGCCTGCCCTGTGTTCTCTGTGAACGCACCACCCGCCGTCAATTGGGACGAGCCGAGCAGGTCGAGATCGTTCACCGGCCCGTTGAGATCGGCCATTACGGTCACGTTGTCCGCTGTGCCGTTGAATACGCCAACGCAACGTCCAACATCCAGCCCTGAAGCAATATCGAAATCGCCACCGAAGTAGATCAGGCCCTCCCGCTCGAGCAAACTATTGATGTGCGTCAATCCATCAAGAGGTGAAAAGATGTAGTACGCGATGTTCGGCATCAGCTGTTCCCATTGCAGTGACTCTATTGCGATGCGTGCCATTCCGAAGAACACGTTGACCTCGGCCACACAATCGCCTCCCGCATAGAGTTGGCTTTGGTAGATCAGCATGTCATATACACGGCCGTTCAAGCCATCTCCCAACTGTTGCCATATGCCGTTGTTCAATGTCGCGGTATGCAGGATCGTGCTGTCCTGCGAGAACATGTTCGCCGTGAAATCACCACCGCAAACGAGTTGACCATCGAAAGTCTCCAGCGTGCGAATGATCCCGTTCAACGATTGTCCAACGTAGTCCCACGTTCCGTTGGAAAGGCGCTGCACTTGATAGGAAACGCCAGCGAAGCCTGATGATGCGCCTGCTGCGTAGAGCACTTCGTCCTTGATATGCAGATCGTAGATCTCCGCGTATTTGCTTGAGAACACGGCTTCTACGGTCCAGCTGGATCCGTTCCATTTCGCCAGATCCGTAACACCATTGCTGAAGGTGCCACCCACATGAATGACACCGTTGAATTCGATAGCGGTGCGGATCTCCCCTTCCGGGAACCCCGGCATCGCTGTGTATGTTGTGCCGTTGTAGCGAGCCACGAAGTTCGCATTCGTATTCCCAGCTTGTGTGAATGCGCCAGCCACGAGCATGTCGCCATTGGAAAGCCGCAGCAGTTCTTTCACCTCTCCATTGGTGCCGCCGCCCATGGCTGCCCATGGAACGTTCGGTGGGTATCCGGGTTGTATCCAGGCCAGTTCGTTTTCTGTGAAGCCATGCGTGCTTGCCCATTCGTTCACATCGTCGCGATGCATGTCGTGGACATAAGCGAAGTTCATTTCACGCGCAATGCGCTCGGCGAGTTGGCGATCACCGCTCTCGATGATCAGCTGCCCAACAGCACAGGCGGTACCAACTTGATCGATGAAGATCGGGTTGCGTTTTGGAAGGACGTTGTTCTGTGGGAACAGTCCTCGATCGGCGTATGAACCGAGCTTTCGGAGAAGTTCTGTTCGCTGGATCCGTGTCGACTTCACAGTTCCTTGTTGCGGTCTTGTGGAAAGTTCGTTCCGCACCATATGCAAGTGCGTGGCGATACGATCCGCTTCATTGGCAAAGTGTACGATCCGCTCGCCGCCATCAGGTGTGGGATCCATCGTTCGCCATTCCTTGTTCACTTCCAACAGATGCTGGTACAATGGCGCATCGGCGAGGGGTGAGAGTTGTGCTTGTGACAGAAGCGCGAGTCCGATCGTTGTTGTGCTGAGTAGTATCCGTTCCATGGTTCCACGTAGTTGTTCGTTCATAAGTCCCGTTCTCCTTGGCTTGATGCGCGATGGGGTGTGTGCATTGTTCCAAGACTTTCGATGATACAGACACGTTGACCTGCGGAACACGCTGCCTGCAATGTGACGGAAAGTTACTTTTCGCCTGATGATCACCGTCGCGATAGTTGGTCCCGAGAGTTGCGGCAAGACAACGCTGGCCACGGCATTGGCTTCGCATTTCCATGCTTCTCTGGTTCCGGAGTTCAGTCGTACGTTTCTCGAGAAGCGTGGCCCGGAATATTCGGAAAAGGATCTCCTCAGTATCGCTCAGGGCCAGATGGCCTCGGAGGAATTGGTAGCACGTGAGTTGCCCGCCCTACTGATCTGCGATACCGATCTTCTGACTATCCGAATTTGGAGCGAGGAGAAGTACGGTCGCTGCCATCCGTGGATCATGCAGCATTCGGAAAGACGGCAATATGACCTGTGGCTCTTGTGCAAACCCGATCTTCCTTGGGAGCCGGATCCCTTGCGCGAGAATCCGGATGATCGGGAGCGATTGTTCGAGCGATATGAAGAATTGCTCGATCAGCTTGGCAAACCGTACGCGGTTATTTCTGGAGTGGGCGAATTGCGCACTTTGCTGGCGATCGGGTTCGTTGAAGGTATCGTGGCGGAAGGCGAGTGATGCGAAAAGCACCTGGTCGTCAGCGCAGGAACTGCACAGTGCGTTGCTGCTCTCCGGCAGTAAGTACCAGTGTGTAAGCGCCACTGGCCAGGTCAGCAACGGTGATGGACAATTCCTGCCGGCCTTGCACCATCGTGCCTTCGAATACCGTGCGCACCAGGCGGCCCATGGTATCGAGCAATTGCATACGCATTTTGGTGGACTTGCCTGTGCGAATGATCGCGGTCACGAACGCCTGTCCCATTTCATGCTGGATCTCCAGCTCGAGTTCCGGGCCCGCCCCGATCGTACGAATGCCCTGTGGGAGCCTCACAAGCCATACTTCGAAGACACGCGCAACAGCATCGCTCTGGGTGCCCGTGTTCGTGAAGAAGATGTTGGCTGCAGTGCTTTCGATGCCGCCTATAATGTGGCCGATGAGTACGCTATCTCCGATGAGCAGGTCCGTGCGGATGATACCGTCTTCCGTTATCGACAAGCCTGACTCGGGAATGAATTCACCACTCGCTCCCAGCAGGCCTGGCATATTGCTGATCGCGGCTTCCGCCAGTTGCCCGCTCGCATCCCTGGAAACCTTGCTGATGGTGTTGACGAAGGGAACGTTCGGATCGTCCATCAGCGTGTTGCCATCGAAGTAGAAGCGACCAATGCCACCGAAGAAGACCGTAGCCATCGTGTTCGCGGTGCTGTCCCAGAACGCCGCATGGGCCGTGTGGTATTGGTTCAACAATTGCTCGAAAACGGGCACCACGTTCCATCCGGATCCGTTGATGTCCACTGTATTGAGCCAGGGAACATCAGCTGCGTACTGGAAGACTCCCGAGAATACAGTATATCCTTTACTGCCATCCGGGAAGACCTGCGGCACCATGTTGTAATCGCGGCGGTGCAATTCCATTGTATCAACCACTTCGGTGTAGTCTGCAATGGTCATGTTCGTGCCGTCGTCGTCGATGCGGAATTTCCGTATCGCGTTGGTGTATTCCTGCACGAAGCCTGGTCCGAAGTCAGGACCCATCGGGTTGTATCGCCCGATAAAGCGTTGCCCGCCCACCAAAAAGAAGTGATCGGCGATGCGCCCCAACTGGCCACCGGTCACTTCCATGCGCGGGTCGATGATCTGTCTGAAGAACGGAGCGATGGTCTCTCCATTGCGGATGGCGTCCATTGCACCGGGTAGGTCGATGGCGGTGAGGTTGGGATAGGTGATGTGGTCCGAGGCAGTTGGCGAGTAGCCATAGCCACCGATCACATACAGCGTCTCTCCGCGCTGTACGAATTCCATGTTGGTGCTCTGCAACTGTTCGAACAGCGCTTGCGGAAGCGTTGAAATGGAAGCGGACCACACCTGCTGGGTAACAGGGTCGATCACGTACGCCATGGTATTGTTGTCCGAAGCCAGGAATGCGGCGAATGGCTGCCTGCGGTGCAGGCCATCCGTTCGACCACCGACCAAGAACCATTGCCCTGCCTCTTGGCCCCATGCGAAGGATTGAAGGCCCGGCATGTTGTCGATCTGTACTTCGCGCAGCGCCAGATCACGGTCACCGACATCCTGAGCGGATACTACCAGAGCGAGCGGGAAAAGGAAAAGAAAAAGCCGTTTGAACTGCATGTGTGTTCGATCGATGTGCGAATTTCCGATGAGCAATTCAAACCGCTTGTGATGATCATCACCTTTCAGGTAAAGGTTGTTGCTCTCCTTTGAGGGACTAACACAAATCAATTCATGAGCAAACACTATCAGGTAGTTGTCATTGGAGGCGGAAATGCCGGGCTTTCGGCAGCCGCACTCCTGCTCTTGAAGAACAGTAAGCTTTCAGTTGCCATCATAGAGCCTTCGGATAAGCATTACTACCAACCGGCGTGGACCTTGGTGGGAGGTGGAGCCTTCAACATAACGGATACCGAACGCAACGAGGACGACTTCATTCCAAAGGGTGCCGATCGGATCAAGGACAGGGTCGTGAGCTTTCAACCGGAATCGAATGAAGTGACGATCGGTAGCGGTGAACGCATCGGTTACGATCAGTTGCTCGTATGCCCCGGTATCCAGTTGGACTGGGCTGCGGTGAAGGGCCTGCCTGAAGCGCTCGGAACCAACGGAGTGTGCTCGAACTACAGCTTCATCCATGCCCCATACACATGGGAGTGCATCAAGGGGCTGAGGAAGGGTAGGGCGATCTTCCACAGCCCCCATACGATCGTGAAATGTGGTGGTGCGCCGCACAAGATCATGTATCTCGCTGCCGACCACTGGCGCAGGCAAGGTGTGCTCGACCAAATGGACATCCAATACTGGAGCGGGGGTACCAGGTTGTTCGCTGTTCCGCGATATGAGAAAACCCTGTTGAAGGTGGTGGAACGAGGTGGCATCAAGCTCAACTTCTTCTGGAAGCTCGAGGAGATCGATGGGCCGAACAAACGCGCGCGTTTCGTTGGCTTCGGTGAGAAGAACAAGAACGTGGTGCAATGGGTGGAATATGACATGATCCACGTCACTCCGCCACAGAGCGCTCCCGACTTCATCAAGCAGAGCCCCTTGGCGAACAGCGCAGGCTGGGTAGATGTGGACAAGCACACCCTGCGCCATATGAAATACGCCAACATCTGGAGCATCGGTGATGCAGCCGGATTGCCAACGTCCAAGACCGGTGCGGCGATCCGAAAGCAGACGCCCACTGTGGTCGCGAATATGCTGGCCGCCATGGCCAATAAGCCCCTGCCCGCTGACTACAACGGGTACACATCATGTCCGATCATCACCGGCTATGGCAAGCTTGTGCTCGCGGAATTCGATTACGACAACAATCCCCAAGAGACCTTTCCATTTGACCAGAGCAAGGAGCGCTGGAGCATGTACCAATTGAAGCGTGAAGTATTGCCCCGATTGTACTGGAACTTTATTCTGCGCGGAAGGGCGCAAGGGTGATGAAGGTCACGATCGGAGTTGATCTTCCTTCGTCACTTTGCACTATGGAAACAACAACCAACATGCCGCGGATCGGCGACCAAGCTCCCGATTTCGATGCACTCACCACCATCGGACCGCTGAAGTTCAGCGAGTACATCAAGGACAGTTGGGCGATCCTCTTCTCCCACCCGGCGGATTTCACCCCCGTCTGCACAACGGAACTTTCCGGCTTCGCACAAGAGAAGAAGTGGTTCGCTGAGCGGAATACGAAACTCATCGGGGAGAGCATCGACAGCATACACAGCCACATCGCCTGGGTGCAGGCAGTGCGCGAGAAGACCGGGGTCTACATGGACTTCCCGATCATCGCGGACATCGACATGAAGGTTGCGCGCCTCTATGGCATGCTGCACGACAACGCGAGCAGCACGGCTGCGGTGAGGGCCGTGTTCTTCATCGATCCCAAGGGCATCATCCGCCTCATCATGTACTACCCGCTGAACGTGGGGCGGAACATGGACGAGATCAAGCGCGTGCTCGAAGCGATGCAGACGGTCGACACCAACAGTTGCGCCATGCCGCTCAATTGGAAGAAGGGCGAAAAGGTGATCGTTCCTCCCCCCAAGACGCTGAAGGATCTGGATTCGCGCCTGCAGGAGAAAGGTATCGAGCTCATTGATTTCTACCTCGCTAAAAAGCAATTGGAAACGGCTTAGGTGGTGTAGCCGTTCCCATCATAGTGGAGGCTCCTTCGGGGGCCTTCACTGTTCCCCGACGATCCGTGACAATTGTGCCACAAGCGTGGTGCAGGTGACGAACATCACCATCCGGGCAACAGGAGCGGTGGACTTTTGTGTCCGTCAATGATCCCGGTTCCCAAAGAAGGCGGATCGCGATCGGAGGCAACGATCAAAACCAACGACCATGACCATCAAACAGATCTATACCGGGTGCATCGCCCATGCGGCGTACTACTTGGAGAGCAATGGAGAAGCCGCCATCTTCGATCCGCTGCGTGAAGTACAGCCTTACATCGATCGCGCTACTGCGGACAAGGCGAAGATCAAATACGTCTTCGAGACGCACTTCCACGCCGACTTCGTGAGCGGGCACTTGGACCTCGCTGCGAAGACGGGAGCACGGATCGTATATGGTCCCACAGCGAAGCCCGGTTTCGAAGCGCATGTGGCCACCGATGGCGAGGTGTTCACCATCGGCAAGGCCAAGGTGAAAGTGATCCACACGCCGGGACATACGATGGAGAGCACCACTTACCTGGTGATCGACGAGAACGGGAAGGAGCACGGCATCATCACGGGTGATACGCTCTTCATCGGCGATGTCGGCCGTCCGGATCTCGCGCAACATGTGATCGCGGACCTCACCGAGGACAAGCTCGCTGGCCACTTGTTCGATTCGCTCCGCAACAAGATCATGCCCTTGAGCGATGACCTGATCGTGTACCCGAACCACGGTGCCGGCAGCGCGTGCGGCAAGAACATGAGCAAGGAAACCACCGACACGCTCGGCCACCAGAAGCAGGTGAACTATGCGCTGGATCCGAAGCTCACCAAGGAGGAGTTCAAGAAGGCACTGCTTACCGGACTGGTGCCGCCTCCCGGCTATTTCCCGAAGAACGTGCTGATGAACATACAGGGCTACGAATCTCTCGACACGGTGATGGAGCGTGGCAAGCGCGCGTTGAGCGTGAACGACTTCGAGGTCGTGGCCAATGAGGAGCGTCCGCTGGTGCTGGACACGCGCCCATCTGGTCTGTTCGCGAAAGGCTTTATCCCGAACAGCGTGAACATCGGGTTGGACAGCAATTTCGCCATGTGGGTAGGGGAGCTCGTGCCTGACATCAAACAGACGATCCTCCTGGTGACGGAGCCGGGCAAGGAGGAGGAGACCATCATCCGCTTGAGCCGTGTGGGATACGATCAAGCGATCGGTTTCCTGAACGGTGGTTTTCCAGCATGGGAGGCCGCCGGCAAGGAAGTGGACACGGTGAAGCGGATCAGCGCGGCGGAATTCGCGCAGCGCTATCCCGAGAAGCCGACCGTTTTCGATGTGCGCAAGAAGAGCGAGTTCGAGAGCGAGCACGTCGTGGATGCGATCAATGTTCCACTGAACACGATCAGCCAGCACCTCGCGGAGTTCCCGAAGGACGCCCCTTTCATCCTGCACTGCGCCGGTGGCTATCGCAGCATGATCGCCGCTTCGATCCTGAAGCAGCGCGGCTGGGAGAACTTCGTGGATGTGGAGAACGGCTTCAGCGGGATCAAGCAGACCAGCGTGCCGCGTACGGCCTATGTGTGCCCGACGACGCTGCTCTGACCATCAGAGAGATCGAAGGCGAAGCCCCGACCATCCCGGTGAACGATCCGGGAAGGTCGGGGCTTCGTGCGTGGTTCGGGTCCGTAGGGATCAGCGCTCGATCGGCTTTCCGGCCGCTGTCCACGAGGCTATACCGCCCGCGAGGTCCACGGCATCATGGAATCCCTGGTCCATCAGGTATTTACGCGCGGCCGCGCTCCTTCGGCCTGAAGCACAGTAGAGAAGCACCGGCGTTGACTTGTCGAGCTCTGTGGCGCGTTCCTCCAGCTGCCCACCCGTCTGATCCAGGTTCAAGGCGCCCGGAATGTGCCCGCTGGCGTATTCGGCGGCGGTGCGCACATCCACAAGTTGTGCATCGTTCTTCGCGAGGCGTGAGGCGAATGCGGACACATCCAAGCTGTTGCCATCCGGCTGTGGGGCCGTGCAGGCGAACAGCAAGAGCGGGAAGAGGCGGACCGGGACTAGGATGGGGTTGGTCATGGTGCTTGGGGTGTTGAACGACGAGAGCCGCGCGGATCGCGCGGCCCTCATTCGTCCTGTGTTTCACTTCAGGTTGTTCACCGAGGTCCAAGGCCCACCGTTGTAAACCTCGAAGCCGTGACGCTTCAATTCATCAGCGGCCATACCACTTCGTGCCCCGCTGCGGCAACAGGTGATCACCGGCTTGCTCTTGTCGAGCTTCTTCAACTGGTCCTGGATGCGGTCCAATGGGATGTTGATCGCTCCCTTCACATGGCCGCTTCGGAACTCGTCCGCTGTGCGCACGTCAACGATGGTAGCTCCTTCCTTGATCTTCTGGCCGAGGTCCACTTTGGGGCCGATGCCGAACAATGTCTTGAACATGGTCTATCGTGTTTTTGCTTTTGCGGTACAAAGATCCGGCGATCGCCTTGCCCCGTCGGTGATGGACATCACAGAGCTCGTCTCCCTCAGAACACGTAGTTGATGATGAGGTCCGCATGCAGCATGTCCACCTTGTTGAACGCTTGTTTCGCGGTGACCGCTTCATCACCGACGGGCAGTTTGGCCAGTACGAGTGTTTGCATCGCGAGGCCTTTCCATCCGCCCTTGAACTGGTATTGGGCGTTGATGTCGAACTGCGCGTAGGACGGCATGGTGTACTTGTTGAGACGCGCATCGGTGATCGTGGGCATGCGGTAGATACCACCATCCACTTGGATGCGCCAACCGCTTTTCATGTCTTTCCAGATCAGGTTCAGCGTTGCGGCGTGCACATCACCGGCACCTTCGTTTCGCTCGCGCGGCAGGAAGGTGAAGAACGGGTCGCGGCCCCATTCGCGGGGCATCAGGTAGCGGCCATGGGCGGTGATGCGCGTATAGTTCAGCTGCCAACGGAACCTGCCGAGCACATTGCGCAAGCGGCTGCTGAACGCCCAAGAGGCCTCGGTCGCCGGCATGTATGCGATACTGTCGTGGGCGCACGCACCTCGGGCGGCTGGATCCTGGCGAATGGCCATAGCCGAGGCGCTCCATCGCTCCTCCCGGCCTCCCGCATCCAATTGTAGCAAGGCCGAGTTGAAGACATTCTCGGTGTAGACGTTCCAGGCGGTTGCGCTCACCTTGCGCCATAGCGCCTGTTTCACCGAGGCGGCGAATATGCCGGCGCTCTGGATGTGGTCGCCGTAAGCGGAGGACTTGCCGTGTATGTCGCGGCCGACCGGATTGATGTCCATGCTCTCGGATACCGCATACCACGTGCTGGTGCTTCGCGGTGAGATCCGGTAGATCCAGCCCCCTTCGAAAGCGGTCCCTTTCTTCGTGCGCTGCTTCGCCCACAGACCCTCGAACAAGCTGGGGTGCATCCTGCCGTCCTGTGCATTGAGGAAGGGCGTATTCAGCGACTGCTTGCCGAACACCAGGTTGCTGCGTTCGCTGGGTGATAGCCAGTCGAGCTGGAATTCCTGCAGGTAGGCGACGTCGTTCGTTTTCCGCGGATCCGCTATATCGAAGAGCCCGATCTCGTAGCGGCTCGGCTGACCGGTCACCGGATCCGGGAGTGTAAGCTCACTGGAGGCCAGATCGAAGGTGTACCCACCGCTCACTTTGAAGCGGAGCCCTTTCCAACGCTGCGAAGTGAAGCCCAGGGCGCCTCCGAAAGCCACGGCGTGATGATCGGTCGGTGCCCCGTCGTTGATCGTCATCATGTTGTATAGGCGGAAGCGACCTTCCACTTGGCCTTGCTTCATGAAGTCATAGAGCGTGCTTTCTCCACGCAGACTGTCGTTCGAGGGAATGTCGTGCTCACTCTGTTGCGCGCTGATCGGGAATGCGAAGACGATCAAAAGGACAAGGGCCAAGCCCCGCCGATCGTTCAGCGATCGGTTCTTCAACAGGACCGGCATGCCTCAGAAACCCGCCTTGATGTAGCTCCAGCCGTCCTCCTGCCGCTCCACGATGTGGATGATCCCAGCCTGGACGTAAGCCGCTTCGGGGATCACCTTCGACCGGTCGAGGTTGCGCTCTCTGATCGTGTTCTCGCAGGCCAGGAAGACGATGCCCTTGGCCGCGAACTCCTTGATCTTCTCCTGTACGATGCTGCGGTCGTTCATCAGCATGTCCATGCCCGGGCCATGGCACACCACTTCAAGCTGCATGGTGGGAGCGGCCTCCTTCATGTTCTTGAACTGCTTCATCAGGTTCTTGTGTGCCAGCGTATCGCCACTGGTGAGCTGCATGACGATGCGATGCTGGCGCTCGGTCTGTTGGGCGAACGCTACGCTACTGATCAGCAGTGCGAAGAGGAGGAGGAGTTTCTTCATGGTGCAAAGGTCTGGTGACAGAGCTCCGCGGTCTGTGACCTCCCTCACACAACTCATCGGAACTCGTAGTCGTACCCTTCGAGTTGAGAAAGGAGCGTCCGCGGTGCGTCCGTTGCGGTGATGCGCCCTTCGACTTTCGGAGCGACAGGTGAGTGTAGCGCGAAGTACTCCCGCAGGATATTGTGCATGGTGGCGTTGGCACGGCGCGCGATGAGCACATGTGACTTTCGTCACGTTTATGTTAGTGGACACTAACTATCCTTGTGCCGTCAACCAACATCCGCCACCATGCACGGCAAGAACAACATCGCGATCGGCTTCCTGGTCATGGGGGCATTCATGCTCTACGGCTTCCTCCTGATCTACCTGCGTGACTTCGCACCGGACAAGCAGGCATGGGTGGACAGCTATTCCAGCGGCAAGCATTTCGAGGCTCGCCTTGCGCATGTGCATGGCAATTTGTTCGCCTTCCTGAACGTGGTGGTGGGTTACCTGCTCCTGCATTTCCGCGAGCGGTTGCGCCACGTCGCGGCCATCTCCTGGCTCGCGATCACCGGCCTGTTGATGCCGATGGGCATTCTGGCGGAAGTCTATCTGGGCGCTCCACCGGTCTTCGTCCTCATCGGAGCTCTCGCCATGACCACCTCGGTGTTCTGGCTGGGCATTTCCTTCCTCAACCTCAAGAACGACCATGGACATTAAGCCCCGCCAACTGGAGATCATGGAGGCTGCTGGCCAGCTCATGACCGAGAGCGGCTACGCAGCGCTCACCACCAAGCGGCTCGCCGAGCGCATGGGCTTCAGCGAGCCTGCCTTGTACCGGCACTTCAAGAGCAAGGAGGAGATCCTGCTCACCATGCTGCACTACCTCGCTCACTCCATGGAGGAACGTTTGACGGAAGTAACAGCCCGCGTGAGCGATCCAGCGGAACGAGTGGAGGCCATGTTCGACAGCCATTTCAAGTTCTTCACCAAGCATCCACATTTCCTCATGGCCATTTTCGCCAGCGGCGTAATGGACCAGACACCCGCACTCGATAAGGGCATTACCGACCTCATGGAGGTGAAGCGGCGCCATCTGCTCGCCACCATCAAGGAAGGCCAGGCGAAAGGCGTGTTCACCGATGCCTTCCCCGCCGAATTGCTCACTATGATCGCGATGGGCACGTTCCGGCTGCACATGCTCCGCTGGCGCATGAGCGGCCGCTCGTTCGACCTGACGAAGAAGGGCCGTGCGCTGGTGAAGGTGGTGGTGGAGCTTATCCGGACCAGATAAGAACAAGCTGATGAAGGGCCCGATCCTCCGCTACGTGTTCGCCGCCGTGCTGCTGCTCTTCGGTGCGCTCACGCTGTTCCTCAGCACATCCGTGATCTTCGACCTGTTCGGCGTTCGGGCGCGTGAAGGGAACTACGTGCTCGTGGTGGTGTGGGCCAACTTCATCGCCAGTATCCTGTACGTGCTGGCCGCCGGGGGCGTGATCGCACAAAGGCGCTGGCCTGCCAAGGTGCTGCTCGCGACCGTGGTGGTGCTCGTTGGTGCCGCCATCGTTTTCGCATGGCATGTTTTCAGCGGCGGGATCTACGAACAGAAGACCATCGGCGCACTGGCTTTCCGAACGCTCCTCACCGGGGCCTTCTACCTCGCTGCCGGGCGACTGGGCAATACCGCACACACACCGAACCAACACCATACACCATGAAGACAACCGGACTACTTGCAACAGCCCTCATCGGATTTACGCTCCTTGCCTTGGGCTGTGGCACGAATGCACCAGCACATAGCGATCATACGGATGAGGGATCCGCCGCCGCGCAGGCCACCGACGCTCCGGAAAGCGGTGTTCCCGCCGTGCGCTTGGACAGCTTGGGCAACCGCTGGATAGCCAACCCGGAGACCACCACGGGCATCGCGAACATGTCGGCGATCCTTCAGGCGTTCGATCCCGCGAGCGGGAACGCGGATACGCTGAAGGCCGCGCTGGAAGAAGAGTTCGGCTTGATCTTCGAACGGTGTACCATGGAGGGCGAAGCGCACAACCAGCTGCACAACTTCCTGATCCCGATCCACCACGCGCTGCGTGAATTCGACGGGAACGCAGCCGACGATCGGGAGGCCATGGCCACGCACCTCGCAACGTACACGACCTTCTTCCAGTAGCCCGTGATCACCATGCGGCGCGCTTCCACAGCCTTCCGGATCATCATGGTGTCCTTGTTGGTCACCCTACTGGCCGCGCAGGGATCCGCCCAGATCATGACCCTTGAACAGTGCGTGGATTCCGCACTGGCGAACGATCGACGCGTGCGCATGGCGGCATTGGACGAAGAGATGGCCGCCCTGCGGATCGGCGAAGCAAAGGCCGGGCTGATCCCCAAAGTGCGCGGTGCGGCCGAGTTCAGGCACTACACCGATCTGCCTTACCAACTGTTGCCCACCAGCTTCTTCGGCGGACCCGAAGGCGACTACCGCGCCATCCAATTCGGGACCACGCAGAACATCAACGCGAACCTGCAAGCACAAATGCCCCTGTACGATCCGCAGGTCTGGGGTGGTATCCAGATGGCGAGGGAGGGCGATCGGCTCGTCGGACTGCAAGGTGAACAGACACGGGAAGCGGTGGTGCTGGAGGTCAGCAACGTGTACTACAACCTGCAGATCATGAATGCGAGGTTGGCGTTCCTGGACAGCAATGTGGTGAATGCCGAAGACCTGGTGCGCAACACGGAGCTGCTGCACGATCAGGCGCTCGCACGTGCGAGCGATGTGGACAGGCTGCGCTTGCAACGCGCCCAACTCCTTACGCAGCGTGAACGTGCACGTTCGCAATACGCGCAAGCCATGGACGCCTTGCGTATGCTGATCGGAGTTCCCGTGGATGCCCCGCTGGAGGTCACCGCACCCGAGGCCGTAGTGAACACAACGGCCCCAACAGCGCGTTTGGGCACCGGCGTGCGCACCGCTGAACAGGCCATGCGCTTGAAGGCGGCCGAACTACAATTGGTGAAGCGCTCACGCATTCCCAGTTTGAACGCCACTGGTCTGTATGGCACCACCGGCTTCGGCCCCATCGGTGCGGAGGACCGGTACGACTACTATCCCATCGGCTACTTCGGTGCGCAGGTACAGGTGCCCATCTTCCAAGGAACAGTGCTGGGGAAACGGATCAAAGGCAAGGAACTGGAGCTGGAACACGCCACCCTGCAACGCGATGCCGCACTTGAACGCGACGCCTTGGAACACCGCACCGCCCTGCGCGATGAAGCCCTGGCCCGCCGTGCTCTCGCGGACAGCGAAGCGCAATTGGAACTGGCTGATCGCATCCGCCGCAGCACACTGCTCCAACACGGGCAAGGTGTGGCTTCGCTCAGTGACATCATACTTGCCGACCAGGCATTCTGGGAGGCACAACAGAACACCATCAACGCCTTGGTGGACCTGCGCAAAGCCCAGTTGGAATTGGCGCGCATCACCGGAACACTGCTACCCACACAACGCCCATGAAACGCTGGATGATCTGGATCGCGCTGGGCGCCTTGGTCGTGCTCACGGTATGGAAGCTCGCATCCAACAAGCGCATCGTGCAGGAGCGCGTGTACCGCCACGACAAGAGCGCACCCGTGCATGTGGGTGTTGACACCGTGCGTCAGGCTCTGCTTGGGGAAGGCACCCGGTACAGTGGCACGGTGGAAGCCACGCACGATGGCCGCGTGATGGCGGAAGTGCAGGGCCGTGTGGTGGCCTTGGACGTGAAGGAAGGGGAATGGGTGGAACGCGGCGCGGTGATCGCACGCCTCGATGGCGAACTGTTGCGCCTGCAGTTGGAAGCAGCGCAAGTGCAAGTGGGAGGCTTGGAAAAGGACCATGCCCGCTATACCATACTGGCGAAGGCCGATGCGGTACAAGCCGTGCAGCTGGAGAAGACCGACGTGGCCTTGGAGGCCGCACGTATCCAACGTGATAACCTGAACGAACAACTGCGGCGCAGCACCATTGTGGCACCGTTCAGCGGGCAGGTGGTGCAACTGCTGGTGGAAGTAGGCACCGTGCTCGCACCGTCCATGCCCGTGGCGCAACTCACCGATCATCGTGCGTTGGAACTGGTGCTGCTGGTACCCGCATCCGATCGCGGTCGCTTCCGGATCGGCGATGCGCTCACGGTCGCCGCAAGCGGCACAAAGAGTTTGGTGGGTACGGTATCCAGCGTGGGCGATCGCGGTGATGGCGCGCACAACTTCGCCGTGCGCATCGCCCTTGCTTCCTCCACCGATGATGCGATCAGACCGGGCATGTCGGCTTCGGTGCAAGCGCCGCGCAAAGGGGAATTGCCCGGAGCGGTGATCCCGGCCAATGCGCTGATCGGTTCCACGCTCCGACCGGAGGTCTATGTGGTGCAGGACGGCATCGCCAAACGGCGCACGATCGTAACGACATCCACGAGCGGTGGCTTGGTGGCCGTGGCCGAAGGCTTGAAGCCCGGTGACATCGTGGTGACCAGTGGCTTCATCAGCCTTGCGGACGGCATGCCGGTGCGATACCGCTGACCCGTGATCATGAGTTCGAACAGCAACAGACCATGACCATCACCGAGATCGCCATCAAGCGGCCGTCGCTCATCATCGTCATCTTCGGTGTGTTGCTGCTGGGCGGCGTAGTGGCCTACCGCAACCTGGGTGTGGAACTCATGCCGGACTTCAACCAGCCGGTGATCACCATCCGCACCATGTACCCCGGGGCCGCACCCGATGAAGTGGCCAACGCCGTTACGCGGCCTGTGGAGGATGCGCTCAGTGCGCTGGAGCATGTGGACTTCATCAGCAGCCGATCACTGGCCAACGCGTCCATCGTCATCGTCAACTTCAAGTACGGCGCGAACCTCGATCTGGCCATGCAGGATGCACAACGCCGTATCGACAACATCCGCCAGGATCTGCCCGACGGTCTGCAGCCGCCGGTGATGACGAAAGTCTCGCCGAACGACCTGCCCATCATGAGCGTGAGCGCCTTGAGCGATGAGCCCGCGCCCCGGTTCTACCAGCGCATGCAGGATGAACTGCTGCCGCGTCTGCAACAATTGAAGGGCGTGTCGGAGATCACGTTGCTCGGTGGCGAACAGCGCGAAGTGCAGGTGAAGGTGGACCAGGCGAAACTGCTCTTGTACCGGATCCCGCTCGCACTCGTATCCGACGCCATCGTACGCGCTGGTCGTGAGGTGCCCGCGGGCGCCGTGCGTACGGATGCCGCCCAGCTCACCGTGAAGCTCGCCGGCAAACTCACCACCGTTGGGGAGGTCGAGAATGTGGTCGTCGCTATTCCGGCTCCTGGCTCCGTGGTGCGCGTGAAGGATGTGGCAACCGTGGTGGATGGCATCGCCGATGCCACTTCGGTGAGCCGGTACAATGGGGAAGAAGGCATCGGCCTGCTGATCAAGAAACAAGGCGATGCGAACGCGGTGGAGGTCAGCGCCGGTATCCGCGCGGAACTCGCCAGCATTGAACAGGAGGAACAAGCATCGGCCACGCGGTTCATCATCGCCGACGATAGCACCGATATCACCATCGAAGCGGTGAACGGCGTGCTCGTGGACCTCGGCCTGGCCGTGCTGCTGGTGTCGCTCATCATGTTGCTCTTCCTGCACAGCCTGCGCAACTCGCTCATCATCCTGGTGGCCATTCCGGCTTCGCTGATCAGCGCGTTCGTGGCCATGGGGCTTTTCGGCTACACGCTGAACCTGATGACGCTGCTGGCCATGTCGCTCATCATCGGCATCCTCGTGGACGATTCCATCGTGGTGCTGGAGAACATCCAACGTTATCTGGACAAGGGCGAGGACAGAAAGAGCGCCGCGATCAAGGGCCGTGCGGAGATCGGTTTCTCCGCCTTGTCCATAACACTGGTGGATGTGGTGGTTTTCCTGCCCATCCTCTTCGTGCAGGTTTTCGTGGCCGACCTGCTGAAGCAGTTCAGTGTGGTGGTGGTGGTGTCCACCCTCATGAGCCTCTTCGTCAGCTTCACCCTTACACCATGGTTGGCGTCGCGACTAGGCCGCAAGGAGGAACTCCAGCCCACCAATTTCTATAACCGCTTGCTCATCCGTTTCGAGCATGGCCTCGATGGGCTCAACAACTGGTATGCTCGGAAACTGGGTTGGGTGCTCGCGCACAAGCTGGCCTTCCTCGGTATCGTGCTCCTGCTCTTCGTGGGCACGGGCGCTGTGATCAAGCAGGGCATCATGGGCAAGGAGCTCATCGCCACCGGTGATCAGGGCAAGTTCCGGCTGGGCTTGGAATACGACAAGAGCACGGCGCTGCACGCCAACAACTCGCGCTCGCGGAAAGTGGAGACTCTCCTGCTCGCACAACCTGAAGTAGCCTCCGTGTTCAGCAACGTGGGCGGCGCCAGCAGCGGCATCGGCAGCATGGGCGTGGGGGCCGAGCACCGCACCGAACTCACCGTGCAACTGGTGCCGCGCGCCGAACGGGGCAACGAAAGTTCCGACGCGTGCATGATGCGCATCCGCCGCGTGTTGCAGGACAGCTTTCCGTCCGTCGATATCACCATGGCCGCGATCGGCCTCATCCCGCGCACCGCACCCGTGGAGATCACCCTCAGCGGCGCGGACCCTGCCATCGTGATGCGCACCGCACGCGAATTGAAGGACACCCTCATCGGCATTCCCGGAGCCAACAACGTGCGCTTGAGCATCGAGACCGGAAGCCCCGAACTGCAAGTATTCCTGGACCGCGATGAAATGGCACGCCTCGGACTGAACACCCTGGTGGTGGGTGCCACGCTGCGCAATGCCTTCGCGGGCAACGACGATGCGCTGCTGTACGAAGCAGGCACCGAACACACCGTGCGCATCCGCTTGGACGACTTCGATCGGCGCGAAGCGCGCGATGTGGAACAACTGCTCTTCATCAACCCGGCCGGACTTCCTGTGCGGCTCGCCCAGTTCGCCCGCGTGGAGCGGCACGATCCGCCCACATTGGTGGAGCGCATGGACCGCCAGAACGCGGTGACCCTCACCGCCGATGCGTTGGGCCGCGGTTCAGGTACCGTGGCCGATGAAGTTGTGGCCTATGTCAAGGCCAACCCACTGCCTGCGGGTGTGAATATGGTGTGGGGCAGCGACATCAAGCGGCAGAACGACAGCTTCGGCGCGTTGGGCAGTGCGCTGCTCATTTCGTTCATCCTCGTTTACCTCATCATGGTGGCGTTGTACGATAGCTTCCTCTACCCGCTCGTGGTGCTCTTCTCCATACCGGTCGCGGTCATCGGCGCCTTCCTCGCGCTCAACCTCACGCTCTCCACCCTCAGCCTGTTCACGCTGCTGGGCCTGATCATGCTGCTGGGCCTGGTGGCCAAGAACGCGATCCTGATCGTGGACCGCACCAACCAACTGAAAGAACAGGGGTTGCACTACCGCGATGCCTTGATCGAAGCCGGCCGCACACGCCTGCGACCGATCCTGATGACCACCGTGGCGATGGTCTTCGGCATGCTGCCCATCGCACTGGCCTCTGGTACCGCCAGCGAGTGGAAGAACGGCCTGGCCTGGGTCATCATCGGCGGCCTCACCAGTTCCATGCTGCTCACCGTGTTCCTGGTGCCCGTGGTTTACTACGCGGTGGATGCGGTGAAGGAGCGATGGGAAGGGATCAGGGTTTCATAGGTCCTGTTTCCAGGCTGAACGAGTATCCACCTCAACGGAATTCGTAATCGTAGCCTTCCAACTGGCTCAACAGCGTCTGTGGCGCATCCGTAGCCGTGATCCGCCCTTCCACCTTCGGAGCCACGGGGCTGAACGCGCCGAAGTACTCCCGCAGGATGTTGTGCATGGTGGCGTTCGCACGACGCGGGTTCGCCACCTTCTCCATCCGGCACAGCGTGTCGTTGGGGTCGCCTTCACGCTCGCAGGCAGCGATGAGGTAGGTGCGTGTAAGGTCGATGGGCTTCTTGCCCACCTTGATCCAATTCACCCGCTTGCCCTTCTCGTTCTGCATGGTGAAATTGGCCGTCATGCCCTTGAAGCGGACCACCCAACCACCGAAGCGTTTGGCGGGGTCCTTCGCGAAGACGTTGTGCAGTTCCTGTTCCAGCCAGTCCCACAGCTGCTGACCGGTGGCATCGCCGAATTTGGCTTCGCTGTCCACGGGGATCATACTCCAGATGTGGTCGTTGGTGATCGGCGTAGGCGCCTTGCCGTCGGCCACGATCGGTGGGCAGAAACGGAAGCCATTGCTGATGGCGATCTCCGGCTTCAGCTTCCACATGATGGCGTCCGTGATCAGGTTGTCCATCGGGTTCTCGATCACGTAGTAGCGCACCAGCGTGTTCTTGGTGCTGCCCACCACTTTGCTCAGCGTTTCCTTGTAGGGTGCGCTCACTTCTTCCACGAGTTGCAGCATGCCCTTATCCGCAGGGTATTTCTCCGGGTCCACGTCGAGCAGCTCGTAGTGGCTGTCCTTCACTTTTCCATCTTCCACCACCACGTCCAATCGCGCCACGAATGATCCGAAGGCACCCGGCTCGGTCACCTTGCTGTACTTGCCTTGGATGGGCGTGCGCACGCGTTCGTGGGTATCAGCACCCAAGATCAGGTCCACGCCTTCCACCTCGGGCTTGTTGGCGAGGTCCACTTGTTGTGCGAGACCCATGTGGGTGACCAGGAACACCATCGTGCACTGCTCGTAATCACGCAGGATGCGGATGTACTTCGCTACGTTGGTCTCCGGTTTGGTGAAGCGGATACCGCAACTGTACGCGGGCGATTGGCGCTTCGGCGTCAGTGGGTCGTTGTAGCCGATGAAGCCGATCTTGATGCCACCGATGTTCGTGGTCCAGTAAGGCTGGAAGATCATCTCCCCAACGAGTTCAGCGTTCGGGTCCTTCGTATCGCCGCAATAGTCCGCCAACTTCTCGTGGTACATGTTCGCGCAGATCTTGGCCGCGCGGTAACCTCCGAGGTCTTTCAGCATCATCTCCTTGCCGTAGATCACCTCCCAGTTGCCGGGCAGGATCAGGTCATAGCCCACGCGGTTCATCAAGGGCACCAGTGCGCGACCTTCGCTCATCGCCGCCACACCGCCACCTTGGAAGCAATCGCCACCGTCGATCACCAATGTGTTCTGGGGATCCTCGTTCCGCAGCGTGTCGATCATCGTCTTCAGCACACCGAAGCCGCCGCGCTTCTTGTATACAGGCTTGCCGTTCTCCAGGAAGAACTCGTCGTGCGTGTTCAGTTGCGCATGGATGTCGCTCGTGTGCAGGATGGTGAACTTCTGCGCCTTGCCCTGCAGCACCGCGTTGCTGTTCACCAGCTCATCGCGACGATCGTTCAGCGCGCCCATGGCCAACGTGGGGCCCAGTGTAAGGCCCGCGCCCAAGGCACCGAGCGAGCGAAGCATCTGACGACGGGAGACGCCGTTCTTCTCTTCATCATGCGCGCCGCAGCGGCAACCTTCCGGGTGGAGGATATCACTCATGGTTTCTTCTTCTTGGCTGCGGATTTCGCTTCGGCGATCGGGCCGAACGGCCCGAACTTGTGTTGAGACTCAGGCAGGCTGTCCGCGTATGGACCGAACGGATGGTCCACCGGCTTGCCCGCGGGGTTGGGCCAATCCTTCGACAGGTCACGGTCAGGCCGTTGTTGCGAGTTCACATAGGCCGCAACATCCCAAGCTTCTTCGTCCGACAGCAGTGGACTTTCCCATGTCGCGCCTTGAGGCATGTTGTTCTTCACATAGCCCGCGAAGCGGCTCAAGCGGTAAAGCCCCGCCCCGATGTTGTAGCTGTGCTCGCCCCAGAGCGGTGGGTACTGATACGTGAGCCCGTTCGCGGCTTTCACGCCTGTGCCATCCTTCTGATGACAGCTTTCGCACTTGGCTGAATAGATCGCTTCGCCATTTGCCGGATCAGCTGCGCGGTTCATGTATTGCAATTCCGCCAGGCCCGAACCTCTTGGCTTCTTGCCCTTGTCGATTCGGGTACCGAGCCATTCCATGTATGCCAAGAGCGCTTGCATTTCGCGGCTTGTGCTATCAAGCGCTGTTCCGTTCAGGCTGCGCTCAAAGCAGTCATTAATGCGCTTCACCACGGTTTCCGTTGCGCCACTTCGTTCTCGGAACTTCGGATAAGTGCTCCACACTGCGCCATAGTTGTTTCCCCATGGGCGCATGCCTGCATCAAGGTGGCAGTTCTGGCAATTCATGCCGTTGGTCTGGTGGGCAACACTGCCATCGGGCCCCAGGTAGCTCGCCGTGTTCCTGATCAATTCGCGGCCGTAACGCACTTTTTCCGCAAGGCTCGCTTCCAAGCTCTCAATGGATGCTGTGTCCGGCCCGAACCAGAGACTGTCGGTGGTGTATCGGGCTTCACCGGACGGTGAGGTTTTGGCTCCGAGTTGCAGCGTTTCCATCGCACGTCTCGGAACGAATATGATCACAACGATCACCGCCAACACGCCGTAGATGATCCAGCGCGTTCGCGTGTTCGCCTTCCGGTCAAATGGAAGCCCTTTGCTTTCCGCGAGCGCCTGCATGCTTCCATCCAAGGCATGCCACCAGAGCAGCACGACAATGGCCATGCTCAGGACGATCACAGGAACGAACATGATGGATCAGTGTGGCAATTTTTCGCGGATCAAACCGTACACCCATGTGCCGGCCACAGCGCTGAGGAAGGTCACGATGATCACGCTGAAGCCCGCGCCCACTTGTGCGAAGAGCGGACCCGGACAAGCGCCGGTGATCGCCCAGCCGAGGCCGAACATCAGTCCACCATAGATCTGGCCCTTGTTGAACTCTTTGTTCGGGATGTGGATCTCCTCGCCGTAGATCGTCTTCGCCTTGGTGCGTTTGAGAATGAGTACGCTGATCAGGCCCACCATCACGGCGGTGCCGATCACGCCGTACATGTGGAAGCTCTCGAAGCGGAACATCTCCTGGATGCGGAACCAGCTGATGATCTCTGCCTTCACGAACACGATCCCAAATAGGATGCCCCAGGCGCTGTACTTCAGGTTGTACCACCACGGGTGCTTCAGTTCGCTTTCGTTCACGCAGATCGCGTCCAGCTCCCTGGCCTTCAGATCGGCGAGTTCCTGCGCGGTGGGCGTGTGTTGGAAGGTGTTCTCCATGGATGTCAGAGGGTGAGGAGGAAGGGAAGGATGAACCAGGTCATGACGATGCCGCCGACCATGAACATGACGGTGGCCACCAGGCTGGGCCATTGCAAACTGCTCAGACCCATGATCGCGTGACCGCTGGTGCAACCTCCCGCGTAGCGCGTGCCGAAGCCCACCATGAAACCGCCGAGCACGATGAAGATGAAACCGCGCAGGGTGAACAGGTTCGACCAGGAGAAGATCTCCGTTGGCATCAGCGACGAAGTGTCCGTGATCCCCTTCTCCGCGAGGTAGACTGCGGTTTGTTCCGCCAACTGCACGGGTTCCGGGTTCGCCAGCAGCGTTGCGCCGATGAAGGCACCGAGTGCGATACCGCCGACGAAGAAGAGGTTCCACGCCTCCTTCTTCCAATCGTACTTGAAGAACTTGATATTGGCTGGCAGGCAGGCCGCGCAGAGGTGGCGTAGCGAACTGCTGATGCCGAAGGTCTTGTTGCCCACGAGCAGCAAGTAGGGTACTGTTAGGCCGATGAGCGCGCCTGCCACGTACCAAGGCCAAGGGTGTTTGATCGCTTCTAACATGATCTCCGTCGGTTGCTTTGTAGGGTCCCGCGAAAACCCGGACTAGCGAAGTCCGGGCTTTCGCGTTGTGAGTTTACTTCTTCAGTGTGGAAGGGCAGACGTAGTCCGTGACCTTCACATCCGTCTTCTTGATCGCATTGAATCCGCCGCGCACCTCGATGAGATTGTGATAGCCGCGCGCTTTCAACATGCTCGCGGCGATCATGCTGCGGTAACCGCCGGCGCAGTGTACGTAGTTCGGCTCTTCCTTGCTGAAGGCAGCGAGGTTCTGGTTGATGAACTGCAGTGATGCATGCCATGCGCCGTCCACGTGCTCGGCGGCGTATTCACCATCCTTGCGCACGTCCACCACGCGCAGTTTGCCCGCTTGGAAGCGCTTCGCGAACTCCTCCGCGTCGATGCGCTCGACGGTGTCCACTTCCTTGCCGCTTGACTTCCATGCGGCGATGCCGCCCTTCAGGAACCCGAACACCTTGTCGTAACCCACGCGAGCGAGGCGGGTCACCACTTCGTCCTCCGTGCCGTCATCGGCCACGATCAACAGGGGATGCTTCACATCGGGGATCATGCTGCCCACCCACGGCGCGAAGTCGCCCTTGATGCCGATGTTGATGCTGCGCGGGATGAATCCGTCCTTGAAGTCCTCTGCGTTGCGTGTGTCGAGCACGAGGGCGCCTTCCGTTTCGGCCACCAGTTCGAACTGGTCCGGGCTGAGGGGCCGAAGCGCCTTTTCCTTCACGGTATCCACGCTCTCGATCACGCCCTTGTTCATGGCCACATTCTGTGGGAAGTACGCGGGCGGCGGCAGCAAACCATCTGTTACCTCCTTGATGAATTGCTCCTTGGTGGCAGCTTTCAGCGCGTAGTTGTTCTTCTTCTGGTTGCCCAGTGTGTCGAACGTCTCCTTGCTCATGTTCTTGCCACATGCGCTCCCTGCACCATGCGCGGGGTATATGATCACATCATCAGGCAAGGGCATCACTTTGTTGTGCAGTGAATCGTAGAGGAAACCCGCGAGGTCATCTTGCGTGATCGACCCCATCTTTTGCGCCAGATCAGGTCGCCCCACATCGCCGATGAAGAGCGTGTCGCCCGTGTAAATGCTGTGCGGTTTTCCGTTCTCATCGATCAAGAGGTAGCACGTGCTTTCCATCGTGTGGCCGGGCGTGTGCAGCACTTTGATCGTTACGTTCCCGAGCTTCAGTTCTTCACCGTCCTTCGCTATATGCGCATCGAACGATGGGTTCGCGTTCGGTCCATAGACGATCGCCGCGCCTGTCTTCTTGCTCAGATCGAGGTGGCCGCTCACGAAGTCCGCGTGGAAGTGCGTCTCCAGCACGTACTTGATCTTCGCGTTGCGCGCTTTCGCCCGCTCGAGATAGGGGCTCGTTTCGCGCAGCGGATCGATGATCGCGGCCTCGCCGTTGCTCTCGATGTAGTAAGCGCCTTGCGCCAGGCAGCCGGTGTAGATCTGTTCGATGTTCATGGAATGGTGTGACTTAGGACATGGAGGATAGCTCGCGACCAATGATGTAAAGGCCCATCACCAGCACGAACCAGCCGAAGGCGGGTTTCAGTTTTTCGTTCGGTATGCGTTTGCTCAAGATGCTGCCCACGATGATGCCCACAATGGCGATCGCCGAGAAGACGAGGAGAAAGTTCCAGTCGATCACTTCGTTCCCTTTCAGGTCGCCAGTGAATCCGATGAGCGATTTCGCCGCGATGATGATCAAGGAAGTTCCCACTGCCTGTTTCATCGGAAGCTTGGCCAGGAGCACCAGCGCAGGGATGATGAGGAAGCCGCCACCGGCCCCGACAAGTCCTGTGATCGTTCCAACCACAGCGCCTTCCACCAGGATCAGGGGGTAGTTGAATTTCACTTCGCCCGCGTTCGTATCATCCGCTTCTTTCTGTTTCTTGATCATGCTGTAGGCGGCGGCCACCATCAGCAATGCGAAGAAGATGAGCAGGCCCAATGACTTGCTGATCGCGGCACCGCCAATGTTGAAGAGCGGATCGGGGAGGGCTGGTACCAAGTACGCCCTCGTAAGAAAAACCGCAAGGATGCTCGGAAGACCGAACACGAGGGCTGTTTTCCAATGGATGTTGCCCATGCGCATGTGGCTGAACGAACCGATCAAACTAGTGAAGCCTACGATGAAAAGGGAGTAGGCCGTTGCGAGTACCGCGTCTACACTGAACAGGTATACCAGGATAGGCACGGTGAGGATGCTGCCACCCCCGCCGATGAGACCGAGTGATAGACCCATGAGCACCGCACCTATGTATCCGAGGATCTCCATGTTCACAGGTGCTCGCAGCAGCTCTCCAAGTCCTTGATGATCTTCAGGAAGCCAGGTTGAAGCAGATAGTAGAAGCTGTACTTGCCCTCTTTCTCCACGCCGAGCAAACCCTTGTCCCGCATGAGCGTAAGGTGCTGGCTGAGGATGGCTTGTTCGATACCCAACAGGTCGGTGAGGTCCGAAACGCACAGGCGGCGCTTCGTGCCCAGCAAGTCCAAGATGGCCAATCGCTGCGGGTGTGCGGCCACTTTCAGCAGCTCACTTGCGCGGCTCAGCTTCTCCGCACCGATGCGTTCGTCGAGTGTGATGATGGACATGGTTTTTTCTCTGCGGCGCAAATGTATAGTCATACGACTATGTGACAATGTGTGGAATGTCACCGAACCACGAATCGCCCGGTCGTCTATTTGCTCCATGCAATGGAAAGAAACCAAACTCTACAGCGTCCTCCACCTGAAGTGCCCGGTCTGCCATGAAGGAGAGTTCTTCCAGGCGCACCCATACAACCTGAGCAAAGTGGGTGATCTGCACGAACGCTGTTCCGTTTGTGTGACCAAATACGAGAAGGAGATCGGTTTCTACACAGGTGCGATGTACGTGTCGTATGCCATTGGTGTGGCCGTAAGTGTATCCATGTGGGTAGCCATGCTCGTTCTATTGCCCGAGCTCGGTATCATTACACAGATCGTTGCCATTTCGCTGGTGATGGTTATCGGTGGTCCTTTGTTCTATGCGCTGAGCAAGATCATCTGGGCGAATTTCTTCTTTCACTACGATCCGTCTAAGGCGCGGCTTCCCCATCCCTCCACGACCCCGGAGCAGCGTTAGAACGGACAGTGCTATTTTGTGCGCATGTTCACGGATCCGAAGCTTCAACGTGAGTTCGATAGCGTGGTCGTGCGGAAGTCCCTTCCCGCCGGCACCGAGCTCATGCGGGCGGGCGATACCATCACCCATATCCCCATCGTGGAGAAAGGCAGCTTGCGCATCCTCGCACAGGACGGGGAAGGTCATGAGCGCTTCCTGTACCACATCATGCCGGGCGAGTCCTGTGCCATGTCGCTCACCTGTTCGGGTTCCAAACGCACGAGCAGCGTGATGGCCGTGGTGGAGGAGGACGCCGACCTGCTGATGGTGCCCGCACGCTGCATGGAAGAATGGATGGTGTATCCCGAATGGCGCCGTTTCGTGAACGATACACAGGCCCAACGCTTCACGGAGTTGCTGGAGACCATCGAGGTGATCGCCTTCAGCAAACTGGATGAACAACTCTGGAACTACCTCGTCAAGCGGGTTCAGGCAACGGGAACGCACGTACTGAAGGTGACCCACCAGGACATCGCGGACGAACTCAGCTCACCTCGTGAGGTGATCACACGACTGCTCAGTCAATTGCAACGTCAGGGCAGGGTCACTGTTTCACGTGGCGCTCTCGAGGTGCACATGTCCTCGGAATGGAGGTCGGCCCTACAGGAACGGAGCCAGAGCGGCGCTTAGTTGGCTGGCGCTCATTACACCGGACTTGCGCCACACCACTTCTCCCTTCTTGAAGATCGCGAGGGTGGGCACGCCTTGTACCCGATAGGCTTGCGCCGCTGCGGGGTTCTTGTCCACATCGATCTTGATCACTGTGGCGCGATCACCCACTTGGGCCTTGAACTCGTCCAGGATCGGCTTCATCATTTTGCACGGACCGCACCATTCCGCGAAGAAGTCAACCACTACGGGCTTGTCTCCCTTGATCAGTTCGTTGAAGGACTTGGGTGCGGTTGAAGTGTTCATCGGATCTCTTCGTAGTTGACCGGGGTGTTCAAGTCCGGTGCCGTCGTCGCATTGGTGCCAGGCTGACAGGTCGAAACGCCGCAGCAACCGACGTTGAACACGGCTTGCACGCCGAAGAACACCGCCGCGAGCAAAGCGATCGGCTCGTGCCGCGTGACCGCAGCGAACGCGAACATCACCGCGAAGGCCGCACGAAGCACGCGCATGAATGTCCAATTCCGCAGGATCCGGTCCTTCACGATCTCAGGAGATGTTTCTGCACGTTCACCCACGGTCCTCCGTTATGCGCCATGAAGCCGCTCGAAACGAGCAACCCAGCGGCCGTGGCGCTGCGCGCTCCACTCCGGCAACAGGTGACGATCGGGCGCTTCTTGTCCAGGTTATTGAGTTCGGCCTTCAACCGATCCAGCGGTATGTTCATTGATCCGGCCACGTGCCCTTCGCGGTACTCTTCAGGAGTGCGCACATCCACAATTATGGGATCGTCTTTGAGCAGGTCAGCGACGGTAGGCTTGTTCGGTATGCCGAAAAGTGAGCGTAACATGTTCACGGTTGTTGTTCGTTCGGGGATCTTTTTTGAATGAAGCCATGGATGGTGCTGCCTGTCAGCCCGCCCATGAGCGATCCGTACAGGGTGCTGTTCAACGGATGCGCTGAGATGATGCAGCCGCCCGAACTACAGCCGATGGACGACAAGTAGAACCAGCCACACACGCCACCGACGAGCACGCCTATCGCGATGAAGACCCAGTGGTGTTTCACTTCTTCTTGGTGCTAAGGCCAAAGGGCAGATACAAGGGACAAAAACTGATGAAACCTGTTACCGCGAAGATCGCGGCCAGCACCAGCAGTACAATGCCCAGTGTGCCAGTCAGCTTACCGCTGAAATACAGCGCCGCGATGATCACCGCGATGACCAGTCTCACGATACGGTCAACACTTCCCATATTCTGTTTCATGTTCTATCCTATTTGGAATGGGCGAATTTCGGACGATCGCATGCAGCTATCAGTGACGATCGTCACAGTAGCGCGAATTCTGACCAACGCGTAGTGCGGATCCATTGCCGAACCAGAGGCACCTTTGCGTCGGCGACGAACACGCCCCACGATGGCCGAATTGCTGATCGACCTCTACAAGACGAAGGATCCCTATTCCGGGCTTGGGCAATTCTCGTTGAATTTCGCACGAGCAATTATTGAGCACCCACGAGCCGGCCAGCGGGTGACTTTCCTTCGCCCGCGCGAATTCAGCTTGCCCATAAGTGAGGACTACCGCCAAGTGCAAGCGAACGCCGTGATGCGTTACCTGCCGATCGTGCATCGTAAGTATGATCTCTGGCACAGTTTGCACCAGTTTCCTGCCCATCAGTCGCCGAAAGGGAGCCGAACCATTCTTACGGTGCATGACCTCAATTTCTTGGTAGATAAGTCACCCTCCAAGGCTGAACGATACCTCGCGGAATTGCAGCGCAACCTCGACCGCGCATTCGCTGTCACGGCTATTTCGAACTACACGCGAACACAATTGGAGGAGCATACCAACCTCCATGGCAAACCGGTCCATGTCATTCACAACGGTGTTCGACAGGATATTTACCCGAATGCCCAACGACCGGCATTCATGGATGATCGGCCGTTCTTTTTCGCGATCGGGGTTTTCAAGCAAACGAAGAACCTGCACTCATTGATCCCGTTGATGGAGTATTTCCCCGACCATCAGTTGGTGATCGCGGGTAACAATGCAACAAGTTATGGCATGGAGGTCAGGCGGCTGATCAAGGACGCGGATCTTGAACACCGCGTTCACTTGCCAGGAACCATAGACGACCAATCGAAATATTGGCTCTACGCGAACTGTGAAGCCTTCCTTTTTCCCTCCTTGGCCGAAGGGTTCGGTATGCCGGTGGTCGAGGCCATGAGCGCTGGTGCTGCTGTTTTCCTCAGTCGCCGATCAAGTGTTCCAGAGGTTGGTGGTGATGCGGCCAGTTATTTCGATGACTTTGCACCTGAAAGCATGGCCACCACCATTCAACGGCATTTGCAAAAGCGGAACGCTGGTGTTTCGGCCGATCAGGAGCGTATGCGAGCGCATGCGGCACAGTTCAATTGGACAAATTGCATTGGCCAATACCAGGACCTGTACGAGCAAGTGATCCGCGCCTAGGCTTCACTGAGTGCCAGGATCCCTTGCGTTCATGAGGACGAAGCCGGCCAGCAGTCGTGGGGTAAGACGTGCTTTCAAGCAAACACAGTTCAAGTCCAACCCAACGTCCCCCCGCACAACCACCACGTCTTCCCGAAGCCCGTATCGCGCAGCAGTTGCGCCGCTTGCGCGGAACGCCCGCCGCCCTTCGCGCACACGGTGATGATGCGCTGGCGCTTCGACCAGCTGCGCGCCTGTTGCAGCAAGCCGTCGATCGGGATGTTCACCGCTTCTGGAAGATGACCGCTCGCGTATTCCTCTGGCGAACGGACATCCACTATACGCACATCCGGTTTGCCCAACCACTTCTTCAGGTCGATCGGTTCCAAGCAGCGGCGTTCGGCGGGCATGCGCAACCACACAATAATACCGGACAACACGGTGATGACGCCAATGGCCAGGATCGACGCCGTGATGCCGAAACGGTCGGCGATCAGTCCAGTGAGCAATGCCCCGATCGCATAACCCAGGTCGCGCCAGAGACGGAAGATGCCGAGACTTTCCGCGCGTTGCGTCGGGTGCGTGTGAGCAGCGATGGTTGCGAGGAAGGTCGGATAGACCAGCGCCGTGCCCAAGCCGAGCGTCGCACTGAGCGCGATGTACGCGCCTTGTGCTTCCGCGTATGGCAGGAAGAGGATGGCGACGCCCTGTAGCAACATGCCCAGCACCAAGAGCAGTTTGCGATCCACATGGTCAGCGAGCTTGCCGGTGGCCAGTTGCCCCAAGCCCCAGACCGCTGGATACACGGCTGCGATGGCCCCTACGCTGGCCGTGCCGAAGCCTCTACCGGCCAGCAGCACAGGCAGCAGCCCCCAGAGCATACCGTCATTCAGGTTGTTCACCAGTCCGGCTTGCGTTACGCTCCCCAGTACGCGGTGGCGAAGGCTCGTCTCGAGGAAGGGTTTTTCCAGCAGCGGGATCACGCTGTTCGCCGCTTCGGCGCTCACATGCTTCCCGGTGTCCTTCACCCACAACACCGACAGCAACAGACCGATCACCGCGATGCCGATACCCACTTCGAAGGGTACGGGGCGCGGACCGTACTGCGCAGCGAGCAGCCCGGTGAGGAAGGCCATGGCGGCCACGGCGAGGTAACCGGCGAACTCGTTCAGCCCCATGGCGAGGCCGCGGTCCTTTTCGCCCACCAGGTCCATCTTCATCACCACCGTGCTGCTCCACGCAAATCCTTGATGGATGCCCAGCAGGATGTTCGCCGCCACGATCCAGGCCCACGCGTCGGCGTAAATGAGCATAAAGGGAACGGGCAGCGCGAGGGCCCACCCCGTCACCAACAACGCCTTGCGCCCGAAACGGCCCGCGAGCCTTCCGGTAAAGTAGTTCGCAAGGGCTTTGCTGAAGCCGAAGGCCATGATGAACGAGAGCGCGGCGGCGTATGAAGCGATGCCGAACTCCTGTTCGGCGAGCATGGGCAACACCGTGCGTTCAATGCCCACCATGCCGCCCACGAAGGCGTTCACGATCACCAGCAGGGTGAACTGCTTCCAATTGGCGCGGAGGCCGAGTGTGGTTTCGTGCGGCATGGCGCGTCAGTTGCTTTGCCGTACTTCAACAGCATCCCGAGCTGCCCCGCGTGGTAGGCCGTGTGCGTGACGATGCGGCCGAGCGCTTCGGCCTTGGTCTTCTTCCCGAACTCCTTCGTCTCGATCACGGTGTCCCAGTCGGCATCCCCAGTAGCCTCGATAGCGCGGCGCAGCGTGTCGGCGCTCTCCTGCACGTAAGCCTTCAACGCGTCCAGATCGGTCCATTCGCCGGTGTCGTGCTGCTTCGCAACCGTGCTCGCATGCACCTGCACACCGTCCAGCTTGAACACGTTCTTCGCGAAGAGCAGTTCCACATCGCCGATGTGGCGCACGAGGAAACCGATGCTGTTGGGGCCGGGCGCGAGCTTCTTCGGCAGGTCCGCTTCGGTGAGCTTGTCCAACAGGTTGGTGAAGCGGGTGCGGCCTTCAGTAAAGAGGGCGAGGTTGGAAACGGTGCGGGGATCCATGGTCAAGCAGTGAAACGGGTCATCTTCTTCAACGCAAAATTCACCAAGCCGATCAACACCGGTACTTCGATCAAGGGCCCCACAACGGCCGCGAAGGCCTGTCCGGAGTTGAGCCCGAACACTGCGATGGCCACGGCTATACCCAGTTCGAAGTTGTTGCTGCCGGCGGTGAAAGCCAGCGTTGTTGATTCCTTGTAGCTCCCACCGAGCCGCTTTACCAGATAGAAGGTGGCCAGGAACATGAGCAGGAAGAAGATCGTCAGCGGCAGTGCCACGCGGAATACGTCCAGCGGGATGTCCACGATCATTCGGCCCTTGAGGCTGAACATCACCACGATCGTGAAGAGCAGGGCGATGAGCGTGATGGGTGCTATGGTGGGAATGAAGCGTTGCATGTACCATTCTTCACCCTTCCAGCGAGCAAGTACAGAGCGAAGCAGGAAGCCGACAGCGAAGGGGATGCCGAGGTAGATGAGCACAGTGCGCGTGATCTCGCTGATGCTCACATCCACCGTATAGCCTTCCACCCCGAAGATCGGCGGCAGCACGGTGACATACAGCCACGCGTAGCTGCTGTAGAAGAGGATCTGCAGGATGCTGTTCAGCGCGACCAGTCCTGCGGCGAGTTCACGATCGCCCTGCGCGAGGTCGTTCCACACCAGCACCATCGCGATGCACGGTGCGAGGGCGATGAGCATGACACCGCTGAAGTACTCGGGGAATGCGCGGAGGAAGAACAGGCCAAGCGCGAACATCAGCGCGGGACCGACGATCCAGCTCATGAACAGGCCGGTGCCCAGCACGCGCCGGTGCTTGAACACGCTGGGGAGCTTGGCGTAGTCCACTTTCGCCAAGGGCGGGATCATCATCAGGATCAGCCCGATGGCGAGGGGGATGTTGGTGGTGCCACTGGACGCGTCGCTGATGGAAGCGGTAACACCCGGCAGGAAGTACCCGATGCCCACGCCCACGAGCATGGCCGCGAAGATCCAGAGCGTCAGGAAGCGGTCCAGGAAGGAGAGGCGCTTCTTCATAGGACGAGCACATGGCGTTCAACGAAGTCGCGGCAGTAGTTCTTGATCTCGTGGCGCACGCGGCGGAACGCGTCCATGATCTCTTCCTCGGAGCCCTTCACGTTGGCCGGGTCCGGAAAGTCGTGATGATGCTTCGCGCCATGACCCGGGAACACCGGACAGGCCTCGCGCGCATTGTCACATACGGTGATCACGTGATCAAAGGCGATGTCGCGGTATTCATCCACATTGTTCGACGTGTGGTGGCTGATGTCGATGTCATCCTCCTTCATCACCGCGATGGCGCGGGGGTTCACACCATGTGTTTCCACACCTGCGCTATACACCTCGGCGCGCCTGCCAGCGTAGTGTTCCAGGTAGCCGTGGGCCATCTGGCTGCGGCAGCTATTGCCGGTGCACAGAACAAGGATCTTCATGGCTTCTTGTGGAATGCGCAGAACAGGAAATTCTGCGTGGTATTGAAAGGAGTTACATGATCAACAGTGAAGCACTTGACGCGTTCGCAGATCATCTGCAAGCGGGCGATCATTTCCGTCTCACTGTAGCGATGAACCGGTATGCCGCTGCAATTCTCCGGACCGCTCTCGCTGAAGGTGGCCAGGATCAGCAGGCCACCGGGCTTCAGGTAGTCGCCCATACGAAGCAAGTAGTCATCCACCGCTTGGTCGCTGGTAAGGAAATGGAACACCGCCCGATCATGCCACACATCGTATAACACGGGTGCGGTAAACTGCGTAGCATCCGCTTCGATCCAGTGTACATCCTCTCCACGCGGCCCGAGCCGTTCCTGCGCTTTTCTCAAGGCCGTACCACTGATGTCGAGGACAGTGATATCCGTGAAGCCGCGATCCAATAGATGATCCACCAGTTGACTATCACCGCCTCCCACGTCGATGATGCGTGCGTCCTTGGGCACATCGTATTGCTCGAACAACTGCAAAGAGACCTTCGGCATGGGCTGGAACCAACTCACTTCCTGCGGCCCCTTGCGGCCGTAGATGGACTCCCAATGCAGTTTGGGATCGAATGGTGCTGATGGTGTGTTCATGGTGGATAGGTTTAGCAGCAACTGCTATCGGGGCCGCAGCACGCGGCTTTCAGGGCGGCTTTTTCGGCAAGCATGGCGGGCTTCGTCGCCGCCACAGTGATGCTGAAGATGCCGGTACCGCTGGTGCGGAAGGCGGCGATCTCTTCGGCGCTGAGGTAGTTGGAGAGGATATCGTCCGGGAGGTTGATCGCCTTGCGCTTCTGGATGGTGACCTGCTCAAAGCCGAGGTCGTGCACGATGCCCATGTACTCTGATTCCTGCAGCGCACCACTTACGCAACCGGCGTACATCTCGGCCGCCTTGCGGATGTTCTCCGGCAGTTGGCCACGCAGAACAATATCGCTGATGTTGAAGTGCCCACCGGGCTTCAGTACGCGCAGCACTTCGCTGAACGCCTTGCGCTTGTCGGGTACCAGGTTCAGCACACAGTTGCTCACGGCAACGTCGACCATGTTCGCCGAAAGCGGTAGCGCTTCGATGTCGCCCTGGCGGAATTCCACATTGCTGTAACCCAGCTTGGTGGCATTCGTTCGTGCCTTCGCGATCATCTCGGGTGTGAAGTCCACGCCGATCACGCGGCCATCCTCACCTGCCTCAGCGCGAGCTACGAAGCAGTCGTTGCCAGCACCGCTGCCCAGGTCGAGCACGGTGTCGCCCGGCTTGATGCCCGCGGACTGGGTGGGCAGGCCGCACCCGAGTCCGAGGTCAGCGTCGGGGGCGTAGCCTTTCAGCTCTGTATAATCATCGCTCATGATGGTGTAGGCCTCCTTGGTGCAGCCACCCGCGCCGCAGCAGCTGCTGGCGTTGGTGCCTTTGTCCTGGAGGGCGATCTCCGCGTACTTGGCGCGGACCATGTCTTTGGTTTCCTGGGCTTTCATGGTTTGTCATGCCGGGCTTGACCCGGCATCGCGTTGAGTTCAGCAGCAGTTGCTGGTGATCGGTTTGAATGAGGTGAATAGAACGGTAAAGGCAGCCTGCGCTTTTGCCCATGCCTTGGGTTCGATGCAGTAGCAAACACTGGTGCCTTCCACGGTGCCGGTGATCAACCCTGCATCCTTCAGTTCACGCAAGTGCTGGCTGATGGTGGCTTGCGCCAACCCGAGTTCATCCACCAGACTTCCACAGACGCAAGTAGTGCGCTTGAGCAGGTATTGAAGGATGGCGATGCGCGCCGGATGGCCCAGCACGCGGGCCCATGTGGCCAATTGGTTCTGGTTGGTCGTGAACAGATCGGTCTTGGTGACGCCCATGGTCTTGTCTTATAGATCGCAATATTACGATGATAACTGATCCATCGCAACATAACGATGAAAAGAATAATTGTTGGAAACCTTGTCTTGGTTGTTGGGGCGGATCCGTGCTTCAGGTTTGTTCGCTAGCGAGCTCCCTTGGGCAGATAGCGAACCCAAGCCTTGGCGAAGTCCGTATCAAACGGCCATTGGGTGTTCGGAGTCTGCTATTGGAAAGCGCCACACCCGTAATATGCGGCCCGGGCTCAGAGCGCCTTGAGCAACTCCTCGCCGAATTCCTTTACCTGCCATTTGCTCAATCCGGAAATGCCGCCAAGGGCTTGCACATCCCCTGGCAAGAGCCGAGCAATGTCTGCAAGTACATGGTTTGGGCACACGATACCTTGGCGCAAGTCGCGCGCAATGCCGATCTGGTCACGCTTGTTCTTCAATCGTTTCAGACGGTCTTCGTAATCGTCGTCGTGTTCGTAGCGCTTGGCCTTGGGTACGCGTGGCCATTCCTCTTTCGGCAACGCAAGACCTCTTTCAATGGCGCTCATGATCGCGGGACCATTGCGTGCAATGATGCTTTCACCCACACCCTTCCTGCTCGCAAAGGACTGAAGATCCGCGGGTGGTTCCTTGCTCGCATCAAGCATTACGTCGTTGCCGATCACCATGAACGGTGCGCGATCCAGCTTCTCGGCTACGCTTTCGCGCCATGCATGCAGTTCACGCAGCACTGCAAGCTGGCGAGGCTTCAGGGCTTTAGCGCCTTTGATCCGCAAGAACGCAGCTTCTTCTTCTACCGGTGCGAACGGAATGTGGACCAGCGCCTCGAACTCTTCCTGCGCCCAGGTCATTCGTTCCTTTGTTTCCAACTCTTTTTTCAGAATGTCCCGCAAGCCGATGAGGTATGTGGTGTCCATTGCTGCGTAGGCGAGCATCTCTGCTGAAAGCGGGCGTTTGCTCCAATCGGCTTTCTGGAATTTCTTGTTCAGCTCAACGCCGAAGTGCTTCTTCAAATTAGCAGCGAGGCCGAGTTCCGGCTCATTGAGCAGTTCCACGCTGATCATGGTGTCAAACACGTTCACTGCGCGAAAGCTCCACATCTTCTTCAACATCCGCAGATCGTAGTCGGCATCATGGATCACCCATTCGATCTTCGGGTCTTCCAATGCTTTGCCAAGCGAGCTCATGTCGTCTATGGCGAGCGGATCGATCAACCAGGTCTTGTCGCGTGTGCTAAGTTGGATCAGGCAGATGCGCTCCTTGTACCGATGGAAGCTGCTCGCTTCGGTATCCAACGCAAGGATGGATTCTTTGCGAAGTGTCGCCATGAGCTTTGTGAGCTCAGACGTATTCGTAATAAGCGTGAAGGGGCTGGACAAGAGTTGGGTGCTACGTACAAAGATCCTGTTCAGTGGGCGCCGAAAGAAGTTCCTCTCGTTGGTCTGTTAACGGTTCAACGTTGATGTTTTCCCACCAAACGCAACAGGCTGGCCACATGCGCCCAAAGCACCAAGGGCACGATCAAGGCAGGAAGCAATATGTAAGGCGTGGCCATTACCAACACGTTCGGACGGTCGAAGTTGATCCGCTGAATGGAGGAGGGGAGACTAAGAACCGCGGTTATAACCACTACGAGGAGCAACGCCAAGCAGGCGATGTTCCATGCCAACTGCACATTCCGGCGCGGTGGGCTTTTGCCCAGCATCCAGGCTACCATGAATGCCGCGCTGATGCCGCTAAGGATATCGAAGTTGAAGCCGCTGTAAGTCATTCCTTGGGGCACTAAACCCTGAACGTAGCCCTCGTGCAACGTCAGTTCAACAGGAATGCGCGCTACATGGATCATCATCAAGGCCACAGGATCGAGGTTCGAAAGCCAGTTTCGCCCAGGCTTGGTTATCACCGTCGCGAGCAAAGCGATCAGTACGGGTGCGAACACCAACATTTGTGGTGGTGGAAAGCTTGTTTCGTTCGTGTAGAACCCTTTCGAGGACAGTACCCATTGCACTGCGCCCAAGACCGTCAGGCCAATAAGGAACACTCGACTGCGTGAGGCTACCAATGCCCAGAAAAGACACCAGATAACCGCAAAAAGGAATAGGGCCTCTATCGCTGTGGGCATGCGTGTGCTGGATACAGAGGTTATCAGCCGAGTTTGGAACCAGGCATGCTGATGGTGTCCATTTCAGTGCTTTTATGGAACTATGTCAACCACGAACTCACACAAACTTCTCACCCCACTCGCTCGCTGATTCGGCAACGAACTGCTTCACTTTTTGTTCGTCGTGTTTGCGCACCACCAATAGCACATCCTTTGTGCTTACAACGATGAAGTCTTCCAAGCCCTGCAGCACCACGAGGCGATCGTCTTGCACATGTACCATCGTGTCGGTGCAATCGTGCAGCCGCACCATTTGCCCGATCGTCGCGTTGCCTTGCTCATCCTTTGGAACATGGGTGTACAAGCTGCCCCATGTTCCCAGATCGCTCCAGCCGAAATCGCCCGGCACAACGAACACATTGCCCGCCTTCTCCATTACGCCGTAGTCTATGCTGATGCTTTCGCACGAGGAGTACACTTCCGCAATGAATTTTTTCTCAGCACTGGTGCCATAGGCTGAAGCACCAGCATCGAATTTTTTCTCCATCTCCGGCAGGTGCAATGCGAACGCGCTGTGCAGACTTTTGGCGGTGGCAATGAAGATGCCGCTGTTCCACAAGAACTCGCCGCTTTCCATGAATTTCACCGCAGTTGCATGGTCAGGCTTCTCGCGGAAGTTGGCCACCTTTTTCACCTTCGGATCCACCGTGCTCTTCCCTTCTGTGAATTGGATGTATCCGTATCCGGTGTCTGGCCTGCTGGGCTTGATGCCGAGCGTTACAATGCAATCACTGCTGTCAGCTTGGGCCAGGGCCGTTCGGATAACATCATGGAACTCTTGCTCTTTCATCACCAAGTGGTCGCTGGAGGCCACGATGATCCGTGCATGAGGGTCTCGTTTGGCGATCACATGGTTGGCATATGCCACGCAGGGTGCAGTATTTCGGCGGCTGGGCTCTGTAAGGATCTGGTCATCCTTCAATTGAGGAAGTTGCTCTTTGACCAGCGCCGTGTACTGATCATTGGTCACAACCAGAATATTCTCGGGCGGACATATTGCCAAGAAACGATCGAAGGTCTGCTGGATCAGCGTACGGCCCAAGCCCAGGAAGTCGAGGAATTGTTTCGGGCGAGCAGTGCGGCTCATAGGCCAGAAGCGGCTGCCGATGCCGCCGGCCATGATCACACAGTACGTGTGTTGCTTCCTGTCCGCTGATCCGGATGTGGTAGGTGTGTTGTCACTCATTCGGCGCGAATGTCCCGACTTCTTGCCAATTGGCAAGGAGATCCGTACTTGGTTGTTGGCTTTCCGTTGTTCTGTTGGAGGGTGGAACCGGTGCTTCGTATCGGTTTATCGGATCATCTATCTCAGATCGTTCTGATCCCGGTACCGTTTGCCAATAGACCGATCAACGTCCCTGTCAGGAAGCTTTCCGCACCGCGATGGCCTGTTCCACATGCACTTCTGCGGTAGGGTCGATGTAATAGGTGCGCCGATCGTTCAGGCATTTGCAACGGTACCGCTTCCGCATTTGCTCACCCTTTACGAACAACTTCTCATTGAATCGGAATACCGTGCTTACCCGCAATTCTTCCAAGAATGGTCGAGGGTCGGGGTCATAACGGCGAAGAACGCGCATAAGACCTTCGTCCGTGCAACTGCTGCTGGGAGCATCGGCCAAGTGGTGGTCCAGGACATCCAACACGTCGGCTGGAAAGATCGCGCGGGACATGTAAGGCCGCATCAAGCGCTTGTATTCTGCTTTCCATTCGGCACCATGGGGCTGGTGCCGCTTGAATTTTTGGAAAGTGGTGTAGTGAGCGAATTCGTGGACCAGAACCGTTAGGAAGGCGTACTTGTTCAGGTCAGCATTCACGGTGATGCGATGCGGCTGGGTCTTGTTGGCAATGCGGTAATCGCCCAGTTTGGTGCGTCGTGAAGGACTTACACGCACCGTAACCGGATTACGCTGCAGCCAATTCAGAACGACGGGCCACGAGGCCGCAGGTACATGGGCGCGAAGGCCCAGAAGATCAGTCGCGCGCGCCATGGTCTGTTGTTCGTTGCAGTACCCCGGTATTGTAGCTGGGGTCGTTCATGCTCCACACTTCCCTTCCCTCCTGCTTCGGAACAGCATTCCAGTGGGGGCAATCGCATTTCTTGTTGCGCTTGCCCGATGCACCGTATTTGGGGCCGCCTCCGCAGCCCGTGCCGATGATCATGGTGGTGATAAGCGCTACGCTCAGGATCATGTTCGTGCGAGCGCTTTTCGGGTTCATTTATCCCCGCTGGCTGGCGGGATACGGGCAAATGTAGTTGCCAGCAATCCCTTGTGGAAGACCCTTGTAAAAAGAAGATCGCCACCCCGTCAATGGGGCTATTTTGGCCGTCCTTAGCGACCCCGTGAACCTCCTTTTCCATATCGGCCACTATTTCCAGCTTCTGGGCGAGGTTTTCTCCAAACCCGAGCGGTTCAGCTTGTACTGGAAGCGAACGGTGGAGGAGATCGACCTGCTGGGTGTCAAAAGCTTAGGTATCGTGGCGCTGCTTTCCGTGTTCATGGGGGCGGTGATCACCATTCAGACCAAAACCAACATTGAATCGGTGTGGATCCCTGCCTATGTGGTCGGATTCACCACCCGGCAAAGCACGATCCTTGAGTTCAGTCCCACGATCATCAGCTTGATCCTCGCGGGCAAAGTGGGCAGCAATATTGCCGCTGAGATAGGTTCCATGAGGGTTAAGGAGCAGATCGATGCCCTGGACATCATGGGTGTGAACAGTGCTGGGTATTTGATCCTTCCCAAGATCGCTGCCGCTGTGATCATCAACCCGTTCCTCATCATCATCAGCATGTTCCTCAGCATTTTTGGAGGTTGGCTGGTGGGAACGAGCACGGGGATCATCAGCAGTAGCGCGTACATACAAGGGGTGCAATGGGATTTCGAACCCTTCACCATCATCTACGCCTTGACCAAAACCATCGTTTTCGCCATCATCATTACAACCGTGAGCGCCTATCAAGGCTACTATACACAAGGAGGGACGCGTGAGGTGGGCATCAGCAGCACGAAGGCGGTGGTATACAGCGATGTGGTGATCCTCATCGCGAATTACCTGCTAACCCAGCTCCTGCTGATATGATCGAGGTAAAGAACCTCAGCAAGAAGTTCGGGCAAGTGCCGGTGCTGCAGGATATCAACGCCGTGTTCGCCAAAGGCCGCGTGAACCAGGTGATCGGCAAGAGCGGAAGTGGTAAGAGCGTTCTGTGCAAGTGCATTGTGGGCTTGCATGTGCCCGAGGAGGGCGTTGTTCTTTACGATGGACGGTCCTTCCATACGCTGGAGAAGGAGGAAAAGCGCGAGGTGCGCCAGGAGATCGGAATGCTTTTCCAGAGCAGCGCTCTATTCGATTCCCTCAGTGTGCTGGAGAACGTGTTGTTCCCCCTGCGCATGTTCGCTACGATGGCCGAGAGCGAAATGCTGGATCGCGCGCAACTCTGTTTGAAGCGCGTGAACATCGAGGGAAAGGACAAGCTCTTCCCCAGTGAAATTAGTGGCGGCATGCAAAAGCGTGTTGGGATCGCGCGGGCCATCGCCATGAATCCCCAATATCTGTTCGTTGACGAGCCCAATAGTGGGCTTGATCCACAAACGAGTATCGTGATCGACAACCTGATCAACGAGATCACCGTGGAATACGGGATGACCACGATCATGATCACACACGATATGAACAGTGTGATGGAGGCCGGAGACAACATCCTCTTTATCCACGAGGGCAAAGCGTGGTGGCAGGGTACACGGCAAGAACTGCTTGTTAGTGACAACCCTGAACTGAACGCGTTCATTTTCGCCAGTGGCCTTATGCGTAAGGTGCGCGAGGCCATGGGCAAAGGGTGAAGTCGATGTGACCATTTGGTCAGCTGACCGTATTCTGAAGAAGTTATTGTGTTTTCCGCTTGGCTATGTGCTGAACGTGGCAGACACGTTCAGCAAGCCAGCCCTGTCTCGAGTTCACGGTTTTTGCGTTCAGAACAAGCCCGATCACGTGTGTTCGCAAAAGCTGTGTGGAACGAAAAACCCCTGGCCATTGGCCAGGGGTTTTCCCATGTTTTGTTTGGAAACTTTCGCTCCTAGTTCAGCACAACACGTTGAACTGTGCTCGCGTCGTTGTTCGAAACGCGGATGTTGTAAACGCCTTTTGCCAGGTTTCGGAGATCCAACACCGAGGCGCCATTCATGTTGATGGTGCTCACGGTTTCGCCAAGGATGTTCACCACTTCCACAGTGTAGTTGCCTTGTTCGGTGAACGTAATGTTCAGGATGCCATTTGATGGGTTCGGGTAGATGCCTACACCCTTGAGTGACTGCTCATCAATGCCCACAGATGCATTGCGAAGGCGAATAGCAAGTGCTTCACCGTTCGAGAAAACCTGATCGATGAAGATCGCACTGGCAATACCGGGCTGAGGTATCGTGATGTCATCAACGATGGCGAAGTCGTTCGCATTGGCGTTGCTGTACATCACCACACCCGCGAAATACGCGCCAGGGGTCATGGTGTAAACGTTCGGCAACGGCACGTTCACGCTACCGTTGGAGATATCCGCAGCCGTGATCTCGTAGTCGTCGCTCTCGATAAATGGAGAGAATGGATCATCAGCGTCAATATTGGTCGAATCGTGCAACGATACGCGCATGAGTCCCCCTGCTACCGATGATGCGTCGAGCACTACCTCGATCGCGTCAACATCCAGGTCGTTGATGATCGGGAAATATGTAAGGCAATACAGGTCATCCGAGGCATCCAGGAAATCGCCAGTGCCAACGGAACCCAAGACTTCTGGCACATTGTGCCCGCCGATCTGGTCCAGTGAGTAGGACATGCCAGTACCGGAAGTGGTGACTTCGAAGCTGCGCAATACCACATTGTCAGCAGGGTTCGCGTCTGCTGATGTCTCATCAGAACTTGCGGTTATGGTTACCGTGTATGCTCCAAGAGCCAATGCCGGAATTGCTGGGAACTCGTTCAGGAAGAGCGTATCCCCTGGCGTGAGAGAGGCTTGTGTTGCCGATGCGGTGAACTGTGTTGAATTCGTTGCATCGTCTGTTACAACAGCGGTAAGGGTGGCATTGGTCAAAGGCAAGGCGCCGATGTTGTCCATGAAGCCTCCAAGGTTCATTGTGCCGCCCAGCTGACTTTGTGGGATACGTCCGAATTCGGTGCCATCACCGCGGTGGCTCACATAACCATCGAACGTATGCGCATCGATCTGAGGTGCTTCAGAGATGTTGATGTCATCAACCTGCCAGTGATAGTGGGACGTACCCGCTGTTTCCCCGTCATGGTGGAAGCGGAACTGAACGGTCGAAGGATTAGCAGCGATAGCAGCTGTGATCGCGAAATTGAGCGTTTCGGTTGCGCTGAGCGTATTGATCGGCAATCCGTTATCCGTAGGGAAGCTTGTAAAGGTGTTGAAACCATCCGTGGTGACTTCCAGCACGAAAGGTGCATCTCCACAGCAGAAACGAGCACGCTGCTGGAATTGCAGTATTGCAGCAGGTGTAGCAGTAAGATCGATCACAGGCGAAACAAGGGATCCATCCCAGTTGATGTACTCGGCCGCTGGAATTGTTGTAGGCGTGTTGCCAACCCATGTGCAATTCGCGGAATCCGAAGCGAATTTGGCGAAGCCGTTGGCGAACGTGGTGGATTGGATACGCTCACTGTTGGGTGTGAACGCACCGCGAGGCGCTGTGGTACCGAAGTGCCATACGTCGCCATCAGTTCCACTCAGTGTCCAAGGGCCGGAAGGGTTGTTTCCCAAGATCCCGAAATCGAAATCCTCGGACCATACCACAACGCCGGTTCCCCGGAGGGCAGCATTGTCTTCGGGCCTGGTTTCAGGGCGAATATCCTGTGTGCGCGCAGCAGACGGGAACGTTGGCATTACGGCATACTGTGCTTGTGCGCCCGTGACCATCAACGTGGTCAGAAGCAAGATGTACTTGTGGTTCATGTGCTGGGTCTTTCGTTTTTTTAGAGGTGCCAAGGTAATAGGTCCATACAGGTGAAAAATCGTGAATTATATGTTACACCATACATCACCGGGACCACTCGTTCAGACGCTTTGCCGATGGGAAAGCGATGCCTTACCTCTTTGCCGTCCTGTACCCGGTGCTATACAGGTCCGAAAACAACCAGCGCACCCCGGTTGCCCGAAGTGCGCTGGTCGAAAAAGGTTGTCGGACTCTTAGTTCAGCGTTACGCGCTGCACGAATGAAGCCTTATCGGTAGAAACACGAACCGAGTACACACCCTTTGCGAGGTTGCTCAGGTCCATGTTCAGGTTCAAGTTGAAGTTGCTGGTAGCAACCACTTCGCCCAAAGCGTTCACCACTTCCACGATGTGCTTGGCTGCAGTTGCCGCGTTCAACGTGATCTGGCCGTTCGATGGGTTCGGGTACAAGCTGATGCCCGATAGAACTTCCTCATCCATACCCACAACACAGAAATCGGCTGCTCCGCTCAGGCGGATCGCCAAGGCAGTGCCGTTGGTGAAGGTGCCAGTTGCACCACCGGGCTGCGTAGCGACTGGCAAGAACATTACGCTGCTGAGACTTGGTTGCGGTACAGTGACATCATCCAAGATCCGGACGGTGTTCAGACCGCCATTGCTATAGAGCTCCAAACCAGCGTAATAGCCACCAGTGGGAAGTACTACCGGGTTGTCAAAACACACACGGAACGAACCAGCATCCACGTCTGCTTGCGTGATCACATACTCGCTGCTAACCGCGATCGGGTTGTCAGCAATGTCCGCTAAGACATCTGTGGTGTCATGGATCGAAATCAGTGCGGTGCCATCCGGAAGGGTGCCATTGGCCAGTGCCACTTCAATGCCAGTAGCGACGAATTCACTAGCGATCGGATAGTATGTGAACAGGAGCATTCCATCTTCATTGTTGGCGAAGCTATTGGTGCCGATCGAGGCCAAGATCTCATCCCCTTCAGGGTGATTTCCGATACCGTCCAAACTGTAGAGATTGTCTGTGATCTCGAAATTGCGTAGGTCCGTGTTGTTATCTGGGAACGCATCATTAGCGATCTCCGACGTAGATACAACGGTAGAAGCCGTGTACAGTCCAAGCGTAAGTGCAGGTAGCGTGAAGTCCGTTTCAATCGGAGAGATCTCGCCCGATGCGATCGTAGCCTGTGAAAGGGGAACAGTGAATGGCACCGGACCAGATACAGTAGCAGTTACCGCAACATTGGTTTGTGCGTTGATCCCGATATTCTCAACAACACCTCCAATAAGCATCGTTGGGTTTAGTTGACTTGCTGGAGTGCGGCCATATTCCTCGCCACCACCTGTGTGCGAAAAGTATGAACTCTGCATGCTGATCTCGAAAGGTGGCTGCTCGATCACTTTGAAATCGTCCACATACCAAGTGTACCCGTAAATACCTGTGAATTGGATACGGAATTGGACGTTTGCTTGGCCACCGGCTACGCTCGAAACGTTGAACTGACGGAGGGTAGGGTTGCCAGGAGAAACACCTTGGGTCAATTCATCAGCTCCCCACACTTGGTAAACGCCGGTCAGGGTGGTTACGTCCACCAACGGGTCGCTCAGATCCGCATCCGGCCATGTACCATCGGTACTAACGACCAAAAAAGTCTGTTCGTCAATATACTTGCGGTACTGGTTTTCGAATTGCACGATCACATTCGTGTACGTGCTCAGGTTGATCACCGGAGAGGTCATGTGCGGTTGCTCATAATCTGATCCAGTGTTGCCCAAACCGTCAGAATCATACATGGCGTATCCATTGCCTGCAGTGGTGCTCTCAATAGCCGGTGTCGGAAAATCACCTTGGCTGCTGAGATTCTGTCCGATCTGCCAGTCACCTGCGAAAACGCCGTTATGGGCGATGGTCCAATCTGTAGCATTGGAGAAATCGCTGCTCCAAATTTCCGCGCCACGTGCACCTACCAAGGGTTGATAGTTCGGGTGGTCGATCCGAGGTGCCACTCGTTGGGCAACCGGTATGCTACTGGGGTTAACCGCCTTGGACTGGGCCATTGCCGATCCGGCGATCAGAACACCAGCCAAAGCTGAAGTGTAGATCTTGTTCATGTGTTTGTTTGTTGGGTTTCAACAGGGGTTGAGGGGCGAATGTAAACACCAAACGTTGGTAATTTGACGAACCGCGAGAAGCGATCCGACGAGAGCGCATTTCCGTGCGTCCAAGAGTGGCGTTGAATCTGGTGGAAATTCGGATAGTCTGTTTCCAATACCCGTTTCAACGCAGAGGCGGTGAGTTATCACGTGTTGAGCAGAGATCCGCTTGACTGGGTTAACGCTCTACGCGGAGCAGATCCGCCAGTGGCGGGTCCTCTGTTACATCATCGGATGTTGTCGCTGCGCGAACTCCCTGTCCTTCTTGCCTTTGCGGCCCTCGCCTGCTCGGATGCCGCTACGGGTGCAGGTCTGCCTTTGGTTTCAGGACCAACTTTTTGCAAACAGCTCTCGGTGTGACCTATTTGGTGACGACCAATCTGCCAGTTCGTAAGCCCTTGGTGCCGACCGCGTGCAACGTGTACACACCGGGAACCCAGCCTATTACAGAGAGCGAAAGGCGCATCGTTCCTTCCGACAGGCCACCTGTTCTCCATTTCAGCTGGCCACGAGTATCGTACACTTCCACTGCCCATGGGCCGCCCAACGACTCGTCAAGTTCAACAATAGCATGCGTATTGGTGGGGTTGGGCATAAGGGTAAGGCTACCGCTGGCCACGGTGATTTGCTCAGAGAGGCCAACGGCCGGTTCACTCATATGTATGCGCACTAGAGGTGCCAAGGCCAGAAATGAAGAGTTGAGTCCATTCGCTTCCACAAGCCACGCTGCACCCAAGGGCACCGTTCCGCCCGACGCGACGTTCAAAGCCCCTGTATCGCCTTCGAATTTGATCAAGGCCAGAATATCCTGATCGCTGTTGAAGTCCAAGATGCTTTCCAGGGGTAAATAGGTCGAACCACCGGCATAGCTCAGGTCGATATCAGCTTGACTGACAATGTGTTCCGCAGAGGTGGACAAGATGTTCAAATTGCCGTCCGTGATGGTCGCTTTTATCGGAGTGCCTGGCATGGTGCCTCCACCAAATCGAAGGCTAACTCCGTGAATGTGGCTTTCTGGCCCGGTCAACTCGAACCGGCACCCGGTGCTGAAAGCCTCCGATCCCCCTACCGTGGTTTCAGGAACATCGCTATCAATGGCCATCGCATGTCCGTTTTGCCCCGGAGCCGTCATTGTGTATGAAAGCTGTGCGTTGTTATCCGTTGTTTGGTCGTCGATATTGGCCATGGAAACAGAAAGCGCCAGTTCCGCGAGACCCGCTTCGGTGTATGTGAAACCTGGGTTCCATTGAACAATGGTGTCGCTCAAGGGCAATAGTTCATTGCACACAATGCTTCCTGATTGCAGGGTTTGCCCGCCGTTCAGGGTGAGTGTGCCATCTATAGAAATGCCCGTCGCGGTTTGTGTTCCCAAGTTCCGGATGCGCACAGTGGTTGCAAGAGGCAATTGTTGTTCTACAGGCAGCTGTGTATAGCCCAGTGAACGCTCGCTCGTGTTGAACGGACTGGTGCGAGGGTCGCCGAGCCAGGCTTGCGCCAAGGCCAAGTCGTTCGCTGTGCGCCCGAAAACACATACATCATCCAGCGCGAAGCCCGAGGACCAGTCGCCGTTGTCATCATACCGGAATCGCAGCTGCACGGAAATCCCATCGTATGCCGACAGGTCGATCAATTCGCTTTGCCATACGCCGACAGCTTCGGACAATTCCGAAAGTGTCGTCCAAGCGCTGCCGTCGGTGGAAATATCGACCCAAGCCCGGCCATTGAACGGGCGCCCATCGTGGTAATAGCGGAATGAGAGGGCCGGAGTTGTTGCGATCGTGAGGCTGATGAACGGCGTTAGGAGCGAAACTTGGTCCATTGCACAATCACACGGTTGTGCGTCGTCGTTCGCCATCGCGAACCGGTTGCCTATCGGATCATTGGGAACTGGGAAATAGCCGATCGCATTGGCTTCCAACGAGGTGCCAACCGTAAAGGGCGAAGTGAATTGTCCGGTTCCATTCCCCGATGCGTCCAAGCGCTCAACTTGCCCGGGCGCGAGTCCCCATCCCACTGGCAGTTCGGCTCCCGTGAAGTCTTCAGAGAACAGGCAGTTCACCTGCGCGCGTGCAGAACCGGATGCGCTCACGAGAACCAAAGCGACCAGGATCCACGAATAGGAGTTAGGAGTTGAGCGCATCTATCAGGCTGCGCACGGGTGCGCGAAAATGTTGGGCGGCGAAGATAGACCGCTCGAGAACGGAAGAAGCCTTCCGGCAATTCCGGAAGGCTTCTTCAATTCGGACCGCGATGGTCCTTGGTCACCGCTGCTTTTGATGGACAAGGCGCAGCGTCGACGGCCCTTGTGAGGTGTGGAGAGTGAACAGGTATGTGCCATCTGCCAGACCATCGCCTTCAAGGATCAACTGTTTCGTGGCTGATGAACCATTGGTGTAGGTCACGTTCCGCACCATCCGGCCGCTCATATCGCGCAAGTCCCAACCCAATTGTCCCACAGGAACGAGCGCTAGGTCGATCGTGGTATGGTCATCGAATATCGACGGTTGGGCTGTAAGTACTGGTGTGTTCGACAGCACCTGATCGATGCCTACGTTCTCATTGAAATTCATGCGAACCATGGGAGTGGTGGTCACATAAAACCAGTCGCTTTCATCATTCCTGTATATCAACGACGTTTGTGCGGGGCTGGTGCCGCTGATCCCGACCCAGGTTTCGCCATTGTCGATCTGCGCTTTTACACACACCAGATACACTTCGTCTTCGGTGAGTTCCAAAGCTTCGATCAAGGGAACGGAAATGAAGTGACCGCCACCAATGTTGTTGATCTCCGTTTCAGCGACTTCGTAGATGTCACTTTCAGCCATCAGTTCCAGTCCGTGGTCGTACACCGTTACTTCTATGAGCGAACCCGCCGTGGTGCTTGGTCCAAGGGCTACATCCACAGCTTGAAGCAACCTGCCGGGTTCTTCGATCAGAAAACGGTTGCCCAGTTCGAAGCCCTCGTTACCATTGTCCCGTTGCCCAAGGACTGTGCCCCCATCGCGGGCGAAGATGCTCGGATCCACGTGAACGGTGATGTTCGCCAGGTTGTCTTGCGGAACATCCTCTGTTTCGGCTTGCACTCCGCTCATGTGGAATGTGTATGAGCCTATTTCCTGTGGCATAGGATAGTCGATGATCTCGAAAATGCTCGTAACTCCTGGCGCAAGCGATTGGTTCGCGCTGTTCAACGACGTTGTACTTCCTCCGGGGCCTTCCACCTCAACGTGCAAGTGCACATCACTTTGCGGAGCGCTTCCATTGTTCCCGATCGATGCGCGGAAGTGCAAGTTGCGCTGCTCGCCTTGCAAATAGATGGTATAGGGCAGGTCAGCGTAGTCGGGATCGGTGAAGTTCCACACAGCATGGACAGCATTGGAGATCACCAGGTCGTTGTTGCGGGCAGGGATCAAGGCGATATCGTCTATCTGCCAGGCGTACGTGAAGCCTTCATCGCTTATCCACCGGAAACGAAGGCGGATGTCCGTTGATCCATTCACCAGCGCATTGCTGATATTGACCACCACGGTCTCGCTTGCAGGTGCACCGAGTGTGCTTTGGTTGCCACCTATGCTTGTGTTTACCGGGAATATCGACCAATCAGTGCCGCCGTTACCACTTACCTCAACCAACGTCTGATCATCATTCAGCTGCCGGAAGCTCTGTTCAAAGCTCAAAAGCACGAACGGAATTGTATCGAACCCGAGGATGGGGGGTGAAGTGATCGAGGTGTTCTCTGCCAACCCGCCGGTCCCTTGTCCATCGCTATCGGCAATGATCCAATTTCCTGCCGGGTAGCCCGAACTGCTTTCGAGTGGACCTGGGGTGAACCCAGCAGTATTGCCAGTGCTGGTGAGTTGCCAATCCACTGCTCCTTCAGTCGTGGCAACGGTCCAAGCTGCGATCCCGTTCTCGAAGTCTTCTGTCCAAAGTGGGTCATCACCGGTGCGCAGTGTCCTGTGATCCGCGGAATGTGTGGCGGCCATCACTGTCTTTTCCAACCGACCGGTTTCGGCGAACTGCGCGTTCATGAGGATCGGCAGTGCCAGAAAGGGAGCAAGTATCGAGGTGCGCATGGCGAACAGATTTTCGTTTTTCGCAGCAGTGTGATCACCGTTGCGGAAGCGAAGCTGTTCGATCTGAACCCCTTGGTGGTAGCGGAATGTGACGCGTTGGGACCAAGCGCGCGAACGGTTGGGACCACCATAGACCTATCAAAGCAATGCGCTTGCCTTGTTAACGAAAGCGAACTGTGAGAAGCGGTGATCCGCGTGGTGGACCGGAGTCGCGACTTTCCTATGCTTCTTGTTCAGCGTACGCCTCGATCGGTGGGCACGTGCACACCAGGTTCCGGTCACCGAATGCATTGTCCACCCGGTTCACGGTGGGCCAATACTTCCACTCTTTGTTCACGCTAACAGGGAAGGCCGCTTTCTCGCGACCATACGGATGGGACCACGTATCGCCGCACACCTCATCGCTCGTATGCGGTGCCATCTTCAGCAGGTTGTCCGCTTTGTCCGCTTTGCCGCTTTCGATATCCGCGATCTCGTGACGGATGCTCACCATCGCCTCGATGAACCGATCCAATTCAGCTTTAGCCTCGCTCTCGGTCGGCTCCACCATCAACGTCTCCGCAACTGGGAATGATACGGTGGGTGCGTGAAAGCCGTAGTCCATCAACCGCTTGGCAATGTCACCAACCTCAATTCCGGCCGTCCGCTTGAATTCCCGGCAATCGAGGATCATCTCGTGCGCCACCATGCCTTCACTACCCGTGTAGAGGATCGGGTAATGCTTCTCGAGCTTCGCCTTGATGTAGTTGGCGTTCAGGATCGCATAGCGGGTGCTATCGGTGAGGCCAACACCTCCGAGCATCTTGATATATCCATAGCTGATCAGCAGGATCAACGAACTACCCCAAGGGGCACTGCTCACTGCAGGTACAGCTTTTTCGCCACCGGTCTTGATCAACGGATGCCCTGGTAGGAATGGCTTCAACTTGTCGTTCACACAGATGGGCCCCATGCCGGGACCGCCGCCACCGTGCGGGATCGCGAAGGTCTTGTGCAGGTTCAAATGGCATACGTCCGCACCGATATCCCCAGGACTGGTCAATCCAACTTGTGCGTTCATGTTCGCACCATCCATGTACACAAGGCCGCCGTTAGCGTGGATCGTGTTCGTAATGTCCTTGATGGATTCCTCGAACACGCCGTGCGTGCTGGGGTAGGTCACCATCAAGCAGCTGAGTTTGTCTTTGTGCTGCTCCGCCTTGGCTTTCAAGTCGGCCACATCCACATGCCCTTCTTCGTCCGCTTTCACCACCACCACCTGCATGCCGGCCATTACCGCGCTCGCTGGGTTTGTGCCGTGCGCACTGCTCGGGATCAACGCGATGTTGCGTTGGTTGTCTCCCCGTGATTCGTGGTAGGCGCGTATCACCAGCAAGCCCGCGTATTCACCTTGCGCACCGCTATTCGGTTGAAGACTTACGGCTGTAAATCCAGTCGCTTTCGCCAATGCATCGCTCAACTCCGCGAAGACCGCTTGATAACCTTCGGTTTGTTCAACAGGTGCGAACGGATGGATACCCGCCCATTCCGGCCAACTCAGTGGAAGCAAGGTGCTGGCCGCGTTCAGTTTCATGGTACACGAACCCAAGGGTATCATACCGTGCATCAACGAAAAATCCTTGTTCTCGAGCCGCTTGATGTAGCGCTGCAGTTCCAGTTCAGTGTGGTACGAATTGAAAACAGGGTGTGTCAAAAACTCACTCTTACGCTGAAGTTCAGCAGGCACAGCCATGGATGATCCATTGCTCGCAGGGCTGGTCGCTTTGCCGCCACAGGCTTCAGCCAATGCCGAGATCACATCCTCCACATCGCCCGAACGAACAGTCTCGTCCAATGAAATGCTGACCTGCTCACCAGTAGATCGGAAGTTGATACTTCGTGCCTCTGCTGCTTTCTTCACCTTGTCGGCCGCGGTGCCGTTCGGAAGGGAAAGGGTAATGGTATCAAAGAACGATGCGTTCACCAGACCGTAGCCGAGTGCCTTTGCGCCTTCGGCTATGCTGCGTGTGTGGGCGTGCACGTTGCTTGCAATGCGCTTCAATCCGGTTGGGCCATGGTACACCGCGTACATGCCGGCCATTACGGCCAACAGGGCTTGCGCTGTGCAGATGTTGCTGGTGGCTTTGTCGCGGCGGATATGCTGCTCGCGTGTTTGCAAGGCCATGCGCAGGCCTCGACGTCCACGACGATCTTGACTTACACCAATGATGCGACCCGGCAACACGCGCTTGAAATCGTCCGTGGTGCAGAAGAACGCAGCGTGAGGTCCACCGTAGCCCATAGGAACTCCGAAGCGCTGGCTGTTACCCACGCAAACATCCGCGCCCCATTCGCCCGGAGGTGTTAGTGCAACGAGCGAAAGAATATCCGCACAAACTGCCACGCGAATGCCCAAGCCTTTCGCCTTTGCGGTTGTCGCTCGGTAGTCGTTCACCGATCCGTCGAGTGCTGGATACTGTATGGCAATACCGAATACGCTTCCATCCATTGGGAAATCCTTCGCATCGCCTATAACGAGCTTCACGCCAATGGGCTCGCAACGCGTGCGCAACACATCAATGTTCTGCGGATACAGACCCTTGTCCGCGAAGAAGGTGTGTGCGTTCACCAACTCCTTTGGACGAGCGGCATACAGCATGTGCATAGCCTCAGCGATGGCCGTGCTTTCGTCCAACAAGGACGCATTCGCGATCGGCAAGCCTGTGAGGTCGCTCACCATTGTTTGGAAATTCAACAGGGCCTCCAATCGCCCTTGCGAGATCTCCGCCTGGTACGGCGTGTAGGCCGTGTACCAGCCCGGATTCTCGAACACGTTCCGTTGAATTGGCGGTGGCAAAACAGTGCCGCTATACCCTAGCCCCAGGTAGCTCCGGAATACTTTGTTCTTCGCGCCGAGTGCACGCATGTTCTCCAAGTGTTCGCGCTCGGTGAGAGCGGGACCCACGTCCAGCGGCTTGGGTGACCGAATGCCTTTTGGCACAGTTCGTTGGATCAATTCATCCAACGAAGCCACACCAATGGCTTTCAACATTGCCGAGGTCTCGATGGCGTTAGGGCCGATGTGGCGCTCTTGATAGGTGATCACGTTCATTTCGTAGTACTGGAAAAGGGTGGGCTAAGATAGAAGTGCTACTGCGCTTCAGCCTGTGCTGTGTCAGGAACAGAAACCCATGCGAATTGTTCATCTTCGCCGCACGCATGCGCATCGCTTCTCTGCTTCTAGTGCTGCCTTTGATCCTGGATATTCAGGCTCAGGACAAGATCAACCTGATGAACGGGCAGGTGGTGGATTGCAAAGTGTTGGGCCAGAGCACGCTGGAGATCCGCTACCAAGTGCGCAAGAAGGACCGGTTGATCCTTCGCGAAGAACCCACCGAAGGCGTGTTCAGCGTTACTGATAGTCTGGGCCACGAGAAGATCTGGTACTTCATGGATACGCTTTTCGGCAACGACCTGAGCATACCGGAAATGCGCTGGTACATGGCCGGTGAACGCGATGCGCGGAAGGGATACAAACCCTTGCTGCCTATGCTCGGCGGTTTTTTGGTTGGCGCCGGAACCGTGATCGCGCTCGATCTGGAAGTGAATTCGTTGATCATTCCGCCCGCATACGCTGGCTTGATGGCGTGGCCCAGGGTGAACGTAACACGCGGTTCCATAAGCGATCCCGGGTTGGAGGGCAACTCGTCTTACGCCATGGGTTACAGTAGTGCGGGTAGACCCAAACGTGTTGTGAAAAGCCTGATCTCCTCAGCACTTGGTGTTGCAGTGGGCTTGGCGGTAAGGCAACTGATAATCAACCCCAAGTATCCTGACGGCTGGCCATGAGCCGGACGCTACGACACCCGGTTCTTCAATGGCTCGTGTACGGGCATCTCTGGCTCGCATTGGGGATCGCCGCGCAAGTGTGGTGGATAGGGCAGTTTTTGACGGATGCTCCGGAATTCTGGCGTTACATCCTTGCTGCTGGTTGCGGAACTGTTGCCGCATACAGCCTCATGCGTTGGGTGCGTTCCCGTGATCCGCATTTGATCGCTTCGGAACATCTCCAGTGGGTGCGTGAGCGAAGAATGACGGTGCTTGTGCTCTCCGTTGTTTGTTGTTTGGCGGCGGCTGTGTTGTGCTGGCCGCTTCAATGGCCCATTATCCGCTGGCTTGTTCCCGCTGGGTTTGTAGCGGTGCTGTACGTTTCTCCCTTCTCCGGAAAAGACGGCCAAGCGATCGGTTTGCGGCAAGTCCCTGGGTTGAAGGTGTTGCTGATCGCCTTCGTTTGTGTCTCCATCACGGTAGCCGTACCAATGGGCTATGACGAGGTTGGGCACAGCACCACCGAGATCGTTCTGATGATGTGCATGCGGCTGCCGCTTTTCATGGCGATCACGATCGCGTTCGATATCCGCGATACCGCTTTTGATCCGCCTTCATTGCGCACGATCCCGCAGCTACTGGGCGTTCGCGGCGCTAAAGCAATTGCCATCTTGTTACTGATCTGTACAGCACTCTTCGAACATGTGTTCTTGCGCGGGCTGGACTATGCCACTTCCGGATTGATCGCACTGCTTGGTTATGCAGTAGCAATAATGTTGGTTGTCTTAGCCAAGCCGCACCGAGGCCCGCTCTTCTATGGTCTTTTGTTGGACGGGGTGCTTGTCCTTCTTCCTGTATGCATGTGGCTGGGAATGTGATCATATGACTTCATCCAAGGCCGAACAGAACGTATCGGCGACCCGTGCAATGTGCTCATCCGTGTGCGCGGTGGAAATGAATCCCACTTCATATCCAGAGGGCGCTGCGTAGACGCCACGCTCCAGCAGTGCTGCATGCAGTTTCGCATAGCTCTTCATGCTGGCCGGGTCGATCGCATCGGCGCGTTGGATGTGCTCGCCGCGCGCGAAGAAGCCCCAGAAGATCGAGCCGAGGTGATCGATGTGATAGTCATACCCTTTGCTCTTCGCATGTGCGTTCACGCTGTTGCATAGCGATGCGGTCTTGCGTTCCAATTCCATGTAGAACCCGCCTTTCGCGCACTCGCTCACCTGCGCAAGACCGGCTGCCATAGCCACCGGATTTCCGCTCAGTGTTCCCGCCTGGTACACATTGCCTTCGGGCGCGATGTGCTTCATCAAGTCATGTCTTCCGCCGTAAGCGCCAACCGGCATACCGCCTCCGATGATCTTGCCGTAAGTAGCGAGATCGGGTGTAATGCCATAGGTGCAGAAGGATCCGGCGAAGCCCACGCGGAAGCCGCTGATCACCTCATCGAAGATCAGCACGCTGCCATGCTTCGTGCAGAGTTCGCGCAGCTTCAACAGGAAGGACTTGTCCTGAAGTAGCAACCCATTGTTCGCGGGAACAGGCTCGATGATCGCGCCAGCGATCCGACCACCATGCTTCGCGAACGCTGCCTCCAACGCTTCCTCATCATTCAACGGCACCACCATGGTGAGCTGAGCGAGCGCCTCCGGAACACCAGCGGATGACGACGTGCCGAACGTTGCCAATCCACTTCCAGCGTTCACCAATAAACTATCGAAGTGCCCGTGGTAGCAGCCGTCGAATTTGATGATCAGGTCGCGTTTTGTAGCACCGCGTGCAAGGCGGATGGCGCTCATGACGGCCTCGGTGCCGCTGCTAACGAAACGCATCCGCTCAATGAACGGAATGCGTTCCATGACGAATGAAGCCAACATATTCTCTTCCTCCGTCGGAGCGCCGAACGTGCTGCCTTTCGCTGCCGTACGCGTGATCGCTTCAACCACGGCCTGGTGCGCATGGCCAAGGATCAACGGACCCCAACTATGGCATAGATCAATGAAGCGGTTGCCATCAGCATCGATCACTTCGGCGCCTTCGCCACGCGCGAAGAACAGCGGAGTGCCGCCTACGGAACGAAAGGCTCGAACAGGCGAGTTCACACCACCGGGAAAGAGTTGCTGGGCTTGTTCGAACAGTTGTTCGCTTCGTTCTCGCTTCAGGGCCATTGGTCGGGAATTGCGACGGCGAAGCTCCTACTTTCGTCGCCTCCGATCAGTCACATGCCAGTAACGTTCGAAAACTCGCTTGCCTTCGCGCAACGCATGGATCAGCAGGACCCCATGCGCACTTTCCGCGAAGAGTTCCTGTTTCCCCAGCACAATGGCAAGCCGGTCATCTACTTTACGGGTAACTCCTTGGGGTTGCAGCCCAAGGGTGCAGCAGCCGCGATCAAACAGGAACTCGACGATTGGGCACGCTTCGGCGTCGAAGGGCACTTCCAAGCAAAGAATCCGTGGTATCCGTATCACGAGTTCTTCAGTGAAAGCCTCGGACGGCTCGTGGGCGCGAAGCCTTCTGAAGTGGTGGCCATGAACGGCCTCACTACGAACCTGCACCTTTTGATGGTCTCATTCTACCGTCCCAGCGGCAAGCGAACGAAGATCCTTTGCGAAGAGCGACCATTCCCAAGCGACACCTACGCGTTCCATTCGCAAGCTGAATTCCACGGCCTCGATCCGAAGACGACGGTGATCGGGATGAAGCCTCGTGCAGGAGAGCACACGTTGCGCACGGAGGACATCGTGAAGAAGATCGAAGAACTGGGCGATGAGCTTGCACTGGTATGCTTTGGTGGGGTGAACTTCCTGACCGGTCAGGCGTTCGATATGAAAACATTGACCGAAGCTGGACAACGCGGTGGTGCTGTCGTTGGTTTCGACCTCGCACATGCGGCAGGGAACTTGAAACTCGCCATGCACGACTGGAACGTGGACTTCGCCTGCTGGTGCAGCTACAAATATTTGAATAGTGGCCCCGGTAGTGTAGCAGGTGCTTTCGTCCACGAGAAGCATCACCGCGAAAAGCTGCCGCGGTTCGCTGGTTGGTGGGGGCATGACAAGAACGAGCGCTTCCTGATGGAGCCGGAGTTCAAGCCAATGCCCAGCGCGGAAGCTTGGCAGTTGAGCAATGCACCCGTCTTCAGCATGGCCGTGCATCGCTCCGCGTTGGATCTGTTCGATCGGGCCGGTATGGATGCGCTGCGTGCGAAGAGCGAGCAGCTTACCGGCTTTCTGAAGCTCGTGCTGAACGAGGTCTCGGTCGAACACGGGAACATCTTCGAGATCATCACGCCGAGCGACCCCGCGCAGCGCGGTTGCCAGCTCAGCCTGCTGATCCGCGAGAACGGCCGTGCCCTGTTCGATGCGCTCACCACGAACGGAGTGGTGGTCGACTGGCGCGAACCGAATGTGATCCGCATGGCGCCGGTGCCGTTGTACAACAGTTTCGAGGATGTGTTCCGTTGTGGTGAGGTCCTGAACGAAGCATTGAAGTCATGAGCAACATCACCATCGTCGGCGGAGGTCTCGTGGGCAGCTTGCTCGCCATTTTCCTGGCGAAGCGCGGGCACAACGTGAGCGTGTTCGAGCGTCGCGGGGATCCGCGCACGACGGATGTGTACGCGGGGCGCAGTATCAACCTCGTGGTGTCGCATCGCGGCTGGACATCGCTGCGTGCGGCCGGTGTGGAGGAAGCCGTGAAAGAGATCGTGGTGCCCGTTTATGCCCGTATGATGCACGACCGGGATGGCAAGCTGAATCGTGTCCCGTACAGCATCGACAACCGCGCGATCCATTCAGTGTCACGCGGTGAGTTGAACCGTCGATTGCTCACAGAAGCGGAGAAGCTGCCCAATGTGAAGTTGCATTTCAACCACCGCTGCGCGGACGTTCATCTGGACAATGCGACGTGCACCTTCCACAATGACATCACGGGCGAGAGCGCCCCGGTGAAGGCCGACATCGTTTTCGGCAGCGATGGTGCTTTCAGCGCGGTGCGCCAGAAGATGATGCAAGGCCGCTTCACCTACAGCCAGGAGTACATCGAGCACGATTACAAGGAAGTCGCCTTCCCCGCGAACCCCGATGGCACGCCGAAGATGGACCCGCAATGCCTGCACATCTGGCCGCGTCGGTACTTCATGATGATGGGCCTCGCCAACCAGGATGGCGGTTTCACCGGCACTCTGTTCATGCCGAACACTTCGGCAACTGTCATTCCGGAGGCCGGGCGATCAAAGATCGTGGGACCCGGCCATCCGGAATCTCCTCAGAGCATTCCCGGATTCGATACTGTGAAGACCGAAGCCCAGGTGAAGGCATTCTTCCAAGAACACTTTGCGGATTCGATGACCATTGTTCCGGACATCGTGGAGCAATACCTCCGCAACCCGCAAAGCTCCTTGGCCATCATTCGCTGCAACCCGTGGACGATCAACGGCAAGGTGGCCTTGATCGGCGACGCGGCACATGCCATCATTCCGTTCTATGGCGAAGGCATGAACGCAGGATACGAGGACTGCAAAGTGCTGAACGACCTGCTGAACGAACTCGGCGACGACAACTGGCCCGCTGTGCTCGCTGCATACGGCAAGGCCCGCAAGCCCAATGGCGATGCCATCGCTGATCTGTCACTGCGCAACTTCGTCGAGATGCGCGATCTGGTGGCCGACCCGAAGTTCCTGCTGCGCAAGAAGATCGAAGGCCACCTTCAAGCCAAGCACCCCGACCAATGGCTGCCGCTTTACAGCCAGGTGAAGTTCAGCGATATCCAGTACAAAGACGCGTGGCGCGAAGGCCTGCGGCATGATCGCATCATGGAAGAAGTGCTCGCCATGCCGGGCATCGAGGAGAAGTGGGAGAGCGAGGAGGTGGAGAGGAGGGTGATGGAGTTGGTGAGCATTGCACCCTGAGATACAACCTCGTTTTCAAAGTTTCACGACGGGTATCGTGCCGCGATCTGATTTAGCTGAATACTGCAAATAGTAATGGCCAGGCCCTAGAGCAGGGAGCGGTAGAACAAGCTTGCTCTGCCCAGCCGCAATTCTGTGAGTGCTTTGCTTTACAATTTGTCCGTTGGCAGAAAAAAGGGTCAACTCAACCGCTTGGCTCTTGACAGATGAGATGATAACCGGCAAGTCATCCATCACGGGGTTCAGGAGGTTTACGGAAAGGCCGCTGACCACTTTATCGGTGAGCAAAGACCCATATGGGTCAACGTCCCCGATCATCGTTCCTGGGTCGAATTCAAGAATGGTAAACTCGAAATGGACCATCACGTAGGCGTTAGAAGGAACTGCCAGGAGATGGCCAGGTTCAGTGATCCATACTTCGGATGTATGGCACTGCCCCGCATCCAAGAGCAGAACCTCTTCATCTGGTTCACCAAAGTACCATGCGAGATTTCCATCGCAGAGCCCCCCATTTGGTGAAAATGTATAACGGATCTGCACAGAGTCACCGGGTACCATCGCTATCGTATCCAGAGCTTGTCCATTCCATGAACACCCGTCACACTCAAGTTGGGATATAACAGCACCGTCGCGGTGAACACTTACCACTATGTGCGGCCCACCGCATTGGGCGAAAGTTGAAGTGCTCCAAAGGAGCAAGACTCCGAACGATATTACAAAGCGTGCGAGCATTTTAACGAATGTAACGTGTCCGTTCTTGGTATGTTGCCAAGCCCCAACTTTCTCTTCCTCAGGGTCCTGATGAGGAGACCCGGAACAAGAAGTGAGCGTTGAATACTTGAACCGCCCGTTCGCAAGATGAGAAGCGGACCACTTTCCTTTGGCCCGTGCCTCCCCAAGACGAGTTCCGCGCGTTGTACCACCAGCATGCCCGCATGGTGTACAACCTTTGCTTGAACTACCTGCACAGTCGAGAGGATGCGCAGGAGGCCACGCAGGATGTCTTCGTAAAGGTGCATGAACGCCTTGCCGGTTTCAAGGGCGATGCGAGCGTGACCACGTGGATCTACCGGATCACCATCAACACCTGCCTTGATCGGCTGAAGGCGCGCAAGCGGAAGAAACGTTCGCTGCTCAACTTGTTCAGTTTGTCGGATGAACAGGTGGAGCGATCCGCCTCCATGGTGTTCGATCACCCGGGCGTTGCAGCGGAAGACCGCGAAGCCTTGGAACGGTTGTTCACGCTGATCGATAAACTTCCAGAACAACAAAAGACCGCATTGCTCCTGAAGACCACCGAAGACTTGTCGATGAACGCCATTGCTGAAGTGATGGGTCTAACGCCCAAAGCAGTGGAATCGCTCCTATCCCGGGGTAGGGCGAATTTGCGCCAATACAAGCGCACTAGCGAAGGATGAACCGAAGAACGTCGTCAAAATCACATCACAATGGATGAGAACGGAATAGAAGATCTGCTGAAGCGCGTTCAACGTGTGGAGGAACCGCCATTCTTGTTCACCCGCATTGAAGCTCGGTTGATACATGAGGTGCCAGTGCCGCGCACACGGTTCATGTTGGTTGCATGCGCGATAGCGGTTCTGCTGGTCGCGAATGTCACGGTGATCATGCGTTCGCATGCCTCCTCAGCAACTGCGGCCACAGCTGAGATGATGGATGCGATGGGTATGGATGCCTCCAATCAATTCTACCCATGACCAAGGAACGCCTATTGAGTTTCGCAGTCCTGGTGCTGCTCGTTCTGAACGGTATTATGGTGTTCATGGTACTGCGAGGTTCGATCGTCATGGCCCGCCTCCGGAAGATCGGCCAAAACAAATGGTGATCGACCGACTTGGGTTTGACGGTGAGCAGGTGAAACGCTACGAAGCGTTGATCGATCTGCATCGGGTCGCGATCGGCGAAAAGGACCGTGCGCTACGATCAGTTCGCGCAGAATTGTTCCATGCACTGGGTTCCTCTTCGACGACTGAGCGCGATTCTCTGGCCCATGTTATCGGAGAGATCCAAACTGCTGTGGAACGGATCCACTATGATCATTTCGCAGCAGTACGTGCGCTGTGCAAGCCCGAACAACTGGCGAACTTCGATGCGCTGGCAGAGGAACTTTCCGGTTTCTTTGGGAAGCACCCGCCGCATCGTAAAGGACCATGAGATCATCGTTCGTTTGCTGCCTTCTGATCTCCACCGCACTGCACGCGCAGCTGGCCCGATTCGTTCCGTGCATGGGCGATCAACCGCTTCGGTTGGATACGCCGATCACATTGCCTGATGGCACACCCGTAACCATCACACAGTTTCGTTTCTATGTCGGCCATTTCGCCTTCTGCCGAGCTGGAAAAGTGATATCGCGGAATGATGCCTTTCACCTGATCGATGCTTCAGACAGCTCGTCGTTCTTCGTGGAACTTGATGCAACTACAGCGGCGCTTGGTGATTCGATCTCGTTCCTGTTCGGAGTGGATAGCCTTACGAATGTCTCCGGTGCTTTCGGTGGTGATCTGGATCCCACGAGAGGCATGTACTGGGCATGGAACAGCGGCTATATCAACCTGAAGCTCGAAGGCACTTGCCCGGCTTCGCCCTATGCTTCGCACGCGTTCGAGCTGCATCTGGGCGGATACCTGCCGCCATTCGCATCCGCACGTCGCATCGTTCTACCTGTCAGTGGGTCTGGTCCATGGGCGGTTGCTGTGGATGCTGCGCCATTGCTCGAAGCGGCTGATATCCGCACGAAGTGCAACGTGATGTCACCCGGCGAGGCGGCTCTGCGGCTTTCGAGTACCGCGTCGTCGATGTTCAAACACTTCTTCCTATCGCCGGAGGATGATGCGTTCAAGCGATAGGCCTGTGAAGCAAGCGCGCGGCGTGGCCCCGGTCACCTTGGTCGTGGTTGTCCTGACGATCGTGATCTGTGCGGCGGGTACGATGCCCACGCATCCGGTTCAGCTTAGCGTTCCAAAGGATTGGCCCAAACCGGTGTATGATCTTACGAGGAACCCGCTCACGCAGGAGGGCATCGCGCTCGGTCGCAAACTCTTCTACGATCCGATCCTCTCGAAGGACAGCACGATCTCATGCGCGAGTTGTCATCTTTCGTACACAGCGTTCAGCCACGTGGACCACAGGTTGAGCCATGGGATCCACGACAGCATCGGCACACGCAATGCACCCGCCTTGGTGAACCTCGCTTGGAATCGGAGTTTCATGTGGGATGGAGCGGTGAACCACTTGGACATGCAGCCACTGGCGCCCATCGGTCATCCAGCAGAGATGGGGGAGACCCTTCCTCATGTGCTGTTCAAGATCGTCCAACATCCGGAATACCGCCGCATGTTCGGTGAGGCCTTTGGCGATACCATGGTGCTTGGCGATCGTCTTCTGAAAGCCCTTGCGCAGTTCGAACTTTCATTGGTCTCTGCTGGGTCCCGGTATGATAGTATGCGCATAGGGGCTGAGACTTTTACCGAGCAGGAAATGAACGGCTACCGCATTTTCCGAGCGCACTGCGATGCCTGCCATAAAGAGCCACTTTTTACTACTGGCGGCTTCGCCAACAACGGATCGCCACCGGACTCCATTTTGCGAGATGGTGGACGGATCCGCATCACACATGATCCCGGCGATTCGCTCAAATTCAAGATACCCTCTCTTCGCAATATCGAGTTCTCCTATCCCTACATGCACGACGGGCGGTTCCGAAGGCTGAATGCGGTGATCACCCATTACACGGACGGGATACTGCCATCCGCAACGCTTGCACCAGAGCTCGCACGGCCGATCGTGTTATCTCCCAATGAACGCACGGACCTTGTGGCTTTCCTGCTTACGCTCAGTGACCGCGACTTCCTGTTGAACCCTGAGAATGCGGCGCCCAGAAATTATTGATCTATCTGACGAAGGATGCCAACTGAAAAATCGTCCAAGATCTTGAACCCCCGTTCATCTCAAGTACTGATCCAATACCCTAAATGAGCAAATTGAACCAAGTCCTTCTATCCGCAGCCGTATGCATATCGTTGACCCCGGTGTCCGCACAAACCGACCCTGTGATCACCCAGTGGCTGTTCAATACCACAAACGCCATGGGCTCCCACTACGTGGCTGGGAACTCTACGCCTATCCAGGATAATGTTCTGGCCAATGTGCAATCCGTCCAGTATTCGAACGACTGGTCATACGTGTCCACCCACGGCATTCCTGCATACATCACTGGGCCATTCCAAGATGGTAACCCGAGTTTTGCTTCCGATCAGAACGCCATCTTCAAATTCCCACGAGTGCCTGCGCAGAACACCGGAACTCCAACGGCAACAACCGGAGGTAACATCGGTGTCTTCATTAACGGCGTGGCGCTTTTCGACTATCGCGATGGTGTAGCGTGGAACCCCAATACGAACGCCCTCTGTGGAGGACCAGGCAATCCTCCTTGTCCTGGCGGTATGGGTGCCGCGCAGGCATGGAACCGCGATGCCATTCCGGCGGAACGTGCCGGTTTTGATTGCGCCAAAGGACATCCAGCAATGGGCAATTACCACCACCATCAGAACCCAAGTGCGTTCAACCTGGACCTGGTGGTCATTTCTGATGTCTGCGACCTCTACGCGGCGGACGGCCTCTATGTGATCGACGGCGCGCAGCATTCTCCTTTATTGGGCTTCGCTTACGATGGCTTTCCCATTTATGGTGCTATTGGTTACGCGAATACGGACGGAACGGGCGGGCCTGTGCGTCTACGATCCGGTTATCAATTAAGGAGCATCACCACGCGAACCACTTATGCGGACGGGACCGATGTTGCCGATGGCCCTGCGGTGAGCGGGACCTACCCGCTCGGTTACTTCCGGGAGGACTATGAGTTCATCGAGCACACCGAGCCTTTCTACTTGGACGAGCACAACGGCCGCTTCTGCGTGACCCCGGAATACCCGAGCGGTACTTACGCGTATTTCTGTACGGTTGATGCGAACTGGAATTCAGCGTATCCGTACGTGGTTGGACCTACGTTCTATGGTGTACAGACAGCGGCCAAGGTCCCAACGATCACGGAGTCCGTTTTAACGTATGATCCTGCGATGGCTGCGGTACCGTCTGTTTCTGCCGAAGAAGACCACATCACTGTTTTCCCGAACCCATCCGGTGAACTGATCGCGATCCAGGCGCATGGAATACTGCGTGAAAGTTTACCGGTTTCATTGTTCGATGCGAGCGGAAAGCTGGTTCGAAGTGCTACGATCCCGCAGGGAAGCACGATCTGGTATTTGGACACGCGCACACTTTATGATGGCCTATACACGGTTCGTATTGGCCAGGGTGATCGGGCTTCCCAAGCGAAAGTGCAGGTGGCGCATTGAACTTTTTCGACTCCCTATGGCGACTTGTCGCGACACGTGGAAACAGGAACGCACGTGTGGGCGTTGATACGTTTGGTGCTTCGTGCAACGTTGTCACACAGGTGATGTGCCAACTTCGCCGTATGAAACGAGCGCTGCTCTATTTTTTCCTACTGCCTTTCGTGCTGGATGTCTCAGCCCAAGGTCTTATGGACCGCAAGCACCCGGACATTTTTCCGCTCGATGGCAAAATGAGGCGGAGCGGCTTCTACTTCGCACCAGGCCTTACATACACATTGCCACGGTTCAAGGACAAGGAAGAGACTGTCAACATCGCGCCGGATACATCGATCACAGGTATTTACGACCCGGCTGGTAAACTGGGCATGTATCTCGAAGCCGGTTGGTTCTTGTTCACGCGTGATCCCGTGATCCTGGATTATTGGGATGTTGGCGTGGCGTACAAGCAACTTGCCGGTAAGGAATCGTTCGAAGGCAGGTACGCTTTCGGCGATAGCATCGGTTCGGCGGCTGGTCAAGGGACATTCAGTGATCAACACCTCACTGTGCATGCCAATGCGAACAAGTTCTTCCAGACGGCCGACTATCAGTTCATACAGCTAAGCCTTGGCGCGAATGTGGATTGGCGTTTCGGTGGGTCTCGTGACTACGAAGGCTTCGCATTTCCGCGCACGCAAGCGTTCCCGCCGGAATTCATTGGGCAGGCGCATGTGAAGCTGGGCTACGGCTTCAAAGTGTCGAAACGCTTGCTGATCATTCCCGCGGTGGAAACACCTTTTTTCAGTGTGGTTCCAACGGATAAGGGATTCGGGCAATTGCAATGGTTCAGCAGCAATTACAGGCCGCTCATCTTCAGTGTTCGCTTCCTCTTCCTCCGCTATCCGAAAGGCTTTGCGTGCGTGCCGGTGAAGAACAATGAGTTCGAGAAGCACAAGGTGGTGAACCCGGAGTATCGATCGAGGTGAAGCCCGTTCAGCGCAGGAACGGATTCAGCCGCTTCTCTTCGCCGATGGTCGTATCAGGTCCATGGCCGCAGTGGACAACCACGTCATCACCCAACGGAAAGAGTTCTTCTCGAATGCTGGCCAACAAAATGTCCATGTTGCCACCTGGCAGATCGGTTCGCCCGATACTCCGTTGGAACAGCACATCGCCACTGATCACGAATTTCCCTTTCGCACACCACAAAGCCGTGTGACCTGGCGAATGGCCTGGTACGAACAGCACCTTGAGTTCTGTATTGCCCAGGCGGATCATCTGGCCTTCTTCGAGGAAGGTTATTGGCTCAGGAACCGGTTCGCAGGGGACACCGTACATCCGGCCCTGCCGTTCGGCATTCCGCAGAATGGACAGATCCGAAGCATGTATCTCTGGGAGCAGCCCGTATCGCGTGTGCATCCAAGCACAGCCGAACACATGGTCCAAATGCGCATGGGTCAACACAAGACGGATCGGGGTTAGTCCGTTATCGGCCAGAAAGCTCTCCAACTCTTGCTCTTCAGCCGTATTCCAACATCCTGGATCAATGACGATGGCTTGGTTGCCTTCGGTGATCACCCAAGTGTTCTCCTGAAAGGGGTTGAATGTGAATTTTTGTATGCGCGGCACGTGCGGAAAAGCATGAACTTCGCGAAGCCCTTTCGCAAAGGGCGACGAAAGTAGGCATGACGATCAGCCGATCCCTTCCCTTTGTGCTGTTCCTTGCAGGCATTCTGTGCGCTGTTGGGTCACGCGCGCAGTTCTACAATGGCAGCGAGCAGGAGTACGGCAAGAACCGGGTGCAATACCAGGATTTTCTCTGGCAGTATTACCGGTTTCCCGAGCTGGAAACGTATTTCTATAAAGGAGGCAAAGACGTTGCGCGATACGTGTCCATCAGTGCGCATCGTAACAAGCGCGAGATGGAAAAATTCTTCGACTACACCGTGGATGACCGTGTCCAGTTCGTGGTGTACAATTCGCTCGGTGACTTTCGGCAAAGCAATGTTGGTGTAACAGGTGATGATCTCTACAATATTGGCGGAGTTACGCGTATCGTGGGATCAAAGGTGTTCGTGTACAATGAGGGTGACCACAAATTATTGGATCGCCAGGTTCGAAGCGGTATCGCACAGCTGATCATTGACCAGATGATGTATGGCGGTAACTGGCGTGAAGTACTCAAGAACAGTACGCTGTTGAACCTGCCAGAGTGGTACACCAAAGGCTTGGTGGCTTATTGCGCAGGCCCCGTTGATGCACGTTCCGAAAGCCGTATTCGCGACGGGGTGATGGGTACGCGTTTCAGTCGTTTCAATCGATTGGAGGGAGAAGATGCCACCCTGGCTGGTCAAGCATTGTGGGCCTATGTTGCAGAGACTTATGGTGTAAGTGTTATCCCGAACATACTCTATATGACGCGGGTAAGCCGTAACCCGGAAAGCGGGTTCAATTACGTTCTGGGAATGGGCTTGAAGACCCTCACGCAGGAATGCTTCGATCACTACCGTAAGCGTTATGAAGAGGACGATCGGCTGCGTGCGGAGACGAAACTCGAAGAGATCGTTGTGAAGACAAGGAAGGCCCGTTCCTACAGCGAATTCAAGTTGAGCCCTGATGGGCGGTATGCAGCTTGGGTGAGCAATGAATTGGGCCAGTACAAGGTTTGGCTGTACGATCGTGCGGAGAAGAAGGCAAAACGCTTGCTGAAAGGGGAGAAGCGCTTGAACCGTATCATCGACAAGAGCTTCCCGATCCTCGCTTGGCACCCTAGCGGAAAGGCCCTTACATGGACGAGCGAGCGCAAGGGCGAGTTGTTTCTGACCACCTACACGCTGGATGACAAGGTCTTCACGCGTAAACCGGTATTCATGCTGGAGAAGATCCTGAGCATGGCCTACAGCGAAGATGGACAGAACATGATCTTCAGTGGCGTGCGCGAAGGGCGTACCGACCTGTATCTCTACTACACCATAGGTAACCGGCAGGAGCAGCTTACCGATGATCAATACGATGATATGGATCCGGCCTTTGTGGATGGAGGTCGTGCGATCCTCTTCAGCAGTGACCGAACAGATGATACACTTCGGGCCAATGCGGAAGTGGTATGGACCGATCAGCGCAGGGATATTTTCCGGTACGACCTGGCCACGCGCTCCAACGTACTGGCGCGAATGACCAACTCGCCCAACGATGATGAGTCCGAACCCATGGCATGGGACAGTGCCAACTATGCGTTTTTGAGCACGGCTGGTCGTGTTTCCGACCGATGGTTGTTGCACTTCGACAGTACGATCACAGCGATCGATACAACGGTGCACTACCGCTATTTCACCACCGAAGCCAGGGCGACCAATGGCAAACGAGGTATCGAGGAGCACGATGTAGTGGCCAAGCGCGGTTGGTTATCACAGCTGATCTATGTGAATGGCAAGTACCGGTTCTTCACAGGCCGTACATCGGATGGTCCGGCGATCACAGGAGATGGGTTCGATCCGCTCGCTCCACCAAGGAAGGAAACCGTCATGGGAAGTGCTATTACCGATGATATGAGCCGGGTCGTGAAATTGGACAGGCCTTCAGTAGCGGATACTACCGTTGACGCCGTTGACATTCACAACTACCGGTTCATTGGAGAAGGGCCATTGGAGAAAGGATCGACTTCAGCGAGCGATCCGAGCAATGCTGGAGTATCGGGTGCTATGGCGGATAGCCGCGGACAACCGAGTGTCGATACACTTCTTATCAGGCGGCTCAATTTCCTGAGCAGCGCAACTACAATGTGAATTTCGCCACCGACGAAGTACTCACGCAGTTGAGCAACGAGTACACTGGGCGATTCTATCAGCCGCTTACAAATTCCGACGCGCTCGCCCCGGGCCTGAGCGGCTTAACGCGCATGGCGATGAGCGACCTCTTCGACGACTACAAGATCGTTGGTGGTTTCCGCCTTGCACTGGACCTGAACAACAATCATTACATGTTGAAGTTCCAGAACCTGCGCCGGCGGGTGGACAAGGAACTGACCCTTCAACGCCAAGCCAACCTGCTCTTTTTCGATCAAGCGGTGGTGAAGGTCCATACCCACCAAGCGCAGTACAGGCTATCATATCCCTTCTCCGAACTGGCGTCGCTGCGCGCCACGTTCATGTACCGTCATGATCGGCTGGTTGTCAAGAGTACCGACAACTTCACCCTGGGACTTCCCAATGCAAGTGACCAGACCGTTGGGGCCAAACTGGAATACATCTACGACAGCAGCAGGCCGCGCGGGCTCAACCTATGGACTGGCTGGAAACTCAAGGCGTTCGCCGAATACTACAAACAGCCGGATGGTTTGCGGACCGATATGCAGGTTCTTGGTGTTGATCTTCGCCATTCGCTCCGCGTTCACCGCGATATCATTTGGGTCACACGACTAGCAAGCAGTACCTCCATCGGCAGTAGAAAGGTTCTGTTCCTCATGGGGGGGGTCGACAATTGGCTCTTCCCGAAAGTGAATGCTGACAATCCGATCGACGCCACGCAGAACTACTTCTATCAGTCATTGGTCTTGCCGGTTCGAGGCTTTTTCTACAACACGCGTAACGGTAACAGTTTCGCTGTGATGAATACCGAGCTCCGCGTACCGATCTTCAAGTATCTCCTCAACAAGCCGATCCGCAGTGATTTTGTCCAGAATTTCCAGATCATTGGGTTCGGGGATCTCGGCACTGCATGGACGGGTTCGGATCCATATGCAGAGAGCAATTCGTTCAACACGCAGGTGATCGAACAAGGGCCGCTCACGATATCCATCAAGAACCAGCGCGAACCTATCGTAGGTGGTTATGGCTTCGGCTTGCGTACGCGATTGTTGGGTTATTTCGTTCGGGCTGATTGGGCTTGGGGCGTGGATGATGGTCGTGTTTTGCCTAACGTGTTCCACTTCTCCCTCGCTCTTGATATCTGATCAACGACCGATGGATGTGAACACGCTGCTCGTGCTGGTGCTCATCGGTGTTTTAGCTGGCGTGCTCAGTGGGTTCGTGGGTGTTGGCGGCGGGATCCTTATCGTACCGGCTTTGATGTGGGGCCTCGGCTTTACACAGCACCAAGCCATCGGAACAAGCCTCGGTGTGTTGCTTCTTCCGGTTGGCATTCTGGCGGTAATGAACTATCACCGCAGTGGCAACCTCGATTGGCGTGCGGCTTTGATCATCGGTGGGACGTTCGTCATCGGTGCCTACTTCGGCAGTAAGCTCTCACTCACCTTGCCGCCAACCACCGTGAAGCGCATCTTCGGCGGGGTGATGATCATCGCTGCCATCAAGCTCATCTTTGGCAAGTGATCGAACTGATCAAGCAGGAAGCGCAGCGGCAGCATGCAGCCATTGTCGGATGGCGGAGACATCTGCACGCTCACCCGGAACTCAGTTACCAGGAAACCGAAACCGGTAAGTACATCTCTTCGCAATTACGCTTGCTCGGGATCGAGGTGCGTGAGCCTGTTGCCGGCACTGGAGTGATCGGGCTGGTGCGTGGTGAACGACCCGGTGATGGGTGCATTTGTTTACGCGGGGATATCGATGCGTTGCCGATCCAAGAGCAGAATACCTGTGACTATCGCAGTGTGAACGATGGCATAATGCACGCTTGCGGCCATGACGCACACGCGGCCATGGTGCTCGGCGCAGGGGCTATCCTGCACGCGTTACGCAAAGAATGGGGCGGGACTGTGATGTTGCTTTTTCAGCCCGGTGAAGAAAAGATCCCGGGAGGTGCGACACTGGTGTTGAAGGAGAACGCGCTCAGCGATCCCACACCGTCTTCCATACTCGGCCAGCATTGCACACCGGAACTGCCTTTTGGCAAGATTGGTTTCCGCGAAGGTCCCTTTATGGCCAGCAGTGACGAGCTGTATGTGACGGTGAAAGGCAAAGGAGGCCATGCCGCGCAACCCGAAAGGCTCATCGATCCGATCACCATCACCGCGCACCTGCTCTTGGCATTGAAGGAAGAGTTCGCAGCTTATCGACCTTCGGAGAAGACAATTTTGGCCTTCGGCAGAGTGGAAGCCCTAGGTGCTACCAACGTGGTGCCCGACCATGTTCACATCGCCGGTACGCTCAGGGCGTTCAGCGAACCCCTGCGTGATGAATTGCACGAATGGCTTCCTCGACGTGCGCAAGAGATCTGCGCCTCGTACGGTGGTAGTTGTGACTTCGAAGTGCGTAAAGGCTATCCTGTGCTGATGAACGATGATGCGCTCACCGCGCGAATGCGCTCAGCTGCCGAAGCACTCGTTGGCCCGGACAACGTGGTACGCATGGAACAGCGTATGGGTAGCGAGGACTTCGCGTTCTACACGCATGTGATGCCCGGTTGTTTCTTACGGCTCGGTACCGGTGCGCCAGGTCAACCCATGCGCGGGTTGCACACGCCGACCTTCGACATCGATGAGGAGGCGCTGCGGATCGGTAGTGCGATCATGGCATTCGGGGCAGTGGAAGAGCTCAGCCCAGATTGAATGACGACGCGAACCGCAAGAGCTCCCCTTTTTCGTCGGGAATGGCTAGCCCTGAAGGTGAAGTCCTCAGTGCGGTCCAATTGTTCATACTTCGGCGTGGAGAGGCTCCACGACAGGAGTTCCAGAAGGTCACGGGCAGGATCACTTATCTCGCTGACGTGTCGCCTGATGTGAAGCTCAGGTATAATGCAAAGAAACGCTTCCTTGTCGTTGACGGACGTCCGCCTGTTTTCGAGCTTTTCATCGGTATGGACGCAATAGATTTCTCGCCGGATCTGCAAAGGATCGACAGCATGCAGGTAGGTGATACCGTTGATGTCTACTATGATGTCAGGCGCCGCATTGGTCCGGGAACCGGTTTCAACACGCCAACCTGTTGGCGTATGACCGATCGGGGACGGTCTGCCCATGTTCCTGTTGTCGGTTGCTGGTATCAACCCTCGACGCAGGTTCTGGATCGGGTTTTGCGGGTGATGATGGTTGACTTCCGTTCATCATGAAGAAGCCCGGCCGGTGAATACGATGATCCATTGAGAACGGGCGAGGTGCCCGCTGCCTGTGACGTTTGGATCCCAGCGCGTAGAAGGAATCAGCTCGTGGAGCGCAAGCTCGAACGTTTGACATCGATCAGGAGGCGATGCGAATGGGAAGTGCTGCAATGGTGTTGTCGGTTTCGAGCGACTTGGCTTTTGGAGGGAGCCACGAGCGCTGACCGGTGTAATGGATGAAGGCCGGTTAAGTACCCGGCCTTCATCATAATATTCGTGCATTCTCGTCCTCAATTCGCCATCTCGCTCATGAACTTCAAGCGCATAAAGCGGATCTCCTCATCGGTGTAGTCGCCCCCGAACTCATCGTGTGCGGTTTTCAGGTCGTCGGTCTCGGCCGTCCGGAAGTATTCCATGATCTCCTCCTGCTGATCGTCTTCCAGAGCTTCGTTCAAGTGGTACGTAATGTCCAGCTTGGTGCCGCTCATCACGATCGTTTCCATCTCTGTGAGCAAGGTGTCGATCGTTAGGCCCTTCGACTTCGCTATGCTTTCCATTGGAAGCCGCTTGTCGATGTTCTGGATGATGTGCACTTTGTTGCTGCTCTTGTTCATCACCGAGCGCACCATCACATCATCTTCACGTTCGATGTCGTTTTCTTCCACATAGCGCGCGATCAGTTCGATGAACGGCTTGCCATATTTCTGGGCCTTTCCAGGGCCTACACCCGAAACCTGAGTCAGGTCATCGATGCTGATCGGGTAACGAACCGTCATCTCTTCCAACGAGGGGTCCTGGAAGATCACATACGGCGGAAGCTTGTGCTTCTTGGCGATCTCCTGCCGCAACTCTTGCAACATTTTCATCAGCTTCTCATCAGCAGCACCGCCGCCTTTGCCGCTGCTGAACTCGTCGTCCAGGTCCACATCGCCTTCCGTGTAGTCACGTTCCTTGATGAACATGACGGTCACTGGCTTTTTCAGGAATTTCTTGCCCTCTTCTGTAAGGCTCAGGTTGCCGTAGGTCTCAATGTCCTTGTGCAAATACCCGCTCACCGTGGCCTGCCGGATGATACCCATCCAATGGTGTACATCATGCTCGCGACCGATACCGTAGCACTGAAGTTTATGGCCATTGTAGTTCTTGATCTCGCTGGTTTCCATGCCACCGAGAACATCGCAGATGAATTTGCCACGGTGCCGCTCTTTGCTCTCCTTGATGGCGTCCAACACGATCTCCAGATCGTCTTTCGCGTCGAACGGCTCTTTGGGATTCAAGCAGTTGTCGCACGATCCGCAATTATCGCCGGGAAGTACCTCTCCGAAATAGTGCAGGAGGAATCGCCGGCGGCACATGCTGGTTTCAGCATAGCTCACCGTATCGGCCAATAGCTGTTTGCCGATCTCCTGTTCCGCGATCGGTTTGCCTTGCAGGAATTTCTCCAACTTCTCGATGTCCTTGTAGCTATAGAATGCCACGCAGATCCCTTCACCTCCATCGCGACCGCCACGGCCGGTTTCTTGGTAATAACTCTCCAAGCTCTTCGGGATATCATGGTGGATCACGAACCGCACATCCGGCTTGTCGATCCCCATTCCAAAGGCGATCGTCGCCACGATAACGTCCACATCCTCCATAAGGAAACGGTCCTGATGGTCAATACGCTGGCCGGCGTCCATGCCGGCATGGTAGGGCAGGGCTTTGATCCCGTTCACGTTCAAGGTCATGGCGATCTCTTCCACCTTTTTGCGACTGAGGCAATAGATGATCCCGCTCTTACCCTTATGCTGCTTGATGAATTTGGTGATCTCCTTCGCCACGTTCACCTTGGGCCGCACCTCGTACATGAGGTTGGGTCGATTGAACGAGGCTTTGAACGTTGTAGCACCAGGTATATCCAGGTTCTTGAGGATGTCTTCCTGCACCTTTTCCGTTGCCGTTGCTGTAAGGGCGATCATCGGCACACGGTTGATCTCGTCGAAAATGGTGCGCAATCGGCGATACTCCGGGCGGAAGTCATGGCCCCACTCGCTGATGCAGTGCGCTTCGTCAATAGCGAAGAAGCTGATGTTGATCTCGCGAAGGAATTCCACGTTCTCTTTCTTGGTCAGACTTTCGGGCGCCACGTACAGGATCTTCGTAACACCGCTTCGGATGTCCTGTTTCACCTTTTGTGCTTCTGTGCGCGAAAGCGAACTGTTCAGGAAGTGGGCCACCCCATCATCATCGCCGAAGCCACGAAGCGCGTCAACCTGGTTCTTCATGAGCGCGATCAGTGGGCTTACCACGATAGCGGTGCCTTCACTCATCAGGGCGGGCAACTGGTAGCAAAGGCTCTTGCCACCACCCGTGGGCATGATCACGAATGTGTTCTTGCCAGCGAGCACGTTCTGGATCACGGCTTCTTGCTCGCCTTTGAATTTCTTGAATCCGAAGAATCGTTCTAACGCTTCGCGAGGGGATTGGTCTACAGTCGTCATATCGAATGATACGGCCGGAGCAGCCGCTTGTTATTTTTTGATCGCTTAAATGTAAGCCACTCACCCGAATAGACGATGCATGTCTTAACAGCTATTGATACTTCCTCGACGAAAGCACCAACAAGCGCGACCGGATCGTTGAGAACCCTTGCGGTCAGGACTTCGTCGCCGGAGAGGGCCGTTATCTTAGGCGCCTTGACGCTGAAACGGCGATCAACGCACCGGGAATAGCATCGCATGGCCGAACAGGGCAAGGAAATGTCGTTTCTGGAGCATTTGGAGGAGCTCCGTTGGGTCTTGGTAAGATCAGCCGCTGCAGTGGTTACCGCTACTGTGGGCGTATACATCTTCGTTCAAGAGATCTTTCAAGGGTTCGTAATGGGACCCACCAAGTCGGGTTTTATCACCTACCGGATCCTCTGCGCCGTGGGCAAGCGCTTGGGGATGGGCGATGATTTTTGTGTGGCGGACATGAACTTCGATCTGATCAGCAATAGTCCCCAGCAGGAGTTCATGATGTCGTTCAGCATCGCCTTCACGTTCGGACTGATCATCGCCAGCCCGATCATCATATGGCAACTCTGGAGATTCGTGGCTCCTGGCCTCAAGGAGAAGGAACGAAACGCCGTAAGTGGTATTGTGGTGTTCGTTATCCTTCTGTTCCTGCTTGGTGCAGCGTTCGGTTATTGGGTGCTAGCCCCGATGAGTTTCCAGTTCTTCTCCGGGTACTCGCTGAGTCCATCGATCCATAAACTATGGACCTTGGACAGTTATGTTGGAATACTGAACAGTTTTTTGCTGTGGACCGGTGTTGCCTTCGAATTGCCTATCGTCATGCTGCTCTTGGCCCGAATTGGTATTGTGGGTTCGGCTTTCCTGCGACAGTACCGCAAACACGCCTTCGTGGTCATTCTGATCGTGGCTGCCATCATAACTCCACCGGATGTCGTCAGCCAGATCCTGGTGTCGCTTCCGCTACTACTTCTTTATGAAATAAGCATCCTTCTGGCTGCTCGGGCTGAGCGGTTGCGTCTGGATCCGGTTCGTCCAACAACTTCAAGCGCTTCTCGTTGAAAAGCAAGATGCGTTTTCTACCCGGCCACCATCTCCGCCAGCTGATCGGGCTTTTTGCCATGCTCCTGACGCTGGCCACTTCAGCACAAACCACCCGTGTTTCCGGGAAAGTCGTTGATGGTGTTTCAGGTGAATTATTGCCTTTCGTGAACGTTGGCTTTCTCGATACCCGGATCAGTACGAATACCGACTTCGATGGGCTTTACAAGCTCGAGACATACTATGCCACGGATAGCATCAGAGCAACTTGTCTTGGCTATCGGCCGGTTACGATCAAAGTAAAGAAAGACCAAGCCCAGGTGATCGATATCACCATGCAACCTTCAAGCGGGGAACTGAAAGAAGTTGTGGTTACCTATCTCGAGAACAGTGCGTTTGCCGTGCTTCGTCAAGTGGTCCGCAACAAACCGGCGAACAACCGTGCTAAGCTCGCCGCTTATGAATATGAGAGCTACAACAAGGTAGAGTTCGACCTTAACAACATCACGGAGGATTTCAAGAACAAGAAACTCTTCAAGGACTTCAAATTCATCTTCGACTATGTGGACACCACCACGACGAAGGAGTCGCTTCCCATTTTCATGACCGAGACCTTGAGCGATGTTTACTACCGCCAGGATCCGAAGACACGGCGCGAGATCATCCGGGGCAACCGCATAAGTGGTATCGAGAACGAGAGCATTACACAGTTCATGGGTGATATGTACCAGAACGTGAACGTCTACGAGAATTTCCTTACGCTCTTCGGGAAAAATTTCGTGAGCCCGGTCGCTGATGGCGGCTCACAGCATTACGACTATTTGCTGGTAGACAGCAATTGGGTGGATCATGCGTGGTGTTATCAGATCCGCTTCAAACCCAAGCATCAGCAGCAACTCTGCTTCAGTGGCGAAATGTGGATAAACGATACCAGTTTCGCTGTGCGACGTCTGGATGCGGGCATTGAGCCAGGGACCAACATCAACTTCGTTCAGGAGCTGAAAGTGCACCAGGAGTATGACCAGGTGGCGCATGAAGTATACATGCTCACCAAAGACCAGTTGATGGTGGACCTGAATCCGTTGAGGGATGATGGTGAGGTGGCCAAGAACCCGATCCAGGGTTTTTATGGAAGGCGAAATGCGAGCTACAAGGAGTTCAAGATCAATCAACCGAAGGAGGAGGCCTTTTACAATGGAGTTAGCGAAGTGATCGTTGATGAGGATCCGTTGAGTGAAAGTGCCGATTTCTGGGACCAACATCGCCATACTCAGCTCAGTAAACGAGAGAGCGATATCTACCAAATGGTCGATACCATGAAGCGAACTCCCAAGTTCCGCAACTTCATGGATCTGATCAGTACTGTGGTTACAGGCTACTACACTTCAGGGCAAGTGGAGATCGGGCCGTACTTCAATTTGTACAGTTTCAATCCGGTGGAAGGCAATCGGTTCCGCATCGGGATGCGCACCAGCAACAAGTTCAGCAAACGCATAGAGTATACCGGCTTTCTGGCCTACGGAACGCTGGATGAAGAATTCAAATATGGCCTTGGCGCGCAAGGTTTCATTTCCAAAGACCCCCGGCAATTGTTGGGTGTTTTTTATACCCGCGATATTGAACAGCTCGGGCAGAGCATCAACGCATTCAAACAGGACAACATCCTTAGCAGTTTTCTTCGCCGATCGCCCAACAACAAGCTCACGTTGGTGGACGAATTCAAAGTCACCTATGAACGTGATTGGTTCCAAGGCTTCAGCACTGCTATCCTGTTCCGAGAGCGTACGCTCTATCCAAGAGGAGATCTGGTATACCTGCGGTTCCGGGATCTGGAGACTTCACCCGTTTCGATAAGCTCCATACGAACAAGTGAAATCGCCGTGAATACGCGCTATGCTTATCGAGAGAAATTCGTGAGCGGCACGTTCCGGCGTGTAAGCCTTGGTAGCAAGTACCCGGCTTTCGAGTTGCACACCGCGTTCGGGTTGAAGAACATCTTCGGTAGTAATTACGAATACGAGAAGATCATTGCTCGCGTGAGCCAACGAATTCCCACTGGTGTTTTCGGCAACTTGCGTTATGCGGCCGAAACCGGGCGTGTGTTCGGTACACTACCGTATCCATTGCTCATCGTTCATCCAGGAAATGAAACGTTCTATTACGATGAGTCCGCTTACAATACCATGAATTTCTTCGAGTTCATCAGCGATCGGTACGCGAGCCTTTCGCTCCAGCAGCACTTTGACGGGTATTTCCTCAATAGGATACCATTGCTCCGAAGACTGAAATGGCGGGAGGTGATCGGTGTGAAAGGACTGATCGGTGACTTGGACCGGAAACATGCGAGCGAGCTCTTGTTCTTGCCGATCATGCGTCGATTGAACGATGGCCCGTTCGTAGAGGCGAGCGCCGGATTGGAGAATGTGTTCAAGGTGCTCCGTATCGATGGGATATGGCGCCTCACCTATCGGGACTCGCCTCGTGCATCGCTATTCGCGTTACGCGTGAAACTCAATATCAACTTCTGATGTTGCGCGCTGAGAACCTCGAGAAGCGTTACAAGCGGCGAGCCGTCGTAGGCGGGGTAAGCGTGCATGTGGAACAAGGCGAGATCGTCGGTTTGCTTGGGCCGAACGGAGCCGGTAAGACCACCACGTTCTACATGGTAACAGGGCTCGTGAGGCCCAATGCCGGCAGGGTGTTCCTCGATGAAAAGGATATCACTGATCTGCCGATGTACAAACGCGCCAAGCTGGGCATTGGCTATTTGCCTCAGGAAGCCAGCGTGTTCCGGAAACTCAGTGTAGAGGACAATATCCGTGCGATATTGGAGATGACGGACTTGAGCCAAATGGAGCAGAAAACAAAACTGGAACAGCTGCTTTCAGAATTCGGGTTGGAACACGTGCGTACCAACATGGGCGATGTGCTTTCCGGTGGTGAACGCCGCCGCACCGAGATCGCTCGCGCATTGGCCACGGAGCCCAAATTCATCTTGCTCGACGAACCTTTTGCTGGCGTTGATCCGATCGCTGTGGAAGACATTCAAGCCATCGTTTCGCAGTTGAAAAAGAAGAATATCGGCGTACTCATTACCGATCACAACGTGCAAGAAACGTTGAGCATAACGGACCGGGCCTATCTGCTTTTCGAAGGCAAGATCCTCAAGCAAGGCACTGCCGAAGAACTGGCAGCCGATGAGCAAGTGAGGAAGGTCTACCTCGGACAGAATTTCGAGCTGCGAAGGGCGAAACTCTGATCAGGCTTCTTCAACGGAGAACACGTACTTCTCCATGATGAGGTTCGCCAATAATTTCTTGCAGGCCTCGTCCACCTTCGCTTCGGCAGCTTTCTTGTCCTTGGCCTCCACTTGCAAGGTGATGTGCTTGCCGATGCGCACGCCGGTGATCTCTGGCAGGCCCAGGTTGTTCATGCTTCCGCTCACGGCCTTTCCCTGCGGATCCAGCAGGTTGTCGTGGGGCATTACATCGATGTTGGCTTTGAAGGTCTTCATAGGCGATCGTTTCATCTCACGCAGAGACGCTGGTTCGCAGAGGAATGCGCGCGTTGCCGGGTGGTGGTTCAATTTCAGTTGGTCGGCTTCGGAAATAGCTTCCCCCAAAGTGGGCTCAGCAAGTAGATGATCAGGATCAAAGGAACGGCGAGGATGCCGTAGAGCAAAACCAGCACGGCACCGATGCCGATCAGCAGGAAGATCACCTCGTTGCCCTTCCAGCCCTTGTGTTTGAACTTGAGGGAGGGTAGGGGGAGCTCGGACAGCATGAGGATGCCAAGTATGAGCGCAATCCAAAAAACCAGACTGGAGAACCCGATCATCGAGCCAACGATGGCATTCTCCAAAAAACGGGCGCCAGGTGCGTCAAGCGCGGAGAACGTTCCTGCCAGTGGAACGCTTGCCCAGAATAGCGCGTTCGCTGGGGTGGGTAGACCTAGAAAACCCGTTGTTTGACGAGTGTCAATATTGAACTTGGCGAGCCGCCAAGCTGAGGCAATGGGAATCACCAATGCGGCGGCTGGTACCGCCCACCACCGCGCCACGCCTCCCGATACAGCGTAGAAAAAGTCGACTGGTGCCCCGACCCTGAAGGTGAACCAAATGAGCATCCCCGGAGCCACTCCGAAGCTCACCATGTCCGCCAAGCTGTCCAACTGCGCCCCCAAGGGTGTCCCTCCGCCCATGGCCCTCGCCGCCAACCCGTCGAACACATCGAAGATCGCTGCCGCGAACACCAACCCACACGCGATCGTTAGTTGACCTTGGGAAGCTAGCAGGATGGAGGCCACCCCGCAGGCTAGGTTCGCCGTGGTCAGCAGGTCTGGTAAGCGCGGCAGGCGGGCCAAGTAGTTCGTGTTTTGCCCTTTTGGGCGTGAAAGCGGGCGAAGTTGGATAATTTCGGGGCAATAAAGGAGGCCACCCTCTGTTAGATGATGCGTCATAACGCAGATCATATGAAGACCACTGGAAGTTCAAGTTCGAAAAGCATAACGATACTTACGGCACTGCTGTTGAGTTTCAGTAGCGGTTTTGCGCAGGATGCGCCCAAGTACAGCAACGAGTTCCTCACGATAGGCGTGGGAGCGCGCGCGCTCGGTATGGGCTATGCGTATACCGCTGCCGTAAAGGATGTTACCGCTGGTTATTGGAATCCCGCCGGACTTATGGGTATCAGTGGCGACCTGCAAGTGGCCGCTATGCACAGCGAATACTTCGCAGGCATTGCCAAGTACGATTACGTGGGTATCGGTAAGCGTATCGATAGCACCAGTGCCATCAGCTTTTCAGTGATCCGTTTTGGTGTGGACAATATTCCGAACACGACGGACCTTATCGACAATGACGGCAACCTCAACTACGACCGTATTACAAGCTTTACCGCAGCGGATCATGCATTCTTGATCAGTTACGCTCGAAAAATGCGGATACCTGGCTTGCGTGTTGGAGCCAGCGTGAAGGTCGTGTACCGTAAAGTTGGACCGTTCGCCAAAGCATGGGGGTTTGGACTGGATGCTGGTGCGCAATATGACCGAGGCAAATGGCGGTTGAGCGCGATGGCAAGGGACATTACCAGCACCTTCAATGCCTGGAGTTATACGTTGGACCAGAAAACCATTGATACCTATGGTGTAACGAACAATGAACTTCCCGTGAACGGGGTGGAAGTCACACTGCCGCGCTTGGTGCTTGGCGTAGCCCGCGAATTCAAGATCACCGGCAAGTTGAACTTGATCGCCTCTGTTGATCTGGAGAACACGTTCGATGGCAAGCGTAACACACTGTTCGCATCCAACCTCTGGAGTGGCGACCCGCGTGGTGGTTTTGAACTCGGTTATGCAGGTATCGTCTTCCTTCGTAGTGGGGTCAATTTGTTCCAGTATGTGGAAGACATTGATGGTAATAAGTCACTCGATTTCCAACCCAATATCGGGCTCGGGTTGAAGATCAAGAGCGTGAACCTGGATTATGCCCTTACCAACATTGGCGGCTCTGGTGCAGCGCTCTATTCCAATGTATTCTCGCTCCGCTTCGACCTCTTCAAACCGAAGGCCTCATGATACGATCCGTACTCTCGGCGCTGTTGGTATTTTGTGGGTACTGGGCACAAGGCCAGCTGCAACGCTTCGGTAACGAGTGGATCAATTATGACGCCCGTTATTGGGCTTTTACGGTAACGGCTGAAGGTCTTTATCGATTGGATAGCGCCCACCTCGCGGACGCGGGCTTTCCTCTTTCGACCATCGACGCCCGTACCATCCAGATCTTCGGTCGTGAGAAGGAAGTGCCTCTGTATTTCCCTGGCGATAGCGACGGGGTAATGAATGCAACGGACCTTATTGAGTTCTACGCGAAGAACAACGATGCATGGATGGACACGATGCTTTGGGATTCTCCAGAGCACATGAACAACCCGAATTATTCCATGATCAGTGATTCCTTGGAGTTCTTCATCACATGGAACGCTACCGCGCAGCCTCAGCGGGTGAAGGGCCAAAGCGCTGCTGGCTATACGGTTTTCAACGATTATCGCCCTTGGTTCTGGAGCAAGGCGTTCTATCAGGGAGGGCTTGCCTATAAGCGGGGAACACGCGAGTTGAGTACTGGAGCGTATACCTCTTTCCTTGGCGAAGGTGAAGGCTATATGGCACCTGACTGGGTGCAGAACGGCACGTTAGGGCCGGTCGATCTCAATGTACTTACCCCGAATCCATACCAAGGCGCGGATGCGGATTCTGCGCGTATGACCGTTGTTGTTGCCAGTAACAACGCACCGGGCGGTCCCAGTTGTTCTTCGTTGCCGGATCATCGCTTGGTATTATCCGTTGGGTCGCAGTTGGATACCGTCGCCAATCTTTCATGGTCCGCCTATAAGCTCTTCAAGCTGAAGACGGCGCTGTCAACGTTCCAAATGGGGCCTACTTCATTGGTGCGTTTCTCACAGCCACGCGACCTGGTGGGTACGTGTGCTAACCTGGTAGCGGATTATCCCGACCGTTTGGCCCTCTCATATGTCGAGACCGTGTACCCTCACGCGTTCAATTTTCTTGGCGAAACATCCCCACAGCACATGTGGATACCCAACGATGTGAACAATAGCCCGGCGCATATCCGGTTGGCCAGTTTTTTCGAACCGGCTATCCTGTACGCATACGGGGATACGGTACGGCGCATGTTGCCGATCCTGGAGGCGAACGGGTACAACGCTTGGATCCCGGCCGATGCGGCGAACGATAGCACCTATGTGCTGGCTTATCCGTCCTCGCAGGTTCGAACGGCCAACGTCTTTCGCCCTGTGAACGGCTCTGGATCCTTCACCGACTTTGCTGCTAATGAAGTGGATAGCGCGTTGGTGATCGTTACGCACCCCAAGCTCTGGGTCGGCGCAAATGTCTACGCTGAATACCGCTCCGGTATCAGCCCCAACCGGTACAACACCCTGGTGGCGAATGTGGAAGAGTTGTACCAGCAGTACAGTGGCGGAGTTGCCAAACACCCGGTCGCTATTCGTCGGTTCATGGGGCACCTGCTCGATGCGTTCGAAACAAAACCTCAAGCTCTTTTCTTGATCGGGAAGAGTGTTCAGGCGGCGGACCTTGGCAATGGCGAGCAATCCGGTTACCGCAGCGAAGGAATAGGCGATACGCTGGCTCGAAAGAACTGCTTGGTGCCTTCCTTCGGATATCCACCCAGTGACGGCCTATTGACCCTTGGCCTCTCCGGACAGCCTTGGGACCTTACCGTTCCAGTGGGCCGGCTCGCAGCGATCGACAACGACGATGTGATCAATTACAAGAACAAGCTGGCGCAATTCGAAGGTCAACCGGTAGCTGCCTGGATGAAGAACATCCTGCATTTCCGGGGCGGGCTGAGCGCCAGTGATTTTTCATTGTTCGAATACTATTTGAGCCAGTACACCCCGATCGTTGAAGACACCTGTTTCAGTGGGCGTGTCACCACCTTCCGGAAAACGCTGGATGATAACGATCAGATCGTTTTTGCCGCAACGGACAGTGTGTACGACATGGTTGCCGAAGGTGTAACGCTTATGACCTTCATGGCACACGCCTATGGCGCAGGATTCGATTTTTCGTTGGATGCTCCATCGAGTTATCAGTGGAACGGCAGGTACCCCATGATCATTGGTAATTCGTGCTATACGGGCAACATCAATTTGGCCCCAGGCACCAGTTCCAGCGAGCAGTTCGTTCTTCCTGCCAATTCGGGTGCCATTGCCTTTCTGGCCTCTACCGATCTGGGTGTAACGGGCGCGCTCTATCCAAGTACCACGGCGTTCTACAGATCATTCAGCCAAGCACGCTACGGTCAGTCCATTGGTCGCCATATCCAATACATGGATTCCACTGTGCTGTTCAATATCGGTGAGGATATTTTGAACCAAGCAGGTATACACCAGTTCACCTTGCACGGTGACCCTACGGTCGTGCTCAATTCACCAAGGGAACCCGATTTTGAGATCAGGGAGCAGGACGTTCGTTTTCTTCCTGAGCCTGTGACCGTGGATGCGGATACCTTCAAGTTGGTAGTAACCATCCGTAATATCGGAAAGGGTACGAACGCTTCCTTCCCGGTTGCTGTTCGGCGACGCTTGGTCGAGGAGAACATCACCATGGAGACTGCCGCACTGCAAACCCATTCCATGGCTTCTTGGCAGGATACGCTCACCTTCCTTCTGCCTGTGTTGCAGGATAGTGGTGGTGCGGGCTTCAACCAGATCGAGGTGCGAGTTGATCTGGACCCCTACACGGTGGATGAACTTGAGAACGATACCAACAACACGGCCATGGTCGACCTGCTTATTACGAGTGGTGATCTGTTGCCCGTGGATCCATACAATTTCGCCATCACTCCGGATCTGGCGCCTTTGCTGCAGGCCAGTACAGGGGACCCGTTCGCTCCGTTGCGTACGTATGTTTTCCAGATCGATACGATAGATACCTATGATAGCCCTCGGTTCGAACAGGGTGTTGTAACCGCACCTGGTGGTGTTGTCTCTTGGTTGCCGCCTACCATCTATACACTGAATTCTGCTGAGGATAGCTTGGTGTACTTCTGGCGTTGTAGCGTGGATAGCACCGGTAACGGTGGCTACGATTGGAAGGAATTCTCGTTCCAGTGCATCCCAGGCCGATCGGGTTGGGGGCAGGCTCATCACATGCAGTTCAAGCCAGGTGTGTTCAACAATTCGTTCACCACACTTCAGCATGATCGACCCGGAGTTGATTTTGATTTTGATCAAGGCCTCCATTCGATCAGCGCCCAAACACTGAATCAGAACACGGGCGTTCCCCAATGGCGAATGGACCTGCTTACCCAGGAAGGTGGTGGCTGTGGTTCGCTCTCGGCCTTGCATTTGGCTGTGGTGGACCCGTTGGACTTTCTGCCTTGGACCACCTACTGGAACGGTACCGGGCATTACCTCGGTGCGGATAACGACCAAGGGCCACCGGGTGATAATCCGGACTGTACCATCTCCTACCGACCGATGAAGGTCTTCCAGTTCAAGCAGAATGGAGATGTCGGCGACGGCCTGTTACAGTTACCTGCGTTGGAGAACGCCTTGCGCGATTCCATTCCCGATGGTCATTACATTTTGCTCTATACGTACAAGTTCCTTAACCGGGATGCCATTGAATCGGTCGCGCCGGGGCTGATATCAGCGCTCGGTGATCTGGGCGCGACGAACTTGGCGAACGGTACGGTACCGGATACCTGTGGGTACATTTTCTTTTGCCAGAAAGGGAACAATACATACACCCAAGAAGTATGGAGCCAAGGAACAACCGCCCCGGATGATGTGATCAGTATCACAGCTCTTTTACCCTCCAGCGGTCGAGCGGGAAGTATGAGCGCGCCGCGCACAGGGGATGCCCTCGAGTGGAACTCGTTGCATTGGGAGATCGATCCGAACCTTCCAACGGACAGTGCTACGATCAATGTGAATACAGTGAGTGTAGATGATGTTGAGCAGTTTGCACACGCTGTTGTTCCCGCAGCAACGACCGATTCCCTCTTGCTCAGTGACATAGGCATCAGCGCACTGGCAAACCCACGGCTTCGACTTTCGGGATACTACAGGAGTGAAACGGGTGCTGCCCCCAAGCCTGCGCAAACCAAGCGCTGGCAGATCGTGGCATCTCCTGCGGCGGAATGCGCGATCGATCCGCCATTCGGTTTCTATTCGTCCATTGATAGTCTCTTCGAAGGAGAAACAGCCCGCGTAATGGTGGCTGTGCGCAACATCAGCAATGTGCCGATGGATAGTATGCTCATGGCCGCATGGGTGGTGAACGCCCAGAATGAACGTACCCTCGTCCACTATTATCACCGTGCGCCTCTGCCGGTGGATGGTGTGCTTTTGGATACGATCTCATTCCCTCTGGATCACTTGGCGGGCTACAACACGCTCATCATAGAAGCCAATCCATTGGATACGTTGACCGGTTATTATGATCAACGGGAACAGTTCCATTTCAACAATATCGCGGTGTTGCGTTTCGAAACGATGCGGGACAAGCAGAACCCGGTACTCGATGTAACGTTCGACGGCATCCATATTCTGGACGGGGACATTGTGAGCGCTCGCCCGGAGGTGGTAATGAGCTTGGACGATGAGAACCTCGCGTTGATCATGGATGCGTTGGAGGATACGGTCAATATCAAGGTCTACTTGCGGCGACCGAACGCCTCCACCGAGGAATGGTTGCGTTTTGCCGGTCCTTCGCAGGTCTTGGAATTTGTTCCCGCAACAGCTCCTGATAATGTTTGCCACATCAAGTACAACCCTGTGCTAGTGCAGGATGGGGTGTACAGTTTGCGTGTTCATGCCACGGATATCAGCCGGAACGTCAGTGGTAGCGAGGATTATTCGGTGAGCTTCGAGGTGGTCAATAAGCCCACCATTACCGAAGTACTCAACTACCCGAACCCGTTCACCACCAGCACCCGTTTCGTGTTCACCTTGACCGGTCATGAAATTCCTACTGGCATGCGCATTCGGATCATGACTATCGGTGGCCGAGTTGTTCGGGAGATCGGGCTCGACGAGATCGGACAACTTCACATCGGGCGCAATGTGAGCGAGTACGCTTGGGATGGCAAGGATGAATTCGGTGATAAGCTTGCGCGCGGGGTGTATCTCTATCAAGTGGTTGCCCAGTTGCATGGCACGGATATCGAATACAGGGAGACCAGCGCTAGTGGGTTCTTCACCAAAGGGTTCGGTAAAATGTACCTGCTGCGCTGACGCGTGCCCAGCGCAATGCACAGAACACACGCGTTGAGGTGGTGGGCTGTGGCCATTTTTATTGTGATGCTGGTGGTTTTGGCATGCACTACCGGTATACGCACCGACAAGGAAGCATTGAAGTATATCTCCTGCGCGGAGCAATTGCTTCAGGGTGACGTTCACGATCTCTTTGGCAACTATGCGAAGTATGGCAGCTACGTTCTTTTCATAGCTCCGTTCGTCGCTGTAGGTTTTCCGCTGATCGCGGTAGTTGCCCAGTTGGTGCTCGCGGTATTCGCGGCTTACGCTCTTGGGCGCATTGCTGAACGCATTACAGGTTCAACCGCCGTGGCAGATCTCGCTTTCGTTTTCGCCCTGTTGTGCATTCCATTGCAGCAATGGGTGTTGGCACTCTATACGGAGTCGTTTTTTACGAGCGTTTCGGTGATCTTTCTGGAGCGTATTTCGCGAGATGGTAGAGCGGACCTCTTCACATGGGCACTCGCGTTGATCGTACTCTTCGCGCGCCCTGTAGGATCGTTGTTCGTTGGGCCTGCAGTGATCTGGAAGTTGGTTGGCACCGGGTTCGTCCACGTGCCCATCTGGTTGCGGAATGTTGGTTACGGAATGACCCTCTTGTTAGTGATAAGCATACCTGGGATCGGGCGGGATCAATTGGCACCCATCGTTGAAGCCCATGTGATCTGTGGCTATCCCGAACGTCCTGATGCGATGAGGGATTTTGAGGGCAGTTCCGTTCTGGCGGCCCAATACCATCTATATGTGCACAATGGTATCGGCTACACGGTCGGTTTGTTCGCAAGGCGAGTGGCCTCATTGTTCACCCTGCCTCGCGAGTATTTTTCCAGAACGCTCAACGTTTTCTTGATGGGGCATTATGCACTCTTCCTGTTGGCGGCCTTCGGGTGGTGGCGTTGGTGCAGGCACGGAGTGAGTGGTCTACTAGTGGCGATATTTCTCTTGAACGTGCTCCTAGTCGGCCTCACGCATGATGAATGGAGCGAAAGGTTCCTTGTTCCCTTGTGGCCCATTGTCCTGCTCTTCTCCGCTTTCGGAATTGCGCTGATCCGCGATAAAAGGCTGGCTATTTCACCTGATCCTACTTTAGCCCGGTGCGACAACGAGGATCTTATGTGATCAAGGCGCTTGCCACAGGCGTTCTTTTATCGTTCTGCTGGCCAGCAATGGGCGGGATGGTTCCGTTGGTATTCTTTGCGTGGGTGCCCCTTCTTTTGGCGGAAGAACGATTTGCCATTAGCGAACGATCCGAGCGTCCACGACATTTTATGCCCTATGTGCTTCTTGCGGTTGCTGTGTGGAACGCTTGCACCACGTGGTGGCTCTATTGTGTGAGCGAACCGATGGAGAGCAAGCTCTTCTCTGTTATTGGACCCAACATCGGTAACGACCTGCTCTTCTGCGTTCCATGGCTGGTGATGCGTTGGGCGCGTTGGTTCCTCCCTGGCCGCTATGTACGGTGGGTGCTGGTAGTGGCCTGGATCGCCTTCGAGCGCTTCCATATGAATTGGGATCTGAGCTGGCCTTGGCTCACCTTGGGAAATGTCTTTGCCGAACACCCGGCTTGGGTGCAGTGGTATGAGTTCACTGGGCATCTGGGCGGCAGCCTATGGGTTTGGTTGGTCAACTTGGGCGTTGCTGCTGTCATTCTGAACAAGGGTGCTCGGGAGAGTGGCCAACGCAAGGGCGTGATGGCAGCATTCCTGATCGCGGTTCCGTTCGGTGCCTCAGAGATCAGATATGCGACTTTCAAGGACGCGGGCGTGCCACTGGAGATCGTGATCGTGCAACCCAACATCGATCCTTACAATGTGAAATTCGCTTCCGACCCACTGGTGCAATTGGACGGTATGCTCGCCCAAGCGGAGCCGCTGATCACACCGCGAACCGTATTGGTCGTGATGCCTGAAACTGCGTTGCAAGAACTACCCCGGCTTGCCGATGGACCAAATGGCGACCTGCTCTTGCAAGGGCTTTGGGAGAATGATCTCGGGGCGTCTCAAAGCGTGCATCGGATCCGTGCATTCCTGAGCAAGTACCCGGGTACTTCCTTGGTCTGTGGAATGTCATCGGCTTACCTCTATCCAGAAGGAGCACACCTGCCGGTTACAGCGCGGGTTATCGAGTCGCTTGGCCGTGGGTTCGACGCATACAACGCGGCGCTTCTCGTGAGGCCCGATGGAACCACCGAGAGCTATATGAAAAGCAAACTCGTGCCGGGAGTGGAGCTATTGCCTTTTGAGGAGTGGCTGGGTCCCATCAGTTCCATCGCGCTGGACCTCGGTGGCACGACAGGTAGTTTGGGAACACAGGAAGAACGTGAGGTGCTTTCTACACAACAGGGTCATGTGAAATTCGCTCCTGTCATCTGTTATGAAAGCATTTATGGCGACCATGTTGCAGCGCATGTCCGGAATGGTGCGCAGTTCATCACCATTATGACCAATGATGCTTGGTGGAGTGATTCGCCAGCATACAGGCAGCATCTGGCGTTTGGACGATTGCGCGCGGTAGAAACAAGACGGTCCATTGCACGGTCTGCGAATACGGGCATTTCCTGTTTCATCGATCAGCGTGGCGATATATCAGAGGTCACGGATTGGTGGGTGCCTGCTGCACGAAAAGGGATCGTTCTCGCACGGGCGGATCTCACATTCTTTGCTCGTTTCGGTGATCTGATCGGTGCCACCTGCCAGTGGCTCTGTGGCGCTTGGTTGATCGTAATGGTCATTCTCCTGTTCAGGAGACGCATGACGCGAACGTGACCCAACCTTGTTCCAAGGGCCGATAGTTTCGCGCTTCTTGTGAACGGTATGCTCCGATCCGTGTTCCATCGCTTATGAATACTTCCATGACAGGCGTCCTCTTGATGAACGTAGGTACGCCAGACAGCCCTCGAACCACGGATGTGCGCCGTTACCTGAAGCAATTTCTGGGTGATGGTCGTGTTATCGATGTGCCGTGGTTGTTGCGCAAGATCCTGGTCAACGGGATCATCGCCCCCTTCAGAGCACCGAAAAGCGCCAAAGCCTATAAAAACTCTGGACCGACCAAGGATCGCCCTTGGTCATGCACGGCATCGCTCTTCGGGATGGACTTCAGGCTGCTTTGGGCGATAACTACCGCGTTGCCCTGGCGATGAGCTATCAGAACCCATCCATGCAGAAAGGGTTGAACGAGCTGCGCGCGGCAGGCGTGCAACGATTGGTTCTTGTGCCCATGTATCCGCAGTACGCCTCTTCTTCAACAGGGGCATCACTGCAAGCTGCCTTTCAGGAGATCGCCTCTTGGAATGATATTCCACCGATATCCACGGTGCCTTCCTTCTATAGGGAAGAAGGTTATTTGGCCGCCTTCACCGAACGCATTTTGGCGTGTACCCCGGAAAGATTCGGGCATGTGTTGTTCAGTTTCCATGGCCTGCCCGACCGCCACATCCAACGGTCACATACGGCCTGCTCGGATCATCTGCAGAGTGCATTGGACAAGAACCCGGTTGCGGGCTGTCCTTGCGAACTTGGCGATAACAATACCTATCCCAGCTGCTACAAGATGCAGTGCCATTCCACAGCCCGTGCGTTGGCGAAACGCTGTGGTCTGGAACCTGGCAAGTGGTCCGTGGGCTTCCAGAGCCGATTGGACAGCAAGTGGGTCACCCCCTTCAGCGATAAGCGCGTTGAAGAATTGGCCAAGGCGGGATGTGAAAAATTATTGGTCGTTAGTCCGGCCTTTATCTCAGATTGCTTGGAAACATTGATCGAGATCGGTGATGAGTATGAGGAGATATTCAAAGAACACGGCGGCAAGGAGTTGCATCTGGTGCCGAGCTTGAACGCCTTGCCATCATGGGTGAACGCGTTGGCGCAGTTGGTTCGCCAAATGTGACTTCAGTGGCCTTGGTGCTTGCCAGAGATAGCCTGTTATCGTGAAGGCCGATCCTGGGTTCCAAGTTGATCGGTCGACCACAAAAGAAAAGGCCTTCCGAAGAAGGCCTTTTCAGGATCGAACCGGCTCGCTTACATCAGTACAATTCGGCGGCTCATCACATTGTCGTTGTTCTGCAAGGTGATCGTGTACATGCCGCGGGCCACACCGTTCTTGCTGAAGGTGAGCTGGGTGAAGTTCTTGTTGATGGCTTGTGATGTGCGGGTTACCATGTTCTTGCCTGCAGCGTCCATCAGGTACACATCATACACGCCATCCTGCGTGCTGCTTACCAGAACGTTCACATTGGCACCATCATCCCAAGCGTTCACGATCTCGGTGCTGTTGGCGTCGCAACCAGCAGCGATCACATCAAATACCACGCTCGTGCCATCATTATCCGTTTGGCTCAGGCGGTAATATGCCAAACCATCCGTACGGTCGTCGTTGAAACCATACTGGGTTTCGCTAGAGCTATTGCCCACGGCATCCACTTCGCCGATATGCTCCCATACCAGAGCATCGCGGCTCTTTTCAATGGTGAAATAGTCGTTGTTCGACTCCGAAGCGGTGGTCCATGAAAGCTTCACCTCTTTGCCATTACACTCACCTTTCCAACTGGTAAGTTCAATAGGCAGCGGATTGGCTACTGACGACAGGGTCCAAGTACGGTAGAAGTTAGCACCTCCAATAGTCACACCGCTCACCCGGCCTGTGGCTGGTTGATTGGAATAAATGCTTGTAGGGGCTGATACATAATCACCCCATTTTTGAACTGCCGTATTGAACCGTTGAGCTTGCAAGTCAGTAGCACCTAAGCCAGGGCCAGGGACCAACACATCCGAAGGAGCGACCACATCGATATCACCGTATGGATTTTCGAAGTTCATGACCACGTTAGGTTTCACGGCATAGTTGGTCCAAAGAGCTGCATTCGTTTCCTGGGCATCCACGATCCAGAATCGATTTACTGCATTGAAAGAATTATCCACGCTCCCTAATGCGAAGTCATTCATGTGCGTAACACCAGCTGGGGCCATGTAGTTGCGATTATCCCACTCTGTACCAGCAGGGGCTGGGCCCGCGTATGGCGAGGAGGCCATATACGGATAGGAACTATAGGTTGCGCAAACAAAAGAACCCGCACCACCGGCAGGCGACGTCTTCACCAACGAAAAAGGCAAGCCAACATTCGCTTGGTTACCATAGGGGATCAAATAAGGTGTTGCATGCACGGTGTCAGCGACTGCCCATCTGATCTTGTTTTGCGGAGCTTCCGATCTGATATTCCCGGTTGCTACTGGCGCAGCTGGCAACAAAGTAATCGCATCAGGGCCTTTTGAATCCAGAACCAGATAGGCTCCCGAGTTGAACGCAGGACGTGGGTCAGGGTTGAAGACCATATAGGCCGTTCCACCAGCGTTGTTGAAGACCAAACGCGCCCTGCCGGTCTGCCCGAAGCAGATTGATGTGGCAAATAGGCTAAGAAGGAGTACGGATTTCTTCATGGCAGCGTCAAATGTAGGAGAAGCGGGTTCGAAACACAAGCCCCCTGGGCCACTTTTCGCTCCTCGCGGGGAAGCCTGAAGGTCGGCCAGGGTTAGTGGTGCTGGAAAGCCTTGCCAGAAGCGGTTCAGGTGCATATTGTGGAGGTTTTTGGGCAAGGGAATACGTCCGTTCCAATGGGGATATGACGTAAGAACTGGTGGAGGGTTGCCGCACCGGGATAACTTGGCCGCAACCGTTTTTCAACAGTGGTTCAAAAGCAGCAATACCCTTGGTCTGGATCCCTGAATTGGCGGGCCTTGGCGGCGTTCGACCAGGTGCTCGTGCGCCGTTCGGCCGATACCGGTGAATGGGTTATTGGGATGGGAGTTGTTCCTTCCGCAGACCCATTTGGGAACGGGTATGGGGCAATTGGCCACTTGAGCTTCAATTATGCGGATGCCACCGACCAGATAAAGAGTAGACATGTGCCGGATGGATCGTTCGCGGAGCATGGATGGTGGGCGCCAGAAGTACTCGTTCAGTGCAGGGAAGGGACGGTGACCGAATGGAAACAGGGCCTATCTGCACAAGCCAATAATGGCCGTTGGCGTACCGGGATCTTTTCTCCCATGGTATCCGCACCGCCACCACCAAGGGCCAACTGGCAGCGACACACCCCCAAGGAGCGCTACTTGCGGAATGTGGAACTATTGCTGCATCACATCCAGCAGGGCGACATCTATGAAGTGAATTATTGTACCGAACGCAGTGCTATGGTTCCGGGTCTGGACCCCTTCGACGCATTTGAGCGATTGTTGCGGCATTCGGATGCACCGTACGCGGCACTTTACAAAAGGGGGCCTCACTTTGCCCTGTGCATGAGCCCGGAGCGTTACCTGCGCATCGAAGGCCGAACAGTGACCACCCAACCCATGAAAGGAACACGCAAGCGAGGTGCCAGCGCGGACGTCGATGTGGAACTGATCCACGAACTGACGACAGATGCCAAGGAACGAAGTGAGAACATCATGGCCGTTGATGTGGCGCGGCATGACTTGAGCCGGGTAGCTGCATCTCGTTCCGTGCATGTGCCGGAGCTTTGCGCCGTGAAGACCTACCCACACGTGCATCAGATGATAAGTACTGTGCGCGCTGAACTGCGTGAAGGACTTAACGCATGGGACGCGGTGCGCGCCACTTTCCCGATGGCCAGTATGACCGGTGCGCCCAAACTGCGCGCATTGCAACTGATCGACCAGGTTGAAGAGCAGCCTCGTGGACTTTTCAGCGGTGCTTTGGGCTATCTGTTGCCTGATGGTACAATGGACCTGAACGTGGTGATCCGCACGATCACCTACAATGCATCTACTGGTCGCGCCTCGCTGATAACCGGGAGTGCCATAACGGCCCTTAGTGACCCTGCGGCCGAATGGGAGGAATGCGAACTGAAAGCGAGGAGTGTACTGAATGCGCTGGGCCATGTTGGATGAAGTAAAGCGAGCCATCAAAGGCTCGAACATGCTTCAGCATGGTGAGGCAGTGCATGTTGCCGTCAGCGGGGGAGTGGATAGCATGGTATTGCTGCATGTGCTGAGGTCATTGGGATATTCGTGCAGCGTTGCGCATGTCGATCACGGTTTGCGCGGTATTGAAAGCACCGGGGATCGCGATTTCATAGAAGAGTATTGCAGCAAGCACAACGTTCCGTTCCGTTCCGTGGAAGTGGATGTGCGATCGCGCGCGGAAGAAGGCATTGGTTCGGTCCAGATGGCCGCGCGTGAACTTCGGTATGCTTGGTTTGAAGCATTGCATGCGGAAGAACCCATGCCCGTGGCCTTGGGTCATCATCAGGACGATGCGACGGAAACGCTTTTTATCAATTTGCTCCGAGGGACTGGACTTCATGGTTGGGCGAGCATTCCGCCGATCAGTGGCTTTTTCGTGCGTCCATTGTTAGGTGTGAACCGTGCCGCCATTCTCGCGTACGCAACACAACACCAGATTCCGTTCAGGGAGGACAGTAGCAATACGGATCCGAAGTACCTGCGTAATAGGATAAGGCACGAACTACTTCCGATGCTCGAAGATCTGAGGCCTGGAGCCCTCCGGGCTATCGGGAGGTCCGTTGTCGCATTGCGCGAGTTGCAAAGCGCCGCTGATCGATCTTTGATCGGTGAACTGAGCGGATCGGTCCCTGAACCGAACGCGCCGTTCTGTTTGTTGTTCGATCGCATTGAAGAGTTGCCTTCCGCCCGGGTCGCTTTGGATCTGATCTTGCGTCCATTCGGTTTCCATCCAAGCACCATTGAGCGCATTGGATCGGCGATAACAGAACGTTCGACCGGCGCGGTTTTTCGAACTGGCAATTGGTCTTTATGCATAGACCGTTCTGGAATTATCGTTGAGCACGCGAAAGGTGAATATCCGCGCTATATCATCGATGACGAAGGGGTAGCGGAAACACAGACATCGCCCTTCCAATGGCGATCAGAGAAGGGTCCTGTGCCTATTCCCGTAGGCATGCATGAAGTGGTTTTGGATGCCGATAAGCTTGAATTCCCATTAGAACTGCGCCCATGGTGCGAAGCGGACCGGATCAGGCCCATTGGATTGGCAGGTAGCAAGTTGGTCAGTGATATTTTGATCGATGCCAAAGTGCCGATGACCGACAAAGCCGGTTGCTACGTATTGACCAGTGGGGATGAGGTTGTTTGGGTGGTGGGACACCGGCTGGCAGAAGGTTTCAGCGCAGGCCCGCTGACCGACCGCGTGCTGAGGATCCGAACGCGGGAATAGGCCTTGTTCAACGCTTGACATAGGGCTATGAAGGATCGAGTGTGCTTGGCTTCAGCTTTTTTAGCGAACATCAGCCAAACCTCGGGATCCCTACCATTGTCGCATCGCGGACCGCGCTATAGCAGCACAGGACTACTTTAGCGCACCTTCGGAAAGACACCCATGCGACGACTCCTTTTTATCCTGTTTTTTTTAGGGGCAAGTGCATTGTCTTTCGCGGGCGCACCGGTAAAGTGGACGTTCGGTGTTGAGACGACCACTGAGGGTATCGCTTTGGTGACATTGACCGCCGAATGCGAAGAAGGCTGGCACCTTTACGCGCTCACGCTTCCCCGCGATGATGGTCCCTTTCCAACCGTGATACGATTGACTCCTTCGGCAACGTACCAGCAGGCTGGAGCCGCTGTTGAGCCTGCACCAATAGAATTGGAGGATCCCAATTTCCAGATGCTCGTACGCTACCACGGCCATACCACCTCCTTCAATATTCCAGTGCAACGCCTGTCCAAGGAAGCTTTGAATATTGAGGGCGAAGTGGAATACATGTGCTGCAATGACAAGATGTGCCTTCCACCGGTTACCGTGAAATTCAGTATACCACTTCCTGCGGCGAAGTAGATGATGAAGCGAATTCTTCTTCTGGCGTTCATCGCCCTTCCGGTCTTTCTTTCAGCGCAAGCTGGAAACGGAGCCAATGAAGGTCTGCCAACTTGGGCCATCACATGCACAAAGACGGGTGAAAGCACGTATGACCTGCTCTTTCGGGCCGAGTTGAAGGAGGGCTTTGTGGTCTATAGCCAGCATATCAACCCCGATATCATTGGGCCGTTGCCGGCCGTGTTCGGTTTCGATACGATCCCGGGCATTGAGGTGGACAAAGAGATCGCGGAGACGGGAAAGGAAGTGAGCGAGCACGAAGACCCCATGTGGGATAATGCCGTGATCAAGAAATTCATAGGCACTGCATCGTTCACGGCGTCGATCAAGAGTTCGCTTCCGGATCCAGTTGTCAGTGGTTGGTTCGAATACATGACCTGCAACGATCAAGCGTGCTGGCCAGATAGGATCTACTTCAAAGTTCACCTGGCCGGGAACACCGCCCAGATCTGTACGATCCCCTGTGATCTGGATACAACATCTTCGAAAGGCCCTGCTGAGGGAGGTGGATTATGTAAGCAGTACCTGCTCCCCGATGTTGATCTGAAGAACCCCGTCAATTCCTGTGGTGCGCCCGCAACGGAAGTGCCCACTTCGCTCTGGGGCATTTTCATCCTCGGCTTCCTAGGGGGCTTGGTGGCGCTGCTTACACCGTGCGTTTTCCCCATGATCCCCCTCACGGTGAGTTTTTTCACCAAAGGCGGTGACGACAGGGCGAAGGGCATTCGTAACGCTCTTACCTATGGTGCCTTTATTCTGGGGATCTATCTCCTCTTCAGTTTGCCATTCCACATTTTGGGCGGTGCCGACCCGGAGATCTTCAACAAGATGAGCACGGACCCGATCCTCAACGTGGTCTTCTTCTTGATCTTCATCGTCTTCGCCATATCATTCTTCGGATTCTTCGAGATCACGCTACCGAGCAGTTGGGTCAATCGTATGGATCAGAACGCGAGCCGGTTCGGCGGCGTGATCGGCATCTTCTTCATGGCGTTCACATTGGCGCTGGTTTCGTTCTCCTGCACAGGTCCCATCCTTGGTTCGTTGCTTGCCGGTGCGCTTACGGCAGATGGTGGTGCGTGGAAGTTGACCGCAGGCATGGGTGGTTTTGGTATGGCGCTGGCGTTGCCGTTCGCGCTCTTCGCCATGTTCCCCGCCTGGTTGAACAACTTGCCCCGTAGCGGTGGTTGGCTGAACAGCGTAAAGGTTGTGCTCGGCTTTGTTGAAGTTGCCGCAGCTGTGAAGTTCTACAGCCTTGCCGATATGGTGCAGCATTGGAACACCATGCCCTACGAGCTGTTCTTGGGCATTTGGATCCTCTGCGGCTTGGGGATCGTGCTCTATTTGCTCGGTCTTGTCCGATTCCCGCACGATAGCCCGATCAAGAAGATCTCCCCAGCTCGTTGGGGCTTTATCGTCTTCTTCTCAGCCCTTACCGTTTACATGTGTACCGGCTATCGTTTCGATGAGAAGCAAGAGACGTTCAAAGAGCCGAAGTTGTTGAGCGGTATCCTTCCACCGGTCGGGTATAGTTGGATCCACCCCAAGGAATGCCCGCAGGATCTGGAGTGTTACCATGACCTCTGCGACGGTATGGAGGTGGCGCGCAACACAGGTAAGCCGATCATGATCGACTTCACGGGCTACGGTTGTGCGAACTGCCGAAAAATGGAGCAGAGCGTTTGGGGTGCGCCAGGTGTGCTGGAGCTGATCCGCGACAAATACGTACTGGTCTCACTGTATGTGGATGATCGGACCAAATTGCCAGAAGCGGAACAACATCTGTTCACTTCTTCGTCTGGAGTGAAGAAGCTCATCGTAACCGAAGGTGATCGCTGGACCGCGCTCGAGAACGAGACCTTCCACAAACTCTCGCAGCCTTGGTACGTTTTGCTTAGCCCGGATGGTAAACTTCTGAACGCGCCAACCGGAACGGGTGAAGATCCATTCTCCATACCTGAGTTCAAGGCTTTCTTGGAGTGCGGCTTGGATGGTATGGAGAAGTTGAAGTAGGTAGGTAGCGGGCAGAGGGATCGCGATCGTTCGCATCTTAGCCGTCCATGAGCAACGATCGTATCCGCAGCCATTTCGCAGAAGCTTCCACAATTCTGGAGCATTTCCTTGGCGATGCAAAGAACATCGCAGCGATCCACGATGCTGGGGCGCTCATGGTCACTTCGTTGAAGAAAGGTGGAAAATTGATCAGTTGTGGCAACGGCGGAAGCATGTGTGATGCGATGCATTTCGCCGAAGAGCTCACCGGTAAATTCCGGGATGATCGCCCACCGATCGCTGCGGTGAGCATCAGCGATCCATCGCACCTGAGCTGCGTTGCCAATGATCATGGCTTCGAGCAGGTTTTCGCCCGCTACGTGCAGGCCCACGGAAAGCCCGGTGATGTGTTGCTGGCCATCAGCACGAGCGGGAATTCGCCGAACGTGTTGCGCGCCGCTGAGGTCGGCAGGAGCCAAGGTGTGATCGTGGTCGGTCTTACGGGCAAGGATGGTGGAAAGCTCGCCTCGCTCTGTGATGTGGAAGTGCGGGTTCCGCACAATGGCTTCGCCGATCGAGTTCAAGAGATCCACATCAAAGTGATACATGCTCTCATCGATCATATCGAACGGTCGCTTTAGAACATGATCGTCAAGAATTTCGGCTGCGCGGTCTTTGGCGTGAATGCCACTGTTATAACCGTAGAGACGGACATTGGCAGTGGCCTGAAGTTCTTTATGGTCGGTCTGCCCGATAATGCCGTGAAGGAGAGCCACCAGCGTGTGAGCGCGGCGATAAAGAACATTGGTTTTCACATGCCGCGGGGCCGCGAGATCACGGTGAACTTGGCTCCGGCTGACATCCGAAAGGAAGGTACAGCGTACGACCTGCCTATTGCATTGGGTATCATGGCGGCCAGCGACCAGATAAGCTCGGATCGCTTCGCGGATTACGTTATCATGGGCGAGCTTTCACTGGATGGTGAAGTGCGACCGATCAAAGGCGCTTTGCCCATCGCACTTGAAGCCAAGAAGAGCGGGTTCAAAGGTGTGATCGTGCCAAATTCGAACGCACGCGAAGCCGCCATTGTTCATGGTTTGGACGTGATCGGAGTGGACAGTTTGCAACAGGTGACACGCTTCCTCGAAGGCCAGGAGCCGATCACGCCTACCGTTGTGGATATCCAAGCGGAGTTCGACCAATGCAGTCGGAATTTTCCTGTTGACCTGAGTGATGTGAAAGGGCAGGAGAACATCAAGCGAGCGTTCGAGATCGCAGCCGCTGGTGGGCACAACATCATCCTGATCGGGCCACCCGGTGCCGGTAAAACGATGATCGCCAAACGACTTCCAACGATCCTGCCGCCGTTGCATATCGATGAGGCGTTGGAAACCACCAAGATCCACAGTGTTGCGGGCAAATTGCGGAAGGATGATTCACTCCTCAGCGTTCGGCCTTTCAGATCGCCTCACCACACCATCAGTGATATCGCTCTCGTTGGTGGTGGCTCTTTCCCTCAACCGGGCGAGATCAGTTTGGCGCACAATGGTGTCCTTTTTTTGGACGAATTGCCAGAGTTCAAACGCACTGTGCTCGAGGTTATGCGTCAGCCGTTGGAGGACCGGGTGGTTACCATCAGTCGCGCGAAGTTCACCGTGGAGTACCCAGCGAGTTTCATGCTGGTGGCCGCGATGAACCCATGTCCTTGTGGTTATTACAACCATCCAGAAAAGGAATGCGTGTGTGCCCCCGGCGTGGTGCAGAAGTACCTGAACAAGATCAGTGGCCCGTTGCTCGATCGCATCGATATCCACATCGAAGTGACCCCCGTCGCGTTCAGCGAACTGAGCAGCGAACGCACCACCGAGAAGAGTGAAGTGGTTCGTGAACGCGTGATCCGGGCTCGTAAGGTGCAGGAGCGCAGATATGAAGGAAAGGAAATGCACTGCAACGCGCAAATGAGCAGTCAGCAATTGCGCCAGATCTGCCGTATTGATGCAACTGGACAGGCCCTGCTGCAGAAGGCGATGGAACGCTTGGGTCTCAGCGCGCGTGCCTACGATCGTATCCTGAAAGTGGCTCGTACCATTGCTGACCTTGCTGATAGCTCCGATATTCGAACGGAGCACTTGGCCGAAGCGATCCAATACCGAAGCTTGGACCGCGAAAGCTGGGCGGGCTGATCTTTTTCCGCAGAATTGAAACCTTGTTCGGACAGGGGCCGTTGGACAGAGCAGAACTTCTGTTCACGTCCCGATGCAAACGTTTCTACTTCTTACTACACTTTGGACCGGACTGCTTGTACCAGGCGATAACAAAGTGGCGCGAGTATACCTGAACAAGGTGATGGAGGTGACCACCAAGGGCAAGGCGGAATACTACAAGATACCTGCTGGTCAAGAAGGCTCCACATACTTGGGTCGCATATACACGACCGATGATGTGCTGAAGGCAGAAGGCCAATACGCCGACGCTGAATTGCAAGTGGAGCACGGGCATTTCAAATTCTATCACCTGAACGGAAAGTTGGAGAGCGAAGGAGACTACGCCATGGGTAACAAAACTGGCGTTTGGCAGCGATTTGACGATTGGGGCGAACAACTCGCCGAGAAAGTCTACGATCCGTCGCCTTTGGAGAACATCATTTACACACAAGCTCCAACAATGCCCCAATACCCGGGTGGTGAGCAGGCGATGATCACCTACTTGAACAGCAAGGCAGGAGCACAGGGAGCAACGGCCACATTCGTTGTGGAGAAGAACGGTGACTTGTCAGGTATCAAAATACTCGGCGCAGCACCAGGGATCGCTGACGAGATCTCTCAGGCCCTGGAGAAAGCCCCGCGTTTCGAAGCGGGCGAGAAAGACGGCGTGCCCATCAGAGTGCAGATGCGTGTGCCCCTCAACTAGAACCACGTTCAATACACCAATAGCATTAACGCCAGCCCCGTAAGGCTGGCGTTCGTGTGTTGTATGGAATCACAGTATTTGGCGATCAGGCGTCCTGGCCGTGGCACTGCTTGTACTTCTTGCCACTGCCGCAAGGGCAGGGGTCGTTGCGGCCGGCTTTTTTCTCAACGCGAACAGGTGCAATTGGCTGTCGTGGACCTTGTGGTGGCATGGGTCGCATAGGTTGGCCCGCTGCTGGGGCAGGTCCACGTTGTTGCGGTGCACTGCTTCGGGAGCCCCCCGCGAATTGCGGAGTTTCAGTACGGCTGGTCTGTAGTTTTGGTTGCGGAGCACGCTGAGCCGGTGCTTGTTGAACGTTCGGTTGTGCGCTCGGCAAGCCCGCACGTACGAGGAATCCGACCACCTCGGCACTGATTCGCGCGATCATGGCATCGAACAGTTTGAAGGATTCCAATTTGTAGATGAGCAATGGGTCCTTTTGCTCAATGCTCGCGTTCTGCACGTTGCGACGCAGATCGTCCATTTCGCGCAAGTGCTCTTTCCACTCATTGTCAATGATCGCCAGCGTGATGTACCGCTCTATACTGTCGATCACTTCGCGGCATTCGCTCTTGTACGCGCGTTGCAGGTTGGTGACCACTTGCATGGTCTTGATGCCATCGGTGATAGGAACAACGATGTTCTCGTACTGTGCACCCTGGTTCAAGAATACGTCACTGATCACCGGTAGAGCTTGCAGCGCGGTTTGTCCGCTGCGGCGCTGGTACGCCGCCATTGCTTGTCGGAACACTTTCTCGGAGATGTCGTCGCTTTTTCTGCTCTTGAAAACGGCTTCGTCCACAGGGCTCTCAACGAACAACTTCCGATACAGATCCATCTGGAAGCCCTCGAAATCGCCTTCCGTGTGGTACTGTTCCACCAGATCCGTTGCCGTGTCGTGGAACATGTTCAATACGTCCAACTTCAAGCGTTCTCCAAAGAGGGCATTGTGGCGGCGCTTGTAGATCACCTGCCGCTGCTTGTTCATCACGTCGTCGTACTCCAGCAGCCGTTTCCGGATCCCGAAGTTGTTCTCCTCCACTTTCTTCTGGGCCCGCTCGATGCTGGCCGTGACCATGCTGTGCTGGATAACCTCGCCTTCCTTTAGGCCCAAACGGTCCATCAGCTTGCTGATGCGCTCGCTACCGAACATGCGCATCAGGTCATCCTCCAGGGAAATGTAGAATTGTGATGAACCAGGATCCCCTTGACGCCCTGAGCGACCACGTAGCTGCCGGTCCACGCGGCGGCTCTCATGTTTCTCGGTGCCTACAATAGCGAGTCCGCCTGCTTCTTTCACACCTGGGCCAAGCTTGATATCCGTACCACGACCAGCCATGTTCGTGGCAATGGTCACGGTGCCGGCAAAGCCAGCATTGCCTACGATCTCCGCCTCGCGCTGGTGCTGTTTCGCATTCAGCACATTGTGCTTTATGTTGCGCATGGTGAGCATGCGACTGACCAGCTCGCTCACTTCAACCGTGGTTGTACCAACGAGAACAGGTCGACCAGCATCCTGCAATTTCACGATCTCGTCGATAGCGGCATTGTATTTCTCACGCTTGGTCTTGAAGACCATGTCCTCGTTGTCTGTGCGAACCACCGCTCGATTCGTTGGGATCACCATCACATCGATCTTGTAGATGTCCCACAACTCCTGTGCTTCAGTCTCGGCAGTACCGGTCATGCCCGCCAATTTGTGGTACATGCGGAAGTAGTTCTGCAAGGTCACCGTGGCGTACGTCTGTGTCGCTGCTTCCACCTTCACGTTCTCCTTGCTTTCGATCGCTTGATGCAGCCCATCACTGTATCGACGCCCCTCCAGGATGCGGCCTGTCTGCTCATCAACGATCTTCACTTTGCCGTCCATCACTACATACTCGTCGTCCTTTTCATAGAGGGCATAGGCGCGGATCAACTGGTTCACGGTATGAACGCGTTCGCTCTTGATACCGAACTCACGAAGCACTTCATCCTTGCGCAGTGCCTTCTCCTCAATAGTTGCTGAGCTCTTTTCGATATCAGCGACCGATCCCCCTACATCCGTGAGAATGAAGAATTGTGCATCGCTGGCATCGGTGCTGATCAGGTCGATCCCTTTTTCCGCGAGCTCGATGGTGTTGTGTTTCTCATCGATGTTGAAGTAGATCTCCGCATCCACTTTCGGCATCTCCTTCTGCTGGTCCTGCAGATAATAGGTCTCTGTCTTCTGCAAAAGCGCACGCACTCCAGGCTCACTCAAATACTTGATGAGGGCATTGTGCTTCGGAAGGCCGCGATGCGCGCGCAGGATCGCCAAGCCGCCACGTTCCAGATTTTCCTTGCTGACACTATTGGTATCCAGCCCCTTCAACGCCTCCTTGGCCTCGGAGATCAATTTGTTCACAAGCGCCCGTTGCGCGTTGTACAGGCGCTCTACCCTTGGCTTGAACTCATCGAACTGGTGGATCTCCCCTTTGGGCGTGGGTCCACTGATGATAAGAGGCGTGCGTGCATCGTCGATCAGCACACTATCCACCTCATCCACAATGGCAAAATGATGTTTGCGTTGAACGAGCGCGTTCGGAGCGTGCGCCATATTATCACGCAAATAGTCGAACCCGTATTCGTTGTTCGTGCCGAAGGTGACATCGGCCATGTACGCTGCGCGACGAGCCGGGCTATTGGGTTCGTGTTTGTCGATACAATCCACCCGCATACCGTGGAATTCGTACAGTGTACCCATCCATTCGCTGTCACGCTTGGCGAGGTAGTCGTTCACGGTGACAATGTGCACGCCTCGACCGGCAAGAGCATTGAGGTATACCGGCAACGTAGCCACGAGTGTTTTTCCCTCACCCGTTCCCATTTCGGCGATCTTTCCTTTATGCAAGGCCACGCCACCGATAAGCTGCACATCGTAGTGCACCATTTCCCAAGTTACCGGATTGCCAGCTGCGATCCACGTATTGCTCCAAAGCGCGTCGTTGCCATCTATCTTGATGCTGTCGCGTTTGGTTGCTAGTTCGCGATCGAATTCCGAGGCCAGAACGCGCAACTCTTTGTTCTCCTTGAATCGACGCGCTGTCTCCTTTACTACAGCGAACGCCTCTGGAAGTATCTCGAGCAGCAAATCCTCGACGAGCTTCACGATCTTGTCCTCGGTGAGGTCGATCTCTTTGTAGCGGGCCTCGCGCTCGCCGATCTCCATGCGCGGATCCTCATCGATCTCCTTGCGCAATTGGTCCACGCGTGCTTGCTCATCCTTGGTTCGGTCAGCAATACGGGCTTTGAATTCCACAGTCTTCCCGCGGAGTTCATTGTTGGTGAGCTGCTCGAGTTTCGCGAACTCTTCTTTCACACGTTCAACGAGTGGCTGCACTTCCTTGAGGTCGCGCTGGGCCTTGTCGCCGAAAATCGATTTTATCAGTGATCCGAACATCCGGAATGTATTGAGTGGTTGATATAGGCGAGGGATCTCTGCAACGACAGGTTGTGCTATTGATCACAACTGCCTTTCACATAAGGCCCGAATTTTATAGCCGCCAAAGGTAGCCGGGTGCGCTCGGCATGGATCAGGCCCCTTTTGGATGAGCGACAAGGTGGCAGTGAGGTGTATTGGCGAAAGCAAAAGCCCTTCCACCGGAGGGAGGAAGGGCTTTCAAGGCTTTCGGCTGGGCTCAGTATTCGTCTTCGTTGAAAAAGAAGTCCTCTTTGCTCGGGTAGTCCGGCCATATCTCTTCGATACTCTCGAAAACCTCCTCATCGTCTTCGATGGCTTGGAGGTTTTCCACCACTTCAAGCGGGGCGCCCGTGCGCATGGCGAAGTCGATCAGCTCGTCTTTGGTGGCGGGCCAAGGTGCGTCTTCGAGGTATGAGGCAAGTTCAAGCGTCCAGTACATGGTACGTGGGGCTGCGGTTTTTTTTACAGGGCCGCAAATATAGACGGGCATTGATACCGTCAACCGCGACTTTTCAACCGTTTGAAAAAAAGGACTTTCCCTTACGTAAACGTGGGTTTGCGCAAGATCAGCCGCGAGGCTTCCAAGGAATTTCCTCGGCGTTGGCTTGTTTTGACAGCCAGCGGGCCAGTACAAAGAGCAGATCGCTAAGACGATTCAAGTAGCGGATAATACTCTCAGGAAGCTGTTCTTGCTCGGCTATTCGCACGACCAACCGCTCAGCCCGGCGACAAATGGTTCGGCAGATGTGCGCTTGCGAAACCGCTGGATGACCACCCGGCAAAATGAAATTCCGCATTTCGGGTAGGTCCTTGTCCATACTGTCCATGGCCGCTTCCAACATGCTGATGTCGGCTTCCTCCAAGTGTGGCACCTTGAATTTGTCTGCTTCCAGCTCGCTTGCTGAAGCCAGTCGAGAACCGATGCTGAACAAGTTTTCCTGAATGGTGATGAGCAGGTCTTTCTGTGCAGCACCAGCCAGGTCGCGAAGCATGCCGAGGTGGCTGTTCAGTTCGTCGATCGTTCCATAGGCCTCGATCCGCGCGTGGTCCTTGGGTACGCGCATTCCTCCCAATAGGCTGGTTTGTCCCTTGTCGCCGGTGCGGGTGTAGATCTTCATCTGTCTCAATATCGAAGTCTGAAATGCTGGGGCGCTTGTTCTTTCCTGAAGAATACGAGCCCGAGATCATAAAGGTCTATTGTAACGGTAACCCGCGGATGCCTTTTGACCGTTTCCCAAGCCGCCTCCATACCACGGCTCCAGTGGATATCATCCAGGACAAAAACGCTATCGTTATGCGCCTTCGCCACACATTGTTCGAAATACTCCAGGGTAGGGGCTTGCGCGTGGTGACCATCAATAAAAACCATGTCCAGCTTCTCCACTCGGCGCAGAATGTCCGGTAAACGGCTCCGAAAGCTTCCCAACAAAGGGTCAATATTCTTTTGCCGTAATCGCTCGAAATGGTGCTGCGCTATGCGGTAGGTCTGTGGGCAGCCTTCAACGGTGGTTACAAGCCCATGCTCTGTACCTCTGGCGAGGTAGAGCGTGCTGAGCCCAAAGCTCGTACCGAGCTCCAAGACCGTCCTAGGCTCGAAGTGGCGCGCGATCCGAAAGAGCAACTGTGCCTGCCGCGCAGGTTTCAAACTGGTACTGGCTATTTCGTTCACGTTGCGAATGGCCATGTCCAGAACTTTGCTGCCTGCCCCGAGATCATTCACGCGGATCACCTGATCACTGAGCAGCAGGTCTTCGCGCAGGGCCTCGATCGCAGCGAATTCCGGCAGATCATCATTCAGTCGCAAGACCTCATTGTAGAGATGGTAAACAAAGGGGGAGTGCAGCCCATGACGCGTGCGCGCTTTTACCAAGTGCTCCACCCAACTGCCTATTCGTGCCAACTGTTCGCTCATTGCAGGCATCCATGACGGAAATGCGCGGCGAAGGTAGAAGGGTCTTTTTACTGGGTACTTCGCCTGTTCATGCCTTGCGAACATGTGAATGCTTGAGGCGCTGGGAAGGAACCGTTTACGCGGATCCGCAAATGCTCACGCCTCGCGCTTCGATCGCAGTTGCTTCTTGGCTTCTTGGAAGTATTTCACCGGAACCCAGAGCATGCCGAAGCACTCACCATCTTCTTTCTTGATGCTCTTATGATGCACTTTGTGAGCGCGTCTGAGGCCAAGGAAGTAGGACGAATTGGCCGAACGCAGCCATTTGATCCGCTGATGAATGAACACTTCATGAACGAAGAAGTAAGCCACACCATAAATGAGGATCCCGAGCCCGATCCATAGCCATGGGGTTTGCAACCCGAGATGAGCGCCGATCATAAAAAGACACATGCTCGGGATGGCGAAGATCAGAAAGAACGTGTCGTTGCGTTCCAGAAAACCATAATGGTCCTTCTTGTGATGATCACTATGAAGATGCCAGAGAAAGCCATGCATGACATACTTGTGCGTCGCCCATGCAACGATCTCCATGGCGAAGAACGTGCTCATCACAATTGCGATGATGCTCCATGTGTTCATTCCGGCACCTAAGCTACAAGAGTGTCCCTTGACCGTGTCGTACCGAAGTGTTTTTCCAAGGCCTGGAAGCGGAAATCAAAGATCTGTTCCAGCTTTTTCCGAACGAACCAACCATGGACAAGTTCACCCAATGGGCCAAGTGGAAGTCGGTATTCCACTTTGTCCTTCATCAAGGTGCCGCCATCCTTTTCAATAAAAGTATGTTGGTGCCACCAGAGCTTGTAAGGTCCCGTGATCTGCGTGTCAACAAAGCGATGATGCGCCTCCACTTTAGCGATGCGCGTAACCCACTTGAGAGGGATCCCCAACAATGGGCTTACAGTGTACGTGATGAGTTGGCCTTTGTAAATGGGCTTGTCCTGGAACGGCTGGCGGATAACAAATCCCATGTCGTCCGGCGTGATCTTGGCCAGGTTCAATGGTGAGCTGAAGAACGACCACGCCTCTCCGATAGATATCGGCAGCCACTGTTCCCGTTCCAGTAAGTGCGTCGTCATCCGATGATCTGTGCGTTCGGGAAACGGAGCTTCCAGATGTCCAGCGCTTTCAAGTTCGCGATGGTGATCGTGGTTCGAGCATCCAAACGCACTTTGATCGCCTTCAGGCCTTCTTTAACGGGCTGGGTGAGTATCAACTTTTTTCTGCGTGCCATTTTTTCGTGCCATACCTGGCGGTGTTTTGTTCAGAACAACTGTGTTTGTTTATCTGTGGTCCTGCGAGCACTATCCAAAGCCATCTTGTAAGTCTCAATGGCTCGTTTTCGTGCTACATCATGAACGACTATTGGCCGCGAATAGTTCGGCGTGCCATACTCTTCTACCCATCGCTTCACATACGTTAACTCAGGGTCGAATTTCTCGAGCTGAAGAGTGGGATTGAACACTCGGAAGTAGGGAGCCGCATCGCATCCGCTGCTACTCGCCCATTGCCAGCCACCATTGTTACTGCTCAACTCAAAGTCCAGAAGTTGTTCAGCGAAGTAGGCTTCGCCCCAGCGCCAGTCAAGCAAAAGGTGTTTGGTGAGAAAACTGGACACGACCATGCGCACCCGGTTGTGCATGTGCCCGGTAGTGTTGAGTTCACGCATTCCAGCATCCACCAAAGGATATCCTGTCCGACCTTCGCACCAGGACGTGAAATGATCCTCGTTGACCTGCCAAGGGATGCGATCATATGCAGGTTTGAACGCACGATCCACAACGTGCGGGAAGTGCCAGAGGACCTGCATGTAAAATTCACGCCAAATGAGTTCGTTCGCGAACGCACCGTTCAATGCAATACCCTGCTTCATCAGCGCGCGCGGGCTTACAGTGCCGAAGCGCAAGTGAACGCTCATTCGCGAAGTTCCTTCCAGTCCGGGGAAATTGCGCGTGAGGTGGTAGTTCGAGATCAATTGTGACCCAACTTCAGGTGGAGGTATCCGCAGGTCGGTCGGCAGGAAACCGAGATCTTGCAACGACGGCATCCTTAATGCTTCGGTCTTCCACAGCGCATCCAAATTCTCTGAACTGGCGAACGGCTCGACCATGATGGGAAGGAACTGTGCCCGCCATTTTCGCGCGTAAGGCGTGAAAACGGTGTAGGGCCCGCCATCATCTTTTACCACTTCACCGCGTTCGAATATGCTGATGTCCTTGAAACTGCGGAAGGGGATACCATTCGACTTCAGCAGATCGGAGATCGTGTTGTCGCGATCAAGCGCGTATGGCTCGTGGTCGTGGTTCGCAGTGACCGCTTGGATATCATACGTTTCGAGCAATCGCTTCCATACCTCCAACGGATCACCATGCTCAACCCGGATCGAACTGCCTCGTGTTTCCAATTCAGCCTTCAAACCCGTTATCGCACGATGGATGAAGTCCACACGACGATCGGATCTGTTCTCGAGCCGCTCCAGTATGGCAGTATCGAAGATGAATAGCGGAAGCACGTGCCCATGCTCCTTCAAGGCTCTGAGGAGACCGTGATTATCGAAGATGCGAAGGTCTCGTCGGAACCAATGAATGGTGACCTTCGACTTGTTCATGCTTTTTGCTGATGAAGGCGAAAGCTCTCGAGAACCTTTGGCCAGCAAACCCGCAGCCACTTCGTGTATGCGTCCGGGGATGTTCCAAGGTCATCAGCCAGGTCGTTCATGCGCATCCAGCGTGTGTCGCTGGCCTCTTCGGGATCCGCTCTCACCGGGCCATCATATTGACCGAAGTAAACATGGTCCAACTCGTGCTCTACGAGGCCTGTCCCTACTTCAGCTTCGTATGTGAAGTTGAACTGGTTCTCCAGCTCGCAGGTGAATCCCATTTCTTCGAACAATCGGCGTTGCGCCGCTTGCGCGCTGTTCTCGCCGGGACGTGGATGACCACAGCAGGTGTTCGTCCACAGGCCGGGGCTATGGTACTTCCCATTCGCACGGCGCTGCAGTAGCGTGCGACCCTCTTTATTGAAAATGAATATCGAGAACGCCCGATGCAAGGCTCCTTTTTGATGGGCTTCCATTTTTTCCATTGAACCCAAGACTTCGTCCTGAGGATTCACGAGGGTCACAAATTCCTGGGTGCGCTTGACCTCCATGGTTCAGAGCATTCCGAAACTGTGGCGGAAGTAACTCGTGGTGAGCAGAACGAGCTTGCGGCGATTACGCATCCGAACACGTTCCGTTAGGATCCGATCGATCGGAAGCGCGCGGATCTTCCTGAACAACGCGAGGTAGTACACATAGGCCACATACACGCCAAATCGAGCCCCTTTAGGCAGTTGACGAATACCGGATAGCGCTATGTTGAAGTCATTCTCAATGTCAGCTTCAATAGCGTGCTTGTCATCCACGCTCATTCGCCTCACGTCAATTCCCGGGAAGTAGGTCCGTCCCAATTGTTGATGATCGTCTTGCAGGTCGCGTAAGAAGTTCACCTTTTGGAACGCTGCCCCCAATTTCATTGCGGAGGGTTTCAACAATTGGTAGAGGGCGTCATTGCCCTCACAGAAAACGCGTAGGCACATCAAGCCAACCACTTCTGCACTGCCCAGGATATACTCTTCATAGGAACGCTGATCATGTTGTGCTTCCGTCAGGTCCATTTCCATGCTGTGCAGAAAGGCATCGATGAGCGAAGGCTCGATCCCGAAATTCCGCACAGTGTTCTGGTAACTGTGCAGAATCGGGTTCAGGCTGATCCCTTCGACGATCGCACGGTTGGTGTCTTCGCGAAAACGTGCGAGCAACGTGGATTTATCGTGACCGTGGAAGGTATCGACGATCTCGTCCGCGAAACGAACGAAGCCATAGATCGAATGGATGGGGTCGCGGAAGCGTTTGTTCAGCGAGCGCACACCCAACGAGAAGGATGTGCTGTACGAGGTCGTGGTGTAGCGACTTGCGCGCAGGCAAACACGATCATAGAGGGCAAGCGAATTCATGCTGTTTGATGCTCTTTGGCGATCAGGTCGGCAACAACTTGACCACTGATCAGTGAAGGCGGGACACCAGGGCCCGGAACCGTGAGTTGACCGGCGTAGTAGAGGCCTTTGACGCGTTTGCTTTTCATGCTCGGTTTTCCAACAGCGGTCTGCTTCAACGTGCTCGCCAGGCCGTACGCATTCCCGCCAAAGGCGTTGTAATCGCTCTTGAAATCGTTGATGCAGTAGCTTCTGTGCAAGACCATGTGGGGTTCAACATCGAACCCACATTGACCGGAAATACGTTCGATAACTTGACGTGAATAATGATCGCGGACATCCTCAGTGTCGGTGAGGCCCGTTGCGATAGGTATAAGTGCGAACAGATTTTCGTGGCCTTCTGGTGCCACGCTCGCATCTGTGATGGATGGCGCGCAGATGTACATCAACGGACGGCTAGGCCATTGTGGTTCATCATAGATCTCCCGGGCATGTTGATCGAAAGAACTTTCGAAGAACAGGTTATGGTGGAGGAGTTTTGGCAGGCGCTTATTGAATCCCATATAGAACAACAACGAAGAAGGTGCCATCACTCGATCGGACCAATACCGCTCGCTATAACTGCGGTGCTCCGAACCAAGTAATTCTTGCTCCACGTGGTGGTAATCCGCAGAGGCAACGACCACATCGGCATGCAACTCACCATCTCGGGTCCTGACGCCAACGGCACGTCCTTGTTCAACCAATATCTGCTCAACCGGGGCACCAGTTCGAAGGGTAACACCCTGTTCTTTTGCCACCCTGATCATGGCATCAATGATCTTGCCCATTCCGCCCATAGGGTACCAAGTGCCGAGGGCCATATCGGCGTAATTCATCAAACTGTAAAGTGCGGGCGTGTGTTGCGGGGTGGATCCAAGGAAAAGCACTGGAAACTCGAGCAACTGCCGAATGCGTCGGTCTTGAAAGTGTTTTGCCACATGACCCCGCATCGAACCGATCGCAGAAGTTCGCAACAATCCAGCGATCACCTTGGGCCGAATGAACTCGGACCACGAGAGCGATGGCGTGTAAACCAATTCGTTCATGCCCAGGTCGTACTTCACTTTCGCTTCGGCCATGAATTTCTCCAGCTGCGCGCCAGCACCAACTTCAATGCCCTCGAAAAAATCCTTCAATGCGGGTATACCTGCTGGAACATCCCACTGGTTTTCTGGCCCGAATATGACCTGATAAGAAGGGTCCAACCTCACCAGGTCGTATTGAGAGTCCACCTTGTGCCCGAAGCGTTCGAAATATCGTTCGAAGACGTCCGGCATCCAATACCAGCTGGGACCCATGTCGAACGTGTATCCGTCCTTTTGCCAGACACGTGCCCGGCCACCGACATCGTCGTTCTTCTCCACTATCGTCACCGAATATCCCTTGCTTGCCAAAGTCGTGGCCGCCGCAATGCCCGCAAAACCGGATCCCATAACGATAGCGCTCGGCATCACGCGCTGTATTTGTCGCTCAGCATATCCATCAGCTGATGACGGGCGTGGTGGATACGGCTCTTCACAGTTCCGATGGGGATCCCCAGCTTGTCTGCTATCTCTTGGTATTTGAACCCGTCGTGATGCATTTGGAACGGTTCACGGAATGCACCGTCCAAGCGGGTCAAGCTGCTGTTGATCTCACTCATTTTCATAGTGCTTTCTGTGCTTGCTGGTGTTTCTACCATGCGAACATGAGCTTGCGTGTTCTCAACGCGGTCCATCAACGAATTGGTGCGCTTGTCGCGGCGATGGTGGTTGATGAATGCATTCTTCATGATCGTGTAAAGCCAAGCCTTAAAGTTCGTGTTATCCTGGTACTTCTCACGATAAGTCAATGCACGAAGCATGCTCTCTTGAACCAGATCCTGAGCATTCTCGCGATCCCGTGTGAGACTCAGGGCGAACCAGTAAAGCTGTTGACGAAGGCTGACGAGGTGTTGTTGGAATTCAATGGTGGACATGGCGTAGATTGTTTGTTTAACTTAACGCCACAAACATAGAACAATGTTTAATATAAACAGAAATAAGTAGAACAAAATACTTTTCAACGCATTTAATAATCTGAATTTCAGATAATTAGATATCAGCTTGGTTCAGATCGCGCTCTCCCTATTCAATGAGCTTCACCCCAACTGAGCCTGGTTGGGAGATCGCGCACCTATCCATCGCGTATGGATCATCCAAGAGCAGACGATGAGCAGCAGGTTACCTATGCCCAAAGCACCGTGTGCCTCAAACTCGTTCTCCATCTGTGAACCCCACAAGTCCGTGCTGCGTGTTGCATAAAGACACATCGCCAAGAGGAAGAGGCCTGTTGTCAGAGGGTCTTTTCGATGGAACAGACCAGTGATCACCAGAGCGATCAAGGGCATACTGAACAAGAAGTGTTCTTGATCCGTAACCACCAAGTTGGGTACCAGCGCGAAGGCCGTCCATAGTTCCAAGCATAGCCTGCATTTCGCTGTGAATGCCGCTTCACCAGCTTTCCTCAAGCCTAGAAGTGCCAAGGTTGAGGCTGCCACGCCGATCATCGTCCAAGAGGGAACGGTTGGCCAAATTTTCCCTAACCAGGCAATTGCGGTATTGGGGCTAGTGAGGTAGTTACTGTGAGCAGCCATGGCGTACATCCACTCCAGGTGCAATTGCCACGCCTCTGTGGGCCCAAGTAATAGGAAGGGCAGACCAACTCCGATGACGATCGTGATACTGGCAGTTGAGAGCACAGGCCATTGTCGCCTCACAAGCAATGGAATGAGCATCAAGGCGAGGTAGGGCTTTACCAAAAACACGCAACCGAACAGAATTCCCGACATCGTCTTGTTCCCGTCGAGCAGCTCCGATGTGGCGGTGACCACACCTACCACTAACCAAAGATTGATGTTGCCCAAGTGCAGCTCCCTTGACAACAGCACCGCTATACAAAGAAGGACCAGTATTGCGCGGAAGAGAATGCGTGGTGCAAAGGCCATGAAGAAATGACGCATCAGTTGTTGTTCCATTCGAACCACTGCCAATATCAAAGCCACACCGATGAGCATGAAATGGATCCCAGCGGCCAACTTGAAAGGCAGAAATGAAGCTGGAACAAACGCCAGTGCCACAATTGGGGCGTATTTGAAAAAGCCGGTATCCTCGCCAAATGCGATACCATACACCTGCTGTTGATCCGCCAAGGCTCGCGCGGCGCTCCAGTACACGCGGAAGTCGCTCAGCCAGAAACGGTCGTTCGAAATTTCAAGCAATAGCGCAGCGAGCACCAATGCCGCAGTGATCAACAAAAAAGGGCGGAGTTCGCGTGGCATTTGGTTGGTGAAGATCGCAACCTACCCCACGCGGTCATTTGCGGCGATACAGCCGTGCATCGTTGTTCGGTGAGGAGGTCACCAGGTCAAAGTCAGTGACGAGTTGTCTTCGCACATCATTCGTGCAACTATCGGTTATCGCGTCGTTCATTTTCCAAGTGAGCACGTGTGTGACCCATGTGTGACCATGATCACGGTAGGCATCGAAAGTCGTGCATGGCCGGTTGCTCAATGAAAAGCTGCCGAGTACCGGGTGTGGTGATCGTTCCGGACGCCAGATCAACGGGAAGTGCGGTGAGGCTGCACCGATGTTGTCAAGGACGATGCATCCGGAAACGGCACCAACGTATTCGCTGAAGTTGCTATGCATCCAATTGTCACCATAGTTCAACGGTAGTAGCACGGATCGTTCGTCCAGTTGGTCCGCGACCGATAGGATTTCCTGTGCTTCGTTCGAAAGCACTTCAGCGGTTGCCGCTTGCTGTGGAAGATGAGCCAGATCCGCACCGGCTACCAACATTGTACCCCCCATCGCCAGCCACCGTGGTATTGATGTCGTAAGCGCGAACACTGCGAAGAGCAACATGGCGAACAACAATAGTCGAGGCGAAAGCACACCGCCGCTGGCCATTTTGTCGGGCAGGAAAAGAAAGGCCGCGAGCATGCTCAACGATGCCAATGCAAATGCCCACGACGGTGATCGATCGCTAATGATGGGCCACCGCAAACGTGACAAACCGAAGCAGGTGATCACCAATAAGCCGGCTGCGATCGGACGTGTATAAATGATCTCCTCTCGAGTGAGTGTGATCCAAGCCGAGCCATCGCGTACCCAGCCAAGCAGTTCGCCAAGCGGAATGCTCGTACCGGCATTCGAGACCGTGCTATGACCCATCAGGAAGGCGACGGTAAGCATGAACGGAAGGACGGTCGCTAACGAAAGCAGTCGAAGAGATCGAAATATGCTTGACCTGTCATGTTGAACCAACAAAACCACCGATCGCATTCCAAGTATGGCCAACGATGCCATGAACGCAGTGATGTGGGCAAAATACAAGGCCAGTAAAAGCAGCCCCATTTGCCAGATGGCATTGCGTTCCTCTCCTTTCAGGAACCGTTCGAAGCGCCCCAGAGCGATCAATAACAAGGGAAGACCCAGAGAGAAATTGATGAAACCGATGCGCAGTGTGTATGTAAGGAGGAACGGCATGATCAGCCAGCTGAGCCAGACACGATCGGGGGCCAATGTGCGAGCAAGCTCTCTGAATGCCCATCCCATGCCTCCGATGATCAAGGTGAATATCACTTTCTCAGCAATGTTGGCCGAAGTCACGGTCATTGCCAGGGCCATTACCACGTGCCCTAGCCAGTTCGGTTCTGGAAAATGGTTGAACTGCAGGAATTCTTGAGCGATGCCCCCGCCTTGCAGAAGAGCCAGCACCATTCGAGAATTGTAGACGTGGCAGGGACCATCCAGCGTAACGAACCAAGGGTTCGTCCAGACCGGCCAGAGATGCGCAAGGATGGCTAACCAATAGGCGATCGGTTCCCTGAACCCATGGTTGGTAGGTGCTGCCATTCAATGACAAAGCCCCCGGCTTTGGGGGCTTTGGTGGGACGTACTGGATTCGAACCAGTGACCTCATGCGTGTGAAGCATGCGCTCTAAACCAGCTGAGCTAACATCCCAAGATGTCAATTCCAAAAAAGCCACTCTACCAGAGTGGCTTTTTAGAGGGTGGAGGCAGCCGGATTCGAACCAGCGACCCTCTGCTTGTAAGGCAGATGCTCTAAACCAGCTGAGCTATGCCTCCAAAAAATCGGGACGCGAATATAGACGGACTAATCGAACCATCCAGATCGGAGTTTCCCAGCCTTGCTCAGAATGCCTCGGCTACCACGAATACGCTTCCTGTCACAAGCACAAGATCGCGACCGTTGGCCGTGGCTCTCGCTGAAACCAGTGCGGACTTGACGCTTGGGTAGGTCCGGCCTCTTAGCCCATGGCCGAGGGCTTTCCCAGACAGGGTTTCAGCGGCAAGTCCTCGGGGTAGGTCCGCTTTGCAGAAGTAATAGGTCGCTAGTTTGGGCAGTTGGCCCAGCATACGATCGATGTCCTTGTCATTCACGGTACCTAGAACAATGTGCAGGTTCTCGTGCTGGGTAAGGCCCAACATTTCGCGCACCGCCCTCAACCCGTCCTCATTGTGGCCAACATCAGCGATCGTAAGAGGGTTTTGCGCAATGGTTTGCCAGCGCCCCATAAAGCCAGTATTTGTGCAGGTATTCGCCAAACCTCGAGCGATCTGTTCTTCGGTGATCTTCCAGCCCAACTGCCGTAGTTCCGCAATTGCAGCAATTGCTGTGCGAGCGTTCTTTTGTTGATGAGGTCCTGCCAGATCCAAAGCAAATGGCTGTTCGGCGCTCTGGTCTATGAAACGGATGGGGGCGGTTTCATGCTTGGCCTTTTGCCGAAAGACTTCGGCTACCTGATTCTGCGCTTCGCCGATCACAGCGGGAATACCGTTTTTGATGATACCGGCCTTTTCAAAGGCTATCGCTTCCAGCGTTGAACCCAAGAGGTCTGTATGGTCCCACCCGATGTTCGTGATCACACTTACTTCCGGTGTCACCACGTTCGTGCTGTCAAGTCTTCCTCCAAGCCCCGTCTCGATCACAGCGATATCGACCTTTTCTTCCCGGAACCAGTCGAAGGCGAGCGCTACGGTCCATTCGAAAAATGAAGGCGCGATCCCTTCGAACTGCGACTGGTAGTGCTCGACGAGATCGGTGACCCTTTCCTTGGGGATCATTTCGCCATTGATCCGTATGCGCTCACGAAAGTCTTTCAAATGCGGCGATGTGTAAAGGCCGGTCTTATACCCGGCCTCCTGAAGAACACTGGCCAACATGTGGCTGGTGCTGCCTTTGCCGTTCGTCCCTGCTACGTGAACGCACTTCAAACCATGCTCCGGGTGGTCAAGCATGCGCATCAATGCATGCGTATTGTTCAGGTCAGCTTTATACGCGGTTTTGCCGATGCGCGAGAACATCGGAAGCCGCGCGTAGAGGTACGCGAGCGCCCGTTCGTAATCCACTGTTATTTGGGTTCGAAGACGAAGATCATCACGCCTTTCTGCTCCGCGCCGGTGTTCGCGCGGAAGTCAGGGGTGAAGGTGGTGGACAAAGCAGCGTCGCGCGCGATCTTCTCCAAATTGGTGTCAATGATCGTACTGCGGACGCTGTTCTTCTCCGCCCGCACCACTTTCCCGTCGCGGTCCACCCAAATGTTCATCGCCACCTTTCCAGCCCTGCTGAAATCCGTGTTGAGCTTGGGCTTGTTCCGCACGTTGCGGCCCCCCATGCCTTCAATGTTTATGCCACCCCCGGTGTATACCCCAACACCCGTTCCAATACCCGTTCCGGTTTCTGTTCCTGTTGAACTGCCCGCTACACCGGGGGTGGTTGAGGTGCCTTTACCACCATCGCCGGTACCCTTGTTGTTCATCAACGCATCGATCTTGTCCTGCTTCGCTTTGCGGATCTCTTCGGCTGTTGGTTTGGGCTTTTCCGTTTTCGGCTTATCAGGTTTGGGCTTGTCGTCCTTCTTTGGTGGCGTTACCACATTGTTCTCGTCCACCTCGCTGGTAAGCACTTCGGCTTCTTCGGCAGGTAGTGGGGCTGCCTCTTGTTTCGCTGCTGGAGCGCTGTTATCGCCCATGCCCAATTCACTGAATCCGAGTGCGAGTTCGTAGCCTGAACCACCGCCTTCTTTTTCCGGGAACGGAGGTATGGGTGTAATGATCTTGTACCAAATGAAGAACAAGAGCAACAAGACATGTGCTGTGATGGATACGCCCAGAGCGAGGCTTCGCCGTTGCACCTGGTCGTTGTCGATCGCTGCGGTCATTGTTCAGCTCTGCTTCTGTGTGGCCAGTACCATTTTCACTTTGATCTTGGTGCCGATCTGCATCACATCCACGAGGTCCTGTACACTCAGCTCCCGGTCAAAGTTCAGCACGATCGTTGGCTGGTCCAATCCGCTGATCTCGGCGAGGATCGCCGCTTCGAGTTGATCGAACGGAACCGGTTTCTTGTTGATCGAGTATTGCTTGTCCTTGGTGACACCCAAATTGACCTGCTGCTTCGCGAGTTGCTCGTTATTCGCGCTCTTGGGTAGCATCAACTTGATCACGTTCGGGTTGGCGAGCGTGCTGATGATCAAGAAGAACAGCAGCAGGAAGAACATGATGTCGTTCAACGACTCCGTGCTCACCTCGGCCTCTTCCTTGTGTTTGCGGCGCAGGTTCATGGCCGGAGGTTATTTGGTGGGTTCCTGCATCAGGTCCATGAAGGCCAAGCTGGATCGTTCCATTTTGTCCGTCACTTTTTCGATCATGCTCGAGACCATGTGAAATGCCGCAAAGGCCAGAATACCAACGATGAGCCCACTGGCGCTGGTCACCATCTTCTGGTAGAGACCTGTACTGATCACCGCAATACTGATGTTGTCGGTGAGCGAGATGTCGTAGAAGATCTTGATCACACCGATGATGGTACCGATGAACCCGAACATGGGGGCCAACCGCGCGATCAATTTCAACAGCGATGTCCCTTTCTCCAAGCTCGTGAGTTCGATCCGGCCCGCGCTCTCCATGGCGCTTTCGATCTCCTTGGCTGGTTTGCCCATGCGCTGCAATCCCTTTTCCACCATGCGTGCGCTCGGTGATGCGCTTTGTGCGCAAAGGTTCTTCGCGCTGTCCACTTTCCCTTCGTGCACGTAATCGCGGATCTTGCTCATGAAGTCCTTGTCTTCCCGGCTGGCCTTGCCAAGTGCGAGCATACGTTCGATCAAGATGTAAACGGTTACAAGGCTCATGAGCGCCAGTGGGCCCATGATGAACCAGGAACCAAGACTGACGAGTTCCCAAACGGTGAGATGGTCTGCCACCGGCGCCGCAGCTGCCTTTGAGGCCATGGCCAGTGAATCTCTTAGCAGTTCGGTACTGGTGATCTGGGCGAGAAGTGGGAAATGCATCGGTTGGGCTGTTTCTATGGAACGGAGCAAGTGCCCCAAAAATTTCAGGTCAATTGCTCGAGGGCGATCTCGAAGGCGGTGCGGGTGAGTTGTGTTCGCTTGGTGTTGCGGGCGAATGTGCGGTCCAAGGCTTTGGCCATGGTGTCGCTCACATCACCAAAGAGAGCCTGGTCGGTGAGTGCGGCGCCATCCTGCATGCAATACGCGAACACGCGCGCCATGCCGCAATTCGCGATAAAATCCGGGATCACACTTACTCGATCGTCAGCATATTCAGCGATGGGCCCGTAGAAGATCTCTGGATCCGCGAAGGGTACGTTCGCACCACTCGCGATGGTTTCCAAGCCGCCTAAGCAAAGCCGATCGATCTGGTCTTTGGTGACCAGTCGGGAGGCCGCGCAAGGAAGAAACACGTGAGCACCCATATCCCATATTTTCTCATCCACCTCGGTGAAAGGCAGGATCTCCAATGACTTGAGCGTGTTGCCGCTTTTCATGAGGAAGAGATTTTTGACCTCATCAAGGGTCAAGCCCTCAGACTTCATCAGGCCGCCTACACGATCGATAATGCCCACGATACTGGCACCTTCGCGAGCCAGATAATACGCAGCAGCAGCGGCTACATTTCCCCAGCCTTGCACGATCACGCGTTTGCCCTTCACCTTGCCCCCATATATCCGGTAAAAGTGGCGTACGCTTTCCGCTACACCCCAACCAGTGATCATGTCCGCAACGGCATAACGACCAATAAGCGGCGTGTATTGAGCGTCTTCCACGAGCTTCGAAACCCCTGTTCTAAGTTGGCCCACAATGCGAACGCTCGCTCCTTGACTAGCTCCCAAATGGCCTTTAACGACGCCTTCCTGTGGATGCCATAGTCCGTATTGCTCAGTGATCGGGATCACCTCGTGAAGCTCGTCCACGTTCAGATCTCCGCCAGTGCCATAGTATGTTTTCAGTATCGGGATCGCCACCTTGAACCAGCGATCGAGCACCTCGTTCTTGCGGGGGTCGGCCGGGTCGAAGTCGATCCCGCTTTTCGCACCACCGATAGCAGGTCCACTCACCGTGAATTTCACTTCCATGGTTTTGGCCAAGCTCTCCACCTCGCGCCGATCAAGCCCCTTCCGCATCCGCGTTCCACCACCAGCAGCTCCGCCACGGAGACTGTTGATCACCAGCCAGCCTTTCGCGCCGGTTGGTTGATCGGTCCATTCGAATACGATCTCGGGGGTCTTGTCTTCGAACTTCTTCAGTGCCTCTCTCATCCGATTTTATTGCAGGTGGTCAAAAGTAGCCGCTCACTTCCGGCGGCTTGTCCCAGTGTCTTGGGGTTTTCATGCTTACCCTGTTAATTGGGCAGATACAAAGCACCGCCAACACTGTCGCGACCTGCACCTGTAACACTGGCGAGTGTATTCACTTCACCCCGATAGCGCAAAAGCCCGAGAAATGCGAAGATCAGGGCTTCTTTGAAGTTGATCAATGTATTTTCCGGCACCTCGATCCTTGTTGTTGTCATCGAACGGATCAGTTCGACCAAGAAGCCATTGTGCGCTCCTCCGCCAGTGATCATCACCGAAGTTGGGCCCTGTGCGTTCAGTTCGCGAGCCGCCATGGTGGCTATATGGGCAGTCATGGTCCTCAACCTGTCGGGCAAAGGGATCCGTGGATCATCGATCAATGGGGCCATATGCTCATCAAACCATTCACGACCCAATGAACGGGGTGGTATTTGTGAGTAAAAGGGAAGTCCGTTGAGCTGGGCCAAGAGATCCGGAACGAGACTGCCGTTTTTCGCCATTGATCCGTCACGATCAAAAGGCTGGCCCGCTTCCTCTGCCAACCGGTTCAGTGCCTGATTGCATGGGCCGATGTCATATCCGATGGTCATGGCTTCTCGATGCAAGGAGATGTTGCTGATCCCACCAAGATTCAAAAAGCAGTCATGTTCCGGAAAGAGCATTCGTTCACCCATTGGAACCAGTGGTGCTCCTTGCCCACCGAGGGCCAGATCTTTTGTGCGGAAGTCGCAGATCGTCGGCAAGCCCGTGCGAACAGCGATCGTTGCACCGCAACCGATCTGTGTCGTGAAACCTTCTCCTGGCTGATGAAAGACGGTGTGCCCGTGCGACGCGATCAGGTCTGCAGGATGTTCTTTCAGAACTTCAGCACAAGCGGAGCCGATCAATTCACCGATCCGGTGATGTGATCGGGCTAGTTCCAAAGCGCTCGCCTCAGTGGCAAGCAGAAGCCTTTCACGGGTCTCGTTGTCGTAATCCGTGGTCCGGGCACCTTCTATGGTGAAAGCCCATCGCCCGTCCCTCAGGTCGAAGGAACAACAGGCCACATCGATCCCGTCCAAGGAACTACCGCTCATTACGCCGATGACCTTCATGATGCGGCGAAGGTGATGCATGACACGGAAACAATTGCAGTTCCATCGCGAGCCCCTGTCCGCTACATTTGGGACTTTCTTTTCAGGACCCTTTCCACATGCAAGACACCACCACACAAACCGGCTTCAGCTTCGAACTCACAGAGGAGCAAAAGGCTGTTCGGGATGCCGCTCGGGACTTTGCCCAGAATGTTCTGAAGCCCGGCGTGATCGAACGCGATCGTGAGCAGAAATTCCCGACCGAGGAGATCAAGCACTTGGGTCAACTCGGGTTCTTGGGCATGATGGTGAGCCCGGAATATGGTGGAGGTGGGATGGATACCGTGAGTTATGTGCTCGCGATGGAGGAGATCAGTAAAGTGGACGCCAGTACCAGTGTGGTTATGAGCGTGAACAACAGCTTGGTTTGCTGGGGCTTGGAGAGCTTCGCGAACGAAGAACAGAAGAGGAAGTACCTCGTGCCGCTGGCGAAAGGGGAGAAGATCGGTGCGTTCTGCCTGAGCGAACCGGAGGCGGGCAGCGATGCTACCAGCCAGCGCACCACAGCCATTGATATGGGTGACCATTATTTGCTGAACGGAACCAAGAACTGGATCACGAACGGAAGCACGGCTAGTACTTATCTCGTGATGGCCCAGACAGATGCCGCCAAGGGTCATAGGGGTATCAATTGCTTGATCGTGGAGAAAGGCCTGCCTGGTTTTGTTGTCGGAGCAAAGGAGGATAAACTGGGTATCCGCGGCAGCGACACGCATACGCTGATGTTCCAAGATGTCAAGGTGCCCAAGGCGAACCGCATTGGCGAGGATGGCTTCGGTTTCAAATTCGCCATGAAGACATTGGCAGGCGGCAGGATCGGCATCGCGGCACAAGCGCTCGGCATTGCCAGTGGCGCGTTCGAATTGGCGCTAGCCTATAGCAAAGAGCGCAAGGCGTTCGGTAAAACGATAAGTGACCACCAAGCCATCCAGTTCAAACTTGCTGATATGGCTACGGATATCGAAGCGGCGCGTTTGCTTTGTTTGAAAGCTGCCTGGTTGAAGGACCAGCATTTGGATTATGCGATGGCCAGCAGTATGGCCAAACTGTTTTCATCAGAAGTGGCCATGCGCCATACGATCGAAGCCGTGCAGATCCACGGTGGTTACGGTTATGTGAAGGAGTATCACGTGGAGCGGTTGATGCGTGATGCCAAGATCACCCAGATCTACGAGGGCACGAGTGAAGTACAGCGGATCGTGATCGGCCGCGGCGTGCTAACGGCTTAGAGCCCAGGTAGCAACGATTCAAGCTTGGTTCCTCGGGAGCCCTTTACCAGGATCAATTGTCCAGTAAGGGGCTTCTGCATGAAAGCGTCGAGTGCGGCATTGGCATCCAAGTGCACGGTTATCCCCATGTTCTCCAACTCCATGAACTCGGGGCCAACGAAGATGCATTTGAGGCCGAGTTTACTGGCAAGTTCAACGATCCCTGAATGTTCGGAACGACTTGCAGCCCCAAGTTCTTTCATTCCTCCCAGGATCGCCAGTTTGCTTCGGTCGGATCGCATGGCAGCGAAGTTCTCCAATGCCACCTTCATGCTGCTCGGGTTGGCGTTGTACGCGTCCAGTACCAACTGATTTCGGCCGGTATCCTTGAATTGGCTTCGATTGTTGGTCGGTTCGTAGGCCGCAAGTGCGTCGAAGACCAACTTTCCTTGGATACCGAAGTAGAATCCGATACATGCCGCTGCCAATACATTGGGCAGGTTGTAGCTTCCGATCAACCGCGTAGCAATGAGCCCGTTTTGATCATCATGCACGATGCGGCAGGACAGATACGGTCCTGCGGATCCTTCCTCATTGCCCAGGAGGAAAGGTGGAGGGCTGCTGATCGTACCATAGGTTACACGGTCCATTCCCTCAGTTTTCCGCATAAGGAGTTCATCGTCGGAATTCACGAAGACGGTTCCCTGTTCACTGGTCAGGTGGTCATACATCTCCGACTTGGCTCTTACCACACCCTCGAATCCACCGAATCCTTCCAAATGTGCCTTGCCAATGTTGGTGACCATTCCATGTGTTGGCTCAGCGATAGCTGTTAGTTCGGCGATATCACCAATATGGTTGGCCCCCATTTCAATGATCGCGAAACGATGGTCACGGGTCATTCGAAGCAACGTCAGCGGCACACCTATATGATTGTTCAGATTCCCGATCGTTGCGAGAGTTGGTGCATGTGCGCTCAGCACAGCATGGGTTAATTCCTTGGTAGTCGTTTTTCCGTTGGTACCGGTGATCGCGATAACCGGAACATTGAATTGACGTCGGTGATGCTGACCAAGCTCCTGCAAGGCTTTGAGCACATCAGGTACCAGCAAGAAGCGTTCGCTTTTTACCACAGAAGCATCGTCCACCACAGCACAGGAGCAACCGCTATCCAAAGCCTTTTCGGAAAAGCTGTTCGCATCGAAATTCGGACCTTTCAAGGCGAAGAACATCCCACCTTCCAGCAGGGTCCTTGTATCCGTGCATACGCCTGTGCTGCTTCGGAAAGCGAGATACAGTTCGTCGATGTTCACCATGTATCAAAAGAAGAACCCCTCGACATATCGAGGGGTTCCGTAGAAATTTAGTACTGACGATCGCTCGTTACTTGTTCAGCTTGCTGCGTCGCTTTTCGTCGCCCAAGCCAACAGGACTGCCTACGCGTGTCATGGAACAGCGGAAGCCGATCGTTGGCGTGCTTTGGCGTTCGTTGAGGTAACGGCGAGTGCTAGGACTAGCCCAATAGATCCGATCGGCCCAGCTAGCCCCTTTGTATACACGGGCGTGATCATTGATCAGAGTCATGTATGTACTGAAGGTCTCTCCCGCGTTCGCGTACATCGGATCCTGCTTTTCGGGATCGGTGAAGTAGATGCTGCTTTCAATATCACCATCCTTGTAATTGATATTGTCCGCTTGCTGGTAGGTGCGGCGGTCAATATTTTCTTCGATCGTCACGTCGCGGGACTGCACTTCACCCGGTTGGTCCGTCTGATAGTCGCTTATACCGGCCAACAGTTTCGGGCAGATCTCCAGGTCCTGGCCCTTGATCATATCCACCATGTCTTGCACATTCTGGTTGGCAGGATCGCCCTTGCGCGTGTTCTTCAATTCTTCGGCTTGTGTGATCTTGGTAACAAGGTCATCAATGAGTTTGCCTTCCTCTTCCGTTGCACGACCGGCCATTTTCTTCTGGAATTCCTCCAAGAAGAGTTTGATGCCTGGGATATCGTAGATCACTTTGTCGTACTTGTCCTTGATGCCACCGTCGCTATTCAGCACCTTGGTTTTGAAAACGTTACCACGCAGTGGGTTGAAGTCATCCTTGTCCTCCGGGCTCAAAGGGCGGTACACATCCATTACCCACTCGCTCACATTACCGGCCATGTTGTACAAGCCATAATCATTCGGCCAGTAACTGAACACCGGTGTGGTGATATCCCCATTATCGTTCAGGCTGCCAGCAACGCCCATGTAATCACCTCGACCGCGCATGAAGTTTCCACGGAAGTCCCCGTAGAAGGCCCCGCCTTTTTTGCGACTGTCGAAACGCACCCAGTGGCCGTTCCATGGATAAACACGTCGCTCTACAACACGTTCATCAACTGTATTGCCGACCAAACCAAATGCGGCGTATTCCCATTCGGCTTCAGTGGGCAAGCGATAGCGGGGAAGCAGAATACCATCCTCCATCTTGATGTTCCTCGTGTCTTTGTTCGGGTTGAAATCCTGAACACCATCCACCTTTTTACCACTTTCGTATTGGCTGGCCAGGTAGCTATCCGTGGTAAAGTGGTCTTCGTTGATCTGATTGGGATAGTGCTCGAAAAGACCTTCGCGGATCAGGATCACCTCATTCACGCGGTCAGTACGCCAAGCACAATAATCATTGGCCTGCAGCCAATTCACTCCAACAACAGGGTAATCGCGATATGCAGGGTGGCGCAGGTAGTACTCCACCTTGGGTTCCATAAAGGCCAGTTTGCTGCGCCACACCAAGGTGTCGGGCAGCGCCTTCTTGCAGACTTCCGGAAAATCAGCGCTGTAAACACGATCCAGCCAGTACAAGTATTCCAGCCAGTAGAAGTTGGTCACTTCCACTTCGTCCATATAAAAGGAAGAAACCGTTACCGTACGCGGAATGTTATCCCATTCGTGCGTGAGGTCATCCGTAACACGGCCCATAGTGAATTGGCCACCTTCGATCAGAATGAGTCCCGGACCGTTCTCCTGTTCTTCAAAGGGCGCCTTTTCGAAGCCGCCATTCTTGGAGTCGTTGAAATTCCACCCCGTTGCACCGCTCTTTTCGAACTGGCAACTGCTGAGCAGCGCTATTCCGATGATGGTGAGGCCTATGTTCCTTGGTTGGTTCATGGTCGTCGTTTTTCGCTCGCGCCTTGCAGGGTTTCGCGGGCTGGTTGTATTGTTCAGAACGTTGGGCAAGGCACTGTGCGTACCCGGCGACGTTTTTTCTTGCAATTGAACTGGAGTGTGAGGCTTACTTCATGCGAGCCGGCAGTGGCGGTGGTAAGCTTGCTGGTGGTCACATCATAACTATACCCGAACTTGAAACGCTCTCCGTGAAAGCCGATCAGTGCGATGAACGCATCCCGGGAGCGGTACCAAACTCCAGCTATGATCGGGCCATGGTCGATATACAACCCCAAATTCAGCTGACGGAACTGAGCCTGGGTCATATAAAGGATGTTCGGTGAGATCTTGGTCTTCGCAGCACCATACTTGCCTTTCATGCCCAATGGAATGGAAGCGCCTGCATGTCCGGTGAATTTGCGTGGCATCTTGCTTGTTCCCACGATCAACGATTCGTTCGGCTCCGTGAGGTGGTGGGCTGCGAACCCAACAAAGAAGATATCAGTGTATCCCAGCACTCCTGCCGAAAAGTCGGCACCGCCTATGTTCCCGCCACGCGGAACGTCTTGGGTCGTGTAGATAAAGCCACGGTTCGGATCGATCTGGTCCCCGAAGGTGAGTTTGTTCCAATCAAGTGATTTTTGGAAATAACTGGCCTGAAATCCGACTTTCACAGAGAATTTGCGATTGATCGCCTGCGTATAGGAGTAGATCCCACTCACCGTGGAAGTGCTCAAAGTGCCCTTGCCGGCTTGGTCATTGGTCACCAACAGTCCCAAGCCACCCATGATGCCCCTGACGTCTTGATCGAAACTGGCACTTGTGGTAACAAAGGTGCCTGAAAGAGCAGGCCACTGATTACGGTAGTTCAGCACTACTCGTGGACACCTCGCGGTGCCAGCGAATGCTGGATTCAAGTACAATGGATTCGCATAGAACTGCGTGAATTGCGGGTCTTGCGCGGTCGCGGAGAGCGGCGCCAAAATGGCCAATGCAAGCCATTGGGCCGCACACAAAACGGTCCTTCTCTTCATGCTCTCGATCTGTTCTTTGCCCAATGCAAGCGCCAAGTATACGGACCGCCAGCACTTTGGGTTCGTAATTCTGCTTCCGCAATATTGCAGAACCAAGTACGTTGGTCGTGTGTTCCAAAACACAAAGGCCGAAGTTATACTTTCGTTCCTTTCCCCCTAAAAGCTATTGACCAGCCCCATGAGCCGCTCTCGATTATTCTTGATATTGCCTGCACTGGCCGTGACTTTCAGTGTTTTTGGCCAAGTGATTGGAGCAAAGTCAAAAAGCGCCCCGAACGGGGGGGTATTTGTTTCGGATCCGAGCTCACCGAACACTCCTCAACGAACGGAACAGGTGAATTGGATGGATGGGATGATGCTTGATGGTTCACGCCAGGACCTTCCCTTCATCCACGAAACAAGAGCGCTTGGCCAGAACACCACTGGCTTCACTGCTTATTTAGGGAATACACGCTATTTGCCGCTTTCTGAAGTCGAGCTTATTGCCCTTCCGGGGATCGGTGTTTTGGGCGAGGAACCCGAAATTCGCACCATTCTTGGGTTCGAACGAAAGAAACCGATCGCGTTGATCGACATCTATCCCTACCGGAGAAACCCGTCAACGGGTCAGGTTGAGCGTTTGGTGGATCATTCCGTTCAATTGGTTGAGGTCAAGCGTTCGGGTTCGGGTGGTCCCAAAAGCGGGGTTTATCCGGACAATTCAAAAATGGCTTCCGGCAATTGGTACCGCTTCTCCGTTCTGCAGGATGGGGTTTACAAGATCACCTACCAATTCTTGCAGGAGCTCGGGATCGATATGACCAGTATGTCCTCCGATAGGATCAATGTGTATGGGAACCATGCAGGACAGTTGCCTTTCAAAAATTCCCCCTTCGTACCAACGGACCTTTTGACCAACGCGATAGAGGTTGTGGATGGCGGCGATGGCCAGTTCGGACCCAATGATCACCTGCTTTTTTACGCGACCGGCCCGCAACGATGGGACTTCACAAGTAGTACCGGTCGGTTCAAGCATACGAAGAATGTTTATTCTGATTCGGCCAGCTACTTTGTCGGTATCGATATTGAAGAACCAAAGCGAATTGGAGCGGTGGCACAGAGTATTGATCCTATCACTGATCAAGTATCAGCTTTTACGGATCGTCAGGTGATCGACCGGGACCTTGTCAACCATTTGAAAAGCGGGCGCACTTGGTATGGTGAGACCTACGACCTTACGACCACTTACAACTACAGCTTCAGTTTGCCTTTTTTGCGCCCTTCTGAGCCCTTGTGTTTGGAGGTGGACGTGTTAAGCCGTACGGTTGGTTCCGGAACCTCCAGTCAATGGGTCTTGACGGTGGGGAACGACCAATTCGACTTCAACGATAGTGGTGTCAGTGGCAGTTACTCTGGCCAATACGCGGATTCCTCGAAGCGCGTTTTCTGCACGACTTACGGAGGCGGAACACTACCTATAAGCGTGACTTTCAATAAGAACAATCCCATCAGTTCTGTTGGATGGATGAATTATCTGGAGGTGAACGCACGCCGTGATCTCAATATGACCGGCGATCAGCTGGGTTTTCGTGAGCCGAATACGGTAGGACCAGGTCGGGTGAGTGAGTTTTCGATCGGCCAATCCTCATCGATCCACCGCATTTGGGATATCACCGATCCCACAACCGCAGGGAATGTGGAGTATACCGATGGCGGCGCTACCAAGACTTTCAGACTGCCGACGGATGCTTTGCGTGAGTTCATCGCTTTCAAGAACAGCGGCTATTTGCAACCTGTACCTGTTGGAAGTGTCGCTAACCAGAACCTGCACGCCACTGCTCTGCCTGCGGACCTGGTGATCATTTGCCCAGTTGAGTACCAAAGCGAAGCTCAGCGCTTGGCCGAACGTCGTTCATCGGAAGGTCTTTCTGTGGTGATGGTCAGCCCTCAGCAGGTTTTCAACGAATTTTCTTCCGGCCAACGTGACGCCACTGCGATCAAGCGATACATGCGTATGTTGTATGATCGTGCCGGTACGGATGACGCCCTATTGCCTCGTTATTTGTTGCTCTTTGGTGATGGCTCCTACAATAACATAAGCACGTCCGGTGCGAACCAAAACCTTATTCCGTCCTTCCAGTCCTTCAACTCATGGCTTCCTTCAGCCTGTTTCACCACCGATGATTATTTCGGCCTACTTGATGATAACGAAGGGGAGGCCAATGGGGACATTTTGGACATTGGTGTAGGTCGATTGCCCGTAAGCGATGTAGTGCAAGCGCGAGATATGGTAACCAAGCTATTGGCCTATGATCAGCCAGTTCTTGGACAAGGGGTCTCTTCCTCATCGTGCACCAGTGGTTCCGATGGTGGCGCGAGCGACTGGCGCAATTTGGTCCTATTTGCCAGTGATGATATGACCGGTGACGGCCCTCCTACCGAAACCTTCCATATGATCAACAGCGATGCCTTGGCAAACCAGGTGCTCCTGGAAGCTCCCTGTTTGAACATCAGTAAAATTTATATGGATGCGTACGTTCAGGTATCCACCCCTGGCGGCCAACGCTACCCTGAAGCCCAAGCAGCGCTGCAGGACCGCGTGCAGAAAGGAGCGTTATTGGTGAATTATGTTGGCCATGGTGGTGAAGTTGGATGGGCGCATGAGCGTTTTCTGGACAACCAGACCATTTTGGGTTGGACCAATTTGGAGCGCCTTCCGTTGTTCATGACCGCAACATGTGAGTTCACCCGATGGGACGATCCCGCTCGCACATCAGCTGGCGAAAACGTGTTGCTCAATCCCAATGGTGGTGGCATTGGCCTAATGACCACAACGCGAATAGCCTACAGCGGGGCGAACCAGTTCCTGGCGTCCAAATTCTACGACTTCGTGTTCGAACCCGCTGATGAACTAGGGCACGCTACCCGCCTCGGCGACATTTACCGGCATACGAAAGTTGCGGTTTCGGGCAGCGACAGCAACTACAGGAATTTTTGTTTGCTCGGTGACCCTTCTGTGCAACTGGCCACCGCGCGTAATGAGGCCCGCATTACGTCGGTCACGGATACTCTTGGCAACGCGATCGATACGCTGAAAGCTTTGGCGGTCGTTCGTATCAGTGGCGAAGTGACCGATACTTCAGGCACCCTGCTGGCTGATTTCAATGGGGTGGTCGTTCCAACGGTATTTGATAAGAGCGTTACCGCGAACACGTTGGCGAACGATGGTGGTAACCCGTATCCGTTCAATCTGCGCAAGAACATCATTTACCGGGGAAAGGTCACGGTGCAGAATGGATCGTTCAGTTTCACATTCGTGGTGCCGAAGGATATCAACTATCAAGTGGGATCCGGGCGCATAAGCATTTACGCCGAGGATGCGCAGAGGAACGCCTGCGGGTTTTCCACTGGAACTCTGGTGGGTGGTACGGACCCGAACGCGTTGCCAGATGAGCAGGGGCCTCGTATCGACTTGTATATGAACGATGAGCGCTTTGTGCCTGGTGGGATAACGAACGAAGATCCCTTGCTCTATGCCAAGCTGTTCGATGACAATGGCATAAACACCCTGGGTAATAGCATTGGTCATGACTTGACCGCGGTTATCGATGCCAACAGCGAGAATGCCATTGTATTGAACGACGTGTACGAGTCTGATCTGGATACCTACAAAAGCGGTAAAGTGCGCTATCGCCTGTCGGACCTTTCTGAGGGGGGACATACTCTCGACCTGAAGGCATGGGATGTATTCAACAACAGTAGCCTCAAGAGCCTTGAGTTCGTTGTAGCGCCGAGTGCTGAGTTGGCGCTTGCCCATGTGTTGAATTATCCGAACCCGTTCACAACCAACACACAGTTCTTTTTCGAACATAACCGGCCATGTTCCAACTTGGATGTGCAAGTGCAGGTTTTCACTGTTGCAGGTCGTTTGGTGAAGACGTTGAGCCGCCAACTGGCTTGTGATGGGTATCGTTCCGAACCTCTTGCATGGGATGGCCTTGATGACCAAGGGGACAAATTGGGCCGAGGTGTATACGTCTACCGCCTTAGTGTGGCCAACGACGAGGGCGAGGCGGCCGATAAAGTAGAAAAGCTTGTGATCCTGCGCTGATCTGGGCAATAATCGGCCACGACCAAGCGTATATTCGCCATCCTTTTTTGAAAGACCTATTTTGATGAAGTTGTTCCCTCGGTTCCCGATCACAGCGTTGGCCTTTAGTACACTGTTCGGAAACGTGCATGCCCAAGTTGGTACGGATTGTTTGAACGAGCTTACTGGCCAGGCCTGTGACCAGGTCCTCAATACGATCACTACCGCTGTGCCTTTCCTCCTCATTGGCCCGGATTCTCGCTCTGGTGGTATGGGAGATGCCGGTGTTGCTTTACCTGCTGACGCCAATGCCATCCACTGGAATCCGAGCAAGCTGGCCTTTGCCGAAAATGAAAGCGAGTTCCGTTTATCCGTCTCCCCTTGGTTGAAGAACCTGGTGCCGGATATGACACTTTCATATTTGGCCGGTTATAGGCGACTTGCGAATAAGCGCAGCGCCGTTGGAATGTCTTTGCGCTATTTCAACTTGGGTAGCATCACGTTCACGGATGTGAACGGCTCCGTTATCCGTGACTTCAAGCCAGCGGAATTCGCCCTTGACCTGGCTTTTGCCCAACAATTCAGTGACAAGTTCTCTGGAGGCATTGCACTTCGGTACGTTAACAGCAATCTCACAGGCGGTCTTAATGTTAGTGGAGCCAATACGAAAGCTGGCCAGACCATTGCTGCTGACGTGTCGTTCTATTACCGCAAAAAGGGAATGACCTTGGCCGGTAAGGATGCCACATTCGCATTCGGTACGAACATTTCCAATGTGGGCGCCAAGATGTCCTACAGCGACGCTGCGCGCAGGGATTTCATTCCCATCAATCTGCGCATGGGCCCATGCCTTACGGTTGACCTTGACGAGTACAACACGATCACCGTGAATGCTGATATCAACAAATTACTTGTGCCTACTCCGCCCATTTACAATGCTTCAGGCGACACCATACTCTATGGTGACGATCCAACGCGGGGGATAGCAGCGGGTGTTTTCGGCTCGTTCAGTGATGCACCGGGTTACCTCGATGAAGATGGGAAGATCATCTCAGGTAGTCCCTTGAAAGAAGAATTGCGGGAGATCAATTTCGCTGGTGGACTGGAGTATTGGTATGCCAAGCAATTCGCTTTCCGTACCGGCTATTTTTGGGAACATGCGACCAAGGGTAATCGAAAGTATTTCACCATGGGACTTGGGGTGAAGTACAGCATCTTCTCCCTCGATTTCAGCTACCTGATCGCCAATACGCAAAGGAGCCCACTGGCCAACACTGTGCGTATCACGCTGGGCTTCAATTTCGATGGAAAGGCCAAGAAGAAGGCCGACGCGGAATGACCTTCCGGGTAGGTTTCGGTTCCGATGTGCATCAACTGGTGGTGGGTCGTGAATTGTGGCTCGGTGGGATCCGGATCGAACATGTGAAAGGTGCGCTTGGGCATAGTGATGCCGACGTTCTTTTGCACGCGATATGCGATGCGCTCTTAGGTGCTGCAGGCCTTGATGATATTGGCCATCATTTCCCGGATACTGATGTTCGCTGGAAAGGCGCAGACAGCAAGGTACTCCTCGCTCAGGTGGTAGAGCTTCTGAAGGAGAAAGGGTGGACCGTTGGCAATGTTGATAGCACCTTGTTGCTGGAGCGCCCGAAGATCAAACCGCATATTCCCGCCATGCGAAAGGTTATTGCCGCATTATTGGCGTTGGATATCGATGCGGTATCGATCAAAGCCACCACCAGCGAAACTCTAGGATACGTGGGCCGTGAAGAAGGTGTTTGTGCTCACGCGGTTGCGCTTATCCAGCGCGCTTGATCAGTCGTCGTTGTCTGCTGGGATCTCGGTGAAGGTCCCGAGAGACTGTTCGTCTTCGAAGAAGAACACGCGCATCTGGGCTGTATCGCGTAGCAGGTCGATCTTGCCTAATTCCACACGGCTCACCTTGACCCCCAATCGAGCGTGGAGATCAGCAAAAAGGGCACTCTTGTTCTCGGGTTTGATCAGATCGATCTTTTCGTAGATCACGAATCGCATGGCTTCATGTCGCGTCAGCCACACATGTTCCATCACGTACACCATTCCGAGGATAACGGCATTGGTGAACAATAGCTCCACCAAACTCACTTTCTTGCTTACCAATGCGTTTATCACCGCCAACGTGATCACTGCGAACAAGTACGTCATGTCCTTCACGCTCAATTGTTCGGTGCGGTAACGGATTATGCTGAATACGGCGAAAAGCCCAAATCCAAATCCCATGCTCAGCTTCACATTGTTCATCAGTATGCATAGGAAGAAGATCAGTACGTTGAAAACGAAGTAGGTGAACAGGTTCTCCTTCTTGCGGTGGATCGGATAGTAGATCACCCGGATCAGAACGAACAGTACGATCGCGTCGATACCGAATTTGAACAGCAACTCCCATAGGTCTGGGTGGAAGATGCGCATGCCGAATATCCTGTTCATCATGGTGCTGGTATTATGCAGCCGATCGCAAGCGGTTTACCCGTAGCATGGCTTCTTTGAACGTGTTGTATTTGGGCGCGCGACCAAGCAAGATCAGGCCTGCGCAATACTTGCTGAGCCCGCTTGGGCGGATGCCCCGATCACGCATGACCTTGGCGAATGGGGATGTGCGATCCGCCCGTGCTTCTTTCAACTCGGCAATGCACAACCCTTGCAGGTCCCGTTCTCCGCTCGGATCAGAGAATTTCAGGCATCGATCTATCGTGAGTCGCTCCTGGCGTGTGCGGTGAACAAAAGTCAGCCTCACGAAATGGTTCCACATCACGGCAACCAATGGCTCACAGCAACCGCTTGACTTGGATATGAAGGTCTGCTGCTCCGGTTCAAGGACCTCCGGAATTTCCCCCACTTTTTTCCGCACCTTGTCCGTGCCGCCGCGCCCTGTCTTGCGTTTTACTTCCAAGAATACCAAGGGACTGCCTACATACTCACGAAAGCGCACCTTGCTTCGCAGGGTGCGGCCGTTATGGTGGTCTTTGAAGTGTTTCAGATCCACCGTGTCGAAATAGAGCGATCGGTATGAACTACCTCGAACCCCATTGACCACCAGAAGGCGGTATTCCGGGAGAAGCTCGCTGAGAATGTTGGCCAGGTCTTTCTCCGCGATCGCGTATTTGGTGTCCATGCGGTTCTGCAATTTCACCTGATCCATTTCTTCTATGGATATGGGGTCGAATCGTTGCAGAAGTTCTTCGCTAGAGAGCATATCGCCTTGGCAAGGACGCCAAATCTAACCGGTGGCCGTTGCCTGCATCGTCCGCATTACTGCCAACGGTACCTTCGGATCCCATTTTTCCGGGACCCGATCCATGAGCTCCAACCGCAAGATCGCCCTGCATTATTTGCAGCACGCCAATTGGAAAGTGCTTCCCAAGGAAGATCGCGAATTGCTGGAACTCGCTACCCGCGCGGCAAGAGGTGCATATGCTCCGTACTCCAGGTTCAAGGTTGGGGCTGCTCTGCGGATGGAGGAAGGACAGGTGGTATCCGGCAACAATCAGGAGAATGCGAGTTTCCCCGCAGGTATTTGTGCCGAGCGCACGGCCCTGCACGCCGCTATGTCAGTTATGCCCAAGGGTACCGTTGAGAGCATGGCGATCGTGGTACCCCAAGTTCGAGGCACACGCCCAGTAACCCCTTGTGGTATCTGCCGCCAAGCGTTGGTGGAGCAGGAGCGCAGACAGGAAGGTCCTATGCGGCTACTGATGGGGATCCTGCGAGGCCCGGTGATCGAAATGTTCAGTGTGGACACTCTACTTCCACTTTCGTTCGATAGCAAGAACCTGCCGGGCAAGTCAAGGAAGCGCGTATAGTTGCCCTGTGATCGATACCGCAGGCAGGTATCTTTGGCCGGATCGTATACCACTGATGAGCACGAAAACAGCCTCTCCGTCAACATCCAAGCCTTCTTCGAATGGAGGCTTTCCTAAAGAGACGTATCTGCGTTGGTTCAAGGAGATGCTGCTGATGCGGCGTTTCGAAGAGAAGACGGGTCAGCTTTATACACAACAAAAATTCGGTGGGTTTTGCCACCTCTACATTGGGCAAGAAGCCATATTGGCGGGTATGATCACTGCTATCCGCAAGGGTGACAAGGTGATCACCGGTTACCGGGACCATGCACATCCACTTGTGCTTGGCACACCGGCCAAAAATGTGATGGCCGAACTCTACGGCCGCACAACCGGCACCAGCAAAGGCAAAGGAGGCAGTATGCACTTTTTCGACAAGGAACGAGGTCTTTTCGGTGGCCACGGCATCGTTGGAGGCCAGATCGGATTGGGAGCGGGCATCGCCTTTGCTGACAAGTACAAAGGCAACGACAACGTGACTCTTTGCTCCATGGGTGACGGTGCCATACGCCAAGGGATCCTGCACGAGACCTTCAACATGGCGATGACGTGGAAGTTGCCGGTTGTTTTCATCATCGAGAACAACCACTACGCCATGGGTACCAGCGTGGAACGTACCAGCAACGTTCGCGAGCTGTACACGATCGGTGAGAGTTACGACATGCCCGGTGAGCCGGTTGATGGCATGAGTTGCGAAGCGGTACATACCGCCATCGCCAAAGCCTGTGCGCATTGTCGCGAAGGAAATGGACCCTACTTGTTGGAGATCAAGACCTATCGTTACCGAGGTCACTCCATGAGCGATCCGCAGAAGTACCGCACCAAGGAAGAGGTAGAGGAGTACAAGCAGCAGGACCCGATCGAAGGCGTGCGCCAGATCATTCTGAAGAACAAGTGGTCCAGCGAGGCCGAGTTGGAGAAATGGGACGATGAGGTGAAGAAGGAAGTTGAAGAGGCAGTGAAATTCGCGGAGAACAGCCCGTTGCCCACTGCTGATGAACTCTATACAGACGTGTACAAGACGCCCGATTACCCCTACATCAAGGACTGAACATGGCCGAGATCGTACGCATGCCCAAGTTGAGCGACACCATGACCGAGGGTGTGGTGGCCAAGTGGAACAAGAAGGTCGGCGACAAGGTGAAGAGCGGGGATATCCTCGCTGAGATCGAGACCGACAAGGCCACCATGGAATTCGAGAGCTATCTCGATGGCACACTGTTGCATATCGGCGTGCAACAAGGCCAAGCCGTGCCGGTGGATTCCTTGCTGGCCGTCTTTGGAAAGGAAGGTGAGGACATAACCGCACTTCTTGCAGAAGCCGCCAAGGACGGAGCTCCAGCTGCCGGTCCTGCTCTGAAGATCGAAGAGAAGAAGCCTGAGCCTGTTGCTGCACCTGCCGAAGCGAAAACCGCACCAGCGTCTATTGCGAAACCAACACCTGTTGCGGTGGCCTCCACCTCCAATGGCCGGGTAAAAGCAAGTCCGCTCGCGAAGAACCTCGCCGAAGAGAAAGGCATCGACATCAGTCGCATACGTGGCAGCGGTCCTGATGGCCGCATCACCAAGGGTGATGTAGAAGGGTTCACTCAAGGTGGCATGGCCTTCAGTGGTCCACAGGAGGAGCGCTTCACCGAAGTGGCCGTGAGCCAGATGCGCAAAACCATCGCCAAGCGCCTCGCCGAAAGCAAGTTCACGGCGCCGCATTTTTATCTCACGCTGGAGATCGACATGTCTCGTTCGATGCAAGTGCGTGAAGCGATCAACGCGAGCATCGCGCCGGACAAGATCTCTTTCAACGACATGGTGATCAAAGCCGTGGCGGTTGCACTGAAACAGAACCCAAAGGTCAACAGCAGCTGGCTCGGCGACCGCATCCGCTACAACGAACACGTGCACATCGGCGTGGCCGTGGCCGTTGAAGATGGACTGCTCGTGCCAGTCGTTCGCTTCGCGGATAGCAAGACGCTACGATCCATCGGATCAGAAGTGCGCGACCTCGCGAAGAAGGCCAAGGAGAAGAAGCTGCAGCCCGCCGAGTGGGAAGGCAACACCTTCACTATTTCCAACCTCGGCATGTTCGGTATCGAGGAGTTCACCGCCATCATCAACCCGCCCGATGCGTGCATCCTCGCCATTGGCGGGATCATGGAAAAGCCCGTTGTGAAGAACGGGCAAGTGGTTGCTGGCCATACCATGAAGGTGACGCTGAGCTGCGATCACCGCGTAGTGGATGGTGCTACCGGCGCGACTTTCCTGAATACCTTCAAGCAGATGCTGGAAGAGCCGGCGTTGATGCTGGGGGTGGGGGCGATCTGATCGCTGATGCGGTCGATACTTTTCGTTCTCGGCCAGTTTGGTTCAATTGCTGTTCTGCTCTTCTGCGGTAGTTGGGCATTGCCCTGGTGGTCGTGGCTTTTTTTCATCAGTGGCCTTCTGCTTTTCATGTGGGCCTGCGTCTCGCTCGGTGGAAGAAATTTCACCATCCTACCCGATCCGCGCGAGGGAAACACGCTTTCGCAACGCGGCATCTATCGCTTTCTCCGTCATCCGATGTACACGGCGGTGCTGCTTTGCGGTATCGCGGTTTCGTTCGGCGCACCAAGCCTCTGGCGGTGGATCGCCTTGGGTACCTGTCTCGTTGTGCTTGTTCTGAAAGTACTCTACGAAGAAGGTGAGCTTTCGGCTAAGCATCCTGGTTATCGGCAAGTGATGCGAGGAGTTCCACGTTTGTTCCCGGGCATCTGGTAAAGCATTGCCGATCCTACATTCGGGACGTGCAAGTTTTCATTGAAACCCCCATCGAGTACCTCAAGGGCGTTGGCCCACAGAGGGGCGAACTTCTGCGCACGGAACTGGGTATCGCCACGTTCGGTGATCTGCTCCAGCATTTTCCGTTCAGGTATGTGGATCGCAGTCGTTTCCAGGCCGTGCGCGAACTGCATGGCGAAATGGAGAACGTGCAGTTGCGCGGAACTGTGAGCCAAGTGAAAACCCTTGGTGAGAAGATGGGCCGCAGGCTAACGGCGAAGTTGACGGATTCGAGCGGAACCATCGATCTGGTCTGGTTCAAAGGCATCCGTTGGTTGCAGCCGGTGCTGAAGGATGGCGCGGAGTTCATCGTCTTCGGCAAGGTCACCGAGTTCAACGGGCGTTTGAATATGGCGCATCCTGAATTGGAACTTGCCGCCAATTGGGAAGCCGGTTTGGACAATGCCCTACAACCTGTTTACAGCACTACTGAGAAGGCTTCCGCCCGTGGGTTGAACAGTAGGGGCATTGGCAAACTCACCGAAGCAATGCTGCAACGCCCAGACTTCTACCTGCCCGAAACACTGAACCCTGACCTGGTCACGTTGCTTGGTGGTATCTCGCGCATGGATGCCTTCCGCCACGCTCATGCACCACGCGACCAACGCTTGCTCGATGAAGCCACGCGCCGCCTGAAGTTCGAAGAGCTCTTCTTCATCCAATTGCAACTGCTCAAGCAAAAAGTATTGATGGCGCGCAGCGTGCACGGCGTTCGCTTCACCAAGGTGGGGACTTTGCTGAATGACTTCTATTCGAAGCATCTTCCATTTGAGCCAACCAACGCTCAAAAACGGGTGGTCAAGGAGATCCGCAAGGACATGGGCAGCGGCCGCCAGATGAACCGCTTGGTGCAGGGTGATGTGGGGAGTGGCAAAACGCTCGTGGCCTTGTTGAGCATGTTGATCTCGCTGGATAACGGCTACCAATGCGCGTTCATGGCCCCCACGGAGATCCTCGCCCAGCAGCACTTCGCCACGTTGAGCCGTATGTTGAAAGAGATGCCGCTGGAGGTGCGTCTGCTGACTGGAAGCACAAAGACCGCGGAGCGTAGAAGTCTGCTCGCCGCGCTCAAGTCCGGCCACATCCACCTCCTCATAGGCACACACGCGTTGCTGGAGGATCCTGTGGTTTTCCACAAGCTCGGACTCGTGGTGATCGATGAGCAACACCGATTTGGCGTGGCGCAGCGGGCGAAACTCTGGGCCAAGGCTGAAGTGCCTCCGCACGTGCTCGTGATGACCGCCACGCCCATTCCGCGAACGCTGGCGATGACGTTGTACGGCGACCTTGATGTAAGCGTGATCGATGAGTTGCCGCCAGGTCGCAAACCGGTCAAAACCGTGCACCGCTTCGATTCTAGCCGCAACGCGGTGTTCGCCTTCTTGGAGGAGGAGATCGCAAAGGGTCGACAGATCTACATCGTGTATCCGCTCATCGAGGAAAGCGAAAAGAGTGACCTGAAAGACTTGACGGATGGGTTCGAGAGCCTTTCGCGTCGCTTCCCGTTACCGAAATACGCGGTGGGCATGCTGCATGGGCGAATGGACCCGGCGACCAAGGACTATGAGATGGCGCGGTTCAAGAAGGGCGAAACGAACATCCTGGTCTCTACCACCGTGATCGAGGTAGGTGTGGATGTGCCGAACGCCAGCGTTATGGTGATCGAGAATGCCGAGCGCTTCGGTCTCTCGCAATTGCACCAGTTGCGTGGTCGCGTGGGACGCGGTGCGGACCAGAGCTTCTGCATCCTGATGACCGGCGATAAATTGGGTAACGACAGCCGAACGCGGATCAATACAATGGTTCGTACCAACGATGGTTTCGAGATCAGCGAGGTGGACTTGCGCTTGCGTGGTCCAGGTGATCTGATGGGTACGATGCAGAGCGGTATACCCGAACTGCACATTGCTGACCTGATCGCGGATGTGGAGATACTTCAACAAGCTCGCTCAGTGGCCCAGCGCATTCTCGATGCCGACCCCGATCTGCGCGACCCTGCCCATGTGAATATCGCAGCTGTCCTTTCGGATCGTACCCGCAACAAGCCCTTGTGGGGTCGGATCAGCTAGTTGGGCAACCTTGTGGTTCCTAAGCCAGCTCCGCCTTGCACGAAGAGGAACCAGCAGCGGATCCTCAGCTCACTTCATTGTTGACACTACTGCAGCGATCGCTGGAATCACTTGCCCCCACTAGGCTTCAAGCGCTTGGCGACGGCGGATAGTGTCCGGGTCCAGTACGTGCAAAAGACAACCAGCAGCGATCATGAATTGTGCCAAGGCATAAGTGATGGTCACTGCGGTCGGCCCCCAGGACAAAGGCCTCAAAAAGCGATTTGTTGCGAGCAGGCTGTCCGACACGATGAACAGCACAGCGCCAACCAGAACCATCCAAAAACTGCGTGGGAACGTACGCGTGTAGCGGAATGCAGCCAATATCCCCATACAGGAAATAGCCACTACGTAAGCGATCACGGGGATCATCAATCCTTCGTCCAAGCGAGGTGCCAGTTCCCATGAAAAGTACACGGCGAACAAAGCGAACACCAATGCTATGGAGCTGCCTAAGACCAAGCCATCCGTGCCGCCCACTTCGGATATGTTCCGTAAAAAGGCGATCGAATAGCACAGGTGCGCGAGCAAGAATGCCGCTAACCCGATCATGAAATTGAACTCATCCATATGCTGGAACATCAATGCGATATCCCCGATCAGCGAGAAGAAAAGCCCCCCTTGGATCATCAAGGTGAAGCGATCGCCATAACGACGACTGTTGAAGAAGAACCACGATGAAAGTATCAGCATCATCGAAGGCTTGCACACGTACTCAAGCCAATGAATACTGGTCGAAGTGGCTACAATGCATCCTATCGCAACCGCGGAATAAGCAATGCCGTTGATCAGTGTGTCTTTCTTGAAGTCCATGGAGCGCTTGACAATATTAATCTACTGATCCGATGAGGCCTCTGTAGACCCGGACTGGCTTCCCTCTGAACAAGGTGGTTCTTTCCAATTGGAGCCCATTTCGTTCTGCAACACGCTGGCTTGGCAGGTTGTCCGGGTCGATCAAGGAGATCACTGAGGGGGCCAATGCTTTTTCACGCGCGAACGCTTTGCAGAATACCGCTGCTTCCGTTGCGAAGCCCTTATGCCATTGGCCAGGTAGCAAATGGTAACCGATCTCCAGTTCCATTTTTCCGTCCACCTCCTGTGTGAGGAGTCCGCACAAGCCCACAAATTCTCCCGTACCAAGCAGTTCAAGTGCATGCAAGCCGCTTCCATCCCGTTCATATCGCACAAAAGACCATTGGAGGAATTGCCGGGCTGCTTCGATACCGCTCAATTCAAGATGCATGAAGCGAACGGCTTCAGGGTTGTTGATGTAGGTCAACCAGGGTTCCACATCCGCTTCGCACACCTTCCGGAAACGAAGTCGTTCGGAACAGCTTCCTTCCAACGAGGGAATGGGTAGGTTGATCATGATCGGTCGCGAACGGCGTGGGGCAAAGATCCACCGAAACGCCTTTGGTACTTTCGCCGACCTTTCTGAAACGCAATGCGCATCTCCTGGAACTGGCTTCGCACACTGATCGATACCGATCTTTCTCCTCAGCAAGCGGCTGAAGTGCTCACAAGCACAGGTTTGGAGGTTGAGAGCGTTGAAGTAATTGAGCAGGTGAAAGGCATGCTGGCCGGTGTGGTGGTAGGTCATGTTCTTTCTTGTGATAGACATGCTGATGCTGATCGCCTGCGAGTTTGCTCCGTGGATATCGGTGTTGGTGAACCACTGGGCATAGTTTGCGGTGCACCGAACGTTGCTGTTGGGCAGAAGGTGCTGGTGGCTACTGTCGGTACCACGTTGTTTCCGCTCACTGGCGACCCGCTTACGATCAAGAAGAGCAAGATCCGTGGTGTCGAAAGCAATGGCATGATCTGCGCAGAGGATGAACTTGGTCTGGGTGAAAGTCATGATGGGATCATGGTGCTCGATCCGGCGACCGCTGTTGGAACATCAGCAGCTGATCTCCTGGGATTGAAGAGAGACTTCGCGTTGGAGATCGGCCTTACGCCGAACCGTGCTGATGCGATGAGCCATATCGGTGTTGCGCGGGATCTTGCAGCTGCACTTTCGGTGCGATCCTCGGAACCCGTCACATTGAAGTGGCCTGATGTCGGCGCTTTTCAAGGATCCGCAGGAACAGAAGGAATGAAGGCGGAAGTGCTAGCGCCTATCGCATGCACTCGTTACGCTGGCATTACACTGTGCAACGTGAAGGTGGGACCATCTCCCAACTGGTTGCGGGATCGCCTGAAGAGTATCGGACTGAAGCCCATCAATAATGTGGTGGACGTCACCAATTTCGTGCAGCATGAACTGGGTCAGCCCCTGCATGCGTTCGATGCTGATAAACTGGCAGGTAGGCGCATTGTGGTGCGCATGGCTTCGGAGGGCGAGCTTTTTGCCACACTCGATGGAAAAGAACGGAAGCTGAGCAATGCCGATCTCGTGATAGCTGATGCTGAAAAGCCAGTGTGTCTTGCAGGTGTGTTCGGTGGGTCACACAGTGGCGTGTCCGAAACAACGATGAACGTTTTCCTGGAAAGCGCTTGTTTCGATGCCACCACAGTGCGGCGCACGGCCCGGCGTTTTGGGTTGAACACGGATGCGTCGTTCCGCTTTGAGCGAGGCGTTGATCCAGAGATCACCGTCTATGCGCTTAAGCGTGCCGCTCTTTTATTGAAGGAGATAGCAGGGGCCGAAATGGGCTCGGACATTGTGGATCTTCATGCTGTGTCGCGGCAATGGATGCGTGTCCGCCTTTCTTTCGCCCGTGTGAATGCGTTGATCGGAACGTTCATCGATCCGGCCGAGATCATCCGTGTGTTGAAGGCACTCGATTGCAGGGTTACTTCGCACGATTCGGTTGGTGCCGAGGTGGAAGTGCCGCCATACCGCGTTGATGTGACACGTGAGGCTGATCTGGTCGAAGAGATCATCCGGATCATCGGCTTCGACCGGGTTCCTGTTCCGGAACGCTTGATGATGCCCGCTTTGCAGCGAAGCGAAACGACACTTGACGGGTTACAGCGGCAATTGTCCGTGCATTTGGCGGCCCGTGGATTTCGAGAAGTGATGACACCTTCTCTCGTGAACAGCACCAGGACCTTGGCGCTCAACACAGTAAATGAGAACGAATTGGTGAGGTTGAAAAACCCGTTGAGTGCGGAACTCGATGTGCTGCGACCAAGCATGCTTTTCGGTCTGTTGCAAAGTGCTTCGCACAACATGGCCAGGCAGCAGCGCGATCTTCGGCTGTTCGAAAAAGGAAGGGTGTATTCAGTGGTGGGCGATCGGGTGGTGGAGCAGGATCGGACGGCCATCCTCATTACTGGGCAATGGTCGCTGGAACATTGGCGTGGGAAAAGTCGCGTCACAGAGTTGGCGGATCTGAAAGCGGAGGTGGAACTCCTGCTGGAACGATGCGGTGTTACTGATGTCGAGCAAGTGGTATTGGACCTGCCCCTCTGCTCCTCAGTGTTGGAGGTGCGTAAGAAGGATCAGGTCTTTGCCCGGATCGGTTCGGTACGTTCAGAAGTGCTCAAAGCGTTCAATGTATCGCAGCCGGTTTTCTTCGCTGAGTTGAACGATGCAACATGGTTTGAAGCGATCGCCAAGCGGAAGCTCAAGTATTCAGAAGTCCCCAAATTCCCATCCGTTCGTCGTGACTTGAGCCTGTTGCTTGATGCATCGGTCACCTTCGATCAGTTGGAAAAACTTGCTCGCCAAAGTGAGCGTAAACTGCTTCGAACCGTGGACCTGTTCGATGTTTACGAGGGCGAGAAACTACCTGGGGGGAAGAAGAGCTATGCGCTCAGCTTCATTCTGCAGGATGCGGATAAAACCCTGACCGACGAGCAGGTTGACAAAGCCATGGGCCGCATCCGGCAGGCCTTCGAGAAAGAGGTGGGCGCTGAGTTGAGGTCTTGACCAGTCGCCCTCAAGAGCGGATCACCCAACGATCGATCGCGGCAAAGGCTCCTTGCCGCCCTTGCACACTTACCAGTCGAGCACCGTCTTCAGGATCGTAGTTCAACAACCATGTCACTAGGATCTCGCGTGCGGCTTCCGGTAATTCATGGATGTCAGCCACGTCCAATGTGATCAGGGATCGGTCCACGGGCAAGGCGATCACTTTATCATCCCGTTCTCCGGCATCGAGCAGTTCGACGATACCGATGGGCTCTACTTCCAGTATTGTGCCGCTGGGTTGAGCAGTGCACAATACGAAGACATCGAGCGCGTCGCCATCTCCACCTTGCGACTTGTCCATTCTGGTGCCCGGAATAAACCCGTAGTTCGCCGGGTAGGGTAGGAACGCGATCCTTCGGGGTATACCGTTTCGTTGGTCTACCGGAAAACTGTTCGTGGCAACGTCGTACTGCCGCTTATCACAGGTGCCTGCAGGTATCTCGATCACTGCCCGGATCACACCGGGTCGCACAATAGCAGGAAGTTCTTCGAGGTTCATGGTGGCCCGAAGATGCGGATCACCGGCGTTGCTCTTCAGGGAAAGCGATAATTCACGCTGAATAATCCACCGATCGCCATGTTACGCCGGCTGATGCCGCTTCCCTCGAAGGCATTACCGAATTGCCCACGCACGGTTGGTTCGAGGCCTACGGAGATCAGGTCCGACAAGCCATAGCGCACGTACGCCCTGGCTTGATAACCGAACATGGTGGTACGATAAGTGTGTTGATCGATAGCCACATATCCGGTTCCTTCCATGTCAGGGATCACGCCTGTGCGAACGGAAAGGAATCCGACGCTCGGCCCACCACGCACACCGAATGTCCACTTGCCAACGGATGTGTGTGCATCCAACAGCAAGGGTAATTCCCAATAGTCCACGCGGTTTACGATGGATCGTGCCTCCCGCAATATGCGCTCCACTTGGGTGGTATCACGCGTGGTGACCAATTGGTTCACGGTGATCGTTGTCGGTGTGGTTACGTAGTACGGAACGCCTCCGATGATGATGGTGTCCGTGATCACGGGGACCGTTATTTGGATCGGTAGCAATGAATAGTTGACGTTGATCACTTCATCCGTGCGAGCGAGCTTTTCGGCACGAAGCTGTTCCTCGTATCGGGCTCTATGAAGCCCGATACCGAGGCCAAAATGTTTCTCGATGGTCATGAATTCCGCACCAAAGCTTGGAGACCATTTTCCTGTTGAAGTTGTGCGCCAGGTCTCAGTGAGTTCGCCGGAGTACGTGCCTGTTGAAAGGAATGTACCACCCAGAAGACCCACTTCGAAATGGAAGATTTTGCTGTTCACCAGATCCAGCGGCGGCGGCAGAGCATTGGGGGAGAGGGTCGAATCCTGGATCAAGTTGATCGTCGTTATGCCCTCCGGGGTGGCATTGCTCGTTGTATCAACTGGTAGTTGGGCAGTTGTTGTAGTTGAAGGGCCTGTATCAATGGTCGGATCCGCATCTGTGGTCGTTCCACTTGTAATGGGTTCATTGCCAGCAGGGGTCGTGATCGATGCTCCACTCGTTTGATCCACGGCGATCATCTGTGATCCGCCTTCGGACGATGATGTTGTGCCGTTTGTTTGGCCGCTGTTCGAGTTATTGGAAATGGCGATAATTGGATCCGGTGAAATAGCGTTGTTGTTCGCAGTAGGCGGGGTATTGCCAGATGCGACGCTATTCTGCACGGTTTGCTCTTTCGGATCTGGCTGGCCGATCCAACTGGAAGCAGGAGCAATGCTGCCGGAACTGGTTAGGCTCTTTTCATGTGCCTTCGTTGAACGTGCAACGGCAACTGCTGGTTCCTCTATCCGTTTGTCGTTGGTTATTGGTTCAATGGTCTCGTCTTCACTGATCTCTACTTTGGTATTGACCACACCTTCGAACTTGGGCTGCTCATCATTCGATCCCTCGACATAGGCAGAGTTGCTGGTCACATCAGTACTTGGAGAAGCTCCGTCCTGCCCGAGCCACCATGCCGCAGGAATGGCAACGAGCAACACGGCGGCAAATGCCCACAGCAGTTTACGGCGCTTCTTTTCTCGCGCACCCAGCAATGCCTCCATCTCCGTCCAATCACCTTGCTGAAAGGTGAATTCGCGCTCTGCCAACTTGCGTCGGGCGAGTTCATCGAAGTTCATGGGGTTGATCATCGTGCAGTGGATCGGATCGTGGTTGTTTCTCCAAGGCTGGCCAGCGCCTTGCGCAGAATGCTGCGGGCATGTGATACATGCCATTTCGAGGTGCCTTCGCTGATCCCCATCAGTTCAGAGATCTCGGCGTGCGAGTATCCATCGATGGCGAACAGGTTGAAAACGTTTCGGGACATGGTTGGCACTTGCATCAATAGTTCGGCAAAGGCTTCGGCTTCCATGTGTTCCAAGTAGTCGTTCGCCTCCACGGAGGTTGATGTGTCGATCGGCTCATTGGTGACCTCATGCGCCCTGCGGTCCTTTCCCAGCCTGAAATCATCGATCACCGTGTTGATCATGATCCTGCTCGCCCACGCCGTGAACGGAACTTCGCTACGACGCTTGGCGATGTTCTGGAAGATCTTCAGGAACCCTTGGTTCATGCGCGCGGCAGCACTTTGCCGGTCCCTCTCGTAACGCGTACAAATGGACATCATCATCGGATGGAGCGTTTTGTAAAGCTCGAACTGCGCCTTCGATTCCTGGCGCAAGCAGCGAGCTATGAGGGCTTCTGTGATCATCCGCGATGTGCACAAGGGCGCCCACCAAAAGGTGGACGCCCCTGCACTTCGTTCTGTTGTTCCCTTAGTTCGCTTTCACGAACCGCACACTTACGTTTTCCCTTCCGTTGCCGATGCGCACCATGTACATGCCAGCACCCAGGTTCTCTGTGGAAAGTCGCAATTGGTTCTTTCCATTGATGAGCCTGCGTGCTTCGCTGAGTACAACACGACCATTGAGGTCTGTGATCGTCACCTCCACATTGCCGCTCAGACTGTTCGTCATCGCAATGTTCAACTCACCAGCGGTCGGGTTAGGCCAAGCGACGATGTCGTTGTTCGCAGCAAGTTCGTTCACACTGTTGGCCGATGGGTTCTGCACGTTGATCGTGAAGCCATCGGTGCGATCGCCTTCGCCGCCCATTATGCCACTGTAGATGCCGTTCGGATCGATCGAGATCGAGTCACAATGCACGCTAGTGCAGCCGGAGTTGTCCGCAATAGTGAGGCAAAGCAAATAAGGTCCGTTGCCACTGTACGTGTGGGTTGGGTATGGTTCCGTTGAAGATGTGCCATCGCCAAAATCCCATGCGTAAGTGAAGACACCTGATCCTCCGCTGCTCAAATTCCACACCCACAATTCGTACGGGATCGGCAGGCTATCACTTCCATAAGCTTGCAGCACCCAGAAATCCGCTTGGCATGGAAGGTTGTTGATCTCGCATACGCAGTTACTGCTCCAAATACCTTCGAGCGTGGTGCCTGGGACCGTGCAGGCTGAACCAGGTTGTGCAGGGCCGTTCAACACACCGAGGCAATCGTATTGGGTATTTGAAGTATCCCCTTGGCACACACAGTTACCACTCCATATCCCGGTGATGAAGGTATTTCCGCTATCAGGTGTGTAGACACATACGGTGCCGGGCAATGCCGTTCCGTTGAGAACACCCAAGCAATCGAAGGTGTTTGCGTTGGTCTCGCAAACGCAGTTCAGGCTCCAAACACCCGTGTCGCCAAAGAAGTTGACGCAATAGGTGCCTGGCATGTTCTGGCCGTTCACCACCCCAAGGCAATCAAATACGTTTCCAGAATCCGGAACACAAATACAACCCATGCTCCATAGGCCAGGTTGGTTGTTCCACACGCATGCTGTGCCAGGCATGTTAGGGCCATTGAGGATCTGCAAGCAGTCGTAGGTGCCGCTGGTGTCTATGCCTGTGCATGCGCAATCGAAGCTCCAAGTATCGTTCGTGGTCAACGGATCGCCGTCCTCGCAGGGAGTTCCGGGCCATGCGTTCCCGCCGAGCACACCCATACAGTCGAACTGTGAATTCAACGAGTCGCCCACGCAATAACAACCGAAGTTCCAGTAGCCCACGTAGGTCACTGAGTCGATCGTGTTCACGCAGGGCGTCCAGATCACGTTCGGTCCGTTCGGGATACCGAGGCAATCGATATAACCAGGAATTTGTCCCTCGCATTGGCAGGATATGGACCACACATCGTTGATCGTCGTGGAGTCGCCATCGTCGCAGGTGGTGCCGGTGTTGTTGGGGCCGTTCAGAATGCCGAGGCAATCAAGGGTATTCGTCTCGCACGCGCAGTCCGCGCTCCATTCTCCTTGGGCGCCGAGAAAGGTCGTGCAGGGTGCCCCGGGCATATTGGGGCCGTTCAGGATCTGCAAGCAGTCGTATGTCCCACCTCCGCATAACAGGTCAATGACGCTCGTCATGGTATCGCCAACGAAATTGAACTGGGATGAGTCCGATCCGTACTGCATCATGCCGCCGCAAAGCGTGGTCACCTCCAACCAGGCTGGTACGTTCGAAACAGACACGAAGACCGAATAGCTGCAGGTGTTGCTGTCCAGCGCCACGGTGAAGGATTGCTGGGGCAGGGTGCCCTGTATGGTCTGCACGGTCACCACCTGACCTGGGTAACAGTTGGTCACAGTGCCCGAGAGCGCGATGGTGTATGGGTACTGGGCCATGGCACCTGCGCTGAGCAGGCCGGCAAGGCTGAAGGTCATTGAGCGAAGAGTAGATCTCATGTTGAGTGTGGTGTTTGTTCAGCAGTTCATCTCCATACACGTAGATGAGGGCTTCCTGGTTGGGTACGGTCGATGCCGCATGCAGATAATTAACCCGTTGTTGCGTCCCGGTGACCTATGCATTCACATCATTAACCCCTCGATCAGCCCGTCATCGGCCTCATTCGGCAACGTCACTTTCAATCCAGGCGTGCGCTTCATCTCCTGCTCGATGCTCCACACCGCGTTCGGGTTGCGTGCCCAAGCACGGCGTGCAATGCCGTTGTTCACGTCCCAATGCAGCATGCTCTTCAGGCGGCGATCACTATCCGCACTGCCGTCGAGCACCATGCCGAAGCCGCCGTTGATCACTTCGCCCCAGCCCACGCCGCCACCGTTGTGCAGGCTGATCCACGTGGCACCCCGGAAGGCATCGCCAACGAAGTTCTGCACCGCCATATCCGCCGTGAAGCGCGACCCATCTCGAATGTTGCTCGTTTCGCGATAGGGGCTGTCGGTGCCGCTTACATCGTGGTGGTCCCGGCCAAGAACTATGGGCGCGCTGATCGCTCCTAATTTGATGGCTGCATTGAACGCTTCGGCAATGCGGATCCGGCCTTCGCTATCGGCGTACAGGATGCGTGCCTGGCTTCCCACGACCAGCTTGTTCTGTTGCGCATTGCGGATCCAATGCAGGTTGTCCGCGATCTGCTGGCGAATGGCCTCGGGTGCTTCGTGCAGCATGCTCTCCAGCACATCACCCGCGATGCGATCGCTCGTTGCAAGATCTTTCGGATCGCCACTCGCACACACCCACCGGAAAGGCCCGAAGCCGTGGTCGAAGCACATCGGCCCCATGATGTCCTCCACGTAGCTGGGGTAGCGGAACTCTTCTCCGCTCAAACCGCCCACCTCTGCACCGGCGCGCTTGGCTTCCAACAGGAACGCGTTGCCATAGTCGAAGAAGTACATGCCTTGCGCGGTCAACCTGTTCACGGCCGCGGCATGTCGTCGGAGCGTTTCCTGCACACGCTGTTTGAACAACGGAGGATCCTTCACCATCAACGCATTGCTCTCCTCGTAGCTCAACCCTGCCGGGTAGTAGCCACCGGCCCACGGATTGTGCAAGCTCGTCTGGTCGCTGCCGAGATCCACGTGGATGTTGCGCGCGGCCAGGCGTTCCCACAGGTCCACCACGTTGCCGAGGAAGGCGATGCTGTGCGCTTCGCCCTTCTTCTGATAAGCCAGTGCCGCATCGATGCACGCATCCACATCGCTGATCACCTCATCCACCCAGCCTTGCGAGTGGCGCTTGTGCGCGGCGATGCTGTTCACCTCAGCGCAAATGGTGACCACCCCCGCGATGTTGCCGGCCTTGGGCTGTGCACCGCTCATGCCGCCGAGGCCACTGGTGACGAAGAGCTTGCCCTTCGTTCCCGGCGACGCCTTGATCATGCGGCAGGCGTTCAGTACCGTGATGGTGGTGCCATGCACGATGCCCTGCGGACCGATGTACATGTAGCTGCCCGCCGTCATCTGGCCGTACTGCGAAACGCCGAGCGCGTTCATGCGCTCCCAGTCGTCGGGCTTGCTGTAGTTGGGGATCACCATGCCGTTGGTGACCACTACGCGCGGGGCTTCCTTGCTGCTGGGGAAGAGGCCGAGCGGATGGCCGCTGTACATCACCAAGGTTTGCTCATCGCTCATCTCGCTCAGGTACTTCATCACCAGGCGGTACTGCGCCCAGTTCTGGAAGACCGCGCCGTTGCCGCCGTAGGTGATCAGCTCGTGCGGATGCTGTGCGACTGCGGGATCCAGGTTGTTCTGGATCATGAGCATGATGGCCGCCGCTTGCTTGCACTTCGCGGGATACTGATCGATCGGACGCGCGTGCATGGGATGTTCCGGACGCATGCGGTACATGTAGATGCGGCCGTGATCATTCAGTTCGGCAGCGAATTCGGGCGCGAGCGTGGCGTGGTGCTTTTGGGGGAAGTAGCGGAGTGCATTCCGCAGGGCGAGCTTCTTCTCTTCCGGCGAAAGGATGTCCTTGCGCTTGGGAGCGTGGCTTACACTAGGGTCGAGCGGACGCGCAGGCGGAAGGACATCGGGGATGCCTTCGCGGATGGTCTGTTGGAAGAGGGGGTCGGGGGCGACGGCGGTGGCATGTCGCGAAGATCGGGCTGGCGTAATCCAGCTTAGCGGGCGATGATGAAGCGCTGCGGGCGCGACCCATCGACGCGGGGCATATAGGCACCTCCGCTTGAAGGCCCGCACGTCGATGTGCCCTTGCTGTCGATGAGAGGGGCCGGATGAAGTCCAATGCGGCCGGAGGTATCGGCGATCAAGAACAGGCTGCCGGAGGAGACGCATCGAAGGTTGAGCAGTCATTGGTGGGGTTTGGGAATAGTCCGCAAGGCCTTGCCGACGACTCTTGGGCACATCAGGAAGATACCATAGTCAACCCCTGATCGATAGCCTTCCAGATCTTCGCCCCCGGCATGCTCCTGCACGAATGCGGGTCGTTCCGTCATTCCCAGCACCTTCGAAATAAGTTCCATGGAGTGGTCCGAAAGCACCGGCCAGATGCCCCTATCAGGGACTAGCATCAAAGGAAGCCCTGGCCATGCTCCAGTCGGAGCGCGGTCCCTACCGTTCCAGGCATAGCGCGATGTATGGTTCCAGATGGGCGATCCAAGCGTATCCCAGCCAGACCGCGATGCGCCTGGGCATCCGTTGATCAGATGGAGGAGGTCCGGATCGCTGAGGGCAGAGGTGTCCATCCAGGGCTGGCCCTAGGAGGTTGTCCTGGGTGAATCGTGCGTGGTCTATCCTGAGCGTATCGATCGTTTGAATGTCGTAGTAGTCGTTTGGGCAACCGGGGCCCAGCCATTGAGCGTATAGCCCCAGAAGTGTTCGTTCCGCGTGGTCGAAAGACATAGTTCGTCCGTCGGCAAGCTCATCGCTGGTGTGACCTCGTACCTGATGGTGTAGTCCGATTGGGGGATGCAAGATCCATCGGTTCCATTGTCGGTTCCGTGGTACTGGAGAACATCCCCGGGGTGATAGTCGAACAGATCGATGATCTCCGGGAATCGTGAAGCCCAGGCTCAATGGCCTTGTATGCCGATCAATGTACCGGAGGGTCCCGGAATCGGTATTCAACGACGCCGTGGTCCTTGCGAGCGTCACAGTGTCCCCATTCGAGAAGGCAATGAATTTCACGACTATCGGAAATGCCGAACACCATGGAAGCATCTTCGAAAGCACTGTTCCTGCGATACCGAACTGTTGACCCCACTCGCTCCGGTTGTTCAATGCGGTTTCATCAATAGAGATAGTGTCCTGGATGAAGAAGCTCCATTCCTGGTCCGCAAGCTCATCGCTGGTCCAAGAAATTGCTGACTTGTCGGTTGATGAGCGCGTGTGGTGCTAGGACCGCCAGCATCGGAGTAGCCGGGAACAAGGCTCGCATTCAACGGCTATCCTGTTCAACTCATACCGGAAGCTGTCCACCCCCAGCGTATCGATGTGCGTAACGAAGATCTGGTTGCTGATCGTGTCGCTGCCGTCGTTGCTGTAGTTGTACTTGTAGGTGGGGTTCAGCAAGGCCCAGTTCTGGGCGGAAACCACGCTACAGAGCAGGAGGGAAAAAAAGGTGAGGCTTCGCATCGGGAGCAAGACAACTTCCCGAAGGTAGTTGCTGCCTGCCTTCAGCGTTGCACTCGTAGGACTGCCTTGTGCCCATAGGGGCAATGCCGGCATTTGTTCCCGCAACAAGCCCCCCGCTTCAAGTGGTATTGCTCCGTGAACACCAAAAAGCCCTCTGGGGACCAGTAGTAATCGCCGGAAGCCAAACCAAGGCGCTCTACTCGTTCGTCAGCGCTTCGGTCGGTTCGTGGTGCAGGGACGTCCATAAATTTAGTTGTCAACCTTGGAACGCCACGACCAGGCCTTTTGTTCGATTATGATCTTCTGAGATCGAACAAATATCACTCTTACTTCATGCAGCGCTCTCACGGTTTCCACACCGATCGGTTCAAAGACCCGTTGATATACTGGAGATATCCATTTCGCATGCCGATAGTTTCGTGCCTTGTAGTAGACTGCTCTTGAAGCACTTTCGAAATCGCCAGATAGGTGAACCAAGCATGAGGATCTTTCATTCGTTCACTTTTTTCTTTTTCGTTCTCGCCGCCATCGCTCAGCATGGAATGGCGCAGCCACCTCCCGACCGATCGCCCACGGACTATATCACCCAGTGGAAAGAGGTGGCCATGCTGAAGATGAAGGAGCACGGCATCCCAGCCAGCATAACCTTGGCACAAGGGCTGCTGGAAAGCCGCAACGGCAACAGTATTCTGGCTGCAGAAGGGAACAATCACTTCGGCATCAAATGCACACCTGATTGGAGCGGTGGCAAGATGTACCACGATGACGATCGCAAGAATGATTGCTTCCGGAAATACAAACGTGCCGAAGACAGTTTTGAGGACCACAGCACCTTTCTCATGCGCCCGCGCTATGCTGGCCTGTTCGAGCTGAAGCCGACCGACTACAAGGGTTGGGCGCACGGTTTGAAGAAAGCTGGTTACGCCACGGATCCACGGTATCCGAGCAAGCTGATCGAACTGGTGGAGCGTTATGAACTGAACAAATTCGATGAGGGTATTGATGTCGTCTACGCTGGTCGCCCCAAGCCCGGATCAGGTGGCGGTAAGCCAGGCAAGAAGCCGCGCGAACGCAAGGGTTCGAACGATATGGGCACGGTGACCATCGGCGGGGGTCGGGAAGTGTTCGCGTCGGAGAACAAAGTGAAGTACGTGCTGGCGAAAGAGGGCGAAACTGTGAGCAAGATCGCCGCGGAACTCGAACAGATGCCGGGCTGGTTAGCTGGTTGGAACGATATGGCGAAAGACCAGAAGCTTGAAGCGGGTCAAGTGGTCTACACGCAACCAAAACGCAACAAGAGCAAAAAACCGGAGTTCCACCTGGCTGAAGAAGGCGAGACGCTTTGGGGCATCAGCCAGCGTTTCGGAGTGAAGCTGAAAAAGCTGGCCAGCTACAATGGTGTTGGGATCGCTGATACGGTCCAAGCTGGCCAGAAGGTGTGGCTGCGGAAGCCCCGCAAGTGATGGACACGTCATACCAATTAGACATACTGCCATCTTTGCTTTTCCGCCTTCATCTAGGCCACAGCCCTACAGGTATCAGTGTTGCTGGACTTTCACCAGCATCACGGTAGCGATCGAAAGTGCGCGCATCTTGGCCTCGCTAGCATTCGGTCCCGCATATTTTTCGTCCACTGAACTGCGGAACAATTCCAACCAGCGATCGAAATGCACGCGTTCCATGGGAATGCGTTGGTTCAGCCTCAAGTGAACATCTGTCACATTGGTGGTGTACCCGGCTTTGTTCAGCAGTATCATTTCCCAGAACGAGGCAATGCGCGGAAGGTGGTGCTCCAGATCCAGTCCAACGAAGAAGTGACCGATCACGGGATCAACCACCAGTTTCCGGTAGAAGCGTTCCACCAGTTCATGGATGTCTTCACTCGCTGAGATATCGTGTTTTTGTGTCATCACGGTGCTGAAGCCACTTCCACTTTCCCATCTTCGTTCACGGTGATCCGTTCTGGTCGGCCATCAAGGTTGATGTCAGCTTTCAAGGTTCGTGGCTTTTCCGAGAAGGATTGATAGGTGGATGGGTAACGGATAGTACCCTTAGCCATTATCGGATCACCCGGTGAAGCGCCTTCAGCCACCATTTCTTCAGTTGCTGTTTTACCGTTGGAGGTCGTTTGAACTCGGAGGGTGTCGAGCCCGCCGCTGAATTTCCCCGACAAGTTGTTGCCCTCCGTATCGCGCCATAGGAGAAGACAATCCCCAATGTCCATAGCAGGGACAAGGCCGATGAAGTTTTCAACGGACCTGGCTTGCAATTTCGGCGCATAGCGAGGTTCACCGCGGCGATCGAACACATTGATGTGGCCGCCGATGTCGACCAGGACCAGGTTATCCTTACCCCGGATGCGCATGTGTTCCACAGGGATTTCACAAACGCCGATCGTTTTTGGAGGAACCCAACCATCAACCGGTTTTCCGTTGATGTCGAAGTTGAGCAGGCGAGACCCCTCTGTTGGAACGAGCACGCGGTATTCTTTCTTGTTCTCGTAATCGAACACATTGAGCGGAGCGCTGGCACGTTCTGGAAGACGGATAGGGAAGCGCTCCACATCCTTGCCGTTGCGATCGATCACGTACATGCGCTCCGCCGTGTTGAAGAGCATTTGCAATTTGCCGTTCTTGAACTTGTCCACTTGATGGACGCCGCCCATGATCGGACCATCAAGTTCGCGTTGCCACATCAATTTCCCCGTGCACGAGATCAGGGCAATACGGTTCTTCGTGTCCTGTACCAGGATCTGTTTCGTGCGGCTCAGGTGATCAGTGAGCAGCCAAGGGCCGCATTGAGCATGCGTTCCCAACGAAACGGACCACATGGCGCCATCGTTCTGTGTGGTGGTAGTTGTATCGTTCCGGCGGGCGACCTGGTTGGCGATGGAGCCAACCGTCGCGAGGCAAGCGGTGATCTGGAACCTGCCCTGCTCTTCGGGGGTCACTTGCAACAGGCATCCGCCGAGGTGGTCCCATGCGTTCTGATGATCCAGCAGGATCCGGGCACCAGCAGGTTTCATATCCTCTCGAAATGAGCGAAGCCCCTCAGCCGCATCGCTCCACCAAGTGAAGCCTGCCTCTGTCGCGTATTGCTGGAAGAAACCACTCGTTCGCGCGTCCTGTGCAAGTGAGTATCCATCGGTCCATGCATCGATGCTCAGGCGTAGTGCGTTCAGCTGGTCGGCGAATACCACTTTGTCATTGAGCACGCACCACCACGGTCGCTCAGCTCCATCGAAGAGCGGTCCCCAAATGGCCGCCAGGGCTGATGTATCCGCACTCCGCATCATCCGGATATTGCGGTAGGAGAGTGTGTCGCAACCCGCACAACGGGCTTCCAACGCCTCTTTCGCAAGCAGCGGATCTTCAGCCTGCATGATCGCCCACTCCATGCGTGTGGAATCGGAGAGGCTTGCCCTCTTCGCGACGCCGATCGGTCCGTGTACCCATGAACCATATGCTTCGAAGAGTTGCTCGTTCGGGGCTTCACCAATGATGGACGTACAATAACGCATGGGGTCCGAGATGCCCAGTTGCAGCATGCTTTGGACCCCAGGATGCAACACGCGCCAGATACCCATTCGCTCGACCCCCTGTTCTTGAGCTGCTGCCAAAATGGATGTTGTGCTGGAGTTGAAAAGGAGTCCGCTGAAAAGGAAGGCCTCTGGTCGCAAGCGAGCGTCCAATGCAACCCAGCCTGAAATTCCGTTCAAGGCCGTAATTGCCTCAGGCCGTAACCAAGCCGTGAGAAGGCGCTGAGCACGTTCGGTGTGAAGAAGTACATGCGCATCGCTACCGGCGCCTAGTGAGGCACGAGCGAGTTTGAATAGGCTATCGCTCGCTAATGCGGACTTTAGAGGGGGTTCGAGCAACGCGCCATCCACAGCACCCGGGCTATCGCTGATGAAAAGCAAACCATCCGAATAGCCGATGTGCATTGCCGCGGTGCCGTCAGCCCCCAACGTACTTATCCGGCCATCACTCCACAGTTTGGATGTTCTGCCCATGTCGCAGCGGAACACAGGGCCGAGCTTTTCCATCGTGATCCCTTCTGCGGGAAAAGCCCAAACAAGCAGGCTTTCCATGTGATCGTCCACGAAGCTGAATGATACCAGCACAGATGATGCGCTCATCGCTTTTTTCAGCAGAACATCCGTATCCGCGGCTTCCCTTGCACGACCAACAAGGGCATCCAGTTCAGCACAACCGGGCGAGCTTTCCCATGTGGTCCACCACTGCGATGTGCTGGTGAACCGCTCCCAGCTCGCGAGTGGATCGTCCACTTCCACAACCAAGGCAGTGTTCACCGGCAACCGAGCCCATGGATCGGCCGTGACCATGGTTCCTCCATCCCATTTCAATAGCCACCACGCGATGCCTCCGAGGATGGTGAGCAACAATAGAACGATGACCGCGCGGCGCATGTTGATGCTCAAAGGTCACAGAAGGCTTGACCAAGTGGAACGGATAGGACAACGACCTGCGCACAAGCCCTTGTGGACTGGCAGGAAAGTCAAACTTCTTCAGGCAGCAAGGTGAAGCTGAGCCGATGGTGGGCCGTTGGTCCTTGCATGGCAATTGCGCGGCGATGCGCCAGCGTGGGGTAGCCCTTGTTCACGGCCCAATTGAAGCTCGGTTGCTCGGTGTGCAAGGTGCGCATCAGGTCATCGCGGTGCGTTTTTGCCAATACACTGGCAGCTGCGATACTTCGGAATTTTCCGTCCCCTTGGATCACGCAATGATGTGCAATGCCGAAGTACGGCGTGAAGCGGTTGCCATCGATAAGGAGCAGGTCCGGAGTTGATCGCAGGCCTTCTATCGCACGATGCATGGCCAGGAAGGAGGCGTTCAGAATGTTGATGCGGTCGATCTCTTCTACAGTGGCTTGTGCAACACACCATGCGATCGCCCCCTTTTCGATGAGCGGACGCAGTTTGTCGCGTTGCAATTCAGTGAGCTGTTTGGAATCATTGAGGCCCGGCAAGCGTATTCCCGGAGGAAGGATCACGGCTGCGGCAACCACAGGACCGGCCAGGCATCCTCGACCAGCCTCATCGCATCCGGCCTCCACAAGCCCTTTTGTGTGTTGCAACGCCAGCCTCATACGATCGCGGTCATCTTTTCAATGCTTTCCCAAACTCCTTGTGCCGTGCGATCCCAGGTGTACGAACGCGCTCGTGCCTTTCCAGCAGTGATCAAGCGCTGACGAAGTGCATCGTCATCGACCATAACACGCATGCATCGTGTTATGTCTTCTATGTTGAACGGGTCGCAATAGATCGCCGCCTCGCCCGCCACCTCTGGTAAGCTGGTTGCGTTGGCTGCGATCACGGGCACGCCGCATGCCATCGCCTCTGCTACTGGTATGCCGAAGCCTTCGAAGTAGCTCACGTACACCAAAGCCTCGCTACCTCCCAACGCCAGCCTGAGATCCGCTTGGCCCAGGCGACCAGCGAAAACCACGTGGTTCTGGTGCTTCATCGCATTCCATGCTCGTTCCATTCGCGCGTCTTTGAACATGCGCTCGCCGATGATCAGGAGGCGAACATCAGGTCGGCCCGCTGCCAGCCGATCGAATGCGGCCAAGGTGTTCGCAAGGTTTTTACGGCGATGCATGGCTCCCACGCACACCAGGTAGGGCAAACCTTTGGTGAATCGATCCCGGGTAGCGAGTTTCTCCTTTTCCGAAAGCGGTGTGAACACATCGCCGATACCGTTGTACACCACGTCTATGCGGTCCTTCGGCACACGGTAACGCGTCGCGATATCCTCCTTGCTGAAGTTGCTCACTGTAACCAATCGCGCTGCTTTTTTGGCGAACAGGGGGAACCACCTTCGGTAGTATCGGCTGTATGCAGGTGGCAGGTCTTCCGGATAGTGTTCGAAGTTGAGATCGTGCATTACGGCAAGCTGCGGAATGTTCGCACGCATACTCAGGAAGCCATCCGGTGAAATGAAGACATCAGCCTTGGACTTGCGCAAAGCACGTGGCAGCATGTATTCGAACCAGATCCGATAGAGCAATGGATGGCGCGTGGGTGGGTGAACGGTCACCGCCTCCACATTCTTTTCATAAACGAATCGCTTGTCGAACGGCCGGTCGAACAGAAAAATGAACTGGTGCTCCGGGTGTGCCTTCACAATGCGCCGGAACGACTCATGCGTGAACCAGCCGATGCCTTCAAGCTTCTCGGAGAGCAGTAGGCGCGTGTTCACCGCAATGCGCATATGTTGCATCCCTTGTTCATCGGGAGTGCGAAGAAAGCACGGTAAGGCTCTTCGGCTTGTGGCACTTAGCACCTTTCTTCGTAGCCGATGCGTCGCGTATTCGTTACCAACCTCGCCTTGGTGCTGGTGCTGAACCTGTTGGTGAAGCCCTTCTATATCCTCGGTATCGATGCCCAGGTGCAGGTGCGCGTTGGCACGGAAGCCTACGGAAGCTATGCCGCCTTGCTCAGTTTGAGCTTCTTGTTGAACATCCTTCTGGACTTCGGCATCACGAATTGGAATACACGCCACATTGCCCAGAACTCGGATCGGATACGCGATCAGGTTGGCGGCATTCTCACCGTGCGGGCCTTGCTTGTTCTGTTGTATGCTGCTGTTCTGTTCATCGTGGCTGTGGTTATTGGCTATCGGGGCACGCAACTCTCAATTCTTGCGGTACTCGTGTTGAATCAGGCGCTTGTGGCCACAATTCTCTTTTTCCGAAGCAATATCGCAGGCGCCCAGCGGTTCGCTCAGGATAGCTTGCTTTCTGTGTTGGACCGGGTGCTGCTCATTGCGATCTGTGGATGGTTGTTGTGGGGACGATCCGTTGGTGCCGCTTTCCGCATCGAATGGTTCGTACTCGCGCAAACGTTCGCATATGCGGTAACCGCATTGGTCGCATTCGTGCTGGTTGTAAAGCGCGCAGGCACACCACGCCCGAATTGGGATATGGTGTTCTTTCGTAAGGTTCTCCGGCAGAGCCTTCCTTATGCCCTGCTCGTGTTGTTGATGACCTTCTATTACCGAACAGACACGGTGATGATCGAACGGCTCTTGCCGGATGGGCCTAGGCAAGCAGGTATATATGCCCAGGGATTCCGCTTCTTCGAGGCCTTCAACATGTTGGGCTTCTTGCTTGCAGGTCTGCTGCTACCCATGTTCAGCCGAATGCTCAAGGTGGGCACGGACGTGGGCCCGCTCACCAGTCTCGCGGCACGCTTGGTGATCGCCGGGACGATCGCTGTGGCCGTTCTCGGTTGTTTCTACGCCAAGCCGATCATGGACCTGCGATACCATGAACACACGGAAGAAAGCTCGGTGGCATTCGCTGTCATGATCTGGAGTTTTGTGGCTGTTTGTATCACGTATGTATATGGTACGTTGCTTACTGCGAGCGGTGATCTGCGTACGTTGAACTGGATGGCTGCAGGGGGTATGCTGCTGAACATTGTGCTCAATTTGATCCTCATACCGCGTTACCATGCATTCGGTGCAGCCTGCGCAGGTCTTACGACCCAAGCGCTTACCGCGCTGGCACAAGTGGTTATTGCCTCAAGGAAGTTCGGATTGGGCATGGCTATCGGGAATCTCGCTGGCGGTGTAGCCTATTTGCTACTCATCGTCCTTCTGGGCTGGGTATTGCGCGACCAGGGGATGGGGCTTTGGATCGCTTCAACGATAATGAGCTTGTCCGCACTGCTTCTTGCGGCTGTTTGCGGGTTGCTGCCTGTCAATGCAATTCGTAACGGATCATTGCGTTCCCTGCTTCCTTGACAGGCCCTTCGATCTTCACGCAATTCCTCTCCGGCTATCTTCGCCGACCTTTCGAAATCAGGCACTATGACAGATGTACAAAGCGCGTCAAGCGCGCGATCCTTCGACCTGGTGGCAGTTCTGTGGAAGCGCTGGAAAACCATTTTCCTGATCACGCTCTTTGGTGGGGCTATCGGAGCTGTGGCTTCGTACCTCATTACGCCCAGGTTCAAGAGCGAAGTGATCCTTTTTCCTGCAACGACCAATACGGCCTCAAGGGCGCTTTTGAACGAAGGGACAAGCAGTGGTGCGGACATGATGATGCTCGGTGAGGAAGAAGATGCACAGCACCTGTTGCAAATACTGTATTCCGATAAGATCCGTGAACGAACGGCCGATCGCTTCGATCTTTTGGCGGCATATGGCATCGAGGCCAATAGCGAGCATAAAAGGGCTGAGCTGTACGAAGCGTTCAAGGACAATGTGTCTTTTGAGTACACCAAGTTTGGAACTGTGCGCGTGGAAGTGATGGATGTGCAGCCGCAGCGAGCGGCGGACATGGCCAATTTCATTGCTGATCAAGTTGACTCGGTCTGGAGTGAAATGGCGCACGAACGGGCTATCAAAGCGTATGAGCTCGTGAAACGACAAGTGGACGATGAGGCCCGGGTGATGATGGCCATTGAGGATAGCCTGGATGGGATAAGAGCGAAAGGCGTGCAGGACTATGGAGCGCAGGCGGATCGGTACAATCAAGCGCTTTCCAAAGCATTGCTCACCGGGAATGAGCGGGCCGTGAAGGAGATAGACGGTCGGCTCGCATTGCTTTCACAATACGGCGGAAAATTCCAGCGCTATACCGAGATGTTGAGCGTCGAGAATTGGCGCTCAGGAATGTGGCGCACACGTTTGGCGCAGATCGGGTCGGACCTGATGAGCGAAGTTCCACACAAATTCCTGATGGAGCGCGCACAACCTGCCGATAAGAAGAGTTATCCTGTTCGCTGGCTGATCGTGGTCGTATCGGCTTTGAGCGGGCTTTTCCTTGCTCTTGTTCTGATCGCGATCAAACAGCAACTCCAAAACATCCACGAAGCACATGCATGAACCGTTCTCTTTCATGCGCTTCGTACACGTGCTATCAGCTAAGAGGCGCCTCTTCATCGGTGTGGCGCTCGCCGCATTGGGTCTTTCAGTGCTGATCAGCTCTCCTTGGATAATGAGGCCGCGCTACCGGTCCATGGCGATCGTGTACCCTGTGAACCTCAATAGCTACTCTATCGAGACACGTGCGGATCAGCTCTTGCAATTGCTCGAGAGCAACAGCATCCGAGATAGTATTCTGCTGCGGTTCGATCTGGCCAACCATTATCGGCTCGACACTGCTTTCAAGGGCGGCCGGAACGCGCTTTACAACCTGTTCCTCGAGCGTTTCGAGATCAGCAAGACGCGATTCGAAAGCGTACAGATCGAGGTGACCGATGAGGATCCGACCACTGCGCGTGACATCGTTCAAGCTGTGCTGGACCAAGCGAACATTCTTGCTCGAAGACTACAACGTGAAAAATCAGAAGAGGTGCTGGCCATAGCTGATCGTACTCTGCAGAACGCCACTAGGAAACTGGACAGCCTGGAGGCACGGTTGAACTACTTGCGGAACAGCAGCGGCCTGCTTGTTTACGAAAGCCAGACCCAGGAACTTACCAAGGGATACGTTCGTTTGCTCACCCGTGGTGGCACGCAAGCCCAGAAGGAAGAAGTGTTGAGTATGATGAAAGAGCTGGAGACCAAGGGTGGAGAATTCAAAAGTCTCACTGACCTCGGCGGAATGTTCCGCGCTCAATACAACCAAGCGTTGCAGGACAAAGAGCACGTTGTGGCTGATATGACCAAGGAACTGACCTATACGAACGTTGTCGTGTATCCGGAAGTACCGGACAAGAAAGTCTACCCGGTTCGTTGGCTGATCGTTCTGGTTTCCGTCCTTTCGGCCAGTTTGCTTTGCTTCCTACTGGTCGTTCTGCGCGAGCCGGCGTTGCTGGGCCGCGAACAACATAGCTGAGTGCTGATGGTGCGGATACTACGCGACCACTGGATACCGATCGCCTGTGTGCTTTTCCTCCTGGTGAACGGTGTGCTTTTGGCGAACGAGTTCCCGTGGTTGTTACTACTGCCGTTGGTCGCACTGGTTGCTTGGGCGCTCATTGCCGCAGCTGATCGATTGCTGCTTTTCATTGTTTTCGCTACACCGCTGTCGATCAACCTGGAGCAATTGGACCTTGGTGGTGTCGGCGTCAGTTTGCCAACAGAACCGCTCATGGTGGCGCTCATGCTGCTGTTCTTGCTGAAATTGGGATTGGAAAAGAACGTCATCGACGCGCGCGTCTGGCGACATCCCGTCACTGTGGTCATTGGTGTGCAATTACTGTGGATGGCCGTGTGTATCATCACGAGCAGCATGCCTATGATAAGTGTGAAGTATTTGGCAGCGCGCCTCTGGTTCGTCTCCACGATGTATTTCCTGTGCACTCGTTTGTTCGAGAATGAAGGACACCGCCACCGGTTTTTCTGGCTCTATCTCGGCGGTCTTTCAGTTGTTATCCTGTACACCTTGGTAAGGCATGCTTCTTTTCATTTCGAGCAGGACCCGGCACACTGGGTGATGGAACCTTTCTTCAAAGACCATACGAGCTACGGTGCCATCATCGCGTTCTTTTTCCCGTTCGCGGTTACGGCAGTTAGCATGCCTGGATATTCTGCCGGCCGCAAGGCCTTCGCGATCGTTCTGCTTATCGTACTGACCTTGGGTATGATATTCTCCTACACACGTGCTGCGTGGGTCGGTGTTGTTGGTGCCTTCGGTATGCTGATGATCCTGCGTTTGAGGATCCCGGGTTGGCTGGTCGCCGCTGCAGCGTTGGTCGTTGGAAGTATTTACCTGGTGAACCAGGAACAGATCACCATCGCCTTGGGCCGCAATCACGATGAAAGCAGCGATGACCTTGGCAAGCATGTGAGTTCCATTGGTAACATCAGTTCGGATGCGAGCAACCTCGAACGTTTCAATCGTTGGAACTGCGCGCTTCGCATGTTCGAGTTGAAGCCCTTCACCGGTTGGGGGCCAGGCACCTATATGTTCCAATACGCCCCTTTCCAAGCCGCAGAGGATCGTACCATCATCAGCACCAACTTCGGCACCGGCGGGAATGCGCACAGTGAGTTTTTAGGGCCGCTCGCGGAACAAGGCCTCCCCGGTATGATCATCGTGATCGCGCTGATCGCTGTCTCGTGCCGTACAGCAATTCGTGCTTGGTTGCGAATGCCGAAAGGTGCGGATCGCCGATTGCTGGGTGCGGCGTTTTTCGGTCTTATCACCTATTACATTCATGGTACGCTCAACAATTTCCTGGACCTGGACAAGGCCAGCGTGCCGTTCTGGGGCTTCACAGCTCTGTTGGTGGTAATGGACCTGAAGTATCCTGAACGAACCAAGGAACCGAGCGTTTGAGGGCTACTTGATCGATCTCGACAAACGTTCGAGAAGTTGAAGGCGCACGATCAAAGCATAACGGCACTAGGGCTACGCACAACGTGATCGCCTAGGCGAACCGGCACGTCAGCAACGCGATGTCGTCCAGGTAAGGAAGGCCGGCGCGATGTGCTTCGAACGTTGAGATCAAGGCCTCGTTCACCGCTTGTGGGCCCGCGCCCGAGAATTGTCGAAGCGCTCTTTCCAACGGGATCGTTTCGAACGCGGCTCCGTATATGTCTTCCTGTTCGATGAGGCCGTCCGTGTAGCTCATCAGCATTCCGCCACCGACTTTGGCTTCACCCAGGTTCACGAAAGGGAGCTCTGGCAACATTCCCAGCGCTATGCAGCCGGACTTCAGTTCGCTCAATTCGCCGTCGCGCCAGAGGATCGGAGCGTTATGTCCGGCATTCACATAACGTATGGTTCCGGTGCGTGTATCGACCGTTCCGATGAAAAGTGTGATGAAGCGCTCACCACGTGCTCGTTCCATAACCAGTTCGTTCAGGTCGATCACCAGCTTGTCCAGCTGCGTATACCCCAACATCAGCATAGCCCTCAGGGTCGCTTGGAAGTTCGACATCAGCAATGCGGCCGCCATGCCCTTGCCGCTCACATCGGCCACACAGAGCACCAGTTCGTGCTCGTTGATGCGGATCAGATCGTAATAGTCGCCACCAACTTGGCGATGGGGCAAGTACCACGCGGCGGCCTGCACCGATGCATCGTTGGGAAGATCACGCGGGATCAACATCGTCTGCATGTCAGCAGCGAGTTCAAGTTCCCGTTTGTCACGCTCTTGTTGCAGGGCCACCTTTCCGAGCCGCTTGTTTTCCAGCGCCACAGCTATCAGATTGGTGAGCGTTTGGATGAAGTTCATATGCTTCACTGCCGGGCTTACGCGTCGCTCTTCCTCGTCAATATCGCCGATCAGTAACAATGCCAACGGAAGCTCGCGGTGGAAAACAGGAACTGCGATGTCGAATCCTGTGAGCAATGCTTCATCTGCAGTACCGATGAACTGAATGTCCTTGTACCGTTCGATCAATGGGCGAACATCAACAAGTTGCTGGCTCTCATCCGCGCCGAACGCATGTGCACAGCGCCAACCTCCACTGTGCTCGAAGAGCATGAGCCGTGTAATGCCCAACTCATCGTGCATAATGTCCGCGTAGAGCTTCAACAACTCTTCGCGTTGCAGGTTGTTGTTGATCGCCTTGGTGACATCCAGCAGAGCACCCAACTGGAACTCTTTCAAGTTCAGCCGTTCGTTGATGCGGTCCAGTCGTGTCATTTCAAATACCGAGCTTCTTCACGATCTCCGGCAACTTGGCGCTGAGGGCGATCTCGCGCAATTTCTGTTTCGCTTCGGTGGCCGGCGAGCCCAGGTAGCTCTTGCCGCCTTCCACGCTGCTCATGATCCCGCTTTGCACAAGGCTCACCGCTCCTCTGCCTACCGTGACTTTGCTGGGTACGCCAACTTGGCCCCAAAGCGTAACGCCATCCTCGATCACACCGGCACCCGCGATCGCCACATGAGCGCAGATCAAGCATCTCGCTCCATCAGTGTGTCGTGGCCCACTTGCACATGGTTGTCCAGTTTCGTGCCCTGTCCAATGCGTGTATCGGCGCTTACGCCGCGATCCACGGTGCAGAGCGCACCGATCTCCACATCGTCCTCGATGACAACGCTGCCGCACGGGATCATTTTGTCGTAACCCGTTTCACGTTTTTTGAAATAGAACGGATCCGCGCCGAGCACCGTGTTCGCGTGGATGGTCACGCGGTCGCCAATGGTCGCGGGGCCATAGATCACCACGCCGGGCATGATGTGGCACTCCTTGCCGATGCTCACTTCCGGACCGATCACGGCCGACGGATGCACCTCACTGTTCTCACCGATCGAAGGCCCAAGGCCACCCCAGCCCAAGCGAGGACTGAAATGCGCGACGAGCTTATTGTACTCAGCACAGGGGTCGGTGCAAAAAATAATGGCCTTGCCTTCCGGGATGGCCACATCGTCCTTGTTGATCAGCACCACCGATGCCGCACTGTTCAACGCCTTTGCGTAATACTTCGGATGGTCTACGAAGAGCAGATCGCCATCGCGCACCCGGTTGATCTCGTTGATGCCCGTAACAAGCCTTTGTGTGTTACCCAGTGCTCTTGCACCGATCATATCGGCCACTTGCGAGGCGGTAATGGGTTCTTTCAGGTCCATTTGCGGTGGTAAAGGTATCTGCGTCAGAAAACAGAAAACCCCATGGGCGCACCCATGGGGTTTTATTGGTTGACCTAGAGCGTAAAGACTACTTCTTCACACGGTCCAGATACTCCCCGGTCTCCGTATCGATCCGCACCACCGTGCCGATGTCCACGAATGAAGGCACGTTGATCTCGACACCGGTCTCGAGCTTGGCGGTCTTCATCACCTTGTTGCTGGTGTCGCCTTTCACGATGTTCTCCGTGTAGGTCACTTCCAATTCAACGACTTTCGGAGGCCGGGCGAAAATGGCCACGTCACTTTCAAAACCCACTTGCATGATCATTTCCTCTTTCATGAAACCCATGGCCTCGCCGAACAAGGCTGCTGGCACATATAGCTGCTCGAAGCTGTTGGGGTTCATCAGCACCAGGTTGTCACCTTCGCGATAGAGGTATTGCAATTCGTGTATTTCCACGCGCAGCACTTCCATTGGTTCTCCACTGCGCCAGCGGTGCTCGTTGAGCTTGCCGTTGCGCAGGTTGCGCATTTTGCCTTGGTAGAATGCGCGGAGGTTTCCCGGTGTCCGGTGCTGCCATTCCATGATCTGGCAGATATCATTGTTGAAGCGGATATAGGATCCGATGTTCACGTCGGCGGTGCTGGCCATGGGAGGGGTCTGTCTTTGAAAGGGGTGCGAATGTAGCCCTATGAGGCTGAAGGGCAAGACTATCTGGATCTTGTGACTTCCACGATGCTGTCGCACGCGAACGTCTCGTCCTCCTGCCGGTTGCTTGCCACCACCAATGTGCGCCCTTCCATGTGCTGTTGCAATAGCGTCTTGAACCACGCGATGCCGTGCGAATCCAAGTTGCTGGCGGGTTCATCCAAAAGCAGTAGAGGGGTGTCGGTCAGAATGGCGAAGACCAGCTTCAGGCGTTGCTTCATTCCACTGCTGAAGTTGCGTACCGGCTTTTCCAGTTGGTCTTCAAGCAGTGCGATCCGGGCGACTTCTTCCACGGGCACCTTGTCGCGAAAGGGCTTGAACCGACCATGGATACCGATCGCTTCACGCAGGGACAGATCTTCGTACAGGCTGAGGTAAGGTGCTGCTATGCTGATGTGGCGGTATACATCTTCCGGATCGACCTCGACTCCTTTCAGGATATGGCGCACCGCGCCTTTTGTGGGGATGCTCGACCCCGCTATCACTTGTAGCAATGTGCTTTTGCCACTGCCGTTCGGGCCCAGAATAGCGGTACGCGAACCAACTTCGAACACGTGGTCGAGCCCGGTAAAAACCGTTTCGCGGCCGAAGGTCTTCGAGACTTGTTGAAGAACTATCCTCATTGGATCGCTTCGGTCAAAGTCGCCCTCGCGATGAGGTCACTCGGCCAACCCTTTCATGATCCCTTTCGGGCTGTTGTTGATGAAGTCCAGTATCACACCACGCTCCGGGCTGCGAGGCATGGTCTGCTCCACATTCTGCACAGCGCGTTCCACGTTCGTGTTGCGCACGAAGATCTCGCGGTAGATATCCTCGATCCGTGTAACAGCGTCATCGCTATAACCACGGCGACGCAGACCCACCACATTCACCCCGATGTAACTGAGCGGCTCGCGTGCGGCTTTCACGAAAGGTGGCACGTTCTTGCGCACCAAGGAGGCACCAGCAATAAAACTGTGCGCACCGATGTGTATGAATTGCTGCACCGCGACATTCCCTTCCAGGATCGCCCAATCGTCGATGGTCACATGCCCGGCCACGTTCACGCTGTTGGCGATCACCACGTTGTTGCCCACGAAACAATCGTGCGCCAAATGCACGTAGGCCATCAGCAGGCAGTTGCTGCCAACCGAACTCTTTCCGCGATCGGCCGTGCCGCGGTTAATGGTAACGCATTCGCGAACAGTAGTGCCATCACCTACCTCCGCGGTGGTTTTCTCACCAGCGAATTTCAGGTCCTGTGGAATAGCACTGATCACCGCACCGGGAAAAATGCGGCACTTCGAACCGATGCGGGCGCCGTCCATTAATGTGGAGTTGGGTCCGATCCAGGTACCATCACCGATAACCACATCGCCATATATCGTAGCGAATGGTTCGATGGTGACGTTGGCGCCCAGCTTCGCATCCGGTGTACCCAGGCCAGCTTGGAGATGCTCATGCCGTGGCTTTCTCTTTGACGGGTTCCTCCTTGGGCGCTTTGTCCCGTGCGATCTGCGCCATCATTTCGGCCTCCACTGCTGGCTGCCCGTTCACGTAGCCAATGCCCTTCATATGCACTATGCCACGACGGATCGGCGAGAGCAGATGCAGATGGAACACGAGCGTGTCGCCGGGGATCACCTTGCGTTTGAAACGGACGCCGTCGATCTTCAGGAAGTAGGTGGTGTAATTCTCGGGATCAGGCACCTGGCTCAAAGCGAAGATCCCACCCACCTGCGCCATGGCCTCCACCTGCAGCACGCCCGGCATCACCGGGTTGCCGGGGAAGTGACCGGTGAAAAAGGGCTCGTTGAGCGTGACATTCTTGAACCCGGTGATCGTGTCCTTGTTTATCGCCACGATGCGGTCGATCAGCAGGAACGGGAAGCGATGAGGCAGGATCTTCTCTATCGCGTTGATGTCGTATACCGTGGTCGTGAGGTCGAACTGCACACCGGAATTCTTGCGCTCTTCGCGGATGATCTCCTTGATGCGGCGTGCGAAACTGGTGTTGCCGAAGTGCCCCGGACGCGCAGCCAGGATGTGCCCTTTGATCGGGCGGCCCACCAACGCAAGGTCGCCTAAGATGTCCAACAGCTTGTGGCGCGCGGGCTCGTTGAAGAACTTCAGATCTGTAGTGTTGAGGACGCCGTTGCGGCGGATCTCCACTTCCTGGTAATCGCGGCCCAAGGCCTTGGCCAGGTCCTTCAATTGCTCCTTGGTGGTGCCTTCACGGTCCTCCAATACGATGGCGTTGTTGAGGTCGCCTCCCTTGATGAGCCCGGCTTTCGCCAATTGCTCCAATTCGCGCAGAAATACGAAGGTGCGGCATGGGGCGATCTCGGTTTTGAACTCATCGGCCCGGTACATGCTCGCATGCTGCGTGCCCAGCACAGGGCTGTTGTAATCGACCATTACGGTGATGCGCAGTTCGCCACCCGGTGCAGGTACGCCGAGCATTTCAGTGCCACGCTCCTTGGTTTCGAACCAGATCGGCTCTTTCAGCACATACCAGTCGCGCGGAGCGTTCTGCTCCTCCAGCCCAACGCTCTCAATGGCGTTCACGAAGGGCAGCGCACTGCCGTCCATGATGGGCATCTCTGGACCGCTCACCTGGATCAGGCAGTTGTCGACCGCGAGCGCATAGAGCGCCGCGAGAACGTGCTCCGTGGTGTTCACCCGTATGTCGCCTTTGCCCAGGGTGGTGCCGCGCTCGGTGCTCACGACCAGCTCGGCGTCAGCATCGATCGTGGGTTCTCCTTCGAGGTCCGTGCGTTGGAACTTGTAGCCGTGGCCGATGGGGGCTGGGCGAAGGGTGAGCGTTACCGGCTCTCCGGTATGCAGGCCCACGCCCTTCATCGTGGCGCTGCCTTTCAGGGGTGTGTTGCTTGTCGGGGTTCATGCGAATTGAACGCTGATGGCGCAGATGTGGCGGATCAGCGCGGATCTGGATTTGTACATTCTCTTGAAATGGCTCTATCGGTGGGCATCATATCGATCAGCGTCATCTGCGTTCCATTTCGTCAAGTCGTTTTTTGATCTCCGGCAGGTTGCGGAAGAGCACGTAGCTCCGTTTGTATTCGCCGATCGCGAAAGCGGGCGATCCCTGCACGGTCATGTCGTCCGCGATGTTTCCGCCAATGCCGCTCTGTGCGGCGATCTTCGCCCGGTCACCGATCACTAAATGACCTGCGATGCCGACCTGCCCACCGATCATGCAATGTTGTCCAATGCGCGTGCTTCCGGCGATCCCTGTTTGGGACACCACGACGGTGTGAGCGCCGATCTCCCGCGTTGTGGCCCACTTGGATCGGGTTGTCCAGCTTCACGCCTTTGCGGATGATCGTGCTGCCGAGCGTGGCTCTGTCTACGGTGCAGTTGGCACCGATCTCCACATCGTCTTCAATGATCACGTTGCCGATCTGCGGATCTTTCCTGTTCTCCTTTCGCGTTGATGGTGAACCCGAACCCATCGGCTCCATGGCGTGCCGCTATGCAGGATGCAGTTGGCTCCGATCCGGCTTTTGTTGTAGACCGTAACGTTCGCATGCAGAAGTGTATGCGCACCGATATGCACGTTGTCCCCAACCGTACAGTTGGGAAAGATCTTCACACCTTCTTCCAGGACCACGCCATCGCTGATGTAGCAGAACGCACCGATGTACACCCCTTGCCCACTTTCGCTTTCGGGCTCACATAGCTCGGTTGCTCTATGCCTTTGCGCTCGTACTGGTGCTTTTCGTGCATCTCCAGCAATGTGGCGAAGGCGGCGCGCGGGTCGTGCACACGGATCAAGGTTGTGTGCTTGGGTATCGCCTTCGTCGGTGTGAATCCTTTTTCCACGATCACCACGCTGGCGGCAGTAGTGTACACATGCTCTGTGTACTTCGGATTGCTCAGAAAGGTGAGCGTTCCCAAGCGGCCTTCCTCGATCTTGCTCACATCGATCACCAATACCTGCGCGTCACCATCCACGGTGCCCTCAAGGAGTTCGGCTATTTGACCGGCGGAGAATTGCATGCGCTAAAAAAAGCCCGTTTCGGGGGCTGGCGAAGATAGGCGGGTGTTGGCTTCCGCTTCAGCGCACCTCCACAGTCTTCTCCTGGTCCCAAGCTCCAGTGCAGGTGCTGGCCTTCATCTCCACCTTCAGCTTCCGGGAGTATTTGGGGCTATCGGCCTGCAGCCTGCGGCTTACGTGGCCCTTGGCGGCGGACACCCCCCCCCCGCCATTTTTTCTAAGGAAAAAATGCTTTCCCCCTCTTTCTCCGCGGCCCCGCCCCCCCGTTTTCCCCCGCGGGGGGGGTGGTGCCGCGGGGGGGGGGGGTCGTGGGGGGGGGGGGGGGGGGGGGCCTCGGTGGCCCCGGCACACCACACCACGGTACCAGACCACCGGTCTCCCTTCCTTTTTCGAGGTTGCAGAAGTGGTATCACCCTGAAGCGTTCCTCTCGCCGCTTGGAAACCGTGAAGGCGGGCGGCCGGAGCCGAGGCCGATGAGGTTTGCAGGAATTTGTTCATGGTGAAAGGATTTGTCCCGGGGGTCACCAATGATGCACATGACAAATTCTCCCTTGGTCCCTCAGCCACCTTCACCGTCCAAACCTTGTCTCCTGTTCCCCCCCCCGTGTGTCTTATGGGCCCCCTGCCCTTCACCGTGTCCTTTACCATGGCCCTCGCCTTTGCAGCAGGCTTTCTTACCGTGGTCGCAACCGCCCATCATGGCTGCATGATCACAGCCCTCCATGGAACACTTGCCGCCTTCTTTGCAGCAGTCACCCGCCATGCTTGCACATGCCGTCCTTGCAGCACGACATTTCCTTATTACAGCCGCCCTTATCAGAACAGCCGTTCCCGCAACAACGTCCATCAGAAAGCCGCCGATGCCGAAGAGTAGACCGAATACGAGGATCTTGGCCAAAGGGATTGTTCATGGAAAAATCGGGTTTGGACGACGAAGTTACCGGCTTACCGGTACTTTGCCCGCACTCAGAGATCACCTTGCCTTTTCCAACGGCCTGAATTCATCATTCCAGCCCATCTTCAGGTTGATGAGCTTGAAATAGAGCACATCACCGATCACAGCGCGGACCGCCGTTCCGATCGGGCTGTCTTTGCGCTCGGATTTCCAGTGGTTATCCGCATGGTGGACACTGAAATTCCGGCTGGTGCCGAACGCAGGTACAACGAAGTATTCTTTCGGGAAAATGCGGATGTTCCCACCTACGAGCTGATCCTTGTTGTTCAACCTGAATTCCGGAAAGTGCTTGATGAAATACTTGGTGACCAACGTGTTGTTCACGATCTCCTTTTCAAGCTTGTCGTATTCCTTGAGCAATCCGCTGATCACGGGTTGGTTCGGCTCGCACCCGATCACGCAGGTTGACAAGAAGTGGTCGAATTCGAACGACCAGAAACACGTTTCGGTATTGAATGGATCGAGGCTTTTTTCAGTTCAACATCCGTGTCCAGGTAGATGCCGCCTTCATCCCGCAGTACGCATCAAGCGGGCGTAATCACTGGCAAAGGCGAACTTGCCTTCGTTGTACATCCGTTGCATGTAAGGGGTGCGAGGAGACATTGATGTTGCTTTCGTTCCACTCGATCACCTCATGATCCGGCATCAAACTGCGCCAGCCCCGGATGAAGGCGACGGTTTCCGGCGGTTTTTCAGACCCGCCGAACCAGACGTAGTGAATTTTCTTCGGGATCATCTGGCGAGCGCTCGAACGCGAAAATGCGGGAGTTTCAAAAATCCACTGGGGTCGTAGCATCCTGGTCCGGGCCGTAAGCGTTTGCACAGGCAACGAATACCGGGCTCTATACCGGCCAAAAATACAGGATCGGATGCCAGTATCGGGCAGTCGTGCTGGTCAGTCGTCAGGAGCGCGATCGGAACGTATGATGGGTCCACCGCCGAAGCAGCCGATCCCACAGGTGCCGTTCTTCGAGTGTGATCACTCGAACCACTCCGGTCCCAACCACCTTGGATAGGCCAGATAGTATTTCTCCACAGGCCTGCTCATCGCTTGTATCCCCAGGTTGTCACTGGCTTCAGCGATATCCCGCAACGTGCCGTCCTTGTATAGCAGTTCGATGCGGTCCTGAGCCACGTCGTAGGCATTGTTCACGATGCGGTCCGCGATCACAAAACGATCCGCCTCGGTCAGAGGGATCTTCATGTGGTCAGCCACCGCCTGTTTGACGCGGGCAATGCGATCCGGTTCCCAGGCGCTGTCGCGCAAGCGGATACGGAACGTGCGGCGCTCGACAATATCACTGCACAAGGTGGCCAGGGTCTTGTCCGAGTGGTCCGCCCACACTTTCACCGCTCCCATGATGTCGTGGTCATCGAGCTTGAGAAAATCCCGGAGCACCTGCGGGTCCTTGAAGGAAGCCCGGTCATGCGGTGAGCGAAGGAACCGTTGCAAAGCAGGAGATCCGAATACTTCCGTGCCGTTCGATGCCAGGGTGCTTTGCCCACCGAAGCGCTTCGACCAGCATGCTTTCGGCTGCCACTACTGTTTTGTGCAAGTACACCTGCCAGTACATCAGCCTGCGGGCAACAAGGAATTTCTCGATGCTGTAGATCGCTTTTTCTTCCACCACCAACCGATCCGCCACCACTTCCAGCATCTTGATGATGCGGTCGCCGCCGATAACACCTTCGCTCACACCGGTGTAAAAGCTGTCCCTGTTCAGGTAATCCATGCGGTCCACATCCAGCTGGCTGCTCACCAATTGATGCAGTGCGCGCTGCGGATGTTGATCCCTGAAAATGCGGATTCCCAATGTGAGTGCACCGTCCAGCTGTTCGTTCAATCGGTCCATGACCACCGCGCTCAGTTCCTCGTGGCCAATGCCGTCGACAAGGCTGTGCTCCAGTGCGTGGCTGAACGGACCGTGTCCAACATCGTGCAACAGGATCGCAATGGTTGCACCGAGGGCTTCTTCTTCCGAAACCGGATGGCCTTTGCTTCGAAGTACTTCGATGGCTTGCCCCATCAAGTGCATCGCGCCCAGGGCATGGTGGAAGCGGGTGTGAAGCGCTCCGGGATACACGAGGTGCGATAAGCCGAGCTGCTTGATGTAGCGCAGCCGCTGGAACCACGGGTGGTCGATGAGGCGCAATACCGTGGGGTGCGGCACTGTGATGAACCCGTAGATGGGGTCGTTCAGTATTTTTTTTCGGGTCGTCACGATCAATTCTTCAAGCCCACCGGGGCATCGGACCTATCTGCATGCCCCGGGAACGAGGTGCGGTGGATAAGGTCTAATTTCACGCTCCGAAAATAGACGGCTTTTCCGGCACGTTAGGCTGGAAACCCACAACCTCCTGATGAACGCAAGTATCCTTTGGGCCGACGACGATCGATCTGCTGAAACCACACGTACTTTTTCTGGAGCAGAAAGGCTACCAGGTGACCACGGTGAACAACGGCCTGGACGCTGTGGATCGAGTGGGCAAGAGTATGATGTCATTTTTCTGGACGAGAACATGCCCGGCCTCAGCGGCTTGGAAACGCTTTCCCGCATCAAGAACATGTCGCCACGCACGCCGGTGATCAGCATCACCAAGAGCGAGGAGGAGAGCATCATGGAAGATGCCATCGGCAGCAAGATCAGCGACTACCTGATCAAACCCGTGAATCCCAACCAGATCCTGCTGGCGCTGAAGAAGCATATTGATGGCAAGCGGCTGGTCAGCGAAAAGACCAATACCAGCTATCAACAGAATTTCGGCAGGCTCGGTATGCGGCTCAGCGATCGGTTGAGCACCACGGACTGGATGGTGCTCTACGATGAATTGGTGCGCTGGGAGCTGGAGTTGAGCGCCAACCCGGACCAAAGCATGGCCGAAATACTTCGCAGCCAATGGGCCGAAGCCAATGATCTCTTCTGCCGGTTCGTGGATCGCAATTACCTCGACTGGATCGCGGGTAAAGGAGATTCACCCCTGCAATCGCACAACTTGTTCAAGACCAAAGTGGCACCGCTCATCGATGAGAAAGGCCCGCCTCTGTTCATGGTGCTTATCGACAATTTGCGATTGGACCAGTGGCGTGTGATCGAGCCCATTGTGAGCGAGTACTTCAAAGTGGAAGAGCAGGGCTTGTTCTACAGCATTCTTCCCACGGCTACGCAATACGCCCGCAACGCGATCTTCGCAGGTATGATGCCCGCCGAGATCGAGAAGAAATTCCCCGGGAAGTGGATCAACGAGGATGAGGAAGGCAGCAAGAACGCCAACGAAGAGGAGTTCCTCGCTGAACAACTGAAACGGCTGGGCAAGAACGTGAAATACAGCTACCACAAGATCACCAATATCACCGCTGGAAAGAAGCTCGCCGAGGGGATGCACAACCTTATGGGCAATGCGCTGAACGTGATCGTCTACAATTTCGTGGACATGCTGAGCCATGCCCGCACCGAGATGGAGATCATCCGCGAATTGGCCGAGGACGAACCGGCATACCGCTCACTCACGAAGAGCTGGTTCGAACACTCGCCTTTGCTGGACATGTTGAAGTTCATCTCCGAAAAAGGATGCCGCGTGGTGATCACCACCGACCATGGAACCATTCGCGTGACCGAACCGAGCAAAGTGGTGGGTGATCGCAACACCAACAGCAACCTTCGTTACAAACACGGGAAGAATCTTACCTATGAAGCCAAGGATGTGCTGGTGATCAAGGATCCCGCGAAGGCGATGCTGCCGCAAGCCAATGTGAGCACCACGTATGTGTTCACCAAGAAGGACTTCTATTTCGTCTACCCGAACAACTACAACCACTTTGTCAACTTCTTCCGAAACACCTTTCAACACGGTGGTATTTCCATGGAAGAAATGTTGGTGCCAGTGATCCAACTGAAACCGCGTTGATGCCCGAATGAGCACGCTGTTGCAACTGCACACACCCGAAGAGGCTACAGACCTCGCTGCGGCCATGCTCAGTGCCTGCCACGATCGTCGTGTGTTCGTCTTCCAAGGTGAATTGGGCGCAGGGAAAACCACGCTCATCAAAGCGATGTGTGCGGAACTGGGTGTTGCGTCCGGTACCAGCAGTCCATCTTTCAGTATCGTGAACGAGTATCGCACGGCTACCAACCAGCCCGTTTATCATTTCGATCTTTATCGATTGAAGAACGAGCAAGAGCTCGATGGTATCGGGTTCACAGAATACCTGGATAGTGGCAATTATTGCTTTGTCGAATGGCCCGAGTTGGCAAAGAAGCATCTTCCCGCTGGCGCAGTAACTGTGCGTATGCGGGTGAACGAGAACGGTGATCGCACCATAGAAGTATCGCTATGAGCACGAGCAGTGAACTCCTGAGACAGGTGGCGCGCGAAGTGGCACTTTCGCCACAGGAACAGCAGCTCGCCGTTGGTCATAAAGGCAAGAGCCTTTTCATCGGTATCCCGAAGGAGACCACTTTCCAAGAACACCGTGTGCCGCTGACCCCGGCCAGTGTCGCCGTGCTCGTGGGGCGTGGCAATGATGTTGTTGTTGAACGCGGTGTGGGCCAAGCCGTGCAGTTCCAGGACAACGATTACACCGAAGCGGGCGCCATGCTCGCGGAAACCACCGAGGAAGTCTTCAAGGCCGACCTGATCCTGAAAGTGGCGCCGCCGGGACAGAAAGAGATCGATATGCTGCGCCCGAAGCAGATCCTGATCAGCGCGTTGCAGATGACCACGCAGCCCAAGGACACGCTGCGCAAGATGATGGACAAGAAGGTGACCGCTGTGGCGTGGGACTTCATCAAGGACCGCGAAGGCATCTACCCGATCATTCGCGCCATGGGTGAGATCGCGGGCAACACGAGCATCCAGATCGCTGCGGAACAACTGAGTACCGATAAGGGCGGACCTGGCCTTATGCTTGGTGGTATCAGTGGTGTAGCGCCAGCCGAAGTGGTGATCATTGGTGCAGGTACTGTGGGTGAGTTCGCAACTCGTGCCGCGCTCGGACTCGGTGCCAGTGTGAAGGTTTTCGACAAGAGCATCTATCGGTTGCGCCGGTTGCAGAGCGATCTCGCGCAGCGCATTTATACGAGTGTTATTCAGCCCGATGAATTGCGACGCGCGTTGCAACAAGCCGATGTGGCTATTGGTGCGTTGCGTGCGGAACACGGTCGCACTCCGATAGTGGTGAACGAGGACATGGTCCGCGAAATGAAGAACGGCAGTGTGATCGTGGATGTGAGCATCGATCGCGGTGGTTGCTTCGAGACCAGTCGTCTCACGAACCTCAGCGATCCCGTCTTCAAGAAATTCGGCGTGGTCCACTATTGCGTTCCGAACATCGCCAGCCGCGTACCCCGGACCGCTACGTATGCGCTTACGAACATTTTCACGCCGCTTCTGCTCAGCATGGGCGATGTGGGTGGCTTTGAGGAATTGATCAAGCGCGATCTCGGATTGCGTCACGGTGTGTATCTGTTCAACGGCGCGCTCACCAGCGAGGTGCTTTCCGAAGCGTTCAGACTTCCGTACAAGGATCTGGATTTTCTTTTGGCGTCGTTCTAACACATGAGATCATGTGGACATGTGGGCATGTGATCATGATATGCTCCACAAGAACTGCACGCTTTGGCAACTTTTCGAGGCCGATGCGGTGTAAGAGAACGGGGTCTATCGATCATTTCGTTTACCGACCATCGAACCTATGACGCTACATTGAGCGGACGAATGGCTCGGGCCCCACGACCGAGTACACGAGCGGACGGGCGCTGACAGCCGCGCCAGCTCCCGTGGATCCGACAAAGGGAAGAACCCCACCCGCGCTTCCCAGCCCGCCCTGCCCGACCTTCTCCAAACGTCTTCGCCTTTTCATGCTCGGCATTGGCTTGGGTACCATCGTGTCCTTTGCCATGTTCGGGAAGGCTGCACGAATACAGCCTGGACGCCTGATGGCCGGGTTCGGTTACGAATGAAAAGTACACTTGTTCATGCCACTCCTGCGGCGCAACAACAACTCGAAGCGCTCTCATTGGACCTCGCCGCCTTGCGCGCGAACATGGACAGCTGCGATGTGGACTTCGGTGATAGTCGCAGAACCGATGACAGTCTTTACTATGCGATCAGTGGCACCGTGAAAGGCAAGGCCGTGTCCTTCAATGTGGCGGCGTTGCGCGATTATGTGATCGATAGCACCGCAACTCTGTTGGACATAAAGTAGCGCAGGTGTTTTGTCTGCCTATGCGAACACGGGCAAGAGCCAATCACTCTCCACGCAACAGCGTTACATGCCCAATGAAGTCGCGCTCCTTGATGCGCTCGGCTGGGTTCGTGCAGTTCTTGAAGACCACGCGCCACACGTAAACGTCCTGTTTGCAGTCCACGCCGTTCAAGGTGCCATCCCACGCGATGCCGGGTTCGGTGGCGGTGAAGATCCGTTCGCCCCAGCGGTCGAAGACGTAGAACGCATATTCGCACGTGCTGTATCCCGACGGAACAGGTAGGAATTGCTCGTTCGTTCCATCCCCGTTGGGGGTGAACGCGTTCGGTACCCAGATCAACGGATCGCTCGGTGCGTTCACCACTCTGCAAATGGTATCGGGGCAATTGAACTCGTTGATCGCCACCAAGCACACCAAATACTCGTTGCCGGGGCCGTTGGGGAATACATGCAACGGATCCGGTGCGGTGGTATTTGAGCCATCACCGAAGTCCCATTCCCAACTGACCGCATCCTGGCTGAGGTTGTTGAATTGAAGCGCGTTGTCGAGGCTCAGAAGTGTATCCCACGTGTAGTAGGCAACAGGAGTTGGGTTGATCAGGACCGCGCCCGGAACGATGAGCGTATCGGTGCATCCGCCCGCTCCGTAGGCGATCAAACTGATGTCGTAGATACCCGGAAGGTCGTACACATGTGCCGGGTCTTCTTCGCTCGTGCTGGTGTTATCGCCGAAATTCCAGAACCAGGAGGAACTGTTCTCCGAATTGTTCGTGAAGGGTACCGGATAAGTGGCGCAGCCGGGCAGTTCGGCACTGTAAGCCGCTAGTGGTGTTGGGTATGAAATGGTGCGCATTGCTCGTATCCGAGCAGCCATATTGGTTCGTCGATATCAATTGGATATCGAATGTGTTGGCGGTCGCATACGTAGCCGAGGGATCCATCGGCTGATGAGCTACCGTTGCCGAACGTCCACGCATAGGTGAGCGCTCCTTGTGATGTATTGGTGAATTGCACAGCGACCGGGTGGTCGCAACTCTGCAATGGGTCGAATGTGAACGCACTAACGGGGATCGGGAACGCGACTACTTCGGTGTAGGCCGTATCAGCACATCCGTTCAGGTTCTCGGCGATCAGTTGTACCTGATATGAACCGGCGTTGGCGTAGGTATGCGTTGGGCTCAGGTTGCCGCTGGTGTTGTTGTCCCCGAAGTTCCATTGCGCGAAATCGTCGCCCGTACTTGTGTTCCCGAACGTAACCGTCAAGGGTGCGCAACCACTCACCGCGCTGGGGAGGAAGACCGCCGTCGGGGTGACTTTCACCACCACGGGCTGCACAAGCGTGGCGCTGCACTCGTTCACCGAACTTTCAACCGTCAGCGTCACGAGGTACGTTCCATCATCAGCATAACTGTGGAACGGGTTGGTGAGCGTGCTGCCGTTGCTATCGCCAAAATCCCAATCGATACCCGAGATGTTCAGTGTTTGGTTGATGAACTGGAAAGGCACTCCCGCACATACACTATCCGGTTGAACGTCGAAGGCCACAGCCGGAGATGGATCCACGATGATCTGAACGCTCACCGTGTCATAGCTGCAACCGTTATCGCCGAAGAGCGTGCAGGTCCATGTGCCCGGTTGTGTGTATGTGAACGAAGTGTTGTAATCGCTGCTCAAATTGGTGCCGTCCAAATTCCAGTACCAGTTCGTAACGCCGATGCTGAACTGCGTGAAATTCACCGTGAGCGGCGCACAGCCTTGTGTGGTGTCGGTGTTGAAGAAGGCCGTGATGCTATTGGGTTGTACCACCACATCGTACGTGGCCGTATCGGTGCCGCATGCGTTGGTGGCAACGAGTGTTACGGTGTTGGTTACCGTCAAGCTATCGGTGAAGAAGGTGTGATCCACCAGGCTGTCGTTGGTGAATGTGGTGGTGCCATCGCCCCAGATCCATTCGAACGTGTCGGCTTGGCCAACACTCACATTGCTGAAGGTGACGGTCCAGGGCGAGCAACCCGTGTCGAATTCCGGACCGAAGTAGGCGATGGGGTCCGGATGCACCGTGATCAACGTGTCATCACTGAACGTGCCGCACAGGTTGGTGCCGCTCAGTGTAACGAGGTAGGTTGTGTCGGCGATGATCCCCGCAGGATAGCTGAGCGCGGGCGGAAATTGTGCGCTGCTGATCGGCCCCAAGCCAAAATCCCACAGGTAGTCAACGGCCAGGCCAGTGCTGTTGTTGGTGAAGGTCACCGTGAGCGGACCGCAACCATCGTTCACATCCACCGTGAAGTCGATCACCGGTGAAGGCCATACCGTAACACTGCCGGTGATGGTGTCCGTGCAATTCGATCCCGTACCAACCACCAAGGTGATCGTGAATGTGCCCGTATCGGGATAGGCATACACAGGGAAAGGCGAACTACTGGTTCCAAGGCCATCGCCGAAATCCCACTGCCAGCTGGTGTTGCCGGTGCTCAGGTCGGTAAAGGCGAAGGGTGCGTTCTGGCAGGCGATCGGGTCGTTCGTGAAGTTCGCGACCGGCTCTTCGTTCACTGTGATCAGCACGTTGTCGCTGTTCGTGCAACCTGTAACGGGATCGGTATAGGTGTAGGTGAGCGCATTGTCGAACAAGGGCGCAGCACCGGGGTCGAACAGGCCTTGCAATGCATCCGTGATGCCCGTGCTTCCGCTCCAAGTACCGCCTTGCGGGTTCTCGGCCAGGTCTTGCACGGGTTCGTATGCGCAGAAGCCGAGCGCTGGTCCGGCATCCACGATCGGTGGAGGGATCACCGTAACGGTGCGCGTATCGCAACTCAGGCAGGTGCCACTACCTACGCAGAAGGTGATCGCATGTGGACCAAGACCCGCGATCACCGGATCGAAGGAACCACCGGCCGTGAGATATGGAGTGGGTGTCCAGGCACCGGTCAACGGTGTGGCGTTCAGTTGCACAAGCCCGCCGTTCACACAAATACTGTTGTCATTCCCTGCGGCAGCAACGTCGATGAGCGGACCTACGGTAATGTCCACGGTGGCGGCATCCGTGCAACCGGAGAGATCCGTGTACGTGTAGGTCAAGGTCCATGTGCCCAATTGGCCGGGTACCGGTGTGAAGAGCGAGCCCACCACATAGGGTGTTCCGCCGGTCCATGTGCCACCAGCGGGCGCTCCACCGAGATCGTATGCGATCGACTGGTCGCACAACGTTGTGTTCACACCCGCGTTCGCGATCGGTGGAGGCACAACATTGGCCGTGATCTGTGCACTGTTGGAGCAGCCATTGCCGTCGCTCCAGGTATAGGTGAGCGTGTTGCTCGCGTTGGCGATCGATGGATCGAAACTGTACGGACCTGCACCGATCACGCCGGTGCCGCTCCATACACCGCCAATTGGATTGCCACCGTTCAACGGAAAGGGTAGGGCGTTCTCGCAAATGCTGATGTTGACCCCAGCCGTTACCAGCGGCGAATTCACCACCGTGATGATCACCACATCGCTCGTTAGGCAGGTGCCTGCGCCCACTGTGTACGTGAGGTTGAAGACGCCATCGCTCACCGGATCGAAACTGTTGCCCACCACGTTCAACCCGCTCCATGTGCCGCCGCCCGGCACGCCGATCAGCGGAACCAAAGCACCGCCTTCGCACACCAGATCATCGGCACCCGCGTTCGCTGGGTTCGCGATGGCCTGCACAGTTACCGTGGTTGTTGCGGTGCTTGTGCAACCGAAGCCGTTCACGAAGGTGTAGGTCAGCACATCATTGCCCAAGCTGCCGGGGATAGGCGTGACCAAACCTCCCGGTGTCAGATTCACGATAGTCGCGCCGCTCCATGTTCCACCGGCGGGGTTCGCGTTCAATTGAACAGGGATCGCTTGATCACAAACGATCACCACGGGATCCACAGCGAGCACGGTCGGGTTGTTCACTGGGATCGTGATGCTCGCACTGCCTGCACAACCGGCACCGGTGCCCGCCACATTGTACGTGGTTGTTACCACTGGCGAAACGGTGATACTTCCGCCGCTACCGGCCGGATTTCCACCGGATGTCCAGGTGTAGCCTGATCCACCGTTGGCGGTAAGGGTCACATTGTCACCCGCGCAAATACTAGGTACGCTCGGCACAATGGTCAACACCGGTGCAGGCAACACCACAACGTTCACCGTGCTGCTCGGCCCCGCGCAAATGCCCAAGAAGGCGGTTACCGTGTACACGCCTTGCATCGCTGCTGTCGCGCCCGAGATCGACGGGTTCTGCAAATTGCTGCTGAAGAAATTTGGCCCCGACCATTGGTAGGTGGCTCCTGCGATCAGCGTTGCTTGCAGATCGATGGTTCCGCCGGCGCAAACGTTCACTTGCACCACACTGGCGTTGGCGCTGGGTGGTGCGTTGTTCACCACCAAGGGTGTGCTTACCGCACCCGGTCCGCAAGCGCTGGCTGCCGATACGCTCACCGTGAAGTTGCCCGCTGCGTTGTAGGTGATACCGCCCGGTACCTGTGTGTTCGCAGTGCCCGGTGTACCGCCCGTGGTTGTCCACGCGTAACCCGTGATCGGTGTTCCGCAGGGTTGGAAGGTGCCGGTAGGGAAGATCGTTTGTCCAACACAGATCGGCCCAACTGGATACACCGTAACGCTAGGCGGCGCTGCTACGGTAACCGTTTGGTTCACCGGAAAAACACCACAGGTATTGATCGCCTGCAATTGAACCTGATAAGTACCGGCTTGCGTGAAGTTGATGGAAGGCTCGAACGAAGTCGCATTCGTGCCACCGGTGTAGGCACTTGCGCCGGTACTTCCGCAGAAGCCGCTCAAGAAATTCACTTGCCATTGGTACCGCGTAAAGCAGCTGTTCGCACTGGTGCTCGTATTGTCCGTAGTGGTGGCCAGCGGTACGCAGCCGGTCAATGGCAGAACGGTGAAGGCCGGTGTTGGCGGGGCCTCTACGCAAATGGTGCGCACCTCGGTATCGAACCCGCATACGTTACCCGTGAGATCCGAAATGGTGTAGGTGCCTGGCGCGGTGAACTGTATGCCGAGCGAGTTCGAACCCGTGGTCCATAAACCGGGATTGCCCGCTTGTCCGTTGATGTTGCCCAGTGTGCCGCTGGTTACGATGTACGTGGCGGGCACAATGCTCCAGATGTTCTTCGGATCGGTGCAGGTGGGTGCTTGAAAGCCAAGGCTCGCGTCGGTGAACGTTACCGTGGTGTTCACACAAGCCGTGTCGTTGGGGCTCATGCTGAAGCTGGCGCTCGGCGTTTCCGAAACGCGGATCGGGCTGATCTGCCCGTTGGTCTGGTCGCACGGGTTCTGGGCAACGAAGGAGACCGTGAAGAAGCCAGCGGGGCACGAGCTCACATCATATTGGTGGTTGATCACCGCAGGGGGTGGGTGCGCCAGCGTGATGTTGGTGCCGTCGCCGAAGTCGATGATGTAGGTGGTTCCCGGCGTGTTGTTCACCACGTTGTTCAGGAAGAAGGGTAATGAACCACCGGTGCAGATGTTGGTGTTCGGATCGGTGCTGATACCACCGCCGGGGTTGGTGCCCAGGAACACCTGGAACTGCTCCGTATCCGCGCAGCCGTTCGGGGGCGTTAAGGTGTAGGTGATGGTGAACAGGCCCTGCCCGTAAGTATGCGTGGTGCTCCAGCCGCCTGCAGGCGGTGCGTAAATGGGGGAGGCATCGCCCCAGTTGATGCTCAGTGTGGTGCCCGCCACGATGCCCGTGCTCGCGTCATCGATCGTGAAGTTCCAGCTCAAAGACGGGTCGCACAGGCTGAAGGTGGTGAGGCCGTTGAAGGTGCTCTGAACAGCCGGAGAGGCCAGTACCAGCCCCGCATCCGGCGCTGCGTTCACGTTCACCGTTATGTTGTCCGTTTGCGTTGCACCCACGTTGTCCGTAACGGTTACGGTGTACGTCGTGGTGCCGTTCACCGTGCAAACCGGGTTGGCCACGTTCGTTGCGCTCAAGCCACCCGCCGGTGCCCAGCTGTAGGTGTACGGACCGGTGCCGCCGCTGGCCGTAGGTGCGCCACCCAAGGTGGTTTGTGCATTGCTGCAGATCGTAACGCTTGGTGGCCCAGCATTGGCCGCTAACGGCTGCGCGAACAGCTGCCCCGAAAGGAGCATTACCGCCAACGAAACTGCGGAACGAACGAGGGGTCGAATGGGCATGGCGGTCTTTTCCAGGTGCGAAAGTGGCCCTAAGACGCGTGCCAAACGTTACAGGGATGTATGTGATCTGAAGGGTAGGGTGTGTATAAGGGCCCCATAAGGATGCCCGGAATGAGCCACTGATGAGGAATAATTATGGATAGAGAGTGCTTAAAGCACTTTCTCGAGCGCCGCGAAGCATTGGGAACCAGACTAAGCCTAGCGTTTTGCAGCTACAAGAAGTTGACCCCAAGGTTCCGATAGCTATCGCATTCGGCGCACCACTGAACCGCGCCCCACTTGCCTTGGAACTTGAAGCACAAAGTTTATTTTTAACCAGGAACCAGCCAATTATTCTTGTAGGTGCTGTTGGGCGCTTTTTATTCGAAAGCTTGCTAATGGAAAAAAAAAAAAAAAACTAATAGTTTAGGGCCTTTAATTCAATCATTAGAATTTTCTCGTATAAAACTTTCGCTCCCAATAAAGAAATACTTTTTGTCTGGGAACTCGCAAACGTAAAACACTAAAGTTTTATATTCAACCACATCAAGCTGCGACAATACTTGTGATTTAAGTGGTTCACTTAAATCAGATGAACTGATTCTTGCCATGATCTTATTTATATAATCATCCATCTTGATATTCAGGACTTTAAGTTCTCTGTCAATTCCGACTACATAACGTTCATTTATTGGATGTGCTTTGATTTGATCACAGCTGTTCTATCCTATCCACATCAATTTTGTATCTGCTACGCCGATAAATACAAATCCATCTGAATCAGGACCAACGTTGGCAATTCCACAAATTATTTCAATTAATTTCGGATAAAGATCTTCATTCAGTTTTCGCTGCGAACTTAAATCAACAAAACCCTGTTTGCATTCATATCTGTTGGTCTCCACCTTTGATCTTCTAACTGAATTTTCAAAATCAATGCCCAATCCAGAACCATGTCTAAGAACTGGAGGATCTTTTTTAACAAAGTATGGTTGAATAAGACCGATTGTTTTATTGATATTTTTCACACGGTCCTCCGTCGTAGAGTATTTTGCACTAACAATCATGTCTTTTTGAAGGCCAGATAGTGCATGAATAATCTTATTGGATTGATCAGGCGACTTTTCCTCTCTAACGACAGGCTGAAAAATTGCCATATAAAGAGCGAAGAATGATCCTTTAACTGGATTGGATGACTTGGGATTGACGACTTCCCGGATTGTGGTGTTTTCGTCGAAAAATATTTTTCTAATATAGAAGGTTACCTTTAATTCATGTGTTATCCTATCTACCCCATATGCCGTTAACAATGAGTTAAACTCCGCATGTTCAGGTTCGTTTGATTCGTATATCTTATCAAATAATTCTTTACTCCTTGCAATAGGTTCATTTTTTATTATTGATGCAACTATATCAGCAAT